>NZ_JBEXJR010000012.1:0-278039 GCF_040609235.1 Streptomyces sp. NPDC004732
GCGGCGCCCGCGCCCGCCGCCGACCCCCGCACGGCCGCGCCCGACCCCACGCCCGCCACGGGCACCAAGCTCTGCGTGGCGTGCCGCTCGGGCCGCGTCGACCCGGACGGGTACTGCGAGAACTGCGGGCACGCCCAGCCCCGCGAGCGCGACCACATGGAGCAGGAGCTCGACACCGTCGCCGCGGTCAGCGACCGCGGCCTGCGCCACCACCGCAACGAGGACGCCTTCGCAATCTCCACGGCCGCGCTGCCCGACGGTTCCCCCGCCGTCGTCGCGATCGTCTGCGACGGCGTCTCCTCGGCGACCCGCCCCGACGAGGCCTCGCTCGCCGCGTCCCGCGCCGCCAACGAGACGCTCCTCGACGCGCTGCCCCGCGGCACCCACCCGCAGCAGGCGATGCACGAGGCGATCCTCTCGGCCGCCGACGCGGTGAACGCGCTCGCCGCCGAGCCCGCAGCGGCCCGCGAGCACAGCCCGCACCAGAACGCGCCCGCCTGCACCCTGGTCGGCTCGGTCGTCGCGAGCGGCCTGCTCGTCGTCGGCTGGGTCGGCGACAGCCGCGCCTACTGGGTCCCCGACGACCGGGAGGGCCCGACCGTCCGACTGACCGAGGACGACTCGTGGGCCGCGCAGATGGTCGCCGCGGGCCTGATGAACGAGGCCGAGGCGTACGCCGACGAGCGCGCGCACGCCATCACGGGGTGGCTCGGCGCGGATGCGTACGAACTGGAGCCGCACACCGCTTCCTTCAAGCCGGACCGTGCGGGTGTAGTGGTGGTGTGCACGGACGGGCTGTGGAACTACGCGGAAGCCGTCGAGGAGATGGCCGACGCGGTGCCCGCCGACGCCGCGGACCGGCCGCTGCACAGCGCCCAGGTCCTCGTCGGCCACGCGCTGGACGGTGGGGGCCACGACAACGTAACAGTGGCCGTCGTCCCGTTCCCGTTCGTGCCACAAGGGGCAGGATCGGCCTAGAGACGGGCGGGGGGCCGTACCGGCTCGTGAGGTCTTGAGGTTCTGAAGGATCTGAGGGGGAGCAGTTCCATGGCCAATTTCTCGAAGTCGAACGTGCCGCAGTTCTCGGTCGACGTCTACCAGAACGAGTACCTTCCGGACGGCGGCCGGGAGGTCAACGCCATCGCCACGGTCACCTCGACCGGCGGCGGGACGATCGGGGCCGCGGTCGGCGCACCGCACCTGTACACGGCGGGGCAGAGCCCGGACGCCGCCGTGGCGATCATGGTCGACTGCTCCGGTTCGATGGACTATCCGCCGACGAAGATGCGGGGCGCACGCGACGCCACCGCCGCCGCGATCGACGCACTCCGCGACGGCGTGCACTTCGCGGTGATCGGCGGCACCCACGTCGCCAAGGAGGTCTATCCGGGCGGCGGGCGGCTCGCGGTCGCGGGACCGCAGACCCGCGAACTCGCCAAGCAGGCGCTGCGCAGGCTGAGCGCGGGCGGCGGCACGGCGATCGGCACCTGGCTGCGCCTGGCCGACCGCCTCCTCGCCTCCGCCGACGTCGCCGCGTCCTCGGTGCGGCACGGCATCCTGCTCACCGACGGCCGCAACGAACACGAGTCACCCGACGACCTCAAGGCCGCGCTCGACGCGTGCGCGGGCCGGTTCACCTGTGACGCCCGCGGCGTCGGCACGGACTGGGAGGTGAAAGAGGTCACAGGGATAGCGTCCGCGCTGCTCGGCACCGCCGACATCGTCGCCGACCCGGCCGGGCTCGCCGCCGACTTCACGCAGATGATGGAGACGGCGATGGGCAAGGAGGTCGCCGACGTCAGTCTGCGGCTGTGGACACCGATGGGCGTGGAGATCAAGTTCGTGAAGCAAGTGGCGCCCACCGTCGAGGAGTTGACGGACCGTCGCACGGAGGCCGGACCGCGTGCCGGGGACTACCCCACGGGCTCCTGGGGCGACGAGTCCCGCGACTACCACATCTGTGTCCAGGTGCCGGGCGCCGAGCTGGGCCAGGAGATGCTCGCGGCCCGTGTCTCACTGGTCGTGCCGCAGGGGGACGGCAGCGCGCAGACGCTGTCGCAGGGCCTGGTGCGGGCGGTGTGGACCGACGACATGGCGGCCTCCACCTCGATCAATCCGCAGGTCGCGCACTACACGGGCCAGGCGGAACTGGCACAAGTCATCCAGCAGGGACTCGACGCGCGCAAATCGGGAGATGTCGACGGGGCGACGGCCAAATTGGGCCGCGCCGTCCAGCTCGCGAGCGCCTCGGGCAACGCGGATACGGCGAAACTGCTTTCGAAGGTGGTGGACGTCGTGGATGCCGCGGCGGGTACTGTTCGATTGAAGGCGAAGGTCGCCGAGGCCGACGAGATGACACTCGAGACCCGGTCGACGAAGACCGTTCGCGTGAAGAAGCAGTAGCGCGGCGCCCCCGGCGCCGCGGACGGTTCACCAGCAGTACGTACGGCCCTCGGGCCGGAGAAGGAGAGGGGGAAGCGCCGACATGCCGACCTGCCCGAACGGACACCAGTCGGGTTCCGATGACTGGTGCGAGGTCTGCGGTCACCGCATGGCCGGTGCCGTACCGCCGCCGCCCCCGCCGCCACCCCCGGCCGGGTACGGCTATCCCCCGCCGCCGCCCGGCCAGGACCCGGGCTTCCCGCAGCCCGCGCCGGGGCGCCCGCATCTGGCCGCCGTGCCGGATCCGGCTCCCGAGGCGGAGCTCTGCCCGCAGTGCCGCACGCCCCGCGAGGCGAACGCGCCGTTCTGCGAGGAGTGCCGCTGGAACTTCCTGACGAACACGGCGACCTCGTACACCCCGGCCGCGCCGAACCCGCCGCTGCCCGGCACGCACGGCGGTCCCGGCAGTGGTCCCGGCATGCCGCCGGGTCCGAACCCGGCGCAGCAGTTCCAGCAGCCCCCGCCGGGGTACGAGTACCAGGGCTCGCGGCCCTCGCAGATGAACCGGCCCGCCGAGCCGATCCCGCCGTTCGGCAACGGCGGCGGCCAGCAGGGCCCCGGGCCTCAGGGTCCGGGTCCGCAGGGCCCCGGCCAGCAGGGCCCCAACCCCCACGGGCCCGGCCCGCAGGGTCCCGGCCAGCAGTTCCCGGGTCAGCAGTTCCCTGGCCAGCCCGGTCCACAGGGTCCAGGGCCGCAGGGTCCCGGTCAGCAGGGTCCCGGCCCCGGCCAGCCGCCGCCCGGTGCCCCGCAGGCGTTCCAGCAGCCGGGTCCGCCCGCGCCGCCCGCCTTCCCGCAGGAGACCGGCGCCCCGCAGGGCCCGCCGCCTCCGCCGCCCGGCCCTGGCGGTCCAGGTGGTCCCGGCGGTCCTGGTGGCCCGTCCTTCGGTGGCGGAGCCGACGACTGGGTGATCTCGCCGCCGTCGTCCCCGGCCCAGCAGGAGCCCTACCAGCAGGAACCGTTCCAGTCGGACTCGTTCCAGCAGGACCCCTTCCAGCAGGGCCCCCCGCAGGCGCCCCAGCAGCCACAGGGTCCCGGCACGTGGACGGTGACGATCGGTCCCGACCGCGAGTACTTCATGGCGATGATGCACCGCAGCGGCCCCGAGGCCTCGGGGCTCAACCTGCCCGCGTACTCGCCGGAGCAGCAGCGTCCGCTGACCGGGAACCAGATCAGCATCGGCCGCCGCAGGCACTCCACGGGTGACACCCCGGACATCGACCTGTCGGTGCCGCCGGAGGACCCGGGCGTCTCGCACCAGCACGCGGTCCTGGTCCAGCAGCCCGACGGCAGCTGGGCGGTCGTCGACCAGAACTCCACGAACGGCACCACGGTCAACGGCGGCGAGGAGCCCATCCAGCCGTTCGTCCCCGTCCCCCTCCAGGACGGCGACCAGGTCCACGTGGGCGCCTGGACGACGCTCACCATCCGCCGCGACTGACCCACCACGCTCCGCCCACGGGCGGGCCGGTCACAGAGGCCAGACGTACGGCCCTTCGGGGTCGTCCAGCCAGGCCCATTCGTACGGTCCGCTCGTGGTGATCCCGAAGCGCTCGCGCACCGGCCGCCCCTCGCGCTGCCACAGCGCGAGCGCTTCGTGCGGATCGAGGCTGCCCGCGGTCAGCTCCAGGAGGAAGCGGAAGAGCTCGCTCTGCAGGGCCCTGCGCGGCAGCCCCCCGACGTGCTGCTCGTACGGGGTCCTCGCGCCGCCCCCGCGCAGCGGCACGAAGTAGGCGGGTGTGTGCAGGAAGCGCCCCTCGGCGTGCTCCGCGTCCCGCACGGTCAGCGCGATCAGGCCGGTGGCCAGCGGCGCCAGGATGCGGGCGCCGGGCCTGCACTGGGCGAGCCAGGCCCCGGGCACCGAGTTCAGGGTGCAGGTGGCGATGATCCGGTCGTAGGGCGCGCGCTCGGGGCAGCCTGCCGCGCCGTCGCCGGTCACCACGGCGGGGCGGTGTCCGGCGGCCGCCAGGTGCTGCCGCGCGGACTCCGTGATCTCCGGGTCGAGGTCGACGGTCGTGACGTGGTCGTCGCCGAGCCGGTGGGCGAGCAGCGCCGCGTTGTAGCCGGTGCCCGCGCCGATCTCCAGCACGTGGTCCCCCGCGCGTACGTCCAGCTCCACGAGCATCTTCGCCATCAGGGACGGCTGGCTGCTGGAGGAGACCAGGTCCCCGTCGCGCACCCGGGTCGCGAGGGGCGCGTCCGTGTAGGCGCCGCGCAGCCAGCGGGTGCGGCGCCGGTCGTCGGGGTCCTCGCCCCACAGCCGCTCGTATCCGCCGCCCGCGCCCACGTAGTAGTACGGCACGAACAGGTGCCGCGGCACGGCCGTGAACGCCGCCCGCCAGGCGGGGTCGTCCCGCCAGGCCCCGCTCGCCTCGATCTCCCGCACGAGGGCGGTCCGGGCCTCGGCGAGCAGTACAGGATCGGGTTCCATGGGTCCACTGTGCTGCGCCGCGGCCTCCGATGCGAGTGGCGGAACCGGCGCCGGACCCCTGTCCCCGACCCCTGTTGATCGTGGATGGTCCTAAGCCTTCCGTACTCGGCCGCCCCGTCTGAGACCATGGAACGTGTGAAAGAGATCCCGCACGGCACGCTTCAGGAGCAGACCTACTACGAGCAGGTCGGCGGCGAGGAGACCTTCCGACGCCTGGTGCACCTCTTCTACCAGGGGGTCGCGGAGGACCCGCTGCTGCGCCCGATGTATCCGGAGGACGACCTGGGCCCCGCCGAGGAGCGCCTCGCGCTCTTCCTCATGCAGTACTGGGGCGGCCCCCGCACCTACAGCGACAACCGCGGCCACCCCCGGCTGCGCATGCGGCACGCGCCGTTCACGGTCGACCGGGCCGCGCACGACGCCTGGCTGAAGCACATGCGCACGGCGGTCGACCAGCTCGGCCTCTCCGAGGAGCACGAGCGCACGCTGTGGAACTACCTCACGTACGCGGCGGCTTCCATGGTCAACTCCGAAGGCTGACATCAGCTTTCTGCCCTTTCGTACCTTCCGTTGAGTGCCTGCCCTCTGAAAGCATCCTGAGTGACTGCCGGGGGGCGGCGCCGGGGCAGGGGTAGGTACGGGGGTTCACGGGGTGACGGGGTTCGTTCTTCTGCGCGTGCGCGCCCACCGGCTGCTGCTCGCCGCCGCGCTCCTCGCCGTCCTGCTGACCACGGCGGTCCTTGCCACCCTCACCGCGTTCTCCGGCGCGATCGGCGACGCCGCGCTGCGGCACACCCTGCGCACCCGGTCGGCCGCCCCGGCGGCGCTCGTGGTGCGCAGCCAGGTCCCGCCGGGTGAGGGCGACGCGGCGGAGCGTGCGGTGCGGGACGGGGCGCGGCGCACCTTCGACGGCCTTCCGGTGCGGCTGCGCTCCCTGACCCGGTCGGGCACGTACGCGCTGCCCGGCTCCCGCAGTGCCGACCAGCCCGACCTCACCCGGTTCGCGACCCTCGACCGGTCCAGGATCCGCCTCACCAAGGGCAGTTGGCCGCGGCCACCCGAGAGCAATTCCGCCAAGCAACCCGTCGAGGTCGCCCTCCCCGAGGCCGCCGCCGCCAAGCTCCGCCTCCGCCCCGGCTCCGCCCCCGTCACCCTCACCGACCGCCTCTCGGGCCCGAAGGTCACCGTCCGCGTCACCGGTGTCTACCGCCCCGCCGACGCCGCCGATCCGTACTGGCGGCTCGACGAGCTGGGCGGGCGGGGCATGCGCCAGGGCGTGTTCATGGTCTACGGCCCGCTGCTCGTCGACCCCGCGGTGCTCGCCGGGTCGCACGTCTCCGCGGACGGCACACAGTGGCTGGCCACCGCCGACTTCGCCACCGTCACCACGGACCGCGTCGACGCGCTGCGGGACACGGCCGCCAAGGGCCCGGCCGCCCTCGTCCAGAACGATGCCCTGAGCGGCAGTCCGAGCGCGACGAGCGCGCTGCCCGACGTCCTGGACCGGGCCGAGCGCGCCCTGCTCGTGTCCCGTTCGACGCTGCTCATCGTCGCCCTGCAACTGATCATGCTCGCCGGTTACGCGCTGCTCCTGGTCGCCCGGCTGCTCGCCGCCGAACGCGGCGGCGAAACCGAACTGCTGCTTGCGCGCGGTGGCGCGCGGGGCCGGATCGCGTGGCTCTCGGCGGTGGAGGCGCTGCTGCTCGCGCTGCCCGCCGCCGTCCTCGCGCCGCTGCTCGCGGGCCCGTTGACCGGGCTGCTCGCCGGGCAGGGCGCCCTCGCGCGGACCGGCCTCGACCTGCACGTGTCGGCGGGCGCCGCCGTGTGGGCGGCCGCCGCGGCCACCGCTCTGGGCTGCGCGCTCGCGGTGGTCGCGCCCGCGCTCTCGGCCACCGCGGGCGTACGTCGCTCCGTACGGTCCGCCGCGCTGCCGGCGCCGCTGCGGGCGGGCGCGGACGTGGGCCTGCTGGTGATCGCCGCGGTCGCGTACTGGCAGCTGGACAGCCGTACTTCGGGGTCGGGCGCGCTCAGCGACGACCGGTCGGGGCAGCTCGGCATCGACCCGCTCCTGGTGGCCGCGCCCGCCCTCGCGCTCCTCGCGGGGACCGTGGTGACGCTGCGGCTCCTGCCGCCCGCCGCCCGGCTCGCCGAACGGCAGGCGGAGAAGGGGCGCGGGCTGCCCGGCGCGCTCGCGGGCTGGCAGCTCAGCAGGCGCCCGCTGCGGGGCGCGGGTCCTGTGCTGCTGCTCGTACTCGCCGTGGCGATGGGCATGCTGGCCATCGGGCAGGGCGCGTCCTGGGACCGGTCGCAGGAGGACCAGGCGGACTTCGGGGCGGGCGCCGGGATCCGGGTGCTCGGCAGCCGGGTGCCGGACGGGGAACAGGGCCGGGTGTTCGCGGCGCTGCCCGGGGTGCGCTCGGTGGCGCCCGCCACCCGCTTCCCGCTGGACCTCTCCGACAACCGGCAGGCGACGGTGCTCGCCCTGGACTCGGCGCATGCGGCGGCCGGGATGCTGACCCGTGCGGACACCGCGGACGGGCAGGCGCTGGCGGCGGCCCTCGCGCCGGAACGGCAGGGGCGGCCGGTGCGCGGAGGCGGTGGTTCATCGCCGCTGCCTGCCGTGGTCACGGACGCGTTCCTGCGGGCGGGCGGCGCGAAGGTCGGTGCGGTCATGGACGTACCGGCCGGGGGCGGCACCTTGCAGGTGCGGATCGTGAAGTCGGTGCGGGAGCTGCCGACGACGGCGGCCGGGGACGGGGCGGGCGCTGGCGGGCCCGACGCGGGCGGCGCGTCCGAGGAGGGCGGTGCCGTCCTGCTCGACCTGCCGAGCGTGAACGCCCGTCTCGCCGCCGCCGAGAAGACCCCGCTGGCCCCGTCGGAGTGGTGGCTCACCACGCCTCCGGGAGCCGCCGCGGAGGCGGCCACCGCGCTGCGCGCCCGCCCCGACATCGACCCCGAACAGATCCTCGTGCGCGACGAGATCGCCGAGGAGCTCCGTGGCGACCCGCTCGGCGCGGGCCCGCAGTCCGCGCTGCTCGCCGTCGCCGCGGCCGCCGCCGCGCTGGCCGCGGTCGGCTTCGCGGTGAGCGCGGCGGCGTCGCTGCGCGAACGGTCCGCGGAGTTCGCGGTGCTGCGCGCGCTCGGCGTCCCGCGCCGCCAGCTGGCCCGGCTGATCGCGGCGGAGCAGGGCTTCCTGCTCACCCTCGCGCTCCTCGTCGGCCTGGGGCTCGGCGCGATCCTGACCCGGGCGGTGGTCCCGCTGATCGTCCTCACCGGCGAGGCGGCACAGCCGGTGCCGCCGGTCCTGGTCCAGCTGCCCGTCACGCACGTGGCGGCCCTGCTCGCCGCCGTGGCCGCCGTCCCCCTCCTGATCATCGCGGCCCTCTCCCTGCGCCGCGGCGACCCGACGGTCTCGCTCCGCCACGAAGGGGGCAACTGACATGCCGATACGCACCGTCGCCCCCTGGGTCCGCACCCGGCTGCGCGCCGCTCCTGCGGCCGCGACGGCCTTCGCGCTGCTGGTCGCCGTGACCGCCTTCCTCGCCGCGCTCTTCCCCCGTGCGGTCGAGGCGTACGAGAGCGACGGCGTGCGCGCCGCGATCACCGACGCGGGCCCGGCCCGCAGCGTCATCGAACTCGGCTCCTCCGCACCGGGGTTGGACAAGACACAGCGCGAACGCGAGGACGCGCTGCGCCCCGCCCCGCTGCGGGAGCAGTACGAGAAGACCCTCCGCGCCCTGCCCGCCCCGGTCCGCGCCGACATGAAGCAGTCGACGTACGGCGTCCAGACCGTCAAGTCACCCCAGGGCACCGACCGTTGGCTGCCGCACCTCAGCCCGGTCCACCCGCAGTTCACCCTCGCCGCCCAGTCCGGCCTGGACACCCACGCACGCCTCAGGGAGGGCCGCCTGCCCGGCGGCAAGGGCATCACGTCGGACAGCCGCCGCGTCGAGGCGGCCGTCACCGAGGACACCGCGCGCGTCATGCGGCTCAAGGTCGGCAAGGTCGTCCACCTGAGCTCGGAGCTCGGCGACACCGTCACCGTCCGGATCACCGGCATCCTCGAACCGCTGCGCCCGAAGAGCGCCTACTGGTCGTACGACCCGGTGCTCCGCACCCCCGCCAAGGCCGTGGCACCGGGCCCGACCCCGCAACCCGAGCTCTGGCACGCCGGACTGCTCCTCGCGCCCGACGCGGGCCCGGTCCTCCCTGCCGTCGACCAGAACCCGCAGCGCTACTGGCGCGTCGCCGCCGACCCCGGCGGCCTCACCGCCCGCGACCTGCCCGCGCTCAAGAGCCGGATCGCCTCACTCGAAAAGGGGCCGCTGCTCAGCGAGTTGCGCTCCTTCACGGACCGGGACGCGCGGGTCTCCACCGACCTGGACAAGATCCTCACCGAGCACGCCGGGCTGCGGGACGCCGTCGCGCCGATCGTCGCCGTCGCCGCGTACGGGGTGGGCGGGGTCGCGGCCGTCGTCCTCCTGATGACCTGCGCGCTGAGCGCGGTGCGACGGCACGGCGAGCTGGCGCTGCTGCGCTCGCGCGGCGGCTCCGTGGGCGGCATCGCACGGCGGCTGTTCGCCGAGACGTCGGTGGTGGCGTTGCCCGCGGCGGCTCTCGGGCTGCTGTCGGCGGTCCTCGTCGTGCCGCACGCGCGCGTGGGGCCCTCGGCGGTGGCCGCGGCCGCGGTGTGCGTGCTCGCGTGCGGGGCGCTGCCGGTGCGGGCCGCGTTCACGCACCGCAGGCCCCGCGCGCACGAGGGCCGCGGCGACCTCGTCACGGCGCGCCCGTCCCGGCGGCGGACCGTCGCCGAACTGGTGCTGCTCGTCCTGGCGGTGGGCGCGGTGGCGACGCTGCGGAGGCGGGGGACGGACGCGTCGGGCTCCGCGGGCGCCGACGGGAGCTCGTCAGGGGGCTCGGTGGACTGGCTGGTCAGCGCGGCGCCGCTGCTCGTCGGCGGTATCGCGGCGCTCCTTCTCGTACGTCTCTATCCCCTGCCGCTGCGCCTGTGCGCCCGCCCCTTCGCGCGACGCCGCGGCGCCCTCGGCTTCCTCGCGACGGCGAGCGCGGGCCGCGCTTCGGGCGCTCAGGTCTTCCCGCTGCTCGCGCTGTTGCTCGCCCTGACAACGGCGGCGTTCGGCGGTTCGGTGCTGGCCGGGGTGCAGGACGCCCGCGACCGCACGGCGCTGCTCGCGGTGGGCGCGGACGCCCGTGTGACGCGGGACGGCGCGCCGCTGCCCGCGTCCCTGGCCGACGCGGTGGGCCGGGCCCGCGGGGTGCGCGAGGTGGCGGCCGTCCACATCGACTGGAACCTCTCGCTGCCCGACGGCACGACGGCCCCGCTGATCGCCGCGGACCCGGCGACGTACGCGCGACTGACCGCCGAGACGGGCCTCGGCCCCCTCACCGCACCGGACCTGACAGCCCCGCGGGCCTCTGCCAAGGCACGTACGGCCGCCTCGGCTCCGGTGCCCGCCATCGCCTCCCCCGACCTCGCCCGCAAGCTCGGCAGGACGCCCCACACCTTCCGCACCCCCTCGGGCACCTTCACCGCCAAGGTCACCGGGACCCGCACGACGACCCCCGCACTCCCCACCCAGGGGGCCTTCCTCCTGGTGGACCGCCGGGCCCTGCCGAAGGCGCGGGACACCGCGCTGCTGGTGACGGGGGGCGGCATCACGCGGCAGGCAATCGTGGACGCGGGTGCCGGAGGCGGCACCCGGGGCGGGCTTGCGATCGACGTCCGGTCCGAGGAACGCGCCGCGCTCTCCGACTCGCCGCTCCAGTCCGGCGCCGAGCGCGTCTACGTGGCCGCCGTCGCCGCCGGTGCCGGATACGCCGCGCTCGCCGTGCTGCTCTCCCTCCTGCAGTCCGCGCCCCGGCGCGCCGCGCTCCTCGCGCGGCTGCGCACCATGGGGCTCGGCGCACGGCAGGGGCGGCTGCTGCTCGCCCTTGAGGCCCTGCCCCAGGCGCTGCTCGCGGCGGGCGGCGGGGCCCTCGTGGGGTGGGCGGCGGTCGAGCTGCTCGCGGACGGCCTCGACCTGCGCCGCATCGCCCTGAACACGCACGGCGGCCTCACCGGTCTGGGGGACGTCACACTGCGGGCCGACCCGTGGTCGCTGCTGCTGCCCGCCGCGGGCGTCGTCGCGCTCACCGCCGCGGTGGCGTTCGCCCAGGCCTGGTGGACCACCAGACGTACCCCTGCCGCCGATCTGAGAACGGGAGACACCCGATGACAGGTACGAGTACGAATACGAGTACGAATACCGGTACCGCCCCGTCCCCGTCCCCTTCCCTCGCCGAGCTGGAGGCGCGGGCGGCCGCGCGGCGCGACGGGCCCTCCTACGGCCACGACGCGCTGATCACCTGCGACCGTCTCGTCCGGGTCTTCGCGACGGACGGCGTCGAGGTGCAGGCGCTCCAGGGGCTCGATCTCCTGGTCCGTGAGGGCGAGTTGATGGCTCTGGTCGGCGCGTCGGGCAGTGGCAAGTCGACGTTGATGAACATCCTCGCGGGCCTCGACGAGCCCACCGCGGGCGCCGCACGCGTCGCGGGCCACGGCCTCCTCGCCATGAGCGCCAAGGAACGCCTGCGCTACCGCCGTGACGTGGTCGGTTTCGTATGGCAGCAGACGGCACGCAACCTGCTCCCGTACCTGACGGCGGCCCAGAACGTGGCGCTGCCCATGCAGTTGAAGGGGGCGCGCGGCTCGAAGCGCGCCCAGAAGTCCGAACGCACTCTGAAACTGCTGGAGTTGCTGGAGGTCTCGGACTGCCGGGACCGCCGCCCGCACCAGATGTCCGGCGGTCAGCAGCAGCGCGTCGCCATCGCGGTGGCCCTGGCCAACGACCCCGCGGTGCTCCTCGCCGACGAGCCGACCGGCGAGCTGGACTCGCACACGGCGGAGCAGATCTTCGAGGCGTTCCGCACCGCGAACGAGGAGCTCGGCACGACGATCGTCATCGTCACCCACGACCAGGCGGTCGCCTCGGAGGTCCGCCGCACGGTCGCCATCCGCGACGGCCGCACCTCGACGGAGGTCCTGCGCCGCACGGAGGTCGACGCGTCGACGGGCCAGGAGTCGTTGATCTCGCGCGAGTACGCGATGCTGGACCGGGCAGGCCGCCTCCAGCTCCCCGCCGAGTACACGGCGTCGCTGGGGATGCGGGACAGGGTGGCGCTGGAGCTCGAACAGGACCACATCGCCGTATGGCCGGACGAGCGGGAGTGATCGGAGCCCCCTCCCCCGCCCTTGTCCGCCCTTACGCGGGCGTGACCGTCAGCCCTCCGACACCGGCCCGGCGCACCGCGACGGACCCGTAGTCCGTACGCAGCCGCAGCCACGCCCCCGAGGACAGCAGGGTCAGCGTGTCCCCCCGCAGGAACCCGAGGGACTGCGCCGCGTGCGCCGCCCGCACCGGCAGGTCCGTGTCACCGACGGGCCGGGACCAGATCTCCCGCCCCACCCGGTCGAGCTCGGCACGCACCCGCCGCTCGGCGGGCAACTCCTCGATCCGCGACCTGAATTCGGCCACGGCCCGCTTGACCAGGAACCGCATCGCGTCCGGGGCGGGCAGCCCCGGCTCCTGCCGCCAGCCGCCCCGCGGCGGCAGCACGCCCGCCCACGGCGGCCCGGTGACGGCAGCGGGGACGTCGGCGACCCCCGCCGTCTCCACGGACTCCGCCGACTCGCCGACGCGCTCCAGGAACTCGCCCGCGGAGACGGTGACGTCGAGCGTGGTGTCGAGCCCGTGCTCGTACGGCTTGGCGAGCCGCGCCGTCCGGATGACGAGCACCTCGAACGACGGCGGCCGCCCGAACACGGCGAGCGTGTCCCCGGCGGCCTGCAGCCGCACCGCGGCCGCCTTGTCGTAGTGGATCAGCCGGGCCAGGAAGGCGGCGAGGTCCGCCGCCTCCCCGGCATCGGCGAAGTGGAGCCGCGCGGTCATGCGGCAAGCGCCCCCGAGCCGCCGTCGACGCCACCGGCGCTGTCGTCCACGTACTCCTGGAGGAACGACCTCTCCTCGGCGGAGATCCGCCGCGGCCGCTGTGCCTCCAGGTCGAAGGGCACGACCACGGTCGAGGCCCGCACATACACCTGCTGCGCGTCCTTGATCTCGTACGCGATGGTCAGCGACGCCGCACCGATCTTCGTCACCCACGACTCGACGGTGACCGGCTCGTGCCGGTGCACCAACGGCCGTACGTAATCGATCTCGTGACGGGCCACGACCGATCCGCCGGAGAACGACGGCGACCCGTCACCGGGTGCCAGCCGGAACATGAAGTCGATCCGCGCCTCCTCCAAGTACCGCAGGAAGACGACGTTGTTGACGTGCCCGAAGGCGTCCATGTCCGACCAGCGGAGCGGGCATTGGTATATGTGTCGAGCCACGGTCGCCTCAGCCCCGAGTGAGCTTCTTGTAGGTGGCACGGTGCGGACGGGTCGCGTCCGCGCCGAGGCGCTCGACCTTGTTCTTCTCGTACGACTCGAAGTTGCCCTCGAACCAGTACCACGTGGATTCGCCCTCGTACGCCAGGATGTGCGTGGCGACCCTGTCCAGGAACCACCGGTCGTGGGAGATCACGACAGCGGCACCCGGGAACTCCAGGAGCGCGTTCTCCAGGGAGGACAGGGTCTCGACGTCCAGGTCGTTCGTCGGCTCGTCGAGGAGGAGCAGGTTGCCGCCCTCCTTGAGGGTCAGCGCCAGGTTGAGGCGGTTGCGCTCACCACCGGAGAGCACCCCGGCAGGCTTCTGCTGGTCCGGACCCTTGAAGCCGAAGGCGGAGACGTACGCCCGCGAGGGCATCTCGACCTGTCCGACGTTGATGTAGTCCAGCTCGTCGGAGACGACGGCCCACAGCGTCTTCTTCGGGTCGATGTTGGCGCGGCCCTGGTCGACGTACGAGACCTTGACCGTGTCGCCGATCTTGATGCTGCCGGAGTCCGGCTGCTCCAGGCCCTGGATCATCTTGAACAGCGTGGTCTTGCCCGCGCCGTTCGGACCGATGATGCCGACGATGCCGTTGCGCGGCAGCGAGAAGCTGAGGTCGTCGACGAGGACCTTGTCACCGAACGCCTTCGACAGGTGCTCGACCTCGACGACGATCGAGCCGAGCCGCGGGCCCGGCGGGATCTGGATCTCCTCGAAGTCCAGCTTCCGCATCTTGTCCGCCTCGGCGGCCATCTCCTCGTAGCGCGCCAGACGCGCCTTGGACTTGGCCTGCCGTCCCTTGGCGTTCGACCGCACCCACTCGAGCTCTTCCTTGAGCCGCTTGGCGCGCTTCTCGTCCTTGCGGCCCTCGACCTTGAGGCGGGTCTGCTTCTTCTCCAGGTACGTGGAGTAGTTGCCCTCGTAGGCGATGGCACGCCCGCGGTCGAGCTCGAGAATCCACTGGGCGACGTTGTCCAGGAAGTACCGGTCGTGGGTGACGGCGATGACGCAACCCGCGTACTGCGCGAGGTGCTGCTCCAGCCAGTTCACCGACTCGGCGTCGAGGTGGTTGGTGGGCTCGTCGAGGAGCAGCAGGTCGGGCGCCTCGATGAGGAGCTTGCAGAGCGCGACGCGGCGCTTCTCGCCACCGGAGAGGGTGGTGACGGGCCAGTCGCCGGGCGGGCAGCCCAGCGCGTCCATCGCCTGCTCCAGCTGGGCGTCCAGGTCCCACGCGTTGGCGTGGTCCAGGTCCTCCTGGAGCTTGCCCATCTCCTCCATGAGCGCGTCCGAGTAGTCCGTCGCCATGAGCTCGGCGACCTCGTTGAAGCGCTTGAGCTTGCCCATGATCTCGGCGGCGCCGTCCTGCACGTTCTCCAGGACGGTCTTCGACTCGTCGAGCTTCGGCTCCTGCATGAGGATGCCGACGCTGTACCCGGGCGAGAGGAACGCGTCACCGTTGGACGGCTGCTCGAGCCCGGCCATGATCTTCAGCACCGTGGACTTACCGGCGCCGTTGGGGCCCACGACACCGATCTTCGCGCCGGGCAGGAAGCTCAGGGTGACGTCATCAAGAATCACCTTGTCGCCGTGCGCCTTGCGCGTCTTGCGCATGGTGTAGATGTACTCAGCCAAGAGAAACCGTCCGGCAATCAGTGAGTGGGCAGATACACCCCATCTTGCCGTACAGCCAGCCCCCGGCGAAAACCGGATGGTCACCCACCGGACCCCCGCCTCGCGCACGGTAGCCATACGACTACCGCACGCTGCGACTTCCGGTCCCTCACTCCTCGGCGGCTGGTCCCTTACTCCTCGGTGGAGGCCTCCTACTCCTCGGTGGAGGTCTCCGCCGGGTCGTCCTTCTTGCGCAGGAAGAACACCGCCGCGCCACCGACCACGAGGAACGCCACCGCGATTCCGATGATCAACGGGGTGTTGCTGGAGCTGCCGGTCTCCGCCAGGTCACCGCCGCCCCCGATGGTGGTGCCGCCCGCCGACGCGGGACTCGGCTCGGAGACGGGCTGTGTCTTGTTGGTGATCGTGTCGCCCGCCGTGCGGCAGTCGAGCACGCCCTTGAACCGCTTCTCCGAGCCGTTCGCCCCGTTGATCGTGAAGTCGTAGGGCTGGTCTTCCTGCAGCGGGATCGTCACGGTCTGTGACTCGCCCGCCTTGATGGTGTGCTTGAAGTCCATCAAGCGGAAGGTGAAGGGCTTGTCGCCCTTGTTGGTCGCGGTGATGTCCACCCCGCTCTTGGCGCAGTTCTTCTCGGCCGAGAGCGCGGGCAGCGCTCCCTCGGCGGCCCAGTTGGCCGTCGCCGTCGCCGACACCGACGACTCGCTGGAGCCCGCGAGGATCTGCGTCTGGCTCCTGGTCTCGGACGCGAAGGCCCGGCCGACCGGCACGGTGGTCGACGTCTGCACGGACAGCGCGGCCGAGCCGTCCGGTGCGTCCTTCGGTACGTCGAAGTAGAGACGGCTGCCGTTGCCCGCGGACTTCACGGGCTTTCCGTTCTTCCCGACGACCTTCACACCGCTCGCCACGGAGTCCGCGGGCGGCGTGACCGTCACCGATTCGGCGTCGGTCCGCACGGTGACCGGGCCGATCTTCTCCCCCGCACGGCCCGACACGGCCGGGGGCTCCAGGGTCAGCGACGCCTTGGGCTCGGCGCTGCTGCGTGCGCTCTTGTACAGATAGTCGGCGAGCTTCTCGGCCTGCGGGTCGACGGCGTCGACCTTCGCCCCGTCGGAGTATCGCCAGATCGCCACCTGGGTGCCGGCCGCGGCGGTCTGCGCGGTGAGGGATCGCGCGCCCGCCTTGCGGGCCAGCTCCGCGAGGTCGTTCACCTGCGGATACGAGTGCTGCAGGATCCAGCGGATCTTGCCCGCGTCCCGGTTGCCGTTCAGTGAGGTGCCGCTCCAGGGGGTCTCCTGGTACTTGGCGTCCTTCTGCGTGGGGTTGAGGATGTCGATGCAGTACGTCTGCAGGGCGCCGCCGCCCTCCACGGACATCTCGAAGAGCCCCGCGGGCACCCGCTGCGAGCTGCCGTTGTCACGGATGACGGCCTGGTCGAACGTCTGCAGCCCGCCCAGCGTCGCGACGGCTCCGCCCCGGTGCTGCGGCGTCTCCTCCGCCGCGGCCGCGCCCGCGACGGTCAGCCCGCCCGCCAGGGCCAGACCCGCCGCCATGGTCACTGCGGCGAGACGGGCGGCGCCTCGGCTACGTATGGACAACGCAGAAAACACTGAATTCCCCTCCGGGCGGGACCCGTTCACAACGTTGGGGGGTGGTCCCGCCAGCAGACTGAATGGGGCAGGATCACCTGCCACCTGCGTGACATCACCTGCCGACTGCCCCGTGAGCTACGTCCGGCATCCTAAGGAAACGCCGCATCACGAGCCCCACGCATAGGGCTGGACGGCGGATCCGACTCGGAATCGTTATCCCCAACAACCGCTCCGAGCTGGGCTTATCGACAAATCAATGCCACCCATTCGCCGATATGCCGTACTTCGGCGGTCTCGACGAGGGGCCTTTCGACTGTCTCCGCACGAGGCCACCTGACTGCACGTCACCCCACCGGCTCGGGCTCCCTCTTCCACACCCCGGCGGTATCTTCGCCCCGCCCCGCCGCCGGTTCCGTCAGCGTCGGATTGCCCCTGCCCACCCTTCGGAACGCCGCGGTCCCGCGCGACAGATCGTGTCCGATGGCCACCGCCTCGATGTCTGCCGATGTCCAGTGCTGGCCACCCCGCTCCTCGTCCCGCACCTTCAACCGGCCCTGCACGATGACCGGTTCGCCGACGGACACCGACCCCTGCACGTTCGTCCCCAGCGCCCGCCAGGCCCAGACCGTGAAGAAATTGGTGTGCCCATCGGTCCATGTGCTCTTCGCCGCGTCGTAATACCGCGCCGTCACCGCGAGCCGGAACCGCGCCACCGGTCCCGACGGCAGCTCCCGATACACCGGCGTCGTCGCGACATTGCCCACCACCGTCACCAAGGTCTCGTTCATCGCCGAACCCCTCCCCCGCTTCATCCGTTGCCTGCAGCCCCGCGGCTGTGATCTCAGATTGCACCGGTCCGGCCGATCCCGCTGAGCCCTGTGGGCCACCACCCGATTGTGGAAAACTCCGTCACTCGATCGGGGAAGGCGCCCCCAACACCCGATCGGGGAACGGGCCCCCGACATCCGACCGGGGAACGCGCCCCCGTCATCCGATCGGGGAACGCGCCCCCGACACCCGCACGTACTGCTCCCTGACCTCCCGGTACCGCAGCAGCTCCGCCGCCACCGGATCGAGGACTCTCGCCCGCCCGCACCCGGCCGCCGCCTCCCGCAGCCGCCGCTCCGCGTCGTGCCCGTACCGGCGCGCGGGCCCCCGCGCCGCCATCCGGCTCGCCCACTCCACGCACGGACCGCCCACGATGCCCGCCAGCATCAGCAGCGCAGGCACGCCCAGGTTCGGCGTGGCGACCCCGATGATCTGCCCCACCAGCCAGACGCCGCCCACGACTTGAAGCAGCGTCATCGCCGCCTGGGCCAGCACAGCGACCGGCCACCAGCCGGGGCGCGGCGGCCGCCCGCTCGGCACCCCCGCCGTCACCGCGAGCTCGTCGAGCGCCTCGGGAAGACCTTCGGCGCCGCGCACCGCGGCCTCCCGCACGGCCTGCCCCCAGGGCGTGGGCAGCCCCGTCGTCGCCTCGTCGGCCACCGTGCGCACGGCGTGCTCCACCCGCTGCCGCGCCGTCGCCTCCTCGTCCACGGGCGTGAGGGCGACCGGTGTCGGGACGCCCTGCGAGTAGCGCCGGGCGTCGTACCAGCGCCACAGCCTGAACCAAGGGTCGCCGCACGCCTTCCCGGCATGCCTGCGCCAGGCCCGCTCCGCGGCGTCCCCCGCGGCTGCCGCGCCCACGGCATCGGCGAGCCGATCGGCGAACTCCTCGCGCGCTTCCTCGCTGAGCCCGATCCGCCCGCGGTTGCGTCCGGCGTGCACCCCGGTGACGTACACCGGACGCAGATGTTCCGCGGCGGCGTCCACGTCCGCGGAGATGCGCCGGGCAGCGGCGCCCCTCTCCTGCGTGAACTGGCCGAGTGCCTCGCGCAGTTCGCCCACGCCCTCGCCGGTCAGCGCGGAGATCGAGAGCACCGTGGCGCCCGGCTCCCCGTGCTCGCCGAGCGCGACGCCGTCCTCGTCCAGGAGCCTGCGCAGATCGTCGAGCACCTGGTCGGCGGCGTCCCCGGGGAGCCGGTCGATCTGGTTGAGCACCACGAAGGTGACTTCGGCGTGCCCGGCCATGGGCCTCAGATAGCGCTCGTGGAGCATCGCGTCGGCGTACTTCTCCGGGTCGACGACCCAGATGACGGCGTCGACGAGGGCCAGGATGCGGTCGACGTGCTCACGGTGCTCACCGACCGCCGAGTCGTGGTCGGGCAGATCGATCAGGACGAGCCCCTGGAGCTCGTCGGCGCCGGGCCCCTGGAGCGGGCGGCGGCGCAGTCTCCCGGGAATCCCGAGCCGGTCCAGGAGGCCCGCGGCGCCGTCCGTCCAGCTGCACCCGATGGGCGCGGCGGTGGTCGGCCTGCGCACCCCGGTCTCCGAGATCATCACTCCGGCGAGCGAGTTGAAGAGCGTCGACTTGCCGCTGCCGGTGGCCCCCGCGATGGCGACGACAGTGTGCCGTTCGGAGAGCCTGCGCCGGGCGGCGGCCTCGTCCAGGACACGACCCGCCTCGGCGAGCGTGCCGCTGTCGAGGCGGGCACGGGAGAGCCCGACGAGTTCGCGCAGGGCGTCGAGGCGGGTGTGGAGGGGGCCTTCTTGTGGAGGGGTGGGGGTGGTGGAGGGGGCGTGGGCGGGGGTGCTGGTGGGAGTGCTGGTGAGGCTGCTGGTGGGGTTTACGGAGGGGGCGTACGAGCGGACTCCGGCGTCGGCGTCCGAGTCCACGCTCGCGCCCATGCCCATGCCCATGCCCGCACTCGCACCTGCACCTGCACCTGCACCCGAGCCCGAGGGCCGTTGTGCGCCCGCGACGCGTCGGGCGATGAGGCCGTCGTCCCAGGCGGGTCCGGAGCGGCTGCTGGGGCGGCTGCCGGGGGGCGTGTCGCGCCCTTCGCCGCCTGCGCGTCCCTCGGGGGCCTGTTCGGCCTCCGGCTCGCTCCGGTCACCGGGGTTGGCCCAATCGGCTCTCTCGGCGTGATCGGTGCGATCGGTGCGATCGGTGCGATCGGTGCGATCGGTGCGATCGGACCCATCAGCTCGATCGGTGTGATCGGACTGATCGGCGTGATCAGTGACGGCGGTCACCGCGGTCACCTCTCCTTCTGCAGTACGGACAGGGCAGCGATCAGCTCGGCCTGGGGTTCGGGATGCACCTCTAGGGCGTCCAGGGGGGCGAGCCTGCGCTCCCGTTCGGTGTTGAGGACCTTCTCCAGGTAGTCGGTCAGCAGGCGCCCGCCCCGGTCGCGCAGCCGGACCGCCACCTGGGCGCCGGTCCGCTCGGCGAGTACCTCCCCGGCCCCGCGCGCCCGCCGCCCGCCGAGCAGCGCCGTGGCGAGCAGCGCGGCGACGACCTCGGGGTCGGGAAGAGCGTTCTTGTCGACGCGTTCGAGGCAGCGCACCTCGTCCTCGGCGTACTCCTCCAGTTCGCGCCGCCACCTGCGGACGGCCATCCCGATGCGGTGCTCGGCGCTCTCGGTCTCCGGGTCGCGCCCGGCGAGGCCCGGGGCACCGGCGGCGGGTTCGCGCCGCCAGGCCTCGTCGATGCGCTCGTCGGCGGCGGTGACGGCGCACAGCAGCAGCGCCTCCAGGCTCTCGACGATGGCGTCGAGCAGTTCACCGGCCCTGCAGTCGAGCGGGTAGCTGCGCCACCGCTTCAGGGCTCCTCCGGCGAGTACGCCGCCCGCCTGCAAACGCCTGCCCACGCGCGCGTGCTCACTCTCGTACGCCTCGTCGACGGCAGAGGTGAGCCGCAGCGCGGCGGCGTACTGGGCGGCGACGGCGCCCGCCAGCTCCGGCATACGGGAGTCGAGGGACCCGATGACGCCCAGGGCGGTACGGGCAACGGCCCGGGTGCGGACGGCGGGTTCCTGGACGTGGTGGGCGAGCCAGGCGCGCAGGGGGGCGACGGCGGTAACGGGGAGCAGCCCGCCGCCGCCCGCCGACTCGGGCAGTTCGGGCACGGTGAAGCGCGGTACGTCGCCGAGGCCCGCCTTCGCGAGCAGCGCCCCGTACTGCCGTGACACCTCGGTCACGACCTGGTGGGGCACGCGGTCGAGGACCGTGACGAGGGTGGCGTCGTGCTCCTTGGCGGTGCGCAGCAGGTGCCAGGGCACGGCGTCGGCGTACCGCGATGCGGTGGTGACCATGACCCACACGTCGGCGGCGGAGATCAGTTCGGCGGCCAGGACGCGGTTGTCGGCGACGAGGGAGTCGATGTCGGGGGCGTCCAGGAGGGCGAGTCCGCGGGGCAGGCTCTGCGCGGTCTCGATGCGCAGGGCGCGCTCCTCCTCGCCGACCATCGCCTGTACGTCCGCGGTCTCGTCCTCGTCCCCGCTCTCCCCGCCGCCCATGTCCTCGCCGGAGTCCTGGCGGGGCACCCACACGCGCGTGAGGTCGGGCAGGATCCTCATCCCAGAGAACCAGTGATGGTCGTCCGGATGGCAGACGAGCACCGGCGTGCGCGTGGTGGGCCGCAGCACACCCGCCTCACTGACCTGCCGCCCCACGAGGGAGTTCACGAGGGTGGACTTGCCGGCCCCGGTGGATCCGCCGACGACGGCCAGAAGGGGCGCTTCGGGAGCCTTGAGCCGGGGCACGAGATAGTCATCGAGCTGTGCCAACAGCTCGTCACGGTTGGCACGCGCGCGTGGCGCCCCTGGCAGGGGGAGCGGAAAGCGTGCGGCGGCGACACGCTCGCGCAGGGCGGAGAGTGCGTCAAGCAACTGAGGCCGTACGTCCAAGGTCACCACATGCGAAGAATGCCCAATTTTGGCGCCTTTCTGAAGCATATGGCTGCCTCTGCGCGCCGATCGGACACAGGTGATGGAAGGGACGACCGGGGGCGCAGGCATAACGAGTGCACAACACCCGGGGCGTGAGACGCCAAAAGCGATGCGAGATTCGTACCTGCCTGCGATTATCAGGATCGCTTCACCGAACCTCCACATCACGGCGCGGAGGCGAAGCACCAGGGACAGGGACCAAGGAGCCCTATCCTTGTCCCCGGCAAGGTCACGGATCTCCCCCACATCCGGCTCCATGCCACCGGCCACACCCGGCCCCCGTAGCTCAGTGGATAGAGCAGGCGCCTTCTAAGCGCTTGGCCGCAGGTTCGAGTCCTGCCGGGGGCGCCTTTCATAGGCTCTACTTCGGCAGAGCCTTTCTGCTGGTCAGAGCCGCGCCACTCCCCTCAGCGGAGCACCGGACCGCCACCGAGTGATCGCGGGGAGGGTCCGGCACTGTCCGGCTGTTCACGGGTTTCTGCGGGTGGCTGCGGAGAATACGCGGAGACGTTCGCCTGAGCCGGTCACTCCCCCTCGGCGAGCTCCGGAAGGTCCCCCTGTGCCTCCATTCGACGCTTGAGGTCTGGGAGCTGTCCCTCGATGCAGCCGGCGTAGAAGCTCAGCAGGACCGGCACGCTGTTCCCCGCCCAGTAGGCCACCTGGGCGGGCGGGAAGCCGTCGTTGAGCCACTTGGTCAGGCGGGTGTGCCTGATGTCGTAGATCCGTCGGCCCATCGGCGACTCGCGCTCCCGCTCGGTCAGCTCGGCCTTACGAGCCGTTCCCCAGGCACGGCGGGTAACGGACCCGGCGAGGATCCGGATCCCGCCGAACTCCCCTTGGAACAGCCGGTCGCCGGGTATGAGGCCCTCCGCCTTGATGCGCTCCCGGAGAATCCTTGTCAGCGCCGGCGGGCCCGGCACCAATCGGGTGTCGTCTTCGGCTCGCCCCTTCAACCCACGCTGTTCGTGGATCCGCCCGTCATCGGTCCAGTTCTTCCCGACCTCCGGTTGCGCGGTGTGGAACAGGACGTCGCACCACTGGTCCTCCGCGTCCTTCGGCGGAAGCGTGACGTCGTCCACGTACATCGCCACGGCCTCTTCGGGCCGCGGGCCGGTGTAGTAGAGCGTGCTGAAGTACGCGTGGAGGCGTCTACCGCCGCGGGTGCGCCTGCGGATCCGGGCGAGGATCCGGGCCATTCGCTGTGGGTGAATCAGGGATCGGCAGTCGACGGCATTGGAGGTCTTGGGCGTTGCTCCGCGCCCCTTCGGCAGGGGATTTGTCCGAAGGATCTTGCGCTTGACCGCGTGCTCCATGGCCACGTTCAGGATCCGCCTGTTGCACTTGATGAAGCTGGCCGCGGCCCGCTTGCTGTTAAGCAGCGTGTCGACAGCTCGCAGGACATCGTCGACCTTGACCGGGTCCTCCCATGTCGCCATGGACAAGGTGTTGCGCTTCACCCACTTCAGAATGACTGCGACCTCGGGAGGTGCCTCGTCCCGGCGGCGAGCGTTGAAAGCGTACTCGCGAAGCGCAGTTCGTACGTCAACCAGCCGGAAGGCCGACGGCTGCGCGCGTAGGAAGGCAACGGTCGCGGCCGTCAGCGCCTTTGCCGTGTTCTTCCGGCTGTTGCCTGCGGTCCGGTGCCATTGAGAGTCCGCGAGCGCGCTCGTACCGAAGGGGGCGCGGAATTCCTCACCGTCCAAGGTCCAACGCACCGTGTAGGTGGTGACCTTGGTGCCTCGGTACACAGCTGTCTTCCAGACCTTGACCCTGTACGTCGTCTCCATTAAGCGGCGTCCTCAAGTTCGTTGAGCCAGTGGTCCAGGTCGCTCCGGCGTACGCGCAGGTCGCCGTTGGGGAGCTTGATACAGCGGGGCGCGCGGCCCTTCTGGCGTGAGTCGTAGAAGGTGGAGCGTGAGACGTGGAGTTCGTCGCAGACCTCGAGGCGCGTGAGCATCGTGCGAGCGTTGCCGCGGCTGGTGGGCATGGGGCGGGCCTCCATCGGAGCGGGATCAACTCGCCTGGCTTTTTTGGAGATCCGCGCGCGTGTGTCCGAGGTTCGGATTTCTGCGTCACCGCGTCACGTGCGTCATTCACGCGTCTGGCCTGCGGGTATTGGTGAAACAGGGCGGATGCAGGTGCGTCAATGCTGCGTCACCTGTGTCACTGGGGCGTGACGCAGGTGACGCAGCGTCTTCCTACTTAGGAAAAGAGAGGGGGGTGGTGTCTGTGGTTGTGCGCGCCTCAGGGCGTGAAGAAGGAGCCGCTGCGCGGCACGTCCGTGGGGCGGTGCGTTGCGCCGAGCAGCAAGAGGAGCACCCTCGTCGTGCCGGGTGCTCCTCTTACTGTTGTGCGGTGACCTCGGTTAGAACGCGGCTTCCTGCCTGTACGACTCAGGTCGTTCTTGGCTAGCGTGAAGTCGTACCAAGTCGTCCCACCCAGGCGGAGGTTGGACGTGGCAAACGAGCGACTGCGCGGCGCGATGGTGGACTTGGGCTTAAGCCTCGATGAGGTCGCCGCGCGACTCGGCGTCGCACCCAAGACGGTCGAGCGTTGGACCAACGAGCCCGAGCGAAAGCCCTACCGCCGCTTCCAGTACGCGACCGCGTCGCTATTGAAGTGCGAGGTCTCATACCTGTGGCCTGACGAACGCACACCAGCCCAGGTCACAGCCTCCGGCAATGCAGAGTTAGTCCGGCTCTATCCACACCGATCCGTCCTGATGCAGACCCTCTGGACGAACCTCTACTCCAAGGCCACCCGCCAGTTAGATGTCTTGGTGTACTCCGGGTTCTGGCTCACGGAGGATACGACGTTCCACCGTATCGTGAAGGAGAAATCAGCTGACGGGGTGCCCATCCGCTTCGTGTTGGGCGAACCGACGTCACAAGCCGTGGCCGTCCGCGGTGAGGACAAGGGAATCGGCGCCACCATGGCCGACAAGGTTCGGAACGCCCTCATCAACTACGCCTCGCTCTTCGGCCTGCCAGGGGTTGAGTTCCGACTGCACGGCACAACCCTCTACAATTCCATCTACCGGGCCGACGACGAGACGCTGGCGAACGGGCATCTATATGGCGTCGGCGCCTACATGGCACCTGCAAGGTGCGTCGGTCGCTCCCCCCGGGCCACGCGCCAACCGCTGCCTGGCACCGACTCCAGCACACCCTCTTCCTCGAGAACCTTGAGGGCACGCCGGATTGTGTTGCGGGAGACATTTTTTGCTGCCATCAGAGCAGCCTCTGATGGCAGTGTGTCGACAACCTCTCCCTTCTCAATGCTCTTGCGCAACGTCTCAGAGATCACCAAGTAGGTACCGCGCGGACTGGCCTCCGGCACTCTGCCTCTCCTCACATCGCTTCATGTCTCGCTGCCAGGGCCCCACGCGGCCGCCGTAGGGTGGCTCCGCTCGTTGGTGCTGGTAGGCGGGCAAGAGCCGTCGGTTGCCCGCCGATAGTTCCCGAGAAGTGGTCGCATGGGTCAACAGGCCTCGGAGAGGAGCGGGGACCACGCGCTCGCCCGGCCAGCACCATGCGGGCAGTGCTTGTTCAACGTGCTCATCCCGAGCATGCTGCAGACTCAGGGGCGCCCTTGAGGGCCGTCACGAGGGGAAAAATGTCATGCAAGATCGAAACCCTGCCGAGACACACGCGCAGGAAGATGTCCAGGCCGACTGGGAAGCACTCAAAGCCGACATCCGAACCATCGCCATGGACTTCTCTCTTGAATCGCTAGCAGGGATCTACGAACAAGGCGAATTGGTCATTCCGCCCTTCGCGCGAAGGATGGTTTGGAGCCTGTCTCAGCGATCGCAGTTCATCGAATCACTTTTGTTGAACATTCCAATCCCCTCGCTATTTTTCGCCGAGAACCCAGAGACATTCCAATATTCAGTCCTAGATGGAACTCAACGACTGGACGCTTCGATTTCCTACCTGAAAGGAGAATATGCACTAGCCGGCCTGGAAACCCTCACTTCCGCGAACACGCTTAAGTTTGCCGATCTGCCTCTCAGAATGCAATGGCACCTGCGCAGGTCTACGATGCGTGCCGTCATCATTAGCTCCAATTCAATCTCCGATGTGACTTCAACCGTCTTCTCTCGCCTGAACACTGGAGGAACCCTTCTCTCTTCTCAAGATCTCAGGAATGCCACTCAGCAAGGGCCGTTCAATTCTCTTACCATTGAGCTTTCCAGCATGCTCGAATTTCAGCAAGCTGTTAATGCGGGACCAGCCTTCACCAGAGGTCAGCGTGACGTGGAACTCGTGTTGCGATACTTCGCACTATCCGAAGGCTTCGCGCAAGAATCACCCCTCACGCAGCAGGCACTCACGGAGTTCTTGCACACCAAGAACGACTCATCACAGGTGGAAATTGAGAGGTATCGAGCTTCTTTCCTCAGCTCGCTCCACAAATGCTTGAATACATTCGGCCCTGAATCTTTTAGGCGCTGGCGCCCAGAACTAGGGAAAGCGGAATCTCGATTTTCTGCCCCGGTTTATGAAGCTCAAATGGTGGCAGTTGAAAGATTTCCCTCTAAGCAGCTTATTAAGCATGCACATAAAATCCGTGTCGGGATGCGGAAACTCTTCGAAAGTGATGAATTTTCCAGGTCCCTGAAGCTCAATACTCCACGCTCCTTTGAGGTCAGGGTGGAGAACATCGCGGCCATGATTGAAAGCATCGCGAGGTAGCGATGCCCACCCAAAAGTTCAGCACCCAGCTCAACGATGTCGAAGATCTATTGAATCTTGCTGAATCCATCACCCTACGCCATCCAGCATTCTCATACTTGCCGGACAGGCCATCTCCCAGTCCTATTCTTGCCGGAGCCGTGGTACTTCTCTGCGCCCGATTCGAGGAGTTCATCAAGGACGTCGTCACATATGCGTTGGAGCGACATGGAGATGCGACTCCAACGCTCATTCTGTCGGACCTTCCAGAGCAGCTTCAGATATTGCTCATTTCCAAAAACATGACAGCTGCCCTGCAAGCAAAAAGATTCGGCAGATCACGCACCTCCACGGACAGAATCAGCGACGGCCTATCGGCAGCTCGGGATGTAATCGCAGGGAAAATTAATGCCGAACACGCAATTGAAACTGGCGGGAATCCAGGACCTGACACGGTTACCGAGTTGATGAAACTTGTCGGCGTGGAAAGACCATGGTCTCAGATTTCAACACACTTTGATGCGCACTACAGCCCGCCCGTCAGGCCTGAACTTTCAGGAATAGCGGTAGGGAACCTGCAAGAACGCCTTCGAGAGCTCGTCAACCTGCGAAACATAGTTGCGCATAGCGGTGCAAGCATCCCACGCTCACCAGCGGAAATTCGATTCGATGTCCACTTCACACGCCACCTTGCGGAAGCGATCTACTTGGCGTTGAAGGAGAATGTCGAAAATTACGCGCGATCTGCCGGGCGAGTCCCTGGAGTGTGGACTCCCTAGAAAGCTCGGGCATGGCTCGCCGGCCTAACCGAGGAACTGGTTCACCGCGTTGGATCGTGCTGGCCACCCGTGCTATTCAGCGACTGGTTCGGTTCCGTCCTGCCACCAAGGAAGCCTGCCTCCCTCGGAAACAAAACGCTGAAATCCTTCCAGCGCATGCGACGATGATTGCCTGAGGAGGTCAAGTCCCAGATATGCAAGAATATGCAAGCCGATCGCAGATCCAACGGACTCGACCGCCGATCGGTCAAAATCGATCTCGACATTTTGGCGAGACCTCGGCCATCGAAGTTCAACTGAAATTACCCGCGCCATCTCTCCAAGAGCTTCAGAGAGCGCCTGCATGTCCATGGACTCTCGGAGGCCCTCGCTAGTGCTGCTTCGAATATGAGTTTTACTTCCGGGAGAGGTGAACTCGATTCCCTCGATGCCATATCGATCAAGTCGACGTTCGATCTCGTACCATCTAGGCGCAATCCCCATTTCAGTACGATGAGAAATTTTGCGCCGGTCGTCAACAAACCTAAATCCGGTCTCGCCACAGCGGAGGTTAAGCTGCGAGTCCAGAACTTCCCAGCAAGGCGGCCCACTGAGGTCATCGAATAGATCCGGGTGCAGTCGATCAACTGCTACCCCTCTCGCGTTGATGCGATCGAGGTTGACATTAACAAGCAGATCCAGATTTCTACTTATGCGCCGATTCTCAAGTTGCTGCAAGTGATCCAGTGTCAGGTTCTCGCCCAGATTTCGCCAAAACTCAAGATTAGTCACATCTTCCAGAGAGAGCAGGAATGGAAGAATTTGATTAAGCTCCTCTGATGACAGAGAGGCCGCTGTTCGACTGGCTCCCGGGAAGCGCTGAGCGTCGCCCCCTTGGCTCACCCACATGACCTGCATAACGCGCGCGATACGAGAAGCAAAGCTCTGCGATAGGTGTTCTTTCATCGCCCTCACACTTGCTTCCACTTCGATTTCATCCAATTGCGAAAGCGCCCCGTCGGCCCGCGATACGGCGCGCTGCACACCGGCAGCGGCTTCGCCTACCAGATAGCCTTTTCCGCCTTGAAGCAGCGAAGACTTGAGCATCTGGGTTACGGGCGTGGGAGAGTTCTCATTCGAGATAGATTCCAGCGTCGATGCGCTCGACAGCAAGCAGTTGTCGTACTCATGAGCCGCGAACTCTGATTCGGCTGAAGCTCGGGCACCACCGGCGATCGAGATGAACGCCGGCGACTCCTCATGGAGACTCTGTAGGTCCCTCTTGATTAGCGGAGCATCAACGCTGAACCGGAGATACACATCACGAGTCGGTCGGTGATCGCCAGCACCTCCCCAAGAAAGAACAAAGTCAGGAATGAATGTATGATTGAAGTAATCAGTAGTCTTGATTTCGGTCTTGGGGTCTAGCGATTGGAGCTCTCGCGCCACAACATGCTTAACGTCTCGCATGGCTGCTTCAGGTGAGGCCTGGTGAAGAGCATCCTGAATCTGGGTATCGATTTCCTGCAGCATGCGTCACGGCCCCTTCGTAACAACAGATCGAATGTGCCCCAGGTACTCGCGTGTCATCATCAACTCATCTTGTCTTTCGGATAGGACGATGAGCCAAAGTCTGTCAGCGAGCAGCTTACCGATCTCGGGCTCGTAAGCGTCCCCGCCGAGTTTTTCCGGGTACTCTCTGACCGCTTCCTGGATCATCGAGGAATCGCACAACTTGGTCCACGCCCCCATGGCAAAGGGGTGCCAAGTTATCCACATGAATTCACATTGGCGATCCAGGCCGTCTTTGATCATCCGCGCCGTAGCCGAATAGCAGTCCGTCAAGTACTCACGATACTTGGGACCTTGGCTGTCGCTTGAGTACGCCTTGATCTCAGCGTAGAACATATTCTTTTTCTCGTTTTCGAAATATCCGGCCACATCCCACGACTCCTGCTTTCCATTCAGCAGGGTTAGCGTGGTCATTTGTGAGGCCTCGTAAACGATCCAAGGAGCGCTCACTCGCGTGGTGCTCTCCAGCCACTGCTGCGCAAAGTAGGCGCCCTCACGACCACGCTCCTGCTGCTCCTCGCCCGCCACCATGAAGGCAAGGTATGACTCGCGAACATGCATGTCACCAGCGCGATCAACAAGTCACCCTAGGTAAGGCCATGGCCAAAGCGATCTGTCTGGCGCATCGACAGGACCCGCACGCGGCGGAATGAATCGCTCCGGTGAATAGACGGTGGCTCATGGCTGGTGGACGCGAGCGATCTCCTAGCAGTGCAGGTCACGTCTGTGGACGCGGCCAACTGACAGCCTCTCTTCTAAGCGCTTGGCCGCAGGTTCGAGTCTTGCCGGGGGCGCCTCTGTCCGTGCGGTGTTCCGCCCTCCCCTGGGGAGGGCGTTTTTGTGAGGCGTGGCCTGTTGCCGCCGGGCCGACCGCGCTCCTTCGGGACCACAGCGAGGCCGCCCGCTCCGCACGTACTGCCGCGCGGCAGTGTCATCGACCTCGCCTCGCTCCCACCCGCCACCCGCCGCCCGCCGCCCGCCGCCCGCCGCCCGCAAGGACGGGACCGCCAGACGGCAAATCGTCAGCGGGTCACTTCGGTGTTCGGCGGACCGAGCGCATATCTACTCCAGTAGCTTTCGCCTGGTGCCGTAGCTTGCCAGCGCCACCTGGAATCGCCAGATGCCGCGCAGCAGAGCGACCGGAGAGTCACCTATGCCCCGAGAGGCGCCGTACCTTGCCGTAGCCGATGCGCTGTGCGCACGGATCCTCGCGGGAGAGTGGGAGGTCGGGGAGCGGCTGCCGTCCCGGGCGCGGCTTGCCGAGGAGTACGGGGTCGGGCGCAACGTCACGCAGCGGGCCGTGGACCACTTGGTCGTCAAGGGTCTCCTCGAGGGGCGCGCGGGCTCGGGCACCTACGTCCGTCGGCCGCGCGAGCGGCTGCGGATGGTCCGTTCGCGGCACCGTGAACGCCGGGACGGCTCCCCCTCCCTTGCCGGTATGAAGGAGCGGGGCAGGGCCAACGCCTGGGATTCGCACAGCCAGGTGCGTGTTCCCGCTCCTGAGGCAATCGCCGAGCGGCTCGCCATCAGCCCCGGGGACCTCTGTGTCAACACGCACTACGAGTTCCTCGCCGACGGGCAACCCGTGCAGCTCTCCGACTCCTGGGAGCCGATGGCCATCACGGACGGAACGCCGGTCGTATGGCCCGAGAGGGGGCCCCTCGCGGGAAAGGGGGTGGTTGAGCGTATGCGCTCGATCGGCGTGGACGTCGAGAGCGTGGTCGAGCTGCCGCGTCCGGCTCGTGCCACCCAGGCGCAGGCGAACCTGCTGGGGATCAGCGTCGGGGACCTGGTGCTGCAGATCGAGCGGACCATCTACGACACCGGCGGGCATCCGGTGGAAACCGCCGACATGGTCATTCCGGACGTGCGCCGGGAAGTGGCCTACGAGTTCGTGGTCGACCATCCGCAGCCGCTGAAGCCGACAGGGCGCCCCTTCGAAGCCGACAGCAGGTAACTCGCATGTCGATATCCTCCCGGCCCGGGCTCTTACGCGATCCGGACTTCGGGCGTTTGTTTGCCGCCACCGCGCTCGGTCAGTTGGGCGACCGCATCATTTTTCTGGCGCTGCCGCTGGTTGCCGTTGTGACATTGAATGCCGACGAATTCCAGGTTGGCCTACTGACCGCGATGACCACGGCAGGCTCACTCTTCGTCGGGCTTCCGGCAGGCGCATGGGTGGACCGTATGCGGAAGCGATCGGTGATGATCAGCACTGATCTCGCCAGGGCTGTGGTCCTCTTGACGATACCGGTGGCGTGGTGGTCGGATCTCTTGACGATCTGGTGGCTCTTCACGGTCGCGTTGGTGCATGGTGTGCTGACGGTCTTCTTCGATGTCGCGTACGTCAGCTACCTGCCCCACCTGGTGGGACGCGACAACCTCGTTGAAGGAAACTCGAAACTCTCGGCGATACGCTCGGTCACCAGCATCAGTGGACCAGGGATGGCCGGGCCATTGGTCGGCTTGCTCGGAGCCCCCGCAACACTTTTGGTGAGTTCGGCCGGGATGGCGATGTCGGGTCTGCTCGCGACCGGTATCCGCAGACGCGAACACAAGCCGGAGTCGAGTGAGCGCCCTCAACTGCTTCGAGATATCAAGCAGGGGTTGAAGTTTGTTCTCAAGCAGCCTGTCTTGCGTGCAACGATCCTGGGGGATGCCCTATTCAATCTTTTTCTGGTCATGTATCAGACCATGTTGCTGGTCTTCCTGGAGAGGGAGATGGGCCTTGGGGCCTTCGGCATCGGCCTCGTTCTGTCGGGAATGGGCTGCGGTGCCCTGCTGGGTGCACTTTCGGCGAAGAAGGTCTCGCAGCGGGTCGGACAAGGTCCCGTCATCTGGCTCGCGCCACTGGTGACGTGTCCGCTGACAGCCCTGATGCCGTTTGCGCGACCGGGTTGGAGCGTCTGTGTGGCGGCGATCGGACTCGCCGGTCTTTCCCTGGGCGGAGTCGTCCGCGTGGTGGCCCAGTCGAGCCTCCAGCAAGCCCTCACGCCCGATCAACTCCTGGGCCGGATGAGCGCGACAGCCCGATTCGTGTCCTGGGGCGGCATCCCTCTCGGTGGAGTCCTGGGTGGAGCCTCGGGCTCTGTCTTCGGGGCAGCAGCCACGTTGTGGATCGGCACAACGGGCATGACATTGAGCTTTCTCCCGAACTTCCTCTCACCGCTTCGGACCATGCGCACCTTGCCCAATGAGAGGGATCCCGTGCCTCGCACCCTGAGGCCGCGGCGCCGGTCCGCCGCTTCCCGCCCGCGGCCGTGACGACATAGCCGGGCCGCACTAGGCTCCGCCCCACAACGGGGTGGTAGTCATGACGCAACCAGATCCTTCGGATCGTCGCATCAGGGACAGTCTGACCCAGGCCGGTGAGCGGGTCGATGCACGGCTCGTGGAGTTCATCCGCTGGTATCAGCTTCGTCCCAGGCGGGCGCCGGACGAGGAAGCCGCGGATCAGCATGCGGGTTCGGATTCGAGGAAGTGGGGCGCGGTGGGGCGCGCCACCATCGTGCTGGGGCTCGCCCAGGCCGGTCTGCCCGCCGTGGCGATCATGGGCCTGTACACCGCACTGGCCAACGTCGAAGAAGCCCAGGCCACGATGCTCAAATCGCTCGACAAGAAGGCCTCGCTCCTTCTTGACGGTCCGCTGCGCACAGCCCAGCTGCTGGTGCGTGAGGCGGCACGCATCGGCTTGTCCGATCCCCGCTATGCCGCGACGCTGCAGCAGGCGTGGGACCGGTTCTTCGATGCGTACGGCTTGGCGGGCTCGCCACAGAGTCGAGCGGTCGTCCAGATGCACCTGGGCCAGGTGAGCCTGCTGCTCGGTCGGCACGAGGATGCCGCCCATTGGATGATGGAGAGTTACCGCTGCGCCCGCGAAGCCATCGACGTGCTTGCGGCAGGCTCCAACGACGGACGGGTTCTGCGCAGCAAGTGGGGCACTGCAGCGAGCGTCTATGTCTCCCCGGTGGGTCTCGCCGTGTTCGCCCGGAAGCTGGGGAAGATCCGGAAGGCGCAGTACTCCCTCGAGGCGACCCGCTCCTACGTGGAGTTCGTCAACGCGGTCGCGGCCAGCGCCAATGCCGTCTCCACGCACGCCACTGCAGCCGGGCTCAGTGTCGAGCGGCTCTCCCTCAACGAGTTCGTCATTCGGGAAGTGCGGCTGCCTTAGCGTGCGTCATCGTGCGTCAGAGTGCGTCGTGAGATCGGCGAAGGGTTCTTCCAGGGCCGTCGGACGGGTGGCGTGGTCAGCCGGTCACTTCTGCTTGACCGGCGGGCACGTGCCCGTGTCCTCGCCGATCGAGTTGATCTCGGCGTTCGAACGGGTGTCGCCCGCGTAGTTGACCTGGTCCGTGCACTTCTTGTTGGGGTCCTTCGGCGTGCCCGTCGGCTTCTCGGACTTCTGGACCGGCGGGCAGGTGCCGGTGTCCGCGCCGATGGAGTTGATCTCGGCGTTCGAGCGCGGGTCGCCCGCGTAGTTCAGCTGGTCCGTGCACTTCGTGTCGGACTGCGACTTCTTGACCGGCGGGCACGTGCCCGTGTCGGCGCCGATGGAGTTGATCTCGGCGTTCGAGCGGGAGTCGCCCGCGTAGTCGAGCTGGTCCGTGCACTTCGTGCCGGACTTGGCGGGCGTGCCCGACGCCTTGTCCTTCGTGGCGTCGGGCTTCGAGGCGTCGGGCTTCGATGCGCTCGCGTCCGACGACGAGCTGCTCCCGGAAGAGGACGCGTTGTCGGCGCCGTCGTTGTTGCATGCCGTCAGTGCCAGGCCGAGGGCCACTGCGGTCATGGTCAGGGCCGAGATCTTCCGAGTGCGCATTCTGGTCTCTGTCCTCTGCGTGGGGGCCGCCGCTCCTGGGGAGCAGACGGGCGAGTGAACTGGGCGACTGTTCGTCCGTGTCGCTTTCTGTCCTGTCAGACAGTCAGCGTGGTTGCCTCGGTTTCATCTTGATCGTTCCCAGTACACGTTCGTGACATGACAGTTGTCGTGTCGTGAACTCCGCGTCGGGGTGCAGGTGAGCTGCGATGTCCTGCTTGGGGTGTTCGAACGCAGCGCCCCGCCCTACGGTGACCCGATGACGTCGATCAAGAAGTTCCAAGTCACCTTCGACTGCGCGGAACCCGAGCGCCTCGCTCGCTTCTGGTGTGAAGTGTTGGGGTACGTCGTACCGCCGCCGCCGGACGGGTTCGCCACTTGGGACGACTTCACGCGCTCGCAGCCGCCGGAGCAGCGGGACTCCTGGTTCGCCTGCAGTGATCCCACGGGTGTGGGCCCGCGGCTGTACTTCCAGCGCGTCCCCGAAGGCAAGGCCGCCAAGAACCGGGTCCATCTCGATGTGCGGGTCGGCACGGGGCTCGTGGGTGAGGAGCGCCTCGCCGTGCTCGAGGCCGAGTGCGCGCGGCTGGTTCCGCTCGGGGCCGTACACCTGCAGACGCTGTACGACGGCAATGATTCCTGTATCCCGATGCAGGACATCGAGGGCAATGAGTTCTGTATCGACTGAGCGGTGCCCTGTCGACTGAGGGGGCGCCCTAGGGTGCCCCCTCACCCTTCGCTACTTCCGGGCCTCGCAGGACCCCTTCCCCCGCAACGTCAGCACGCGGGCCGCCGCGAGGATCGGCAGGAACAGGAGCATCCAGCCCGCGGTGGACCAGCCCATGACCGCCCAGGCGACCAGCACCAGCGCCAGGTAGGTGATGGTGAGCAGCAGGAGGTCCTTCTTCTTGCTCATGGGGCGTGACTCGTTCCTCTTCGGGGTCGGATGCGACTGCGGGTGCGGCTGCGACTGCGGGTGCGCTCGCCTGGGCGGTCAGGGCGGCGCCGCAGCCCGCCGCGGCCACCGCGTTGGGGATCTTGGCGCAGGCCATGACCGTGGCCACCGCAGCGAAGTGGTACATCGGGGTCTTGGCCATGTCCTTCACCTCCTTCTTGCTGAAGCGGAGGTAGATGGACCAGCCCAGCGAGACCTTCGGGTCGGCGACCACCGGGAACGCGGTGTCGGCCGTGACGTCGACCGTCTGCGTCAGCTTGTCGCCGTCGAGGCGGTAACGGGTCGGCACGGCGTTGCCGTTGGCGTCCTTCGCCCAGGGCGCGTCGACCGCGCCCAGGATCTCGGTGTCCTCGCCCACAGCTTCACCTTCGCCCTCACCGTGGCTCTTGGTGATCAGGAAGCCGTTCTCGCCGTCCTCCGTCAGCCGCGTGCCCTCCGGGAGCTTCAGCGAGAAGTCGTGGGTCGTCGGCGCGTTGCGGTCCTTCAGCGTCACCAGCGTGCGGGCCGCGCCGTCCGACGTGGGCTGCACGGCGATGTCCGTCGAGGGGGCGGCGTCGGGGTAGACCACCGTGCCCGCCCCGGCCGCCACGCCCTCGGTGCCCTTCGCCTCCGGGAGGCCGAGCGAGACGTCGGCGTTCGGCGCGTCGAGCAGTACGTCGCCGTCGGCCGTCGCCGGTGCCGTTACCGTCACCTTTCCTTCGCCCGTCCGTCCGCTGCCCCTGCGGCCGTCCAGCTTGGTCAGGTCCGCGGTTCCGGTCGCCTTCTCGACGACCTCGGCCGCCCGAGCCGCCCGGCCCGCCGACGACGACGGCACCTCGTCCGCTGCATGGTCTGCGTGGTCTGCATGGGTCCCTCCCGTTTTTGCGCATACGAAGGCACCCCGAGCCCTCGAAGAGGATCCCCGCCCGGGGTGCCGCCCATACTTTTACATACGTGTAGAAGTTAGCGGAGGGGACTTTGGTCCCGACCCCTGTCGACGCGGTCCGCGCGCCTCACCCGCCGTAAAGATCCTCGATCTCCGCCGCGTACGCCGCCGTCACCGCATGGCGCTTGATCTTCAGGGAGGGGGTCAGCAGGCCGTTGTCCTCCGTGAACTCGCCGCCGACGATGGCGAATTTGCGGATCGACTCGGCCTTGGAGACCGCCGCGTTCGCGTAGTCCACCGCCTTCTGGACCTCCGCGATCATCTTCGGGTCGCGGGCCAGCTCTTCGAGCGGCGTGTTCTTCGGGCGCTTGCGTACGGTGAGCCAATGGTCGACGGCCTCGGGATCGAGGGTCACGAGCGCGGCGACGTACGAGCGGTTGTCGCCGACGACGATGCACTGTCCGACCGGCGCCCGGCTGCGCAGCCGGTCCTCCAGGACGGCGGGCGAGACGTTCTTGCCGCCGGACGTGACGAGGATGTCCTTCTTGCGGCCGGTGATCGTGAGGTAGCCCTCGCCGTCCAGCGCTCCCAAGTCACCCGTGGCGAACCACTCGTTGGTCAGTACGGCGTCGGTCGCGGCCGGGTTCTTCCAGTACGAGCCGAAGACGATGCCGCCCTTGATCAGCACCTCGCCGTCGTCCGCGATGCGCACGGCCGTGCCCGGCACGGGCAGCCCGACCGTCCCGGGGCGGGGCTTGAGGGGCGGGGTGATGGTGGCGGCGGCCGTGGTCTCGGTCAGCCCGTACCCCTCGTAGATGATGATCCCGGCGGCGTAGAAGAAGAGGTTGAGGTTGCGGTCCAGGGGGGAGCCGCCGCTGATCGCGTAGCGCAGCCGGCCGCCGACCTCCTTGCGGATGCGGCGGTAGACGAGGAGGTCGTACAGCGCCCAGCCCGCGCGCAGGCCGAGGGACGGGCCCGGGCCGCTCCCGTCGAGGAACTTGTTCAGGTACGCCTCGCCGAAGCGGACCGCGATCCGTTCGGCCCGGTCGAACGAGGCGGCGCGGCCGATCTTCTCGGCGGTCGCCCGGCCGGTCTCGTGGATCTTCTCGAAGAGGTACGGGACGCCGACGACGAACGTCGGCCTGAACGCCCGCAGCTCCGGGCGGAGTTCGTCCGGCTTGATGCTGGGACAGTGGCCGAGCTCGATGCGGGCCATCATGCAGGCGATCTGGATGCCGCGGCCCAGGATGTGGGCGAGCGGCAGGAAGAGGAGCGTCGAGGCGACCTGTCCCGTGATCGCCTTGAAGACGGGGTGGAGCAGCTCGACGGTGTTCGCCGCCTCCGCGTGCAGATTGCCGTGCGTGAGGACGCAGCCCTTGGGGCGGCCGGTGGTGCCCGAGGTGTAGCAGAGGGTCGCGATCGAGTCCGGGGTGAGCGCGGACCTGCGTTTCGTGACTTCCTCGTCCGACAAGTCCCGTCCCAGCGTGACGAGTTCAGTCATGGCGCCGCCGTCGATGTGGCGTACGCGCGGGGGCTCGTCGAGCGCGGCCACGGCGCCCTCGGCCGTCGTCGCGTTCTCCGCCGTCTCCGCTATGAGGAGGCAGGAGCCCGAGTCGCGGACGATCCACTCGATCTGTTCCGCCGAGGACGTCGCGTAGATGGGCACGGTCTGGCCGCCCGCCGCCCAGATCGCGAAGTCGAGGACGGCCCACTCGTAGCGGGTACGGGACATGAGGGCGACGCGGCCGCCCGGTTCGAGGCCGTCCGCGATCAGGCCCTTGGCCGTCTCCGTCACTTCGCGCGCGAACGCGGCGGCGGTGACGGGGCGCCACTGGCGGTGCTCCTTGCGGCGCAGGACCACGGCGTCGGGGGCCTCGACCGCGTTCGTGAAGGGGATGTCCGCGGTGCTGCCCGCGGTGGCCCTCGGTACGAGGGGGGCGGTGCGTGCCTCGCGCACCGTGCCGTGCTCGTCCTTGACGAGTTCGACCTCGGCGCGCTCCGCCAGGTCGCTGTGGCGCTGTGCCTTCTTCAGATCCTTGCGTACGCCCATGACGGCTCCCGGCTTCCGGTTCCCAGCTGATGTGCAGGTGATCGGCGCGCGTACTTACTCACGGGTCAACTTACTGGCACGTAAGGAAAATTCAAGGGGCGGGTCGATTACGGTTCGACCCGCCCCCTCAGCCCGTCACCGGCTTCCAGGCCTCGCCCTCCAGCACCCGCCCCATCCCGACCCACACCATGTTCATCAGCCGGAGCGTCACGCCCTCCGGGGACTGGTCGGGATGCCGGGCCATCCAGTCCGTCAGCGAGTCCGCCGCACCGACCAGCGCGTGTGTCACGAAGTCCGCGTCCTCGTCCGTGAGCTGCCCGGTCGGACCGCCCTCCGCGATACCCGCCCGCACCAGACCCGCGACCTCCGCCATCACCGCACGGCGGGCTTCGGCGACCGCCGCCGCGATGGCCTCGCTCAGCTCCGAGGCCTGGCGGTGCAGCACCACCCAGCTGTCGCGGTGCTCGGAGACGAACGCGAAGAACGCGAGGAGCCCTGCGTACAGCCGGAGTTCGGGTGTCGTGCCGCTCGCCGTCGCCGCGCCCTGGAAGGCGCCGACCAGGCGGTCCGCCTCGCGTCGCAGGCAGGCGAGGAAGAGGCCCTCCTTGGAGTCGAGGTACAGATACACCATCGGCTTGGAGATTCCGGCCAGTTCGGCGATCTCGTCCACCGAGGCGCCGTGATAGCCACGCTTGGCGAAGACCTGGACAGCCACATCGACGATCTGCCGCTCACGCTCACGACGTGGCACCCGGCGCCTGCGCGGGCCGGGGGCTCCATCGGATGCCGGTGCGCCATCGGATGCCGGTGCGCCTTCGGACGTGCCACTCATGTGCCGCTCACCCTTGTCAGCCTCCCTGGCGACGATTTACCTTACCCTTTAGTAAGTTTACTCCAGAGTAAGGAGATTGACGTGGCTGATGCCATCAGCAAGATCAGCGAGCTCGACTTCGCCCGCGTCACGCCCGACGAGTTCGCGCGGATCGTGAAGGGGCTCTCCAGCAAGGAGTTCGCCGAGATCGCGGAGGACGGGGCGCTGCGCGGCCGTATCCTCCAGGAGGTCTTCGGGCGGATGGAACGGCAGTTCAAGCCGGAGGCCGCCGCCTCGCTGACGGCCCTCATCCGCTGGAAGATCACCGGCAGCGGCGACAACGAAGAGGTGGTGTACGAGACGGACATCGCCGACGGCACCTGTGTCGTGCGCGAGGGACGCTCGGAGTCCGAGCCACGGGTCACGCTCATCCTGGCCGATGCCGAGTTCCTCAAACTGGTGTCCGGAAACGTGGGTCCCGTCGCGCTGTTCATGATGCGCAAGGTAAGGGTTGTGGGTGATGTGGCGCTGGCGGCCGGGCTCACCCGTTACTTCGACATTCCCAAGGTCTGAGGTCCCGCAGGTCGGGGCACCGGCGCCGGCCAGGTCCCGTCGCCGTCGCTCAAGCAGTCATTGACCTGCGCCGATGTAGCGGTCATGACGACGTCTGCGTACACCTCCGTCCGTGGCCCCGAAACCGTCGCCGAGCCCTCCCCCGGAGCGCTCGGCCGATGGCGGGCCCACATCCGGCTCGGGGTCTGTCTGCTGCCCGCGCTCGTCATCGGCATCGCCGGATTCCAGCGGCGGTGGATGTCGGACGACGGGCACATCTACGTCCGTACGGTCCGGCAGGTCCTTGCGGGCAACGGACCCGTCTTCAACGCGGGCGAACGCGCCGAATCGTCCACCGGCACCCTGTGGCAGTGGCTGCTCGTGGCGGGCGGGGCGCTGGGGGCCGATGTGGCGACCCTGGCGATGTACGGGGGGCTGCTGCTGACCGTCGCCGGGTTCGCGCTCGCCGGGATCGGGGCGCTGCGGCTGCGGTCTCAGCCCCAATCCCAGTCCCAGTCTCAGGGAGGCCACCGGGGCAGGGTTCTCGTGCCGTGTGGGGCGCTGGTCCTGCTCGCGCTGCCGCCCGTCTGGGACTTCGCCACCTCCGGTCTGGAGACGGGGCTCGCCACCTGCTGGATCGCGGGCGCCTGGCTCGCGCTCGTCGCGCGCCCCCGGTCGCTCGTGACCTGCGCCGTCCTGGGGCTCGGGCCCCTCGTGCGGCCCGATCTGGCGCTGGTGTCGGTGGTCTTCCTGGCCGCGCAGTGGGTGACGGTACGGCCCTCGTGGCGCGGGGCGCTCGCCGGGGCGGGGGTCGCCGGGGCGCTGCCCGTCGCGTACGAGATCTTCCGCATGGGCTATTACGGGCATCTGATGCCGCTGCCCGGCGTCACCAAGGAGGCCTCGCGGAGCCTGTGGGGGCGGGGCCTCGACTATCTCTGGGACTTCGCGGGGCCGTACGCGCTGTGGGTGCCGGTGGTGGCGATGGCGGGGGTCGGCACGGCGGTGTTGTCCGCGGGGCGGCCCTGGGGGCGGCCGGTACGGCACGTACGCACCTCAGTGACCGCTCCTGTCGTCGCGCCCCTCCTCGCAGGAGCCCTGTGCTGGATCTACGTCATCAAGGTCGGCGGCGACTTCATGCACGGGCGGATGTTCCTGCCGGGGCTGCTGCTGATGTTGCTGCCGGTCTTCCTCGTGCCCCTCACGCGCGCGTGGGGCGTCGCCGCCGTGGTGATCGGCGTGTGGGCCGTGGCGTGCGCGGGGGCGCTGAGGGTGCCGTACGAAGGGCGGATCGGCGCGGGCGGGATCGCCGACGAGCGGGGCGTTTACGTACGTCAGAACGCCTCCCCCCACCCCCTCCACCACGACTTCGCGGGCCTGCCGTCGAACAAGGCGTACGCCGACCTCGTACGCGACAGGGCGCGGGGCGGCGCCCCCACGCTGCTCCTCGCCCGGACACCCGTGGCGGGCCGCGAGCCGGGGGTGACGGGGATCTACAACACGCTCGGCTTCAGCGGGGCCGTCGTCCCGCTCTCCGGTGCCGCGCTCGACCCCATCGGGCTCGCCTACCCGCTGGCGGCCCACTCCGAAGGCATCGTCAACGGCCGCGTGGGGCACGACAAGCGGCTGCCCGACGAGTGGATCGTCGCCGAACGCGGCGCCGCCGACGTACCCGATGGCCTGGACCCCGCCCGGGTCGAGGCCGCCCGCCGAGCCCTGCGCTGCGGCCCGCTCGCGGAGCTGCGGACGGCCACCCGCGCGCCCCTGACCGTCGGGCGTTTCTGGCACAACCTGACGGGGTCCGTGGAGCGCACGTCCTTCCGCTTCCCGAACGATCCGGTGCGGGCGGAGCGGGAGTTGTGCGGCGGGGAGTGACCGCCCCCCACCGGATGACCGCTGCCTAGTAGCGCACCTCGCCCCGAGGCGACGGCGTCCCCGTCGGAGTGTGCGGCGCGTCCCCGGACAGCCGCGCCGCGTCGTCGATGGACGACGTCAGGTCGCGGATCTGCTTCGTGCGGGTCGGCAGCGCGTGGGCCCGCTCGGAGAGTTCTTCGAGGGAGGGCCTGGCGGGGACGGGGGCGGGGAGGTCACGGTCCGTGGAGCCGGGCGGGGCGGCCGCGCGCAGGCCGTCCGCGAAGTAGGCGGCGACCGCGGTGACCTGGAGGCCTTCGTCCGCCTCCCGGAGCGAACCGTCCAGGTCCGCCGTCTCGATGCGGCCCGACTCCTCGTGCGGCGCGCGGCTCTCCGGGTCGAGCCAGCGCACGCTCGCCGTGGCCAGATGGCCGCCCGCGCCCGGCTTGGCCCGCACCGCGTACAGCGCCGTCACCGTGTGGCCGGGGCCGATCTCCCCGCCGTCCACGGAGTCGTTGCGGAAGTCGTCGTCGGCGACCGCGCGGTTGTCGTATCCGATGAGCCGGAACTGTTCGACCGTCTCCGGGTCGAAGGAGACCTGCGCCTTCGCGTCGCGGGCCCGCAGCTCGATGTGGGCGGGGAGCTGCTCGCAGAAGACCTCGCGCGCGTCCTCCTCGTTCGACACGTACGTGGTGTGGCCGTCGCCCTTGTCGGCGAGCCGCTCCATCAGGGCGTCGCCGTAGTCGCTGCCGACCCCGACGCCGAAGAGGGTGATGCCGTGCTCGCGACGGGCGTCGGAGATGCGGTCCAGGATGCCGTCCGCGCTGGTCTCCCCCGTGTTGGCGAGGGCGTCGGAGAGCAGGACGACACGGTTGGTGGCGCCCTCCTTCCGGCCGCGCACCGCGGTGTCGTAGCCGGTGGTGATGCCCGCTTCGAGGTTGGTGGACTGGATGGGCTCCAGGCCCTCGATCGCCCGGTGCACACGGGTGCGGCCGTCCCCGGTGTCCCCGAGGCGCGTCATCGGCAGCACCGTCTTCGCCGTGTCGCTGAAGGTGACCAGCGCGATCGAGTCGTCGGCGCGCAGCCGGTCGGTCATCAGGCCGAGCGACTGCTTCACGAGGTCGAGGCGGCCCGGCTCCGCCATGGATCCTGATACGTCGATGACGAAGGTGAGGGCGGCGGGCGGACGTTCGGATCCGGCCGGTTCGGCGCGGGTGGCGAGCCCGACCCGGACCAGCGACCAGCCGTCGTCGTCCGTGCGGGCGCCGTCCACGCTCACCGAGAAGCCGTCGCCGTCGGGCCGCGGGTAGCTCTGGCGGAAGCTGTTGACGAATTCCTCGGGGCGGACCGTCGACGGGTCGGGCAGGCGGCCCTCGGCGAGGGTGCGGCGCGCGAAGCCGTACGAGGCGGTGTCGACGTCCAGGGCGAAGGTGGAGAGGTAGTCGGGCGCGAACTCCTTCCGGTCGCCGTCCCGTTGCTCATCGGGGGCCGCGCTGCCGCCGCCGTCCGGCCGGGCGGGCGCGGGCGCGGGCAGCGGCGCGCTGTCACGCCTTCCGCCGTCGTCGCTGGTGGCTCGGTCGACGTCGCTCCCGCCGCCTGAGCACGCGGTGAGCGCAAGACCTCCCGCCACGGCCATGGCGAGCATTCCCCGCCGCACCTGCCGGGCCCGCCCGGCCTTCCCGTCCCGCCCGCGCCGCCCGGTCTGCCACGTCCGCATCCGGTCCCCCTCGTGTCGTCGGCTCACATGACTGTGACGTCGAAGGGCCTGCGAACGATCGCTCGGAAGCGTTGCGGAAGGGTCTCGATGCGGCTACGGGTCCCGCCTCACCCCCAAAACGACACGGGACACCACATCTACGACACGACGTCCTTCCGCGCGAACCCCCGGAACGCCAGGGCAAACAGCACCAGCGCGTACGACACCGAGACCGCCGAGCCCTGGATCATGCCGCCCCACTCCGGCTGCGGCTGGATCGCGTCGGCCCAGGCGAACTGCCAGTGCGCGGGCAGGAAGTCCCGCCAGCCGCCGAGCGCGGTCACCGCGTCCAGGACGTTCCCGACGATCGTCAGGCCGACCGCGCCGCCGACCGCGCCGAGCGGGGCGTCCGTCTTCGTCGAGAGCCAGAACGCGAGGCCCGCGGTGACCAGTTGGGACACGAAGATGTACGCGACGACGACGAGCAGCCGCCGGGCCGCCGTCCCCGCGGGGAGCGTGCCGCCGGTCGGGATCTCCAGTGGCCCCCAGCCGTACGCCACCGCGCCGACCGCCAGGGCGACGAGCGGCAGCAGCACCATGGCGGCGGCGCTCATGCCGAGCGCGACGGCCATCTTGGACCAGAGCAGCCGGGCCCGCGGCACGGGCGCGGCAAGCAGATAGCGCAGGGACGACCAGCTCGCCTCGGAGGCGACGGTGTCCCCGCAGAACAGCGCGACGGGGATGACCAGCAGGAACCCCGCCGACACGAACAGGCAGGTCGCGGCGAAGTTCGTGGCCGATCCCGTGGCCGTGTCCATCAGCGTCACGTCGCCGTTGCGGGAGCCGGGCGAGCCGCCCGCGACGGCGAACGCGATGACGAGCACGATCGGCAGGAGCGCCATGATGCCGCCCATCACGAGCGTGCGGCGACGCTTCAGCTGGCGGACCGCCTCGACCCGCAGGGGCAGGGTCCGCCGGGCGCGGTAGCCGGGCGCGGTCGGGCGCTCCAGAGTGGGAGCACCGGAGCCGCTGGGAGCACCGGGGCCGCTGGGAGCGCCGGGAGCACTGGGTGCGCTCATGCGGTGGCGCCTCCGATCAGGGTGAGGAACGCGTCTTCGAGGCGGCGGTGCGGCCCCATGGACTCCACCGGCACGTCGAGGCGCACCAGTTCGGGCAGCAGGCGTACGGCGCTCGCGTGCTCCGTGCCGTCGAGCCGCACCAGGAGGCCGTCGTCCGCGCGGACCGCCGACGCGACGCCGGGCAGCGCGGCGACCTTGTCCACCAGCGGGTCCGGGATGTCGGTCGCGAGGCCCACCAGGAGCGTGTCCCCGGAGCCGACGATCTCGGCGACCGGGCCCGCCTGGACGAGCCTGCCGCGGTCCATGACGACCAGGTGCGTGCAGGACTGCTCGACCTCGGCGAGGAGGTGGCTGGAGACGATGACCGTGCGTCCGCCGCGCGCGTACCGGATCATGACCTCGCGCATCTCGCGGATCTGGGGCGGGTCGAGGCCGTTGGTCGGTTCGTCGAGGATCAGCAGGTCCGGCAGGCCGAGCATGGCCTGGGCGATGGCGAGGCGCTGCCGCATGCCCTGGGAGTACGTCCGCACGGCGCGGGCCAGCGCGTCGCCGAGCCCCGCGATCTCCAGTGCCTCGTCCAGGTGGGCGTCATCGGCGGGGCGGCCCGTCGCCTTCCAGTACAGCTCCAGGTTCTCGCGGCCCGAGAGGTGCGGCAGGAATCCGGCGCCCTCGACGAACGCGCCGACCCGGGAGAGGACGGGTGCCCCGGGCCTGATGGCCTGCCCGAAGACGCGGATCTCGCCCGCGTCGGGGCGGATGAGACCCATGAGCATGCGCAGCGTCGTCGTCTTGCCCGCGCCGTTCGGCCCCAGGAGGCCGAGGACCTGGCCCTTCTCGACGGTGAAGGAGACGTCACGGACTGCGTACCGGTCGCTGGACTTGGCGTAGCGCTTGCTCAAGTCGGTGATGTGGAGCGGAACTTCGGCCAGCTCGGGGTCGGGGGCGGGTGCGGTGGTGCGCCTGCGGGCGGTGACGAGCAGGCCGAGGGCGAGCACGGCCGCGGCGGCGGGCAGCCACCACACCCAGGCGGGCAGCGGCGCCGCCGCGGTCTCCACGCCGGGTGCGGTCGGCACCTTCAAGTCGCCCTTCAGGGAGACGGTGTACTTGGCGGGCCGGTCCGGCGACGCGTATCCGAGGTCGGTCGAGGAGAGGGCGAGGCGCAGGCGGTGGCCCTTCTGCACCTTGTGGTCGACGGCGGGCAGCCGCAGCTCGACGTCCTTGCCCTGCTTCGCGCCGGTCACGCGGACGGGCGAGACGAGCTGCGAGGGCAGTACCTGCTGCTTGCCGTCGGGCCCTACGTCGTACACCTTCGCGAACAGCACCGCGTCGTCGCCGGAGGACTTCACATGGGCGCGGACGGTGGGCGTTCCGGTGATCCGCAGGTCGTCGCGGACCGGCTCGGACTCGAACTTGGCGAACTGGCCAGGGAAGTCCACGGAGATGCCGACGCCGAGCGAGGCGAACTGGGAGAGGCGGCCGCCGCCGACGCCGGGGAGCCCGGAGATGGCGGGCGGGCTCGCGCCCGCCGGGTTGTCGAAGGTCTGCTCGCGGCCGCTCAGCGGCACCGCGCGCGTGCCGCTCGTCAGGCCCGGGTAGGCGTCGGCGCTGGCGCCGCGCTTGCGGGCCGCGCCGTCGGTGGAGTCGATGCCGCCGGTGCGGGTGACGCGGAACGCCGGGCCCGTCGGGACGCCCCTGTCTTCCTTGAGGTAGTGGTCGAACCACGCGTTGACGCGGCCCTCGACGCGGCCCTGCTCGCGGTCGCCGCCGTCGTGGCCGCCCGCGATCCAGTCGACGGAGACGGGCGCGCCGTTCGCACGAACCGCCTTGGCGATGGCGTCGCCCTGGCCGAGCGGGAAGAGCGAGTCGGTCTGCCCCTGGGCGAGGAACGTCGGCACCTTGATGCGGTCGCCGACGGCGGCGGGGCTGCGCCCGGCGAGCAGCTTGCGCGCCTCGGCGTCCGGCTTGCCCGCCTCCGCGACCCGCTCGTACATGGCGCACAGCCGCTTCTCGAACTGCTCGCAGCCGCCACCGGTGTTGATGAAGAGACCGGCCCACAGCTTCTTGAAGACGCCGTCGGGGAACAGCGCGTCCGCGAGGTTCCAGTACGTGATCTGCGGGGCGATCGCGTCCACCCGCCCGTCGTACCCGGCGGCGAGCAGGGAGACCGCTCCCGCGTACGAGGCGCCGGTCATGCCGACGCGCGGGTCGCCGTCCTTGTCGAGCATCACCTCCGGGCGGGTCGCCAGCCAGTCGATCAGCTTGGAGACGTCGGCGACCTCGCCCTTGGGGTCGTTGAGCCCGATCTTGCCGGTGGACTTCCCGAAGCCGCGCGCGGACCAGGTCAGGACCGCGTACCCGTCCTCGGCCAGGTTCTCGGCCTGCTTGCGCACGTCCGCCTTGCTACCGCCGAAGCCGTGCCCGATGAGGACGGCGGGACGCACGGTGTCCGGGTCACCGGCCGTGAAGTACGAGGTGTCGATCCGGGCGCCGCCCGTGTCGACCATGCGGTCCGTCCGCCGCACGGCGGGCCCGTCGTCCTCCGAGGCGACCGCCGACCACGTGCCCACCCCGGCGAGCACCGCGACGGCGGCCGCGGCGGCGATCAGCCTGCGCGGACCGCGTGGCACGGGGAACCTGGGCCTGGGCAGTCGTAGATCCATGTCGTCAAAGGTACGGGCGCCGACCGACAACCGGGGCAGCCGCCGGTCTGAACCCGGATGCCTCCCCGGGGAGTAGCCCCGCGCCCCGCGTACGACGACCGCGGTACGCAGTCTTCGACGGCCCCGCCCGCCCCGAGGCGGCGGTTCGCCTCGGTCAGCTGGGATCTGGACGCGGGGCCGGGCTCCGGGTGAGGAACGCGACCCGGATGACGGGGAGCATGCAGACGGTCTGCGTCACCGTGTACCAGGGCGGGCAGACACCCGGGATCAGGTCGACGGCGATGATGGCGACCGGCATGACGACGGCGAGGGTGCGCAGCCGCTCGAAGGCCCGGCGGGAGCCGCGGGAGGCGGCGACGGCCATCCGGTGCAACAGCACGGCGACGACGGGCAGCAGGACCGCCCGGACCCACATAAACGTGTTGACCTGCTGTCCCGCGCCCGCCACCGCGACGACCGCCACGAGGGCGACGGCGCTGAGTGCGACGTAGACCTTCATGCTGTTCTCGGCCCTGGCAAGGGCTTCTCGGGTTTCCTGGGTTTCCATGCCGTCGACGCTATGGAGGGCCCGTCCGGGCCGGTATGCGTCTGGACGTACGCAGGGGTGGGGCCAGACCCACTCCCCCCGTGGATCGGGGCGGCGGTGGGCTTCGGCCGGTGCAGAGTGGAACCTCGAAAGGCCGGAAGGCCAGAAGGTCAGCAGGTCGGCAGGTCGGAAGGCGAGGGAAGAAGCATGCGGCAGCTGGGTTCGTGGCTGGGGCGGGTCGGCACGGGGTTCGTGCGGGCGTGCGTGGTGGCGGTCGTCGCCCTGCTGGTGCCTGCCGTGTGGGCCGCCGCCGTGGCGCTGGGGATCCTGTGGGGTCCCGGCAACCCGTGGTCGTGGCTCGCGCCGGTCGTGCTGGTCTGCGTGGGCACGCTCGCGCTGGCCCGGCCCGTGTGCCGGACGGTGCGCACGCTCGTCGCCCGGTGGACGGGCACCGTGATCCCCGACGGGTACCGGCGGGCCGGTCCTGTGACGCGGATGTCCACCGGGTACTGGTGGAACGGCTTCGGCTACGAGCGCACCAGCCGCGACGCCCTCCTCGACCAGAAGTGGCGGGTGCGGTGGGGCGATCCCGCCAACTGGCGCGACCTGCGGTTCACGGCGGTCGTGCCGTGCACGGCGGGCCTGGTCGCCTGTCTGCCGCCGGTGGGGGCGGCCGCGGCGGCCGTCGGACTCCTCCGGGCGGGGTCCGCCGCGTACCTGGTCGGGGCGCTCGGCGCGGTGGTGGCGGTCGCCGGGGCGCCGTACGCCTGGCGGCCCCTGGTGCCCGTGGCGGTACGTTTCCTGCGCCCGTCGCCCGCGATGGCGCTGGCCGACCGGGTGGACGAGCTGACCGCCCAGCGCGCGGACTCGACGGTCGCGCAGGCCTCCGAGATCCGCCGCATCGAGCGCGATCTGCACGACGGGGCCCAGGCCCGCCTGGTGGGTCTCGGCCTCTCCCTTGCCACCGCGGAGAAGCTGCTGGCGTCCGACCCCGAGCAGGCCAGGGCGCTGATGCGGGAGGCGCGGGCCGGCGCGGCCGCCTCGCTTGCCGAACTCCGCGAGCTGGTCCAGGGGATCAGCCCGCCGGTGCTCACCGAGCGGGGGCTCGTGGAGGCCGTCCGCGCGCTCGCCCTGGACGTTCCGCTCGATGTGCGGGTCGGCGCCGACGACGGGCTGCGCCTGGACCGGCCGGTCGAGGCGGCCCTCTACTTCGGCGTCTCCGAGCTGCTCACCAACGCGGTCCGGCACGCCCACGCAACCCGGGCGCACGTCTCGCTCCGTCACGACGGCGTCGGCATCGTCGTCGAGGTGGCGGACGACGGCCGGGGCGGGGCGGACGCGCGGGAGGGCGGCGGGCTCGCGGGCCTGCGCCGCAGGCTTGCGGTCTTCGACGGCACGGTGGAGATCACGAGCCCGGTGGGCGGCCCGACGCATGTGAGGATGGCGGTGCCATGCGAATCGTTGTAGCCGAAGACCTCTACCTGCTGCGGGACGGGATGGTCCGCCTGATCGAGGCGTGCGGGCACGAGGTGGTGGCGACCGCCGCCACCGGACCCGAGACGCTCGACGCGCTGCGGAAGTGGCGTCCCGACGTGGCCGTCATCGATGTCCGCATGCCGCCGACCCAGTCCGACGAGGGGCTGCGTGCGGCCCTCGCCGCCCGCCGCGAGATGCCCCGCCTGCCGGTCCTCGTGCTCTCCCAGCACGTCGAGCAGTTGTACGCCCGTGAGCTCCTGGCCGACGGCTCGGGCGCCGTCGGCTATCTCCTCAAGGAGAGCGTGTTCGACGCCGATCAGTTCATCGGTGCCCTGGAGCGCGTCGCGGGCGGCGGGACCGCCATGGATCCGGCCGTCATCGCGAAGCTGCTGTCCGCCGGATCCCCGGGGCGGGGCCTCGAGCGGCTGACCGAGCGGGAGCGGTCCGTGCTGGGCCTCATGGCCGAGGGGCTGTCCAACCAGGCGATCGGGCGGCGCCTGTTCCTCAGCGAGAGCGCCATCAGCAAGTACACGACGTCCATGTTCGGCAGGCTCGGCATCAGCGATGACGACGACAGCAACCGCCGTGTCCTGGCCGTGCTCGCCTACTTGAACGCGCCGTCGTTCTGAGCGGCTCTCAGGAATCCTCCGGAACGCTCACCAGCCACCGCGTCTCGCGCCGCGGCCGCAGGTACAGCGCCCAGTACAGGGTCGCCACGGCCACGATGCCGCCGGTCCAGCCGAGGTAGGGCAGTTCCTGCTGGCTAAGGATGTAGGCGAGCACCGCGATCAGCACCACGGGCACCGCGGGCCACAGCGGCATCCGCCAGGCCGCCCCGGTGCCGTGGGAGCCCTTGCGGGCCAGCAGGGCGGCGACCGCCACAAGCAGGTACATGCCGGTCACGGAGACGCCGGTGACGCCGTACAGCGTGTCCAGGTTGACGAAGCACAGGAGCGCGCCGGGGACGCCCACCAGCAGCGTGGCCACCCAGGGGGCGCCGGACGCGCCGAGCTTGGACAGGGCGTTGTTGACCGGTGCGGGCCAGGCCTTGTCGCGGGCGGAGGCGAACAGGACGCGGGAGTTCTGGATGACCATGACGATGCCCGCGTTGATGATCGCGAGGGCCACGCAGAGGCTGACGAACGTGCCGACCGCGGAGCTCGACCAGGCCGTCACCATGGCGCTGATGTCGCCCTGGGTCAGCGCGGTCAGGCTCTCGGCGCCCATGGTGATCGCGACGACCGGCACCAGGATGATCACGGAGGAGATGGCGAGGGTGGCGAGAACGGTGCGTGCGACGTTGCGGCGCGGGTTCTCCATCTCCTCGGAGAGGTAGACCGCCGTGGAGAAGCCCTGCGTGACGAAGAGGGCGATGGCGAGGCCGGAGACGATCAGCATCGCTGTCACGCTGTCGACGCCACCGGACCCCGAGCCGGACCCGGACGCCACCGTCAGGTCGACCAGGCTGCCCGGGCCCCGCTCGGCGTGCGCGAAGCCGAGGACGGCCACGACGCCCGCCGCCACGACCTCAAGGACCAGGAAGATGCCGGTGATCCACGCGTTGGCGCGCAGGTCGAGCAGTCCGGCGAGGGTGGCGCAGATCATCACGCCCGCGCCCGCGTAGGACGGGTCGAGGTGCATGACCGGCGCCAGATAGTCGGCCGTGCCCATGGCGATCACGGGCGGCACGATCATCACGACCAGCAGGGACAGGACGAAGACCAGCCAGCCCGCCAGGCGGCCCGCCATCGTCGAGACCATCGCGTACTCGCCGCCGGCGCTGGGGATGAGCGTGCCGAGCTCCGAGTAGCAGAACGCGACGCCCACGCAGAGCAGCGAGCCGATCGCGATGGTGAGCGCGGTGGCGGTGCCGAGGGAGGAGAAGAGGTCGGGGACGACGACGAAGAGGGTGGAGGCGGGCGTCACGCACGAGAGCGTGAGCAGGGTGCCGCCGACGACGCCGATGGAACGCTTGAGCTTCTTGTGGTCGCCCGGGACGGCCGTCGCCGAGGGCGCATCGGAAGGCGCCTCGGTGGTGGCGGACTGGAGCGGGCGAAGCGTATCGGTCATGAAGCGCGGTCCGATCGACTCGTACGGCAGGAGGTGCGGCGGGAGCGCTATCGCCTCCGAAGGCAGTTGAGCTGCGTATTTCTGTGGCTCCCGGCGCGTCATCGAACCCCGGCGGCATCCGGAACGTCAACGGTCATTTGCCTACGGAATCCGCAGCCCCGCCGCACCCCAAGTCGCCTCGCTTTCCCAAGAGTTTGCCCACAGGGACCGCAATGAACATGCCGCTGCCGGATATGACCTTGATATTGCAGGCAGATGAACAAGGAAGGCTTAGCTGCCCGAATTGCACCCTGTGCACGGGAACCGCAAGGACGGCGTCAAAAAAGAATCAGGACCGTCCGGAGTTCGGACGGTCCTGCTCCACGCTCGGTCACGAGCGCACTGCGCTCAGTGCGTCGGATCCGCTCAGTGCGTCGGGTCGAGTCGGTACGAAGGGTCGAGGTCGCGGATCTCCACCGAGCACGTCGCGCCCTCGACCCCGGACAGATGCTTGCCGAGCAGCGTCAGCACGTCGTCGGAGAGCGCCGCCTTCACGCCGTGTGTGCGCCCCGCCAGCAGGCCCACGGTGACGTGCACGAAGGCCGCGCCGGGCCTGCCGTCCACGAAGGCCGCCGCGGGGCGGCAGAACGTCTTGCCGACCCCGACCGAGTCCACCCGCTCCACGACCAGGGGATGCAGCTCCGCCACGAGGGCGGGCAGATCCAGGACGCCGGACAGGGTGTCGGCGTAGTCGATGTCGATGTGCGGCATACTCACGGCCTTTCATGCAGTGCACACACATCGTAGAACGGTGAACCAACGGCGAAGCCCCCGGCCGGGGGGGGAGTAGGCCGGGGGCTTCGGGAGCCGGGGTCGGCTCAGTAATGCGGCTCAGTGATGCGGCTCAGTGGTTGCGCGGGAACCCGAGGTCCACGCCGGACGGCGCGTCCGACGGGTCGGGCCAGCGCGTGGTGACGACCTTGCCGCGCGTGTAGAAGTGCGTGCCGTCGTTGCCGTAGATGTGGTGGTCGCCGAAGAGCGAGTCCTTCCAGCCACCGAAGGAGTGGTAGCCCACCGGCACCGGGATCGGCACGTTCACGCCGACCATGCCCGCCTCGATCTCCAGCTGGAAGCGGCGGGCCGCGCCGCCGTCCCTGGTGAAGATCGCGGTGCCGTTGCCGAACGGCGAGGCGTTCATGAGGGCCACGCCCTCCTCGTACGTGTCGACGCGCAGGACGCACAGCACCGGGCCGAAGATCTCGTCCTTGTACGCGTCCGCCGTCACCGGCACCCGGTCGAGCAACGAGAGGCCGATCCAGTGGCCGTCCTCGTAGCCCTCGACGGTGTGGCCCGTGCCGTCCAGGACGACCTCGGCGCCCTGGGCCGCCGCGCCCGTGACGTACGAGGCGACCTTGTCGCGGTGGGCGGCCGTGATGAGCGGGCCCATCTCCGACGTCGGGTCGTTGCCGGGACCGATCTTGATCTTCTCGGCGCGCTCCTTGATCTTGCCCACCAGCTCGTCGGCGACCGCGCCGACCGCGACGACCGCCGAGATCGCCATGCAGCGCTCGCCCGCCGAGCCGTAGGCCGCGGAGACGGCGGCGTCGGCGGCCGCGTCCAGGTCGGCGTCCGGCAGGACCAGCATGTGGTTCTTGGCGCCGCCCAGCGCCTGCACGCGCTTGCCGTTGGCGGAGGCGGTGGTGTGGATGTAGCGGGCGATCGGCGTCGAGCCGACGAAGGAGACGGCCGATACGTCCGGGTGCTCAAGGAGGCGGTCGACGGCGACCTTGTCGCCGTGCACGACGTTGAAGACGCCGTCGGGCAGACCGGCCTCGCTCAGCAGCTCCGCGATCTTCATCGCCGCGGACGGGTCCTTCTCCGACGGCTTGAGCACGAAGGTGTTGCCGCAGGCGATGGCCAGCGGGAACATCCACATCGGCACCATCGCCGGGAAGTTGAACGGCGTGATGCCCGCGACGACGCCGAGCGGCTGGCGGATGGACGACACGTCCACGCGCGAGGCCACCTCCGTCGACAGCTCGCCCTTCAGCTGCACGGTGATGCCGCAGGCCAGGTCGACGATCTCCAGGCCGCGGGCGACCTCGCCGAGCGCGTCCGAGTGCACCTTGCCGTGCTCGGCGACGATCAGCTCGGCGATGGCGTCGCGGTTGGCGTCGAGCAGCGCGCGGAACTTGAAGAGGATCGCGGTGCGCTTGGCGAGCGAGGAGGTGCTCCAGGTCGCGAAGGCCTCGCGGGCCGAGGCGACCGCCGCGTCCACCTCGTCGACCGACGCGAAGGCGACCTGCGTCGTGACGGCACCGGTCGCCGGATCGGTGACCGGGCCGAACGTACCGGACGCGCCATCGACGGACTTTCCACCGATCCAGTGGTTGACGGTCTTCGTCATGACAAGCATCCCTACTCTCACAGGTGGCGGCGTCGGGCAGTGACGTGCCGGTCGTACTCTTCCCTGGCCTTGACCGCGGACACCCGGGTCGCGGTCTCGGCCACGGGCACATCCCACCACGCCTGTGCCGGGGGCGGGCCCGACACTGTGTCTGCCGTTTCCGTCTCCACATAGACACATGTGGGACGGTCTGCGCCGCGCGCATCGCGCAGCGCCTCGCGCAGGTCACGGACGGTCTTGGCGCGCAGCACCCGCATGCCGAGCGAGGCCGCGTTCGCGGCGAGATCGACGGGCAGTGGCCCCTCGGTGTACGACCCGTCGGGCGCCCGGAAGCGGTACGCGGTGCCGAACCGCTCGCCGCCCACGGACTCCGAGAGGCCGCCGATGGAGGCGTACCCGTGGTTCTGCAGGATGACGACCTTGACGGGCAGGTTCTCCTGGACGGCGGTGACGATCTCCGTCGGGTTCATCAGATACGTGCCGTCGCCGACCAGCGCCCACACGGGCCGCTCCGGCGCGGCCAGCGCGACTCCGATGGCGGCCGGGATCTCGTATCCCATGCAGGAGTAGCCGTACTCGACGTGGTACTGCCGCGGTGACCGGGCCCGCCACAGTTTGTGCAGGTCGCCGGGGAGCGAACCGGCGGCGTTGATGAGGACGTCCTCGTCCGTCACCAGCTCGTCGAGGACGCCGAGGACCTGGGTCTGCGTCGGGCGCACATCCGGCTCGTCCGTCGCGAACGCGGCGTCGACGCGCTGCTCCCAGCGCTCCTTGTCGTCCCCGTACTCGACGGCGTAGGCGGGCTCGACGCGGTGGCCGCGCAGCGCCTGCGTGAGCGCTTCGAGCCCGGTGCGCGCGTCGGCGATCAGGGTGGCGCCCGCCATCTTGTGGCCGTCGAAGGGCGCGATGTTGAGGTTGAGGAAGCGGACTCCGGTGGCCTCGAAGAGGGTGCCGGATGCGGTGGTGAAGTCGCTGTAGCGGGTGCCGACGCCGATCACCAGGTCGGCGGTGCGGGCGAGTTCGTCGGCGGTGGCCGTGCCGGTGTGCCCGATGCCCCCGACGTCCGCAGGGTGGTCGTGGCGCAGCGAGCCCTTGCCCGCCTGGGTGGAGGCGACGGGGATGCGCGTCGCGTCCGCGAACTCCCGCAGCGCCTCCTCGGCGGCGCTGTGGTGGACGCCGCCGCCCGCGACGACCAGGGGGCGCCGCGCCTCGCGCACCGCGGCCGCGGCGGCGGCCAGTTCGCGGGGATCGGGGGCGGGCCGCCGCACGGTCCACGTCCGCTCCGCGAAGAACTCCGCGGGCCAGTCGTACGCCTCGGCCTGCACGTCCTGCGGCAGGGCGAGCGTGACCGCGCCGGTCTCCACCGGGTCGGTGAGCACCCGCATCGCGGCGAGCGCGGCGGGGATCAGCGCCTCGGGGCGGGTGACGCGGTCGAAGTACTTCGACACCGGGCGCAGGCAGTCGTTGACGGACACGTCGCCCGCGTAGGGGACTTCGAGCTGCTGGAGGACGGGGTCGGCGGGCCGGGCTGCGAAGGTGTCGCCGGGCAGCAGCAGGACGGGCAGCCGGTTGACGGTGGCGAGTGCGGCTCCGGTGACGAGGTTGGTGGCGCCGGGGCCGATGGAGGTGGTGACGGCGTGGGTGGAGAGGCGGCCGCACTGCCGGGCGTACCCGACGGCGGCGTGCACCATGGCCTGTTCGTTGCGCCCCTGGTGGAAGGGCATCTCGTCGGCGTACTCCACGAGGGCCTGCCCGACCCCGGCCACATTGCCGTGTCCGAAGATGCCCCAGGTCGCGCCGATCAGCCGCTGCCGCGTGCCGTCCCGCTCGGTGTACTGCCGCGCCAGGAAACGGACAAGGGCCTGGGCCGTGGTGAGCCGGGTCATCGGTATCCCTCCGTGTGGTCGGGGTGGAAGCAGATCCGCCACTCCCTCTCCTGACCGGGTCCTGCCATCACATTCAGGTAGTACATCGCGTGCCCGGGCTGCGCGACGGACGGGCCGTGCCAGCCGTCGGGCACCAGCACGGCGTCCCCGGTGCGCACTTCGGCGAGGACGTCGGTGCCGCCCTCCCTGGACGGGAAGACCCGTTGGTACCCGAAGCCGTCGCGGCCGCCCCGCGCCTCGATCTCGAAGTAGTAGATCTCCTCCAGCTCCGCCTCGATGCCCGGACGGTGCTCGTCGTGCTTGTGCGGGGGGTACGAGGACCAGTTGCCGCCGGGCGTGATCACCTCGACGGCGATGAGCCGGTCGCAGTCGAAGGCGTCGGCCGACGCGAAGTTGCGCACCTCGCGGGTGCAGCCGCCGCTGCCGCGGCTCTCGACTGGTACCTCCGGCGCGGAGCCGTAGCGGGCGGGGAGTCGACGCTCGCACTTCGCTCCTGCCAGGGCGAAGCGGCCTCCCGCGCCGGAGGCGATCTGGATCCGGGCGTCACGCGGCACGTAAGCGAAGTCGGAGACTCCGCTGAACACGCTGTCGCGGCCCAGCAGTTCGATGATCCCGTCTGCTGTCTGCACCGTACAGCCGCCGGTCAGCGGGAGCACGATCCATTCACTCTCCCCGGTGGTGAAGGAGTGCTGCCCGCCCGGTTCGATCTCCACGACGCGCAGCTGTGAGTAGCTCCAACCGGCCCGCTTCGGATCGATGGCGAGGGCGTACGGACCGTCGGCCGCACTCCCTTTCGGTACGTACGTCATGTGGGCCTCCCGGGCCTGGTCCGCCTCGCCTACAACAGTCCTACGGCGGTGTCGACCGCCCCCGCCACGTCCCCGTCGGGCGGATACAGCAGCGCCCTGCCCACGACGAGTCCCTGCACGGTGGGCAGTTGCAGGGCGCCGCGCCACTTCTCGTACGCCGCCTCCTGGTCGCCCCCGGTGTCACCGCCGAGGAGCACGGCGGGCAGCGTCGAGGTCTCCATGACGCGGGCCATGTCGTCGGGGTTCTCGGTGACGGGGACCTTCAGCCAGGTGTACGCGGAGGTGCCCGCGAGCCCGGAGGCGATGGCGATGGAGCGGGTGACGGCCTCGGCGCCCAGGTCGTTGCGGGGCGGCCCGGCGCCGTCGCGGGCGGTGAGGAACGGCTCGACGAAGACCGGCAGCCTGCGCTCGGCCATGGCGTCGACGACGCGGGCGGCGGAGTGCAGGGTCCGCAGCGATCCCGGGTCGTCGTAGTCGACGCGCAGCAGCAGCTTGCCCGCGTCGAAGCCGAGCCGTTCGATGTCCTCGGGCCGGTACCCGGTGAACCGGTCGTCCAGCTCGAAGGCGGCGCCCGCGAGCCCGCCGCGGTTCATCGACCCCATGACGACCTTGCCGTCGAGCGCACCGAGGAGGAGCAGGTCGTCGAGGACATCGGCGCTGGCGAGCACCCCGTCGACACCGGGCCGCGACAGCGCGAGACAGAGCCGTTCGAGGAGGTCGCCCCGATTGGCCATGGCGAGCGGCGCCCCACCCACACCGAGGGAGCCACGGGCAGGATGATCAGCGGCAACGATCATGAGCCGCCCGCTCTCCCCGACCAGCTCCTCCCGCCGCACCCGCCGCACGGCGGCTTCGGCAATGGCTTCGGGATGCTGAACACGGGTCCGGGCGAGCGAACCGACATCTACAGAGCTCACGGTTCCAGCCCTTCCGACAACAGCTCCAGGCCCTCCGGCAACCGATCCAGCCCCTCCGGCGATTGAGGAGCGGGGTCCGGGGCAGAGCCCCGAGAACGGCGCCCCCGTCGGGCGTACACAGTCACGTGACGGCCCCCTCAGACACCGCCAAGGCGACCTCGCCAGCAAACGGCATGGCGGAAGAACACTCCAGCCGCGAAGCAACGATCGCCCCCGCCGCATTGGCGTACCGCATGATCCGTTCGAGGTCCCACCCCGCGAGCAGCCCGTGGCACAGCGCCCCGCCGAACGCGTCGCCCGCGCCGAGCCCGTTGAGCACCTTCACGGGCAGCGGCGGAACCTGCGCGATCTCGCCCGCACGGTTCATCGCGAGCACGCCCTCGGGACCCTGCTTGACCACGGCCAGCTCGACGCCCGCGTCGAGCAACGCATGTGCCGCCGCGAAGGGTTCGCGCTTCCCCGTGGCGATCTCCACCTCGTCGAGGTTGCCGACGGCGACGGTGGCGTGCGCGAGGGCGGCCTCGTAATGGGGCCGCGCCTCACCGGGGTCGGCCCAGGCTGTGTCTTTCCAAAACATCGGCCGCCAGTCCAGATCGAAGACCGTGGTCCCGGCCCGCGCCCGGTGGGCGAGCGCCGCCAGCGTGGCCGAGCGGCTGGGCTCCGCGCACAGCCCCGTGCCCGTCATCCAGAAGATCCGCGCCGCGGCGACGGCGTCGAGGTCGAGCTCGCTCGCGTAGATCTCCAGGTCGGGCGCCTTCGGCAGCCGGTAGAAGTACAGCGGGAAGTCGTCCGGCGGGAAGATCTCGCAGAACGTCACCGGCGTCGGCAGGCCCGCGACCGGGCTCACCCAGCGGTCGTCGACGCCGAAGTCCCGCAGCGCGCCGTGCAGGTACTCCCCGAAGGGGTCCTCGCCGGTCCGGGTGATGACGGCGACCCGGCGGCCGAGGCGGGCCGCGGCGACCGCGACGTTGCTGGCGGAGCCGCCGAGGAACTTCCCGAACGCGGTCACCTCGGCGAGGGGCACCCCGGTCTGCAGGGGATACAGGTCCACCCCGATCCGGCCCATCGTGATGACGTCGTACGGATCACTCACCCTGTGCGTCCTTTCGCCGGGCCCGACCGCTCGTGTGCCCCCAGGTCTAATCCCGCCCCAGGAACCCTGTCAACATTTTGTCCTTACATTCGGACCACTGCTTGACACTCTTCCGAACCGGCCTGGACGCTGGCTGCCATGACGACGCTGTCTCGCATCCGGATCGGTTCGGCGCCCGACTCATGGGGCGTGTGGTTTCCCGAGGACCCGCGGCAGGTTCCGTGGCGCCGTTTCCTCGACGAGGTCGCGGAGTCCGGGTACGAGTGGATCGAGCTCGGCCCGTACGGCTATCTGCCCACCGACCCGGCCGAACTGACCGCGGAGACGGCCCGCCGCGGCCTCAAGGTGTCCGCGGGCACGGTCTTCACGGGGCTGCACCACGGGCCCGCCGTCTGGGAGAAGACGTGGGCGCACGTGGCGGACAACGCGGCGCTCGCGCAGGCCATGGGCGCCGAGCACCTCGTCGTCATCCCCTCCTTCTGGCGCGACGACAAGACCGGCGAGGTCCTGGAGGACCGCGTCCTGACGCCCGCACAATGGCGCGAACTGACCACCCAGACCGAGCGCCTGGCCCACGAGGTCCGCGAGCGGTACGGGCTGCGCGTCGTGGTCCACCCGCACGCGGACACGCACATCGACAGCGAGGAGAACGTCACCCGTTTCCTCGACGCCACCGACTCCGACCTCGTCTCGCTCTGCCTGGACACCGGGCACTACGCCTACTGCGGCGGCGACAGCGTCAAGCTCATCGAGACGTACGGCGAACGCATCGGCTATCTGCACCTCAAGCAGGTCGACCCGGAGATCCTCGCCGGTGTGCGGGCCGAGGAGGTGCCGTTCGGGCCCGCGGTGGCCCGCGGGGTGATGTGCGAGCCGCCCGCCGGGGTGCCTGCCCTGGAGCCCGTGCTCGCGGCGGCACAGGAACTGGGCGTCGACCTCTTCGCCATCGTCGAGCAGGACATGTACCCGTGCGACCCGGACAAGCCCCTGTCGATCGCCCGCCGCACCCGCTCCTTCCTGCGGTCGTGCGGCGCGTAGGCCCCTGAACCCCCTGAGCCCCCGGCACCCCCGGGGTTCTCGGTCACTCCCTGTCGACCCCACGGCCACGGGGCCGCCCGCACGCCTCGTGTGCGCCGGGGCATCGCGCCCTCCGCATGCGTCTCTTCTGTCACAAACACTGCCTTCCTGTCACACATGTCTCATGTACGCGGGTCTTGCGTCACAGGGGGTCGACAGTCACTTTCCAACGGTCACTCTGCGTCGTTCACCGGGCACAGGCTGAGTGATCGCCGCGCGCTGCACCCAGCTCCCCCGTCGGCCTCTCCGGCCGCCCTGGGTGCGCGCAGGGAGGTGCCACCGATGACCGACCGCAGGCTCTGGTCGTACAAGGAGATCGCCGCGCACATCCGTGTGCAGCCCGACACGGTCCGCTCGTACCGCAAGCACGGGCTGCTGCCCGACCCCGACCACGTGGAGAGCGGCAAGCCCTTCTGGTACGCGGACACCGTCCGCGCCTGGGTGGCGGCCCGGCCCGGCAACCGGGGACGCAGGGACTGACACCGCGGCCCCACCTCGTTGAGAAATACCCCCTAGGGGTATAGTCTCGAGTGCGTCAGGAGGTCGCCGGGGTTCCGGAGCCCCCTCCCGCACGCTACGCCGCATTCGTACACACCCCCGAGGAGAACGACATGAGCGCCCAGACCGAGCTCCCGCAGGCCGCGTCCGAGACCACCGGGTCCTGCTGCTCCCCCAGCGGTTCCTGCCACTCCGACGCGACCGACGCTCCCCAGGGCGCCGTCACCACCGTGTACGAGGTGACGGGCATGACCTGTGGACACTGCGAGGGCGCCGTCTCCGAGGAGATCTCGGAGCTCGCGGGCGTCGCCTCCGTCAAGGCCGTCGCCGCCACGGGTCTGGTCACCGTGGTCTCCGAGGCCCCGCTGGACGAGGCCGCGGTGCGCGCCGCCGTCGACGAGGCGGGCTACGAGCTCGCGGGCGTCAAGGCCTGACCTCCGGGCCGCGAAGTCCGACCGGCGGCCCGCCGGGTACCCGGGCCCTGTGGTGTCGACCGACACCACAGGGCCCGTCGCCGTCCCACGATCCCGGAAGTAGTACGAAAGAGTCATGACCGAAGTCGAACTCGCCGTCGGCGGAATGACCTGCGCCTCCTGCTCCTCGCGCATCGAGAAGAAGCTGAACCGCATGGAGGGCGTGACCGCCACGGTCAACCTCGCCACGGAGAAGGCGAAGGTCTCCTTCGGCGAGACCGAGTCGGGCGCGGCGGTCGAGGTCGCCCAGCTGATCGCGCTGGTCGAGAAGCTGGGCTACACGGCCGAGGAGATCGTGCCGCCCCCGCCCGAGCCCCTCGAACCCCTGCCCGGCGGCGCCCCGGCCCCCACCACCGCCGACATCACCGAGCCCGACACCCTGCGGCAGCGCCTGATCGTCTCCGCGGTCCTCTCCCTGCCCGTCGTGCTGCTCGCGATGGTCCCCGCCCTGCAGTTCGACTCCTGGCAGTGGCTCTCGCTGACGCTGGCCGCGCCGGTCGTCGTGTGGGGCGGGCTCCCCTTCCACCGCGCCGCGTTCACCAACCTCCGGCACGGGGCCGCGACCATGGACACCCTCGTCTCGGTCGGCACGCTGGCCGCCTTCGGCTGGTCGCTGTGGGCGCTGTTCGTCGGGGACGCCGGGATGCCGGGGATGCGGCACGGCTTCGACTTCACGGCATCGCCGGGCGACGGCGCGTCGACCATCTATCTGGAGGTCGCCGCGGGCGTCGTCACGTTCATCCTGCTCGGCCGCTGGCTGGAGGCCCGCTCCAAGCGGAAGGCGGGATCGGCGCTGCGCGCCCTGCTCGAACTGGGCGCGAAGGACGTGGCGGTGCTGCGGGACGGCACGGAGCAGCGGGTGCCGGTCGGCCGACTGGCCGTCGGGGACCACTTCATCGTACGCCCCGGGGAGACCGTCGCGACCGACGGCACCGTCGTCGAGGGCGCCTCCGCCGTCGACGCCTCGATGCTGACCGGTGAGTCCGTGCCGGTCGACGTGGGCGTCGAGGACGCCGTGACCGGGGGCACCGTGAACGTCTCCGGGCGCCTGGTGGTGCGGGCGACCCGGGTCGGCTCGGACACCCAGCTGGCGCGGATGGCGCGGCTCGTCGAGGACGCCCAGACCGGCAAGGCCCAGGTGCAGCGCCTCGCCGACCGGATCGCCGGGATCTTCGTGCCGACCGTGCTGCTCATCGCGGTCGGCACGCTCGGCGGCTGGCTGGGCGCCACGGGCGACGCGACCGCCGCGTTCACCGCCGCGGTCGCCGTACTGATCATCGCCTGCCCGTGCGCCCTGGGCCTCGCCACGCCGACCGCCCTCATGGTCGGCACCGGCCGCGGCGCCCAGCTCGGCATCCTCATCAAGGGCCCGGAGGTCCTGGAGTCCACCCGCAAGGTCGACACCATCGTCCTGGACAAGACCGGGACGGTGACGACGGGCCGCATGGAGCTGACGGACGTGCACGTCGCCGGGGACACCCAAGAGCGGCTCCTGCTCCGCCTCGCGGGCGCCCTGGAACACGCCTCCGAGCACCCGGTGGCCCGCGCCGTCACGGCGGGCGCCGCCGAGCGTCTCGGTCTGGCCGCCGGGGAGCTGCCGACACCCGAGCGGTTCGAGAACGTCGCCGGGGCCGGGGTGCGCGGCACGGTGGACGGGCACGAGGTGCTCGCCGGTCGCGAGCGGCTCCTCGCGGAGGCGGGGGTGACGGGTCTGGAGGCCGTGGCGAAGCTGCGGGACGACGCGGAGGCCGCCGGGCGCACGGCGGTCCTGGTCGCCTGGGACGGCGCCGCACGCGGCGTCCTTGCCGTCGCGGACGCCCTGAAGGAGACCAGCGCCGAAGCGGTGCGCGAGCTGCGCTCGCTCGGCCTGACGCCGGTACTGCTCACCGGCGACAACAAGGCCGTCGCCCGGACCGTCGCCGACGCGGTGGGCATCGCCCCGGACGCCGTGTTCGCTGAGGTCCTGCCGCAGGACAAGGTCGACGTCGTGCGGCGGCTGCAGGGCGAGGGCAGGGTCGTGGCGATGGTCGGGGACGGCGTGAACGACGCGGCCGCGCTCGCCACCGCCGACCTGGGCCTCGCGATGGGCACCGGCACGGACGCGGCCATCGAGGCGAGCGACCTGACATTGGTGCGCGGGGACTTGCGGGTCGCGGCCGACGCCATCAGGCTCTCCCGCAAGACCCTCGCCACCATCAAGGGCAATCTCTTCTGGGCCTTCGGCTACAACGTCGCCGCACTGCCGCTCGCCGCCGCCGGTCTCCTCAACCCGATGATCGCGGGGGCCGCGATGGCCTTCTCCTCGGTCTTCGTGGTCACGAACAGTCTTCGTCTGAGGACATTCGCATAACGTCTTCACAGGGTCGTTTCAGCATCTTCACCCCGTTCCCGAGATCCACATATCGGGGATCTTGCGCATGTACTGGACATATGCAGGAGACGCAGATCACAGTGATTGCAACGTAACCATTGAGGGGGGTCGCGAGTCTAATGGGGCGATGCAGGAAGATGTCTTGGGGGACGTCTTCCGACATCGGGGGACATCTTGGGGGATGTCCCTGGAATGGCGTTGCCGGGGCACGTGCACCGGGGAGCTTTGAGCGGCCCTCCCGTACGTACGCGTCCCGGCAGACCGCAGGGCAACCAAAGACGCCCGGCCGGATCCCGTGGGGGGAATCCGCACCGGGAAAAAGGGAAGCGCCCCGACCGTCGACCCGTGGGGGGATCGATGGCGGGGCGCTTTCCGCTTTGCGGGTGGAGCTCAGCGGCCCTCGACGGGGACGAAGTCGCGGAGGACCTCACCCGTGTAGATCTGGCGCGGGCGGCCGATGCGCGAACCCGGCTCCTTGATCATCTCGTGCCACTGGGCGATCCAGCCCGGGAGACGGCCCAGCGCGAAGAGCACCGTGAACATCTCGGTCGGGAAGCCCATGGCCCGGTAGATCAGGCCCGTGTAGAAGTCGACGTTCGGGTAGAGCTTGCGCTCGACGAAGTAGTCGTCGGCCAGCGCGTGCTCTTCCAGCTTCAGGGCGATGTCGAGCAGCTCGTCGGACTTGCCGAGCGCCGAGAGGACGTCGTGCGCCGCCGCCTTGATGATCTTCGCCCGGGGGTCGAAGTTCTTGTAGACGCGGTGCCCGAAGCCCATGAGCTTCACGCCGTCTTCCTTGTTCTTCACCTTGCGGATGAAGGTGTCGACGTCGCCGCCGGAGGCCTGGATGCCCTCGAGCATCTCCAGGACCGACTGGTTGGCGCCACCGTGCAGCGGACCCCACAGGGCCGAGATGCCGGCGGAGATCGAGGCGAACATGTTCGCCTGCGAGGAGCCGACCAGACGCACGGTGGAGGTCGAACAGTTCTGCTCGTGGTCCGCGTGCAGGATCAGGAGCTTGTCGAGCGCGGAGACCACGACCGGGTCCAGCTCGTACTCGGCGGCGGGCACCGAGAAGGTCATGCGCAGGAAGTTCTCGACGTAGCCGAGGTCGTTGCGCGGGTAGACGACCGGGTGGCCCTGCGACTTCTTGTACGCGTAGGCCGCGATCGTCGGAAGCTTGGCGAGAAGGCGGATCGTCGAAAGGTGACGCTGCTTCTCGTCGAACGGGTTGTGGCTGTCCTGGTAGAACGTCGACAGCGCGCTGACCACGGACGACAGCATCGCCATCGGGTGGGCGTCACGCGGGAAGCCGTCGTAGAACCGCTTGACGTCCTCGTGCAGCAGGGTGTGCTGCGTGATCTCGTTCTTGAACGTGGCCAGCTCGTCGACCTTCGGCAGCTCGCCGTTGATCAGGAGGTACGCCACCTCGGTGAAGGTGGAGCGCTCGGCCAGCTGCTCGATCGGGTAGCCGCGGTACCGGAGGATGCCCTCCTCACCGTCGAGATAGGTGATGGCGGATTTATAGGCTGCGGTGTTGCCATAGCCGCTGTCCAGGGTCACCAGACCGGTCTGGGCGCGGAGCTTCCCGATGTCGAAGCCCTTGTCGCCGACGGTCGACTCGATCACCGGGTAGGTGTACTCGCCATCGCCGTATCGCAGTACTACACCGTTGTTAGCGTTCTCGCTCACGTCATCCCTCACCGACGTTGTGCCTCTTCTTCGAGGTGCCCTGACTGTCTCTACCATCCCCCATTTGGCCCTGGAGAGTGCACTCGGGGTCGACCATTGGGCCTATTGGCGGCACTCAGTGCCGCCAACCTGCTCATCCTGCCCCCTTCGCCCCGGTTCCGGAAGTGCTGTGTGACCTTTCCGACTCGTTTGATCGATCAAAACGTCCAGGGCCTGTCCCGCGGCGCCCCGAAAGCCGGAAATCCAGGGCCGTACAGCGCCTTCCCGCGGACACCGTGCGCACTGCCTGCCCCAGAGCCTTGCGCGAACCGACCAGGACGACCAGCCTCTTGGCGCGTGTCACGGCGGTGTAGAGCAGATTGCGCTGCAGCATCATCCATGCGCCGGTGGTGACCGGGATCACCACCGCGGGATATTCACTCCCCTGGGAGCGGTGGATCGTCACTGCGTAGGCATGTGCCAGCTCGTCAAGTTCGTCGAAGTCGTACGGGACTTCCTCGTCCTCGTCGGTGCGGACGGTGAGCCGCTGCTCGTCGGCGTCGAGGGCGGTGACGACGCCCACCGTGCCGTTGAAGACGCCGTTCTCTCCCTTTTCGTAGTTGTTGCGAATCTGGGTGACCTTGTCCCCGACGCGGAACACCCGGCCGCCGAACCGCTTCTCGGGCAGGTCGGGCCTGGCGGGCGTGATGGCCTGCTGGAGGAGGCCGTTGAGGTTTCCTGCGCCTGCGGGGCCGCGGTGCATGGGGGCGAGGACCTGCACGTCGCGGCGCGGGTCGAGGCCGAACTTCTTGGGGATGCGGTGCGCGGCGACGTCCACCGTCACGCGGCCCGCGTCCTCGGTCTCCTCCTCGACGAAGAGGAAGAAGTCCTTCATGCCCTGGGTGATGGGCGGGACGCCGGAGTTGATGCGGTGGGCGTTGGTGACGACGCCCGACTCCTGGGCCTGCCGGAAGATGCGGGTGAGGCGGACGGCGGGGATCGGGCTCCCGTCGCTGAGCATGTCCCGCAGGACTTCGCCCGCGCCGACGCTGGGCAGCTGGTCCACGTCGCCCACGAAGAGCAGATGGGCGCCGGGCGGGACGGCCTTCACCAGCTTGTTGGCGAGCAGCAGGTCGAGCATCGACGCCTCGTCGACGACGACCAGATCGGCGTCGAGCGGCCGCTCCTTGTCGTACGCCGCGTCTCCCCCGGGCCTCAGTTCGAGCAGGCGGTGCACGGTGGAGGCCTCGGCTCCGGTGAGCTCGGCGAGGCGCTTGGCGGCGCGTCCGGTGGGGGCGGCGAGGACCACCTTGGCCTTCTTGGCGCGGGCCAGCTCGACGACGGAGCGGACCGTGAAGGACTTTCCGCAGCCGGGGCCGCCGGTCAGGACGGCGACCTTCTGGGTCAGCGCGAGCCGGACCGCCTCCTTCTGCTCGGGCGCGAGCTCGGCCCCGGTGCGCGCCGCGAGCCAGGCGAGGGCCTTGTCCCACTCGACGTCCTGGAAGGCGGGCATGCGGTCGTCGCCGGTCTTCAGGAGGCGCAACAGCTGTCCGGCCAGGGACAGTTCGGCGCGGTGGAAGGGGACGAGGTAGACGGCGGCGATGTCGTCGCCCCCGTCCGGGTCGGGGAGCGCTTCGCGGACGACGCCCTCCTCCTCCCCGGCCAGCTCGGCGAGGCAGTCGATGACCAGGCCCGTGTCGACCTGGAGGAGCTTCACCGCGTCCGCGATGAGGCGCTCCTCGGGGAGATAGCAGTTCCCCTGGTCGGTGGATTGCGAAAGGGCGTACTGCAGGCCTGCCTTGACGCGCTCCGGGCTGTCGTGCGGGATGCCGACGGACTGGGCGATGCGGTCGGCGGTGAGGAAGCCGATGCCCCAGACGTCGGCGGCGAGGCGATAGGGCTCGTTCTTCACCACGGAGATCGACGCGTCCCCGTACTTCTTGTAGATGCGCACGGCGATGGAGGTGGAGACGCCGACTCCCTGGAGGAAGACCATGACTTCCTTGATGGCCTTCTGCTCCTCCCAGGCGGCGGCGATCATCTTCGTCCGCTTGGGGCCGAGGCCGGGCACTTCCACGAGGCGCTTCGGCTCGGTCTCGATGATGTCGAGGGTGTCCACGCCGAAGTGGGTGGTGATCCGGTCGGCCATCACGGGGCCGATGCCCTTGATGAGGCCGGAGCCGAGATAGCGGCGGATGCCCTGGATGGTGGCGGGCAGCACCGTCGTGTAGTTCTCGCAGGTGAACTGCTTGCCGTACTGCGGGTGGGAGCCCCAGCGGCCCTGCATGCGCAGCGATTCACCGGCCTGGGCGCCGAGCAGCGCGCCGACGACGGTGAGCAGGTCACCGGAGCCGCGGCCGGTGTCCACCCGCGCGACCGTGTAACCCGTCTCTTCATTGGCGTACGTGATGCGTTCGAGGACCCCCTCGAGCACCGCCATCGCCGGACCTGGACCTGGACTCGACATGATCCGACGCTACCGCCCGGCACCGACAGCGCGGCGGGCCTGTGGACAACTACCGGGAACTACGAAGGGGTCTGGCCTCCCAGCCAGACCCCTTCGGGTTTCCCTCCCCTGTCAGAACTTGCGATCCCCCCGGATCGCCCGGATCCCCCCAGATCCTGGTTCCCCCCTCATAAAGCTCTGACCACCTATACGACACGCGTGGTGCCCGAAGGGTTGCACGGTGTTGCCAAAAGTTTTTTCCGATCGCGGCCCGGCGCTCGGAAACGGCTCCAGGTGCCGACAAAGCGGGGCACACGTAGCGTTTGACGCATGAGCGATGATTCCCAGCCCGCCGAGTCTCAGCCCGCCGCGCCCCGGTCCTCCGAGCCCCGGTCCTTCGAGCAGGACGTGCTGAACGAGCTCGGCGACGACAGGCTCCAGGAGATCGCCGGGCTGCTCGGCACGGACGCGTCCGGCGCACAGGAAGTCGTGGGCACCACGGTCTCCGCGCTCTCCGGAGACATCCGGGGCAGGGCCGCCGACCCCGCGGAGGCCGACGAGGTGCGGCAGGCGTTCGCCGAGGTCGAGCCCGCCGATCCGCCCCTGCAGGGGGTGGCCGCCTTCGGCGGCCTCGGCGGTCTCGCCGCGGGCGGGATGATGTCCGGCATGCTCGCGAAGATGAGCAGGCCGGTGGCCAACGCGGTCTCCAAGAAGACCGGCATCCCCGCGCCGACGGTCACGCGCGTGATCGAGATGCTCATCCCCGTGGTGCTCGCGGTGCTCTCCAAGAGGGCGGCGCGGACCAAAGCACCCGGCGGCGGCACCCCGAACGGCTCCGCGCCCTCCGGCGGCGGCCTCGGTGATCTGCTGGGTCAGATCCTGGGCGGCAAGAAGTAGCTCACGCGGAGCGCATGTCACGGCTCACGGCTCACGGACCGCAGCTCACGCGTGCGTGCGGAAGCGTTCTGCCGTCTCCTTCAGCACCTCGCCCCCGTCCCGCGCCCACAGCTCCTCGTTGAAGATCTCGACCTCGATCGCGCCGCGGTACCCGGCGGCGTCCACGGCCTCCCTGAAGGCCCTGAAGTCGATGCTCCCGTCCCCCAGTTGCCCCCGCCCGAGGAGCACGCCCGCGGGCAACGGGGTGATCCAGTCCGCCAGTTGGAAGGCGTGCAGCCGACCGCCGCGGCCCGCCCTCGCGATCTGCGCGGGCGCCTGGTCGTCCCACCAGACGTGGTACGTGTCCACGACCACCCCGACCTGGTGCGCGGGGAAGCGTTCCGCGAGGTCGAGGGCCTGGCCGAGGGTGGAGACCACACAGCGGTCGGAGGCGAACATCGGGTGCAGCGGCTCGATGGCGAGGCGCACGCCCCGCTCCTCGGCGTAGGGCCCGAGGACGGCGAGCGCGTCCGCGATGCGTTCCCGCGCCCCCGCCAGGTCCTTGCTGCCTGCCGGGAGGCCGCCCGAGACCAGGACCAGGGTGTCCGTGCCGAGTGCCGCCGCCTCGTCGACCGCCGCGCGGTTGTCGTCGAGGGCACGCGCGCGTGCCCTCTCTTCGACGTCCGTGAGGAAGCCGCCCCGGCACAGGCTCGTCACCGTGAGCCCGGCGTCCCGCATGAGGCGGGCGGTGCGCTCGACCCCGTACTCCTGGACGGGCGCGCGCCACAGGCCGACGGCCCCGATGCCCTCCTTGGCGCAGCCCTCGGTGAGTTCGGGGAGCGACCACTGCTTGATGGTCTGCTGGTTGATGCTCAGCCGTGAGGACGGCACGGGCTCGCTCATTGGGGCACTCCGTGGACGGTGAGCAGGGATCGCATGCGGGCGGCCGCGAGGGCCGGGTCGGGGAACAGGCCGAGGCCGTCGGCCAGTTCGTAGGCGCGGGCCAGGTGGGGCAGCGAGCGGGCCGACTGCAGGCCGCCGACCATCGTGAAGTGCGTCTGGTGCCCGGCCAGCCAGGCGAGCAGGACGACTCCGGTCTTGTAGTAACGGGTGGGGGCCTGGAAGAGGTGCCTGGACAGTTCGACGGTGGGGTCGAGGAGTGCGCGGAAGCGCTTCGCGTCCCCCGTGTCCAAGGCGCGTACGGCCTCCGCGGCGAGCGGGCCGAGCGGGTCGAAGATGCCGAGCAGGGCGTGGCTGAAGCCGTGGTCGTCCCCGGCGATCAGTTCGGGGTAGTTGAAGTCGTCGCCGGTGTAGCAGCGCACGCCGTCGGGCAGGCGGCGGCGCAGGGCGATCTCGCGGTCGGCGTCCAGGAGCGAGACCTTGATGCCGTCGACCTTGTCGGGGTGGGCGGCGATCACCTCCAGGAAGGTGTCCGTGGCCGCGTCGAGGTCGGCCGACCCCCAGTAGCCCTCCAGGGCGGGGTCGAACATCGGGCCGAGCCAGTGCAGGATCACGGGTTCGGCGGACTGGCGCAGGAGGTGGCCGTACGTCTCCAGGTAGTCGTCCGGGGACGCGGCCGCGGCGGCCAGGGCGCGGGACGCCATGAGGATCGGCTGGGCACCGGCCGACTCGACGAGGGCGAGCTGCTCCTCGTACGCGCTCCTGACCTCCACGAGGCCCGCGGGGCCCGCCAGTTGGTCGGTGCCGACGCCGCACGCGATCCGGCCCCCTGCCGCCTTCGCCTCGGCGGCCGACCGGGTGATCAGCTCGGCCGCTCCGGCCCAGTCCAGGCCCATGCCCCGCTGGGCGGTGTCCATGGCCTCTGCGACGCCCAGGCCGTGCGACCAGAGGTGGTGGCGGAAGGCGAGGGTGGCGTCCCAGTCGACGGCGGCGGGGCCGTCCGGCGACACGTCCGCGCGGGGGTCGGCTACCACGTGGGCGGCGGAGAAGACGGTGCGGGAGGTGAGCGGGGGGCCGCCTGCGGTCGTGGGCGGCGGCTCGGCGCGCGGGGTGTACGCGCGCGTGCCGCCGTCCGCGGCCGGAAGCAGCACCTGGAGAGGACCGGTCACAGCGCGATCTCCGGCACCTCGATGCGACGGCCCTCCGCGGAGGACCGCAGGCCCAGCTCGGCGAGCTGCACGCCGCGGGCGCCCGCGAGGAGGTCCCAGTGGTAGGGCGCGTCGGCGTACACGTGCCTGAGGAAGAGCTCCCACTGCGCCTTGAAGCCGTTGTCGAAGCCCTCGGGCCCCTGGTTGTCCGGGACCTCCTGCCACTGGTCGCGGAAGGAGTGGGTGACGGGCAGGTCCGGGTTCCAGACCGGCTTGGGGGTCGTACTCCGGTGCTGCACCCGGCAGTTGCGCAGCCCCGCGACGGCGGATCCCTCGGTTCCGTCGACCTGGAACTCCACGAGCTCGTCGCGGTTGACGCGCACCGTCCAGGAGGAGTTGATCTGCGCGACGGCACCGCCGTCCAGCTCGAAGATGCCGTACGCGGCGTCGTCGGCGGTGGCGTCGTAGGGCTTGTCGCGCTCGTCCCAGCGCTGCGGGACGTGGGTGGCGGTGAGCGCCTGGACGCTGCGCACACGGCCGAAGAGCTCGTGCAGGACGTACTCCCAGTGCGGGAACATGTCGACGACGATGCCGCCGCCGTCCTCGCTGCGGTAGTTCCAGGACGGGCGCTGGGCGGGCTGCCAGTCGCCCTCGAAGACCCAGTAGCCGAACTCGCCGCGGACCGACAGGATCCGCCCGAAGAAGCCGCCGTCGATCAGCCGCTTCAGCTTGAGCAGTCCCGGCAGAAAGAGCTTGTCCTGGACGACGCCGTGCTTGATGCCCGCCTCCTCGGCGAGGCGCGCGAGACCGAGGGCGCCTTCGAGCCCGGTGGCGCTCGGCTTCTCGGTGTAGACGTGCTTGCCCGCCGCGATGGCCCGCTTGATGGCGTCCTCGCGCGCGGAGGTGAGCTGGGCGTCGAAGTAGATGTCGACGGTCGGGTCGGCGAGGACCGCGTCCAGGTCGGTCGAGTAGTGCTCCAGGCCGTGCTGGGCGGCGAGGGCGCGCAGGGCGTGCTCCCTGCGGCCGACCAGGACGGGTTCGGGCCACAGCACGGTGCCGTCGCCCAGGTCGAGGCCTCCTTGTTCCCGGAGGGCAAGGATCGAGCGGACCAGATGCTGGTGGTGTCCCATGCGTCCGGTGACGCCGTTCATGGCGATGCGCACCGTCTTGCGTGTCACGAAAGTCCCTCCGTAGGGGCGTAGCAAGCGCTTTCTATCCAGAGGCAAGCTAGCCTGCCGCACAAGGTTCGGACAAGGGCTTCGGTCGAGAGCGGTGACCGGGCGAGACAAACGGGTGACCGGAGGACCAGAAGATGACCGTGACCCTGGCGGATGTGGCAGCGCGCGCACAGGTCTCCCCCGCCACCGTCTCCCGCGTGCTGAACGGCAATTACCCGGTGGCGGCCGCCACCCGCGAGCGCGTCCTGCGCGCCGTCGACGAACTCGACTACGTCCTCAACGGCCCCGCGAGCGCACTCGCCGCGGCCACCTCGGACCTGGTCGGCATCCTCGTCAACGACATCGCCGACCCCTTCTTCGGGATCATGGCGGGCGCCGTGCAGTCCGAGATCGGCGGGCCCGGCGGGCGGGCCGGCGGGGAGCGCATGGCCGTCGTCTGCAACACCGGCGGCTCCCCCGAGCGCGAACTCACCTATCTCACGCTCCTTCAGCGCCAACGCGCCGCCGCGGTGATCCTCACCGGCGGCGCGGTCGAGGACGCCGAGCACGCCGAGGCGATCGCCGGGAAGCTGCGGCGCCTCACGGAGGCGGGCACCCGGGTGGTGCTCTGCGGCAGGCCGCCCTCCCCGGACACCGACGCGGTGGCGCTCACCTTCGACAACCGCGGCGGCGGGCAGCAGTTGACGGAACACCTGCTGGGCCTCGGCCACCGCCGCATCGGCTACATCGCGGGCCCGGAGGAGCGCACGACCACCCGCCACCGCCTGGAGGGCCACCGCGCCGCGCTCGCCGCCCGCGGCATCGGGGACGACCCGGCCCTGACGGTCCACGGCCCCTACGACCGCCGCTCCGGCTACGACGCCACGGACGAACTCCTGCGCCGCGCCCCGGACCTGACGGCCGTCGTCGCCGCCAACGACACGGTGGCGCTCGGCGCGTGCGCGGCCCTGCGCGACAAGGGCCTGCGCATCCCGGACGACGTGTCGGTGGCAGGCTTCGACGACCTCCCGTTCAGCATCGACGCGGTCCCCGCCCTGACGACGGTGCGCCTCCCCCTGCACGAGGCGGGCGCCCGCGCGGGCCGCATCGCCATGAGCAAGGAGAAGCCCCCGCCGGGCGGTGTGGCGACGGTGCACGGGGAGCTGATGGTGCGGGGGTCCACGGCGGGGCCGCGGTAAAGCCCTTACGCGCCCTGATCGGCCAGGAGCAGGGCAAGGGGCCCGGCCGCCAGGAGGAAGCGGCCCTCGGTGGCGGCATTGATCGCGTCCCGCATGAGCCACCAGGTGAGTTTGAAGTCGACTTCGGTCGGCGTGAGCTGTTGTGGACCCAGGGTCAGGTCACTAGCCTCGTAGAGGTGCACGCGGGCCGTAGAACCCAGCGTCATCGCGTACGCGCCCAGGGCCCGCCACTGATCGGCAGTGATGCCTGCTTCTTCCTGGAGTTCGCGCTGTGCGCACTCCGCAGGCGACTCGCCGTCCTCTCGCCGTCCGCCAGGCAGGAAGAGGTACTCACCACCGTGGCGCGGAAATTGGGCGCTCAGGAGGGCTACCCTGCCACCTTCGTCGCGGGCCACCACCACGGAGGCATCGCGTACTGGGCCCCTGTGAACGTCGCTCATGTGCGGCGAGCTTAGTCGCGGTCATCAGTGGACCACGGCTGCGAACGGCACGTTCATTACAACGGGGTGGGCAATCCCCCTGCCGTGGAACCCGTCCTCGCCGAAGGCATCGCCGTGATCCGCACACATGATGATCAGCCAGCGCCGCTTCATGGTCAGGGTGGTGATCAGGCGGCCGAGGTGTTCGTCGGCGTAGCCGAGGGCAGCTCGCTGGGACTGCGCGCTATCACTGCTGTCACCGAGATAGTGCCCGTGGGGGACGTGCGTGGCCGAGACATTGATGAACAGGAACAGTGGCCGGCCTTCGTGCATGTCGGCGATCTCCAGGGCCTGGTCGATCTGGTGACGAGTGGAGTCCGGTTCCGGGGAGCAGAACTCGGGCCGCCAGTGGTCTTCGTCGAACATGTCAGGGAGGACCGAGCCAAGTGGGGTCTGGCGAGAGAAGTACGTGACGCCACCGACGCACACGGTGCGGTATCCGTGCTGGCCCAGGCCGACGAGGAGGTTGGGAGCGTCGAAGACGAACGTCTGGAGTGGAACGGATTTGAAGGCCGGTGGGCGGCATTCCCACAGGCGAGCGGGCTGGTCCGGCTGGGGCCGCTTGGGCAGGAACCCGGAGAAGAACGCCATATGCGCGGGGAGGGTGAAGCTGCCAGGGGTGTGCCGCTGCTCCCAGCCTCCTGCGGGGAGCACACCGGCCAAGTGCGGCGTCAGTGCGTCGTCGTATGCGGAGCGGGCCACGTCGTAGCGCAAGGAATCCAAGGTGATGAACAGGATGCCCGTGCCGGTACGGATGATGTTGACTGCGTCGATCATTCTTCGCCTCCTTCCCCGGTCGGCTGCCGGACGTACCGCTCGACCCGGCCTTTGGCCGCGGCATTGACGGGGATGGGGACGCGATTTTCGGCGATCATGCGGCGGATCGCTGCCAGCCCGGTGCCCTCGGTGAGCGACTGGCCCTCCGCGTCGTACAGGGCGATATGGACGACCTCGGCGTCTCCTTCGTCAGTGGTGGTGACCAGGGCGCCGGGCACAGAGCCCAGCGCCTCCATCGCGGTCAGCAGACCGGCCTCGGTGGCGACTCGAAGGTCCGCCACCGTGCAAGCGAAATGCCGGGCGTTCACCGCACCCCGGCACAGGCGCCGGTGGAATGCCGCGCTGGTGGTGTTCCCGCCGTGAGCGACCACGACGCGGTCCGCTTTGAGGGCGACGACGAAGCAGGCCCCCACCCACCACGCGACGCCCTCATGGATCTCGCCGGGGTACCGGCCAATCGCACCACCCTCCCGGATCACGGCATCGGGGTCGATGGGGTTAAGCACGGTGGCTCTCCAAGTGGGCGAGGATCTGGTCGGCGAGCACGTCGGGGGTCTTGCCGTCGGTTTCGATCACTACGGCTGTGGAATCGACAGCAGCCACCATCTGGAAGTTGGCCAGCAGCCGCTTGAGGCGACCGGGTACGGCGAACAACTCGGCGTCGTCTGAGGTGAGCTGGTCCTGGCCCTTCTTGAGAGCCATGCGTTGCCGCAGTACCGGCTCGGAGCACTCGAGGTAGAAGGTGTGATCCGGCGGCGTCAGATAGGGGCGAAACGGTTCCAGTAACCGTGTCGCCTCGTTCGTCTCGATGCCGTGGACGGCACTGTGGCAGGCGATCACCGAGGAGGCGTACCGGTCGGCGATCACCGGGCCGATCGTCAAGCTCTGGCGAATACGGTCCGAAGCGTGCAGAAGGCCGGAGAGGTAGAAGGCAAACTGCGGCAGGGCCCGTAGCTGGCTGTTCACCTCCGGAGACCAACTGGAATGTGGCGGGGCCAGGGTGTGGATGCCGGTGGCCCCCAGCCGCCGGATCAGCACACGGGCGAGCGTTGACTTTCCGATCCCGGAGACGCCTTCGAGGACGATCAGGGGCTCTGGGAGCCCATCGTGTTCGATGGGCTGATAGGCGTCTGCCAGGTTCACAGGGTCCCCTCGGTGAATGACGCGATATGCCCGGCAACGGCTTCGGCAAGACGGGAGGGATCGTCCAAGAACGGTTTGAGGTCCAGGCGGAGGTCGTTGCGGAGCAGACACGGCTGGAGACCGCCGTCATGATCGACGCGCAGGGCCCAGAACCCTTCGACGCACTTGGTCCGCAGGGGGCAGGGGCCGCACTGGCCGACGTGGTAACGGCCGAGGTTGCGGTGGATGACGTCGATCTCCACCCCGTCGACGCGGAACACCCGGCGGCCCTGTCCGACCCCTGCGACCTCGATGTGTTCGTCGTTGGTGAGGCTGCGCAGGTGGCTGACGATGGAGTCGGCCGGTACGGCGGAGGCGGACCGGCTCTCGTTGAAGTCCGTGCCGACCAACTCGATGAACTGCACGGGCAATCGACGGTTCAGTGCGAAGTCCAGGATGTGCTGGATCTCGTGGGCGTTCTCCCGGAGCAGAAGGCAGTTCAACTCGACGCGCTCAAAGATCTCCCGGGCCACATCGATGCCGCCGAGCACGGTGGTGATCCCGGTGCGGGTCCCTGCGATGGCTTGCAAGGACTCGTCGGAGAAGTAGTGCAGCGAGACCTTCACCTTGTCCAACGGCGTCTTCGCCAGCCAGTTCCGGTGCGCACGGACGCGGGTTCCGTTGGTGATCAAGGTGTAGGAGGCATCAGGGCCTGAGGGCCGGAGCTGTTCCAGGACGGGCCGGGCCAAGGGCGAGGTGAGTGGTTCGCCGCCGGTGAAGTACACCCGCTTCAGCCCGGCGTCCATGAGCGAGTTGATGATCCTGAGGTAGTGCTCAGGGCAGAGCGATCGCTCGCGTGGCTGACGGGCGCGGTCGAGCCTTGCCAGTGGCGGCGGGACGTCGCCCTCGTTGTGGCAGAACCAGCAGGCGATGTTGCAGTGCGGGGTGAGGGACACGCGCAACTGCCCGCGTAGCGCGGCAAAGTTGTGCAGGGCAGTCCAGCCGACACCGGCTTCAGCTGCTGGGACGACAGCGGCAAACTTCATGGGGTATCTCCCTGGTGGGGGTGGGAGCCAGCCTTGTCCGCCACCCGCAGCAAGGTGCCTGTACAGGAGGTGCCTTGAACCGAGCGACGGATTCCAGTCAATGGCTCGACCCGAGGGCCAGGAGACTCCATCGGGTGACCCCAAGACGGAGTCAGGGCGTGAGCACTGGCTCTAACCTGAAGCCCGCGGCCAGGGAAGGCTCCAGATGGACCAGCAGGCGCAGGAGATTCGCGAGATCGTCGCGAAGATCCTCGGCGATGAACGGTTGCGCAGAGCGTGCGCCGAACGGGATGCGGGCGCGCTGTTCCGGCTCCTCAACCACCGCGGCATCAGCACTCGCCGTCTCGCCGCAGCCGTGGACATCAGCCAGGGACGGCTCTACGACTACATGAACGGCAAAAGCCGGGTCGAAAAGCTCGCGATCTTCGAGCAGATCGCGGACGCCTTCCACATCCCCGGCCACCTCCTGGGTCTTGCCCGCCGGGACTGGGAACCACAGATCGTCGGCCCGTACCAGTCAGACGGCACGGCTGCCCAGCGCCGCGATTCTCTGGCGGCCGACGCGGCACACTCTGCGAAGTTCGCCCGCCACATCGCCGCACGGAACGCGGACGCCACCATGGTCGAACAACTCGAACACGATGTGGCCCGCCTGGCGCGTCAGTTCGTCAGCCACCCCCTCTCGGAGGTGTTCAGCGAGATCCGGGAGCTGCGCGAGGACACTTTCGTTCTGCTGCGAGGACGACAGTTCCCCAGACAAACAACGGACTTGTACGTGATCGCGGGGCGACTGTGCGGGCTGTCCGCCCATATGTGCCTGGACGCCGGAGACTACGCCTCGGCCACCACACACGCACGTACCGTCTGGGCTTGCGCGGAAGCAGCAGGACACAACGAACTGCGCGCCTGGGTGCGATCCGTGGAATCACTGATCGCCTTCTGGGACGACAGCCCGATACAGGCCGCGCGGCTGGCCGAAGACGGCAAGCAGTATCTGAACCCCGGCGGAAGCCTCGGCGTACGGCTTGCCAGCCTGGAGGCCAGAGCACTCGCCGTTGCCGGAGACAGAGCAGGGGCCATTGAGTCGCTGAACGAAGCCGAGCGCGTTCGCGAAGGGGTAGAAGACGGTACCGAAGCCCCGGGCATCTTCAGTTTCCCGGTCGCCAAGCAGTTCGCGTACGCGGGTACGACCCGTCTCGCCATGGGAGGACAGCGCAACGTACGCCTGGCGATCAAATGCGCCCGGACTGCCGTTGACCTCTACCAGAGCTCCGCCGGTGACGACCAGTCGACCGGTGACCTGCTCGCCGCCCATCTCGACATCGGCCGCGGGCACATGCTCATGGGCGAACTCGACGCCACAGAATCCGTGTTGAGTTTCGTACTCGACAGGCCACCGGGCCGACTCTCCGCCAGCATCATCACGCGACTGGGAGCTCTGGTGCGTGAGTTACGGACCGCGCAGTACCGTGGCTCGCCGCAGATCACCCGGCTGTGTGAGCGCATCAAGAACACCGCCACACACGCGGCGCTCCCCGCCGCCGACCTTCGGAGCCGCTGACGTGACTGACTCCTCCGCCACGCACGACGCCGCCGTCACCGACCGCACCATCCTGACCGGGAGCGCGTACTCCACCGAGCACGACCTGGCCGCACGCCAGTCGCTCTACCAATGGCAGACCCCGCGCTACGACCTCCCCGGTCTCGTCGTCCAGCAGCTTGAGCACACCCGTGGAACCGTCGCGGACATCGGGTGCGGCAACGGCAAGTTCATCAACCGGGTCCGGCAGGAGCGCCCCGATCTCAGGCTGCTCGGACTCGACGTCTCCCTCGGCATCCTGAGCGGCGTACCTGGCCCCGTTGCGGTCGCCGATGCCGCCGGTCTCCCGCTCCGGTCCGCAAGCATTGACGCATCGCTGGCGCTCCACATGCTGTACCACGTCGAGGACATCCCCGCAGCGGTGGACGAGTTGTCCCGCGTCACGGCCGAGGGCGGCGTCGTCATCGCCTCGACCAACAGCAACCGTGACAAGGCAGAGCTCGATCGTCTCTGGGAACGAGCGGCAGGCGACGTACTCGGCATCGAGAAGGGCCCGTCCCGGATCTCGCTCAGCGCCCGGTTCTCACTGGAGAAAGCGCCGACGCTGCTCGGCGAGGCGTTCAGCAGGATCGAGACCATCGAACTGCCCGGCACCATCGTCGTGAGCGAACCCGGACCTGTGATCGCCCACATGGCCTCCTACCGGGCGTGGGCACATCAGCACGATGTGCCGTTCGAGGAGACCATCGAACGGGCGCGAGGAATTCTCCAAGCACATATCGATCGACATGGAACCTTCGCGATCACCTGTCTGGGCGGATTGCTGATCTGTTCGCGTTGAGCACCAACCGCCCCAGCACCCCCACCCCCTCGGCGATCTCCGCGGTGCCGCTCGCCGCGTAGCCGAGGACCAGGCCCGGTGGGTGCGGGAGTTGGGTGTGCCAGGAGAGGGGGTGCACCTTGATGCCCTCGGCGAGGGCGGCGGTCGCGAGGGCCGTGTCGGAACCCTCGTACGCCTCCGGCCCGAGGGTGATCATCAGATGCAGTCCGGCGGCGGCGCCGTGCACGACCGCGCCCGGGAGCCGCGTCCGGATCGCCTCGATCATGGCGTCCCTGCGCCTTCGGTGGTGCTTGCGGATCAGGCGGAGGTGGCGCTCCAGGTCGCCGGAGTCCATGAGGCGGGCCAGGACCAGTTGGGGCAGTGCCGCGGTGCCGAGGTCGGTGAGGCGTCGGGCGTCGACGAGCGCGTCCCGGTAGGCGGGCGGGGCGAGCAGCCAGCCCAGGCGCAGGGCGGGCGCGAGGAGCTTGGAGACGCTGCCCGCGTAGCAGACGTGGTCGGGGAGCAGCGCGCGCAGGGCGGGGACCGCGGGCCGGTCGTAGCGGTGTTCGGCGTCGTAGTCGTCCTCGATGACGAGGCCGCCGTCGCGGGCCCAGTCCATCAGCTCGCGGCGCCGTTCGCCGCCGAGGACGACCCCGGTGGGGAACTGGTGGGCGGGGGTGAGCAGGACGGCGGGGGCGCCGGTGGCGCGCAGTGCGTCGACGCGGATGCCGTGGGCGTCGACCGGGACGGGCGGTGTGCCGAGCGGCCGCAGGTGCTGGCGCACGCCGAGTGATCCCGGCTCCTCGACGGCCACGGCGGAGATCCCGTCGGCGTGCAGGACGTCGACGAGGAGCCGCAGCGCCTGGGCCGTACCGTTCACGATCATCACGTCGGCCGGGTCGGCGCGGATTCCGCGGTTCCGGGAGAGCCAGCGCACGACGGCGTCGCGCAGCGCCCGGGTGCCGCGCGGGTCCCCGTAGCCGAAGTCGGAAGGGGTGAGCCCGGCGAGCACGGAGCGCTCGGCACGGAGCCAGGCCGCGCGCGGGAAGGCGGCGAGGTCGGGCAGTCCCGGCGACAGGTCGATGCGGGCGGGCGCGGCGCGGATGGCGTCGAAGACGCCGGGCCCGGGAGGGGCGGTGAAGATGTCCCCGGGCCCCGCACCGGCCCCCGCACCGGCCCCCGGGGACAAGGCAGTCGGCGCATCCCCGGACGAGCCCGCCGCATGCGGTACGGCCACGACGACCGTTCCGCCGCGCCCGCGCCCCGCGACGTGCCCGTCCTCGGTGAGCCGCCGGTAGGCCTCGGTGACGACGCCGCGGGAGACGCGCAGGTCACCGGCGAGGGTGCGGGTGGCGGGGAGCGTGCTGTCGACGGGGAGGCGCCCGTCGGCGATGGCGCTCCTGATCTCCCGCGCCAGCCAGTCGGAGAGCCCGCCCCTGGGGGCGTCACCGGTGTCGAGCTGGAGGAAGTCGGAGACCCCGCAGCCGTCCCTCATGAAGCCCTCCTTATGGACCTATGGAGAGGAGATCCAATGGACCTGTTCATTGAGCCATTGTGGCGCGAGGGTCGGGGCATGGAATTCCTCCTCACCTCCCTGGTCGTCTGCGTGACACCGGGCACCGGCGTCCTGTTCACGATCGCGGCGGGCCTCTCGCGCGGCACCCGCGCCGCGGTGACCGCGGCCGTCGGCTGCACGCTGGGCGTCGTCCCGCACATGGTGGCCGCGATCACCGGTCTCGCGGCGCTCCTGAACACCAGCGCCGTCGCCTTCCAGACGCTCAAGTACCTCGGTGTGGCCTACTTGTTGTACATGGCGTGGAGCACCTGGCGGGACAAGAGCGAGCTCACCGCCGAGCGGGAGAGCGAGCCGCGTTCGGCGGGCCGCACGATCCTGACGGGCGTACTGATCAACATCCTCAACCCGAAGCTGACGCTGTTCTTCTTCGCGTTCCTGCCGCAGTTCGTGGACACGGACGAGCCCTACGCCTTCCTGCGCATGACGGAGCTGAGCGCCTACTTCATGCTGATCACGTTCGTGGTCTTCGTGGCGTACGGCCGGTTCGCCGCGGCCATGCGCCACCACGTCATCTCGCGCCCGCGCGTGGTGAGTTGGATGCGCCGCACGTTCGCGGTGGCGTTCGCGGCGCTGGGGACGCGCCTGGCGTTCCTCTGAGAGCGGGCGTACCTTTGACTCAGTCAAAGGTAACCCCGGAGTGATGCGCCATGACGACCGCGAAACCGCACCCGCACCCGCACCCGCACCCGCACCCGCACACCCCCATCCACGAGATGCGCGCCTTCAACCGCTTCTACACGAACCTGATCGGCGCGCTCGACTACAGCCGTCATCTGCACGTCCCGTACACGCTCACCGAGTCCCGCGTCCTGTACGAGCTGGCGCACGCGCCCCACACCGACGCGGCCGACCTCCGGGCCGAACTCTCCCTGGACGCGGGCTATCTGAGCCGTCTCCTCGCCAAGTTCGAGCGCGACGAGCTGGTCGAGCGCGCGCCGTCCACGGCCGATCCGCGGCGGCAGCGCATCACGCTCACCGCGCGCGGGCGCGACGCCGCCGAGCTGCTCGACGAGCGGTCGCGGGAGTCGGTCGGCTCGCTGCTCACCGAGGTGCCCGCCGCCGACCGGGCCCGGCTCGCGTCGGCGATGCGCACGGTGCGGGAGATCCTCGAGGACGGCCGGGGGCAGGGGCGCCCGCGCGAGCGCCGCGACGACGTGACGCTCCGGGAGCCAGGTCCGGGCGACCTTGGTTGGATCGTGCAGCGCAACGCCGCCGTGTACGCGGCCGAGTTCGGCTGGAACACGGAGTACGAGGGCCTCGTCGCCCGTATCGTCGCCGACTTCGCCCAGGACCACGACCCGCATCTGGAACGCGTGTGGATCGCCGAGTTCGACGGACGGCCCGTGGGATGCGTGATGTGCGTACGGGACGAGGCGCCCGGCACCGCACGGCTGCGCCTGCTGCTCGTCGAGCCCGCGGCGCGGGGCCTCGGCATCGGGGACCGACTGGTCGCGGCCTGCGTGGAGTTCGCGAAGGGCGTGGGCTACCGCGAGCTGACGCTGTGGACCAATGACGTACTGGAGTCGGCCCGCGGCATCTACCAGCGCCACGGCTTCGTCCTCGTCGCGGAGAAGCCGCACCGTTCCTTCGGCGCCGACCTCGTCGGACAGGACTGGCTGCTTCCGCTGCACGAGCGGCCCGTGTGAGCCCCGCGGCCGCGGCGGGGTTGACCACGCCCGCACGCCGCCTACTGTCGGGACCATGAAATTCGCCTTCTCCACGCTCGGCGTGCCCGGCCTGCCCGTCCCCGACGTGCTGCGGCTCGCCACGGCCCACGGCTACCACGGTGTCGAGCTCCGCGCGCACCCCGAGGAGCCGGTCCACCCGGGGCTCGGGCTGATCGAACGGGCCGATGTGGCGGCCGAGTTCAAGGAATCCGGCGTCGAGATCCTCGGCATCGCCGGGTACGCGCACGTGGCGGCGCCCGGCGACGACGAGCCCGTGCTCGACGAGATACGTTCCCTCGTCGCGCTCGCCCGCGACCTGGGCGCCCCCTTCGTCCGGGTCTTCCCCGGCGGCGGCACCGAACAGAGCGCGGAGGAGGCCGACGCGACGGCCGCGAGGCGGCTCGGCACCGCCGCCCGGCACGCCGCGGACGCCGGTGTGCGCATCCTCCTGGAGACCCACGACTCGCACCGCACCGGCGCCGACGCCACCCGCGTCCTCGGCACCGTCGGGCACCGCCAGGTCGGCGCCCTGTGGGACCTGATGCACACCTGGCTCGGCGGCGAGTCCGTCCCCGACACCTTCGCCGCGCTCTCCCCGTACCTCGGCTACGTACAGGTGAAGGACATCGCGTCGGCGGACGACACGACACCGCTGGCCCTCGGCGCCGGGGTCCTGCCGATCGAGGAGTGCGTGGCGCGGCTCAGCGCGGAGAACTGGGAGGGGTGGCTGTGCTGGGAGTACGAGAAGCGCTGGTACGAGGATGCGGCGCCGCTTCCGGAACTGCTGGGCCCCGGCCGTGAACTCCTGTCACGCCTGGTGACCCGCTCCTCCTGACCAGGCGCGCACCCACTCCCACGCCTCCCAAGGAGGCCAGCGCGACCCCGCCCACCAGCAGCGCCGCCGCGCACCACCGCAGCCCGCTCACCGACTCGCCGAGGGCCAGGGCGGCCGACGACATCCCGAAGACGGGGACGAGCAGCGAGAAGGGGGCGACCGTCGACGCGGGGTGGCGGCGCAGCAGGTATCCCCAGGCGCCGAAGCCGAAGACCGTCGTGACCCAGGCGACGTAGACGATGATGCCCGCGCCCTGCCAGTCGAGGGAGCGCAGGGCGGCGAGGTCCCGGGACGGTCCCTCGAAGAGCAGGGAGAGCGCGAGCAGCGGCAGCACCGGGACCGTACTCACCCACACCATGAAGTTCAGGGAGTCGGGCGGGGAGGCCTTGCGGGTGAGGACGTTGGAGACGCCCCAGCAGGCGGCGGCGCCCATCAGCAGCGCGAAGGCGGTGAGCGGTCCCGTCCCGCCCTCGTCGACGGCGGCGACCGCGATCCCGCCGAGGGCGATCACCATGCCCGCCACCCGTACGCGGCCGGGCCGCTCGCCCAGCGCCAGGAAGGCGAAGACCCCGGTGAAGACGGCCTGGACCTGCAGCACGAGCGACGAAAGCCCGGCAGGCATCCCGGCATCCATCCCGATGAAGAGCAGCCCGAACTTGGCCACCCCGAGCACGAGCCCCACCCCGACGATCCACTTCCAGGCCACCTTCGGGCGCCCCACGAAGAAGACGGCGGGGAGCGCCGCGACGAGGAAGCGCAGGGCGGAGAAGAGCAGCGGCGGGAAGTGGTCGAGCCCCACTTCGATGACGACGAAGTTGACGCCCCATACGGCGGCAACGAGAACAGCCAGACAGACATGTGCAGGTCGCATGCGTCGAGGATCACCCGACCCGAACATGTAGCACCAGCGCGGATCTCTGCATGGTTGAATGAAGCAACGCTAATGAATGCGAGGGCATCCGTGCTCGATCTCGCCCGGCTCCGCGCCCTGCACGCCGTTTCCGTGCACGGCACCGTGGGCGCGGCCGCCACCGCCCTCGGCTATACGCCGTCCGCGGTCTCCCAGCAGATCGCCAAGCTGGAACGGGAGACGCGCACGACGCTCCTCGAACGCCGGGGCAGAGGGGTCGCACTCACCGAGGAGGCGCTCCACCTCGCCGCTACGGCGCGGGAGTTGATGGCCATCGTCGAACGCGCCGAGACCGAACTCGAAGAGCGGCGCGGGGTGCCTGCGGGGCGCCTGACCATCGCCGCGTTCGCGTCGGCGGCGCGGGGGTTGCTGCCCTCGGTCCTGGCGGACCTGGCCCGCCGCCACCCGGCGCTCGACACCCGCATGACGGAGATCGACCCGCACCTGTCGATCGACCTCGTGGCCAAGGGGGCGGTCGACCTGGCCGTCGCCCACGACTGGGACATCGCGCCGATTCCGACGCCGCCGGGGGTCGAGCAGGCGGTCATCGGCGACGACCTCTGCGACCTCGTCGTCCCTCATGACCACCGGCTCGCGGGGCGGGCGGCGGTCCGCCGCGAGGAGCTGAAGACCGAGCGCTGGATCACTCAACCTCCCGGTCTTGTCTGCCACGAGTGGCTGATCCGGACGCTCCGCGAGGCGGGGTGCGAGCCCGACATCGCCCATCAGGCCGAGGAGAACCCCACGTTGGTCGCGCTCGTCGCGGCGGGGCTCGGGGTCGCCCTCATCCCCCGCCTGGGCCGCGGCCCCATCCCCTCGGGCGCGGTCCCGGTCCCCCTCACCCCGGTCCCGGTCCGCCGCCTCTACGCCCTGTGGCGCACGGGCGCCTCCCGCCGCCCCGCCATCGCCGAAACGGTCCGCACCCTCCAGTCCCACTGGACCCCCTGACCCACACGCCGCGCCGTCCGGCGGGGGCAGCCCCCTCAACCCCGCCGCTCCGCGGCGGATGTTCCCCACCCACCCACCCGTTTGCCCTGCGACGTCCAGCGGGGGTAGGGGCCGGGGCTGTCCCCTCGCGCCAGGGTAGGGCGGGGGTGGGGGGGTGGGGGGGACCTCAGCGACCCAAGGGGGGTGGGGAAACCCCGCAGCGGCCAGGGCAAGTGGGTGGGTGGGCGGGCGGGAGACCACCGTGACCGCCCAGGGGAGCGGGGCCGGGGAGGCCCGTCCGCCCCCACCGGGCCGCAGCCGCGTACGAGACGGGAGGGGCCGTGGGGGTATGTGCGCACGGAGCACCGAGCACACCCTGACAGACAGAAGCTCATCAGGCGCGGCGCAGGGATAGCGAGTACGTACATACCCCCACGGCCCCGCACCCACCCACGGGCCGCAGGCGCAAGCGAGACGCGAGGGGGCGTGGGGGTATGTGCGCACGGAGCACCGAGCCGACTCTGGCGGCCAGATGGTCTTCACGCGGGGCGTAGGGATAGCGAGTACGTACATGCACCCGCGGCCCCGCACCCACAAGTAGACAGCAGGCGCCCCGCCCGGCCCACGCCTACCAACTTGCCTGATTCCGCGGGGAATCGGGAACCCGTCAGACCCCCCACCCGTCCAACCCGCACACTGCCGGTGAGTCTCCGCAGGGCGGTGTCGGCATCGCTGCTGGCTGCGAACGCTGACCACCCTCTCCGCCGCCTGCGGCCGGCAGCTCGCCGTCACCGGTGCGCCCCCCTCCAAACAGCACCGGTGACGGCACCCGCAGGCAGCCACACCCCCACCTCCCTTGACCGGCAGAAATCTTCGGGATATCCGTTGCTCCTGAAAGTAATCTCCAGCCGCAGGAGCCTCCCTTGTCCCACCCCGACGGCCACGACCACAGGCTCCGCGCCCTCATCGGCACCATGTCCCTGGAGGACAAGGTCGGCCAGCTCTTCGTGATGCACGTGTACGGGCACACCGCCACCGACCCCGACCAGGCGGACATCGACACCAACCTCCGGGAACTCGGCGTGCGCGACGCCGCCGAGCTCATCGACCGCTACCGCCTCGGCGGCGTCATCTACTTCGGCTGGGCCCACAACACCCGCACCCCGCACCAGATCGCCGAACTCTCCGAGGGCATCCAGAAGGCCGCCCCCACCCTCCCCGTACTGATCTCCGTAGACCAGGAGCACGGCGCCGTCGCCCGCATCGGCGCCCCCGCCACCCTCCTCCCCGGCGCCATGGCCCTCGGCGCCTCCGGCTCGCACGAGCACGCCCGCGAGGCCGCCCGGATCGCCGGCGCCGAGCTCCGCGCCCTCGGCATCCGCCAGGACCACGCCCCGGACGCCGACGTGAACGTCGACCCCGCCAACCCGGTCATCGGCATCCGCTCCTTCGGCGCCGACCCCGACGCCGTGGCCGGATTCGTGACCGCGCAGATCGAGGGCTATCAGAGCGCGGGCATCGCGACGGCGGCCAAGCACTTCCCCGGCCACGGTGACACGACGGACGACAGCCACACCGAGCTGCCGCACATCCACCACACCCGCGAGGAGTGGGACCGCTACGACGCGCCCCCCTTCCGCGCCGCGATCGCCGCGGGCGTCGACTCCGTCATGACCGCGCACATCGTGGTGCCCGCCCTCGACCCCTCCGGCGACCCCGCCACGCTCTCCCACCCGATCCTCACCGGCATCCTCCGCGAAGAGCTCGGCTACGACGGCGTGATCTCCACCGACTCGCTCGCGATGCGCGGCGTCCGCACGAAGTACGGCGACGACCGCGTGGCCGTACTCGCGCTCAAGGCGGGCGCCGACCAGCTCCTCAACCCGCCACGCCCCGACGTCGCGTGGCACGCGGTGATCGAGGCGGTCGAGAAGGGCGAGCTGACGGAGGAACGCATCGACGAATCGGTCCTCCGCGTGCTGCGCATGAAGGCACGGGTAGGCCTCATGGACGCCTTCCTGGACACACCCCAGGCCGAAACCGAACCCACCCCCACCCCTACCCCCACGCCCACCTCCGTCGACGCCACCGTAGGCACCCCCGCCCACCTGGTCGCAGCCGACGCCATCGCCGACGCCACCACGACCCTCCTGGTCAACACCGACGGGCTCCTCCCCCTCTCCCCCGCCACCCGCCCCCGCGTCCTCGTGGTCGGCGCGGACCCCCGTTCGCCGTCCGGCACCACGGGCCCGCCGACCACGGTCCTCGCGGGCGCCCTCAACAGCCTCGGCTTCCAGGCCGTGGCCCTGCCCACCGGAACCGCCCCCGACGAGGCGGCGATCGAGAAGGCGGTGGCGGCCGCGCAGGGGCAGGACGCGGTCCTCGTGGCGACGTACAACATCACCACGCACACCACCACGAAGGACAACACCCAGGCGGCGAACACCACCCTGGACGAGGCCCCGCAAGCCCGCGCCCACCAAGCCCGCACCCACCAAGCCCGCGCCCACCAGGCGACGGACCCGAACGAGGAAACCCAGAACGGCCCCGAGGCCGGGCAGGTCGCCCTCGTCGCCGCCCTCAAAGCCACCGGCCTCCCCGTCATCACCCTCGCGATCCGCAACCCCTACGACGTGGCGCACCAGCCCCCCGTCGACGCCGCCCTCGCCTCGTACTGCTGGACCGACGTGGAACTGCGCGCCGCCGCACGGGTGATCGCGGGCCGGACCGCGCCGCAGGGGCGGCTGCCCGTGCCGGTGCGCCGGGCGGACGACCCGGCTCAGGTGCTGTACCCGATCGGGCATGGCCTGACGTACTGACACGTACGCCGCATCACTCGCGCACCACCCCCAAGAGACCCAAAGCCCCCCGCGCGCCTGGCGTGCGCCCGCTCCGGCAGGTCACGCTGGGTGCACGTATCGGGGGGATGGCCATGATTGCCTGCACCACGGGGCGGCCGCGTGCGGCCGCGGGGGCGGTCTGCGCTCTGCTGCTCGCCGCCGCGGCGGCGGTATTGACGGGCTGTCAGAATTCGCCCGGTCCCGAAGACTCCCCCTCAGGGAGCAGCGGCGACCCGAGCCCCACCGCCTCCAACCCCTCCGGCCACGGCGCCGCCTTCCTCGCCATGGACGAGTGCAGTTCGCGGGGGCGCGCGTCGTTCACGGAGGTGCCGTGCACGAGCGAGCGGGCCGCGGCGCGGGTCACTGCGCGCTACGACGGGACGGCGGCACAGGGACCCGTCTGCCCGGCGCGCACGGACTTCGTGCTGCACATCAGCGAGAGCAGGCCCGCGGTCGACGAGGACGGCGACGGCGAGGTCCCGCAGGGGTACGCCTGCATGCGGAACCTGGAGGCCCCGCACCCCGGCGACCCGGGCCGCGGCGGCGGTCCGCGGACGATCGTCGGCGACTGTGTGTACGGCGCGGGGCGGGGCGAGGTGCGGGAGACGGCGTGCGACGGCTCCGGGAAGCGGCGCCCGGAGTACCGGGTGTCGTCGGCGGTGCGGGACCGGGCGGCGTGTCCCGCCACCACGCAGCTCTACGTCACGGTGGGCGGCAAGCGCCCGGTCGGGTGCGCGGTACGGGTGACGGAATGACACGGGGGCGCCGAAGGACCGACCGGCCCTCCAGCGCCCCCACACGCCTGGCACATCACTGCCAAATCCAATTCACCGCAGAGTCAGAGTTGCCGCCTCACGGCCGCAGCGTCTGCTCCTTGCGCACGTCCCGCCGGTCCAGCTTCTTGTCGTACGCGGCCAGCGGCTTGCCCGAGGACGAGGACACCCCGGCCCACGCCTGGATCCGCTGCGTCGCCTTCGCCTTGTCGGCCGCGACGAGCTGCGCCACGTTCGCGCCGTGGTTGGCGCCGGGCGCCGTGAAGACGTACGAGTCGTGCTTGGCGCCCCGGGCGGGCTTGAACTGCTCGGCGCCCCACGGGTCGTACTCGCCGTACACGTACATCATGTTGTGCGCGTTGTGCTTCACCCAACGGTCGACGTCCCGCATGGAGTTCGGCTTGAACTTCATCGGGATGTCGCGCGGCACGAAGTTCCGCGGCGGCTGGTAGCCGTAGCGGCTGAGGTCGCCGAGCCAGGGCTGCCCGATGTTGGGCGAGCCGAGTTCGGTGCCCGCCTGGTAGTAGTACGGCGTGTAGGGCTCCAGGCCCTGGTCGGTGTAGGAGGACCAGCCGCCCACCGAGTCGACGTAGTCGAAGAGCGCCTGGTCGGTCGCGGTGGCCGCGTCCGGGATCGTCCCGCAGGCGGTGGCGGCGGGCTGGTACTGCCAGAAGCCCCACACGAGGTCCATGACGACGGCTTCGAAGGCCTTGTCCAGCGTGCCGACGGTCTTGAAGGTGTAGCCCTCCGCCTCGGCGTAGGCCGCGAGCTTCGCCGACAGCGGTTCCCTGCGCACCAGCGCCTCGCGCTGCACGTCCTGGATCCTGGTGCGGCACTCCTTCGGCCCGACCCCGGCGAGGAACTTGTCGTACGCCGAGTCCTCCTTGTCGACCACGTCGTTGGGCGCCACGTAGGCGACGACGCCGTCCATGTCACGCGGGTAGAAGCGCTCGTAGTACGTGGCGGTCATGCCGCCCTTCGAGCCGCCGGTGGCCAGCCACTTCTTGCCGTAGATCGGCTTCAGCGCCTTGTGGATGCGGTGCTGGTCGCTGGCGGCCTGCCAGATGTCGAGCTTGGACCAGTCGGCGGGCTGGGGGCGCGAGGGCGTGAAGTAGCGGTACTCCATGGAGATCTGGTTGCCGTCGACGATCTGCGTCGGCTCACGGCGGCTGGGGGCCGTGGAGACGCTGTAGCCGCTGGTGTAGTAGACCGTCGGGCGGTTGGTGTCCTTGTGCAGCACGGTCAGGCGCTGCTTGAAGGTGCCCTTGGACGGGTGCCGGTGGTCCACCGGCTGGGTGTAGTTGAGGACGAAGAAGCGGTAACCGGGGTACGGCTTCTCCTCGATCAGGCTCATGCCGGGTATGGCGAGCAGCCTGTCCTTGATATCGGTGTTATCGGTGTTATCGGTTTTCTCGGTGCTGTTCCTGTTACCGGTGTCGCTCGCCTTAGCGATGTCCGTCCTGCCCGGTTCCGCGGCTGTCGCCGCCCCGGTCGTCGCTCCGGCCGCGCCCACCGTGCCTATCAGCACCACGAGCGACAGCACCCATCTGAGCGTTTTCCGCATGCACCCTCCCCTGTCGACACAGCAATGCCCCGGAACCTAACGGAGCAACTGGGTCCACACCAGGGGGAGTTATCGGGACATCCTGCGGTCACATGCCGGACTTCAGCAGAGAATCCAGCCCGAACTGACCCCGCGCCCGTCGATCTTTCCCTTCACCCACACGCAGCGGTGGCCCGCGTGGACCGTCACCGGGCCCGCGCGGTGGGTGTAGTGGCCCTTGTCGCGCGCGGGACGGCCGCCGCGGGCCTTGACGCTGACGGACATCGTCTTGCGGGCGCCGGTGTGCTTGGCGACGGCCACGGCACAGACGTAGCCGCGGGACTTGAAGACGTCGACGCGGCCGGTGCTGAAGGGGAGGGCGCGCACCTTGCGGCCCGCGCAGAGGCCGTCGACGGCCTCCGCGGATGCGGTGCCGGGGCCCGCGAGGGAGAGGAGCACGGCGGCGGCGAGCACGGCGGTGCCGAGCGTCAGCCGCCGTCGTATCCGACCACTGCCGCACCCACTGGTCACGATTGCCCCTCCCGCAACTCCTGCCTCAACGTTCTGAGGTACGGACGCACCCTACGGCCCCTGCGGTTGCGGGATCCCGGCCCCTTTTTTCACCGCTCGTTCAGGCGGCTTCGACCGGCTCCCCCACGAACGTCCGCCACAGTCGCGCATACCGTCCGTCCAGCGCGAGGAGCTCCTCGTGCGTGCCGTCCTCGGCGACCCGGCCGTGGTCCATCACGACGACGCGGTCGGCGCGGGCGGCCGTGGTGAGGCGGTGGGCGACGACCAGTGTGGTGCGCTTGCCCGCGATGCGGTCGGTGGCCTGGTTGACCTGCGCCTCCGTGGCGAGGTCGAGCGCGGCCGTGGCCTCGTCGAGGAGCAGGATGTCGGGGTCGACCAGTTCGGCGCGGGCCAGCGCGATCAGCTGGCGCTGTCCTGCGGAGAGGTTGCGGCCGCGCTCGCTCACCTCGTGGAGGTAGCCGCCGTCCAGGGTGGCGATCATGTCGTGCGCGCCGACCGCGCGGGCGGCGGCCTCGACCTGGGCGTCGGTGGCGTCGGGGCGGCCGTAGGCGATGGCGTCGCGGACCGTGCCCGCGAAGAGGTACGCCTCCTGCGGCACGACACCGAGGCGGTGGCGGTACGAGGTGAGGTCGAGGGAGCGCAGGTCCGTGCCGTCGACCGTGACCCGGCCGCCCGTGGGGTCGTAGAAGCGGGCGACGAGCTTCACCAGCGTCGACTTGCCCGCGCCGGTCTCGCCGACGAAGGCGACGGTCTGTCCGGCGGGGATCCGCAGGCGTACGTCGCTGAGCGCGTCCTCGGGAGCGCCCTCGCCGGTGGCCGCGTACGCGAAGTCCACGTCCTCGAAGGCGATCTCGCCGCGCAGCGAGAGCACCTCCATGGGCTCGTCGGCGGCCTTCGTCGACGTCGGCTCCTGGAGCAGCTCCTGGATGCGGCCGAGCGAGACGGTCGCCTGCTGGTAGCCGTCGAAGACCTGGGAGAGCTGCTGCACGGGGGCGAAGAACAGGTCGATGTAGAGGAGGTACGCGACGAGCGCGCCGGTCGTCAGCGTGCCCGCCTCGACCCGGCCCGCGCCCACGATCAGCACGGCGACGACGGCGACGGAGGACAGGAGCTGCACGAACGGGAAGTACACGGAGATCAGCCACTGGCCGCGGATGCGGGCCTGGCGGTAGCTGTCGCTGTTCTCGGCGAACCGTTCGACGCCCGCGCGCTCGCGCCGGAAGGCCTGCACGATGCGGAGCCCGGCGACGGACTCCTGGAGGTCGGCGTTGACCACGGAGACGCGCTCGCGGGCCAGTTCGTACGCCTTCACGCTGGACTTGCGGAAGAAGTACGTGCCGACGACGAGCAGCGGCAGCGTCGCGAAGACGACGAGCGCGAGCTCCACGTCGATGACGAGCAGGGCGACCATGATGCCGAAGAAGGTGACGACGGAGACGAACGCGGTGACGAGTCCGGTCTGCAGGAACGTGGAGAGCGCGTCCACGTCGGTCGTCATCCGGGTCATGATGCGCCCGGTCAGCTCCCGCTCGTAGTAGTCGAGCCCGAGCCGCTGGAGCTGCGAGAAGATCTTCAGCCGGAGCGAGTACAGGACCCGCTCCCCGGTGCGTCCGGTCATCCGCGTCTCGCCGGTCTGCGCCGCCCACTGCACGACGACGGCGACGAGCGCGATGCCGGAGGCCGCCCAGACGGCGCCGAGCGCGAGCTCGCTGACGCCGTCGTCGATGCCGTGCCGGATCAGGACGGGCAGCAGCAGCCCCATGCCCGCGTCGACGGCGACGAGCAGCAGGCTGAACAGCAGCGGCACGCCGAATCCGGCGAGCAGCCTGCGCAGTCCGTACGACTCCTCGGGCGTGACGGCCCGTGCCTCGTCGATGCCGGGGGTGTCGTTGGCCGGGGGCAGCGCGTCGACCTGGGCGAGGAGCTCAGGGGTGGACGGCATCCCGGAGAGCGCCGGGTCCTTGGCGCTCTTGGCGTCCCGGTCGCCGGTCCACAGGGCGGGCGTGATGCCGCGCTCCGCGTCGAACTCGGCGTCGAGCTCCTCGCGTACGGAGGTGTCCTCGGGCAGGTCGGCGGGGAGTGCGTGGCCCGGGGAGACGCCGCCCAGCTCGTCGGGGTCGGTGAGCAGCCGCCGGTAGAGGGCGGAGCGCTCCTCCAGCTCCTCGTGCGTGCCGAGGTCGGCGAGGCGTCCTTCGTCGAGGACGGCGATGCGGTCGGCGAGGCCGAGGGTGGAGCGGCGGTGGGCGATGAGGAGGGTGGTCCGGCCCGCCATCACGCCCCGCAGCGCCTCGTGGATCTCGTGCTCCACGCGCGCGTCGACCGCGGAGGTCGCGTCGTCCAGGACGAGGAGGCGGGGGTCGGTGAGGATGGCGCGGGCGAGCGCGATGCGCTGGCGCTGGCCGCCGGAGAGGGTCAGGCCCTGCTCGCCGACCTTGGTGTCGTACCCCTCGGGCAGCTCGGATATGAATCCGTCGGCCTGGGCGGCGCGCGCGGCGGCCTCGATCTCCTCGCGGGTGGCCTCGGGGTGGCCGTAGGCGATGTTGGCGCCGACGGTGTCGGAGAAGAGGAAGGAGTCCTCGGGGACGAGCCCGATGGCGGAGCGCAGGGAGTCGAGGGTCAGCTCGCGCACGTCGTGGCCGCCGATGAGGACGGCGCCGTGCGTCACGTCGTAGAAGCGCGGCATGAGCAGCGAGACGGTCGACTTGCCGCTGCCGGAGGAGCCGACGACGGCGAGGGTCTCGCCGGGGCGGATCTCGAAGGAGAGCCCGTCGAGGACCGGGCGGGTGTCGTCGTACGCGAAGCTCACGTCGTCGAACTCGACCGTCGCCGGGGCGTCGGCGGGCAGCTCCTTGCGGCCGTCCGTCATGCTCGGCTCGGTGTCGATCAGTTCGAGGACGCGCTCCACGCCCGCGCGGGCCTGCTGGCCGACGGTGAGGACCATGGCGAGCATGCGCACGGGTCCGACGAGCTGGGCGAGGTAGGTGGAGAAGGCGACGAAGGTGCCGAGCGTGATCTCGCCCTTGACCGCGAGCCAGCCGCCGACGGCCAGCATGGCGACCTGGCCGAGCATGGGGACGGCCTGCAGGGCCGGGGTGTAGCGGGAGTTCAGGCGGACGGTCCGCAGCCGCCCGGCGAAGAGCTTGCGCCCGACCTCCCGGAGCTTCCCGGTCTCCTGCTCCTCCTGTCCGAAGCCCTTCACCACGCGTACGCCGCTGACGGCGCCGTCGACCACTCCGGCGACGGCGGCGGCCTGGGCCTGCGCGTACCAGGTGGCGGGGTGCAGGCGGGAGCGGGAGCGGCGGGCGATGACCCAGAGGGCGGGGGCGACGGCGAGCGCGACGAGGGTGAGCGGCAGCGAGAGCCACGCCATGATCACGAGCGAGATCACGAAGAGCAGGATGTTGCCGATGGTCATCGGCAGCATGAAGAGCAGACCCTGGATGAGCTGCAGGTCGCTGGTGGCGCGCCCGACGACCTGTCCGGTGGACAGCTCGTCCTGGCGCCGCCCGTCGAGCCTCGTGATCGTGCCGTACATCTCGGTCCGCAGGTCGTGCTGGACGTCGAGGGCGAGGCGGCCGCCGTAGTAGCGGCGGATGTAGGTGAGGACGTAGACGACGAGGGCGGCGCCGATCAGGGCGCCCGCCCAGGGGCCCATGGAGCGGCCGCCGCCCTCCCCGTCCTGTCCGATGACGTCATCGATGATCACCTTGGTGATCAGCGGCACGAGGGCCATGACGGCCATGCCCCCGAGCGAGGAGCCGAGCGCGAGCACGACGTCCTTCGGGTACCGCCATGCGTACCCGGTCAGCCGTTTCGCCCAGCCCCGTTGCTCCGCCACGTGTTGCCTCCCGTCGACCTGACCTGCCGAGAGGCCCAACACGGCGGGACGCGGATTTCATCCCGCCGCAATAAACTGGGGTCAGGCGCCGGGCGCTGCCACGAACGCCTCGCGAGGCGCGTCCGTAGGGGCGTACCTGTTCGCCGAGGAAGCACGGGGCGCGAGATCCTTGTGGATGGCCTTGGCCACCCCCTGGATCGTGGCGACGCCGTAGTTCATCGTGCTGTTGCCGTGGCTGAGCACGGAGATCGTGTAGTCGTGGCCGCCGCCCTTGAACGCGCCGATGCTGTGCACGCGCCAGCCGTGGGTCGCGCGCTGCAGCCAGCCGTTCTTGACGTGGATGGAGACGCCGGACGGCGTGCCCGCGGGGGTGCCCCAGCGCTGCGAGGGGGTGACCTTGCCCATGAGCTTGAGGACGTAGGTGCGGGAGGCGTCGGTGAGGACGGTGTTCTTGCCGGTGACCAGGGCGAGGAGCTTCTGCTCGTCGGTGACGTTGATCCTGGTGAGGCCCCAGTAGCCGCCGGAGCCCGGCACGGTCTTCGTCATCTTGGCGGCCCGGAGGAAGCCCTTGACCTTGGTGACGCCGAGCTGGCGCCACAGGGTGCTGGTGGCCGCGTTGTCGGACTTGGTGATCATGTCGGTGGCGAGGCTCTTCTCGCGGGACGTCAGCGACCGGCCGGTCTTCTGGGCGTCCCACAGGAGCGTGGCGAGGACGGTCGCCTTGACGACGCTCGCCGAGTCGAACGCGGTGCTCCCGCGCAGGGTGCACGTGGTGCCGGTCGTGCGGTCGTGGAGGCCGACCGCGACGGTGCCCTTGCGGTTCTTCAGCGCCGCCGTGATGTCCTTCGTCAGCTTGGCGGCAAGACCGGCCTGCGCGGAGGTGCAGGTGACCTGCGGTGCCGTCGCAGCGACGGCGGGCGTGGCGGCCGCGGCCGCGCCGAGCGGCAGGAGCACCCCGGCGGCGAGTCCCGCCGAGAGCACGCGGGCACGCCTGGATATCCCCGATACCGGGTGAGTCATGGAATTTTCCCGTCCCCTTGGGTCCGTACAAGACCCTCGGGGCCCGTACAAGCGCGCCCCCCGGCGCACTCGTCACACATGACTCACCGGTACCGGTGAATGGTTGCATGAACTTGTACGACAATCTGTGCCGATCGCCCGAGAAGGCCGGTCAGCCCAGATGCGTCGGCGCGAACATCCGCAGCAGCGCCGGGAGCACCACGACCGACGGACCCGGCTCGGCCAGCGCCTTCGCCAGGTCGTCCCGGAGCGTCTCCGGGGTCGTCCGGACCCCCGGCACCCCGAAGGACTCCGCGAGGGCCACGAAGTCCGGCCGCGTGAGCTCCGTGGCCGTCGCCTCGCCGAAGGCGTCGGACATGTACTCGCGCAGGATGCCGTAGCCGCCGTCGTCGACGATCAGCCAGGTCACGTTCAACCCGTACTGCCGCGCCGTCGCAAGCTCCGCGATCGAGTACATCGCGCCACCGTCGCCCGAGACGGCGAGGACCGGGTGGGAGGGGTCCGCGACCGCCGCGCCGAGCGCCGCGGGGAAGCCGTAGCCGAGGCCGCCCGCGCCCTGCGCCGAGTGCATGGTGTTGGGGCGCCGCGCGTCGAAGGCCGACCAGGCCCAGTACGCGAGGATCGTCATGTCCCAGAAGGACGGTGCCGCGTCCGGCAGGGCCTCGCGGACGGCGGCGAGGATCTGCTGCTCCAGGGTGAGGTCCTGGGCGTCGATGCGTTCGCGGACCTTCGTGAGGACAGCGGCGACCCGCGCCGGGGCCTCGGCGTCCTCGCGGGGCTCCTCGATGGTCTCCAGGAGCGCCGAAAGCGCGGTCCGCGCGTCCGCGTGGATGCCGAGTCCGGGGTGGTTGGACTCCAGCTTCCCGGCGTCCGCCTCGATCTGGATCACCCGGCCGCGGGGCGCGAACGTGTGGTAGTTCGAGGAGAGCTCACCGAGGCCGGAGCCGACCACCAGCAGGACGTCCGCGTCCTCCAGGAAGTCCGTGGTGTGACGGTCCTCCAGCCAGGACTGGAGCGAGAGCGGGTGCTCCCAGGGGAAGGCGCCCTTGCCCCCGAAGGTCGTGACGACCGGGGCGTTCACGAGCTCGGCGAGCGCGCGCAGCTTGCCGCTCGCGTCGGAGCGCACGACGCCGCCGCCCGCGATGATCGCGGGCCGCTCCGCGCGCGCCAGCAGGTCGGCGGCGACCGCGGTCAGCTCGGGGCGCGGCACGACGTCCTCGGGCGTCGCGTCCATCGCGGTGACGACCGGCAGGGTCGTCGTGGCGAGCAGCACGTCCTGCGGGATCTCCACCCACACCGGGCCGTGCGGCGCGGTGAGCGCCGACTCCCAGGCCGCGGCGACGGCGGACGGGATCTGCGAGGCCGTACGGACCGTGTGGACGGACTTGACCACGTCGCGGAACGAGGCCTGCTGGTCGCGGAGTTCGTGCAGATAGCCGTGGCGGCCGCCGCCGAGCCCGGCCACCGGGACCTGGCTGCCGATCGCGAGGACCGGGGATGAGCCCGCGGCCGCCTCCTGGAGCGCGGCGAGCGAGGTGAGCGCGCCGGGCCCGGTGGAAAGCAGCAGCGGGGCGACCTCGCCGGTGACGCGGCCGTACGCGTCCGCGGCGAACCCCGTGTTGTTCTCGACGCGGAATCCGACGTACGAGAGCGAGGAGCGCCGCAGCGCGTCGAACATGCCGAGCGCGTGCTGGCCGGGCAGGCCGAAGACGGTGGTCGCGCCGAGGCCCGCGAGGGTCTCCATGACGAGGTCGCCGCCGTTGCGCCCGGCGGGCGGGTTCAGGGCGGCCTCGGTCTGGGCGGCGGTGGGCCGCAGGACTACGTCGTGGTCGTGGCTCACCGCTCGCTCACCGTCCCGCGGGCCGCCGCGATCTGGCGGGACATGATGGTGGTCAGTTCGTACGCCGTGTGGGAGGCCGCCACCGCGGTGATCTCCGCGTGGTCGTAGGCCGGGGCGACCTCGACGACGTCCGCCGAGACGAGGTTGCAGGAGGCCAGGCCCCGCAGGATCTCCAGGAGCTCGCGGGAGGTCATGCCACCGGCCTCGGGGGTGCCGGTGCCGGGCGCGTGGGCCGGGTCGAGGCAGTCGATGTCGATGGAGATGTAGAGCGGGCGGTCGCCGATGCGCTGGCGCAGCTGGTCGGCGACCTCGTCGGCGCCGCGGCGGTAGACGTCCGCGGAGGTGACGATGCCGAAGCCCATCTTCTCGTCGTCGGTGAGGTCCTTCTTGCCGTACAGCGGGCCGCGCGTGCCGACGTGCGAGAGCGCCTCGGTGTCGAGGATGCCCTCCTCCACGGCCCGGCGGAACGGCGTGCCGTGGGTGTACTCGGCGCCGAAGTAGGTGTCCCAGGTGTCCAGGTGCGCGTCGAAGTGGAGCAGGGCGACCGGGCCGTGCTTCTTGGCGACCGAGCGGAGCAGCGGCAGCGCGATGGTGTGGTCGCCGCCGAGGGTCATCATGCGGGCGCCCGAGCCGAGGAGGTCGTCGGCGGCGGCCTCGATGGTCTCCACGGCCTCGTTGATGTTGAACGGGTTGGCCGCTATGTCACCGGCGTCCGCGACCTGCGCGAGCGCGAAGGGCGAGGCGTCCTGCGCCGGGTTGTAGGGGCGCAGGAGGCGGGAGGCCTCGCGGATCGCATTGCCGCCGAAGCGGGCGCCGGGACGGTACGAGACGCCGGAGTCGAAGGGCACGCCGACCACCGCGACATCCGTCCTGCCGCCGACCTCGTCGAGGCGGGGCAGCCGGGCGTACGTCGCCGGGCCCGCGTACCGCGGGATGCGGGAGGAGTCGACGGGGCCGCGGGGCGTCTCGTTGCTGCTCATGGATTGCCTTCCTATTTACGCTTCGATGCGCTTTGTGGGCGCTTTCTGACTTTACTGAGGTGCGGGGGCCGGTTCCGCCACGGGCTCGGCCTCGGCGCCGCGTCCCGCGAGCCGCTCGCGCCAGGCCGCGAGGACCTGTGCGTCGGTCGGCTTCGTGGCGAGGGAGACGACGACGTACACGGCGAGGGAGGTCAACAGGCCGTAGTAGATGGGCTCGTTCGCGAGGATTCCGTACCCCCACATGAGCCCGACGACGGAGAGTCCACCGGCGGCGATGGCCGCGAGCGCGCCCTCGGCGGTACCGCGCTTCCACAGCAGCCCGCCGAGGATCGGCACGAGCAGACCGGCGACGAGCAGGTTGTAGGCGACGGTCAGCGCCTGGACCACGTCGTTGAGGGCGATGGCGATGCAGACGACGCCGATGCCCATGATCAGGATGAAGAGGCGGTTGCCCTTCACCTCGTCGTGCGGCTCGTCGCCCGCTCCTTCGGCCTTCACGACGCCCCGCAGCCGCGACCAGATGTCGTTGTTGGCGACGGTCGCGCAGGCGATGAGCGCGCCGGAGGACGTCGACATCACGGCGGCGAGCGCCGCGGCGAGGACCAGGCCGCGCACGCCCATGGGCAGTTCGTCCTTGACCATGGTCGCGAAGGCCGCGTCGGCGCTCGGCAGCTTCGGGTACATGACCTTGGCCGCGGTGCCGATGACGGCGCCCGCGATCGCGTAGACGAGACAGTACGTACCGGCGACGGTGCCGCCGTAGCGGGCGACCTTGTCGCTGCGGGCGGTGAACACGCGCTGCCAGATGTCCTGGCCGATGAGCATGCCGAACGTATAGATCAGCACGTACGTGAAGATCGTCTCGCCGCCGATGCCCAGCGGGTCGAAGTACTCGGTGGGCAGCTTGGCCTTCATCTCGCCGAAGCCACCGGCCTTGACGACGGCGATGGGCAGCAGGAGCAGCAGCACGCCGACCGTCTTCACCACGAACTGCACCATGTCGGTGAGCGTGATGGACCACATGCCGCCGAGCGTCGAGTACGCGACGACGATCGAGCCGCCGAGGATGATCGCGAGCGTGCGGTTCATGTCGAAGATGACGTCGAAGATCGTGGCGTACGCGATGGTCGAGGTGACCGCGAGCATCAGCGTGTACGCCCACATGACCACTCCGGAGATGACGCCCGCGCGCCCTCCGTAGCGCAGGTCGAGCATCTCGGAGACGGTGTAGACCTTCAGGCGCGCGATGCGGGCGGAGAAGAACACGCTCAGCGCGAGCAGGCCGAGGCCGATGGTGAAGACCATCCAGGCGCCGGAGAGCCCGTACTGGTAGCCGAGGCCGACGCCGCCGATGGTGGAGGCGCCGCCGAGGACGATGGCGGCCATGGTCCCGGAGTACATCCAGGGCCCGAGGCGGCGTCCCGCGACCAGGAACTCACTCTTGGACTTGGCGCGGCGCATGCCCCACCAGCCCATGGCCAGCATCCCTGCGAGATAGACGACGATCACTGTGTAGTCGACGGCCATGGGGGGCCTCCTTCGCGCACCTCGGTGGCGTGTCGTGCAGATGGGGGTGAGGACCGGCCGCGGGGACATCCGCCCGTACCCGCGGCCTGCGGTCGGCACGACCTTAGGTGGCCGGAAAGCAACGCTGAAGTGTACGTTTCCTCCACTTGCCGCGACCTGTACGGATGGAACGTCCATATGGCCGACCCCACGGCTCCGCCCACCCCGCCCGTCCCGCTCGCCGCGCTGCTCGCCCGCGAGGACCTGGGCCTGCGGCAGATCGCCGGGCCGGACGCGCGGGCCGCGGAGACGGCCGTGCAGTGGGTGCACACGTCGGAGATGGCGGACCCGTACCCGTACCTGCTCGGCGGCGAGCTGCTGCTCACCGCGGGCGTGCACATCACCGACCCGACGGGCGCGGGCGGCGGCCTCGACGCCTACGTGGCCCGCATCGTCGCGGCGGGCGGCGCGGCCCTCGGCTTCGGCGTCGCCCCCGTGCACGACACGGTGCCGGACGCCCTGGCGGCGGCCTGCGACCACTACGGCCTGCCGCTCGTCGAGGTCCCGCCGCGCACCACGTTCAGCGGGGTCGCCCGCGCGGTGTGGCGGCTGATGGCCGAGGCCAGACACACCGAGCTGCGCCGAGTGACGGAGGCGCAGCAGGGCCTCGCCACGGCGGCGGCACGGCCCGACCCGATCCCCGCCGTCCTGCGCCAGCTCGCGGCGCGGCTCGGCGGCCGCACCGTCCTGTACGGGCCCGACGGCGCCGAGCTCCAGACGGCGGGCCAGGCGCCGCACGCGGCCCGGGACGCCCTGCGGGAGCTGACCGGCGTCGTACGGCGCCCCGCGCCCGCCGCCCCGGCGTCCGCGGCCGACACGGCGGGCGCCACCCATCTGGCCGCCTATGCGCTGGGTGGCGGCCGCGGTTTCGCGCTCGGGGTCGCGACGGACCGCCGCGAGCCGGGCGACCACACCATCGCGGGGGCCGCCGTCGTGCTGCTCTCGCTGCTCACCGGCGAACACCAGGGGACCTCCGAGGCGGCCCGCTCGGCGGCTCTCGTACGACTCCTTGTCGGCGCTCCCGCGGAGGAGATCGGCCCCCTCCTGGGGAGCGATCTCTGGACCGTGGTGCACGCGCGCGGGGAGCACACTCCGCTGGCCGCGTCGGCGCTCGGCGCGGCGCTCGGCAGCGGCCTGGTCGACCCGGGCGACGGCGACGGCGGCGACATGGTGCGCCTCCTCGTCCCCGCCGACCGCGAGATCGCTCCCGCCGACGGCTGGACCCTGGGCGTCGCGGCCCCCGCGGCCCCCGGCGACCTGACGGCGGCCGACACGCAGGCGGCCCGCGCCCTGCGCCGCGCGGAGGCCACCCGGACCCCCCTGGTGCGCCAGCACGCCAACGGCGTCGCCGACCTGGTCGACCCCGAGGAGGCCGACGCCCACGCGCGCGTGCTGCTCGCCCCGCTCGCCGAGAACGAGGCCCTGACGGACACCCTGCGCACCTGGCTCTCCCTGCACGGCAGTTGGGACCGCACGGCGGTGGCCCTGGGAGTCCACCGCAACACGGTCCGCCAACGCATCACGCGCTGCGAGTCCCTCCTGGCCACAGACCTGAACGACCCGGACACCCGCATGGAGCTGTGGTTCGCACTGACCCGGGCCCCGTAAGGGACGCGGGTTAAGGGGGGCGCAGGTTAAGGGGCGCAGGTTGAGGGGGCGCAGGTTAAGGGGCGCGGGGAACGGCGCGACAAGCCACATCGAACCCGCACCCGAACCCCAAGGACCCGCCCCCAAGGGGCGCGAGGAACGGCGCGACAAGCCACGACACACCCGCACCGCAGCCGCAGGCTGAGCAAACCCGCCCCCTGCGCAGAGCACTCGTCCCGCACAATGGGTCACATGCCCATACCCACCCGTGCCGCGCTAGTCGACCACCTCGTCCGCACCCGCATCGCGGGCGACGTCGCCACACCCCGCGACAACAACCTCAGCCACTACAGGAAGCTCGCGAACGGCGACCGCCACTACTGGCTCGGCCTGGAGCTCGGCGACCGCTGGACCGACGAGCAGGACGTCCTCGCGGTGATGGCCGAGCGCTGCGGCGTGGTCGACGACCCGCAGCACCGGCACGGCCAGGACACGATCGACCCGGAGCTGACGGTCGACGCCCTGGAGCGGATGGCGGCCCGGCTGCGCAAGGCGGCCGCGGGCAAGGAGCGGGTCCTCTTCGCCACCGGCCACCCCGGAGGGCTGCTCGACGTGCACCGCGCGACGGCCGCCGCCCTGCGCGCCGCGGGCTGCGAGATCGTCGTGATCCCCGAGGGCCTGATGGCCGACGAGGGCATGGTCTTCCAGTTCGCGGACGTGGCGATGCTGGAGCGCGGCGCCACGCTGTGGCACACGCACTCCCCCGAGCCGATGAACGCGATCCTGGACGGCCTGGAGCGCGAGGGCCGCCCGCTGCCCGACCTCGTGGTCGCCGACCACGGCTGGGCGGGGCGCGCGGGCCAGCGCGGCCTGGATTCCATCGGGTACGCGGACTGCAACGACCCGGCGCTGTTCATCGGCGAGGCCGAGGGCACCGTGCAGGTGACCGTGCCGCTCGACGACCACGTCACGAGCCCGCGGCACTACGACCCGATGACGGCCTACCTGCTGGACGCGGCGGGGCTGACGCCCTCCTCCTGAGCCGGGCCGGGCGTCGGGTCCAGATAGACCCGCCGGACCGCGGGGAAGCGCTCCTGGATGCGGTGCGCCATCCGGTCGCAGGCCCGCTCGATGTCCCCGGCGCTCGACACGTCCCGGAAGTCGACCTTCGCGGCGACGAGGGCCTCCTTGGGGCCCTGGAGGAGCGTGGTCAGCTCCAGTACGTCCACGACGTGCGGGTCGGCGAGCAGTTCGGCCCGCACCGCGGCCCGCATCTCCGGCGGCAGCGGACGCCCGATGAGCAGCTCGGAGTTGGCGTGCCCGAGGACCCAGGCGACGTACACGAGCAGCACGCCGATGCAGAGCGAGGCGATGCCGTCCCACACGCCGGACCCGGTGAGCTGGCCGCCGAGGAGTCCGGCCGCGGCGAGCAGGAGGCCCACCAGCGCCGCGGAGTCCTCCATCACGACGGCCTTGACCGCGGTGTCGGGGGTGTGGCGCAGATAGCGCTTGATGTGCACCCCGAAGCGGTCGGCCTCGCCGCGTGCCTGCTTGAGGCCGGTGCGCAGCGAGTAGCCCTCCAGGAGGAAGGCGATGCCGAGCACGACGTACGAGATGAGCGGGTCGCCGGGGTCCTCGCCGTGGGTGAGCGTGTGGATGCCGTCGTAGACGGCGAAGACGCCACCTCCTACGAAGGTGGCGACGGAGGCGAGCAGCGCCCAGATGTAGCGGGCGCCTCCGTAGCCGAGCGGGTGCTCCTCGTCGGCGGGCTTGTCGCTGGCCTTCAGGGAGACGAGCAGCATCAGCTCGGTGACGGTGTCGGCCACGGAGTGCGCCGCTTCGGAGAGCATGGCGCTGGAGCCGCTGATGACGCCCGCGACGGCCTTGGCCAGCGCGATCCCGAGGTTGGCGACGGCGGCGACGATGACGGTGGACGTGCTCTCGCCGCCCGCCTCTGACGGTTGGTCGCTCATGTATCGGACGGTATGTCCGATCAGCGGGGGACGCGAACGACACCCTCCTGGATGACGGTGACCGCGAGCCGCCCGTCCTGCGTCCAGATCCGTGCCTGGCCGAGGCCGCGCCCGCCGGAGGACGACGGCGACTCCTGGTCGTAGAGCAGCCATTCGTCCGCGCGGAAGGGCCGGTGGAACCACATCGCGTGGTCGAGCGAGGCGCCGACCACGTCGCCGACCGCCCAGCCGCCCCTGCCGTGTGCGAGCAGCACCGAGTCGAGGAGCGTCATGTCGGAGACGTACGTGGCCAGGCAGACGTGCAGCAAGGAGTCGTCGGCGAGCTTGCCGTTGGCGCGGAACCACACCTGGGAGCGCGGCTCGCGCGGCTGTCCGACGGTGCCCCAGGGCGGCATGTCCACGTAGCGCAGGTCGACGGCGGCGCGGGCCTCCACGAGCCGCTCGGCGACGTGCGCGGGCAGATGGCGCGGCAGCATCTCGGCGGCGGTGGGCAGCGTCTCCGGGTCGGGCGCGTCCGGCATGGCGGCCTGGTGCTCCAGGCCCTCCTCGTACGTCTGGAAGGACGCGGAGAGGTGGAAGATCGGCTGCCCGTGCTGGACGGCGACGACGCGGCGCGTGGTGAAGGAGCGGCCGTCGCGGATCCGGTCGACCGTGTACACGATGGGCGCGCCGGGGTCTCCGGGGCGCAGGAAGTACGCGTGCAGGGAGTGGGCGGGCCGCTCGTCGGGGGCGGTGCGTCCCGCGGCCACCAGGGCCTGCGCGGCGACCTGGCCGCCGAAGACGCGGGGCACGATGGACGAGCGGCTCACGCCCCGGAAGATGTCCTCCTCGATCTGCTCGAGGTCGAGCAGATCGAGGAGGCCCTCAAGTGCCTGGTTCATGAACGCTGTTCTACAGGGCTGTCTTCGCGGACCGGACTACAGACCCATGTTCTTGGCGATGATCATCTTCATGACCTCGCTGGTGCCGCCGTAGATGCGGTTGACGCGGTTGTCCGCGTACAGGCGGGCGATCGGGTACTCGTTCATGAAGCCGTAGCCGCCGTGCAGTTGCAGGCACTTGTCGATGACGCGGTGCGCGACCTCGGTGTTGAACAGCTTCGCGGACGCGGCCTCGGCGGCGGTCAGCTCGCCCGCGTCCAGGGCCTCCAGGGCGCGGTCGGCGACGGCCTCCGCGGCGTCCACCTCGGCCTGGCAGGCGGCCAGCTCGAACTTGGTGTTCTGGAAGGAGGCGACCGTCTTGCCGAAGACCGTGCGGTCCTGGACGTACTCCTTGGCGAACCGGACGGCGGCCTTGGCCTGCGCATACGCTCCGTAGGCAATGCCCCAGCGCTCGGAGGGCAGGTTGCTGCCGAGGTAGTAGAAGCCCTTGTTCTCCTCGCCGAGGAGGTCCTCGACGGGGACCTTGACGTCGACGAACGCGAGCTCGGCGGTGTCGGAGGTCCGCAGGCCGAGCTTGTCGAGCTTGCGGCCGATGGAGTAGCCCTCGGACTTGGTGTCGACGGCGAAGAGCGAGATGCCGTACCTGCGGTCCTCCGCGGTGGGCGCGGAGGTCCGGGCGCAGACGATCACGCGGTCGGCGTGGACGCCGCCGGTGATGAAGGTCTTGGAGCCGTTGAGGACGTAGTGCGTGCCGTCCTCGGAGAGCTTGGCCGTGCTCTTCATGCCCGCGAGGTCGGAGCCGGTGCCCGGCTCGGTCATCGCGAGGGCCCACATCTCCTCGGCGGAGACGAACTTCTCCAGGTAGCGCTTCTTCTGCTCGTCGGTGGCGAGCGCCTTGATGTAGGGCAGGGCGAGCAGCACGTGCACGCCGGAGCCGCCGAAGGTGACGCCCGCGCGGGCGGTCTCCTCGTACTGGATGGCCTCGAACTTGTGCGTGTCCAGGCCCGCGCCGCCGAACTCCTCGGGGACGTTGATCCCGAAGAGGCCCAGCTCGGCGAGCTTGTAGTAGAACTCGCGCGGCACCTGGCCCGCGGCGAACCACTCGTCGTGGACGGGCACGACCTCGGCCTCGATGAAGGCGCGCAGGGTCTCCCGGAACGCCTCGTGGTCCTCATCGAAAACGGTACGGCGCACGGAGAACTCCCTCTGCCTTCAGCTGTCTGCATCTGTCTGCATCGACTAAGCGCTTGCTCAGAGGAAGGTTACCCGGCAGTCACCAGAGCGTCCAGAGATGCGTGTCACTCGGCGGCGGCCTCGAAGGCGCCCCGGGCCAGGCGGTGCAGGAGTTCCGCCATGGCCGCCCGGCTGGGCAGTGCGTCGCGGCGGCTCAGGTGCGGGGTGGAGTTCAGCAGGCCGAAGACCGCGTGCACGGCCACGCGCGCCGCGTTCTCGGCGAGGTCCGGGTAGACCTTGCGGACGATGTCCACCCAGATCTCCACGTACTGCCGCTGGAGCTGGCGGACCAGCTTGCGGTCGCTGTCCCGCAGGCGGTCGAGCTCGCGGTCGTGCAGGGTGATCAGGGAGCGGTCGTCGAGCGCGAAGTCGATGTGCCCCTGGATGAGCGCGTCGAGGACCCGTTCGGGTGATCCGCCCACATCGGCCACACAGTGCTTGCCGCCCGTCAGGAGCTGCCCGCTGATGCCGACGAGCAGCTCGGCGAGCATCGCGTCCTTGCCCGCGAAGTGCCGGTAGAGACCGGGCCCGCTGATGCCGACGGCGGCTCCTATCTCGTCGACTCCGACTCCGTGGAAGCCTCGCTCGGCGAAGAGCCGGGCGGCCTCCTTGAGGATCTGCTCGCGCCGGGTGGGGGCGTCGGTTCTCGTGGCCATGGAATTGATTCTAGACAGGCCGGTTAGCGATCGTTAACCTAAAGGAAACCGTTAACGGTCATTAACCGAGCAAGGGGGCTCGACTGATGCGGCAGGCACCAGTGCTGGCGAGCGCGGCTGACCCCGCGTCCGAGGCATGGCGGGCGAACGAGGCGGCGCACACCGCCCTCGTCGACGAGCTGCGGGCCAAGCTCGCGGCGGCCGCCCTCGGCGGCGGCGAGCGGGCGCGGGCCCGGCATGTGGCGCGCGGCAAGCTGCTGCCCCGCGACCGGGTGGACACGCTCCTCGACCCGGGCTCGCCCTTCCTGGAGCTGGCCCCCCTCGCGGCCGACGGGTTGTACGGCGGGGATGCCCCCGCGGCAGGCGTCGTCGCCGGGATCGGCCGCGTCTCGGGCCGCGAGTGCGTGATCGTCGCCAATGACGCCACCGTCAAGGGCGGCACGTACTACCCCATGACGGTGAAGAAGCACCTGCGCGCCCAGGAGGTGGCCCTGGAGAACCGCCTCCCGTGTCTCTACCTGGTCGACTCGGGCGGCGCCTTCCTGCCGATGCAGGACGACGTCTTCCCCGACCGCGAGCACTTCGGGCGGATCTTCTACAACCAGGCGCGCATGTCGGCCGCGGGCATCCCGCAGATCGCCGCCGTCCTCGGCTCCTGCACGGCCGGCGGGGCGTATGTCCCCGCGATGAGCGACGAGGCGGTGATCGTGCGCGAGCAGGGCACGATCTTCCTCGGCGGCCCGCCCCTGGTGAAGGCCGCCACCGGCGAGGTCGTCACGGCCGAGGAGCTGGGCGGCGGCGAGGTCCATTCGCGCACCTCCGGCGTCACCGACCACCTCGCCGAGGACGACGCCCACGCCCTGCGCATCGTGCGCACGATCGTCTCGACCCTCCCCGAGCGCGCCCCGCTGCCCTGGCCTGTGCAGCCCGCCGAGGAGCCCAAGGTCGACCCCCTGGGGTTGTACGGCGCGGTGCCCACCGACTCCCGCACGCCCTACGACGTGCGGGAAGTCATCGCGCGCGTGGTCGACGGCTCCCGCTTCGCCGAGTTCAAGTCGGAGTACGGGACGACCCTGGTGACCGGCTTCGCCCACATCCACGGCCACCCCGTCGGGATCATCGCGAACAACGGCATCCTGTTCTCCGAATCCGCCCAGAAGGGCGCCCACTTCATCGAGCTCTGCGACCAGCGCGGCATCCCCCTGGTCTTCCTGCAGAACATCTCCGGCTTCATGGTCGGGCGGGACTATGAGGCGGGCGGCATCGCCAAGCACGGCGCGAAGATGGTCACGGCCGTCGCCTCCACCCGCGTGCCGAAGCTGACGGTCGTCGTCGGCGGTTCGTACGGCGCGGGCAACTACTCGATGTGCGGCCGGGCCTACAGCCCCCGCTTCCTGTGGATGTGGCCGAACGCCAAGATCTCCGTGATGGGCGGCGAGCAGGCCGCCTCCGTCCTCGCCACGGTCAAGCGCGACCAATTGGAGGCCCGCGGCGAGCAGTGGAGCGCCGAGGACGAGGAGACCTTCAAGGACCCGATCCGCGCGCAGTACGAAGCCCAGGGGAACGCGTACTACGCCACGGCCCGCCTCTGGGACGACGGCGTGATCGACCCCATGGAGACCCGGCAGGTGCTGGGTCTGGCTCTGACCGCGTGCGCGGGCGCCCCGTTGGGCGAGCCCGGCTTCGGCGTCTTCCGGATGTGAGGAACGAATGACGATGTTCGACACGGTTCTGGTCGCCAACCGGGGCGAGATCGCGGTCCGCGTGATCCGTACGCTGCGGGAGATGGGCGTCCGCTCGGTCGCCGTCTTCAGCGACGCCGACGCGGACGCCCGGCATGTGCGCGAGGCCGACACCGCGGTCCGGATCGGCCCCGCACCGGCCGCCGAGAGCTATCTGTCCGTGGAGCGCATCCTGGCGGCCGCGGCGAAGTCCGGCGCCCAGGCGGTCCACCCGGGGTACGGCTTCCTGGCGGAGAACGCGGAGTTCGCGCAGGCCTGCGCCGACGCGGGCCTCACCTTCATCGGCCCGCCCGCCTCGGCCATCTCCCTCATGGGCGACAAGATCCGCGCCAAGGCGACCGTGCAGGCGGCCGGTGTGCCGGTCGTCCCCGGCTCCTCGGGCAGCGGCCTGACCGACGCCCAACTGGCGGCCGCGGCACGCGAGATCGGCACCCCGGTGCTGCTCAAGCCGAGCGCGGGCGGCGGCGGCAAGGGCATGCGCCTGGTGCGCGACGAGGCGCTCCTCGCCGACGAGATCGCGGCGGCCCGCCGGGAGGCCCGCGCCTCCTTCGGCGACGACACGCTGCTCGTGGAGCGGTGGGTCGACCGCCCCCGGCACATCGAGATCCAGGTCCTCGCGGACGGCCACGGGAACGTGGTGCACCTCGGCGAGCGCGAGTGCTCCCTGCAGCGCCGCCACCAGAAGATCATCGAGGAGGCGCCCAGCGTCCTGCTCGACGAGGCCACGCGCGCGGCGATGGGCGAGGCCGCGGTCCAGGCGGCCCGCTCGTGCGGGTACGCGGGCGCGGGCACGGTGGAGTTCATCGTGCCGGGCGTCGACCCGTCCTCGTACTACTTCATGGAGATGAACACCCGCCTCCAGGTGGAGCACCCCGTCACGGAGCTCATCACCGGCCTCGACCTGGTGGAGTGGCAGCTGCGCGTGGCGGCGGGCGAGCCGCTGCCGTTCGCCCAGGACGACATCACCCTCACCGGGCACGCGGTGGAGGCCCGCATCTGCGCGGAGGACCCTTCGCGCGGGTTCCTGCCGTCCGGCGGCACGGTCCTTTCGCTGCACGAGCCGCAGGGCAACGGCGTGCGCACCGACTCCGGCCTGAGCGAAGGCACGGAGGTCGGCAGCCTCTACGACCCGATGCTGTCGAAGGTCATCGCGTACGGCCCGGACCGCGCGACGGCCCTGCGCAAGCTGCGCGCCGCCCTCGCGGACACGGTCACCCTCGGCGTGCCGACGAACGCGGGCTTCCTGCGCAGGCTCCTGGCCCACCCGGCGGTCGTCGCGGGCGAGCTGGACACGGGCCTGGTGGAGCGCGAGGCGGACGGGCTGGTCCCGGACGGCGTGCCCGACGAGGTGTACGAGGCGGCGGCCGCGGTCCGCGAGGACGCCCTCAGGCCCACCGGCGACGGCTGGACCGACCCCTTCTCCGTGCCCAGCGGCTGGCGGCTCGGCGGCACCCCGATGCCCGTGACGCACTGGCTCAAGGCCGCGGGACTCGAACCCGTCACTCACCGCCTCCGCAGCGCCGGACACACCGTCGCCCCCGACCGCGTGCGCGTCACCGTCGACGGCACCCTGCACGCCTTCCGCCGCGCGGGCGACTGGCTGGGCCGGGACGGCGACGCGTGGCACGTCCAGGACCACGACCCCGTCGCGGCCTCCCTCACCGGCGCCGCGCACGCCGGAGCCGACGCGCTCACCGCCCCCATGCCCGGCACCGTCACCGTCGTGAAGGTCTCCCCCGGCGACACGGTGACCGCGGGCCAGAGCCTCCTGGTCGTCGAGGCGATGAAGATGGAGCACGTCATCTCCGCCCCGCACGCAGGCACCGTCACGGAGCTCGACGTCACCCCGGGCACGACCGTCGCCATGGACCAGGTCCTCGCCGTCGTCACCCCCGAGGAGGAGCAGGAATGACCAGCACCGACCCCCTTGAGCTGGCGTCCGCACCGCTCCCCATGGTCGTGCCGACCCGCGGCCTGCCGTCCCACGTCCGCATCCACGAAGTGGGCGCCCGCGACGGCCTGCAGAACGAGAAGACGGTCGTCCCCACGGAGATCAAGGCGGAGTTCATCCACCGCCTCGCCGACGCGGGCCTCACCACCGTCGAGGCGACCAGCTTCGTGCACCCCAAGTGGGTGCCCCAACTGGCCGACGCCGAGCGGCTCTTCCCGCTCCTCGGCGACCTCCAGGGCGTCCACCTGCCGGTCCTGGTGCCGAACGAGCGCGGCCTGGACCGCGCCCTCGCGCTCGGCGCCCACCGCGTCACGGTCTTCGCCAGCGCCACCGAGTCGTTCGCCAGGGCCAACCTCAACCGCACGGTGGACGAGGCCCTCGCGATGTTCGCGCCGGTGGTCGCCCGCGCGCGGGAGCAGGGCGTGCACGTCCGCGGCTATCTGTCGATGTGCTTCGGCGACCCCTGGGAGGGCGCCGTGCCCATCTCCAAGGTCGTCCGCGTCTGCCGCGCCCTGATCGACATGGGCTGCGACGAGCTGAGCCTCGGCGACACGATCGGCGTGGCCACGCCGGGCCACGTCTCGGCGATGCTCGCCGCGCTCAACGCGGTACAGGTGCCGACCGAGCGCATCGGCGTCCACTTCCACGACACGTACGGCCAGGCGCTCACCAACACCCTCGCCGCCCTGCAGCACGGCGTGACGACGGTGGACGCGTCCGCGGGCGGCCTCGGCGGCTGTCCGTACGCGAAGAGCGCCACCGGGAACCTCGCCACCGAAGACCTCGTGTGGATGCTGCACGGCCTCGGCATCGACACCGGGGTCGACCTCGTCCGTCTCAGCGCCACCAGCGCCTGGATGGCCGACCAGTTGGGCCGACCCAGCCCGTCCCGCACCGTCCGTGCCCTCACGGCCCGCTCCCACGAAGAGCCGACCGCAGCCCCACAGGAGCAGTGAACAACGATGGACCACCGTCTGAGCCCCGAGCACGAGGAACTGCGCCGCACGGTAGAGGCGTTCGCGCACGACGTCGTCGCCCCCAAGATCGGCGACTTCTACGAGCGCCACGAGTTCCCCTACGAGATCGTCCGCGAGATGGGCCGCATGGGCCTGTTCGGCCTGCCCTTCCCGGAGGAGCACGGCGGGATGGGCGGTGACTACTTCGCGCTCGGCATCGCCCTCGAAGAGCTCGCGCGCGTCGACTCGTCCGTGGCGATCACCCTGGAGGCGGGTGTCTCCCTCGGCGCGATGCCGCTGCACCTCTTCGGTACGGAGGAGCAGAAGCGCGAGTGGCTGCCGCGGCTGTGCGCGGGCGAGATGCTCGGCGCGTTCGGCCTGACCGAGCCGGACGGCGGCTCGGACGCGGGCGGCACGCGCACGACGGCGGTGCGCGACGGCGACGAGTGGGTGATCAACGGCTCCAAGTGCTTCATCACCAACTCCGGCACGGACATCACCGGCCTGGTCACCGTCACCGCCGTCACCGGCCGCAAGGACGACGGGCGCCCGCTGATCTCCTCGATCATCGTGCCGTCAGGGACGCCCGGGTTCACGGTCGCCGCGCCCTACTCGAAGGTGGGGTGGAACGCCTCGGACACCCGCGAGCTGTCCTTCTCGGACGTCCGCGTCCCGGTGGCGAACCTGCTGGGCGAGGAGGGCCGCGGGTACGCGCAGTTCCTGCGCATCCTCGACGAGGGCCGGATCGCGATCTCCGCGCTCGCCACCGGCCTTGCCCAGGGGTGCGTGGACGAGTCCGTGAAGTACGCGCGGGAGCGGCACGCCTTCGGCAGGCCGATCGGCGCGAACCAGGCCATCCAGTTCAAGATCGCCGACATGGAGACACGGGCGCACATGGCCCGCGTGGGGTGGTACGACGCGGCGTCCCGGCTGGTCGCGGGAGAGCCCTTCAAGAAGCAGGCGGCCATCGCCAAGCTCTACTCCTCGACGGTCGCGGTGGACAACGCCCGCGAGGCCACGCAGATCCACGGCGGGTACGGCTTCATGAACGAGTACCCCGTGGCCCGCATGTGGCGGGACTCGAAGATCCTGGAGATCGGCGAGGGGACGAGCGAGGTGCAGCGCATGCTGATCGCCAGGGAGCTGGGCTTCGCGAGCTGAGCGGGGGGCCCGTCTTCGTGAGACGACCGTGACGCGAGGGGCCGCCGGGCTTCGAGGTAGCTTAGGTTAGCCTAAGCTACTCATTCCGGCCAGCGGCCCCGCCGCCGTACGTCACGAAAGCAGAGACCCACATGCGCCAGGTCCGCCTCCCCCAGCCGTCCCGCCGAGGCGTCCTCGCCGCCGGCGGCGCCCTCGGCCTCACCGCCTTCCTGGCGGCCTGCGGCAGCGAGAAGAAGGACGGGTCCGGCACGACCGGGGACGGCGGCAAGACCGGCCCCTGGAGCTTCAAGGACGACCGCGGCGAGACCGCGAAGCGCGACGCGACGCCGAAGAACATCGTGGCGTTCACGGGCGTCGCCGCAGCCCTGTTCGACTACGGCATCGAGGTCAAGGGCGTCTTCGGCCCGACGAAGACCAAGGACGGCAAGCCCGACGTCCAGGCCGGCGACATGGACATCAGCAAGCTGACGGTCATCGGCAACGAATGGGGCCAGTTCAACATCGAGAAGTACGCGGGCCTCGCCCCGGACGTGCTGCTCTCCACGATGTTCGACGACAAGGGCACGCTCTGGTACGTCCCCGAGGAGAGCAAGGACAAGATCCTCAAGCTCGCCCCGAGCGTCGGCATCAGCGTCTACGACCGCCAGCTCACGCACCCGCTGCAGCGCATCCAGGAGCTCGCCGAGTCGCTCGGCGCGGACGTGAAGGCCGACAAGGTCGTCAAGGCGAAGAAGCGCTTCGAGGACGCGTCCGCGCGGCTGCGCAAGGTCGCCAAGGCGCACAAGGACATCAAGGTCCTCATCGGCTCCGCGAGCCAGGACCTGTTCTACGTCTCCGGTTCGAACCTCTCCGTCGACCTTGAGTACTTCAAGGCGCTCGGCGTGAACATCATCGAGCCGCCGGAGAGCGCGAAGAAGGAGTCCGGCGGCTGGTTCGAGAACCTGAGCTGGGAGAACGTCGACAAGTACGACGCGGACCTCATCATGATGGACAACCGCTCCTCGGCGATCCAGCCCGCCGACATCGCCAAGCCGACCTGGAAGAAGCTGGCCGCGGTCAAGGCCGGACAGGTCATCCCGCGTATCGCGGAGCCGATCTTCTCGTACGACAAGTGCGCGCCGATCCTGGAGGACCTGGCCGACGCGATCGAGAAGGCCAAGAAGCTGAAGTAACCCCCGAGCACCGGCCGCCCCCTCCACTCCCGGAGGGGGCGGTTTCGTTTTCCGGGCCGGACCCCAAGGGGAGTTGAGATTAGGTTAGGCTTACCTAAGTCAACCCCTCACCCGGAGGACAGTTCATGCGCTCGCACCTGCTCAACGGCACCACCGCGGAGCGGTACCGCAGCTCCGTGACCGAAGGAGTCGAGCGGGTGGCCGCCCGACTCGCCACCACCTCCCGCCCGTTCACCGCCGCGTCCGCCGACGGCCTCGCACCCCGCATCGACGCCGTCGACCTGGACGAGCCCCTGCACGACACCCGCGCGGCCCTCGCCGAACTCGACGAGCTGTACCTGCGTGACGCGGTGCGCGCCCACCACCCCCGCCACCTCGCCCACCTGTACGCCCCGGCCGTCATCCCCGCCGTCCTCGGCGAAGCGGTGCTCTCCGCCGCCAACTCCGCCCTCGGCACCTGGGACCAGCCTGCGGGCGCCCCGCTCATCGAGCGTCGCGTCATCGACTGGACCGCCGAGCGCATCGGCCTCGGACCGGCCGCCGACGGAGCGTTCACCGACGACGGCGCCCAAGCCGAGCTGCAGGCACTGCTGCTCGCCCGCGAGGAGGCCGGGGACCGGGACCCCGCCGCCCTGCGGATCTTCGTCTCCGAGGCCGCCCACCTCGGCGTCCGGCGCACCGCCCGGCTGCTCGGCCTCGGCGACGACGCCGTCGTGACCGTCCCCACCGACCGCAGCAAACGCCTGCAGACCGTGGCCCTCGCCCGCGCGCTCGAGCGCTGCGCACGCGACGACCTCTCCCCCATGGCGGTCGTCGCCACCGCGGGCAGCGCCGACTTCGGCTCCATCGACCCGCTGCCGGAGATCGCCCGGCTCTGTGCCCAGTACGGCACCTGGCTGCACGTGGACGCCGCGTACGGCTGCGGGCTGCTCGCCTCGCGCGGGAACCGGCACCTCCTCGACGGCATCGAGCGCGCCGACTCCGTGAGCGTGGACTTCCACAAGGCCTTCTTCCAACCGGTGGGTTCCGCCGCCGTCCTGGTGCGCGACCGGGCGCTGCCCGACCTGCGGACGGGCCGCCGCTTCGACGCCCTCAAGCTGTGGATGACGCTGCGCGTGATGGGCGCGAACGGCATCGGCGACCTCTTCGACGAGGTCTGCGACCTGGCCACCCGTGGCTGGAAACTGCTCGTCGCCGACCCGCGCTTCGACGTGGTGACCGAACCGCAGCTCTCCACGCTCGTCTTCCGCTACATCCCCGCGAAGATCTGCGCGCCCGCCGCGATCGACCGCGCCAACCTGTATGCCCGCAAGGCACTCTTCGCCTCCGGCGACGCCGTCGTGGCGGGCACCAGGGCAGGGGGCCGCCAGTACCTCAGGTTCACCCTGCTCGACCCGGGGACGACCACCGACGACATCGAAGCCGTCCTCGACCTGATCGCCGGCCACGCCGAGCAGTATTTGGGAGAGCACCTTGACCGCGCTTGCTGACGTCCGCCCGCTCGACCCCCTGACCGACTCCGAGCTGGTGCACCGCTGGGTGACGCACCCCCTGGCGGAGCACTGGATGATGCGGGACGCCACCCTGACGGACGTCGAGCGCGCCTACATGGCGATCGCGGCCTCCGGCCACCGCGGCGCCTACCTGGGCCTGTGCGAGGGCGTGCCGTCGTTCCTCGTGGAGTGGTACGACCTGCGGCAGCTGTCCGCCCCATGACCGAGCGGGGTCCCCGAGACGGTCCTCGGGGACCCCGCTCCTGACCGGACCGGGCCTGGACTGCGGCTACTTGCCGGGCCAGGGCACCTGCGGCGACTCGTAGTAGCCGATGCCCAGCGCGTCCCAGCGCGGGGCCTGCGCGGCGAGCCGCACCTTGTACTTGTCCCAGTCGTGCGTGGCGGCGGGCGACCAGCCGAGCTCGGCGATGCCGGGCAGCCGCGGGAACGCCATGTAGTCCAGGTGCGCGGAGGTCGAGAGCGTCTCCGTCCACAGCGGCGCCTCGACACCGATGACCGAGTCCGCGGGCGCGCCCTGGAGGTAGGTGGCCGGGTCCCAGTCGTAGGAGCGCTGCACCTCGACGTAGCCCGCCCAGGAGAGGCCGAGCGGGGTGTCCTTGGTGTACTTGTGGTCGATGTAGGCGCGGTCGGCCGGTGAGAGCAGGAGCTTCGTGCCGTTCTTCGCGGCGTTCACGACCTGCTCGCGCTCGGCGGCGCCGGTCCTGTCGTAGCCCCAGTACTGGGCGACGGCGCCCTTGGCGGGCTCGGCACCGGTCAGCTGGTGCCAGCCCATCACCGTCTTGCCGTACTTGGCGACGATCGGCTGCACCTTGTCCATGAACGCGACGAAGTCCTCGTGGCTGGTGGAGTGCGCCTCGTCGCCGCCGATGTGGAGGTACTTGCCGGGCGTCATCGCGGCGATCTCACGGATCACGTCATCCACGAAGTCGTACGTCACGTCCTTCTTCGCACACAGCGTGCTGAAGCCGACCTCGGTGCCGGTGTAGAGCGGCGGGGCGACGCCGTTGCAGTTCAGGTCGGCGTACGAGGCGAGCGCGGCGTTGGTGTGCCCCGGCATGTCTATCTCGGGGACGACCTCCAGGTAGCGCGAGGCGGCGTAGTCGACGATCTCCTTGTACTGCGCCTTCGTGTAGTAGCCACCCTTGCCGCCGCCGACCTGCGTGGACCCGCCGTACGTCGCGAGCCGCGGCCAGGAGTCGATGGCGATGCGCCAGCCCTGGTCGTCGCTGAGGTGCAGGTGCAGCTTGTTCATCTTGTAGAGGGCGGCCTGGTCGATGTAGCGCTTGACCTGGTCGACGGTGAAGAAGTGGCGTGCGACGTCGAGCATCGTGGAGCGGTAGCCGTAGCGCGGCATGTCCTTGACGGTGCCGCCCGCGATCCGCCAGGGGCCGCGCTGCCTGGTCTGCTTCTCCACGGCGGCGGGCAGTTGCTGCCGCACGGTCTGCACGCCGTGGAAGAGACCGGCGCCGCTCCAGGAGGTGATGGTGAGGGAGCCCCGCGCGGAGATGACGCGGTACCCCTCGTCGCCGAGCTCCTTGTTCGCCGGTTCGGCGCTGATGCGCAGCCGGATGCCGTCGGATCCCTTGTCGCTGGTGACGGGGAGCTTGTAGCCGGTGGAGGGGCGCAGCACCTTGGCGAGGTACTCGGCCACGCGGCGCTCCTCCGCGTTGCCCTTGCCGACGCGGATGCGGGTCTTGGCGGTGATCTCGTATCCGTCCCCGGCCGCCTCGGCCGCGAGGGGCGCGGGGACGACCTGGCCGAGTGGAGTGACCGCGGGGGCCCTCGCCTCTCCCGAGGCGGGTGCTGCGGCGAAGGAGGAGATTCCGGCGGCCGCCACGAGCAGGAGCGAGCCGAGTATGCGTGTCGTTCTTCTGTGCGATCTCACAAGCGGGTCCCTTCGGGCGCATATGTGGTGCATCGCAATCGAACGGTCCCCATTGGTAACCCGGCCCCCACAAGGGGTCAAGGGGTGTAGACCATTTATCCAAGTGCTCGGTGCGAGAATCCTGGCATGGCGGAAATCATCCAGCGCGACGGGACCTGGACCTTCGACGGAGAGACGTTGCGCCTCGTGCCGGGCCACGACAAGAACGTGTCCCTGCTGCGCAAGACACTGGGCGAACTGGCGGTCCCCCTGGCCGCGTTGGCGGGCATCTCCTTCGAACAGGGGAAGAAGTCGGGGCGGTTGAGGCTGCGGCTGCGGGACGGCTCCGACCCGCTGCTCCAGTCGACGGGCGGGAAGCTGACGGACTCCTCCGACCCGTACCAGCTGACGGTCGAGCCGGACCGGTACGGCGTCGCGGAGTATCTGGTCGACGAGGTGCGCAACGCCCATCTGATCGAACAGGTGCCTGCCGCGCCCTGCGACGCCTACCTCCTCACGGGTCCTTCCGTGCCGCTTTCCGTCTCCGCGGGGGACGGCACGGCGAGCTTCGACGGGGAGAGCATCCGCCTGGAGTGGAACTGGAAGACGGAGGAGGCCAAGACGGCGGCCGGTCCGCGGTCGCTGGCGCTCGCGGACGTCGCCGCGGTGGAGTGGCAGCCCGCGGTCGGCCTGGAGAACGGCCATCTGCGGTTCACGGTGAAGAACGCGCCGACCAAGGCCCCGCCGAAGTACGACCCGAACTCGGTCGAGCTGTGGGGCTTCAAGAAGGACCCGCTGATGGCGCTGGTGGCGGCCGCGGTCCAGGCCCGTCTGCCACACCCCTCGGGCCCCGCCCCGAAGGCGCTCACGGGCTCCTCCCCCGACGGGGCGGCGGCCGGGGCGCCGCGGCCCGCGGCCGATGACCACGACGCGCTCCTGCGCCGCCTGCGCGAACTGGGCGAGCTGCACCAGGCCGGGATCCTCACGGACGAGGAGTTCGCGACGGCCAAGCAGGCGGTCCTGCGCCGCATGTGAGCACCGCAGGTGAGCGCCCTTTGCGCCACTCGCTGGCCCGTTCGACACGCTCCTGCCCGATTCCGGGCAGGATTCTTGCGAAAGGGTGTCCGATACCCCAGGATCAACGGATGCACGACGACCTGGTGGATCACCTCACCCGCAGCACCCCGCTCCAGCGGGGCGAAGCGCTGCGGGTCATCCAGGACGTGCTCGCCTACTTCGACGAGACGACCGAACAATTCGTCCGTCGCCGCCACCGCGAACTGCAGGGTCAGGGCCTGCTGAACGCGGCGATCTTCGAGCAGATCTCGGCGGATCTCGAATACCGCGCGGTCGCACCTCCGGAGCTCACCCTCAGGCAGCTGCGCCGCATCGTCTACGGCTAGGACACCCTTTATGTGCGGAATCGTCGGGTACATCGGCAAGCGTGACGTCGCCCCGCTCCTCCTCGAAGGCCTGCAGCGCCTGGAGTACCGCGGCTACGACTCCGCGGGCATCGCCGTCACCAGCCCCAAGGCCGCCGGCCTGAAGATGGTCAAGGCCAAGGGCCGCGTCCGCGACCTGGAGGCCAAGGTTCCCGCCCGCTTCAAGGGCACGACCGGCATCGCCCACACCCGCTGGGCCACCCACGGCGCGCCCTCCGACGAGAACGCCCACCCGCACCTCTCCGAGGACAGCAAGGTCGCCGTCGTCCACAACGGCATCATCGACAACGCCTCCGAGCTGCGCGCCAAGCTCACCGCCGACGGCGTCGAGTTCCTCTCCGAGACCGACACCGAGGTCCTCACCCACCTCATCGCCCGCTCCCAGGCGGACAAGCTGGAGGAGAAGGTCCGCGAGGCGCTGCGCCACATCGAGGGCACGTACGGCATCGCCGTGCTGCACGCCGACTTCAACGACCGCATCGTCGTCGCCCGCAACGGCTCGCCCGTGGTCCTCGGCATCGGCGAGAAGGAGATGTTCGTCGCCTCGGACGTCGCCGCCCTCGTCTCCCACACCCGCCAGGTCGTCACCCTCGACGACGGCGAGATGGCCACCATCAAGGCCGACGACTACCGCACCTACACCACCGAGGGCTCGCGCACGACCGCCTCGCCGACCACCGTGGAGTGGGAGGCCGAGTCGTACGACATGGGCGGCCACGACACGTACATGCACAAGGAGATCTTCGAGCAGCCCGACGCGGTCGACCGCGTGCTCCGCGGCCGCATCGACGACCGCTTCTCCACCGTGCACCTCGGCGGCCTCAACCTCGACGCGCACGACGCCCGCAAGGTGCGCCGCGTCAAGATCCTCGGCTGCGGCACCTCGTACCACGCGGGCATGATCGGCGCCCAGATGATCGAGGAGCTGGCCCGCATCCCCGCCGACGCGGAGCCCGCGAGCGAGTTCCGTTACCGCAACGCGGTCGTGGACCCCGACACCCTCTACATCGCGGTGTCCCAGTCCGGCGAGACGTACGACGTGCTGGCCGCCGTCCAGGAGCTCAAGCGCAAGGGCGCCCGCGTCCTCGGCGTCGTGAACGTGGTCGGCTCGGCGATCGCCCGCGAGGCGGACGCGGGCGTGTACGTCCACGCGGGCCCCGAGGTCTGCGTCGTCTCCACGAAGTGCTTCACCAACACCACGGTCGCCTTCGGCCTGCTCGCCCTGCACCTCGGCCGCATCCGCGACCTGTCGGTCTCCGACGGCAAGCGGATCATCGAGGGCCTGCGCAAGCTGCCCGGCCAGATCTCGGAGATCCTCAAGCAGGAGGACGAGATCAAGAAGATCGCCAAGCAGTACGCGGACGCCCGTTCGATGCTCTTCATCGGACGCGTACGCGGCTACCCCGTCGCCCGCGAGGCCTCCCTCAAGCTCAAGGAGGTCTCGTACATCCACGCCGAGGCCTACCCCGCCTCCGAGCTCAAGCACGGCCCGCTCGCCCTCATCGAGCCCGCCCTGCCGACGGTCGCCATCGTCCCCGACGACGATCTCCTGGAGAAGAACCGCGCCGCCCTGGAGGAGATCAAGGCCCGCAGCGGCAAGATCCTCGCCGTCGCGCACCAGGAGCAGGAGAAGGCCGACCAGACCATCCTCGTCCCGAAGAACGAGAACGAGCTGGACCCGATCCTGATGGGCATCCCGCTCCAGCTGCTCGCCTACCACACGGCGCTGGCCCTCGGCCGGGACATCGACAAGCCGCGCAACCTCGCGAAGTCCGTGACGGTGGAGTAGTCACGCCCGCAGGACCCAAGTGAACGACCCCCTGTGCGTGCCACCAGCACACAGGGGGTCGTTCCTCAAGGGCCGGGGTCGCCCATTACCCCGGCCCGCGCCCGCCTCGTCCGGTGGCCGTCACCCGCCGGCCCGAGACGCCGCCGTTGTGACCCTTATGTACCCTTCACAAGGGCACGAACCACCTCTACGCGCGAGTAGATTTATCTGTCCACAAAACCGCCTCACAAGGCGAGTTGAGACGCACGCCCCCCAACTCGGCGGGGGCGTGCGGTCGTTAAGGGATGACGACGACGGGGCGCTGCGCCCGGCGCGCGAGCCGGCCCGCAACCGAGCCGAAGATGCGCCCCACGATGCCGTGCGTGGAGCCGACGACGATCGCGTCCGCGCTGTACTCGCGGCCGACCTCCTCCAGCTCGTGGCAGATGTCGCCGCCGCGCTCGACGAGGATCCACGGCACCTCGGAGAGATACTCCGCGCAGGCCAGCTCCAGGCCGAGCACTTCCGTCCGGTGGTCGGGCACGTCGACGAAGACCGGGGGCTCGCACCCCGCCCACACCGTGGTGGGCAGCCGGTTGGCGACGTGGACGATGATCAGGCCCGATCCGGAGCGGTGGGCCATCCCGATCGCATAGGCGAGTGCCCGCTCACTGGAGGTCGAGCCGTCGAAGCCGACGACGACACCGTGCCGGAAGGCGGGATCGCAGGAGTGACGCGGTTCTTCCGCCGCGCGGGGGGTCGCCGTCGGATCGGCGACCTGCCGCTTGCGGTCCGCAGGTTCGGAGAATTCGTGACCGGCCATCGGTGTCTCGGCGAAGGAGTCCTCTGTGGGAGGGTCGGCTTTTTCAGGTGGTGCAAAAGTTCAGGACCTGGAAGGTCGTCCGGGAATCATCTTCCCAACCCCATACCCCCAAGGGTACGGCGACACTCCTCCTCTGCCCAGAGCGTGCGAAGAGCCCCGCTCGGAGCCCGCACCGGGGCCTGCACAGGGCCTCCCGGCGTTCACCGGAGCATGCATGAGCCGCGCCCGTATGGCAATGGTTGCTGCCTCCTACAGGCGGTTTGCCCACCCGTCCGGCGCCACCCGGAGGCCTTCCCAGTGACCCGCCGACGCACCTTGCGTTGGACAGCGCTGGACCTCCGTACACCATCGCCACAGGGAGCACGCCGTGCCTGGACCTTCGACCGCGTCCCCACCTTCCACCCGCTTCCCTTCTTCACCCGAGTCTTCACCAGAGCAAGGAGCGCACGAGCGGCGGCCCGCCGTGGTGCCCGCGCCGCGCACCCACGAGCCGCCGGACGCGCCCCCGCAGGACGCCGCGAGCGACGTGGTCCGCTGGGCCGCGTTCAGCTGCGTGCTGGTCCCCGTCGTCCTTGTCGGGTACGGCGGCTCACTCGCCGGTGCCACCGGCGCGGCGCTCGGACTCGTGGCCGTCACGGGGGTGTGCCGGCTGCTCCTGCGGCAGTCCGAGCGCGGCGCCGCGCGACTGCTTGCAGAACAGAACAACGGGCACCGCGGACGGCACGGCAGAACGGGTGTGGGGGCGCACAGGGGCACTCGTCAGAGTGCCGATAGTGCACCGTTGGACTGACCAATTCACACACACGCTCCCGTATGTTTTCAGCCAACTTCCGGGGGCCGCCGAATTCTTGGCCGAACGCCCCCTCAACCCCCGTCCGACCAGGGCTGAAAGACGCGCTCAGGCCGCCTGCACCCTACGGGGACCGGCCACGGAGCGAAGGCGCACTTCCCAGCAAGCCGCCCGAGTGCAACGCTTCGTGATCGAATGCTTCACGCCAAGTTGCCATGTCGACAATCTGCCGAGTGATGAACTGGTCACCCCGGCAGCACGGGACGCAGTAGATTCGATCTTGACTGTATTACGGCGGGGGACTGGTGGAGGACCGAGGGGAAACGTGCAGGAGCGACAAGCCAGGCAAGCGCGTCAAGCACGTCAAGCACGCCGAGCACGGCAAGAACCAGGAGCCGCGAAGCCCGAGGGGGGTTTAGCACCATGAGCCACGACTCCATTGCCGCGCCGGAGGCCGCGGCTCGGAAACTCTCGGGGCGTCGCCGCCGGGAGATCGTAGCGGTGCTGCTTTTCAGCGGCGGTCCCATCTTCGAGAGCTCCATACCGCTCTCCGTGTTCGGCATCGACCGGCAGGACGCGGGGGTCCCCCGCTACCGGCTGCTGGTGTGTGCCGGTGAGGAGGGCCCGCTGCGGACCACCGGCGGACTGGAACTCACCGCGCCACACGGCCTCGAGGCGATCGGCCGGGCCGGCACGGTCGTCGTGCCCGCCTGGCGGTCGATCACATCGCCGCCACCACCGGAGGCGCTCGACGCACTGCGTCGCGCGCACGAGGAGGGCGCCCGCATCGTCGGGCTGTGCACGGGGGCGTTCGTGCTCGCCGCGGCCGGGCTGCTCGACGGCCGTCCGGCGACCACCCACTGGATGTACGCGCCGACGCTCGCGAAGCGCTATCCATCCGTCCACGTGGATCCGCGCGAGCTCTTCGTCGACGACGGGGACGTCCTGACGAGCGCGGGCACTGCGGCCGGAATTGATCTCTGTCTGCACATCGTGCGCACGGACCACGGCAACGAAGCGGCGGGCGCACTCGCCCGCAGGCTCGTGGTGCCACCGCGCCGGGCCGGCGGCCAGGAGCGCTATCTCGACAGGTCTTTACCGGAGGAGATCGGCGCCGACCCGCTCGCCGAGGTCGTCGCCTGGGCGCTGGAGCACCTCCACGAGCAGTTCGACGTGGAGACGCTGGCCGCGCGCGCCTATATGAGCAGGCGCACCTTCGACCGCAGGTTCCGTTCGCTCACGGGCAGCGCGCCGCTGCAGTGGCTGATCACCCAGCGGGTGCTCCAGGCACAGCGGCTGCTCGAGACCTCCGACTACTCCGTCGACGAGGTCGCGGGCCGCTGCGGCTTCCGGTCGCCCGTGGCGCTGCGGGGGCACTTCCGACGTCAGCTGGGTTCGTCCCCCGCTGCCTACCGGGCCGCCTACCGCGCCCGCAGGCCGCAGGGCGAGCGGGCACTGGAGTCCGTGCCGGCGACGGCGCAGGCGGTGCCCACCCTGGTGGAGGCCGGTCCTGTGCCGTCCCAGACCAGGCGTACGGCAGCCGCGAGTGCGCTCGGCCCTTCGACCTCGCTGCCGACCGAGCCAGGCAAGCCGAACTCGGACGCGTACGCGCCAGGGCGTGCACCTCTGCCCGGGCAGAGGAGTGCGCCGTAGGGTAAGACGCATGAACGATCGCATGGTGTGGATCGACTGCGAGATGACCGGGCTCTCGTTGACGGACGACGCACTTATCGAGGTGGCCGCACTGGTCACCGACTCGGAACTGAACGTGCTCGGCGAAGGTGTGGACATCGTGATCCGCCCGCCGGACGCGGCGCTGGAGACCATGCCCGAGGTGGTGCGCACCATGCACACCGCCTCGGGGCTCCTCGACGAACTGGCCGGCGGCACGACGCTGGCCGACGCCGAGGAGCAGGTCCTGGCGTATGTACGTGAGCACGTCAAGGAGCCGCGGAAGGCTCCCCTGTGCGGAAACTCCGTCGGCACCGACCGCGGCTTCCTGCTGCGGGACATGCAGACGCTGGAGGAGTACCTCCACTACCGCATCGTCGACGTCTCCTCGATCAAGGAGCTGGCCCGGCGCTGGTATCCGAGGGCGTACTTCAACAGTCCGGACAAGAACGGAAACCACCGCGCGCTCGCCGACATCCGCGAGTCCATCGCGGAGCTGCGCTACTACCGCGAGGCGATCTTCGTCCCGCAGCCGGGACCCGACTCGGAGACCGCGCGGACGATCGCGGCCAAGCACGTCCTGCCTGCGGAATAGCCCCGGCAGGAGCCCTGTGTACGGGGTCCGGGAAACGTGTGCGCGAGCACCCCTTCGGACCCTGTACACTTTTTCTCGGCCGGTCGGAAGAACGACAAACGACCGGACATGGTGGGTGTAGCTCAGTTGGTAGAGCACCTGGTTGTGGTCCAGGTGGCCGCGGGTTCAAGTCCCGTCACTCACCCTGATTGATCAAGGGCCGGTCTGCGCAAGCGGACCGGCCCTTCGTCATGTCCGCAGCGCCTGCCGGTGAACGCGGCGCGGCAGGACCCTCTCCCGCATCACGAAACGGACACCCCTCCTTCACATGATGCACACGACGGCGCATCATGCGCAGAGAGAGCACAACTGCAGGGGGGACCCATGAGCAACAGCACGCCGCCACCGCCGCCCGTATTTCCGCCGCAGCCTCCTCCTCCGCCGCCGCGGAAGGGCGCGAGCAACGCGGTCATCATCGGCTCGGCCGCCGCGGTCATCGCCGCCGTCGTCGTGACGGGCATCGTCGTCGTCAACAGCCGCGACGACGACAAGAAGCCGGAGACCACCAGTTCCGCCGGGCCCGCGGCGGGGGACGACGTGGTCGCGGGTGAGGAGGAGCCGGTCGAGGAGGAGGCGCCCGAGGAGTCCGAGGAGAGCTCCGACGCGGAGGTGGCAGGCCTCGACGACACCGTGACGTACGAAAGCGACGTCGAGGTGAAGCTGTCGAAGTTCGCCCGTGGCACGTCCAGCTCGTACGGGTCGCCGGAGAACACGCCGTACGTCAAGTTCGGCGTGCGGGTGAAGAACAACGGGAAGGCGACCGTCGACACGTCGGCGTTCTCCGTCAGCTGCTCCTACGGCAAGGACGGCAAGTCGAGCGAATCGATCTTCGACACCGAGCGCGGGCTGAACGGCGGGCCCGACACGAAGCTCCTCGCGGGCCGGTCCATCACGGTGACGTGGGCGTGCGAGCTGCCGAAGGCCGAGAAGACGATTCAGATCGAGGTCTCGCCGGACATGGAGTCGGAGTCCTCGATCTTCACGGGTGACGTGCAGTAGGCGCCGATGCGGCTGTCCACCCAGCGCGTACGGGGGTGCGTGCAGTCCGGGCCGACCGGATGTCTGTCCAGATAGGGGTGGGCGGCCCGCACCGTCTCCATGTGGCCTTCGCACACGAATGACGTCCTGATCTCGTCCGGGCCTTCGTGTTCCCACGCGATGTGCCACGCGCCCGCCGCCGCACAGCGGACAGCGGTGCCGTCCGGGTGGTGGTCGACGACACCGCAGCCGTCGCCGTCACCCGGGCCTCCGTACTGGGGAAAGTTCATGTGCCTGGCTCCTCGGCCGTGAGTGTACGGGCCGTTCACGCGTTCCTGAGGGCGGCCGACGGAGCATACTGCCGCCATGGGACCCGATCCGCAGAACAGTCCGTCCGACGCGAACGGCCGTCGACGCGAGGCGGCGGCGAACGCCCGCGAGCGCAGGGCCGACGAGCGGGAGCGGAGCGCGGACACCCGCGAGGCCGGTGCCGACCGGCGCGAGGAGGCCGCGGACGAGCGGGAGCGCCGCATCGCCGCCTGGGAGACGCAGGTCGACGATCGGGAACGCGCCGCGGGCGGGGAGCCCCCCAGCCGACGGCAGCGCTCGTACGAACAGATCGACCGGATACAGAAGCTTCTGACGGCCAGCCAGTCGCGGCTGGACCGCAGCGCGTCGGCGCTGCGGCGCGCGGACGCCGGTGACGCGCGGGACCAGGCCTCCATCGACCGGGAGTCGGTCACCTCCAGCTCGTTGCTGGTCCCCGGCAGCCCCTCGGCACGGATCGCCCTGGAGGACCGGGTGCGCCGGCTGCGACAGCAGGCCGTGACGGCCCTGGAGACCCTGTCCAACGCCCAGCACAGGCTCGCCCACGACCACGAGGAGCACGGTCGGCCGCAGCGGGCCGCGGAGCACCGCGACCTCGCCGAGCAGGCCCGCGAGGCGGCGGACGCCCTGCGCGCGAGCGCCGGGAGCGACGCCGGGCGGGCCGAGGAGCAGGAGTAGGAGCAGGAGCAGGAGCAGTCAGCAGGAGTACGGTCCCGCGGCTCAGGAAGAGTCCCGCTCCACCAGTTGCGTCGGGAGCACCAGCTGGCGCCGCTCCAGGCGCCGGACGGCGGCGGGGCGGCTGTCCGCGATCTCGGCGAGGAGGAGGTCGATCATCGCGCGCCCCATCTCCTCGATCGGCTGCCGCACGCTCGTCAGCGGCGGATCCATGTGGCGGGCGATCGCCGAGTCGTCGAAGCCGACGAGGGCCACGTCGTCGGGTATACGGCGCCCCGCCTCGCGCAGCGCCTGGCGGGCACCGGCCGCCATCACGTCGGAGCCCGCGAAGACCGCGTCCACCTCGGGGCAGGCGGCGAGCAGCTCCCGCATCGCCCGGCGGCCGCCCTCCTCCGTGAAGTCGCCCTGCGCGATCAGCCGTTCGTCCACCGGGTGGCCCGCCTCCTGCAGCGCGGCGCGGTAGCCGTCCAGGCGGCGCTGGGCTCCGTACACATCGAGGCGGCCGGTGATGGTGGCTATGGCGGTGCGCCCGCGCGACAGCAGGTGCTCCACGGCGGAGCAGGCCCCGGCGTAGTTGTCGGAGTCGACGGAGGGCAGCGCCTCCTCGGCGGAGCGGCGGCCGCTGATCACCGCGGGGATCTCCAGCTGGGCGAGCAGGTCGGGCAGCGGGTCGTCGGCGTGCACCGAGACCAGGAGGACTCCGTCGACGCGGTGGGCCGCGAGGTACTGGGCGAGGCGCTGGCGCCTGCGGTCGTTGCCCGCGAAGATCAGCAGCAGCTGCATCTCGGTCTCGCTGAGCTCGGCGCCCACTCCGCGCAGGACGTCGGAGAAGTACGGCTCGGCGAAGAAGCGGGTCTCCGGCTCGGGCACGACCAGGGCGATCGCGTCCGTGCGGTTGGCGGCCAGGGCGCGCGCCGCGGTGTTGGGCACGTACCCGAGCTCGGCCACGGCGGCCTCGACGGCGGTCCTGGTCGCCTCGCTCACCCGCGGCGAACCGTTGATCACTCGGGACACGGTCCCCCGGCCGACCCCCGCCCGCGCCGCCACCTCTTCCAGAGTGGGCCGTCCGCCGCTGCGGCCGCGCGCCGCGTGAGCTGCCATAGTCCGCCTCCCGTCACACTTCCCCCGGCGAGGAATGTAACAGCCCGATCTTCGCCGGTCCGCCGGGCCGATCCACAGACGTCCCGTAACGGCCCGATAACCGAAGACGTAACTCCCTGTCCGGTCCCTTGACACCCCCGGCGCCAGCCACGAGTCTTCAACTCATCACTTGTGGGAGCGCTCCCACACTACCTGACACGTACACATCCCGCACGTTCCCCGCCCGAGCCGCAGAGTGAACCAACGGGCCCAGCAGTGCAGTTGGCCGGGGGGTCGGCACGTCAGGCAACAGGAGGACGTCATGCGCAGCAGCACATTCCGCCGGTCCCGTCGATCCCGCCGACTCGTGGCGTACGCGGCCACGGCCGCGCTGGCCACGAGCCTGCTGGCCGCTTGTTCGAGCGACGACGAAGGCGGCTCGGCGGGCGACGGCAAGGTCACGCTCAACGTGGGCACGTTCGGCGTGCTGGGCCTGAAGCAGGCAGGCCTCTACGAGGAGTACGAGCAGTCGCATCCGAACATCAAGATCAAAGAGAACGTGATCGAGCGGAACGACGCCTATTACCCGAAGCTGCTCACCCAGCTGCAGTCCGGCGCGGGCGTCAACGACGTCGCGGCCATAGAGGTCAGCAACATCACCGAGGTCGTACAGACGCAGGGCGCCAAGTTCGAGGACCTGGGCAAGGCGAAGGGCGTGGACAAGTCGACGTACCTCGACTGGAAGTGGCAGCAGGCCACGACCGAGGACGGCAAGACGATCGGCCTCGGCGTCGACATCGGCCCGACCGCGCTCTGCTACCGCAAGGACCTCTTCGAGAAGGCCGGGCTCCCCACCGACCGCGAGAAGCTCGCGAAGGAGTGGGCGGGCGACTGGGACAAGTACGTCGCGCTCGGCAAGAAGTACATGGCGAAGGCGCCCAAGGGCACCAAGTTCGTCGACTCCGCCTCCAGCGTCTACAACGCCGTGTTCGCCGGTGCCACCGAGCGGTACTACGACAAGGGCGGCAAGGAGATCTACGAGGACAGCCAGGGCCGCAAGGACGCCTGGGACGCGGCGATGAAGGTCGCACAGGGCGACATGTCCGCCAAGCTCAAGCAGTTCGACCCGACGTGGGACCAGGGCTTCGCCAACGCCAAGTTCGCCACGGTGGCCTGCCCCGCCTGGATGGCCGGTTACATCCAGGAGAAGGGCGGCCCGGAGGGCAAGGGCCAGTGGGACATGGCCAAGGCGCCGACGGACGGCAACTGGGGCGGCACGTTCCTCGGCGTGCCGAGCGCGGGCAAGCACAAGAAGGAGGCGACCGAGCTCGCCGTCTGGCTCACCCGGCCCGAGCAGCTCGCGAAGGTCTTCGCCAAGCAGGCCAGCTTCCCGTCCACCCCGTCGGCGTACAGCACGCTGAAGCCGTCGGCGGCCACCAAGGCGTACTTCAACGACGCGCCCATCACGCAGATCTTCGCCGACATCGCGAAGAACACCCCCTCGGCCGTCTACGGCATCAAGGACGCCCAGATCGGCCAGTCCATCACCGACATCGGTGTGCTCCAGGTGGAGCAGCAGGGCAAGTCTCCCGAGGAGGGCTGGGAGGCGGCCCAGAAGGAGATCAAGGATGTTCTGGGACAGTGACGCGCATGTCCGAGACCGCTGAGTACGCCGAGACCGCGTCCCCCGGACAAGGGGGCGCGGCCCCGGCCGCGACCGGGAGCAAGACCTCCCGCACGCCGTCGCCCTGGCGCAGCCGCCTGTACCGCTGGGACATCAAGGCGTCGCCGTACGTCTTCGTCGCGCCGTTCTTCCTCTTCTTCGGCGCCTTCGGCCTCTTCCCGCTCCTCTACACCGGCTGGGCCTCGCTGCACCGCCTGGAGCTGACCAATCTCGACGACAGCACCTGGCTGGGCCTGGACAACTACACCAACCTGCTGCAGAGCGAGTACTTCTGGAACGCGCTCGGCAACACCTTCACCATCGGGATCATCTCCACCGTCCCCCAGCTGGCCGTCGCGCTCGGCATCGCGCACCTGCTCAACTACAAGCTGCGCGGCTCCACCCTGTGGCGGGTCGCGATGCTCGCCCCCTACGCGACGTCCGTGGCGAGCGCCTCGCTGGTCTTCACGCTCCTTTTCGCGTGGGACGGCGGGATGGTCAACTGGCTGATCGGCTCCGTCGGCTTCGACCCGGTCAACTGGCGGGAATCCTCGTGGGGTTCGCAGTTCGCCGTGTCGTCGATCGTCATCTGGCGGTGGACCGGGTACAACGCGCTGATCTATCTGGCGGCGATGCAGGCCGTGCCGCACGACCTGTACGAGTCGGCCGCGCTGGACGGCGCCTCGCGCTGGCAGCAGTTCCGGCACGTGACGATCCCGATGCTGCGGCCGACGATCCTGTTCACGGTGGTCGTCTCCACGATCGGGGCCACCCAGCTCTTCGGTGAGCCGCTGCTGTTCGGCGGCACGGCCGGGTCCAAGGGCGGCGCCGACCACCAGTTCCAGACCCTGGGGCTCTATCTGTACGACCAGGGCTGGATCAACGGCCATCTGGGGCGGGCGTCGGCCGTCGCCTGGCTGATGCTCGTCATCCTGCTGCTCATCGCCGCGGTCAACATGCTGATCGCCCGACGCCTGAGGAAGGACCGATGAAGGCCCGCACGGTGGAGCCGACGAAGGCCCGTACGGCGGACCCGGCGAGGAAGGCGCGCCCCCTGGGCCAGCAGGCCGGGCGGACGATGCACGCGGGCCCTCTCACGTACGCGGTCCTCGTGCTGTTCACGGCGATCTCGCTGGCGCCCCTGGTCTGGACGGCCGTCGCGGCCTCGCGCACGAGCGGACGGCTCGCCCAGACGCCGCCGCCCGTGTGGTTCGGCGGCAACCTCTTCAAGAACCTCGAACGGGCGTGGACGGAGGCGAGCCTCGGTGACGCGATGCTGAACACCACGATCGTGGCGGGCAGCATCACCATCGGCACGGTCCTGTTCTCCACCATCGCCGGATTCGCCTTCGCCAAGCTGAAGTTCAGGTTCAGCGGGGCGCTGCTCCTGCTGACCATCGGCACGATGATGGTGCCGCCGCAGCTCAGCGTCGTACCGCTGTATCTGTGGGTCGCGGACCTGCAGTGGACCAATCAGCTCCAGGCGGTGATCCTGCCGACGTTCGTGAGCGCCTTCGGGGTCTTCTTCATGCGGCAGTACCTGATGCAGGCGCTGCCGAGCGAGCTGATCGAGGCGGCGCGGATGGACGGGGCGAGCAGTCTGCGGATCATCTGGCACGTGGTGTTCCCGGCGGCGCGGCCCGCCATGGCGGTCCTCGGCCTGCTGACGTTCGTCATGGCCTGGAACGACTTCCTGTGGCCGATCATCGCGCTGAACCAGTCGAACCCGACGGTGCAGGTGGCGCTCAACTCCCTCGGCACGGGTTACATCCCCGACCGGGCCGTGATCATGGCGGGCGCGCTGCTCGGCACGTTGCCGCTGCTGCTCGCGTTCCTCCTGTTCGGCAAGCAGATCGTGAGCGGCATCATGCAGGGCGCGGTCAAGGGCTGACCCTTCGGGAGGCCTCCGGGGGCCTGCGGGCTCCCGGACTTCCCCCGGCCCCTTCTCTTACGTACGCCTCTTCCCCCTATCCATGGGAGCGCTTCCATGCCTGAACCCATTACCTTTCCGGCGGACTTCCTCTGGGGCGCGGCCACCTCCGCGTACCAGATCGAGGGCGCCGTGCGCGAGGACGGCCGCACCCCCTCCATCTGGGACACCTTCAGCCACACCCCGGGCCGCACCGCGGGCGGCGACACCGGTGACGTCGCCGTCGAGCACTACCACCGCTACCGCGACGACGTGGCGCTCATGGCGGACCTCGGGCTGAACGCCTACCGGTTCTCCGTCTCCTGGTCGCGCGTGCAGCCCACCGGGCGCGGCCCCGCCGTCCAGCGCGGCCTCGACTTCTACCGGCGCCTCGTCGACGAGCTGCTCGCCAAGGGCATCAAACCCGCCCTGACCCTCTACCACTGGGACCTGCCGCAGGAGCTGGAGGACGCGGGCGGCTGGCCGGTGCGGGAGACCGCCCTGCGGTTCGCCGAGTACGCGTCCATCGTCGGCGAGGCGCTCGGCGACCGCGTCTCGTCCTGGATCACGCTCAACGAGCCCTGGTGCAGCGCCTTCCTGGGCTACGGCTCCGGCGTCCATGCCCCCGGCCGCACCGACCCGGCGGCCGCCCTGCACGCCGCCCACCACCTGAACCTCGCGCACGGCCTGGGCGCACAGGCCCTGCGCGCCGCCCTGCCCGCCCGCGCCCAGGTCGCGGTGAGCCTCAACTCCGCGGTGGTCAGGCCGGTCTCCGACGACCCGCGGGACCAGGACGCCCGGCGGCGCATCGACAACCTCGCCAACGGCATCTTCCACGGCCCGATGCTGCACGGCGCCTACCCGGCGGAGCTGTTCGCGGACACGGCCCGGGTCACCGACTGGTCCTGCGTGCGCGAGGGCGACCTGACCGCCGCGCACCAGCCGCTGGACGCGCTGGGCCTCAACTACTACACGCCCGCGCTGGTGTCGGCCGCGCCGGAAGGACCGGGGAGCAGGCGCGCCGACGGGCACGGGGCCAGCGACCACTCCCCCTGGCCGGGCTCCGACGACGTCGCCTTCCACCAGACGCCCGGCGAGCGCACCGAGATGGGCTGGACCATCGACCCGACCGGGCTGCACGAGCTGATCATGCGGTACGCGCGTGAGGCACCCGGCCTCCCGCTGTACGTCACCGAGAACGGCGCGGCCTACGACGACAAGCCCGATCCCGAGGGCCGCGTCCACGACCCGGAGCGCATCGCCTACCTGCACGGTCATCTGGCCGCCGTCCGCCGGGCCATCGCCGACGGCGCCGACGTCCGCGGCTACTACCTCTGGTCGCTCCTGGACAACTTCGAATGGTCGTACGGCTACGGCAAGCGCTTCGGCGCGGTGTACGTCGACTACGAGACGCAGGTCCGCACGCCGAAGTCCAGCGCCCGCTGGTATGCGACGGTGGCGGGCGCCGGTGAGCTGCCGCGCGAGTACGCCGCGGACTGACCTGCGGGGAGCGGCAGCCCGGGAGCCGAGTGGCAGCACGCCGCCCGGCTCCTTAGGTTGCCCCTATGCCATATACGCCTCATATCGCCATAGACCAGGCGCGGTGAGCGCCGGTGGGTGTACTCCGTGATCACCCCGAGTTCGCGCTGTTCATCTGCCTCGCCCTGGGCTACCTCGTGGGCAAGGTGCGCGTCGGCCCCATCACCCTGGGCGGCATCTGCGGCACGCTGATCGTCTCGCTGCTGCTCGGCGCCTGGGCCGAGGTCGTCGTCTCCGACGACGTCAAGACGATCTTCTTCGCGCTCTTCATCTTCGCCCTCGGCTATCTCGCGGGCCCGCAGTTCTTCTCCAACCTCAACCGCGAGAGCCTGCGCTTCTTCGCGCTCTGCGGCATCGAGCTGGTCTGCGTCCTGGGCATCGCGTTCGGCCTCGCCAAGGCCTTCGACCTGGACGTCGGCACGGCGTCGGGCATCCTGGCGGGCGCGGCCACCGAGTCGGCCGTCGTCGGTACGGCGACCGAGGCCATCGGCAAGCTCGACGGCCTCACCCCGGACCAGATCACCCAGTACCAGGGGCACGTGGCCACCGCGTACACGGTCTGCTACCTCTTCGGCCTGATCACCATCGTGCTCTACACCAGCCAGATCATGCCGATGATGCTGCGCATCAACCTGCGGGACGCCTCGCGCGAGCTGTGGGAGAAGATGCGCGGCTCGGGCGGCGGCCTGGAGCCCGACGAGCGCCAGGCACTCCCGGGCATGGTCGGCCGCACCTATCTGGTGACCACGGCCGACGGCAGGACCGTCGGCGACCTGGAGTCGGATCTCGAAGGCCGGGTCACCGTCGAAGCCGTCAAGCGGGGCAGCAGGAACCTGACGCCCGCGCCCGGCCTGGCGCTCACCCTCTCCGACCTGGTCCTGGTGGTCGGCCGCCGCGCCAACGTCATCGAGTCCGGGCACCTCATCGGCCCCGAGACCCCCGGCATCCCCGGCGTCGACACCCCGCTGGCCACCACCCAGGTCGCCGTCACCGAGAAGTCGACGGACGGCATGAGCGTGGACGCCCTCCAGCGCGAGCACCCCGAGTTCATCAAGGACGGCGTGTACGTCACCGACGTGCTGCGCGGCGACCAGCACCTGCCCGCGACCGGTGGCACCACCGTGCGCCGCGGCGACGTGCTCACCCTGGTGGGCGCGCGCTCCGGCCTGACCAAGCTGGTCGCGAGGATCGGCTCGGTCGTCAAGAACGACGCCACCGACTTCATCTATCTGGGTCTGGGCATCGCCGCAGGTTCCCTGCTCGGGCAGGTCGTCGTGCACTTCGGCGACGTACCCATGTCGCTCGGCACGGGCGGCGGCTGTCTGATCTCCGGGCTGCTCTTCGGCTGGTTCCGCTCCCGCAAGCAGACCTTCGGGGCGTTCCCGCCGCAGGCCGCGAACACCCTCAAGGACATGGGCCTGGCGATCTTCATCGCCTGTACGGGGCTCGTGTCGGGGCCGCAGGCCTGGCCGCTGCTCAAGCAGTACGGGGCGCTGCTTCCGTTCGCCGGGATCGCGATGGTCCTGGTGCCCGCGACGATCTCCCTCCTCGTCGGCCGCAAGCTCCTGAAGATCGAGAAACCGCTCCTGATCGGCGCCATCGCGGGCCAGCAGTGCTCGACCCCGGCGATCACTTCCGTCACCCAGGTGGCCCAGAGCTCGGTCCCGCTGCTGGGCTACACGATCACCTACGCCCTCTCGAACTTCCTGCTTCCTCTGACCGGGCCGATCCTCGTCGGCGTACTCGGCGCCTGACGTGGCGCGTCCGGAGCGTAGAAAATGATCGATTTCCTCAACCGGAACATCTTCCAGCCCCATCCCGAGCTGCTCGTCTTCATCACCGTGGCGATCGGCTTCCTCTTCGGGAAGCTGCGCTACAAGGCCATCGGGCTCGGCGCGGTCACCGGCTGCCTCATCGCGGGGCTGCTGCTCGGGGCGCAGTTCAAGGTCGACATCGACGGCACCGTGAAGAACCTCTTCTTCACGATGTTCCTGTTCGCGCTCGGCTACAAGGTCGGCCCGCAGTTCTTCCGCGGCCTGAAGAAGGACGGTCTTCCGCAGGTCCTCAACGCGGTCGTGGTCTGCGTGACCGGCCTGCTCGTCTGCTGGGGTTTCGCCGCGCTGCTCGGCTACGGCCCCGGGCTCTCGGCCGGTCTGCTCGGCGGGGCGCTCACCCAGTCCGCCGTCATCGGTGTCGCGGGCGACGCGATCTCCAATCTGCCGGGGCTCAGCTCCGCGCAGGTCAAGAGCGAGTCGAACCTGGTCGCCATCGGGTACGCGGTGACGTATCCCCTCGGCACGATCCTCTGCGCGATGCTGCTCGCCAACATCCTGCCCAAGCTCTACCGCAAGGACCTCGCGGCCGAATCCGCCGCCCTGGCCAAGGAGCTGGACGCCCCAGGCGACGACCCCGACCTCGCCGAGGGCTACTACGAGGTCGTCCTGCGCGCCTACACCATCCAGCGCCCCGACCTCGTGGGCCGCACCGTCGAGGACTTCGAGAACCAGCAGCGCGAGCTGGGCCGCCGGGTCTACATCACGCGCGTACGCAGGGAGGGGAACATCCTCGACCACGACCAGCAGCTCGCCCTGCGCGAGGGCGACGTCGTGGCGATGAGCGCGCTGCGCGGCTCGCTCGTCGAGTTCGACGCCAGGACGCACATCGGCGCCGAGACCGACGACGTCGAACTCCTCGGCTACCAGACCGAGTCACTGCACGTCGTGGCCTCCGAGAAGGACCACCTGGGCAGGACCATCGGGGACCTGCGGCGCGAGCCGTTCATGGTCGGTGTGTACATCGACAAGCTGTACCGCTCCGGCGCCGACTTCCCCTACCGCCTCTCCACCAAGCTGGAGCGCGGCGACACCCTGATCCTCACCGGCCCCAAACGCCTGGTGGACCCGGCGGGCAAGGAGCTCGGCAAGCCCGTCCCGACGTCCTTCGCCACCGACATGATCTGGGTGGGGCTCGGCATCTTCCTCGGCGGCTGCATCGGCATCCCGGCGCTGACCGCGGGCGGCGTGCCGATCTCGCTCTCCACGTCCGGCGGCGCGCTGATCATGGGCCTGGTCTTCGGGTGGATCCGCGGCAAGTACCCGACGTACGGGAACGTTCCGCCCGGCGCCCAGTGGTTCATGGACACGCTCGGGCTCTGCCTGTTCGTCGCGGTGGTCGGCATCAACGCGGGTCCGAGCTTCACCTCCGGCCTCTCGACGGCCGGTTGGGGCCTGCTCGTGTTCGGTGCGGTCGCCACGGTGATCCCGCTGATCGTCGGCTTCCTCTTCGGGCACTACGTGCAGAAGATCCGCTTCCCCATCCTGATGGGCGTCCTCGCGGGCGGCCAGACGACCACCGCGGCGATCGGCGCGATCAACGAATCGTCCAGGTCCCAGATCCCGACGCTCGGCTACACGATCCCGTACGCCGTCGGAAACGTGCTCCTGACGATCTGGGGAGCCGTCATCGTCCTGCTCCACCACTGATCCCCGGAGGAACGAGCCGTGCCCAAGACCACCTTCACCCGCGAGGAAATCCAGTCCTTCGCCCAGCTCAGCCCCTTCGAGCTGAAGGACAAGTTCATCCAGATCGCCCAGGCGGTACAGGCCGACAAGCCGGGGCAGAAGGAGACGTCCAGCGTCCAGATGCTCAACGCGGGACGCGGCAACCCCAACTGGATCGCCACCGGGCCCCGCGAGGCCTTCTACGCGCTCGGCTACTTCGCCCTCTCGGAGTCGAGGAGGGTGTGGACCGCCGACGACCTCGGTGGCATGCCGGAGAAGAAGGGGTCGGGCGCCCGCTTCGACACCTTCGTGCGGCAGCACCCGGACCTGCCCGGCATCGGGCTGCTCCAGAAGTGCGTCGAGTACGCCGTCGAGCGGTTCGGCTTCGACCGGGACGACTTCATCCACGAGCTGACGGACAGCTCGGTCGGCGACAACTACCCCGTCCCCGACCGGATGCTGAACCACGCCGAGCAGATCGTGCGCGGCTACGTCGCCGACGAGATGTTCGACCACAAACCCCCGCCGGGCAACCTCAGCCTGTTCGCCACCGAGGGCGGCACGGCCGCGATGTGCTACATCTTCGACTCGCTCATGAAGAACGGGGTCCTGCACAAGGGCGACAAGATCGCCCTGATGGTGCCGGTGTTCACGCCGTACGTCGAGATCCCCGAGCTCGACACGTACGAGTTCGACGTGACGTACGTCGAGGCCAGCATGTTCGCCGAGGCGGGCGTGCGGGAGTGGCGCTACCCGGAGGAGGAGGTCGCCAAGCTCGCCGACCCGGACATCAGGATGGTCTGCCTGGTCAACCCCTCCAACCCGCCCTCGCTCGCGCTGAGTCAGCGGGTCGCGGACCAGCTCCAGCAGATCGTCGCCACGTCGAACCCGAACCTGCTGATCGTGACGGACGACGTGTACGGCACGTTCGTCGAGGGCTTCCGGTCCGTCGCCGCCGACCTGCCGCGCAACACGCTGCTCGTCTACTCGTACTCCAAGCACTACGGCGCCACCGGCTGGCGGCTCGGCGTGATCGGGCTGAACGACGACAACGTCATCGACAAGATGATCGCGGCGCTGCCGCAGGCGGAGAAGGACCGGCTCGCCAAGCGGTACGGCACGCTGACGCTGGAGCCGGAGAAGATCAAGTTCATCGACCGGCTCGTCGCGGACTCCCGGCAGGTGGCGCTGAACCACACCTCGGGGCTGTCCCTCCCCCAGCAGATGATGATGGTGCTCTTCTCCCTCTTCGACATGCTGGAGGAAGGGCAGGCGTACAAGCTGCGCATCCGCGCGATCGTGCAGCAGCGGCTCGAACTCCTCCTGGAGGGCGCCGAGATGAAGATCTCGGACGATCCGCACCGGGCGGGCTACTACATCGAGCTCGACCTGCTCGCCGAGGCGGAACGCGTCCACGGCAAGGACTTCGCCGACTTCCTGGAGAAGAACTACGAGCCGGTCGACCCGCTGTTCCGCCTCGCCGAGCAGACGCACGTGGTGCTCCTGAACGGCGGCGGCTTCGAAGGTCCCGAATGGTCGGTGCGGGTGTCGCTCGCGAACCTCGACGACCTCGACTACCTGAAGATCGGGCATCACCTGCGGTCGATCTTCAACGACTACGCGTCGGAGTGGCGGGCGTCGAAGGCGTAGTACGGGAGGTACGGGACAGGGGTGGGCGCCCCGACCGGGTGGGGGGTACCGGTCGAGGCGCCGTGGGGGCGATGGTTCGGGGGTCAGGAGGGGCAGGGACCTACTTGTAGGCGCCGAAGGCCTTCGTGAAGGCGAGCGGCTCCTGCTCGATCGAGGAACAGACCGGCGAGGCACCGCCGCCCGAGCCGCCCTCGCACGCCTTGTCGCGGGTCGAGGACCACATCGAGAGCCAGCCGAGGTCCTTCTCCTCGGCGAACTTCACCAGCTCCGTGGCGTCGTCGACCTTGAAGACCTCGGTGGTGACGTCGTTGACGCCGATCATCGGGGTGACCGCGACGGCCTGCCAGGCCGCCTCGTCGGACAGGCCGAGGGCACCCTTGATCTGCTGCTGCGTGGCGGTGGCGGCGTCGATGGCGTACTTGCCCATGTCACCGCTGTAGGACGGCCCGTAGTCCATGGCCATGATGTTCACCGCGTCGACCTGCACGCCGTTCTCCTTGGCGTTGGCGAGCAGGTCGACGCCGGGCTGGGTCAGGCCCTCGGGCATCACGGGCAGCGTGAACGACACGTTCAGGTCCGGGTGCTCCTTCTGGAGCTGGGCGATCGCCTGGGAGCGGCGGGTGTTGGCCGCGGTGTCGGGCAGGGCGGCGCCCTCGATGTCGAAGTCGACCTTGGTCAGCTCGTAGGCGTCGACGACCTTGCCGTACGCCTTGGCGAGGGCGTCGGCGCTGTCGCACTTGAGGCCGAGCTCGGAGCCCGCGGCCCCGCCGAAGGAGACGCGGACGTCGCCGCCCTTGGCGCGCAGGTCGCCTATCTGCGCGGCCACCTTGTCGTCACCGAGGCCGGTGGTGCCGCCCCACAGGGGCTCGCAGCCGCCGCCGGAGGTGATGAAGGCGAGGTTGAACTCCTTCACGCCGGTCTTCTCCGCGGTGTCGAGGAGGTCGTAGGCCGGGGCGAGGGAGGTGTCGACGAAGGGCGCGAACTTGGTGGCGGCCTGCGTGGACTCCGTGGGCTCCGTGGGCTTGTCGGCCGGGGCCTTCGTCGCCAGCGCCGTGCCGGAGAGGAGGAAGGCGCCGCCGCCGACGAGGGACGCGGCGACGAGTCCGCCGATGACCTTGGACCGGGTGCTCACCGTGCGCCGGTGCGTGCTGCTCATCGCGTTCCTGCCTTAGCTGTACGGGGGTGGGGGTGCGATCACGCTAGCCGCGCGGAGGACGACAAAAGGGGTAACCCTGCGCCGAGTTGAGGATCTTAGGACGCACTTAAGGAAGAGATCGGGAGTGGTTAAAGGTCGGGTCCGACTGCGGCTCGCGGGGGGTGTTTTTAGGGGCGCGGGGAACTGCGCGAGCAACCCCCACCCACCCGCAGAAAAGCCCCCGGCCGGAAAAGCTCAGCCCCCGCTGGGAGCACGCCGCCGGCGACGCACCGCCGCCCCCCGGTGCCCCGGGCGCCCCACCACCGGCCGGTGAGACCCCAGCTGTATCCAGATGCGGACCTCCGTGCCGCCGAGGACCGAGCTGCCGATGCGCAGGTCGCCGCCCGTGGACTCGGCGAGGCGGCGCACGATGTCGAGGCCGAGCCCCGTGGAGCCGTCCTCGCCGGACCCCGCGCCCCTGGCGAGCGCGGCCTCGGGGTCGGCGATGCCGGGGCCCGCGTCGGAGACGAGCACGATCACGGCGTCCTCGCCGTTGTGGACGTCGACCGAGAAGGCCGTGCCTTCGGCCGTGTGCCGGAAGACGTTGCCGAGCAGCGCGTCGAGCGCGGCGACCAGTTCGGGGCGGGCCACCGGTATCCGGACCGGCCTGTCGACGCCCGCCACCCGGACCTCGCGCCCCTCGTCCTCGGCGAGCGCCGACCAGAAGGACATCCGCTCCCTGATCACCTCGGCCGCGTCGCAGCCCGCGCCGGGGCCGGCCATGGCCGTCTGCGGCTTGGCGTCACGGGCGGTGCGGATGATCGTGTCGACCTCGCGCTCCAGCGTCTCGACCGCCGTGCGGGTCTGCTCCGCCGCGTCGCCTTCGCCGAGCGAGGCCGCGTTGAGCCGCAGCACCGTCAGGGGTGTCCGCAGCCGGTGGGAGAGGTCGGCCGCCAGCTCCCGCTCGTTGGCCAGGAGTTGTACGACCTGGTCGGCCATCGAGTTGAACGCCACCGCGGCGAGCCGCAGTTCGGTGGGCCCCTCCTCCGGCACCCGCGCCCCCAGCTTTCCCTCGCCGAGCTCGTGCGCGGCGCCCACCAGGCGTTTCGCGGGCTGGACCATGCGTACGCCGAGCCGGTCCGCGACCGCGACCGAGCCGATGACGAGGGCGATACCGACGCCCGCGAGCACCACCCACGCCGTCGTCACGCCATTGCTGACCTCGGCCTCGGGGACGTAGATCTCCACGACCGCCGTGCCCGAGCTGAGCGCGGTCGGCTGCAGGACCACGAAGCCGCCGGGCACCCCGGTGGTCCTGGCCCGGCCCTCCTTGCGGGTGGCCTCCACCGCTCGCGCCCCGGCCCTCGGGTCGCCGACCTCGAAGGCGTCGGCGTCCCCGACGGCAGGCACGTACACGGCCATCCGTCCGTCGCCGCCCGCCTCGGACGAGGCGACGGCCCGGGTGAGCTCCGCGCGGTCGGTGGTGATGGAGAGCGTGGGGCCCATGCCCGCGCCGTGCCGTTCCGCGTTCGAGATGGCACGGTCCCTCGCCATCTCCTTGACGACGAGGCCGAGCGGCACCGCGAAGGCCACCACGACCATCGTGGTGACGGCCAGGCAGACCTTGACGAGGGCCCACCTCACAGCTGTGGCTCCGGCACCGGCGGCTCCAGCTTCACGCCGACCCCGCGCAGGGTGTGGAGGTAGCGCGGACGCGCGGCCGTTTCGCCCAACTTCCGCCGCAGCCACGACAGATGTACGTCGATGGTCTGGTCGTCGCCGTAGCTCTGCTGCCAGACCTCGGCGAGCAGCTCCTTGCGCGGCACGACGACGCCGGGCCGCCCGGCGAGGAAGGCCAGCAGGTCGAACTCGCGTCGGGTCAGGTCGAGCCGCGCGCCGTCCAGCTCGGCCTGGCGCCGCAGCGGGTCGATGCAGAGCCCGCCGACCTGGAGCACGTTGCCCGGCTGCGCCTCGCCCGCCGTGACCCGCGCGCGGCGCAGCACGGCGGCCATGCGCGCCGAGAGGTGCTCGACGGAGAACGGCTTGGTGAGGTAGTCGTCGGCGCCGTCGTTCAGGAGCCGTACGATCTCCGCCTCGTCGTCCCGCGCGGTCGCGATGATCACGGGGACGTCCGTGATCCCGCGGAGCATCTTCAGCGCCTCCGACCCGTCGAGGTCGGGCAGGCCGAGATCCAGGATCACCACGTCAAAACGGAAATGGGCGACCTCCCGCAGCGCCTCCAGGGCCGTGCCGACGCTGCGCACGGTGTGCGATGCCTCGGTCAGATGCCGGATGAGGGCGGAGCGTACGAACTGGTCATCCTCGACGACGAGCACACTTGCCATGGGCGGCACCGTACGCCATACGGCGGAACCCGGTCGTCCGCGGGAGCCCGGTCCCCCACAGGACACATGTGCGGCGCGTGGTGCAGTATGGCCCGCGATGCACAGAGGACTCGTACACGGAATCGCATGGTCGCTCGCCACGGGCGCGGCGGTCACGCTGTCCTGGTGGGGCGTCCACACGGTGATGGCGGGTACCGCCTACGACCCGCCGCGCGCCCTGCCGCTGGCGGCCGACGACGGTGGCCAGGGCGGCACGGAGCCCATCGTCTCCTCGACGCACCGCGCCGGGCCCCCGCCGTCGCAAAAGCCCACGAAGTCACCGAACCCGTCAAAGTCGCAGCAGCCCCCGAAGTCGCCCACCCCGTCCGGAACGCACTCCGGCAAGCCCACCTCACCCCCGCCCACGAGCTCCGCCACCGGCACGGTGAAGAGCTACAACACCGCGGGCGGCCGGGTCGTCTTCGATCTCGGCAAGAACTCGGCGACGCTCGTCTCGGCGACTCCGGCGGCGGGCTGGTCGGTGCAGACGTGGAAGCAGGACAAGTGGATCCGCGTGGAGTTCACGGGTGGCGCGGCCCGGGTGTCGGTGTTCTGCACCTGGCACGACACGGCGCCCCGGGTGGACATCGACAAGTACTGACCGGCACGCGGCCCGCCGCCATGACCGTCAGCGGAAGACCGATGGCGGCGGTGCGGGCGAGGCGACCGCCGCGGCGTCCGTGACGGCCGCGGCTCCCCCGCTGAAGTCCTTGAGCCCGCGGCCGTGTTCGAGCCTGCCGGGGTGCGGGTCGCCCGCGCAGCGCCGGGTCAGTTCGGCGACGGGCAGCTCCCGGTCGGAGCCGAGCAGCACGGCGTTGCCGAAGCGTTTGCCGCGGAGCACGGCGGGGTCGGCGGCGAGGGCGAGCTCGGGGAAGAGCGCGGCGGCGGTGGCGAGCTGGCCGCGCAGGTGCGCGAGGGGCGGGCCGTCGGCGAGGTTCGCCGCGTAGTACCCGCCGGGCTTCAGGACCCTGCGGACGTCGGTGAGGAATTCGGTGCTGGTGAGGTGGGCGGGGGTGCGTGCCCCGCTGAAGACGTCGGCGACGACGAGGTCGGCCCAGCCGTCGGCGATCTTGGCGAGGGCTTCGCGGGCGTCGGTGCCGCGCACCCGGATCCGCGACTGGGGGTCCAACGGCAGTTCGCGACGGACGAGTTGGACGAGGGCGGTGTCGCGCTCGACGACCTGCTGGGTGGAGCGGGGGCGGGTCGCGGCCACGTAGCGGGCGAGGGTGAAGGCGCCGCCGCCGAGGTGCAGGGCGTGGATCGGCTTGCCGGGCGGGGCGACGAGGTCGGCGATGTGGCCGATTCTGCGCTGGTACTCGAAGTTGAGGTACGCGGGGTCGTCGAGGTCCACGTGGGACTGCGGTGCGCCGTCGACGAGCAGGGTCCAGGCGCGCGGCCTGTCCCGGTCGGGTATGAGCTCGGCGAGCCCGCCGTCGACCTTCTCGACGACGGCTTCCCGCGCCTCCCGGGACCGCTTGTTCCTTGCCATCAGGCCATTATCGGCGTACGTGGACGGCGCGGCCCGCCGACGGGGCGGGGGCGGGGCGGAGGCAGGGCGGGAACGAGCATGTGGCAGGGGCGCGGGGACTGGGCGCAGGGTGCTGCGGGGTGCTGCGGGGGCCGCTCAGCGGCAGTTGTCGGCGGCCTCGATGGTGCGGGCCGCCTGGCCGAGCGCGGCCCGCAGGACGGCCGGGTCGGTGACGGGGTCGTTCTCGCCGTCCGGCGGGAGCAGCCAGCCGGTGCCCGCGACCGGCGGGTCGGGGACGACGGGGCCTGTGGGTCCCGGTGCCGGGTCCGCGTACACGCGCATGCCGCGTCCGAAGGTCTGGGTGCAGGCGCTGCCCGGCAGGTCCCAGCCGTCGGCGGTGCCGGGCGGCACGAGGAAGCCGAGGGTGTCGCAGCCCCCGTCGTGCAGCACGGGGCCGATGGTGTCGGCCGACCCGCGGCGCAGGATGTCGACCGCTTCGAGGCCCTGCCTGGCGGGGACGGTGACGAGGTCGCAGCACTCGTCGTCGCAGGGCTCGGGGCCGGGGGGCGGCGGTGCGCTGCCCTCCTGCGTGGGCCAGTGCCGCGCCGTCGTGCGGGACGCCGGGGGCGGGCCGCTCGCGCGGTTCGCCGTACGGAAGTCGTTGTTCTCCGCGCCGATCTCCAACAAGGAAACCCCTCCTCGTCAGTGCGGCAGCCGCCCTGCTCCCGCTCCTCGTTGTTCAACGCGGCAGGGCGTCAACAGGCACTGCGGCGCGCCGCCGCAAAGGATGGCAGTTCATGGCGGATCCCGGGTGAGATATCCGGTTTGTAGCCAAACTCGGTGTGGTGGACCCATCACAGCCGGTACGTTCGTGCTCCGCCGGAACAGGGGCAGGCCCGCGAGATCCAGTGCGCGGGCGCGGCGTCCAGTGCGCGAGCGTGTGCACGATCCGGCACGATCCGCACGAGAGGGTCCGGCCATGGCGTCGTCACCGATGACATCGTCAACTCAGTCCCCACGACCGAACCTTGCTTTCCGGCAGCTCCGTGGAAAGCGTTCACCCGGCGAGTTCGCCGCGGCGGTCCGGCGGGCCGCCCGCGAGATCGGCGAGCGGGTCAGCTGCGACGCACGCTACGTCGGGCGCGTGGAGGCGGGCGAGATCCGCTGCCCCAACTACGCCTACGAGCGCGTGTTCCTGCACATGTTCCCGGGCCGGACCCTGACGGACCTGGGATTCGCGCCCCGCGCGCTGGTGCGCGGAAGGGGGGCCCGCACCGAGCCCGACCCCCGCGCCTGTGATCCGTACACGGTCCAGACCCACGAGGAGAGCGACGTGCAGCGTCGCGCGTTCATGACCGGCTCCACGGCCACCGTGGCCGCGGCCCTGGGACCCGTCGGCCTCACCCTGAGCGGCCCCGCGGAGGCCGCCGCCCTGTGCGGCCGCAGGGTCGGCGAGGCCGAGGTCCACGCGGTCGAGGAGGCCGTCCGCAAGATCAGGCTGCTCGACGACCGGCACGGCGCCGACGGCCTCTACCGGCGCGCCGCCGCCCCCCTGCGCACCGCCTACACCCTGCTCGACGCGGGGACCACCACCCGGCAGACCACCTCGGACCGGCTGCACGCGGGCGCCGGTGAACTGGCGATCTCCGTCGGCTGGCTGGCCCACGACTCGGGCCGCTTCGACGACGCCCGCTCGCACTACGCCGAGGCCCTCGCCACGGCCCGGGTCTGCGGCGACGCCGCCCTGGAGGCGCACGCCTTCTGCAACACGGCCTTCCTGGCGCGCGACGCGGGACGCCCGCGGGAGGCGGTGCGGGCGGCGCAGGCGGCCACCCGCGCGGCCCGCCACTTCGGCTCGCACCGGCTGCTCTCCCTGATCGCGCTGCGGGAGGCCGGGGGCTGGGCGGGGCTCGGCGACCGCGGGGGCTGCGAGCAGGCGCTGTTGCGCGCCCACAGCCTCTTCGACCGGGGGCCGGGCGACGACGACCCGGAGTGGATGAGCTTCTACGGCCCGGCCGAGCTGGCCGGTCTCGAGGCGCAGTGCTGGTCCGCCCTCGGCGAGTGGGGGCGGGCCTCGGGGCACGCCCGGCTCGCCGCGGCCATCGCGTCCTCGCAGACCCCGCAGTTCACCCGGAACATCGCGCTCTACACCGCGGAGCTCGCCGACGACCTGGCCCGCGCGGGCCGCCCCGACGAGGCGGCCGAGGCGGGGCTGCGGGTCCTCGCGCTCCTCATCGAGGTGCAGTCCTCACGCATCCAGTCGATGCTCGCCACGACGGCACGGGTGCTCCTGCCGCACCGCAGCACCACCGGCGTCAGCGAGTTCCTGGAGAAACATGCCTCCCTGCCGCGCGCGGTGTAGCCGTCCCGGGCGGCTACGCGAGGTGCCCCGTCTCGTTCCACGACTCGACGGCAGGCTCTCCGTAGGCCCAGCCCAGGACCGAAAGAGATGTCGGATTGAGGCGGATGCGGGCGGCGAACTCGATGCCGAGCCCCAGCCAGCGCGCCCCGATGACCCGCAGGATGTGGCCGTGCGCGAAGACCAGTACGTCACGGTCGGCGCTGCGCGCCCACTCCACGACCTCGTCCGCGCGCGCGGAGACCTGCGCCAGCGTCTCGCCCTCGGGGACGCCGTCCCGCCAGATGAACCAGCCGGGGCGGATCGCCTGGATGTCGGCGGGGGTCATGCCGTCGTACGCGCCGTAGTCGAACTCCATGAGCGCGTCCCAGGTGGTCGCGCGGTCGCCGAACCCGGCGATCTCGCAGGTCTCCCGCGCGCGGGAGAGCGGGCTCGTGCGCACCTCGACATGCGGGAGGCCGTCGAAGGGCGCGCGGTGCAGCCGCTCGCCCAGGAGCTTCGCGCCACGACGGCCCTCCTCCAGGAGGGGGATGTCGGTCCTGCCGGTGTGCTTTCCGGACAGCGACCACTCCGTCTGTCCGTGCCTGGCCAGCAGGATGCGCGGTGCCATGGAAATCTCTCCAAGTCGTACACATGCCGATCCGGCCACGAGCGCCGGTGACACTTTTGGTGCTTTTTACGGACAGCGGGCGCCTGCCCCCTCCATCATCACCCACCTGTGGCAGAGCACTCACCCTGCCTGGCAACCCGGTCGCCGATCTCTGCGTCTAAGACGACCGGGGGATGCCTCGACCACCCCGGCGACCGCCGTAAAGTGAGGCGGCGGTATACGCCGCATGAACAGAGACGATGGGGGACCTACCGGATGCCGAAGACCGACATGCCGGGCACCACGGGCATAACCGGGCACCGGCTCCGCTGGTGGACCGAGCTGCCACTGATCGTGCTGGTGTACGCCGCGTACTCAGCGGGCCGGCTGATCGTGCGGGGCGACGTCGCCAGTGCGATCGATCACGGCGTGGGGATCCTCAAGGCCGAGCAGTTCCTGCGTCTCGACGCGGAGAGCCCGCTGAACCGCCTGTTCACCAGCAACGCCTGGATCGGTGTCCCCGCGGACTTCTGGTACGCCTCACTGCACTACCTCGTCACGCCCGCGGTCCTCATCTGGCTCTTCCGCAGCCGCGCGGTCCACTACCGGGCGGCACGCGCCTGGCTGATGACCTCCACCATGATCGGCCTGATCGGCTTCACGCTCCTGCCGACCTGTCCGCCCCGGCTGCTGAGCAAGGGCTACGGCTTCGTCGACACCATGGCGCAGTACAGCGACTTCGGCTGGTGGGGCGGCGAGGCGAGCGCGCCGCGCGGGCTCGGCGGGATGACCAACCAGTACGCGGCCATGCCCAGCCTGCACGTCGGGTGGGCGCTGTGGTGCGGCGTGATGCTGTGGCGCTGCGGCCGCTCGCCGCTCACCAAGGTGGCCGCCGTCGCGTACCCGCTGATCACCACGATCGTGGTGATGGGCACCGCCAACCACTACTTCTTCGACGCCGTCGCGGGCGCCGCCGTGATGGGCGTCGGACTGCTGCTCGTGCGGCCCGTGCAGCGGCTCACGGAGCCCGTGACGAACCGGCTGCGGGCGCGCTTCCTGTCGACCACCGAGCCCTCGTCCGCCACAGAGTCCTCAATTGTCAGTCCCGGGTGCCAGACTTCGACAGGTGAGCGAATTCCCCGACAGCGCAAGCAGAGTGCCCCCCACGGCGCCGAGTCGAGTGCCCGCCCAGCCGACGCAGGACACCCCGCAGAGGCAGGGGACGGCGCTCCGGCAGCAGCTCACTGAGCTGCGCGGCGCGGACCTTGCCGCGCGGCCGCTGGACGCCCGGGCGCTGGCCGCGCTCGCGGCCAACCCGGGGTGCAGACGGCGCGCACTCCTTGACGGCGCGGGCGTGGACAAGACGGCGCTCGCGGAGTCGCTGGGCTCGCCGTCCGGCTTCGGCCAGTCCCAGTTCGCGTTCATGCGGGGCAATGCCTTCGAGGCGCGGGTCAAGGCCGACGGCGGGGCGGAGCTGCTGCGGCTGACGCACGGCAGGCTGGGCGGCGGGCCCGAGCCCGTGCCGGGCGAGGCGGCGGTGCCCGACCTGTCGGCGGCGGGCCCCGAGGGGCGTGCCGCGCGGACCGCGCTCGCGCTGCGGGACGCGACCGCTTCCGGCGGCTGGACGCTCCTCGACCACCCCATGCTGGCGCTGGACGTCGCGGGGACTCCCGCGTTCCTGGAGCCGGACGCGGTGGTGGTCCATCCGGACGGCGGCTGGACGGTCGTCGAGATCAAGTCCTTCCCGATGATCGACGGCTCGGCGGACGCGGCGAAGGTCGGCGGAGCCGCCCGCCAGTCCGCGGTGTACGCACTGGCGCTGGAGCAGGTCGCCGAGCGCATGGACCCGGCTCCCCGGGTGCGGCACCACGTGCTCCTGGTCTGCCCGAAGGACTTCTCGAACCTGCCGTCGGCGTCCGCGGTCGACGTCCGCAAGCAGCTCTCGGTGACCCGCCGCCAGCTGGCCAGGCTGACCCGCGTCGAGGACATCGCGGCGGAGCTGCCGCCGGGCACCACCTTCGACGTGCGGCGCCCCGCCGCGGAGCTGACGGCGGCGGTCGAGTCGGTCCCCGCGACGTATGCCCCCGAGTGCCTGGCCGCCTGCGAGCTGGCCTTCCACTGCCGGGAGCGGGCCCGCGAGGAGGGCGAGGTGACGTCCCTCGGCCGCTCGATCCGCGGCGATCTCGGCGGTCTGACGTCCATCGGCGAGGTGCTCGCGGCCGCCCGCGGCACGGCGGGCGATCCGGACGACCCGGCGGTGGCGGCGCTGCGCAGGGCGGCGGGGCTGCGGCAGGAGGCGCTCTCCGGCGTGGGGGCCTCGGGGGGTGCGTCGCGCTGACCCCGGACCGTCAGGACCGTCGAGACCGTCGAGACCGTCAGCACCGGCAGGACCGGCAGGACCCGCGGACGAAAGAGGGACGACCTTGTCGCTGATCGACAGCCTCGCCCGGCTGGAGGCGGTCGCCACCGGCCGCGCACAGCCGCGGGCCACGGTGCGGCACCGGCACATCTCCCAGCGCCCCCTGGTGCTGGTCCCCCTGATCACCGCCGGTGAGGCGGGCGCGCCGCTCGGCGCCCTCGTCGGGACGGAGCGGACATCGCCGCGCCTCCTCGTCGTGCCCCAGCCCCGCGACCGCGACCTGCGCTTCACGTTCCTCGCCCAGCTCGCCGAGATCGTCCTGCCGTACGTCGACGGGTACGCGGAAGACGTCGAGGCCGCCGAGCGCAACGAGACCGACCCGGAGACCCGCAAGCGCGTCAAGGTCGAGGTCGAGCTCTGCGCGGACGCCCCGCAGCTGATCGTGCCGAGCCGCGCGGGCATCGAGTTCGTCCGGCTCCTCGGCCGCTCCACGCGCTTTCGCCGCACCGCGGAGCAGGATCCCGAGGCGCCCCATCCCGCCCCGCCCCGCGTCCCCCTCCTCGGCCGCTGGCTGACGCACTTCGGGGAGCGCGCCCGCGTCCCCGGGTCGTCGCTGCTCACGGCCATGACCGAGCTGCTCTCCCGGCACTGGGCGACGGGCCAGTCCAGCCTGGAGGACCAGCACCTGGGCGCCCTGCTCGCCTGGATCGAGGCCCCTGAGGGCACCTCGGGCGCCGCTGCCGCGCTCCGCGCCGAGCTGGCCCGCGACGGGGACGGCCAGCTCCTCTGCCCGCCCGCGGGCCCGGCCACGGACCCGGCGTTCGACAACGACCTGCTGGCCCCGGCCATGGAGCGCTACGACCGCGCGCGCAGCGCCCTGGCGGCCGCCGAGGACGGCATCGAGGCGGACGAGCGGCTGGCACGGCTGACCGCCGCCGAGCGGGAGATCCACGCGCTGATCGAGACCAGGACCCGCCCCACCTGGGACGCCGTGTGGCGCGGCCTCGACGCCCTGTGCACGCTCCCCGAGGCCCCGCACGCCACCGACCGGTGGACCCGCGACCGCTGGTCGTTCACCGCCCACCGCGACCGCGTGACGGCGGGCGAGCCGCCGCAGCCCCGCGTCGACGACGCGGTCACCGCGGCGAACAAGCTGGCGACCCGCGAGCGCGAGCAGGCCCGCCTGGACGCCCAGGAGGCCCTCGACGACCCCCTGGTGATGGCGGGCCGCCGCCTCGCGGGCGAGGCCTTCGTCGGCGAGGTGACGGAGGTCGTCATGGCGTACAGCGAGGCCAAGAGCCCGCGGCCGCGCCCGCTCGTCACCGTCCGCACGGACGACCACCCGCACCTCGGCGAGCGCACGAAGGTGTACCGCGCGCTCGGCGGCAAGCCGCAGACCGCGGAGTTCGTGGCGTACGAGGGTGAGGGCGAGGACGGCAAGGGGACGGTCGTGCTGCGGATCACCGACAAGATGGGCCGCGGCAAGGAGCCCGATGCCGGGTCCGTCCCCGGCAAGGGCGACCGGATCTGCTGGACGCTCTTCGAGCACGAGCAGCGCGGCGGCCCCAAGCTGCCGGACCCCGAGGACACCCCGTGGACGCACGGCGGGCCGCCGTCGACCACCGCAGAGAGCCCCGACCCCGTGACCGCGGAGGACACCCTGTGATGCAGCTCGCCCCGCCCGCGGGCGCCTCCTTCGACCCCGGCGCCGAGGCCGCGCGCGCCACGGAGGCGATCCTCCACGACACGCTGCACGGCACGCACCGCGGCGTCGTGGTCGACTCCCCGCCCGGCGCGGGGAAGTCGACGCTCGTGGTCCGCGCGGCCCGTGAACTGGCCGCGGCGGGCCGCCCGCTGATGGTCATCGCACAGACGAACGCGCAGGTGGACGATCTCGTCCTGCGGCTCGCCGAGAAGGATCCCGAGCTTCCCGTGGGCCGTCTGCACAGCAGCGACCCCGATCCGTACGACAAGGCGCTCGACGACTTGGCGAACGTGCGCAAGTCGACGAAGGCGGGCGACCTGGCGGGCCTGGACGTCGTCATCTCGACGGCCGCGAAGTGGGCGCACGTCGACGCCGGGCAGCTCGACGCGCCGTGGGGGCACGCCATCGTCGACGAGGCGTACCAGATGCGTTCGGACGCGCTGCTCGCCGTGGCGGGGCTCTTCGAGCGGGCGCTGTTCGTGGGCGACCCGGGGCAGTTGGACCCGTTCTCGATCGTCGGCGCGGAGCAGTGGGCGGGTCTCTCCTACGACCCGTCGGCGTCCGCCGTGGCGACGCTCCTGGCCCACAATCCCGAGCTGCCGCAGCACCGCCTGCCGGTGTCCTGGCGGCTACCGGCCTCGGCCGCGCCCCTGGTCTCGGACGCGTTCTATCCCTACACACCCTTCCGCAGCGGCACGGGCCCCGGGGACCGTTCGCTGAACTTCGCGGTGCCGTCGGACGGTTCGGGCCCCGACCGGGTGATCGACGAGGCGGCGGAGGCGGGCTGGGGCCTCCTCGAACTGCCCGCGCGGAACACGCCGCGCACGGACCCGGAGGCGGTCCGTGCGCTGGCCCAGGTCGTCCGCCGCCTCCTGGACCGCGGCGGCGCGGCCACGTCGGAGCGCGGCCCCGACCCCACACCGCTCACCGCGGACCGCATCGCGGTCGGCACCGCCCACCGCGACCAGGCGGCCGCGGTCCGGGCCGCCCTCGCCGACCTGGGCGTCATGGACGTCACGGTGGACACGGCCAACCGCCTCCAGGGCCGTGAGTACGACGTGACGGTCGTCCTGCACCCCCTCTCGGGCCGCCCCGACGCCACGGCGTTCCACCTGGAGACGGGCCGCCTCTGCGTCCTGGCATCCCGGCACCGCCACGCCTGCATCGTGGTCTGCCGGGCGGGCGTCGGCACCCTGCTCGACGACCACCCGTCCACGGAACCGGTCCAACTCGGAGTCACGGTCAAGTTCCCCGACGGCTGGGAGGCCAACCACGCGGTCCTGGCCCGCCTCGCGGAACACCGGGTGGCCTGGCGGCCCCGTTAGGGGCGCGGGGAACTGCGCGCTCAGCCCTCGAGAAGCCGCAGACGCGTCTGCGTGGATCTCGGCAGACGCGTCTGCGGCTGGTAGGTGGCTGGTCGCGCAGTTCCCCGCGCCCCTGACGGGGCGACTACTGGGCCCGCGGAGCACCGGGCACTAGGGGAGCTGCGGCGGCACGATCCGGGGCAGCTCCCATGCCGCGCGGAAGCGGTCGAGGATCGTGTGTGCGCTGTACGGGGAGATGGCCAGCTCCTGGCGCGCCTCGGCGAGCCGGTCGAGTTCGCCGTCCGGTCCCTTGCTCTGGGCTCGTCGGCGCCGCGGGTCGAGGTCGGGCCTGCCGAACACCTGGAGGAGTGTCAGGGCGAAGTACGTGCAGACGACCACCTCGTGGCGCAGGCCGCCGCCCGCGTCCGGCTCGGGGGCGGCAGGATCCGGGCCGTCGGGCCGCGCGGGTTCGCCGGTCGGTGCCGTGCCGACGTCCCCCGCCAACTCCCGCAGGCGCGCCTCGATCTCCCGCTCGTCGGCACCGTACGCCGGGTGCAGCAGTCGGACCAGCGCGTGGAGGCGGCTCATCAGCGGGCCGCCCCCGGGCCCCGCGTCCGTCAGGGCCAGCAGCGTACGGAACCCCTCTAGCGTGTTGACCAGTTCCTCCTGGACGACCCGCCGGATCAGGTCCCGCTCCTCCCCCTGCGTGGCGTCGTGCTGCGCCCCGGCGAGGCGGCGTGCGTAGCGGATGAGGTCGCGCGGTATCCCGCCGGACAGGACGTGCGCCAGCAGCACGAAGGGGTGGCCGAGGCTCTCGGCCCGCCGGGCGAGTATCTGCTCCGATTCCCCTGTGGTGCGCGGCGGTACGTAGAACGTGTCGTCGATGGAGCTGTCGGTGGCGTCCCGGTGGGGCAGGCTGCGCCGGGCGAAGGCGGCGCCGATGTCCTCCGCCACCGAGATGAGGTAGCAGACGTTCCGGACGCCGAAGACGGCCTTGATCTGCCCGAGGAACTTCCGGGCCGTCTCCATGTCGCCGAGCCGGTCGAGTTCGTCGATGGCGATGACCACGCGGACGCCGTGCCACCGTCCCACCTCGTCGGCGATGGCTTCGAGCAACTCGCGGTATTCGGCGACCAGTTCGGGAAAGGTGAACGGCACGGACGAGACAGACGTGGAGCTGGAGGCGGTGGTCGCCGCGCCCAGGACCTGCGGGAGGCCGAGGCTCGTCCCGGTCGTGGTGTTCCGCACCGTGCGCAGCCTTGCCAGGTGCCGTACGCACCTCTCGTCGAGGGACACCCCCGCCCGCACCGGGCGCCGGAAGGACGGCAGCAGCCGTAGGCCCACGTACACGAGCGGGATGCCGACGATCCACGGATGGTCCTGCCAGAAGCCGACCGCGCTCGCCCAGGCGTCCGCGCCGCTCTCCCGCATCCGGTCCACGTCCTGCGGCGAGACGAACTCCTCCCGGGACCAGAGCGCGGCCTGGTAGAGCCCGGCGGCGATCGCCCCCAGGGCAAGGGCCATCCGCACCAGCCAGCGGAACGCGTGCAACCCCGCCGTCAGCGCGCGGCGCCTGCGGGGCCGGTACTCGCCGAGGTCCGGCACGCCCGTGCCGAATTCGTCCAGATAGCCCGCGCACACCTTCCCGAAGAGCGCGAGCAGGAATTCGTGCGGGCTGTACTCGGCCGGGGCGCTGACGAACACGGAGAAGTCGCGCGGCGTCTCCTGCTGATGGGTGGAGCACGCCCTCAGCAGGGTGCTCTTGCCCGCGCCGCGCGGCCCGCAGACCGCGATCGTGCCGCCGTGGATCTGGTTCATCCGCTGCTTCAGCTGCTGCTCGGCGGCGCTGAGGACCACGTACTGCGGACTGTGCAACTCCCGCAGCCCGTCGAAGGATTCGCCGGAGAGGAACTGCTCCCACTCCGGGCCGAGCAGGTCCTTTGCCGCCTCCTCGAGGCCGGGCAGCACGCCGTTCTCCTCAAGGGCCCGCTGCCACTCCTCGCGCCGCGCGATCAGCCGCCGTCCGAGCCGTCGTGCCGCGCCGCCGGACCAGATCAGGCCCACCGCCGCCACCACGCGACGGCGCGAGTCGGGGCGGACGGCCACCACGAGCGCGCCGAGCAGGAGGCCGCCCACCAGGGCGCGGCCGGTCCACTCGGCGCCGCGGCCGTCGACCAGCCAGGCGCCGGCCGTCCACCACAGGAGGCAGGCGAGCGCCAGCAACGCCCAGGCCCGCAGCCAGGCGTCCGGCGCGGGCGCCCCACCGAACTCGGCGCGCCGCCTTCGATGGTGGGCGAGGAGGTCCGCGGTCCGCCGGTAGAGCTCGTACTCCACGCGCGTCTCGTCGTGCACCACGTCGACGAAGGTGCGTCCGTAGGCGGTCCGCTCCAGGGCGTCGGGCGAGACCGCGAGGCGCAGGCCGTAGTACTGGCGCAGCCGGGGCTCCCAGAGGCAGCCCTGGACGACGTCCCGGTAGCGGGCCACGTCGGCCGCGTGCGGCCAGGGCCATGCGAAGTCGTCCGGGTCCCCGCCGTGCCGCGTCATGGTCCCCCCACCGGTCGCGTCCGCACTCCCGGTCAGCGTAGTGAGGACCGGCCCTGCCGCGCTGAGAGGTACGCCACCGCGCGGGCCCCGTGGCCCACTTGTGCGGCAAGGGACAATGGGAGACGGCCGGAACGCCGCACGGACGGCGCGTCCCCCCGTACGAGGAGGAACAACCATGGCGGAGCCCGAGCGGCCCCGGACCGAACAGCGCATGCGGCCCGCGCCGCTGCTCTTCGAACCGGCGGAGGCCGGTGCCGACCCGGAGCACTTCTTCGACCTGGAGTCGATGGAGGACCCGCGCGAGCTGCTTGACCGCGCGACCGAGCTGACCCACGCGTTCCGCGCCGCCACGGACCGGTCCGTCGAGTTCCAGGCGATCGCGGCCGCCCAGCTCGCCGACCCCCGCCGCTTCGACCGGATGACGCCCGCGCTGATCGCGGAGCGCGCGGAGTGGACCGAGGACTACGCGAAGAAGATGGTCGAGTTCGGCCGTGATCTGCTGCGGGGCGGCGCCGAGAAGCGTTAGCGGCTCAAGATCGTCTGGCATATGACAGAGGGGGCAAGGTACCCCACCCCGCCCCCTCCTGTCCCGATTTCCCGTAACCCCCAGAAATGGAACCTTCACTACCGGTAGACGTACCTGCCATGAGCAGTACATCCCTCCACACCGCCCCGTCCCCCGTCGGCGGCCCGTCCCCCACCGGGCCCGCCCACGACGCCTGTGACGACGTCACCGCCGAGGGAGCCGCCTGGCTGGCCTCCGCCGAAACGTATCCGCGGAGCGCCCTCACCCACTGGCGCAGCCGCCCCACCGCCCCCGCAGTGCTCCCCTGCGGCTCCGCGTTCGACGTGGTGAGCGTCCCCGCGGTCTTCGGGCGGCGGATGCTCGACCGGTTATGGGAGGAGGGCCCGGGATCGGGCCCGGTCGCCGCGCACCGCGGCCGCGTCCTGCTCTTCACCGCCCCCGGCACCGCACAGCGCCTGCCCGCCCTCCTGGAGTGGGAGGAGTGGGGTGCGGCGGTCCCTTCCGTGCTCTGTCACGGCACGGGCGACGCGGTCACCGTGCCGCCGCTCACCACCCCCGCCGAGGCCCCGGAAGCCACCGAGGGCACCCCGTGCACCGCGCCCGGCGGCCGCCTGGGATCGCGCTGGCTGGTGGCCCCGGGCACCCGGCATCCGTGGCTCCCGGGGCCCGAGGTGGCCCTCTGGGCGTGCGTCCGCGCGGCCCGTTCCGCGGTGTCGTCCGCCGTGCGCATATCGATTTTTCCTGGCGGCGATCAGAGTGCTAAGGTCTACGACGTCAGCAGGCGCCGCTAGCTCAGTTGGTTAGAGCAGCTGACTCTTAATCAGCGGGTCCGGGGTTCGAGTCCCTGGCGGCGCACAGACGGTGAGAAGCCCCTCGCGGAAGCGAGGGGCTTCTTGCGTATCGGCGCGAGCAGCTCGTACGCCACCTCAGCCCGCCGTGACCTGCACCGTCCACGCCCCGGACGCCGTCCGCCCCGCCACCTCGACGCGCACGTCGTGGCCCGGCACCGTGAAGCTCTCCCCCACCCGCACCGGCGCGTCCGCCAGCTGCGGATACACCGAGTCGCCCCAGCAGGACTCCGACTCCGGATGGGCGTCGACGACCTCGACGGGGCCGCCGCCCGACGCCGTCTCGTTCCGCACCTCGTAGGCGAGCACGCCCTCCGTGCACGTCGCGTGGTCGTTGCCCGTGGAGCCGCGCACCTCCAGGGCGAGCACACTGTCCCGGCCCGTGCGGACCACGGCGAGCCGGGTGCCGCCGAGGGCGCCCGGCGCGACGGGGGCCGCCAGCGGCTCCATGGTCAGCCGCTCCGTCCCCAGGCCGACGCACCGCACCTGCCGCGGTGCCAGCCAGCCCAGCTTCCACTTGTGCCAGCCGAAGAGGTCGGGGGCGAGCCCGAACTGGCTGCCCATGACGTCCCAGTCGCCGACGTAGGTGTCCCAGTCGCCCTTGCCGTCGGTGGGCCGGTGGTACAGGTCGGGCAGGTCGAAGACGTGGCCCGTCTCGTGGGCCAGGACGTTGCGGTCCGGCGGGTGCCGCTCGAAGACGGTGACGATGCGCCGGATGTCCGTGCCGTCGGCCCGCATCGGCCGGTCGAAGTTCACCACCTTCGTGGCGTCCGAGTCGACGCCGGGCGCGTCCGGGTCCGCGACGAAGTACACGACGTCGTACCGCGAGAAGTCCACGTGCGGATCGGCGGCGGCCACCGCGTCCCGCAGATAGGCGGCGCGGCGCTTGGGGTTCCAGTCGCGCTGTATGGCGTACGAGAGGGAGTTCCGCGGCATCTCGACCCACTCGCGCTGGGGGTGCGGGCGCAGCGCGAACTTGCCGTACGAGGCGCGCTCGAAGAACTGGCTGGTGGCCGGGAAGTAGTCGGCGGTCAGCTCGTCGGGGGTGGTCTGCGGCGGCGAGTCGGGGAAGGAGAGGAACACCATCACCGCGTTCAGGGTCCTGGCCGGGCGCGGGTAGGCGGTGTTCCAGGTGTCGAGGCCCTCCGAGTGGTGCGCGGCGGTGCGGCGCAGGGCGCACGGTCCCGCGGTGGAATCGGCGATCGCGGGGCCCGCGACCAGTGAGGTGGCGGCCAGGGCGGTCAGCGAGGTGAGGAAGGCGGCGGTGCTGCGCAGGCGGGAGTTCTCCCCTCCACGGGTGAGTCCCCAAGGGGGGAGCTGACGCGGCACGTCGACCTCCGGGTGCGGAATGCGGGACACCTCACCCACCTTGTGATGTTTTGTTGAAGTACGCCCTGTTTGTCTGGCCCTTCCGAGTGAGTACGGAACAAGGGCACGACACCCCGATCGCTCACGGAACGTCACAATCGATCGGGTCGCAACGGAACCAGTTCAGGGCCGAGCAGAAACGATCTGCCGACGACGGTGCACCCCACCCGGCCCGGTGGCACGGCTGGAACGGGCCTCTGGCCAGCCTCTATGATCGGCACACTTTCCTGCGCGGGCCCGGTCCCCCCACCGCCGCCCGCCCCCTGCCCGCCGCCCGACAAGACCTGTCCGGCAACAAACTGCACTGCGGGAGCAAGCGGTGAACGGAACGTCCGAAGGGACCGCATCCACGGTCACAGCGCCCGACCGAACCCGTACCGACGTCACGGAGCGTCGCCGAATCGACGGGTCCGACTACCGCGGCGCCTTCGCGACCGCGCCCCTCCCCCTCGCGGTCGTCGACGGCGAGGGCCTCGTCATCAGCGCCAACGACGCCATGGCCGCCCTCTTCGGCGCGGCCCCCGGCGCGCTCACCGGGCGCGTCGCCGCCGACCTGATCGATCTGGCCTCCGACGCCCGCACCTGGCACGCGTACCGCGAGGTGCTGCGCGGCCGACAGGCCAAGCTGCGCTGCACCCGGCGCCTGAAGCACCCCGACGGGCACTCCCTCTGGGTGCAGATCACCGTCTCGCCGATGCCGGAGCCCGTCGACCGGGACGAGGGCGGCGCCGTCCTGCTCGCCGCCGCCGACATCAGCACGCGCCGCGAGCTGCAGGCCAGGCTGCGCCATGTGCAGATGCACGACCCGGTGACCCGGCTGCCCAACCGCAACCTGTTCTTCGAGCGCCTCGCGACCGCCCTGGAGGCGGGGACGTACGACGACACGAGCACCGGCCGGATCGGGCTCTGCTACCTCGACCTCGACGGGTTCAAGGCGGTCAACGACACCCTCGGCCACCGGGTCGGCGACCGGCTGCTCGCCGCCGTCGCGGAGCGGCTCACGCGCTGCGCCGACCGGGCCGGGTACGGCAGATCGACGGCGCCGCTGGTCGCGCGGCTCGGCGGCGACGAGTTCGCGCTGCTCGTGGAGGACTCGACCGGCACCGATCAGCTGGCCGAGCTCGCCGACACGACATTGAAGGCGCTGCAGGAACCATTCGACCTGTCCGGGCAGCGGCTCTCCGTCTCCGCGTCCATCGGCGTCGTGGAGCGGCGCGCCGCGGGCACCACGACGACGGGTCTGATGCAGGCCGCCGACACCACGCTGTACTGGGCGAAGACCGACGGCAAGGCCCGCTGGACGCTGTTCGACCCCGAGCGCAACGCCCACCGGATGACCCGGCAGGCCCTCGCGAGCTCGCTGCGGCCCGCGGTCGAGCGCGGCGAGTTCGTCCTGGAGTACCAGCCGCTGGTGGGGCTCGACGACGAGGGCCTGCACGGCGTCGAGGCGCTGGTGCGCTGGCAGCATCCGCAGTTCGGCCTATTGACGCCGAATCGGTTCATCGGACTGGCCGAGGAGGACGGTTCGATCGTGCAGCTGGGCCGCTGGGTGCTGCGGAGCTCGTGTCTGCAGGCCAGGCGCTGGCAGCTGGAGCACCCGGAGCGGGAGCCCGTGTTCGTCAGCGTCAACGTGGCGGTGCGGCAGGTGTGGGACTCGGACCTCGTCGCGGACGTCGCGGAGATCCTCGCCGAGACCGGGCTGCCCGCCCACCTCCTGCAGCTGGAGCTCACCGAGTCCGCCGTGATGGGCTCGGCGGGCCGCCCGCTCCAGGCGCTGCAGGCGCTCAGCGACATGGGCGTGCGGATCGCCATCGACGACTTCGGGACGGGCTACTCGAACCTGGCCTACCTGAGCCGGCTCCCCGTCTCCGTCCTCAAGCTGGACGGCTCCTTCGTACGGGGTTTCCAGTACGAGGAGGGCGAGGAGCACACCAACCCCGCCGACGAGGTCATCGTCGAGGCGATGGTGCAGCTCGCCCACCGGCTGGGGCTCACGGTCACCGCGGAGTGCGTGGAGACGGCCGCCCAGGCCACGCGGCTGCGGCGGATCGGCTGCGACACGGGACAGGGCTGGCTCTACTCCCGGCCGGTCGCGGCGGATCGTATCTCCATACTGCTGGACGGGGCCGCCTGAGCGGTCGGCCCCTCCGGCGCAGGGGTGGTTACGCCTTGGGCAGGCCGTACGCGTCCGCGATCAGGTCGTAGCTGCGCAGGCGTGCCTCGCCGCTGTGGGCGTTGGCGGTGAGCATGAGCTCGTCGGCGCCCGTGCGCTTGGCGAGGTCGTCCAGGCCGCTGCGGACCTGGTCGGGGGTGCCGTGGATGACGTTGGAGTTCCAGGTGGTGATGAACTCCCGCTCCATCTCGGTGAACTCGTGCGCCGCCGCCTCCTCGGGGGTGGGCACGAGGCCGGGGCGGCCGGTGCGCAGGCGGACCATGTTCAGGGCGGCGGCCATGACCTGGCGCCTGGCCTCGTTCTCGTCCTCGGTCGCCAGCGCGGAGACGCCGATGAGGGCGTACGGGGCGGCAAGGAGCGCAGAGGGCTTGAACGACTCGCGGTAGAGGTCGAGCGCCGGGATCGTGTTCTGCGCGGAGAAGTGGTGCGCGAAGGCGAACGGCAGACCCAGGACACCGGCGAGGCGGGCGCTGAAGCCGGAGGAGCCGAGCAGCCAGAGCGGCGGGCGGTGCGGGGACTGGACGCCGCCGGGCGAGGTCGCCTGGACGGGACCTGGGACGGCGTGGATGCGGCGGTAGGGGTGGCCGTCGGGGAAGTCGTCGTCCAGGAAGCGCGTGAGCTCGGCGAGCTGCTCGGGGAAGTCGTCGGCGCCTTCGTTGAGGCGCTGGGTGCGGCGCAGGGCGGCGGCGGTGGCGCCGTCCGTGCCGGGGGCGCGGCCGAGGCCCAGGTCGACGCGGCCCGGGGCCATCGCCTCCAGGGTGCCGAACTGTTCGGCGATGACGAGCGGCGCGTGGTTGGGCAGCATGACGCCGCCCGAGCCGAGCCGGATGCGTCCGGTGTGGGCGGCTAGGTGGGCGAGGATCACGGCCGGGGACGAGGAGGCGACGCCGGGCATGGAGTGGTGCTCGGCGACCCAGTAGCGGTGGTAGCCGCGGGCCTCGGCCAGCTTGGCGATGTCGACGCTGGTGCGCAGGGCGTCGGTGGCGGTGCGCCCCGCGCCGACGGTGACGAGGTCGAGCACGGACAGGGGTACCGGCGCGGTGCCGTGCCGCTCGCCGTGGATGCCGTCGTCGGTGGGGTCCACTGTCACTTGGGGTGCCTCCTGCGCTGCGTGCGTACGTCGTCTCGTGGCTCTCTCGTGGGCACGGAACCGGCTCGCGTGGCCACGAATCCGGGAACAGGAGGCACACTCCGTTTTATTCCCCGCACGTCGGCGCGGCCGCCCGACTACGGTGCTGGGCATGGCTGATCCCCGGAAGACCCTCGTCGACGGAGTCGAGGTCGAGGTGCCCAACACCATCCCCGACATCCGCGCCGCCCTGCCCGCGGACCGGCGCGCGGAGTTCGACCGGGCCATCAACGCGGCGGGGGTCGACGAGATCCACGCGGTGATGCGGCACTGGATGCTGGAGGCCGTGCCCGATCCCGACGCCGAGGCCCGCCTCGCCCGGCTGGCCTCCGACGAGGCCGAGCGTCGGGGCACGTCATGAGCCCGCGCCACCGCAGGGCGCACCGCGTCACCTACGCGCCGCCCGCCGACGACACCCTCTCCAAGATGGGTGACGCCGACGCGTTCCGCGCCGCGCTGTCCCGCACCGTGGGCCGGTATCCGTACGGCCACGGCTCCACGCCCGTGCGGGACGACCCCGACCGCAGGGAGGCCACGGTCGACGGCGCGATCGTCCTGTACTACGTCTCCGGATCCGTCCAGACGTTAACGGTGGTGAGGCTGATCCTCAGCCCTTGACCTGGACCAGGGGCTCCTTCGTGAAGAGGGCGCCCAGCGCCGGGGCGTTCACGCGCCGCGAGGCGAGCCGCAGGGCCTCCCAGACCGTGACCTGGTTCGCCGTCAGGACGGGCTTGCCGAGCTCGGCCTCCAGATCACGGACGTACGCCGCCGTGTGCAGGGCCGTGTCCGGCAGGAGCAGCGCCTCGGCGTCCGGGTGGTCGCCCGCGCGGGCCAGCGCGAAGACCTCGTCGTGGCCCCACGTGCCGACCTCCGCCGCCGTGATGATGCCGCTCCCCCTCGCCGCCACGACCTCCACGCCCGCGTCCTTCAGGAACGCAGAGAAGTGCCCGGCCACGTCCTCCGGATAGGTCGCCGCGACCGCGACGCGGGTGGCTCCCACCTCGCGCGCGGCGTGGGCGAAGGCGAACGACGTCGACGAGGCGGGCAGTCCTGCCGTCACGGCCAGCTTGCGGACCTGGTCGTGCGCGCCCTCCCAGCCGAAGACGAAGCTGGCGCTGGTGCACGCCCACACGACCGCCTCCGCGCCGGAGAGCCGCAGCTCCTCGACGCCCGCGGCGAGCCGGTCGGCGGAGCCCATTTCGAGCAGCGCGTCGACCCGGTGCGCGTCCTCACCGATGTCCGTGTGGACGACCTGCAGCCGGATGTCGCTGCCGAGCATCTGCTCCATGCGGGGGTAGTCGTCCTCGGCCGAGTGCCCCGGGTAGAGAAATCCGAGTGCCGTCACGTCCAGCCTCCTCCTTCTGCGGGTGGTACTTCGGGCAGGCCCTGGGGCGGTGCCGGCGGGTTCAGCGGACTCGCGCCCGGCCTCGCCGTCGGATCGATCAGTGCCTGATAGGGCCCTACCGCACGGGTACCCAGTCGACGCAGTGCGGACCACATCGTCACCTGGTTCGCGGAGATCACCGGCATCCGCAGTTCCGCTTCCAGTTGCGGAATGACGTCGTACGTCGGCAGGTTCGTGCAGCTGATGAAGAGGCAGTCCACGCCGCCTTCGCTGCCGCGGACCGCGCGGCGTGCCATGTCGGCCACGTCCCGGTAGGGCACCTTCCAGATGTGCCGGGTGAGGCCGAGGTAGGCGCGTCCCGCAACGGCCACCTCCGCCTCCGCCAGGTACTCCTCCAGGGACTGGGTGACCGACCAGGTGTAGGGCGTGACGAGCGCGATGCGCCGCGCGCCCAGTTCGTCGAGGGCTTCCAGGAGTGCGCCCGAGGTGGTCACCGAGGCGACCGCGCCCTCGCGGGTCATGGCCTCGCACATCGCGCGTTCACCCGGTGTGCCGCCGACGAAGCTGCCCGACGTACAGGCGTACGCAAGGACTTCGGGCTCGGCGGCGGTGAGTGCGCGGACCGCCTCGGCGAGGGTCTCGTGCTCGCTGACCAGGCGCGCGAGGTCGAGGCTGACCTCCACTGGCACGTACGGCGTCCGGGTCAGATGAAGGGAGACCTCGTCCGGGATCCAGCGCCACAGTTCGCGGTCGAGGACGAAGTCGAAGGGGGCGACGACACCTACACCTCGCTGTGGGTGTGGTCCGCCGAGAAAAGAGACGTCCATGAGCAGTCCCCAAGTTCGTGCGTGTATTCAGGGACCGGCCGGGGGCCGGGGACGAGCGATGCCGGCGACGCGCCGGGACGTCGGGACGGGGAGTCGCTGCGCGGGCGTACCAACACAGCGTGTGCAATCGGCAGCACGGAGAGTACTGGTTCTTGGAGAGCCGGTACAGCAGTGCCTCTGTTGACGAAGGTAGGTTCGGGTGCGAGCGTGGTCAATCCGCACATCTCAGACGGCTGAGCCGACTTTGTGACGGGGCTCGGCCGTACCTCTGAACAGGGAAGCGGAATCTCATTGCGAAACGGTGTCCCGTCGGTTTCCGAAACGACCGTCCTCGTCCTTGACGCCGCGCCACCGACCCCGCCGCCACGCCTCGGAAGCCTGGCCGGGCAGGCCCGGATCCTCCACGCCGACCAGGCCACGCTGGCCGAGCGACTGCCCCTCGCCGACGCGCTGTTGGTCTGGGACTTCACCTCGGACGCGGTGCGCCGCGCCTGGCCCGGCGAGGGGCCGCGGCCGCGCTGGGTGCACACCGCGAGCGCGGGCGTGGACCATCTGATGTGCCCCGAACTCGCCGCGTCCGACACCGTGGTGACCAACGCCAGGGGCGTCTTCGACCAGCCCATCGCGGAGTACGTGGCCGCGCTGGTGCTCGCCATGGCCAAGGATCTGCCGCGCACCCTGGAGCTGCAGCGCGAGCGCTCCTGGCGCCACCGCGAGACCCAGCGGATCGCGGGCACGCGCGCGTGCGTGGTCGGCTCGGGGCCCATCGGGCGGGCCATCGTGCGCACGCTGAAGGGGCTCGGCATCATCACCGCCCTGGTGGGCCGCACGGCGCGGCCCGGGGTGCACGCCACGGAGGAGCTCGACCGGCTGATGGCGCGGGCCGACTGGGTGGTGTGCGCGGCGCCGCTCACGGACGACACGCGGGGCATGTTCGACGCGCGGCGCTTCGGCTTCATGCAGCCGTCGGCGCGGTTCATCAACATCGGGCGCGGGCCCCTCGTCGTCGAGGACGACCTGGTCGAGGCCCTGTCCAAGCGGTGGATCGCGGGCGCCGCCCTCGACGTGTTCGAGAACGAGCCGCTGTCCGCGGACTCCCCGCTGTGGACGACGCCGGGACTGCTCGTCTCCCCGCACATGAGCGGCGACACGATCGGCTGGCGCGACGCGCTGGGCGCGCAGTTCGTCGAGCTGTTCGAGGCGTGGGCGGCGGACCGGCCGCTGACGAACGTGGTCGACAAGGAACGTGGGTATGTCCCAGGTCATTGATCACCCCCCGTCTGCTGAGGAGCCTGCATGACCGAGCTCGCGGATCTCACGGCCGTACAACTCGTCAATGGCTATCGCAAGGGCGAATTCAGTCCGGTCGACGCGGTCCGTGCCGCCCTGCGCCGGGCCGAGGAGACCCAGCCCGCGGTGAACGCCTTCGTGCGGCTGACGCAGGATGCGGCGTTGTCGCAGGCCGAGGCCAGCGCGGAGCGGTGGCGGCGGGGTGCGCCGCAGGGCCTGGTGGACGGCGTTCCGGTGTCGGTGAAGGACCTGCTCCTGCTCCGCGGCGAGCCGACGCTGCGCGGCTCGCGGACGGTGCGTCCGGAGGGCAAGTGGAACGAGGACGCACCTGCGGTCGCCCGGCTGCGCGAGCACGGCGCGGTGTTCATCGGGCGGACCACGACACCGGAGTTCGGCTGGAAGGGTGTGACGGACGGACCGCAGAGCGGTATCACCCGGAATCCGCATGATCCGTCGCGGACGTCCGGCGGCTCCAGCGGGGGCAGCGCGGCCGCCGTGGCGGTCGGTGCGGGCCCCCTTTCGCTCGGCACGGACGGCGGCGGCTCGGTGCGGATCCCGGCGTCGTTCTGCGGGATCTTCGCGCTGAAGCCGACGTACGGCCGGGTGCCGCTGTATCCCGCGAGCCCGTTCGGCACGCTCGCCCACGTCGGGCCGATGACGCGCGACGCGGCGGACGCGGCCCTGATGATGGAGGTCATCACGGGCCCCGACGACCGCGACTGGTCGCAGCTCGGCCCCGTGGCGGGGAGCTTCCGTACGGGCCTGGACGGGGGCGTGCGCGGGCTGCGTGTCGCCTACTCCCCCTCGCTGGGCGGGCAGGTCGCGGTGCGTCCCGCCGTCGCGGCGGCGGTGCGCAGGGCCGTGGAGTCGCTCGCGGCGCAGGGCGCGTACGTCGAGGAGGCCGACCCCGACTTCTCCGACCCGGTGGAGGCCTTCCACACCCTGTGGTTCAGCGGGGCGGCGCGCGTCGTACAGCATCTGTCGCCCGCACAACGGGAGTTGCTCGACCCGGGGCTGCGGGAGATCTGCGGGCAGGGCGCGCGGTACAGCGCGCTGGACTACCTCACGGCCGTCGACATCCGGATGGATCTCGGGCGCCGCATGGGCCGCTTCCACTCGACGCACGACCTGCTGGTCACGCCGACGCTGCCGATCACCGCGTTCGAGGCGGGCGTCGAGGTGCCGAAGGGGTCGGGGCACCGGCGCTGGACCGGCTGGACCCCGTTCACGTACCCCTTCAACCTCACCCAGCAGCCCGCCGCGACGGTGCCCTGCGGGGTCGACGACGACGGCCTGCCCATCGGGGTGCAGATCGTCGCGGCGCGGCACGCGGACACGGTGGTGCTCCGTGCCGCGCACGCGCTGTACGAGTCGGGCAGCGCCGCCATCGCGCCGCCCGCACTCGGCTGAACGCGCCTCAGGCGCGGCGGAAGTTCAGCGTCTCGCCCTGGGCGCCCGCACGCCACAGGTCGTTGCAGGCCTCGGCCATCCGGTCGAGGCCATCGACGATCTGGCCCCAGACGATGCCGGGGACCCATCCGACGTCACCGTTCAGGAGCAGGTTGTTCCGTTCGTAGAAGAGGGCCAGGTCGACGACGGTGGTGCCTGCCTGGACGTCGGCCTCGGCCTCGTATCCGTACGCCTGGGTGCCCAGTTCCGTACCGGAGAAGGAGAAATAACAGAGATCTCCCGGGATGGGAGTGACTGTCGGATTCTCCAGCGGCGGCTCACGGTCCGCGAAAGCCGGAAAGAGGGCATAGATCTCGTTGCGCGCATACTTCGCGTGATAGACGTCCGAGCCGAGCGGCAGTGCCTCCCACACCGCCGCGCAGGTCACCGGAGCCCGGTCGTCGAGCAGTTTTGCCGTGCACTGAACCCCTCGCTTGGCGAGGGAGACTTCGATGAATCGCTCTGCCATGTGTCCCATGCTCCTCCCTGGGTCAAGGGGACAACGATTGCATCAGGGGCCTGAATTCATCGGCATAACTCGCGTGGAGTCGGGTAGCCGCGCGCCCATGGCTCCACCACTTGGGAACAACGAGGGATTCATCGGCAGAGCAGTGCGCCGCCGCGCCCTGCTCACCGGAGCGGGCGGGGCGGCTCTGGGCGTATTCGGGGCGTCGGCATGCAGCCGCGTGCCCGACGAGGGGAAGGTTGAGGGGGGCGATCTGCTGGACCGCCTGCGCGACAGCGGCACGGTCAGGATCGGTGTCGCGGGCGAGGTCCCGTTCGGATACATCGACGAGAACGGCGAGGTCACGGGCGAGGCGCCGGCGATCGCCAAGGTCATCTTCCCCCGCCTCGGCGTACCCAAGGTGGAGGCGGTACCCACCAAGTTCGGTGCTCTGATCCCGGGCCTCACGCAGGCCCGGCAGTTCGACGTGGTGTCGGCGGGCATGTACATCACCCCGGTGCGCTGCGCCCAGGTGCTGTTCTCCGACCCCGACTACCTGATGCTCGACTCCTTCATCGTGAAGAAGGGCAACCCGCACGGCATCAAGAATTACGAGGACATCGCCAAGAAGGGCCTGAAGCTGGCGAGCGGCACCGCCTACGCGGAGATCGCCTACGCCGAGGCCGCCGGTGTGAAGGACGTCCTCGTCCTGCCCGACCAGGTGGCGGGCCGGGATGCCGTGGCCCAGGGCCGGGTGGACGCCTTCGCGGGCACCAACGTCACCGTGCGCACGGTGATCAAGAACAACTCCCGGGTCGAGGCGACGGAGCCCTTCCAGCCCATAGTCGACGGCAAACCGGCCTACGGCGCGGGCGGCTTCGCCTTCCGGCCCTCCGAGAAGAACCTGCGGGACGCCTTCAACAAGGAGCTGCACAAGCTCAAGGAGAGCGGCGAACTCCTGCGCATCGTCAAACCGTTCGGCTTCACCGAGGCCGAGATGACGAAGCTGACCGTGGAAAAGCTGTGTCCCCCGGCGAAGGGCGCCTCGTCATGATGTCGTCGGAGTTCTTCGAGAACTGGTTCCTGCCGGGCATCTGGATCACCATCCAGGTCACGGTCCTCAGCGCGGCCCTCGCCTTCGTGATCGCCTTCCCGATCGGCGTGCTGCGCACCTCCCGGCTGTGGATCGTGCGGTTCCTCGCCGGGGCCTACTTCGAGATCTTCCGCAGCACGTCGTCGCTGGTCTTCATGTTCTGGATCGCGTTCACGGTGCCGCCACTGTTCAACATCAGCTTCGAACCGATGTTCGCGGGCGTCCTGGCGCTCGGCATCACATACGGGGCGTACGCCTCGGAGATCGTGCGCGGCGCGCTCGCCGCGGTGCCGACCGCACAGCGCGAGGCGGGCATCGCCCTGAACTTCACCCCGACGCAGCGGCTGCGCCGCATCGAACTGCCGCAGGCCTGGCCGGAGATGATCCCGCCGTTCAACAACCTGCTCATCGAGCTGCTGAAGGGCACGTCGCTGGTGTCCCTCATCGCGGTGGCCGACATGACCTTCGCCGGTGACCTGCTGCGGCTCGTCAAGAATGAGAGCGCGCCGATCTACACGCTGCTGCTCGTCCTGTACTTCGTCCTCGCGTTCCTCCTCACGCGCGGCATGCGGCTCCTGGAGCGGCACGCCAAGAAGCGGGTGGGGCAGACGCCGGAGAAGACGAGCCTGTTCGGCGGGCTGCGCTCCAAGTCGTCGATCGACGTCGTCGTCTCGGCCACGGGGGTTGGCAAGTGAACTGGAACTGGGATCACGTCGACGAGTTCATGCCGCTCTTCTGGGACGGTGTGGAACTCACGCTCAAGGCGCTGCTCTTCGGCTCCTTGATCGCCTTCTCCCTGGGGCTGGTCTGGGCGGTCGCCCAGCGCTCGCCGAAGAAGTGGATCCGCTGGCCGGTCACGGTGGTGACCGAGTTCATCCGGAACACCCCGCTCCTGGTGCAGCTGTTCTTCCTGTTCTACGTGGTGCCGGAGTGGGGGCCCTCGATGTCCCCGCTCACCACGGGCATCGTCGGGCTCGGGCTGCACTACTCGACGTACACCTCCGAGGTCTACCGGGCGGGCATCGAGGGCGTACCGGCGGGACAGTGGGAGGCGGCGACCGCGCTCAGCCTCTCCAAGCGCCGCACCTGGACGGCCGTGGTCCTGCCGCAGGCGGTCCGCAGGGTGATCCCCGCGCTCGGCAACTACGTGATCGTCATGCTGAAGGAGTCGCCGCAGATGGCGGCCATCGGCGCGCTCGACATGCTGGGCCAGGCCCAGAACTACAGCCAGACGACCTTCACCTTCGAGGCGATCAGCGTGGTCGGTGTCGCCTTCATCGTCATCGCCTACCCGGCCTCTCTTCTTCTGCGAGTTTTGGAGCGTCGCCTTGTCCGCTGACAACAGCACTTCCCAGGAAATCCCCAACCCGGCCGTCGACGGCAGCGAGCTGATCCGCTTCGACAAGGTCGTCAAGCGCTACGGCTCGAACGTCGTCCTCGACGAGCTGGACTTCTCCGTCGCCTCCGGCAAGCACGTGACGCTGATCGGGCCCTCCGGTTCCGGCAAGACCACGATCCTGCGGCTCCTCATGACGCTGGTGAAGCCGGAGCAGGGCACGATCAAGGTGGGCGGCAACTACCTCACCCACGAGGAGAAGAACGGCAAGCTCGTCCCCGCGGGCGAGAAGCACGTCCGCGAGGTCCGCAAGAACATCGGGATGGTGTTCCAGCAGTTCAACCTCTTCCCGAACATGAAGGTCCTGCGCAACGTCATGGAGGCGCCGGTCAGCGTCCTCGGCCTGTCCAAGGACGAGGCCGAGCAGCGCGCCCGCGAACTGCTCGACCTGGTCGGGCTCGGCGACCGCTGCGACGCCTACCCGACGCAGCTCTCCGGCGGCCAGCAGCAGCGCGTCGCCATCGCGCGCGCCCTGGCGATGCGCCCGCAGGTGCTGCTGCTCGACGAGGTGACGTCCGCGCTCGACCCGGAGCTGGTGGCGGGCGTCCTGGACGTGCTCCGCGACATCGCGCACACCACGGACATCACGATGCTGTGCGTGACGCACGAGATGAATTTCGCGCGGGACATCTCCGACCAGGTGCTCATGTTCGACTCGGGTCGGGTCATCGAATCCGGCACGCCGGAGAAGATCTTCACCGAGCCGGAGCACGAGCGCACCCGTGAATTCCTCAGCGCGGTGCTGTGACGGATGAGGCGGGCCCACGGTCAGTGGCATGACCTGGGCATATGCCAGAGTGGCGCGTTCCTGATGACAGATCCGGAACGCGCCACCAATCTCCTCAACAGACGCTCCGAATACGCCACTTGACGGTTATCGTGGGACGGAGCCCAACTGTCCGGAACAGTTCCACGCAGGGGGAAGCCGTGGCGTTGCAGCACGAGGCGATCACGCCGCACAGCTCCGTCCAGAGCGCCCTGCGGGTGCTCGAGACCGTCGCCCGGCACAGCACCGGAGTGACCGCCGCCCGGATCTCCCGCGACACCGGACTGCCCCTGTCCCAGCTGACCCCCCTGCTCCGCATGCTGAGCAGCGAGGGGTACGTAGAACAGCTCACCGACGGCGAGGCGTACGTCACCGGGGAGACCCTCAGCCGTCTCGGCTCGACCCGCCACCATGCGCAGGCGCTGCACGAGAAGCTCCAGCGCACCCTGGACGGGCTGCGCGACTCCATCGGCGCCGCGGTCTACATCAGCCGGTACGTGGACGGCGAGGTCCGCGTCACCGAGTTCGCGGCAGGCCCCCGCACCCCCGCGGTCAATGAATGGGTGGACTTCCGCTCCTCCGCCCACGCCAGCGCGGTCGGCAAGAGCCTGCTCACCCAGCTCGACGTGAACGGCCGCAGGGACCACCTCTCCCGCCACAAGATGGCCCGCCTCACCTCCCGGACGATCACGAACGAGCGGGTCCTGCTCAACCGTCTGGCGTCCCAGCCCGCCACGGTCCCCATCCTCGACCTCCAGGAGTACGCGGTCGGCACGGTCTGCGCGGCCGTCCCCATCACCGCGGGCTCCGCCGTCGGCTGCCTCGCCCTGTCCCTGCCGGTCGAGCACGCCCACCGGCTGCGCGAGGCGGCGGACACGCTCAACCGCGGGGCGGCGCCGGTGCTGCTCTCGCTCGCGATCTAGCGGAGTCCCTGGGTGCCGGTACGCCGAAAGGGCGTCCCCGGAAGACCGGGAACGCCCTTTCGACATTCGCAAGTGCGCCGCCAGGGACTCGAACCCCGGACCCGCTGATTAAGAGTCAGCTGCTCTAACCAACTGAGCTAGCGGCGCCTGCTGACTCATTAATAGTACCTGGTCCCAGGGGGTGCTTCGGACCAGGCACTGCCCAGGTTCTGACCAGGTGGGGACGAGGCGCGGACCAGGTGCGGGAAACCGCACCCCCATCCGACGGCAACCCTCATACCGCCGATGACCTGCGGTTTCTAGCGTTGCTCCCATGGACCTCATGACTCTCGCCCTCCCCGAGGAGCCCGCCGGTGGCATCGCGGGCTGGGCCGCGGACCTCGTGGACACCCTGGGCGGGCCCGGCGCGGGGCTCGCCATCGCCCTGGAGAACCTCTTCCCGCCGCTGCCCAGCGAGGTGATCCTGCCGCTGACCGGCTTCGCCGCCGGGCAGGGAGTGATCAGCCTCGCCTCCGCGCTGTTCTGGACGACGCTCGGCTCCGTGGTCGGCGCCGCCGCCCTGTACTGGATCGGGGTGCTCTTCGGACGCGAGCGCATGCACGCCCTGTGGGCGAAGCTGCCGCTGGTCAAGACCTCCGACCTGGAGCGGACCGAGGCGTGGTTCGCCAAGCACGGCACCAAGGCCGTCCTCTTCGGCCGGATGGTGCCGATCTTCCGCAGCCTGATCTCCGTGCCCGCCGGTGTGGAGCGGATGCGGCTGCCGGTCTTCCTCGCCCTGACCACGCTGGGCAGCCTGGTCTGGAACTCCGTGCTCGTGCTTGCCGGGTACTGGCTGGGCGACCAGTGGGACGTGGTCGAGACGTACGTGGGGCTCCTGTCCAAGGCCGTCCTGGTCCTGGCCGTCGCGGCCGTCGCGGTCTACGTGGCGGTGCGCGTCCGGTCCGGGAAGCGGTCGCGGGACACCGCCGAGGCCCGCCACCGTCGGACCTAGGGGCTCGGCTAGTGTCGGGCGATGTGAGAGAACCCGTTGCCGCGCCGCTGCTCATGCGGGTCGCCGGGGTGCTCGTGGGGTGCCTCACCGCCCTGCTCGGGCTGCTGTACTTCATCGTCGCGGGGGCGGTCCTCGGCGCCTTCCTGCTCTGGCCGCGCACCCGCGTGCGCGCCCACGCGCTGCTCGCGGCGGGCGCCCGCAGGCTCACCGCGCTGGAGCGGTGGCGCCGGTCCCTCTTCTTCCACGACGTGTTCCCCGAGCACCGCGCCGACGACCGGCAGATCCTGCGCTATCTCGCGGCCCGCACCTACTCCGGGCTGCTGTGCGCGGTCGTGGTCGGGCTCGTCGACTTCGGTGCCGTCCTCGCGGGGATCTTCGCGGTCGCGCTCACCCGGTCGTCGATGACCTGGGTGGACGTGCTCAGCCAGGTCGTGCTCGGCGGCACCCTGCTCTTCCTCGCCGTGCAGGGGCTGCGCGCGCTGACCGAGCAGGACGCCCGGCTGGCCCGCGAGTGCTTCGGCCCCTCCGAGCGCGAACTCCTCCAGCGCCGCATCGACGAGCTGGCCACCAGCCGGGCCGCGGTGGTGCGGGCGGTCGACGTGGAGCGGCGGCGCGTCGAGCGCGATCTGCACGACGGCGTGCAGCAGCGGCTCGTCGCCCTCGCCATGCTGCTCGGCCGGGCCCGCCGCGGCCGCACCCCCGAGCGGGCCGACGCCCTGCTCGAACAGGCCCACAAGGAAGCCCAGGAGGTCCTCACCGAGCTGCGTGAGGTGGCCTGGCGGGTCTACCCCACGGCGCTCGACAGCCTGGGTCTTCGCGAGGCGCTCGGCGGGGTGTCGGAGCGGTGCGCGGTGCCCGTGCGCATGGAGTACGACGTACCGGATCCGCTGCCCTCCGCCGTCGAGACGGCGGCCTACTTCGTCGTGTCGGAGGCCGTGAACAACGCGGCCAAGCACGCGGCGGCCGACGAGGTCTCCGTCCGCGTACAGCAGCGGGGGACGACGCTCAGCGTCCTCGTCCGCGACACCGGGGTCGGCGGCGCCGACCCCACGGGCAGCGGACTCACCGGCCTGGGCAGCCGGGTCGCCGCGCTCGACGGCACACTGCACGTCGAAAGCCCCCTCGGGGGTCCCACCACGATCACCGCGGAGCTGCCGTGCGCGTAATCCTCGCCGAGGACTCGACCCTGCTGCGGGAGGGCCTGATCCGGCTGCTCGCCGAGGAGGGCCACGAGGTCCTCGCCGCCGTGGGCGACGCGGACGCGCTCCTGCGCGAGGTCGAGGCGCACACCCCCGACGTCGTCGTCACCGACATCCGGATGCCGCCCGACCACACCGACGAGGGCCTGCGCGCCGCGGTGCGCATCCGTGAACTCCGCCCGGAGATCGGCGTGGTCGTCCTCTCCCAGTACGTGGAGCGCAACTACGCGGCGCAGCTGCTCACTTCGAGCGCCGAGCGGGTCGGCTACCTCCTCAAGGACCGGGTCGCCCAGGTCGAGGAGTTCCTGGACGCGCTGGAGCGGGTGCATGCCGGTGGCGCCGCCATCGACCCCGAAGTCGTACGGCAGTTGCTCATCCGCACCACCCACGTCGACCCGCTGACCCGCCTCACCCCGAGGGAGCGCACGGTCCTGGAGGCGCTGGCCGAAGGGCACACCAACGCGGCCATCGGGGAGAAGCTGCACATCTCCCTGAGCGCGGTCGAGAAGAACCTCAACGCGATCTTCGACAAGCTGGGCCTGCACCGGACGACCGGCTATAGCCGCCGGGTCCTCGCGGTGCTGCGGTACTTGGAGTCCTGAGGTCCCGCGCCTGTGGGGCGGGCCTACGACAGGACGAAGCCGTCCATGAACAGCGCCGCGACGAGACCCGCGGCCAGCAGCCAGGTGCCGAGCCGGGTGCGGCCGCGGCGGCTCAGTTCGATCACTCCGCCGCAGAGGATGAGCAGCAGGCCGTAGACGCCGACGACGAGGACCGAGGAGCGGCTCGCAAGACGCAGCACGAGCACCACCGCCGCCGCGGCCATCAGCAGTGAGGCCGCGGCGATGCGGGCGCGCCGGGCGCGGGCGGCGGGGGTGGGGCCGTCCTGGGGCATGACCTCGTCCTGGAGACCGTCCTGGAGGTCATCCTGCGTCGGGTCGCTCGGTGCCGTCGGCTCGGTCTGTTCTGGCGCGCTCATGGATGTGGATCGTAATCGTTCGTGCGAACGGTTTTACCGAGTTGTGTTCCTTCACCACGGATTCCTCACGCACCACGGATTCCTCACGCGAGCAGGGATTCGCGGCCCTGATCCCGGTAGTGGCCCAGGAGGTTCGCCACGTCGGCGGGCGTCAGGCGGTCATACGTGGCGGCGCCGGGCGGGCGCCACCAGACCGGGTCGGCGCAGCGGAAGCCCTCGCGGCGCAGCGCCCCGCGTGCGACCTTGTTCGTCGCCGTCACCGGCATCCGCCGGACCACCCGCACGAAGCGGGGTGTCATCTTCGTCCCCAAGTCGGGCTGGCTCAGCAGGAATTCGGCGAAGTCGAGCGGGTCGAAGGGGGTGTCGGGCGGGGGCGCGAGCGCCGCCATCACCTGGTCGCCGGAGACCGGGTCGGGCACCGCGTACACGGCGACCGCCGCCGCTCCCGCGTACCGCGCGAGGATGTTCTCGATCATCGCCGCCGCCAGGTTCTCGCTGTCCACCCGCAGCCGGTCGTCCGTGCGCCCGGCGAAGTAGAGATACCCGGCGGTGTCGCGGTAGAAGAGGTCTCCCGTCCAGTACCAGCCGTCCCGTTGGCGTTCCGCCTGGGCCTGCGCGTTGCGCCAGTACCCCTCGAAGGGGTTCGACCCGCGGTTCACCAACTCCCCTATCGCCGACTCGCCGTTGAGGAGGCGGCCGGAGTCGGTGAAGCGGGCCGCCTCGCACTCCCGGCGCGTCCCCGGGTCCACCACCGCGAGGTCGTCGCCGGGTGCCGCGCGGCCGATCGCCCCCTGGGGCGTGCCCGGGGTGCGCTGGATCGCCGCGCCGCCCTCGGAGGATCCGTATCCCTCGACGAGCCGCACCCCGAACCGCGCCTCGAAGCGTGCCGCGTCCACCGCACCGGCCTCGGTCCCGAAGCCGACCCGCAGGGGGTTCTCCCGGTCGTCCGGGCGCTCGGGCGTGGCCAGGACGTACTGGACCGCCCGCCCCACGTAGGTGAAGTACGTCGCCCCGAAGTCGCGTACGTCGGCGAGGAACCGGGACGCGGAGAAGCGGGCGCGCAGCGCCACGCCCGCGCCCGCGGCGAGCGCCGGGGCCCAGTCGGCGATCACCGCGTTGCCGTGGAACATGGGCATGCAGATGTAGTGGGTGTCATCGGCGCGCACGCCGAAGTGGGTGACCAGGGAGCGGCCTGCCGCGGCGAGGCGGCCCTGGCTGCAGATCGCCGCCTTGGGCGCGCCGGTCGAGCCGGAGGTGAAGTAGAGCAGCATGCGGCTGTCGGGGCGCACGGTCCTCGCGATGTCCGGCTTCGCGTCTGCGTAGGGCGCGAGGAGGTGCGTGTAGGCGTCCGTGTCGGTCACCAGGAGGCGTACGCCGGGGAGTTCGAGGCCGTCGAGCAGGGGCAGGTGGGCCTGTTCCGTGACGAGGACCGTGCAGTCGGTGTGCAGGATGTCGCGGGCCAGCTCGGGGCCGCGCCGGGTGGGGTTGATGCCTGCCACGGCGGCGCCCGCGAGTGCCGCCGCGCTCAGCCAGAGCGGGTACTCGGGGGTGTTGTCGAGCAGGACGCCGATGTGTGGCGCGGCGTGCCGTGGCAGCAGGTCGGCGAGGAGCGCGGCTCTGGCCGCCGCGCCCGCCGTCATCTGGTGGTGGCTGAGCTCACCGCCCGCGTGGCGCAGGCCGGTGCGGTGGTCGCCCCACCGCGCCTGTACGAGTTCCGCGACCGTTGCATCGGTGGACTCCATGGGCGCGCACGATAATTGACGCTCCGTCAGAAGTGGAGCGTCACGGCATGCCGTTGAAGACGTCTTCCTCGAAGACGGAGTGCGCGGTCGCCATGAAGAAGACGCAGAAGGCCACTATCAGGCCGAAGAAGCAGAGCAGCCCCACCGTGCCCGCCGCCATCGCGACGGGGCGCGGCGCGTGGGCGGTCGCGGCCTCGGGGCGCCGGGCTTCGTAGTGCACGGTGACGAGGTCGCCCTCGACGGTCGTCGCCGGGCCGTTCTCCTCCTCGAAGCGGACGGGACGGCCTGCGCGGGGCGTGAATTCGTAGACGTGGTGCAGCGTCGTGGAGATGGTGTCGCTGTGGCCGCTGGTCGTCGTGTACGCGCGCAGGCAGCGCGCCTCGGCCGTGAGCCCGCCGTTCCAGGCCCGGCTCACCTGGGCGGAGCGCTTGACCACCTGGGCCGCCATGAGGATCGCCCCCAGGGCGATGATTCCTGGCACGGCATAGAAGATGAACTCCATGAGGTTCCCCCGGTGCTGGTTCCGGCCGCTCGCGGGACGCGCGCGCGGCTCTGCGCACGCCGTGAGGTCGGCACGGCGTGCGCAGAACTTACCCGTGGGGTATGGGGAAGATCCTCAAGCATTCCTCAGAATTTGACGTCCGAGCAGGCGTAGAACGCGTTCGACGTGTCCGCGACCGTCCAGACGGCGACGATCACGTGGTGGCCGCTGCGGCCGCCGGGGATCGTGCCGCTGTGCGAGAGGGTCGCGGGCGGCTGCTGGCTGTTGTACGGCACATTGAGGAACGGCGTGGTCTCCAGGGCCGACCTGGTCACGGCCTTGCTCTCGTCCCAGCCCTGCTTGGTGATGTAGTACTTGAAGTCCGTGGTGCGGTGGCGTGCGGTGAACTGCCAGCGGAACGTGTAGTTCTGACCCCCGCTCACCTGCGTCGCCGGCCATGCCCCGCCGCCCGGCGCCTTGGGCGAGTTGAGCTGGTCGAAGCCCGCGATGCCCGCCGAACAGATCTTGCCGTCGGCAGGACCCGCGGCTGGGAAGCCCTTGGGGCCCTCGACACTCTGCGGTTCGTACTGGATGGAGCCGCAGTTGGACACCACGCCCTTGGCGCAGTTGATCTGCCGGCTGGCCGGCAGATCCGTGTAGCCGTGGCTGCTGGCGCCACCGGCGGAGATCGCGAACGCGCCGACCGTGCCGAGGCCGACCATGGCCGCGTACATCTTCTTGTTTCGCATGTGCCGCTCCTGCCGAACGTGGGAGTTCCGTGGGACGTGCGCGCACTGCGGTCTAGACCAAGTTCAGATTATTGCCGTTAGTTGAACATGTCCATACCAATCGCGGAGAGGATCCGTCCGCATCGCCGGCGCGAGGTCGCCACGAGTTCACCGTTGGGTCCGTCGTTCGTCGCGAGCCAGGCCGCGGCCTCCTCCGGCGTCCGGCCACCCGCCAACTGCCGGGCAAGGAGCCGCTGTTCACGTACCTCTCCAGGTGAGTCCAGGTACCAGCACTCCCCCATCAGCGCCCGCGCCTCGCGCCAGCCGGGCAGATCGCAGGCGAGGTAGTTCCCCTCGGTGATCACCAGCCGGGCGCCCGGGGCGACGCGGTGCCGGGCCGCGATCGGTTCGTGGAGCGTGCGGTCGTAATCGGGTACGTAGATGTCGCGCGCCCGGTCGTCGAGCACCCGGCGCAGCAGCGCGACGTATCCCGCCACGTCGAAACTGGGCTCCGACCCCTTCCGGCCGGTCAGGCCGAGCCGCGCCAACTGGTCGTTGGAGAGGTGGAAGCCGTCCAGCGGCAGATACGCGGCGCCCTCGCCGATCCGTTCGACCAGGGCCCGCGCGAGCGTCGACTTGCCGGTGCCCGGCGGGCCCGCGATGCCGAGCACGGCGCGCGGGACGCCGTCCGTCAGCCGCCAGGCGTCCGCGGCGAGGGCCACGAGGCCCGTCGCCGCATCGGCCTTCTTCACGTCATCGGTGTGCTCCGCGTCATCGGTGTTCTCCATGGCCCGTATAGAACGCCACCGTCAGGTCCTTCACCAAAGCCTTGCGCTCGTAGTCGTCCAGCTCCACGAGCCCCCGGGTGGTCAGCCGCGTCACCGTGTCCTCGACCGAGTCGACCACCGAGGTCAGGACCGTGTCGCGGTGCCGCGCGTCGAGGGCGGCGACCCGGCGGCGCTGCATCACGGCGGCGACCTCGGGGGCGTACTCGATGCGGGACGGCTGCACCGAGAAGACCTCGACGCCCACCGCCTCCGCGTCCGCGGCGAGCGCCCGGGTCAGCGCGGAGCCGACGGCGTCGGCGTCGCGCAGGGTCGGGCCGTCGTCGTGGAAGGCGTCGGCGGGCAGCCGCGAGAGGACCCGGGCCGTCGTCGCCTCCACGCACTCCCGCAGGTACTCCTGGTGGTCCTCGACCGCGAGCGTCGCCCTCGCGGGGTCCTTCACCCGCCACACGACCAGGAGTACGACGCGCAGGGCCACGCCGCCGCGGTCCACGGCAGGCATCGGCTCGCTCCGCCAGTGCCGCAGCCGTACGTCGACACGGCGCCGCAGCAGCAGCGGATTCACCCACATGAGGCCGGTGCGGCGGACCGTGCCCCGGTAGCGGCCGAAGAGGCTGAGCACCCAGGCCCTGCCGACCCGGCCGCGGGCAAGACCGCCGAACCCGAAGAGGCCGAGCGTCCCCGACCCGGCGAGCGACGCCCACTGCGCGGCCCCGAGACCGGCCCCCTCGTACCCGGGCAGCCCCGTCACCCGCAGCGCGGGCTCGGGCAGCACCCCCGCCCACCACAGCGAAAGCGCGCACCCGGCGACGCCCGCGCAGCCGCCGAACACCCCGGCGAGACCGGGCAGCACGCGGGCCCGCCGCGGCACGAGGGCCGGGTCGACGTCGGGCACCGGCCGGGCGACCGGCGCGGTCACGTACGGCGTGCTCCGCCGCGTCACCCGCGGCTGCTCGCCGGACCCCTGCCTGCGCCGCACCACGGCGGGCGCGAGCGGGACGCCCGTCGCGTCGTCCGGGTCGTCGCGGAAGAGGAGGTGCACGGGGATCTCGGTGGTGGCCTCGCTCTGGATCACCCGCGGCGACCGCGTGCCCGGCTCGGGCGCCCCGTCGGACTGCGGGGACTCTGGCTGTGAAGCTGCCGTCGCACTCATCCGTGCCTCCGACTCGTTCGTGCCTCGATCTTGTTCGTGCCTCGATCTTGTTCGTGCTCACCGGAACAACCGCCGCCACGTCTCAGGACCCGGATGGCCGTCGGCCGCCGCACCCCGCCAGCCCTGGGCCCGCTGGAACGCCTCCACGTTGCGCCGGTCGCTCTCGCTCCAGGCCGGACCCGGGCCCCGCACGTAGTGCCTGCCGAAGCCCTTCTTCACCAGCTGTCTGCCGAGCCGCTCGATCGCCGGGTCCGAGCGGCCCGGCCGGAAGACGTCCCGGCCGGGGTACGCGGGCGCGCCCGCGCTCCGGCCCGCGCCGCCAGGGGCACCGGAGGCGCCCGCCCCCGGAATGTCCCGGCCCTTCCCCTTCATCAGGTACGCCCACGTCGTCGACCCCGGCAGACCGTCCGCGTCCTTGCCCCGCCAGCCCTGCGCCCGCTGGAACGCCTGCGTCGCCCTGCGGTCCGCGTCGCTCCAGCGCGGCCCTGGCCCCGACCGGTAGAACCGCTTGCCGCCCCGGGCCACCAGCGCCTTGCCGAGCTGCGTCACGTACTTGTTGTTCGCCCCCGGCCCGAAGGACCCCGCGCCCGGGTACAGGGCCGAGGCGGGGCCCGACGTGCCCGAGCCGCCCGGTGAGCCGCCGCCCACGCCCTTGTAGCGATAGGCCAGATAGCTGTTTCCGTTGGTCCAGTAGGCATAGGGGGTGGCCTGTTTCCTGGCGTACGGACGCGCCTGTTCGTATGCGATGTAATGCGAGTGCGTGTAGTCCGTCCAGCCCCCGAAAAGGGTCACGTGCGAGCCCTTGTTGGGGTCCGCCGGATTGTGGAACAGAAGAATGTCGCCGGGCTGCAGATCGTCCTTGGCAATGCGCACCGCATAGGTGCCCAGGCTGCCCGTCCATTCGTTTCCGCTCAGGTTCCAGGCCATCGAGACGAAGCCCGAGCAGTCCTGCCGATAGCCGTCGGACCAGTACTTGTCCATGCTGTACGGCACCTTCGCCGCGACCCACTTCTTGGCCCGGTTGATGATCGCCGCCCGGGTGGTCGCCCGGACGGCGGCCACTCCCGGCGGGCCGGGCGCCGCGGTGGCCGGACGGCCGTGCAGTGGGCTCGCGCCGCCCTGCGGGGTACCGGGGCCGTCCTCGGCCGGGACCGCGCCCGTACCCGCCAGGTGGCCTCCCACCTCGACGGATGCCGCCGCGGGCAGCGTCTGGCCGCCGAGCACGGTGCCCGCCGCCGCGGCGAGGACGAGGGCGCGGCGCGCGCCGTGCGCCGCCGGATGGCCGCCGAGCCGCAGCGGGAGAGCGTGCGGCGCCGTGCGCCGCCAGTGAATACAGCCGGGACAGTCGCAGTCGCTCTCGGGGGTGAATTCCTCGAATACCGGAGCGGCCTCCATGCGATTCCCCTCACACCCCAGAAAAGAATGTTCGCGCATCTGCACGTCCGTCAGTTTCTCAACTGTGCAGGGATACCGCATGTTGACGGTCCGAATGACGCACCGGCCCCGCCCGCTCCACTCCCCGGCACCGCACGGGCCCCGCGGGGGCGGCCGCCGGTGGTCCTGAGCACCCCCGGACGTCCGGTAGAGTTCTCCAGGTCAGCAGGCGCCGCTAGCTCAGTTGGTTAGAGCAGCTGACTCTTAATCAGCGGGTCCGGGGTTCGAGTCCCTGGCGGCGCACAGACAGCGAAGGCCCTCCGTTCACGCGGAGGGCCTTCGTCGTTCCCGTCCGGGGCCTGACCCCGTGCGCGTACCGCTACCGTGTCGCCATGGCGCGAGACATCCAGGAGCGGATCAAGAAGCTGATCATCGATTCGAGGCTGCCCTCCGGGGCCTCGCTGCCGACCGAGCCCGAGCTGATGGCGCGCCTGGGCGTCAGCAGGAACTCCGTGCGGGAGGCCCTCAAGGCGCTCCAGGCCATGGGGATCGTAGAGATCCGGCACGGTTTCGGTACGTATGTCGGCCCGATGTCCGTCGCACCGATGATCGAGGGCCTCGCTTTCCGCACGGTCGCTGGCCACTATCGCGGCGAGGACAGCCTGCTCCAGCTCCTGGAGCTGCGGGAGGCCGTGGAGACGGGGCTCATCGCACGCCTCGCGGGCCGCGTACCCGACGCCGACCTGGCCGAACTCGACGTGCTCGTCGCACGGATGGAGGCCGAGGCGGCGTCCGCGGAGGGTGCCGTGCGCGCCGAGACCGACCGTGCGTTTCACGCCACGCTGTACCGCGGTCTGGGAAATCGGCTCCTCGGTGAGGTTCTGGAGGCGTTTTGGGACGCTTTCCACCGGGTCAGGACGGACCTGGTGGACGTACCACAGGACCCCAAGATCACCTGTCGTCAGCACCGCGAGATCCTGGAGGCGGTGCGCTCGGGTGACGCCGCCCGCGCTGAGCTGGCCATACGTGAGCACTTCGGTAACATCCGAACCCGCCTGGGAACACCAGTCCCAGCAGACGCCTCAAATCGCTCGTATGACCGGTAAACCCCTTGTTTCGCCCTTGCGATCATGCCGTGAGGCGTAGAACCCTGTCCTGGAGCCATTGGCTCTCATGAGGCGGGCGATACGGGGCAGTTGGGGGCCCGAAACGACCGCGGCGGGACAGGGACGGGGGTCCCGTTCATGAAGCGATGTCGAGGGGGGCATCATGCAACCGGAAGGTCGCCGTTCTATGTCTAAGGAGACGGTGGCCTGCCGCTGATGCGTTCGCAAAGGCCGAGGGGAACCGGAGCGAACGGAACGACCTACGAACACGCGGGGGACCGCGTGCGGGGGGATGACTCATGACGTCGACGCCGACGGGCGCGCGGCAGAACGACCCGTCAGAGACGACACAGCTCAGGGTGCCGTCGCACAGGACGGGTGGTTTCCGAAGAATCAAGAAGACCCTGCCGCGGTACGACTATGAGCACTACAGCAGGCTCGCCGGGCCGCTGACGCAGCCCGACCCGAGCAAGCCGTACAAGGTGAAGTACCGCTCGCTGCTCTCGCAGGAGCCGCACAAGGTACGGGCCGCGCTCATGCTGGGAGCGGCCCCGCTGCTCTCGCTCGTGCTGCTCGGCTGGCTGCTCCAGCCCGAGCACTGGACGAAGCGGGACTACGTCGCCAACGAGTGGCTGCCGGTCCTCGACGTCGTCATGCTCATATCGATCGGTCTGATCGAGTTCTTCCGCTGCATGAACGTGCTCTCCAACGCGCACGCGACGCTCGTCGCCCGCGACCCGATCCCGGTGGTGCCCGAGACCGGCACCAGAGTCGCCTTCCTCACCTCGTTCGTGCCCGGCAAGGAGCCGATCGAGATGGTGACGAAGACGCTGGAGGCCGCGGTCAAGATCCGGCACCGCGGCCTGATGCACGTCTGGCTCCTCGACGAGGGTGACGACCCTGAGGTCAAGGAAGTCTGCCGAAGGCTCGGCGTGCACCACTTCTCCCGCAAGGGCGTCGCGAAGTGGAACATGGCGAAGGGCCCGCACCGCGCCAAGACCAAGCACGGCAACTACAACGCCTGGCTCGACGCGCACGGCGACGACTACGACTACTTCGCATCGGTCGACACCGACCACGTCCCGATGCCGAACTACCTGGAGCGGATGCTCGGCTTCTTCCGCGACGAGAACGTCGGCTTCGTCATCGGCCCGCAGGTCTACGGCAACTACGACAACTTCGTCACCAAGGCCGCCGAGTCCCAGCAGTTCCTCTTCCACGCACTGATCCAGCGCGCGGGCAACGCGTACGGCGCCCCGATGTTCGTCGGCACGTCCAACGCGGTGCGCATCAGGGCCCTGAAGCAGATCGGCGGCCTGTACGACTCGATCACCGAGGACATGGCGACGGGCTTCGAGATCCACCGCGCCACGAACCCGGCGACCGGCAAGAAGTGGAAGTCGGTCTACACCCCGGACGTGCTCGCGGTCGGCGAGGGCCCCAACGCCTGGACGGACTTCTTCACCCAGCAGCTGCGCTGGTCCCGCGGCACGTACGAGACGATCCTCAAGCAGTTCTGGAAGGCACCGTTCTCGCTGCCGCCCGGCCGCCTCTTCAACTACACGATGATGGTCATCTTCTACCCGATGTCCGCCATGAACTGGATCCTGGCTGCGCTGAGCTGTGCGCTGTTCCTGGGTCTCGGCGCGTCCGGCGTGAACATCGACCCGACCATCTGGCTGATGCTGTACGGCAACGCCTCGGCGCTGCAGATCGGCCTGTACATCTGGAACCGCAGGCACAACGTCTCCCCGCACGAGCCCGAGGGCTCCGGCGGTGTGGCGGGCATGGTGATGTCGGCGCTCTCCGCGCCGATCTACGCGCGCTCGCTGCTCGACGCCGCGCTGCGCCGCAAGAGCAAGTTCGTGGTGACCCCCAAGGGCGACTCGGCGAGCCCGGACACGTTGTTCGGGACCTTCCGGATCCACCTGTTCTTCATCCTGGTCTTCGCCGCCTCGATGGCCGCCTCCTTCATGTACGGGCACTCGCACCCCGCGATGATCACCTGGGCCACCTTCGCCCTGCTGATCACGGCCGCGCCGATCTTCGCGTGGCGGTGGGGCATGCGCCAGGACAAGAAGAAGCCCAAGCCCCCCGAGCAGGCCGGGACTTCCGGGCCGCCGCAGGGGCCGGACACGACGGTGCCGCAGCAGCGCGACGCCACGGCGCCCCTGCCGCACGCCCCGCAGCAGAAGCCCAGCTGGGCGGCGCCCGACCAGACCATGCAGATTTCCCTTGGGGGACGTAAGAAATGAAAGACCGTTCCAGCCGCCGCCGCGCCCGCCGCATCGCGATAGGCGCGGCGGTCGTCCTTGCGCTGGCAGGGATGAACGGCCCCTGGCTGTGGCGCGTGGGCTCCGAGAAGTACCACGACTACAAGATCAACAAGCCGGAGTACAAGGCGGACAACGGCCACTGGGAGGTCCTGGACTTCCCCGAGGAGTACCGCCAGAACACCATCCACGCGGCGCTGCTGCACACGGGCAAGGTCCTGATGGTCGCGGGGTCCGGCAACAACCAGAAGAACTTCGACAAGAAGAAGTTCGACACCCGGCTGTGGGACCCGGTCAAGAACACCATCAAGAAGATCCCGACGCCCACCGACCTGTTCTGCACGGGCCACACCCAGCTGGGCAACGGCAATCTGCTGATCGCGGGCGGCACGCAGCGCTACGAGAAGCTGAAGGGCGACATCACCAAGGCGGGCGGCCTGATGGTCGTCCACAACGAGGACCCGGACGAGCCGAAGACGATCCCCGCGGGGACGAAGTTCACCGGCAAGAAGACCGGCAAGACGTTCGTCTCCCAGGACAACATCCTGGTGGAGAAGGCCAAGAAGGTCTTCGACCCGCAGACCGGCGCGTTCGTGCGCACCGAGCCGGGCCTCGGCCGGGTCTACGTCGAGGCGCAGAAGAGCGGCGCCAAGTACGAGACGGGCACCCAGGACAACTACCGCATCCAGGGCCTGAAGGGCGCCGACACCCGCAACGTCTACGGCATGGCGGAGAAGCTCGCCCTGGACAAGAAGGACTTCCAGGGGATCAAGGACACCTTCGAGTTCGACCCGATCGCCGAGCGGTACATCAAGGTCGACCCGATGAACGAGGCGCGCTGGTACCCCACGCTGACCACGCTCACCGACGGCAAGATCCTCTCCACCTCGGGCCTCGACGAGATCGGCCAGCTGGTCCCGGGCAAGAACGAGGTGTACGACCCCAAGACCAAGAAGTGGACGTACACCAAGGGCATCCGGCAGTTCCCGACGTACCCGGCGATCTTCCAGATGGCCAACGGCAAGCTCTTCTACTCCGGTTCCAACGCGGGCTACGGCCCGGACGACGTCGGCCGCAAGCCCGGCGTCTGGAATCTGCAGACCAACAAGTGGCAGGGCATCCCGGGGCTGAGCGACCCGAAGCTCATGGAGACCTCCGGCACGGTCGAACTGCCGCCCGCCCAGGACCAGAAGTACATGGTGGTCGGCGGCGGCGGTGTCGGCGAGTCCGAGGAGTCCAGCGAGAAGACCCGCATCGTCGACCTGAAGGCGGACGCCCCGAAGTTCACGGACGGCCCCTCGCTGGAGAAGGGCACGCGCTATCCGCAGATCTCGACGCTGCCCGACGACTCGGTGCTGATCTCCGGCGGCTCCGAGGACTACCGCGGGCGCGGCGACTCCAACATCCACCAGGCGCGGATCTACGACGCGAAGACCGGTGAGATGAAGCGGGTGGCCGACCCCGAGGTGGGGCGCAACTACCACTCCGGTTCGATCCTGCTCCCCGACGGCCGCGTGATGTTCTTCGGCTCCGACTCGCTCTACGCCGACAAGGCCAACACGAAGCCGGGCGTCTTCGAGCAGCGCATCGAGATCTACACGCCGCCGTACCTGTACCACGGTTCGCAGCCGTCGCTGGGCGCGGGGCCGAAGACGATCGCACGGGGCGGGTCGGGAACGTTCCCGACCAAGCACTCCTCGTCCATCGAGACGGCCCGCCTCATCAAGCCGAGTGCGTCGACGCACGTCACGGACATCGACCAGACGTCGATCGCACTCGACCTGAAGAAGTCCGCGGGCAAGGTCACGGTGACGGTCCCGAAGAACCGCAGCGTGGTCGAGTCCGGCTGGTACATGCTCTTCGTGACGGACGATCAGGGCACGCCGAGCAAGGCGCAGTGGGTGAAGGTGCCGTAGGGGGCGCCCGGAGGGCGCTTCAGGGGCGCGGGGAACTGCGCGAGCAACCACAACAAAGCCGCAGCCGCATCTGCCGAGTTACTCGGCAGATGCGGCTGCGGCTTTTCGTGGGCTGATCGCGCAGTTCCCCGCGCCCCTAACGGGACGCCTTCGCCAGGCCCAGCGCGTACTCGGGCCACCACTCGCCCGCCTTCGGGCCACCCCGGCACGTCCCGTCGGACTCGCCGGGCCGCTTGACCCAGAGGTACGCGTCGACGAGCGGGTCGGACGTCTTCGTGGTCGGGGTCTCACCGAGCGCCCGGCCCGGCGGGTTGCACCAGGGGTCCTTGCCCTTGCTGTACGGCCCGTTGCCGTTGCGCGCCGTGTCGATGACGAACGGCTTGTTGCCGATCTTCGCCGACAGCTTCTTGCCGAACTCCGTGCTGACCGCGGTGGTCTGGAAGTTGGAGACGTTCACCGAGAAGCCGTCGGCCTGCTCGACGCCCGACCGCTTCAGGGGCTCCCAGAGGGAGTCGGGGTTCTTCCAGCCCGCGTTGCCCGCGTCCAGGTACACCTTGGTGTTCTTCAGGGACTTGAGCTTGCCGATGGCGCCGTTGAGGAGGTCGTACCGCTCCTCGTGGAACTCCTGGGGCGTGCAGTTGTCGACCATGTGGAGGACCGCGTCGGGCTCCAGGATCACCGTGGCGTGGCGGTCGCCGATGCCCTTGGCGACCTGGTCGACGAAGGCGCGGTACGCGTTGCCGTCGGCCGCGCCGCCGCCCGAGTACTGACCGCAGTCGCGGTGCGGGATGTTGTAGAGGACCAGCAGGGCGTCCCGGTCGGCCTTCTCCGCCGCCTCGGTGAAGCCGCGCGCCTGGTCCTCCGCGTTCTCCGGGACGAGCCACTCGGCGACCGGCTGCTCGGCGATCTTCCGGATCTGGTCGGCGTCGTCCTTCTTGTCGTCCTTGGCGTACGCCTCGACCTGGTTGGCCGCGTTGCCGTCCGGATTGACCCAGTACGGATCCTTGCCCTTGGGCTGCTGCTTCACGTGGGGACTGGACGAATCGCCGTCCGAGTCACCGCCGGAGGAGCATCCGACGAGGAGCAGCGCGGCCCCCGCGAGCGCCACCCCCGTCCGCATCCCCATGGCCGCGAAACCGTGCCCGCGACCGGCGCTATTGCGGTACATCCACTCCCCCTCGGGTGCACTGTCCGTTTCTCAATCCTGACACACGTCCTCCCTGCCCACGAGGCCCGCCCGCGCTGCGCAGAGAGCTGTAGGAGAGCTGTTACAGCCCGCCCGGCCGGGGTAGGCGCAGTCCGCGGGGAGTGGAGGTGGATGGGGCATGCGAGACCGCGACAGGGAACTGCGGCTTGCGGACATTCTGGTGGAAACCACGGACACCCTGACCGACGACTTCGACCTCGATCGCTATCTGGAGTGGCTCGCGGACCGTTGCGAGGAGCTTGTCGACGCCCGCGGCGTCGGCGTGATGTACACCGGCGGGGAGGAAGAGGTGCGCATCGTCCCCTGCGGTCGCCAACAGGTGGCGGTGCGGGGGCTGCTGGAGGTTCAGTACTGCGGCGGTCCGTGCGTCGAGAGCTTCGACACCGGGGAGCCGGTGCCGCCGATGCGGATCTGCCCCGAGGGCGCCGGGGCCCGCTGGCCGGAGTTCGCCGAGCGGGCGGGCGAGAACGGCATCGAGGAGACGTACGCGGTACCGATCAGGCGGGACGACACGATACTTGGCGTGCTCAACATCTTTGTGGCGGCGGCGAATGGGGACGAGCGGCCCGGACATCGGGTGACGTCCGAACGCGGGATGCGCATCGCGCAGACTCTCGCCAATGCCGCGGCCACGGGACTGCACAATCACCGCACCCACTCCGCCTGCCGGGTGCTCTCCGAACAGCTGCAGACGGCGTTGGACAGCCGTATTCACGTGGAACAAGCCAAAGGTCTGCTGGCCGAGCGCTGGAACACCGGCATGGACGAGGCATTCGCGGCGCTGCGGGGTTACGCACGGAGAGAACAGCAGGTCATCGACCTGGTGGCCACCCAAGTGATCAGAGGCAAGATCGACGCGGAAGCGCTCCGTCGGGGCAGGTCCGAACCTTCCTGATGCAGGGACCCCACCTGCGGTGATCACGGAGGGAGAGGGATGCGCGACTTGGCGTCATTCCGTCGCCATCGCCTCTAGGCCCACGCGCTCATTCGTTCTAAAGTCGGTGACACGGCCCAAGCCCCCGGCCAAGTCGACCATTCCGTCATTCGGGAATGGTCCCCGTACCTCCCGCGCCGGCGCCGGGTTTCTCCCGCAGCTCGTGCGCGCGCGGTCGAGGACCAGCCCGGTCGGCGGCTCCGGGGGGAGCGGGCCGCCGACCGGGCCAGGTACGGGTTGCGTACCGGGACCGGTACTTCTCGGTGCCCCTATGCGCTCACATCGGTGAGGTACGCGGAGACGATCACGTTCGCCGTGTAGGTGCGGGCGTTCTTGTCGAAGGTGCCGCCGCAGGTGATCAGGCGCAGCTCCGCGCGGCCGTCCTCGTGCGGGCCGTACGCCTTCTTCGCGTCGAAGCGGTCGCGGTTGACGACCTGTACGTCCTCCACCGTGAACTCGGCGACCTTGCCGTCGTCCCGGGAGACCTCGACCTTCTCGCCGGGGCGCAGGGTGCTGAGGTCGTAGAAGACGGCGGGCTCGGTCTCCGTGTCGACGTGGCCGACGAAGAGGGCCGCGCCGGGGGCGCCTGGGCGGGTGCCGCCGCCGTACCAGCCGACCGTGCCGGACTGCGCGAAGGGCGGCGGGTCGATCGCGCCGTCGCCGTCCAGGCCGCGGGCCGTCACCGGGGCCCGCACCTTCAGCGAAGGCACGTCGACGCGCTCGGGCCTCGCGGGCTCCAACGGGTCGTGTGCGGGCGGGAGTTCGACGCCGAGGGGGCGGCCGACCGCGGCCACGTCGCCCGTGGCGGGCGCGGACAGCCCGCCGCGCAGGCCCGCGATGTCGCTACCCCAGAGGCAGAGGCCGACCAGGAGGACCGCCCAGGCGACTCCGGTCAGGAGCCGTCCCGACCCGGAAGCGCGTTCGGCGCCGGACACGGTGGCGTCCCGCCCGTCACTCGGAGCGGCGTCGGCGGACGCTGCGGAACGCCACCGCGACGGCGGCGACCCCCGCGAGGATCAGGCCGATCACGGCGTGCCGGGTGCCGGGTCCGGCCTCGTTCGCCTCCGCGGTCGCGGCGGTGGTCAGCTGTGCGGTGCCGCCGCCACCTGCCCGTACCGGGGAGACCGGGTCCGGATGGTGCCGCTCGATCCGGACGGTGCCCGCGCTCTGGTGCGGGTGGCCGTCACAGGTGACCGTGACGTCGTAGGTGCCGGAGACGTCGTGCTTGATCCGGGCGCTGCCGCTGAGCGCGTACTTGTCGCCGTCACGGCCGGTGAGGTCGGCGTCCCCCTCGAAGGCCCCCGACCCTGCCGTACCGGTCGTGCCGCTGCAGCCCGTCACGCTCACCTCCACGGTGGCGCCGGGTGCGGTGCTTGCCGGGGAGACGGTGGCCCGTACGGAGCCGTCCTCGTGGGCCTGGGCCGCGCCTGCGGGCAGGACGACCGCCAGGGCGACGGCCACTCCTGCCCCACGGAGAGCAAGGGAACATATACGCATCGTGAACCTCCATCTACGAGGTTCACTCGGCGCGGGCGGCTCCGCATCTTGATGCGGCAAACGGGCGGCGGCCCGGTCGGGCCCGGTCCTGTCAGATGCGGTCCACCAGGTCGGCGATGGAGTCCACGACGTTCGAGGGCCGGAACGGGTGGTGGTCGATGTCGGCCCGCGAGGTGAGGCCCGTGAGCACCAGGAACGTCTCCATGCCCGCTTCGAGCCCGGCGAGGACGTCCGTGTCCATGCGGTCGCCGATCATGGCGCTGGTCTCCGAGTGCGCGCCGATCGCGTTCAGCCCGGTCCGCATCATCAGCGGGTTCGGCTTGCCCGCGAAGTAGGGGCGCCGGCCGGTCGCCTTGGTGATCAGCGCGGCGACGGCCCCGGTGGCGGGCAGCGGGCCCTCGGTGGAGGGGCCCGTCTCGTCGGGGTTGGTGCAGATGAAGCGGGCCCCGCCGTTGATGAGGCGGACGGCCTTGGTCATGGCCTCGAAGGAGTACGTGCGGGTCTCGCCGAGGACCACGTAGTCCGGGTCGTGGTCGGTGAGGACGTACCCGATGTCGTGCAGGGCGGTGGTCAGGCCCGCCTCCCCGATGACGTACGCGGTGCCGCCGGGGCGCTGGTCGTCGAGGAACTTGGCGGTGGCGAGCGCGGAGGTCCAGATGTTCTCGACGGGCACTTCGAGGCCCATCCGGGTCAGCCGGGCCTGGAGGTCGCGCGCGGTGTAGATGGAGTTGTTCGTCAGGACCAGGAAGGGCTTGCCCGACTCGCGCAGCTTCTTGATGAAGGCGTCGGCGCCGGGGATCGGCACTCCCTCGTGGATGAGCACGCCGTCCATGTCGGTGAGCCACGATTCGATGGGCTTGCGCTCTGCCATGGGGTGCACTCCTGCGGTGTACGGGGTTGCTGGGGCGCCGGGACAGCGCTGTGCCGACGCCCACAGCCTAATCAGGAACCCGCGATCTTGACCCCGTCAATGGTCCAGTACCAGTTGTTGGCCCCGGTGTAACGGAAATGGACCCGGGCCTTCCGTGCACCCGCGGGGACCTGGAGCGCGATGTTCTCCACGACGGAGGGGGTGTCCGCCGTGTACGTCTTGACCGCCGTCGGCGTACCGCCGTCGTAGGAGACGAGCACCTCGCCCTTCTGCGGGGCCTCGTGGCGGTAGTACGTCGTGTACGTGAGCGTCGCCCGTGCCCCGCCCCGTACGTCGTACGAGGGGCTGCTCAGCGTCGAGTCGAAGGTGCCCGAGACCGTCTTGTCGCTCCACTCGTCGCCGTCCGCGACCGCGAAGACGCCGCGGGCGCGGATGTTGTTCTCGCGCCGCTGGTCGCGCTCGGCCTTGGTCCAGAACTCGTCCGTCGTGAAGGACCAGCCGCGCCACTCGGTGACGCCGCCGGTGCCCATCCTCGCGTTGTCGACGGTCCAGCCGCTCGGCGGCGTGTGCGTGAAGCCGATGACGCCCGCGCCGATGCCGCCTTCGTCCACGGGACCGCCCAGTGCCGGGCGCAGGGCGTCGAAGTCGTCGGGCCTCGGCTGCTGGACGGGGCGGCCGTCCAGGCCCCAGGCCGGGTCGATGGCGATGCCGAGGTGGGCGAGGGCGGTCGCGGCGACGTCGGGCATGCGGACGTCGTGGCGGACGGAGCCCGCGGTGAGGGTGGGTCCCGTGGCGATCAGGAACGTCTGGCGTTCGGCCCAGGTCGAGCCGCCGTGGCCGCCCGCGTCGGTGTGCCCGTGGTCGGCGGTGATCATGACGAGCCACTCCTCGTTCCCGTACGTGGCACGGGACTTGACGGCGGCGAGGAGCTGCCCGACCTGGGTGTCGACGCCGTGCAGCGCATCGAGGTAGGCCTGGCTCGCCGCGCCGCTGCTGTGGCCCGCGTGGTCGACGTTGTCGAGCTGGACGAAGACCGCGTCGGGGTTGCCCTTGCCGAGCTCGGCGACGGCGCGTGCCGTGGTGCCCGTGTCGTATTCGGCGGACGGCGTGGAGACCCGGGTGTCGACCTTCGCGGAGAAGATGATGTCGGTGATGGGGTTCCAGGACGCGACGGCGTACGTCCGCAAGGAGGGCTTGGCCGCCTCGACGCGGGTCATGAAGTCCGGGTAGGCGGCGAGCTGGTGGCCGGTGAACTCGTTGTTCACGACCTTGTGCTTGTCGGGCCAGACGCCGGTGATGAGCGTCGACCAGCCGGGCCCTGACGAGGTGGGCGCGAGCGGGTTGCTGTAGAGGGCGCTGGGCGCGGTGAGGCCCGCGGCCATCAGGCCCTTGAGGGTGGGGGTGTCCGCGTCCTTGACTCTGTTGAGCAGGGCGCCGTCGAGGCCTATGACGAGCACCTTGGGGGTCTTGGCGGCGGCTCTGGCGGTGGCCGCGAGCGGCCCTGCGGCGAGGGCGGCGGCCGCGGTGGAGACGAGCAGTGAACGGCGGGTGATACCTGACGACACGTGGTCCTCCGGAAGACGTGGTGGGGGGCGGCGCACACCAACGCCCCCGGAGAACCAGGGGCGTTGGGTCCATACCCGTTATCTTTTCGCTACCGAACCCCCTGGGGCCAGGGGTACGACGGTGAACTGTCAGCTACCGGTCGCCGACTTCCAGTCCTCCACGTACGACTGCAGGTTCTCGGAGACGTCCGCCCAGTCCGGCTCGAAGACCTCCACACCCTCGATGATCTTGTCGAGGGCGATGGCGTTGGCGTCGGTGGCCTTGACGTCCTTGCGGGCGGAGAAGCCGCCGCCGATCTCGCTGACCTGCCGCTGCGCCTCCTGGCCGAGCATGAAGTCGAGGAACTTCTTCGCGTTGGCGTTGTGCGGGGCCTTGCCGACGAGCCCGGCAGCGTAGGGCAGCGCGAAGGTGGTGGGCCTGTCCGGGTTCTTCGCGGTCGCCGGGAACCAGATGCCGAGGTTCGGCATGTCCTTGGACTGCGCGTAGTTCATCTGGACGTCACCGTTGGCGGCGAGCAGCTCGCCCTTGTCGACCTTGGGCGCGAGCTTGCCGGTGGAGGCGGACGGGCCGACGTTGTTGGTCTGCAGCTTCTTCAGGTACTCCATCGCCGGTTCCTTGCCGCCGAAGTCGTGCATCGCCTTGATGAGCACGGCGGTGCCGTCGCCCGCGACGCCGGGCGTGGAGTACTGCACCTTGTTCTTGTACGAGCCGTCGGTGAGGTCCTCCCACGTCTCGGGCGCCTTGCCGCCGCTCAGCTCCTTCTTGTTGTAGATGAACCCGAAGTAGTTCTTCACCACGGAGGTCCACTTGCCGTCGGCGGCCTTGTCGGCGCCGTCGACCTGCTCCGAGCCCTTGGGCTCGTAGGACTGCAACAAGCCCTTCTCATCGGCCTGTTGGATGAAGGGCGGCAGGGTGATGAGGACGTCGGCCTGCGTGTTGGACTTCTCGCGGACGGCGCGCTGCACCATCTCGCCGGAGCCGCCCTCCACGTAGTTCACCTTGATGCCGGTCTTCTTCTCGAAGTCCTTGAAGACCCGGTCGTACCAGCCGTCGCCGTTCTCGCCCTTGAGGCCGTCGGCGCTGTAGACGGTGACGACCTTCTCGTCGGACGCGGCGGAGCTGCCGCCGCACGCGGTGAGGGATCCGGCGAGGACGAGGCTGCCGGTGACGGCGGCGACCGTGCGGGCGTGGCGGACTCGGATAAGGCGTGACATGGCGTTTCGTACTCCTTGAAGAGCCGTGGGACGGGGCGGGTTCAGCGGTAGGAGGCGCGGGTGCGGATGCGGGAGACGGCCAGCAGGACGAGCAGGGTGGCCGCCATGAGGACCGTCGCGACGGCGGCGCCGGTGAAGGTGGAGCCGCGGTCGGTGGCCGCGTAGATCTGCACGGGCAGCGGCATCCAGTCCGGCGGGTAGAGCATCATCGTGGCGCTCAACTCGCCCATGGACAGCGCGAAGCAGAGCCCGGCGGCCGCCGTCAGGGACGGCAGCAGGAGCGGCAGCTTCACCTTCCACAGGACGTACGAGGGCCGGGCGCCGAGCGAGGCGGCGGCCTGTTCGTACGCCGGGTCGAGACGCATGATGGCAGCCGAGACCGACTGGTAGGCGAACGCCGTGACAAGAATGGCGTGCGCGAGGATCACGATCGAGCTCGTGCCGTTGAGGATCATCGGCGGCTTGCTGAACGCGACGAGGACCGCGAGGCCGACGACCACGGACGGCACGGCGACGGGCAGCACGAACAGCGCGTCGAGGAGCTTCTTGCCGCCCCGCTTCATCGAGGCCCCGGCGAGCGCGGCCCAGGACCCGACGGTGAGCGCGAGCAGGCTGGCGGCGACCGCGGTGACCAGGCTGGTGGTGAGGGCCCGCAGCGAGTCGCCGCGGGTGGCCGACGCGTAGTGCTCACCGGTGAAGCCGGACGGGAACGCGCCCGACCAGTGCTCGGAGAACGACGCCATGAGGATCACGAGCAGCGGCAGCGCGAAGAGCGGCAGGAAGAGCACGAAGAACAGGACCCAGGTGGCCCACTTCCCCTTGCGGCTATGCACCAACACGACGGCTCACCACCCGGTAGAGGCCGTAGAGGCCCACGGAAATCGCGATGTTGACGACGGCGACGACACACGCCGCCGGATAGTCGGACTCGAGGATCGCCTTGCTGTACACGAGCATCGGCAGGGTCGTGACCCCTTTCGCCCCCGTGAAGAGGACGATCCCGAACTCGTTCAGGCACATGACGAGGACGAGGCTGCCGCCGGCGGCGAGCGCGGGCAGCGCCTCGGGCAGGATGACGCGGCGCACGATGCGGGCGGGCCGGGCGCCGAGGCTGGAGGCGACCTCGATCTGCGCGGTGTCGATCTGCGAGAACGCGGCGAGCAGGGGCCGCATCACGAAGGGCGTGAAGTACGTGATCTCGGCGAGCAGCACGCCCCACGGCGTGGTCAGGAACTGGAACGGCCCCTCGGCGGCGCCCGTCGCATCCGTCCACACGCCGTTCGCCATGCCCTTGGTCCCGTAGATGAAGAGGAGGGCAAGGGTGATGAGGAAGGAGGGAAAGGAGAGGAACACGTCGATGAACTTCGCGACGGCCTTCCCGCCGGGGAACGGCACGAAGGCGATGACCAGCGCGAGCGCGAACCCGAGGACGAGACATCCCACGGTCGCCCCGAGCGCCAGCCACACAGTGGTCCCGAGCGCCTCCCGGAACGCCTCCGAGGCGAAGACGTCGGAGTAGGGCTGGAACGAGGTCCCACCGGTGTCGGGCTGCAGGGACTGCTGGACGACGAGGAAGAGGGGGTAGAGGAAGAAGACACCGAGGAGGGCGACGGGGGGCAGGGCCCACACGAACGCGGGTGCTTTGCGGGTCCGGGGCCCGGCCTCGGTTCGGGTACCTCCCACCCGTGCCGGTTCACTCGAAGCGAGGCGCTCAGCAGGACTACCCATCGGTCACCCCTCCGGCCAGGAGCACCGCATCCTCGGGCGCGAAGTGCACAGTGACCGTGTCCCCGATGGCGGGCGGCGTCCGCAGCTCACGGAGGTCCGCCTTCACCCGCTCCCCCGCGACATCGACGTACAACCGGTGGGTGGCGCCCCGCCACTGGACCTCGGTGACCCGCCCGGTGAGGGCGTTCGGCCCCTCCCCGAGCCCCACCAGATGCGGCCGCACGCACAGCGTGGCCGTCACCCCGGCGGCCACGCCCCCCGTGTCGACCTTGAGCTCGGTCCCGCCGAGCGTGACCCCCGCCGGTCCCACCGTCACCGCGAGGAGGTTCGCGTTGCCCACGAAGGACGCGGTGAACTCCGTGCGGGGCGCCCGGTAGAGCTCCTGCGGCGTTCCGCAGTCCTGCAGCCGGGCCCGGTCCATGACGGCGATCCGGTCGGCCAGGGTGAGCGCCTCGACCTGGTCGTGCGTGACGTACAGGATGGAGACGTCCGGCAACTCCCGGTGCAGCCGGGCGAGTTCCGCCAGCATGCCGGACCGCAGCTGCGCGTCCAGCGCGGACAGCGGCTCATCGAGCAGCAGCACCCCCGGCCGGATGGCGAGCGCCCGCGCAATGGCGACCCGCTGCTGCTGCCCACCGGACAGCTCGCGCGGATACCGCTTGGCGTACGCGGCCATCCCCGTCATCTCCAGGGCCTCGGCGACCCGCCCGGAAATCTCGCCCTTGGCCGCCTTCTGTGCCTTCAGGCCGAAGGCGACGTTGTCCTCGACGCGCATGTGCGGGAAGAGCGCGTACTGCTGCACGACCATGCCGATGCCACGCTGGTGCGGCGGCAGGCCCGTGACGTCGCGCTCCCCGATGAACACCCGCCCGGACGCGGGCCGCACGAACCCCGCGACGGCCCGCAGCGCGGTGGTCTTGCCGGACCCGGAGGGCCCGAGCAGCGCCATGACCTCGCCGGGCTCGACGGTCAGGTCGAGGGAGTCGAGGACGGTGTTCCCGTCGTACGCGACACTGACCCGGTCGAAGCGGATGCCGCTGCCCATCAGCCGTCTCCCCGGAGCAGGGCGGGCAGTTCGGCGACGGAGCCGAGCACGTGGGTGGCGCCCGCCTCGCGCAGCGCCGTGCCGCCGTGGGCGCCGGTCAGCACGCCCGCGACGACGGAGGCGCCGGAGCGTACGCCGCTGAGCATGTCGTAGACCGTGTCGCCCGCGACGGCGACGTCCCGCACGCCGTCCACGGCGCCGGTCCGCAGGAAGGCGCTGAGCACCATGTCCGGGTAGGGGCGCCCGCGGCCGCCCGCGTCGGCGGGGCACAGGGTCAGGCCGACCAGGTCCCGCCAGCCCAGCGCGTCGAGGATGGCGTTCTGGGTGACGCGGGCGAATCCGGTGGTCAGGACGACGGTCCTGCCGTCGTCCGCCAGCTCCTCGATGGCCTCCCGCGCGCCGGGGATCGGGGCGATGCGGCCGCCGTCCACCAGCGACCCGTACGCCGTCTCGAAGGCGGTGTTGGCCTGCTGCGCGAGCTTCTCCTCGCCGAACAGGTGCCGGAAGACGGAGATCTTGGACTCGCCCATGGTGGTGCGGACGTACTCCAGTTTCGCGGCGTGGTCCGCCGAGTCGGGCTCGACGCCGAGTTCGCGCGCGGCGGCGGCGAAGGCCTGCTCGACGAGGCCTCCGTCGGCGACGGTGGTCCCGGCCATGTCGAGCACGACGAGGCCGATCCGGCTGTCGTCCGTGGCCTTGTCGTCCGTGGTCTTCGTCAACTTCCTCACCATCCCAGTTCGTCTGCGGTCTGCTCGGCGATGGCGGGCGAGCAGGTCATGCCGCGCCCGCCGGGCCCGGTGACCAGCCACACGCCGTCCCGCACCTGCTGCCGGTGCACGACACGGCTCGTGTCGACGCACTGCGCGTACACCCCGGCCCAGCGCCGCCTGATCTTCGGCAGCGGGCGGCCGAGGAAGCCCTCGACGACCTCGGTGAGGTGGTCGTAGGGGTCCTCGACGGTGTCGAAGGCGAAGGGGTGCTCGTACTCGTGGGTGTCGCCGATGGTCAGGCCGCCGTCCTTGCGCTGCACCATGAGCAGCTGCATCTTGTGCGCGGCGGCGGTCGGGGTCTGCGCCTGCCCGGCGTTGAGCGCGTCGAGGGCGTCCGACGTGTACGCCGGGTAGTAGCGGAAGCTGTCCGCGTCGGCGACGGAGGTGGTGAGCGGTTCGCCGAGGGGCTCGGTCTGCATCATCTGCAGCCGCACGCGGCGCACGGGCAGGTCGGGTCCGGCCAGCTCGCGGACGAGCCCGCCGAGCCAGGCGCCGGTGGCGAGGACGACGACGTCGCCGGTGTGCACGTCGCCGTGGTCGTCGCGCACGGCGCTCTCGCCGACGACCGCACGGACCTCGCGGCCCGGCAGGAAGGTGTAGCGGGGCGACTTCAACAGCGCTTCCCGCAGCCGCAGCTGGGCGGTGCGCGGCTCCACGGCCGCGTCCCGCTCGCACCACAGCCCCGCGCTGAACTCGCCCCGCAGGGCCGGGTTGAGGGCCCGCGCCTCGTCGGGCGCGAGCAGTTTGTACCCGCGGGCCGCCGCGTCCGGGCGGGCCAGGGCGGCCTCGGCGACGGCGCGCTCGCGCTCGTTGCGGACGAGGGTGAGGGAGCCATTGGCCCGGAAGCCCAGGCCAGGCACACGCTCGCCGATGCCCTCCCACAGCTCGCGGGCGCGCAGGGCGGTGTCGAGCTCTTCGCCGCCCGCCCGGCCGCTCACCCATATCTGTCCGAAGTTGCGGAGCGACGCCCCGCGGGCCTCGCTCTCGCGCTCGATCTGTACGACCTCGTGGCCGCGCTCCACTGCGTGCCAGGCGTGCATGGTTCCCACCACGCCGGCTCCTACGACGATGACTCTCACGGTGGCAACGCTGCTGGGGGCCGGTGACCCGCGCGGGGCGGGTGGGCAACGGGACGGTGAACGGGCACCCAAGCTTGGACTAGACCCGTTACGTTCTCGTTATATGAGTGTGAGTGGTGCTCCATGCCCCGTCGTCGGGGAAACGGTTCAGCTGGAGCCGAGATGGGTGGTGAAGGAGAACCGGTCCCCGCGGTAGAGGGTGCGGACGCGCTCCAGCGGCCGACCGTCCGTGTCCCGTGACAGCCGGTGGATCAGCAGCATGGGCAGCGCGGGCGGCGTCCCGATGAGGAGCGCCTCTCGCGGAGTGGCGAGGACGGTCTCGATCCGCTCGTCGGCATCCCCGAAGGAGATGCCGAGGCTGTCGCGCAGGTACGCGTAGAAGGAGGAGTCGGGCTCGAAGTCGGCGTCGAGCCGCGGCACGCGGGCCACGGAGACGTAGGTGCTCTCCAGGCCGACCCGCTCGTCGTCGGCGAGCAGCACGCGCTCCATGTGCCAGACGGGCTCGCCCGGTTCGGCGCCGATCTCGGCGGCGAGCGGGGCGGGGCAGGGGAAGCGGTCGAGGGAGATGAGGTTACGGCCGGGCGTACGTCCCTGGCGCCGCACGCCTTCCGTGTAGCTCGCGAGCGACAGCGGCTGCTCCAGCTTGGGACCGGCGACGACGGTGCCGCGCCCCTGCCTGCGCAGCCGCCCCTCCAGGAGCAGTTCGCGCAACGCCTGCCGCACGGTCTCCCGCGCCACTTCGTACCGCTCGGCGAGGTCCCGCTCGGTGGGCAGCGCCTGCCCGTCCCCCAACTCCTCGATGAGCCCCGCGATCCTGGCCTTCACGGCGTAGTACTTCGGGATGCGCCCGTGCTCGGGAATGCCGGACCGGATGGGCGCGCCCGGCGCCTGCTCCAGGAGGTGGGCGGGAAGCTGCGGGGAAGGGTGCGGGGAGGCGGGTACGGGGTTCGGGTTGTCCACCTGGGGATGTTCGCAGACGTACGTGAACGGGTGGGTGAACGTGGGGTGGCGGGGGAAGTTGAGGGGGATCGAGGGGGGCGAGGTGCGTCGAGGTGGCTCGAGGTGGGATCCCGTTCAGCGCTTCCCCGCCGCGCGCAGGCGCAGCGCCCCCACGGCGAGGGCGCCCGCGCCCAGGAGGGCGGCGCCCACGGCGAGTCCCGCGCCGAGCGGGGTGCCTGGCCCGGTCTCGGCGAGCTCTTCGAGGCGTTCGGTGGACGGGCTCCCCGAGGGGACGACCGTGCCTTCGGGTGCGATGTCGAAGGGGTAGTTGTTGGATTCGCCGACCCAGTCGCCGTCGTCGTCCCTGCGCTGGACGAGCGCGGCGGATGCCACTGCGTGGTTGGCCGCGGTGTCGTCGGCGAAGGCGAGGCGGACCTTGACGGTGACGGTCCGGCCGGGGCCGACGGTGAACCCGGGGAAGCCGCCGCCGAAGACGCCGATGTTCTCGCCCCGCGCGGTCTTCTGGAAGGCCACGGTCCGCTCGCGCTTCCCGTCGTCGAACTCCAGGCGGACCTGCCGGGCCTTCAACGTCCGCTCCTGGTCGACGAGGACGAGGATCGGGTGGATGTTGCCGCAGGTCTCGTCGGTCGTGTTGGTGAGGTCGAGCGTCCACTCCTGCCGCTCGCCGCCCGGCTCGTAGGCGGCGGGCCCCCGGTGGATGCGGGTGTCGAGGGGGAAGTCGGCACGGTCGGTGGAGGCACAGGTGGGCCGGTCGGCGGCGCTTCGGGCGACGACGTCCCTTCGGGCAGCGTCGCAGGGAACCTCCACAGCCCCCACCCCGCCTCTCGGCTCCACCCCCGCGCAGACCCGGCCGCCGTCCCGCACCCCGCCCCCGGTGGCCCCCGCGGACACCCCGCCTACGGCGACGGGTGCGAGGGCGGCGACTGCGGTGGTGATGCCGAGAGCGAGAGACCTGCGGAAGCGCATGAAGAACCGAACCTTTGCTGAGCGGGCAGCGGCGAACGGGAGCCGGGTGCGAGGAGCCGGGCCCGGGAGCCGGACGGGCAGGGGGACAGGCGGGATATGGGCGGGGACAGGGGGACAGGCAGGGGGACGGGAGCCCGGGGTGAACCGGGGCAGAACCGGGGCGGAACCGGGGAACGGTCCTCGCGCCATGGGCCGAGACCCTGCCACCTCCGCCCTTCCCAGCCGTCCCGCCACCGCCCGATAGGACCGATCGGCCCGCCGGAGTCCCCTCAATCAGGCGAGATTCCCGTCCCCGCGCATTGCGCCCCGCTCAGCTCCGGCCTCAGCCCAGGCGGGCGGGAAAGACCACGTCCGCGCGGCCGAAGAGGGGCGCGAGGACGAGCTGGGCCGCGCCCTCCGCGACGGCGCGCTCCCCGCCGGGGGCGAGGCTCACCGGCACGGGAACCGGCACCGCCCCTCCCCCGCCCCCGCGCCGCACCCGCTCGGCGACGACCGCGCCCACCCCTCGTACGAAAAGGTCCTGCTCGGCGAAGACGGTCCGGCCGCCGAGCAGGACACGGTCGATGTCGAGGAGGCCGACGAGGTTGCCCGCGGCCGTGCCGAGCACCCGCGCCGCCTCCTCGAACTCGCCCCGGGCGACGGCCGCGAGGCAGAGCGCCTCGACGCACCCCCGGTCCCCGCACTCGCACCGCGGGCCGTCCAACTGCAGCACCTGATGCCCGAATTCGCCCGCACCGGTACGGGCACCGCGATGGAGGGCGCCACCGAGCACGAGCCCGGCACCGAGCCCCGTGCCCAGATGGAGGTACGCGAAGGAGTCCGCGGCGCCCGCGAGGGCGAGCCCGAGCGCGGCGGCGTTGGTGTCCTTGTCGACCGCGACGGGCAGCCCGAGCCGTTCCGCGAGCTCGTCGCGCAGCGCGAACCCGTCCCACTCCGGGAACCCGGTGACCCGGTGCAGCACGCCCTCGGCATGATCGAGCGGCCCGGGCAACGCGACCCCGACCCCGGAAACCGGCCACGCACCCCCGCCACCACCCTCCTCCCCCGCCTCCCCCTCTAGGAGCTCCCGCACCTCCCCCGCCGCCGCCTCGACCACCGCCTGCGCGCCCGCGCCGAAGGCGAGCGGGGCGCGGCGTTCAGCGACGACCGTGCCGGTCAGGTCGACGAGGACGGCCGTCAGCTCGTCCCGGTCCAGGTGGAGGCCGACCGCGTGACCCGCCGCGGGGACGAGGCGGAGCACGGTGCGGGGCTTGCCGCCCGTCGAGGCGCGGCGTCCCGCCTCCGCGGCAAGACCCTCCGCCCGCAGCCTCGCCGTGATCTTGCTGACCGCCTGCGGAGTGAGCCCCGTGCGCTCGGCGAGCTCCAGACGGCTGATGCCCGCCTCGCCCGCCGCGCGCAGCAGATCGAGCACGAGCGCGGCGTTGTGCCCGCGCAGTGCCGGCAGGTTCACTCCGGGGTTTGCCCTGTTCACGTACGACTTCACGCCTCCATTGTCCCGCCCGCTTGCACTTTGGCAACACCGTTGCTTAAGTGGAGAGCATGACTGGTACAGGCTCCACGCGCCCTTCCCCGGGCTTCCCTCTCCGCGTCGGCCTCATCGGATACGGCCTCGCGGGCTCCGTCTTCCACGCCCCGCTGATCGCCGCCACCGAGGGCCTCGTCCTCGACACGGTGGTGACGTCGAACCCCGAGCGGCAGGCCCAGGCCCGTGCCGAGTTCGGCGACGACCTGCGCTGCGCCGACTCGGCCGACGAGCTGTGGGACCGCGCGGACGAGCTGGACCTGATCGTCATCGCCTCCCCGAACAAGACGCACGTGGCGCTCGCCACGGCCGCCCTCAAGGCGGGCCTGCCGGTCGTCGTGGACAAGCCGATCGCGGGCACCGCCACCGAGGCGCGCGAGCTCGCGGCGCTCGCGGACGAGCGCGGGCTGCTCCTGTCCGTCTTCCAGAACCGCCGCTGGGACAACGACTTCCGTACGCTGCGCAAGCTGCTCGCCGACGGTGAGCTCGGGGACGTATGGCGCTTCGAGTCCCGCTTCGAACGGTGGCGGCCGCAGCCGAAGGGCGGCTGGCGCGAGTCCGGCAACCCGGAGGAGATCGGCGGCCTCCTCTACGACCTGGGCAGCCACGTCGTCGACCAGGCCCTGGTGCTCTTCGGCCCCGTCGTGAGCGTGTACGCCGAGTCGGACGTCCGCCGTCCGGGCGCGGAGGCCGACGACGACACGTTCCTCGCCCTCACCCACGCGAACGGCGTCCGCTCGCACCTCTACGTGAGCGCCACGACGGCCCAGCTCGGCCCGCGCTTCCGCGTCCTCGGCTCCCAGGCGGGGTACGTGAAGTACGGCCTCGACCCGCAGGAGGCGGCCCTGCGCGACGGCAAGCGCCCGGCCACGCAGGCCCCGTGGGGCGTGGAGGCCGAGTCGATGTGGGGCCGGGTCGGCTCCGGCGAGTCCCCGCTGACCGGCGGTGGGCGCCCCACCCCGACCCTGCCGGGCGACTACCCCGCGTACTACGCGTCGGTGGCCGCCGCCCTGCGCGGCACCGGCGAGAACCCCGTCACCGCACACGAGGCGGCCGCGGCCCTGGACGTCCTGGAAGCGGCGCGCCGCTCGGCCCGCGACGGTGTGACGGTGACCCTGTGACCACCCCTCCCGCCCCCGCGAACGCCCCGACCATCGACGAACTGGAGGCCCAGGAACGCCGCCTGGTCCTCCCCCACTTCACGCACGACGACGCATGGACACTCGGCACCCTCCTGGTGGAACTGGCCCGCGAACGCCACGCCCCCGTGGCGATCGACATCCGCCGCGCGGGCCAGCAGCTCTTCCACGCGGCCCTGCCCGGCTCGACCCCGGACAACGACGCCTGGATCGACCGCAAACGCCGCGTGGTGGAGCGCTACGGCTGCTCGTCCCTGCTGGTCGGCTCCCGCTTCCGCGCCAAGGGCACGACGTTCGAGGACGCCTCGCGCCTGGACCTCGACGTGTACGCGGCCCACGGCGGCGCGTTCCCGATCGCGGTCGAGGGCGCGGGGGTGATCGGCGCGGTGGTGGTGTCGGGGCTGCCGCAGGTGAAGGACCATGCGTTGGTCGCCGAAGCGCTGGAACGCTTCATCACCGGCTGAGCGGCAGGCCGGCCGTCAGGCGATGGTCGGCCAGTGGGGCCACATTCTGCGGAGTGCCTGTTTGTGCAGCTCCTCGCGGGCTTCGAACTGTTTCCAGCAACTCGACAGCTCCCACTGCGTACTTCTCCGACGTCAGAAGCACCGACCCGCGTCGGCGCCCCCGTGGAACCAGGGGCGCCGGGCACAATTCACCGGGAGGGCCGGAACGTCACGGCGTCACGGCGCTACGCGTCCTTCAACTCCTGCCGCTGCCGCCCCAGCCCCCCGATCTCCAGCTCCACCACATCGCCCGCCCGCAGATACGGCTTCGGCTCCGGCTGGCCCATCGCCACGCCCGCGGGCGTCCCCGTGTTGATCACGTCGCCCGGGTAGAGCGTCATGAACTGGCTTACGTAGCGCACCACTTCCGCGACCGGGAAGATCTGTTCGGCGGTCGTGCCGTCCTGCTTCAGTTCGCCGTTGACCCAGAGCTTCAGAGAGAGGGCCTGCGGGTCGGCGATCTCGTCCGCGGTGACCAGCCAGGGGCCCAGCGGGTTGAACGTCTCGCAGTTCTTGCCCTTGTCCCAGGTGCCGCCCCGCTCGATCTGGAACTCCCGCTCGGACACGTCGTGCGCCACCGCGTACCCCGCGACGTGCGCCAGCGCCTCCTCGTGCGACCCCAGGTAGCGCGCCGTACGTCCGATGACCACGGCGAGCTCGACCTCCCAGTCCGTCTTGACCGAGGCGCGCGGCACCAGGACGGTGTCGTCGGGGCCGACCACCGTGTCCGCCGCCTTGAAGAAGACGACCGGCTCGGCGGGCGGCTCCGCCCCCGTCTCGCGGGCGTGGTCGTGATAGTTGAGGCCGATGCAGACGACCTTGCCGATGCGCCCGACCGGCGGGCCGACGCGCAGCCCGTCCGCGTCGAGAACGGGCAGGTCACCGGCGTCGGCAGCGGCCCGTATCCGGCCCAGCGCGGCCGCGTCGGCGAGCACCGCGCCGTCGATGTCGGCGACCACCCCCGACAGGTCACGGAGCGTTCCTTCGGCGTCGAGGAGCGCCGGACGCTCCGCGCCAGACGTACCGACTCGCAGCAGCTTCATGGTCAGACTCCATTCCTTCGGTAGCCCGGCCGATGGGTTGCGGCCATCGGAGGTTTGGTCGATCGTCCAAGGTCCGAGTGCGGTATGCAATACCCGGTTCACGTACTGGACCGTTACCCGGCGGTAGCCAGAACCCCCGCCCCGCCCGGCATGTCCCGGTACAGCACGGCCCGCTCGACCGCGCTCCACGTCGTACTGGTCACCACGTACAGCGCTGCGGCCAGCGGCACCACCGCCACCGTGAACAGAGTCATGAACGACATCAGCGGCATCACCTTCGCGATCGCCCCCATGCCGGGCACCTGCTGGTCACCGCTCTGCTGCGCAGGCGGGTTGGCCGCCATCTGCGCCTTGGTGCGCCGGTAATTGAACGTGGCGACGGCGGCGACGATCACGAAGAGCCCCACGTAGACAAGACCCTGCGCGCCGAAGACCCCGCCGTCGGCCAGCGCGTCCTTCCACCGGCCGCCGAGCGGCGCGGCGAAGAGGGTGTGGTCGAGGAGCGTGTTGGCGTCGCCGCCGATGCTGGAGCTGGAGAACAGGTGGTAGAGGAGGAAGAACGCCGGGAGCTGGAAGAGGCTGGGCAGGCACCCGGAGAGCGGCGACACCTTCTCCTTGCGGTGCAGTTCGAGGACGGCCTTCTGCAGCTTCTCGGGGTTCTTGCCGTGCTTCTTGCGCAACTCCGCGATCTGCGGGTTGAGCTTGGCGCGCGCCTTCTGCCCGCGGGCCGATGCGCGCGAGAGCGGGTGGACGAGGAGCCGTACGCAGGCGGTGAACAGCACGATCGCGGCGGCGGTCGCCGAGGCGTGGAAGAGCGGGTCGAGCAGGTCGGCGATGTGCCCGACCAGCTCGGCGAACAGGGACATGAAAGCGGACATGGAGAAGTCCTCTGGGGGTCTCGTCGTGCCGGGAGAGTGGGCGACGGACAGCGAGGGCTGCCGCCGCGGCGGCGTGACGACCCGCGAGGGGGACTCAGAAAGAGCGCCTCAGGAAAGATCCCGGGCGGGAGCCTCAGGACAAGGTGCCTCAGAAAGCTGGGCGTTATCCCCTACGCGGCCGTCAGGAAGAGACGGCCGGGTGCTCGGGGGCGCCTGCGGCCCCTGGCGTCGGGGTCGCGTTGAGGCAGGAAGGCGGTGCGCATCTCGCGGTCGCGGATGGCCGTGCGCACTCTGGTGCGGGGCACGGCGGGCGCGCAGCGCGCGGCGATCACGGAGCAGGCGGCGAGCGCGGAGCCCGCGGCGGCGGTCGCGGCGAGCGCGACGGCGGAGGCGAGGCCTCCGGTGTCGACGAGGACGACCTCGACGAGGAGGAACAGAAGGAGCAGGGCGGGGCGCGCGGCCGTCTTCCAGTTCTTCCAGCCACGGATCACGTCGTGCATCGCCGTCCTCCCCTCTCCGCTACTCACGCTACTCGCGCCACTCGCGCTCGAGCACTCTTCGTCGTACTGCCGTTATACAGGATCCACTTCGACCGGCTGAAGCAGCCTGCGGGGCGCCGCGAGGGCGCGGCTGACCGGATCGGTGGGTTCCGGGTCGAGCCCGGGCCCCGGCACCATCTCGACGTCCCTGACGGGGACGAGGCCGCCACAGGCCGGGCAGTCGCCCCCGGCGCCCAGCTCGGTGCCGCACGCCGCGTGCCGGAAGTAGCGCGGCGGCTTGGTGCCTGAGATGTGGTCGCGCCCCCACACCCCGAGCGCGCGGAGCACCGGCCACAGGGCCTCGCCGCGCTCCGTCACCACGTACTCGTGCCGCCTCGGCGCCTCGGAGCACGGCCGTTTGTCGAGGACGCCCGCGGCGACGAGCGCCTGCAGACGGGCGGCGAGTACGGCGCGCGGGATGCCGAGATGGACGAGGAAGTCGTTGTACCGCCGCACTCCGTAGAGGGCGTCGCGGACGATGAGCAGCGTCCAGCGCTCGCCGACCACCTCCAGGGCGCGGGCCATCGAGCACTCCTGCGCGGCGTAGTCCTTGCCGAGAGCCATGACCCCACTCTAACCGTTTTTCCCGTACGAGGTTCAGTGAATGAACTCCGAATGCTACGGTCGTCGCACTCGCCGAGTTCAATGACTGAACCTCGAAGGGCTCCACCATGTCCACCCGCCTCGCCCGCACCTCCACCGCCCCGGCACCGGCCACTCCGGCACCGGACACCCCCGCACCCCCGTCCGCCACCCCGCATGGCCGCGCCACCCTCGCCGTCACCAGTGCCGCCACGGCCGTGACCCTCATGACGTACACGGCGCCGATGATCACGCTCCCCGACACGGCCGCCGCCCTGCACACCCCGCTCTCCGCCCAGGCCTGGCTACTCAACGGCACACCGCTCGGTCTCGCCGCGGTGCTCCTGGTCGCGGGGAGCCTCGCCGACGACTACGGCCGGCGGCGGATCTTCCTCTCCGGCACGGTCGCGCTCGGCATCACCGCCGCGCTCTCCGCGCTCGCCGGGTCGACCTGGCTGTTCACACTGGCCCGCCTGGCCCAGGGCGCGGCGAGCGCGGCCATCCTCGCGAGCAGCCTCGGCCTGCTCGTGCACGCGTTCCCCGCGGGCGCCGGGCGGATCAGGGCGACCGGCATCTGGGGCGCGTTCGTGAGCGGCGGCATCGCGGCGGGCCCGCCGGTCGCGGGGGCACTGACGGGAGCGGGCCCGAACGGCTGGCGCTGGGCGTACGCCGCCCTCGGCGCCGCCGCCCTCGCGGTCGCCGCCCTCGCCCCGCGCGCGCTGACCGAGTCCCGCGCCGCGCGCCGCGGCCGCCCGGACCTGGCGGGCGCCGCCACCCTCGGCCTGGCCCTGACGGCGCTGGTGGCCGCGCTCACCCTCGGGCGGGACGGCTGGCTGCGCGCGCCCGTGGCGGCGCTCCTGGCCGCGGCCGCCGTGCTGCTCGCCGCGTTCGTGGCGGTGGAACACCGCGTCCGGACCCCGATGCTCGACCTCGCCCTGCTGCGCCGCCCGCTGTTCCTGGCCTCGACGACGGGCGCCCTGTTCACCGGGTTCTCCGTGATCGGCCTGTTCAGCTACCTGCCGACGCTGCTCCAGCACACGCTGGGCCTCTCCGTCATGAGCACGGCCTGGCTCCTCGTGATCTGGTCGGGCACGTCCTTCGTGGCGGCGCTGCAGGCCAGGCGGCTCGCGGGCCGGGTCTCGGCCCGCCACCAACTGGCCGTCGGCTTCGCCCTGCACGCCGTCGCCGCCGTGACGATGCTGGGCGCGGCCTCCTCGGGCTCCTGGACCCGGCTGCTGCCCGGCCTCCTCGTCTCCGGCGTGGGCAGCGGCCTCCTGAACGCGGCGCTCCCGCTGCTCTCGGTCGAGTCCGTGCCGGCCGAACGCGCCGCGATGGGCTCGGGCGCCAACAACACGGCGCGCTACGTCGGTTCGGCCGCGGGCGTCGCCCTGATGATCGCGGTGTCGACCTCGACGGACGACCTCGCGCACGGCGCGAACCTCGCGATGACGGTCTCGGCCTGCCTCGCCGTGCTCGCGGCGGTCACCGTGCTCCTGCTGCGGGAGCGGAACCACTCCCCCCGGCAGGCCTGACGCCCCGGCCGGGCCCGCCCTCCGCCTCGTCGAGCTCGTCGGGCTCGTCGAGGGGGTCGAGGTCGAGGGGATCGCGCGCGAGGACCTCGTCGTCCGGCCGCCCGTCGGCGCGGTCGGCGGGACCCGCGTACGACACCACGAGCGCGACCGCCAGATTCGCGGCGAGCGCGACGATCCCCGCGTTCACCCCGAAGACGGGATCGTGGTCGCTGAAGACGAGGGCGCACACGATCCCCACCCCCACGACGAGCCCGCTCAACGCCCCGGCCAGCGTCAGCTTCCGCCACACCAGGCCGAGCAGCAGGATCGGTACGAGCTGGGCCATCCCCTCGTAAGAGATGAGCGAGAGCCGTACGAGGGTGTTGGGCGCCCCGTACGTCATCGCGAGCGCGAGCGCGCCCGCCACGACGACCACGGCCTGCGAGGCGAGCTTCTGCCGCTGCGGGGTGCGCCACCGGGGCAGCAGCGACAGCACACTGCTGCCCCACATCGTCCCGATGACCAGCATGAACACGGCCATGGGCACGATGGAGGAGAGCGCGGCCGCGACACCGATGACGCCGACGGCCCACGCGGGCAGCGAGTCGACCACGAGCCTGAACAGCGCGAGGTTGGACTCGGCGCCGACGAGTCCTGGCACGACGAAGAGCGCGGCCATGCCGAGCAGCATGGGCACGAAGAGCAGCACGTTGTAGGCGGGCAGCCAGATGGCGTTGCGCCGCAGCCCGTCGGCGCTGCGCGCGCCCAGATACCCGGCGACGGTGGTCGGGAAGATGACGACGGTCAGCGCGTTGAGCAGCGAGGTCGTGGCGAACCACGCCTGTCCGTAGGGGCTCCCGCCACTTCCCGGCAGCGTGAGCCAGGCGCTCTTCTCGCGCACGATCCGGTCGAGGAACGGCCCGTATCCGTCGAAGTAGTGCTGGGGTACGTAGATGGCGAGGAAGGCGAGCGTCCCGACGACCAGCACGTCCTTGAGCACGGACACCCAGGCGCTCCCGCGCAGCCCGCTCACCACCACGAACCCGGTCGTGACCGCGAAGCCGATGAAATAGGCCCAGTTGAGGCTGATGGCGCCGTAGGAAATGGTGGAGACGACGACGCCCATGCCGGTGATCTGCAGCTGGATGTAGGGCAGCAGGAAGACGGTGACGAGCAGCGCGACACCGGCGCCGAGCCAGGGCCGCCCGTACCGGTGGGCGACCATGTCGGAGATGCTGACGAGCCCGTGCCGCCGGGCGTAGGCCCAGAGCATCGGTCCGACGACGTACCCCACGGCGTACCCGCAGGACATGTACGCGACGACGTACAGCACGGGAGCCCCGTAGTTGTACCCCCAGCCCGCGGCCCCCAGATAGCTGAAGCTGGTGTAGCCCTCCCCCGCCATCAGCACCCAGATGAAGACGGCCCCGAGACTGCGCCCGCCCACGGACCACTCGGCGATCCCGCCCTGCTTGCCGCGCCCGCGGACGGCGGCGAGGCCGAGGGCGACGGTGCCCGCCATGAAGACGGCGAAGACGGCGGTGGCGATGCCGGCGTCACTCATGAGGCACGCTCCGGCTTCTGGCGGCTGCCCCGACTCTTCCGGTCACCTCTGTGCGCGAGCCACACGCAGACCGGCGTGAGCACCGTCGCGCACAGCAGCCAGAAGAACAGAAAGGGCAGCCCGAGGACGACGGGCCGCACGCGGTTGGCGAACGGCAGCACGCCGAGGTACAGCACGAAGGGGCCGAGCAGCCAGAGGAGATGGGGACGTCGAGCGATCACGAGGCGACCTTAGCGGCTGCCTCCGTACTACCCGGGCCGCACTACCTGGGCCTGGGCCGCACTACCTGGGCCGCATGGACCGGAGCTTCCCCCACACGACGAGCCGGTACTTCGAGGTGTACTCGGGGGTGCAGGTGGTGAGCGTGATGTAATACCCGGCCTGGCTGTACCCGTACCCCTTGCGCACATCGCTGCGCGGCACGCTCCGGATGACGCCGCCGTCGTGGGCGGAGGTCCGCGCCAACGCCTTGTCGACGACGTACGTGTACACGGCGTCCTTGGTCGCCACGCTCACCTCGTCCCCGTCCCGCAGCCGGTTGATGTATCGGAACGGCTCGCCGTGGGTGTTGCGATGCCCGGCGAGCGCGAAGTTCCCGCCCTGGCCGGGCTGAGCGGTACGCGGATAGTGCCCGACGTACCCCTTGTTGAGCACGCCGCCCTTGCTCACGCCTTCGGCGACGGGGACGCGGATGCCGATGCGGGGGATGCGGAGGACGGCGTAGGCCTGGTCCCAGTGGGGTGCGGGGGCGGGGCGGGCGGGCTGACGTGCCCCGGCGACGGAGGAGCCACGCGCGCGCTCGGGCTCGGGCTCGGCGGCGGACGAGGAGGAGGCCCTAGGCCCCCCTTCATCGGCACTGTCACCCCCCTCTTTGGAACCGGACCCGCCCTCCCACTCCTCCTCAAGGGCCTCGACCTTCTTCTCGGCGGCGGCGCGGGCCTGCCGATTGGTCCACCAGAGCTGATGGGCGACGAGCAGAAGCAGTACGAGCCCGAGGGTGACGGCGACTTCGGCCCCGTTCCAGAGCAGGCGCGCGGCGAGGGGTCGGGGCGCGCGGCGCCCTTGCTGCACGACAACCGGTACACGTACGCGCACGGCGCCTCCTCTTCCCGACGGCCGCACGGAGGATAGGCGCCGCACCCGCAACAATCCATGGCCGGACCAGGCCCGGGCCCGCACCGCCCCTCCTGCGCAAGGCCCCCTCGGCAGTACCGTGTCCCGTATGCGCCCCGAGAAGCCTGCTGCCGCGGACCACGTCGACGTCGACCACATCGCCGAAGCCGAGCGCCTGGAACGCACGGCCGACCTGTACCCGGAGGACGCCGAACAGCTCCTCCTCCAGGCCGCGGCCCACCTGGAACTGGCCGGCGCCCGCGACCGCGCGACGACGCTCTACGACAACCTCCTGTCGCCCTCGGCCCCCCACCCCCCGTCCGCCCCTCTCCTGATCCGCGCCCTGAAGGCGTCGAACCTCTGGGAGTACGGCCACGAGGCGGAGGCGAGGGCGATCATCGACGGCGTCCGCGCCGCGTCTCCGCGGGACCCGGCACCGTGGGTGATCGTGGCGGAGTCACTCGAATCGCACGACGAGCTGGAGCAGGCGCACGCCACGTTCACGGAGGCGGCGACCCTGCTCATCCCCGCGGCGGCGGAGCCCTCGTACGCCATGCACCCCATCCTCTTCGGCCGCCACCGCGTGCGCCGCCTCCTGGGCGCCGACCACGACGACTGGGACGCCCTGGCGGACCGCGTCTCGTCCGCCCCGGTCTCCCTGGACGAACTCCACGACCCGAAGCGGGTCTGGTCCCTGGGCTCGGAGAACCCCGCGGAGCTGCGCGCGGAAATCACCCGCATCCAGGCGGAGTTGGGCTCCTACCGCGAGGCCCTGTCCCGCCCCTTCCCGGTGGCGGTCCTCCACTGGCCGTCGACGGAACTCACCGAACTCCTGACGGCGTACCCGTCCCTGACCTCGGAGTACCCGTCCCACGAGGCGCACCTGTCGACCATAGAGTCCTCGTTGAGGGAACTCTCGGCCTCGGGCACCCCGAACCTGGGCATCGTCACGGGAACGGTCCCGTCCTACGAGGCCTTCGCCGCCTCAGAGGCATCCTCCCCGGAGGACCCGACCCTCCTGCCCCAGTACGCGACGACGCTGGCGGCGCGGGGGCGGGCGGTTTCTTGGCCGCCGGAGGGGGATGGGGTGTGCTGGTGTGGGTCCGGGCGGGTGTACGGGGAGTGTCACGGCGCCTGAAAGTCTCAAAGAGCACCGAGGCGAGTGGCTGCGTGATCGAGGACCTGGGCAGTCGGCACGTGCACCTGGCCGAACCTGGTCGCTGCTGCGAGTTCAATCGTGTCGAACCGCAGCGGCGGCTGCACATCCGCAAGTAACTGCTCGGCAGGGGTCTTCCGACCAGCATTGCCCCCTTGGCGGAACTTCTTATTCCCCACGCGTAAACTCAGCGCTCGCCGCCCAGTCCACGCGTCCACTCGGAACAGCGCATCAGCCAGCGGATGGACACGCAGATCTATTCCGCGCCGCCTGAGTTGCACAAGGGTGTACACCTCTCGCAGGAAACCGTAGTACGCGTTACCGATGCGCCAGCGCATCGCCGCCTGAGCGCGCCACTGCTCAACACCCTGCTTAACAACAAGGCGCCGTATCAACTCCTTTGAAGGGCTGCCGAGCATGTCCAGCCCCTCAGCATCAGAAAGCGAGAACTCCCGGAACTGCTGATATGTAGGGACTGCTCCAATACGCTCCACGCATGTATGGAACGTATGCGTGAACGCAAAGTTCGGGTGCCAGTCCACGATCTGGGGCACGCTCTCCCCGACCTCGCGCCGCACCTGCCCCAGAGCATGTTCCGTACGTTGGCATACATCGTGCACATCGCCTTCAGTGAGGCGGTACAGCACTCGCGTGCTGTGCGCCAGCACCACTGGCGCAACCTGCTCCCTCCGAGGATCACGCCGCCAGTCGTCGAGACGCCTCTCGGTGCTCACCGACGTACAGAACAGGTCCAGCACATCATTGACTGTCGTCTCCATCGCCCACACCCAGACTCGGCAGTAAGTCAACCCACACGCAAGGTAGTTGACCAAGCTCGCACCGCCCAGGCCATCTTGCGATCCGTGATACAAGTGGGCCGTATGTCCTCTTCCTGATTCAGGAGTTACTCGTGCCCGCACCCTCCTTCGGCCCTCCCGGACCAGCACCTGGTGTGTGTGACGACCCTGAGCTCATGCTCGTACGCCAGCACCTGCTGACCCTGGACCCAAAGGGTGAGCGGTTCGCCCGCGTCCTGCGCGAAACCATCGACCAGCTCCTGGACGGGGAGCACACTGGCCGGTTCGACTGGAACGACCTCCACAAGACCGAGAAGACGCATGCAGGAACCCTGGTAGAAATCAACCTGCTGCGGGAATTTGAACTCGCCAGCGGAGCAGACCTGGACTACTTGATCGAGGGGATCGAGGTCGACTGCAAGTACTCACAGAAGCTGTACGGCTGGATGATTCCGCCAGAAGCCCTGGATGAAATCTGCCTCGTGGTCTGGGCGGACGACCACCAGAGCCTGTGGAGCGCGGGCCTCCTGCGGGCAAACCGCGCAAAGCTGACCACTAGTGGAACCGTCACAAAGAAGGGAAACCGGGACGGAAAGTTCCGGCTCACGAAACAGCATCACTCTCTAGTTACCTGGCTCTGGCACGAGGCGCCACTGGAAAAGAACCTGCTACTGCACATCGATACGGAGACCCAGCAAGCAGTCCTGAATGCCGGAGCCGGATCACGGCGCAGCCCCGGACAGGCAAAGCTCAACGAGCTGTTCCGGCGAGTGCAGAAGCGCCGAGTGAACCGTACGGTGGTGCGGACTCTCGCACAGCAGAAGGACTACATGAAGCGCGTGCGGTACAACGGAGGGGCGCGCGAAAAGCTTCGCAATGAGGGGATCCTCATCTGCGGCGACTATCCGAACCACCAAGCTGTGGCCGCTCAGCTAGGACTGCCCGTCCCGCAGGAGGGCGAGAGCGTCAGTATCCGTGTCGTGGAAGCCAAGCCTCACCATGACGGCCAGCCGCGCGTCCTGCTAGAGGATCGATACTGGGTCGCAGCTCGCCCCGACGACCCAGAAGAACGGGCCCCTCTTCTTCCTGAGACAAAGAAGAAGACAAGCAGCAGCGACTGACCTTTCCGTCCGGAGGAGGCCATGCAGAACACAGAAAGCAGCAGCGAGAGCTGGGTTCCGCCAGAAGGCTCCTGGGCCTCCTCCGCAGCACGACGCCGCAACATGCAAGCCATCCGCAGCCGCGACACCAAGCCCGAGCGGATGATCCGCAGTCTTCTCCACGCTCAGGGCATGCGCTACCGAGTGGCAGCCAAGCCACTCCCCGGCCTTCGCCGGACAGCGGACATCGTCTTCCGTCCGGCAAAGCTGGCCGTGTTTGTTGACGGCTGCTACTGGCACGGCTGCCCAGAACACTACGTACAGCCGAAGACCAATACGGGCTACTGGTCGGACAAGGTTGCCCGGAACATGGCCCGCGACCGCGACACCGACGTGCAGCTCCGGTCGGCAGGGTGGACCGTACTCCGGTTCTGGGAGCACGAATCAGCCGAGGACTGCGCCGTCAAGATCGCAGCGACAGCAAGCCGACTCCGGTCAGCCCAGAAATGAGCAGGTCCCTCTGCCTCAGCTATGCCTCGTCGGCAGCCTTGAGAGCCGCGTAGACCTGCTCGCCGACAGCCTGCGCCACTGGGGGCGGGAAAGCGTTCCCGACCTGCCGGTAAGCCGCAGTCTTGCGCCCGGAGAACTGCCAGTCTGCAGGGAATCCCTGGATCAGAGCGGCTTGGGTCACTGTGAGCTTGGGGCCTGCAGCGGCAAAAAGGTCGCGCTCTGCGTCCTTCATCTCGTCCGGCTCGTTAGCGACGCCCAGTCCGCATACTCCGAGGTCTGCCCAGGCTCGCTTGGCCCGTGTCGGGCCGAGGTCCGCCCCTCCATGCTTCTTTGAACCCCCGACGACCGTGGGGGCGACACCTTCAAGCGCCTTCTCGTACCACTTCTTGAATGCGCTCTCGGCCCTGGGATCGTCAGCGACCGCGTCATACCGGACTCGCATCGAGTCGTGCAGCGCCTCGCCGACCGTGAGTTCCGCACACTCGTCGGGCTTTGTGTGCTGGAAGTGCTGGGCATACTGCGGCTTCATCGCGACGAGGATGGCTCTGGGCCGGAGCTGCGGGACCCCATACCGCTTCGCTTCCAGCACCTCCCAGTAGCACTCTTCGTAACCCAGCGACTCCAAGCGCTTGATGATCTCTTGCCGATACTCGGCGAACTTCGGGTCGAGCAGACCACGCACGTTCTCGATCATCACGGCTTTAGGGTCGAGTTCATCGATGAGCTCAAGCATCCGCGGGAAGAGATCACGCTCATCGTCACGGCCGAGCTGTTTGCCTGCCGCCGAGAATGGGGGGCACGGCACTCCGCCCGCCAGAAGATCAAGGTCCCCCGGGGCCAGCCCCAAGCCCGCCGTATCAAACTCCCTGAGATCTGCCTCGATTACCGTGCAGCCAGCCCACTCCGGATTCGCGCTGATGTTATCCCTGAGCGTCTGACAGGCATCCCTGTCGATCTCAATCAGAGCAGCATGCTTGAATCCCGCATTGTGCAGACCTACGGCCTGGCCCCCAGCCCCGGCGCAGATCTCCACCGAGGTGTACTTGAGCTCATTCATGCGGGCCATGCCCCCTCCATACCGGTACGCAGCGGCGGGCACACTGCGCGCACCACCATCACAGAGGGTGACAGACCCCACTGACAACGAGACCCATCCAAGTGTGCAGCACGTTGCATAGTTCGCTGAACACACCCTCCGTCACGACGAACACTCGTACGATATTGGCCATGCGGATCCCTGCGTGGACTGAGGATGAACTGGTGCTGGCCGGCGCACGCGTTGTAAAGAATGGCTGGCACGAGCTGCGGACCGGGGATCCGGAAGTGCAGGACCTGTCCGAGCTGCTGCGGTCGCTCCCCATTCATCCCGCGGAGGCCCTCGCCCTCCCTGGGTTCCGTTCTCCGGACAGCGCCAGCCGCAAGACCAGCGACTTCGCGACGAACCACCCCGCCTACAGCCGCAAAGGCACCCGGTGCGGGGAGCCGACGCGTCTGATGATCAAGGCCTTCATCGACCGCGAGGCCGAAATGCTCGAGGCCGCCCGGGCGATCGAAGACGGAATCGGCTCGGGGCGGCTGCAGCTCATCCCGCCCCAGCCCGATGAGACCGACGACTCCGGCACCACCGCCATCGAAGGCAGGCTGCTTGTCCGCCAGGCACTCGCCCGCGAGCGGGACCCGAAGCTCCGCAGGCTGAAGATCAAGCAGGCCCAGCAGGACGGCCGTCCGCTGCGCTGCGAAGTCTGCGACTTCGACTTCGCTCGCGCATACGGCGCGCTCGGCGAGGGATACATCGAGGTGCATCACGTCATCCCCCTCCATGTATCCGGCTCCCGAAGCACCAGGCTCGACGACCTTGCCTGCTTGTGCGCCAACTGCCACCGCATGTGCCACAAGAACCGCCGGGGAGAATCGTGGCGCACTCCCGACGCACTGAGGGCCCTGATGCGCACTTCGGCATCCCGCCCCCCTCACGCCGCCTCCGCCGCCGACTCGTAGCGGGCCTGCGCCAGGTCCAGCGCCTCATCCGGGTCCCCGCCCTGCGCAGCGAGCCACTGCAGCAGGTCAGCGATGACCTCTGGAACCAGTGCCTCCAGAGCCGCACGTCCTGGCCCGGCCATCAGGGCAGGGCTGATCAGCCTGCAGTACTCATCCAGTACCGCTGCTGCGCGCTGGACCCGTGCGCACTGTCGAGCGGGGGCCAGCGAGATCTCGCACCACACCGCCTTCCCCGTAGCCGTGAAGAGCGTGCCCCACTCCTCACTCAAAGAGGCCAGGAGGTGAAGCCCCCGCCCGCACTCCGCCTCCCCGCACACAGCACTCAGGGCCGGCACGGCGCGGCTCCCGTCGTGTACCTCTACGCGCAGGCGGCCCCCGCGGGGTTCGAGTACCAGCGTCGCCGGTGCGCCCTCGCCGACGTGCTTGATGACGTTCGTCGCCAACTCCGTCGCGACGAGCCCCGCTTCGTCTAGGACGCTCAGCGCACCCCACTGTTCCAAGTTGCGCTTCACCTCCAGGCGGAGGAGGGGTACCTCCTTCGGTGCCGCCTCGAATGGCAAGACGCAGCGCAGCTGCCGTGCGCCCTCTTCGTGAATGGACATGGAGAGGCTCCTCCCAGGCCACACGGCGCTGCGCCTGCCGTATCCGTACGGCTACACCGCGTAGTGACTGCTGGGAGCATGGCACAGAGAAGTCTCGCTGTGTAACTTCTCACCGACATCCTTCGAGTGAACTCACTGGGGCGCCAACTCAGTTGGCACTTAGCCTGGTTGCGGCCTGCGGGCCGGGAATCCGGCCTCCGGGAAGGAGTCGTATGTCGCTACGGACCACCACGCGTCGGCGCCAGCTGGGCGCCATGATGCGGAAGCTGCGCGCCCGCAAAGGGCTGACTCTGGAGGAGGCCGGCACTCTCGTCGGGGTGTCCAAGGCAACGGTCAGCCGGTACGAGACGCAGGCCGGCCCGGTCAAGTGGCTCGTCGTCGATGCGCTCTGCCGCGAATACGCGGCGACCGATGCCGAACGCCGTGCTGTCGTAGCGCTCGCCAAGGACGCCAAGCAGCAAGGGTGGTGGAGTTCCTTCACGGACTCCATTCCGGAGAGCATGAATCTGCTGCTCACGCTTGAGGACGAAGCCGTACGTGAAGACCACTTCTCGTGCCTCTACGTTCCCGGACTACTGCAGACACGCGCTTACAGCACCGCCGTTCAGCAGGCCAACGAGATACGCCTCGCCCCGGCGGAGATCGAACGGCTCGTCGACATCCGCATGAAGCGTCAGGAGGTCCTGAGCCGGATGGACCCACCTCGGCTGTGGGCCATCCTCGACGAGTCCGTGATCCGTCGCGTCGTGGGTTCCCCGTCGATCATGAAGGAACAGCTCAGCCGCCTCCTCCAGGCCAATGAGTCGCCCCACATCACGCTTCAGGTCCTTCCGTTCTCCATGGGGGCGCACTCCGCCGCGCTCGGGAGTTTCGTCATCATCGGCGGCACGGAACCAGCGCTCGACGTCGTGTACGTCGACCTCCACACAGGCTCACTCTTCTTGGAGAAGGACGAGGAACTCGACCGTTACCGGCTTGCGTTCGACTACCTCCGCGCACAAGCGTTGGACATGGAAGCCTCCTCCTCCATGATTCAACGCATCCGCAAGGAGCTCTAATGCCTGTTGAGCGTCTGACCCCTTCGGCTCTCCCGTGGTTCAAGTCGTCGTACAGCGGGGCCAACACCACGGAGTGCCTGGAGACCGCGTTCGTCCGGCGCGGTGTCTTCATACGTGACTCCAAGCGTGCCGACGGGCCCCGCCTCCTGGTCTCCTCCACGGCCTGGGCCCGGTTCGTCGCGGACGCCGCCGGTCGGCCGTGACGCGGTTCCCCGGTCCCGGCCGTCGGCGGCCGCTCGCCGCGCGTTAGCCTCGGGCCAAAGAACGCAACAGGGACGTATCACCGAGAGGCGGATCAATCATGGCGAGGATTCCGGCGGCGATGGTGGCCGTGAGTGGGATCGTCGGGGGCTATGCCACCGCGCGGGCCACCAAGAAGCGGCCCCTCGGTGGGGTCGTGCTCGGTGCAGCCGGGGTCGTGGCCGCTCGGCAGTGGCGGGAGGCTGCCGGTGGGAAGACCGCAGCCGCGCTCACCGCGGCTTACGTCGCCGGGTTCGCCGGGTCGCATCCGCTGGCCAAGAAGGTGGGCGCCTGGCCCGCCGTGCTCGGTGTCGCCGGTGGCGTCGGGCTCGCCTCCTGGGTGCTTGCCGACCGGCGCGGCTAGGGCAGAACCAGCGGGGGGCGCGTCAGCCTCCTCGCCGTCATCGCCACCATCAGCGACCCCGCCCCGAACAGCAGCGTGAAGGCCGCCCATGCCACGGGCCATACCTGCGCGTCCTGCGTGGGGTGGGTGTTGAACGAGATGTACATCAGCGTCGCGGGCGGGGCCGCCACCACCAGCAGCGTCCATACCGGGCGGTCCCGTATGCCGAAGTAGGCCGCCAGGGCTATGAGTGAGACGGCCAGGAGCGTGACGCCCGTCGTCGTCACCGGTGTCGTCTCGTGGAGAGAGCCCGCCGTTTCGGGGCGGTTGCGCAGGTCCCAGGGGAGGCAGGCCACGTACGCCGTGGCCGCGAGGGCCGCGCCCAGGAGGCGGGTCGCGTACCTGGGCAGCCGTGCCGTCTTCGGCAGAGGCAGCAGGGTAAGTAGGGGTAGCAGGGGTAGCAGGGGTAGCAGCGTCGACAGGGGCTGCCGGGGCGACTGAGCAGGGCGAGTCGGGCGAGTGAGCGGCATCCTGGTCATGGGTTCGACCGTGCCCTCCCGGGCGAGGGGTGCGACAGAGTACGCGTACTCATTCGACGAGCGGTCGGTTGTTCGGGGTGCCCGTCCCCCTGAACGTTCTTCTGTACGCGCCCGGCGACACCCCCACCCCCGTCACGAAGTGCTGCCTCAGCGACGTCCCCGTGCCGAACCCCGTCTCCGTAGCGATGCGGTCGACCGTGTGGTCCGTGGATTCGAGGAGCTCCCGGGCCCGGTCCACCCTGCGCTGCGTCAGCCACTGCATCGGCGTCAGGCCCGTCTCCTCGCGGAAGCGGCGGCTGAACGTCCGCACGCTCATCGACTCCACCCCCGCGAGCTCCGCCAGCGTCAACGGGTCCGCCAGGCACTTCACGGCGTGGGCGCGGGACCTGCCCGTCGAGGTCAGCCCGGCGTCCACCAGCGGGCGCTGGATGTACTGCGCCTGGCCGCCCTCCCGGTGCGGGGGAATCACCGTGCGGCGGGCCACCTCCGCGGCCACCACCGCGCCGTGGTCCTCACGGATCATGTGCAGGCAGAGGTCGATGCCCGCCGCCTCGCCCGCCGAGGTCAGCACCTCGCCCTCGTCCACGTAGAGGACGTCCGGGTCCACCGTGACCTGGGGGAACATCCGCGCCATGTGGTCCGCCGACATCCAGTGCGTCGTCGCCCTGCGGCCGTCCAGGAGCCCCGCCGCCGCCAGGACGAAGGAGCCGGTGCAGATCGACGCCACCCGGCGCGGGGTGGCCAGCGCACCTGCCAACTCCCCGTCGAGCCCGCCCGGTGCCAGCTCCTCGTCGCTCTCGTGCGACGCCGGGACGATCACCGTGTCCGCCGCCGCGACCACGTCGAGGCCGTGCTCGGCGAAGACCGGGAAGTCCGCGCTCGTGCGGATCATGCCGGGGCGGGGCGCGCAGGTGCGTACGGAGTAGAGGAGGTCCCCCTCCGCCGACCTCGCCGTGCCGAGGAGTTGGTGCACGAGGCCCAGCTCCATCGGCAGCACACCGTCCCGGATCAGGACCGCGACCACGTGGGGCGCCGATACCGGTGCCGGGGTCGATACCGGGGCCGATGCGCTTCCGCCCAGTCCCTCTCCGTCCGCATTCATGCTCCGTCCGCATTCATGGCCAGATTCTTGCACAGTGTGGCCATCTGGCCAGTCGCAGCGGTCCGGCCCGTCCCCGCAGGCTCGTACGCATGGAGATCAGCAGGAGGGCCAGTGCCCGGAGCGGCACCGAGACCAGTAGCAAGAACCGCGCCTGGGGCGTCGCCGCCGGAGCCGCCCTCGCCATCGTCGTCGCCGGGGCCTTCAGCACGCTCGCCGGGCTGCTCGTCGGGCCCCTGCACGACGATCTGGGCTGGTCGCGCTCGGCCGTCGGGCTCGGGGCGCTCGTCAACATGGTCGTGTACGGGGCGACCGCGCCGTTCGCGGCGGCGCTGATGGACCGGCTCGGGATGCGGCGCGTGGCGGCGGGGGCGCTGCTGCTCGTGGGGACCGGTGCCGCGCTCACCACGACCATGACCTCGCCCTGGCAGTTCGTTCTCTACTGGGGCGTACTCGTCGGGCTCGGCACCGGCGCCACCGCCACCACCTTCGCCGCCACCGTCAGCGAACGCTGGTTCACCGCGCGGCGCGGCCTCATCACCGGACTGCTCACGGCGGCGAGCGTGGTCGGACAGTTCGCCTTCCTGCCCGTCATGTCGTGGATCATCGATGCGTACGAGTGGCGCACCGCCGCCTACGTGCTCGCCGGCGCCGCCGTGCTGGCCCTCCCTGCGGTCTGGGCCTCCGTACGCGACCCCGAAGCCACGGCGAAGGACCCGCGGGCGGCGGCCGCCCTCCCCGTACTCGGCCGCGCGGCCCGTACCGCCCCCTTCTGGCTGCTCGTCGGCACCTTCGCGGTCTGCGGCGCCTCGACCAACGGCGTGATGTGGACGCACTTCGCACCCGCCGCGCACGACCACGGCATGGCGGTGACCGCCGCCGCCTCGCTGCTCTCGGTCATCGGGCTCTGCAACGTCGCGGGCACCGTGGGGTCGGGGTGGGCCACCGACCGGTTCGACCCCCGGCGGCTGCTCAGCGCGTACTACGCCCTGCGCGGGCTCACCCTCTTCGCGCTGCCGCTGCTCCTGACGGCCACGGTGGACGTGCCGCTCGTCGCGTTCGCCGTGCTGTTCGGGCTGCTCGACGTGGCCACGGTGCCGCCGACCGTCGCCCTGTGCCGCACGCACTTCGGCGCCGACGCCCCCGTCGTCTTCGGATGGGTCAGCGCCGGGCACCAAGTGGGGGCCGGGGCGGTGGCGTTCGCCGGGGGTGTGGCACGGGACGCGTTCGGGGCGTACGACGTCATGTGGGTGGGGGTCGGTGTGCTGTGCGCCGTGGCCTCGTTGACCGTTCTCACGGTGCGGGGCGCGCGGGGGGCGCACGCGGGGTCCGCGCAGAGTGCGCGTAGCCCGCGCGGTGCAGACATCCCCTACGCCCCCAGCAACCGCGACACCGTATAGATCGCCAGCCCCGCCAGGGAGCCCACCACCGTGCCGTTGATCCGGATGAACTGGAGGTCACGGCCGATGTGCGCCTCGATCTTCTTCGACGTGTGCTCCGCGTCCCAGCCCGCCACGGTGTCGGTGATGAGGGAGGTGATCTCGTCGCGGTACGTCGTCACCACGTACACCGCCGCGCCTTCCACCCAGCCGTCGACCTTCTGCTGGAGGCGTCCGTCCGTCGCCATCCGTGCGCCGAGCGAGAGGAGCGAGGCCCGCACACGCAGGCGCAGCTCGCTGCGCTCGTCCTCGGCGGCGGCCACGATCATGGCGCGCACGGCCGACCAGGCCGAGGCGATGAGGTCCTGGACCTCGTCGCGCCCGAGCACCTCACGCTTCAGCCGCTCCACGCGCTCCCGCGTGTCCGAGTCGGACTGCAGGTCGGCGGCGAAGTCGGCGAGGAAGCGGTCGACGGCGCCCCGCGCGGGGTGCTCCGGCATGTCCCGCATCTCGGTGACGAAGCGGAGCAGTTCCTTGTAGACCCGCTCGCCGACCCTCTTGTCGACGAACCGCGGGGTCCAGCCGGGCGCCCCGCCCTGCACCGCGTCCATCACCGAGTCGGCGTGCTCCACGAGCCAGTCGTGCGCGCGGACGCACACCAGGTCGACGACCCGCTTGTGGCCGCCGTCCGCCACGACCTTCTCCAGCATCTTGCCCATGCCGGGGGCGATCTCCTGGGCGTCGGCGCGGCGCGTGATGGCCTCGCCGACGACGGCCTGCACGTCCGAGTCGCGCAGGACGGTGAGGGCGCCGCGCAGGGCCGTGGCGAGCTCGGCGGTCACCCGGTCGGCGTGCGCGGGCTCGGCGAGCCAGGCACCGAGGCGGCCACCGATGCCTACGGCGTGCAGGCGGCCTCGTACGACATCGGCCGAGAGGAAGTTCTCCCCGACGAAATCGCCCAGGGACGCGCCCAGTTGGTCCTTCTTGTTCGGGATGATCGCCGTGTGCGGGATGGGCAGGCCGAGAGGGTGGCGGAAGAGCGCGGTGACCGCGAACCAGTCGGCGAGGGCGCCGACCATGCCTGCCTCGGCGGCGGCTGCCACGTAACCCGCCCAGGGGCCCGCGCCGGAGTGCTGCGCCCACTTCGCCAGTACGTAGACGACGGCGACGAGGACGAGGAGTCCGGTCGCCGTGATCTTCATACGGCGGACGCCGCGGCGCTTCTCCTCGTCGGCGGGGCTGTACGTGAAGCCGCCGGGAGCGGGGGTGGGCCGTTCCGTGGCCGACGTCTTCCCGCCCGCGCCCTTTAGGCCATTCGTGGAGCCGCCCACCCTGAAGGCGGTGCTGTCAGCTTCGGTCGGGGTGCGGCTTGGAGTGCCGTCCCCGTGGGCATGCTGCTCGCCGTGCACCTCGGCCGATTCCTCCGCATTTGCGCGATCCACTCACTCCACCTGGCCCGTTCGCATCGTCCTCGTCCGCACTGTTCCCCTGTCCTGTGTCCCGATTGTCCCCACGGCGTGTGTTCTACGCCCCTTCCTGACCGACTCCTGGAACGGACGACAAGTTCCCGGCGTCTCATGGGACGGAGGGGGGCAGTGTCGGCCGCCTCACGGCCCATGCCGCATCATGGGGTGATCACATCGGAGCCTCGGGGCTCCCCCTGCCCGAGGAGAAAGAGCCCGCATGACCAAGCGACACGGTTATGCCCTTCTCGCCGCGGTTCTCGCGGTCATAGTGGTGATTTCTGCCGCCATATACGTCGGAGTCACCGGCACCGACGGCGGCTCACAGGACATCAGCGCGGGCCCTCGCGGCCCCCGCAGCTCCGCCGCACCCGCCTCCTCCGGCGTCTGGGTCGGCTCCTGGTCCGCCTCGCCCGCGGGGTCCGAACCGGGCACGGAGCAGAAGGGGTTCGCAGGCCGCTCCATCCGCAACGTCGTGCACACGAGCGTCGGCGGCAGCAGCGCCCGCATCACCCTTTCGAACCTGTACGGCACGACGCCGCTCAGCATCACGCACGCCTCGATCGCGCTGGCCTCCGCGTCGAACAACCCGGCGGCCGCGGCGGGCACGCTGCGCAGGCTCACCTTCAACGGCAACACGTCCGTGGTGATCCCGCCGGGACAGCAGGTCATGAGCGACGCCGCCAGGGTGCGGGTGCCGCACGACACGGACCTGCTGGTCACGACGTACTCGCCGACCCCGTCCGGGCCGGTCACCTACCACCCCCACGCCCGGCAGATCAGCTACGTCGCCGAGGGCGACCGCACCGAGGACCAGCTGGGCGACGCGTACACCGAGCAGAGCCCCTACTGGCGCTACCTCTCCGCGGTGGACGTGCTGAGCAACGAGACCGACGGGACCGTCGTCGTCTTCGGCGACTCCATCACCGACGGCATCTCGTCCACGATGGGCGCCAACCGGCGGTGGACCGACGTCCTCGCGGGCCGACTGCGGGCGGAGTCGGGCGCGCCGCGCTACGGCGTCGTGAACCAGGGCATCAGCGGCAACCGCATCCTCTCCGACGGCCTCGGCAACCCCGCGATCAATCCCAGCGGGCTCTCCCGGTTCGACCGGGACGTCCTGGACCGGACCGGCGTGAAGGCCGTCGTGATCGCACTCGGCGTCAACGACATCCTGCGCAACCCGCACCAGAACGATCCGGACCGCATCGTCGAGGGGCTGCGCGAGCTGACCCGGCAGGCGCATACGCGCGGGCTGCGGGTCGTCGGCGCGACGCTCATGCCGTTCGGGGGGCACCGGGGGTATGCGCCCGCTCTGGAGAGCGTGCGGCAGGCCGTGAACGAGGAGATCAGGTCGGGGCGGGTCTTCGACGAGTTCGTCGACTTCGATCGGGCGCTGCGGGATCCTTATGATCCGCGGAAGCTTCGGGAGCGGTATGACTCGGGGGATCATCTGCATCCGTCCGATGCGGGGTTCCGGCGGATGGCAGAGACGTTCAATCTCTCGCATCTGAAGGGCTCGGCTGCGGCCGAGCTCTGATCTCCTGGGGCGTTCCCTGCGGGGGTTGTGCCTTGGCCGCGGGCCGCGTGGTGGCCGGTCGCGCAGTTCCCCGCGCCCCTGACCCAGCCGTGGGCCCGCCAGCCGTCGGGCTCAGCCCACCCGGGGCTCTGTCGCGCAGTTCCCCGCGCCCCTGGCCTACCCTTCGCCGCGCCAGCCGTCAGGCTCAGCCCACCCTGGGTGTTGCGCAGTTCCCCGCGCCCCTGACTCACCCTTCGCCCCGCCAGCCCGTCAAGCCCAGGCCACCCGGGGCTCTGTCGCGCAGTTCCCCGCGCCCCTGGCCTAGCCTTCGGTTTTGCGGCGGTCCAGTTTTTGTTGGCGGCGTTCTTCTCGTTGGCGGAGTTTTTCGATTCTGCGGATTTTTCTGTCCACGCCCACTCCGCCCATGAGCGCGAAGCCCTTGACGACCACGCGGGGGGAGCCGGGGGTGCCCTCGCCCGTTGCCCTGTCGTCGAAGCCGCCCATGAAGGCGAAGCCCTTGACCACGACGGTCAGCTCGGGAGGGGCGATGACCTGGATGCCGCCCATGATCGTGAAGCAGCGGATCTCGACGTCGCGGTCCGTGAACCGCGCCTCGCGCAGGTCGATCTCGCCGCCGCCCCACATCGCGAAGCAGGTGAACACGCGGCCCACCACCCAGCTGCCCTTGCGGCCGAAGCCGCTCCACAGGGCGAAGCCGCCGGTCGAGGACGGCTCGCCCGACACCATGCGCTCGGACCAGTCGATGGCGACGGGGTCGTCGCTCACCGGGCGTTTCACCAGGTCCGCCTTGGGAGAGCGCACCGCGTGCGACGGGAGGTCGCGGGTGAGCGGCTCCAGCTCTCCGTACGTACGCGCCTTGTACGTCGCGTCGAGGCGCTCCTCGAACTCCGTCATGTCGAGGCGGCCCTCGGCCATCGCGTCCCGGAGCTGCTCGGCGACCCGGTCACGGTCGGCGTCGGATGCCCGCAGGTCGGGGGCGGAGGGGACGGAGGGTCCGGAGGGGACCTCTGGGAGGTTCGGGCGGTCGTCGCTCATAACTCCGCAGCCTACGAGGTCGGCTTCTCCGCGTACATCTTCGCGATGACCGCCTCGATGTCCGGTTCTCTGACGGAGAGATCGGCCAGGGGGTAGTCGTTCGCGATGCGGGCGACCAGGGGGGCCGCGGATTGCGAGGAAGGGAAGGCCAGCCACTGTCTCGGGCCTTCCACCTTCACCACCCGCGCCGCCGATCCCGCCTCGATCGGCGGGAGTTCGCGTTCCAGGTCCACGACGAGCGTGCGCTCGCTCTCGCCCACCTCGTGCAGGCCCGCCAGCGGACCGTCGTACATGAGGCGTCCGTGGTCGATGACCATCACCCGCTTGCAGAGCTGCTCGATGTCGGTCAGGTCGTGGGTGGTGAGGAGGACCGTCGTGCCGGACTCGGCGTTCAAGTCCCGCAGGAAATCGCGGACCTTCGCCTTGCTGATCACGTCAAGGCCGATCGTCGGCTCGTCCAGGTACAGCACCTCGGGGTCGTGCAGCAGCGCCGCCGCGATGTCGCCGCGCATCCGCTGGCCCAGGGAGAGTTGACGCACCGGGACGTCAAGGAGCGAGCCCAGTTCGAGGAGTTCCACGCAGCGGTCGAGGTTCTCGGCGTAGCGGGCGTCCGGGATCCGGTACATCCGGTGCATGAGGCGGTACGAGTCGATCAGTGGCAGGTCCCACCAGAGCGTGGTGCGCTGGCCGAAGACCACGCCGATGCGCCGGGCCAGCCGCGTGCGCTCGCGGGAGGGGTCGATTCCGGCGACCCGCAACCGGCCGCCGCTCGGCGTCAGGATGCCCGTCAGCATCTTGATCGTCGTGGACTTGCCCGCGCCGTTCGGGCCGATGTAGCCGACCATCTCGCCGCGCGGCACGGTGAAGGAGATCCCGTCGACCGCCCGCACCTCGTGGCGCGCACGCCGCAGGAAGCCGGTTTTCCTGCGTACGTCGAAGACCTTCTCCACCCCGTCAAGCTCGATGAGGGGATCCGCCATGTCAGTTCAGCTCCCTGTGCTGCGGTACGAACGGAGGCCCGTGCGCCAGGCGAGGCCCGCGAGCGCGAGAAGGGCCGGGGCCACCAGCGGCGGCGTGAACGCCACCCAGGTCGGCAGGTCGAGGGGATAGGGCCGCCCGAGCACGTACAGCGCGGGCAGCCAGTTCACGAAGGCCAGCGGCAGGACGAAGGTGACGCCGCGCACCAGGTCCTTGGCGAAGAGGGTCGGCGGGTACTGGAGCAGGGTGGTGCCGCCGTACGTGAAGGCGTTCTGCACCTCCGCCGCGTCCTGCGCCACGAACTGGAAGGCGGCGCCGCCCACGAACACGGCCGCGAAGATGCCCGCGCCGCACAGCAGCATCAGCGGCACCATCAGGACCTTCAGCGGGGTCCAGTCGATGTCCAGGACCACGAGGGCGTACGTGAGGACGAGCGTGCCCTGTGCGAGCCTGCCGATCCTGTGCAGCCCGAAGCGGTCCGCGGCGACCTGCGCGATGACCGGGGCGGGCCGCACCAGGAGCGTGTCGAGCGTGCCGTCGCGCACCCGCCTGCCGAGCCGGTCCATGGAGCCCAGGGCGAGGTCGGCGAGCCCGAAGGCGGTGCAGGAGGCGCCGTACAGGAACGCGATCTCGGGCAGCGAGTAGCCGCCGAGCCGGTCGACCTGCGAGAACATCAGCAGGATCGCCACGAAGTCGAACGCGGTCACCGCGAAGTTGCCGAGCGCGGTCATCGCGAAGGAGAGGCGGTAGGCCATGAGGGAGCGGATCCACATGGCGGAGATCAGACGGTAGGCGCGCACCCCTTCCCGGAGGGCCCGGAGCCTGAGCCGGTCGCCGTCAGCCACCCTGGACCACCACCCGTCGCGTCGCCACGGCCTGCAGCAGCCGCCCGGCCGTCAGCAGCGCCGCCGCCCAGCCGAGCTGGAAGGCGTACGTCCCCAGCAGCGCCGTCCCGGAGCGTTCGCCGAGGAACACGTCGGCGGGCAGCTGCAGCAGCGCCGACCAGGGCAGCGCACGGGCGAACTCGCCGAGGGCGCCGGGGAAGACGTTCAGCGGCAGCAGCATCCCGGAGAAGAACGTGCCCGCGAGCATCGCCACCTGGGTGATGCCCGCGCCGTCCATCAGCCAGAAGGCGGAGAGCGCCACCAGGAACCGGATCGCGAAGCTGACCAGCGCCCCGAGCACGACGGCCACCAGGAACGCCAGCCAGCGCAGGGCGTCCTCAGGCAGCGTCAGATCGAAGACGAGGGCTCCGAAGACCATCGGTACGACTCCGCGGCCGACCAGCTGGAACGCGGCCCGGCCCAGGTCGGCCGCCAGCCACCAGAGCTGCAGGTCGGCGGGGCGGTACAGGTCGACGGCGATGTCCCCGGTGCGGATCCGCTCGATCAGCTCGCCCTCGAAGCCACCACCCATCAGTGCCATCACCGTCAACAGGCCCTGTCCCAGCCACACATAGGTGAGTGCCTGGGACTGGTCGTAGCCGCCGAGGCCGGGACGTTCGTCCCAGAGCGCCAGGTAGGTGTAGGCGAGAACCAGCCCGAAGACGGTGTTCGTGAACACCCCCGCGGCCGTCGCCATCCGATACGTGGCGTACCTGCGGAAGCTCCCCTCGGTGACGGCCGCGTACAAACGGAACCGTCCAGCACGCACAAGCATCCCTTTCACAGTGGGCTTCGTCCCGAATCGGGCCAAAGCGCTGGAGCCTAGTGCGATCGGAGTCGCTCGTGCCAGGCATTTTCGGCGCGGGGGCGCGTGCCTGGTCATGAACGCATGTGGCAACGGTGTCCAATGGGGTTGCAACGGGGTTGCAATCGGGTTTACGAGGCGTACTGGATGTACGACGCTAACCGGGAGTTCCGCAAGACATGAGCGACGAGCCGCAGCAGCAGGGTCCTGCCGGGCGCCAGGGCTGGGCGCCCAGGGAGCCGCAGGACACGCCCGCTGACACCGCGACGGGCCCGGCCGGGGAGGGGTCGGGGACGGCGAAGGCGGCTGAGTCCTCAGAGTCGGCTGAGGCCTCCGGGGCGGCAGGGACGGCAGGCACGGCAGGCACGGCAGAGGCAACAGCAGCAGCCGCAGCCACAGGCGCCTCCGCTGACGGGAAGAAGCCCAAGAAGCCCAAGCGTCCCAAGCGCAAGGGGTGGCGGCGGATCTTCCCCACCTGGCGCATGGTCCTCGGCGGCTTCATCCTGATCATCCTGCTGTGCATCGGCGGCTTCATGGCGGGCTACATGCTGGTCGACATCCCGCCCGCGAACGCCGCCGCGACCAAGCAGAGCAACGTCTACCTCTACTCCGACGGCACCCAGATCGCCCGCGACGGCGAGGTCAACCGCGAGAAGGTGCCGCTCAAGCAGGTTCCGCTCACCGTCCAGCACGCCGTGCTCGCCGCCGAGGACCGCGACTTCTACGGCGAGTCCGCGGTCGACCCCAAGGCGATGATCCGCGCGGCCTGGAACACCGTCACCGGCAAGGGCAAGCAGTCCGGCTCCACGATCACCCAGCAGTACGTGAAGAACTACTACCTGGGGCAGGAGCAGACGGTCACCCGAAAGGTGAAGGAATTCTTCATCTCGATCAAGCTGGACCGCGAGGTGAGCAAGAACGACATCCTTGAGGGCTATCTGAACACCAGCTACTTCGGCCGCAACGCGTACGGCATCCAGGCGGCCGCCCAGGCGTACTACGGCGAGGACGTCCAGGACCTCTCCGTCGCCCAGGGCGCCTACCTCGCCACCCTCCTCAACTCCCCCAACGCGTACGACGTCGCCACCCACCCCGAGAACAAGAAGCGCGCGGCGGGCCGTTGGAACTACGTCCTGGACGGCATGGTCACGGAGGGCTGGCTCAGCAAGTCCGACCGGGCGAAGAGCAAGTTCCCGGTGCCCGACGAGGCGAAGGGCGCCGCGGGCCTGTCCGGGCAGCGCGGCTACGTGGTGAAGGCCGTCGAGGACTATCTGACGGCCAACAAGATCATCGATGAGGACACCCTCGCCAAGGGCGGCTACCGCATCACCACGACCCTCCAGAAGGACCGTCAGGACGCCTTCAAGGAGGCCGTCGACAAGCAGGTGATGTCGAAGGTCGACAAGGACGCGCGCAAGGTCGACCGCAACGTCCGCGCGGGCGGCGCCTCCATCGACCCGGCCACCGGCAAGGTCGTCGCGATGTACGGGGGCATCGACTACACCAAGCAGTACGTCAACAACGCGACGCGGCGCGACTACCAGGTCGGCTCCACGTTCAAGCCGTTCGTCTTCACCTCGGCCGTGGAGAACGGCTCGGTCACCCAGGACGGCCGCCCGATCACCCCGAACACGGTCTACGACGGCACCAACAAGCGCCCGGTGCAGGGCTGGAGCGGCGGGACGTACGCCCCCGAGAACGAGGACAACGTCAACTACGGCGACATCACCGTCCGCACCGCCACCGACAAGTCCGTGAACTCGGTGTACGCGCAGATGGCCGTCGACGTCGGCTCGGGCAAGGTCAAGGACACCGCCGTCGACCTCGGCGTCCCCGAGAACACCCCCGACCTGACCGCGTCCCCGTCGATCGCGCTCGGCCCCTCCACCGCGAGCGTCCTGGACATGACCGAGGCGTACGCGACGCTGGCGAACCACGGCAAGCACGGCACGTACACGCTCGTCGAGAAGATCACCAAGGACGGCAGCGAGATCGAGCTGCCGGAGCAGCGGACCCAGCAGGCCGTCACCCGCGAGGCCGCCGACACCACCACGTCGGTCCTGCAGAGCGTCGTCCAGGGCGGAACCGGCACGGCGGCGCAGGGCGCGGGCCGCCCGGCCGCGGGCAAGACCGGCACCGCGGAGAACGACACGGCGGCCTGGTTCGCCGGTTACACCCCCGAGCTCGCCACGGTCGTCGCCGTCATGGGCCAGGACCCGGAGACCGGGGCGCACACCCCGCTGTACGGCGCGCTCGGCGAGGCCCGCATCAACGGTGGCGCCTACCCGGCGCGCATCTGGGCGCAGTTCACCAAGTCGGCCCTGGAGGGCAAGCCGGTCAAGGACTTCGACCTGGAGCTCGAGCAGGGCGCGGACCTGCCCGAGGTGCCCGACCCGACGACGGGCGGCGTCGACGAGCCCGGCACCGGCGGCACGACGGACGGCGGCACCGACACCGGGGGCGGCCAGGACGGCGGCACCACCGGCGACCAGGACACCGGCGGCACCACCACGGGCGGCCAGGACAACGGAGGCCAGACGGGCGGCCAGACGGGTGGCCAGGACGGCGGCCAGCAGGGCGGTCAGGAGACCGGCGGCCAGAACACCGGCGGGCCGACGGACGGCGGCGCCGCCAACGGCGGACCCACCGACGGCGGCGCCCAGGGCGGGCCGACGGGCGGCGGCACCGATACCGGCGGCGGCCAGGACGGCGGCACGGACGACGGCGGGGCGCTCGGCGGCCTCACGGACGGTTGACGCCGCCGAGCCCCGCTCCTCCGGCCCTAGTGCCTCTAGTGCCTCTAGTGGCCGGAGGTCGCCTTGAGGCCGACCACGGCCACGAGCAGCAGACAGACGAAGAAGATCCGGGCGGCGGTGACCGGCTCGCCCAGAATCACCATGCCGAGCACCGCCGCACCGGCCGCGCCGATGCCGACCCACACTCCGTAGGCGGTACCGATGGGCAGTGTCTTGGCGGCGTGCGACAGGAGCATCATGCTGGCGACGATGCCCGCGCCCGTGAACACGCTGGGCCACAGGCGCGTGAAGCCGTCCGTGTACTTCATCCCGATCGACCAGCCCACTTCGAGCAGACCGGCGATGATCAGCAGAACCCAGGCCATGACGGCACCTCCGACGAGTAGAAACGCGAACGCGTTACCTGATGGGGGTGCGTCGTCTTTGCAGGAACCCGGTACGGCGCGTCTCGTCGGGGTCCTTCCAAGGTAGCAAAACGCATGCGTAAGGGGCTGGTGACGATGGTCACCAGCCCCTTACGCATGCGTTTTGCGGTGCCTACAGGTCCTACAGGTCCTACAGGTACAGGCCCGTCGAGTCCTCGGACCCCTCGAACCGGTCGGCCGCAACGGCGTGCAGATCGCGCTCCCGCATCAGTACGTAGGCCACGCCCCGCACCTCCACCTCGGCGCGGTCCTCCGGGTCGTACAGGACCCGGTCGCCCGGCTCGACCGTCCGGACGTTCTGCCCGACCGCGACCACCTCGGCCCAGGCGAGCCGCTTGCCCACGGCAGCGGTCGCGGGGATCAGGATGCCGCCGCCGGAGCGCCGCTCGCCCTCGCTCGTGTCCTGCCGCACCAGCACGCGGTCGTGCAGCATGCGGATGGGCAGCTTGTCGTCGTGGGGAGTCCTGGATGTCACGGGGGGCTTCTCGGTCACGCCCCAGAACCTACCTGCCCCGGCAGGGCCCGTGGGCTCCCGGGGCGGCACTCATGCCGTCAGGCGCCGCGTCGGCGCGAGCTCACCACGAGGAGCCCGACCAGGCCCACGGCCACCAGGGCGACGGGCACGATGCGCTCGATGCGCGGCGAACCGTCCTCCGTGACGAGCTGTCCGCGCACGTCCGAGACGAGGCGGTTCGCCCCTACGTACGCCCGGCCCAGCGAGTTGTCCACGCCCGCGACGACCTTGGCCTTCGCGTCGCCGACGATCGTCTTCGGGTGGACGCGCACCCCGATCTCGTCGAGGGTCTCGGCGAGCTGGTCGCGCCGGCGCTTGATGTCCGCCTCGATCTGCGCAGGGGTCCTGGCATCCGACACCGCGCTGCCTCCGTGGTCGTATCGATTGTGTGGACGTGAACTCTGACCACAGTCTGTCAGCTTCACGCGCGCCGCACCCCACGGCACCCCTATTACGCTCGACTCCGTCACCACACTCTTTGCGAACCACCCGGCCATCCGGCCACTCGTATGAGGAGAGCGCCCATGAGCGAGCGACTGCAGCCCGGCGACACCGCCCCCGCCTTCACCCTGCCCGACGCCGACGGCAAGGACGTCTCGCTGGCGGACCACAAGGGCCGCAAGGTCATCGTGTACTTCTACCCCGCCGCGCTCACCCCCGGCTGCACCAAGCAGGCCTGCGACTTCACGGACAACCTCGACGTGCTGGCCGCCGCCGGGTACGACGTCATTGGCGTGTCCCCCGACAAGCCGGAGAAGCTCGCGAAGTTCCGCGAGCAGGAGAACCTCAAGGTCACGCTGGTCGGCGACCCCTCCAAGGAGACCCTGGAGGCGTACGGCGCCTTCGGCGAGAAGAAGCTGTACGGCAAGACGGTGACCGGCGTGATCCGCTCCACCGTGGTGGTCGACGGACAGGGCAAGGTCGAGCACGCGTTCTACAACGTGAAGGCGACGGGCCACGTGGCCAAGATCATCAGGGACCTCGGCGTCTGACCCGCCCCGGCCCCTCCCTTTCGTTCGTCGTCCCGGTGTGACGTGGGCCCCCTGACGGGGGGCCTTCGTTTGCATCGGCCATCTTCGAGCAAGTGATCTCTCGGGGAACTTGCACGAAGAACGAAAGGAACTACTCCATGGCGGCCCAAGAAGAGATCGAGGCCGAGGCCGACCCGGAGGCGATGAAGCGCCACCGGACCCTGTTCCGTGCGGTGAAACGCCGCAGGAACCCGCCTCTGCGCCGTACCGACATCACGGTCACGGACGAGGCCGCGGTCAAGCGAGCCGTCAAAGCGGCCTCGCTGGGCAACGCCATGGAATGGTTCGACTTCGGCATCTACAGCTATCTGGCCGTCACCATCGGACACGTCTTCTTCCCTTCCGGGAACGACACGGCCCAGCTGATCTCCTCGTTCGCCACCTTCGCGGTGTCCTTCCTGGTGCGCCCCATCGGCGGCATGGTGTTCGGACCGATGGGCGACAAGGTGGGCCGCAAGAAGGTCCTCGCGCTGACGATGATCATGATGGCGATCGGCACGCTCGCCATCGGCCTGATCCCGTCCTACGACACGATCGGCTTCTGGGCCCCCGTCCTGCTGATCTTCTTCCGCCTCGTCCAGGGCTTCTCGACGGGCGGTGAGTACGGCGGTGCCTCCACATTCATCGCCGAGTACGCGCCCGACAAGCGCCGCGGTTTCTTCGGCAGCTTCCTGGAGATGGGCACGCTGGCCGGGTACACGGGCGCGGCGGGCCTGGTCCTCATCCTCAACACCGCCCTCGGCTCGGACGCCATGGAGTCCTGGGGCTGGCGCATCCCGTTCCTCGTCGCGGGCCCGCTGGGCCTGGTCGGCCTCTACCTGCGGCTCAAGCTGGACGAGACCCCCGCCTTCCAGAAGATGGAGGACGCCACCTTCCACTCGGCGTCCGAGGGCGCCTCCTCCGTGGAGACCACCGCCAAGGGCGACCTGGCGAAGATCTTCCGCGACTACTGGCCGACGCTGATCCTCTGCATCGCCCTGGTCGGCGCGTACAACGTCACCGACTACATGCTCCTCTCCTACATGCCGACGTACCTCTCGGACGAGCTCGGCTACGACGACTCGCACGGCCTCCTGATCCTCATCGGCACGATGGTCGTCCTGATGCTGATCATCAACCAGGTCGGCAAGCTCTCCGACCGCTTCGGCCGCAAGCCGCTCCTGATGACGGGCATGCTGAGCTTCCTGGTCCTCTCCATCCCGTCGTTCCTGCTCATCAAGCAGGGCAGCCTGGTGGCGGTCTCCGGCGGCATGCTGCTGCTCGGCCTCTCCCTGGTCTGCCTCCTCGGCACGATGTCGGCCACGCTCCCGGCCCTCTTCCCCACCTCGGTCCGCTACGGCTCCCTCTCCGTCGGCTACAACATCTCCGCCTCCCTCTTCGGCGGCACGGCCCCCCTGGTCATCACGTCCCTGATCAGCATCACGGGCACGGACATGATCCCGGCGTACTACTCGATGGCTGCGGCCCTGGTGGGCGTGATCGCGGTGGCGTGCATGAAGGAGACGGCACAGCAGCCGCTGTCGGGGTCACCGCCGTCGGTGGAGACGAAGGAGGAGGCGGCGGAGATGGTCGAGGCCCAGGCCACGGCCCCGAAGTTCTGACCTCAGCCCTCCCCTCCGCGGAACGGCCCGCCCCACTTAGAAGTGAGGCGGGCCGTTCCGCGTATCGGTAGTAACGGTCCGATTTTCGGTTCGTTGGGCCGTACGGGGCTGCGAACGCGTGGCCGGGTGGGGAGGGGCAAGATGACGGTTCGATACACCCGCGAGCTGCTCGAGGAGGCGGCTCGCGAGACCAGGACGTGGGACGAGGCGGTGCGGTGGTGCGGGGGTGAGTCGACGCGGTACAGCAGACGTTATGTACGTCAGAAGATGCTGGAGGCGGGGATCGACATCTCGCACTTCCAGCAGCGGCGGGTACGGCATACCGAGGAGCTGCTGCGGGCCGCCGTGGCGGACTCGTACAGCATCAGGGACGTCGTGCGAAAGCTCGGAATCAGTAACGTCGGCGGCAACCACACGCACATCAGTCGTCGGCTCGTGAAGCTGGGTATCGACACTTCTCATTTCGAATCGCGTCACCGCAAGGGGCGCAAAACCACCGGAGGGGTGCTGACACTGCGCGACCCCGAGGCGGGCCGTGTTCCTGGCGACCGCCTCCGTCGCGCGCTGTTGGCCGCCGGGGTGGCCGATCAGTGCGCACAGTGCGCCATCGGCGCGGAGTGGAACGGGCGCCCGCTCCGCCTCGAGGTCGATCACATCAACGGCGACTGGTGGGACAACCGCGCGGACAACCTTCGTTTTCTCTGCCCCAACTGCCATGCAGTGACGGACACCTACCGAGGTCGCAAGCAGAGGTCCGCATGAGCAAGTACCCACGCGACTTGCTGGAAAGGACAGCTGCAGTCTCCACCAGCCTCGTCGATCTGATGCGCCGAGTCGACGCCCCCATGGGCAGTGGCCCTCGCACGTACCTCCGCGACCGGCTCAGCCATTACGGCATCGACATCTCCCACTTCGTGGAGGAAGCACTGCCCGAGCGGCCTCCTCGGATGTACTCCGAGCAGATCCTGGCAGAAGCGGCTGCTCGTTCGACGAGCATCCGCGAGATGTTCATTCACATGGGTATTCCGCCGGAGGACGGGCCGTACTGGCACGTCAAGAAGAAGCTGGAGAGGTTCGGCATCGACACCAGCCACTTCGTCGCACCACGCGGTTCTCGTAGCACCGACCTCTTTCCGGAAGAGGCATTCACTCGAGCCGTGGCCGTCTCCCACGGCTTGGCCGACCTGATGCGTCGGCTCGGGCTCCCGTCGTTCGGAGGCGCCGGACGAGATAGGGCGAAGCGCAGTATCGACGAGTACGGGCTTTCCACGGAGCACTTCACAGGGCAGGGTCACCGTGTGGGCGTACGTTCGTCCGCGGCCAAGACCCATGCCGAGATCCTGGTCAGACTCGACGACGGCTCGCAGCGTACTCGCACCCGCCTCCTACGCAGAGCGCTGGACGAACTCGGGCTGCCACACGTGTGCTCGGCCTGCGGACTGGGCGAGATCTGGCAAGGCCGGCGGCTGGTTCTGGAGATCGACCACGTGAATGGGGACTGGTTGGACAATCGGCGCGAGAACCTGCGCTACCTCTGCCCGTCGTGCCACAGCCAGACCACCAGTTTCGCCGGGCGCTGCCGTCCGTAGGCGCACAGCCAGTAAGCTGTGCAGCGCCCTGCGCCCGTACGCCAACGGCCGAGCGGCGACCTTTAGGTGGTCGTGTTTGTCGGTTCGAATCCGACCGGGCGCACGAATTCGAAGGCCCGACTCGCGCACCCGCGAGTCGGGCCTTCGTCGTCCGTGAACGGCCTCAGCCCAACAACTCCCGCACCACCGGCACCAGCCCCCGAAACGCCTTGCCCCGATGGCTGATCGCGTTCTTCTCCGCCGCCGTCAGCTCCGCGCACGTGCGCGTCTCGCCGTCCGGCTGGAGGATCGGGTCGTAGCCGAAGCCGCCCGTGCCCGCGGGGGCGGTGCGGAGGGTGCCGAGGAGGCGGCCCTCGACCACGCGTTCCGTGCCGTCGGGGAGGGCCAGGGCCGCGGCGCAGGCGAAGTGGGCGGCGCGGTGTTCCGCGGGGATGTCGGAGAGCTGGGCCAGGAGCAGGTCCAGGTTGGCCTGGTCGTCGCCGTGGCGGCCTGCCCAGCGGGCGGAGAAGATGCCGGGGGCGCCGTTCAGGACGTCGACGCAGAGGCCCGAGTCGTCGGCGACCGCGGGCAGGCCCGTGGCCTGGGCGAGGGCGTGGGCCTTGAGGAGGGCGTTCTCCGCGAAGGTGACGCCGGTTTCCTTGACGTCGGGGATCTCGGGATAGCTGTCCGCGCCGACGAGGTCGTGGGTGAGGCCTGCGTCGGCGAGGATCGCCCTGAGCTCGGTGATCTTGCCTGCGTTACGGGTGGCGAGGATGAGGCGGGTCATCTCCCCAGTATCGCCGCCCCACCGCCGCCCCACCGCTGCCGCTACGGCGTGCAGACCTTCGTCAGTTCGCCCGCCGCGTCCGTGACCGGGCTGACGTCGGGTGTGGCGTCGCCGTTCTTGACCGACTGTCGGACGTTGTCGACGGCCTTGTCGAGGTCGTCGACCGCCTTGTTCACGTCCGTGTTGTCGGTCTTGTCGCCGATCTTGTCGAGGTTCTTGCCGATGTCGTCGAGCGCCTTGTCCGCCGCGGCGGGGTCGTCGCCCGCGTTCTCGACGGCCTGCTGCAGGTCGGTGACGCTGTCGGCGATCGTGTCGGCGGTCTGGACGCAGTCCAGGGCCTTCGAGACGGCGTCACAGCCGACGAGGCCGACGCCGGCCGGGATGACGATCAGTGCCGTGGCGACGGCGGTGGCGATGCGACGGTGGCGCGCGGCCATGGTTCGGTCCCCTCCCCAGGGTGCGTACGGACGCGCGGCTTCGTCCGCGCGTCCGTACTCGTAACAACGCCCGGCAGGGGGTTGTTGGTTGCCTGCTTGAACGACGTGGGTCGTATGTCCCGCTAGCGGGTCTGCTCCAGGGCCTCGCGCTGGAACGCCGCGAGGTCCTCGCAGCCGCCGACGGCGAGGTCGAGGAGCGCGTTGAGCTCCTTGCGGTCGAAGGGCTCGGCCTCGGCGGTGCCCTGGACCTCGACGAAGCGGCCGTCGCCGGTGCAGACGACGTTCATGTCGGTGTCGGCCTTCACGTCCTCCTCGTAGCGGAGGTCGAGGAGCGGCACGCCGCCGACGATGCCGACGGAGACGGCGGAGACGGTGTCGGTGAGGGGCTTGCGCCCGGCCTTGATGAGCTTCTTGCCCTGGGCCCAGGTGACGGCGTCGGCCAGTGCCACGTACGCCCCGGTGATGGCGGCGGTGCGGGTGCCGCCGTCGGCCTGGAGGACGTCGCAGTCGAGGACGATCGTGTTCTCGCCGAGCGCCTTGTAGTCGATGACGGCGCGGAGCGAGCGGCCGATGAGGCGGCTGATCTCGTGGGTACGGCCGCCGATCTTGCCGCGGACGGATTCGCGGTCGCCGCGGGTGTTGGTGGCGCGGGGCAGCATGGAGTACTCGGCGGTGACCCAGCCTTCGCCGCTGCCCTTGCGCCAGCGCGGGACGCCTTCGGTGACGGAGGCGGTGCAGAAGACCTTGGTGTCGCCGAAGGAGATGAGGACGGATCCTTCGGCGTGCTTGCTCCAGCCGCGTTCGATGGTGATGGGGCGGAGCTGTTCGGGGGTGCGGCCGTCGATTCGAGACATGGCGATGAGCCTAGCCGGTGGGCGGACGCGGGGTTTCCGGGTTTCCGCCGCCGTCACCCCGGGCTCTCTCGCCACCGTCACCCAGGGTCTCGCCGCCATCGCCCCGGCGGAGGGCGTACGCCGGTGGCACATGCGCGAGGGCCCCGTCAGGACGGACGTCCGGACGGGGCCCTCGGGCGTGAGTTCAGGAAGTCAGGAACTCACATCATGTCTTCGATGTCCGCGGCGATGGGGTCCGCGTCGGTGCCGATGACGACCTGGATCGCGGTGCCCATCTTGACGACACCGTGGGCGCCCGCGGCCTTCAGGGCGGCGTCGTCGACCAGAGCCGGGTCCTTGACCTCGGTGCGCAGGCGCGTGATGCAGCCCTCGACCTCTTCGATGTTGTCGATGCCGCCGAGCCCGGCAACGATCTTCTCAGCCTTGCTGGCCATGTCTTTCTCCCTGTGTTTCTCGCGGCCGGGGGACCGCTTTGTCACGGTAACGCACGGTTGGACCATCTTCGCGGGCGGTTACGACAGTCGTGCCCAATGATGACGGTCAAGGTGCCATCCCCCATCGGGCGGCGCTCCCACACGTTCCGCAACTGGTCTACACCAGTTTTCAACGACCGCCAAACCTGGCTTGTTCCGGGAGGGACGCCGATGAGTTCGACCGCCGCGGCGGTGCCGCAGAAGAAGTGGTGGAACGGCCTCTTCCAGGGCCTTCAGAAGATGGGACGCAGCCTCCAGCTGCCCATCGCGGTCCTGCCCGCCGCGGGCATCCTGAACCGGCTGGGACAGCCCGACGTGTTCGGGGACGACGGCCTCGGCTGGACCAACGTCGCCAAGGTCTTCGCGGCGGCGGGCGGCTCGCTCCTCGACTCCTCGCTCGGTCTGCCGCTGCTGTTCTGCATCGGCGTCGCGATCGGCATGGCGAAGAAGTCGGACGGCTCCACCGCCCTCGCGGCGGTCGCGGGCTTCCTCGTCTACTACGCGGTGCTCCGCGCCTTCCCCGACGACTGCCCCCAGGACACCGTCTTCGGCGGCGCGGGCATGTGGAGCGGGGTGTGCGTGGCCGAGGACGGGACGGTGGCGCAGGCCGCGTACCAGAATCCAGGGGTGTTCGGCGGCATCGTGATGGGGCTGCTCGCCGCCTGGTTCTGGCAGCGCTACCACCGCGTGAAGCTGGTCGACTGGCTCGGCTTCTTCAACGGCCGCAGGCTCGTACCGATCATCATGGCCTTCGTCGGTCTGGTCTTCGCCGGGATCTGCGTGTGGATCTGGCCGCCCATCGGTGACGCACTGACCAGCTTCTCGAAGTGGCTGGTGGATCTGGGGTGGCTGGGCTCCGGCATCTTCGGTGTCGCCAACCGCGCGCTGCTCACGGTCGGCCTGCACCAGTTCCTGAACACCTTCGTGTGGTTCCAGTTCGGCGACTTCACCAAGCCCGACGGCACGGTCGTGCACGGTGACATCAACCGGTTCCTCGCGGGCGACCCGACGGCGGGCCAGTTCACCTCGGGCTTCTTCCCGATCATGATGTTCGCGCTGCCCGCGGCGGCCCTCGCGATCACGCACTGCGCGCGCCCGGAGCGCCGCAAGGTGGTCGGCGGCATGATGCTCTCGGTCGGTCTGACGTCGTTCGTCACGGGCATCACCGAGCCGATCGAGTACTCGTTCCTCTTCATCGCGCCCCTGCTGTACGCGATCCATGCGGTGCTCACCGGTGTGTCGATGGCGGTGACGTGGGCGCTGGGCGTGAAGGACGGCTTCAGCTTCTCCGCGGGCCTGATCGACTACGTCATCAACTGGAGCCTGGCGACCAAGCCATGGATGATCATTCCGATCGGTCTGTGCTTCGCCGTCGTGTACTACGCGCTATTCCGCTTCGTCATCATCAAGTTCAATCTGCACACCCCTGGACGTGAACCAGAGGAGGAAGCGGAGGCGCTGGACCGGGAGCAGACCAAGGCGTAATTCCCCCCGCGAGTCGAGCTCCTAGCCCCCTCCGGCAGGCCCTCGGACCTCTGGTCCGGGGGTCTTTCGCCTGTCATATACGGATATGGCCGAGCCCACAGGAATCGCGGGTTCCTTACGTCACCTTCACCGTGCTACAACAGGTCTACACCACTAATTGGTGTAGACCACGCGGCCTTCTCGCCGCGTCCCCCGGAGACGCCGCCGTCCCCCACTTCCATGTCCCCAGGCGGCGCCTTGCCCACTGGAGGAAGTTGTGTCCACGGCCAGTGCCGCCCCCGCGGCCGACAAGAAAAAGGGCTCCCGCGTGATGCCGGTGCTGCAGCGCATCGGTCGCAGCCTCATGCTGCCGGTCGCCGTGATGCCCGCCGCCGCGCTCCTCGTGCGTCTCGGCGCCGACGACATGCTCGGCCGGGACTCCTTCCCGACCTGGATCACCAAGATCGCCAGTTATATGTCGGCGGGCGGTGGCGCGATCATCGACAACATCGCGCTGCTGTTCTGTGTCGGCATCGCGATCGGCTTCGCCAAGAAGTCCGACGGCTCCACCGGCCTCGCGGCCGTCGCGGGCTACCTGGTCTTCCAGAAGGTGCTCGCCACCTTCACCGACAGCAACCTGCCGAAGGTCCAGGCAGTGGTCGACGGCAAGATCGTCGAGAACGCCGCCCCGGTCAACGCCGGTGTGCTCGGCGGTGTGGTCATGGGCATAGTCGTCGCCCTGCTGTACCAGAAGTTCTACCGGACCAAGCTCCCCGACTGGGCGGGCTTCTTCGGCGGCCGCCGTCTCGTCCCGATCCTGTCGTCCTTCGCGGGTCTGCTCCTCGGCATCGTCTTCGGTCTGATCTGGCCGGTCCTCGGCGCCGGTCTGCACAACTTCGGTGAGTGGCTGGTCGGTTCGGGCGCCGTGGGCGCGGGCATCTTCGGTGTCGCCAACCGTTCGCTGATCCCGATCGGCATGCACCACCTCCTGAACTCCTTCCCCTGGTGGCAGGCGGGCGACTACAACGGCAAGCACGGCGACATCCCGCGCTTCCTGGAGGGCGACCCGAGCGCTGGCCAGTTCATGACCGGCTTCTTCCCGATCATGATGTTCGCGCTCCCCGCGGCCTGCCTCGCGATCACGCACTGCGCCCGTCCCGAGCGCCGCAAGGTCGTCGGCGGCATGATGTTCTCGCTCGCGCTCACCGCGTTCGTCACGGGCATCACGGAGCCCATCGAGTTCACCTTCATGTTCATCGCGCCGGTCCTGTACGCGATCCACGCGGTGCTCACCGGTGTCTCCATGGCGCTGACCTGGGCGCTCGGCATGAAGGACGGCTTCGGCTTCTCCGCCGGATTCATCGACTACGCGCTGAACTTCGGCGCGGCCACCAAGCCGATCGGCCTGGCCATCGTGGGCCTCTGCTTCGCGGCGCTCTACTACGTGGTCTTCCGCTTCGCGATCACCAAGTTCAACCTCCCGACGCCGGGCCGCGAGTCCGACGAGGAGCTCGCGGAGCTGCAGAAGGCAGAGGGCAAGTAGCCTTCGCCCGCACCTGGTGACGTAAGCCCCGCTCCGTCGGTACCAACGGAGTGGGGCTTCGTCATGTGCGGGCGATTACGGTCGAGGTATGACAACCGAACGCATTCTCGACCTCGACCGCGAGCGTCTCGCCGCCCTGCGCGGCCGCGCCCTGACCGCCTCCGTCGCCGCCGCGGAGGGCCGCACCATGGTCGCCGAGGTCTTCGCCGACCGCGCCGCCCTGATCCCGATGCCGGGCATGCCGGGCGTCCACAATGCCGAGCTGGTCGCGGCCTTCGGCGCCGACATCGTCGTCCTGAACCTCATCGAGCGCGCCTGGGACGGCGAACGCCTCACCCTGCCGGGCCTCGGCACGTTCACCTCCCTCACCGACCTCGCCGCGTACATCGGGCGCCCGGTCGGCATCAACCTGGAGCCCGGCGACGTCCCCGAGATCCGCCGCGCCAAGCCCGAGTACGCCAAGCGGCTGATCGACATGGGTGCGGCGATGCTCTGTCTGACGGCGAACCCGGGCACGGGCGGGTCGTACGAAGGACTCGCGCGGGTCACCGAGGAGCTGCGCGCCGGGCTCGGTGACGACGTGGCGCTGTGGAGCGGCAAGATGCACCACGCGGGGCATCCGGAGCGGGTCACGGTGGACCGGCTGACGTCGCTGGTGGAGGCGGGCGCGGACGGCGTGGTGCTGCCCCTGCCGGGCACGCTGCCGGGCGTCACCAAGGAGCTGGCCGCCGAGGCGGTGGCCGCCGTGCAGGACGCGGGCGCGGTGGTGATGGGCGCGATCGGCACCAGCCAGGAGGGCTCGCACGCGAACGTGGTGCCCCAACTCGCCCTGACGGCGAAGGAGGTGGGCATCGACGCCCACCACTTCGGGGACTCGTTCCTGCCGGGGATGTGCGACCCGGAGGTCATGTACGACTACTCGGTGGCGATCCGCGGCCGCCGCCACACATGGAACAGGATGGCGCTGGGCGGCCGCGGCCACCGCCGGGCCTGAACGTTCGAAGACAGGCTCTCAGACCTCGTACGTCGCGCCGGGCGCCGCGAGGGCGGTGGGGCCCGCGTACACGGAGCGGGCGTCGGCGAGGTTCACCTGAGGGTCCGTCCACGGCGGGACGTGGGTGAGCAGCAACCTTCCTGCACCGGCGCGCCGTGCGGACTCCCCGGCCTCTCGGCCGTTCAGGTGCAGGTCGGGGATGTTCTCCTTGCCGTACGTGAAGGCGGCCTCGCACAGGAACAGGTCGGTTCCGGTGGCGAGTTCGTCCAGGTGGTCGCAGGGTCCCGTGTCCCCGGAGTACGTGAGGGACTTCCCGGCGTGCTCGATGCGGATGGCGTACGCCTCGACGGGGTGGCGCATCTTCTCGGTGCGCACCGAGAAAGGGCCGATGTCGAACGCGGCGGGCTTGACCGTGTGGAAGTCGAAGACCTCGCTCATCGAGGAGGCGGAGGGCGTGTCCGCGTACGCGGTGGTGAGGCGCTGCTCGGTGCCCTCGGGGCCGTAGACCGGGATGGGGGCGCAGCGGCCGCCCTCGTGGCGGTAGTAGCGGGCCACGAAGTACCCGCACATGTCGATGCAGTGATCGGCGTGCAGATGGCTGAGGAAGATCGCGTCGAGGTCGTACAGACCGATGTGGCGCTGCAGCTCGCCGAGGGCGCCGTTGCCCATGTCGAGCAGCAACCGGAAGCCGTCGGCCTCGACGAGGTAGCTCGAGCAGGCCGAGTCCACGGAGGGAAACGACCCCGAGCAGCCGACGACGGTGAGCTTCATGAAGCTGGAACCTCCGCGCTGGCAGGAGAGCTGGGGAGTGTGCGGTGCGTCGAGCGTAAGGCGCAAAAGGCCTGGTCGCTCCTCCGTCGCGGGCCGTTGTGGGGGAACTCACCTGCACTGTCACCGGTTCGGGGGGCTTGTGGGACCGGGGGGAAGCGGCAGGCGGTGCGGGATGCGCGCCGGTACCGTCGTGGGTATGGACACGTCGTGGTGGCTCGCGCTGGCCGCAGTGGTGGTGCTCGCGCTCGTCGTCACGTTGGTGGACGGCTGGGGGCGCGGACCCCGGAAGCGGAGTTCCCGGCCGCCGGGCAGGACCCGGCCGCCGAGGGGGTCCAGGCGGCGGTTGCCGACGCCTCGGCCCGCCGAGATCTGGTGGGCGCGGGTGCCGTACGAGGACGGTCCCGGTGGGAAGGACCGGCCGTGTCTGGTCATCGCCGTGCGGGGTGAGAGCGCCCTCGTCGCGAAGATCACCAGCAAGTACCACGACGAGCGGGCCGGGGTGATTCCGCTGCCGCCGGGTGCGGTGGGTGACGCGGAGGGGCGCGCGAGCTTCCTGGAGACGGACGAGCTGCGGGACGTGCCGGTGTGGGACTTCCGGCGCAGGGCCGGGGTGATGGATCCGGTGCTGTGGGACCAGGTGAAGTACCTGGCGGGCTGAGCCTTGAGATGCCGCTGCCCGGGCTGGAGATCCAGCCCGGGCAGCGGGGTTTCAGCCCGTCCGGCGTTTGAGGACGAACTCGGCGGAGCCGGTGATGACGGCTCCCCCGGACGGCCGGAGCCCTACGCCCAGAGTTGGCCCTGCAGCGTCTCGATCGCCGCCTCGGTCGTCTCCGCTGTGTAGACGCCCGTCGACAGGTACTTCCAGCCGCCGTCGGCGACGACGAAGACGATGTCGGCGGACTCGCCCGCCTTGACCGCCCGCTTGCCGACGCCGATCGCGGCGTGCAGCGCGGCGCCCGTGGAGACGCCCGCGAAGATGCCCTCCTGCTGGAGGAGTTCGCGGGTGCGCGTCACGGCGTCGGCCGAGCCGACGGAGAAGCGGGTGGTCAGGACGGAGGCGTCGTACAGCTCGGGGACGAAGCCCTCGTCGAGGTTGCGCAGGCCGTAGACGAGGTCGTCGTAGCGCGGCTCGGCGGCGACGATCTTGATGTCCGGCTGCTGCTCGCGCAGGTAGCGGCCGACGCCCATCAGGGTGCCGGTGGTGCCGAGGCCCGCCACGAAGTGGGTGATCGACGGGAGGTCGGTGAGGATCTCCGGGCCGGTCGTGGCGTAGTGGGCGCCCGCGTTGTCGGGGTTGCCGTACTGGTAGAGCATCACCCAGTCCGGGTGCTCGGCCGACAGCTCCTTGGCCACCCGGACCGCGGTGTTGGAGCCGCCCGCCGCCGGGGACGAGATGATCTCGGCGCCCCACATGGCGAGCAGGTCGCGCCGCTCCTGCGAGGTGTTCTCCGGCATGACGCACACGATGCGGTAGCCCTTGAGCCTGGCCGCCATGGCGAGCGAGATGCCGGTGTTGCCCGAGGTCGGCTCCAGGATCGTGCAGCCGGGCGTCAACCGGCCGTCCTTCTCGGCCTGTTCGACCATGTGGAGGGCGGGCCGGTCCTTGATGGAGCCGGTCGGGTTGCGGTCCTCCAGCTTGGCCCAGATGCGGACGTCTTCCGAAGGGGAGAGCCGCGGCAGGCGGACGAGCGGCGTGTTGCCGACCGCGGCGAGCGGGGAGTCGTAGCGAGGCATCCGGGATCGGGCCTAGACCATGCCGCCGGCGACGGCCGGCAGGATCGTGACGCTGTCGCCGTCGGCGAGCTTCGTGGAGATGCCGTCGAGGAAGCGGACGTCCTCGTCGTTGAGGTACACGTTCACGAAGCGGCGGAGCTTGCCGTCCTCGACGATGCGTCCGGCGATGCCCTCGTGCCGCGAGTCGAGGTCGGTGAAGAGCTCGGCGAGGGTGTCCCCGCTGCCCTCGACGGCCTTGGCGCCGTCGGTGTAGGTGCGGAGGATGGTCGGGATGCGGACCTCGATGGCCATGCTGAGGGCTCCTGTCGGGAGTCGAGAAGTGCGAGTGGTGGGCGCGCGGCGGCGCGGGGCTTGCGGTGTGGTGCGCCGGGCGTACGGAGGCGGCCGCCGCGGCCCGCGGCCGTGGTCGGGCCGCGGTGGACCGGTTCAGCGGGTACAGATGGCGCTGGCGAGGCGGCACAGGTCGACGTGCAGCCGCGCCACGAGCAGCAGGGGTGCGCTCGGCGTCTCTTCGCTCACGTCATGGGGAACCATGCGGTCATCGTATCGATTCCCGGTCCGGATCCCGGAATGTGATCTCAGCTGGTGGACGGAATCCGTTCAGGATGCGGGCGGCGGCAGATAGACGACGGTCGGGGCGCCGGTCAGCGGATGCGTGCTGACCTCGGCCGTCACGCCGTACACGGTGGCGAGCAGCTCGGCGGTGAGGACCTCCTTGGGCGCCCCGGAGGCGACGAGACGGCCGCCGTCGAGGACGTAGAGGCGGTCGCAGAAGTACGCGGCCAGGTTCAGGTCGTGCAGGGCCAGGAGGTTCGTGGTGCCCAGGTCCCGCACGAAGGAGAGGATCTCCAGCTGGTAGCGGATGTCCAGGTGGTTGGTGGGCTCGTCGAGGACGACGAGGGTCGGCTCCTGGACCAGGGCGCGGGCCACCAGGGCGCGCTGGCGCTCGCCTCCGGAGAGCGAGGGGAAGGTGCGGTCGGCCAGCTCGTCGACGCCGACCCGGGCGAGCGCCGCCGTGACGAGCTCGTCGTCGGCCGCGGTGTCCGCCTCCCAGAACCGCTTGTGCGGGGAGCGGCCCATGGCGACCACCTGCCGGACGGTCAGCTCGAAGGCGGCCTGGCCGTCCTGCGGCACCGTGGCCAGGCGCCGGGCGCGCGCCTTCGGGGGCATCGTGTGCAGGTCGTCGCCGTCGAGGAGGGCGCGGCCGCCGGTGGGGCGCAGCGTGCCGTACACGCAGCGGAGCAGCGTCGTCTTGCCGCTGCCGTTGGGGCCGACGACGCCGACGGTCTCGCCGGGGTCGGCGGTGAGGTCGACGGCGTCCACGAGGAGCCTGCCTTCGACCTCGTACGAGAGGTGCTCGGTGCGCAGTTCACCGGCGGGGGGCGGCTGGGTCATGCCGGTACTCCTTCGTTGCGCCGCCTCAGCAGCCACAGGAAGAACGGGCCGCCGGTGAGCGCGGTGAGCACGCCGACGGGGATGTCCTGCGGCGCGGCGACGGTGCGTGCGGCGAGGTCGGCGGCGACCAGGAAGACCGCGCCCATCAGCGCGACGACCGGGAGCAGTGCGCGATGCGCGGCGCCGACCAGCATGCGGGCGGCGTGCGGCACCATCAGGCCGACGAATCCGATGGCCCCGCTGTAGGCGACCAGGGCGCCGGTGAGGAGCGAGGCGAGGACGAAGACTCCGGCACGGAATCGGGTGGCGTCCAGGCCGAGGACGGTGGCGCCCTCCTCACCGGCGAGGAGCAGGTCGAGGGGGCGGGCCATGGACATCAGGAGGGCCGTGCCGAGGACCAGGGTGACGCAGGGCAGGGCGAGCATGTCCCAGCGGGCACTGCCGAGGCCGCCGAGCGTCCAGTACAGGACCTCCTTGAGGTGGTCCGCGCTGTCGGCGGTGACCAGGATGAGGCTGGTCAGCGCGGTCAGGATGTACGAGACGGCGACGCCCGCGAGGATCAGCCTGCCGGTGGCGAAGCCGCCGCCTCCGCTGCGGGCCAGGGCGTAGACGAGGACCAGTGAGATCAGGGCGCCCGCGAAGGAGGCGGCCGGGATGGTGACGCTGGTCGACAGGGCGGCGCCGAGGCCGAAGACGGAGCCGAGCACGATCGCGCTGACCGCGCCGACGGAGGCGCCCGAGGAGACGCCGAGCAGGAAGGGGTCGGCGAGGGGGTTGCGGACGAGGGCCTGGAGGACGGTGCCGATGACGGCGAGTCCTGCGCCGACGGTGGCGCCGAGGATGACTCTCGGGAGTCGCACGTCCAGGACGATGGTGCGGAACGGGGAGGGGTCCGCCCTTCCCGTCAGGATCTCGACGACCTGGGCCGTCGGGATCCTGACGGAGCCCAGGGCGAGCCCGGCGAGCGTCGCGGCGGCGAGGGCGACGGTGAGCACCGTCAGGACGGCGAGGCGCCGCCCCCCTGAGCTCCGCCGATCGCCCTTCGGGCTCGTCCTCAAACGCCGGACGGGCTGGATCTCCCGCACTCTCTGCGCGCTCACAGCTGCGCCGCCAGCTTCCTCACCGCCTCGGGTGCTCGTACTCCGGTGACCATGTCCGAGAGCGGCAGCACCGCGAAGCTCTTGTTCTTGACGGCGGGGACGTCCTGGAGGGCCGGGTCGTCGAGGAGGCGCTTCTTCTTCTGGGCGACGGTCGTGGCGCCGTAGTCGAGGATCAGGATCGTCTCGGGCCTGTTCTTCACGACGGACTCCCAGGACGCGTCGCTGAAGGACTTGTCCACGTCGGCGAAGACGTTGCGGCCGCCCGCCCGCTTGATGATGTCGTTGCCGATGCCGCGGCCGCCCGCGGTGAACGCGGTCTTGTCGCCGCTGTCGTAGACGAAGACGGAGCGGGGCTTCTTGCCCTTCGACTTCTCGGCGGTGGCGGCGAGTTCGCGCTGTGCGCCGCTCACCCACTTGTCCGCGCGGGCCCGCACCCCGAAGGTGGAGCCGACCTCGCGGACCTCGCGGTAGACGTCATCCATGGAGACGGGCCGCTTCGCGCAGCCCTCGACGTTGAGGCGGCTCTCGATGCCGGACTTGGCGAGCGCGGAGCGGCTGCGGCCGTCGCCCGCGAGGAAGGCGCTCGCGTATCCGCCGTACACGTAGTCGGGGTTGGCGGCGAGCAGCTTCTCGTAGGAGGGGTACTCCTTGGCGACGACGGGGATGGAGTCGTACGCCTTCTCATACTGCGGCAGGACCTTGTCGTCGAGGTACGCCGTGCCCGCGAGGTGGTCCTTGAGGCCGAGTTCCAGCATCACTTCGGTGGCGTGCTGGTTCATGGTGACGGCGCGCTTCGGGGGTGCGTCGTACGTCGTCTTCACACCGCAGTTGGTGACGGTGTACGGAAATCCGGCGGCCTTGGCCGCGGTCTTCCCGTCACCGCCCGCATCGCCCGAGTCAGACGAGGAGCACGCGGCGAGCGGGACGAGCAGTGCGGCCGCGGCGAGCGCGCGTATGCCGGTGTGGCGGGACATGGCTGAACTGCCTCCTCCAGGGGATTTCCGCGTCCCCTGCGTTGCATGGAGGAGGACGGCAGGTCAGTTCCTGACTCCCCCGCCCCGGCTTCGGAGTGGGGTCACAGTGGCGGGACCGTGCCGGTTTCGCACCGGCTTCCTGGCTCCTGCCGCCCTCTTGAGTAAAGCTCAGTATGCCTCGACGACCTTTACTTCTTCCTCGGCGACCTCGCCGTCCACGATCCGGTAGGAGCGGAACTGGAAGGGGCCCGCGTCGTCGGTGTCCGCCGTGGAGACCAGGACGTAGTGCGCGCCGGGCTCGTTGGCGTAGGTGATGTCGGTGCGCGAGGGGTACGCCTCGGTGGCGGTGTGCGAGTGGTAGACGATCACCGGCTCCTCGTCGCGGTCGTCCATCTCGCGGTAGAGCTTGAGCAGGTCACCCGAGTCGAACTCGTAGAACGTGGGCGAGCGGGCGGCGTTCAGCATCGGGATGAACCGCTCGGGACGTCCGGTGCCCTCCGGGCCCGCGACCACGCCGCACGCCTCGTCGGGGTGGTCCTGGCGCGCGTGCGCGACGATCTGGTCGTGGAGGGCCTGGGTGATGGTCAGCATGGCAGCCAGGATAAGCAGAGGGGCCCGCGCGTACCGAAGTGTGGTACGCGCGGGCCCGAATGCTGGACAGTGGCCTTGGGGAGCCTCAGTCCTTGGAGAGGGAGTCGTCCGAGGAGACCCCGCCGGAGACGCCGATCTTGCGCTTGTCGAAGGCCGCGGCCTCCGGGTTGCGGCTCTTGAGGATCAGGTAGGAGACCGTCAGGATCGCGGCCCAGACCGGAGCGGCGTACAGCGAGATCCGCGCGTCCTTGTCGACGCCCATCATCACGATGACCATGCCGATGAAGAGCAGGGCGAACCAGCTGGTGTACGGGGCGCCCGGGGCCCGGAAGGTGGACTGCGGCAGCTCGCCGCGGTCGGCCTTGCGGCGGTAGCGGATCTGGCAGGCCAGGATCATGATCCAGGCCCACATGCCGGAGATGGTCGCGAAGGAGACGACGTAGTTGAACGCCTCGCCCGGCCACTGGTAGTTGATCCAGACGCCGACCAGCATGAACGCGGCGGAGGCCGTGGTGCCGATCAGCGGCAGGCCGTTCTTCGTGAGCTTGGTGAAGAACTTGGGGCCCTGGCCGTTCATCGCCAGGTCGCGCAGCATGCGTCCGGTGGAGTACATGCCGGAGTTGCAGGAGGAGAGCGCGGCGGTGAGGACCACGAAGTTCACGATCGCGGCGCCGACGCCGAGACCCATCTCCTCGAAGGCCGCGACGAACGGCGAGACGCCGGGCTTGAAGGAGGTCCACGGGACGACCGACAGGATCATGATGAGCGCGCCGACGTAGAAGACGGCGATGCGCCACGGCACGGTGTTGATGGCCTTGGGCAGGACGGTCTTCGGGTCCTTGGACTCGCCCGCGGTGACGCCGACCAGCTCGACGGCGAGGAAGGCGAACATCACGATCTGCAGGGTCATCAGCGTGGAGCCGATGCCGTTGGGGAAGAAACCGCCCTGGTTCCACAGGTGGGCCACGGTGGCGGTGTCACCGGCGTCGGAGAAGCCGATGGTGAGGATGCCGACGCAGATCAGGATCATGCCGATGATGGCGGTGACCTTGACCATCGAGAACCAGAACTCGAGCTCACCGAAGAGCTTCACGGAGATGAGGTTCGCGCCGTACAGGATGACGGTGAAGACCAGCGCGTAGGCCCATTGCGGGAATGAGTCGTGGGTCCAGTACTGCATGTACTGGGCGGCCGCGGTCACTTCGGTGATGCCGGTGACGACCCAGAAGAGCCAGTACGTCCAGCCGGTCACGAATCCGAAGAACGGGCCCATGAACTCGCGTGCGTACTCCGAGAAGGAGCCGGACACGGGCCGGTACATGAGGAGCTCGCCGAGCGCCCGCATGATGAAGAAGATGACGAGGCCCGCGATGGCGTACGCCAGGATGAGGCTCGGTCCGGCCTTGTGGATGGCCTTGCCCGCGCCGAGGAACAGGCCGGTGCCGATGGCACCGCCGATCGCGATCATCTGGATCTGCCGGGCTCCGAGCCCGCGCTGGTATCCCTCGCCCTCGCCGGACGAGCCGTGCACGACCCCATTGCCGTCGTGCCCGTCGTGGTGCTCTTCGACCTGCACTGAGGTCATGGTGACGCCTTTCTCCATGCTGATCCGCGCCCGCACATCTGCGTTGTGGCTGCGGATCAGGTCCTGATCCCCCCGGATATGGATGGAGTGCTACCGGCGGTCTGCCGGCTGAAGCGCCCTCGGCGACATGGGTGGCGTCGCCGAGCGGTCGTGAAGATTTATCACGGTGGCAACAGTGAGGGAATGAGCCACTTGTGGTGCACACCACAAGGAGAAGCGGACAAAGCGCCCTTGACACCGCAAAGTCGGGCAATGACTTGACGGGATCGTTATCCGGATTTGAGGCTCCGCTGAGCGAACCACCCGCGGAGCGGATGGAACCTGTCTACTACAACAAATTTCGCTGCATTCTGCACGGATTCCTGCCCGGAATCAGTCCAGCAACGTCCCGACCAGCGTTTCCTGCAGTCCGCCGAGCCAGAGATAGGCCATCACCATCGGCTTGCGGGGGTCGGAATCCGGCAGCCGGTAGAGCAGATCGGCGTCGTCTTCGTCGCTCACCTCGAGCCGCGTGCCGATCGCGAGGCGGAGGTCGTTGAGGGCGCCCAGCCAGTTCCGGGACTCCTCGACCGACAGTTTCAGGACAGCTCCGCCCTCGCCCGACGACGTCATCGCGTCCAGCGAGCGGATCACGACCAGGGCGTCGTCACGCTTCTTGGCCCGGAGGTCATTCTCTGTGAACCGCCGGAATTCCGCCGAATACGCCCGCAGTTCGTCCGCGTCGCTCGCGCCGTTCTCGCTGCCCGGACCGCCGTACGCATCGGGCAGCAGACGCTGCATCACCGGATCGGCGGGCGGCTCGCTCGGGCCTTCGGCGAAGAGCTCCGCGAGCGGGTCGTCGGAGACCTCACCGCCGGGGCCCGGCCCGATCAGCTCCAGGAGCTGCACGGCGAGGGAGCGGATGATCGAGATCTCGACCTCGTCGAGCGCGACGGCGGCGCCGCCGCCGGGGATCGCTTCGAATTGTCCTGGCATCAGATGCGTCGCTACTTCCGGTCCGCTGCTTCCGGTCCGCTACTTGCGGTCCTGCTGAAGGGTGGCCCACAACCCGTACCCGTGCATGGCCTGTACGTCGCGCTCCATCTCCTCGCGGCTGCCGCTGGAGACGACGGCGCGGCCCTTCTGGTGGACGTCCATCATCAGCTTCGTGGCCTTCTCCTTCGAGTACCCGAAGTACGTCTGGAACACATACGTCACGTAACTCATCAAATTGACCGGGTCGTTGTGCACCAGGGTGATCCAGGGGACGTCCGGCTCGGGGACGACGAGCGCCTCTTCGTCCGATTCCGGGCGTGTGATCTCTGCGGGAGCCGTACTCACCTGCCCCATGCTGCCACTCCGAGGGGGCCCTCGCACAAATGGCCTCTGGCGCGCCCCAAGAAATCGTCAGAGTGACGAGATTGGGGGTAGCATCCCTCGTATGAACACAGCGGACCTTGGCCTGCCGGTGGATGTTCCGTCGACAGCGCTCTTCACGGACCAGTACGAGCTGACGATGCTGCAGGCCGCGCTGAAGGCCGGCACCGGCGACCGGCGCTCCGTCTTCGAGGTCTTCACCCGCAGACTCCCCGAGGGCCGACGCTACGGAGTGGTGGCCGGAACGGGCCGGGTCCTGGACGCCGTGGAGAACTTCCGCTTCGACGCCGACGTCATCGGCTTCCTGCGCGAGCGCGAGATCGTCGACGAGCCGACCCTCGAATGGCTCTCCGGCTACCGCTTCAGCGGCGACATCTGGGGCTACCCCGAGGGCGAGGTCTACTTCCCCGGCTCGCCGATCCTGCGGGTCGAGGGCTCCTTCGCGGAGTGCGTGCTCCTGGAGACGGTGATCCTCTCCATCCTCAACCACGACTCGGCCATCGCGGCCGCCGCCTCCCGCATGTCCTCGGCCGCAGGCGGCCGCCCGCTGATCGAGATGGGCGCCCGCCGCACCCACGAGCTCGCGGCCGTCGCCGCGTCCCGCGCCGCGTACGTCGGCGGCTTCGCCACCACGTCCGACCTGGCCGCGGGCTTCCGCTACGACATCCCGACCGTCGGCACCAGCGCCCACGCCTTCACCCTGCTGCACGACAACGAACGCGACGCTTTCCGCGCCCAGGTCGCATCCCTGGGCCCCGGCACCACGCTGCTCGTCGACACCTATGACGTGACCGAGGCGGTCCGCACCGCCGTCGAGGTCGCCGGGCCCGAGCTCGGCGCCGTCCGCATCGACTCCGGCGACCTGCTGCTCGTCGCCCACCGGGTGCGCCAGCAGCTGGACGAGCTCGGCGCGACGGAGACGAAGATCGTCGTCACCTCCGACCTCGACGAGTACGCCATCGCCTCGCTCGCGGCGGCGCCCGTGGACGCGTACGGCGTGGGCACCCAGCTCGTCACCGGCTCGGGGCACCCCACCTGCTCCATGGTCTACAAGCTGGTGGCCCGCGCGCACTCGGCGGACCCGAAGGCCGCCCTGGAGCCGGTCGCGAAGAAGTCGCTCGGCGCCAAGTCCTCGCTGGGCGGCCGCAAGTGGGCCGCGCGCCGGACCGACGAGTACGGGGTGGCCGAGGCCGAGGTCGTCGGCACGGGCGCCGTCCCGGCCGAGCTCGCCGACCGGCAGCTCCTGACCGAGCTGGTCAAGGGCGGCGAGGTGGTCGCCCGCGAGCCGCTGGACACGGTCCGCGACCGGCACGCCGCCGCGCGCGCGGGTCTCCCGCTCTCGGCGACCCAGCTGTCGCGGGGCGAAGCGGTCATTCCGACGGAATACGTCTGACATCGCGGGGAGGGACGGCCCGCCCGGCCGTGGCCCCCTCCCACAACGTGGTCGAAGTCTCTACGCTCGGTTCATCCGGCCGAGTCCCCCGCCGCCCCCACCACCCCCCGCACAGCCGAGCCGAAGGACACCCGCCATGCGCCGCGCCCTGATCGTCGTAGACGTGCAGAACGACTTCTGCGAAGGCGGCAGCCTCGCGGTCGCCGGTGGCGCGGACGTGGCCGCCGCGATCACCGAGCTGATCGGCCAGGCTCCGGCGGGCTACCGCCACGTGGTGGCGACCCGCGACCACCACATCGACCCCGGCGCCCACTTCTCCGACCACCCGGACTACGTCGACTCCTGGCCGCCGCACTGCGTGGCCGGTACGGAGGGCGTCGGCTTCCACCCGAACTTCGCGCCCGCGGTCGCCTCCGGCGCCATCGACGCGGTCTTCGACAAGGGGGCGTACTCGGCGGCGTACAGCGGCTTCGAGGGCGTCGACGAGAACGGGGTCTCGCTGGCCGAGTGGCTGCGGGAGCGGGAGATCACGGAGGTCGACGTGGTCGGCCTCGCGACGGACCACTGCGTCCGGGCCACGGCGGTGGACGCGGCGCGGGAGGGGTTCGGGGCGACCGTGCTTCTGGACCTGACGGCGGGGGTCACGGCGGCGACCACCGAAGCGGCGATGACCGAGCTTCGCTCGGCCGGGGTCGAGCTCACGGGCAAGCCCGTCGTCTGACCGCGGCCCGGTGGGGGCTGGTCGCGCAGTTCCCCGCGCCCCTGGGTAGTCCCGCTCGCCGCCCGACCGAAGGTGCCGCCAAGGGGCGCGGGGAACTGCGCGACCAGCCACGACGCACCCGCAGACGCACCTCAGCCGTCCGCAGGACAGCCGTCAGAACCGGACCCCGGACCCGCTGGAGCTCGGCGCCCCGCGGCTCTGCCGCCGCAGCGCCCTGATCGGGTGCCACAGCTCCGCCGCGTCGTCCGGCGCCGTACGCCATATGAGGCCGTCCGGATGGTGCAGGACCGCCGTCACCTCGTCCGGAGTCGGTGGTTCCGCGTTGCCGCGGAGGTAGACGGCCCGCAGGCCCAGATTGCGGAGCCGGGTCAGGGCCCTCGCGCGGTTCACGGCGTGCACGATCATCCGGACCGTGCCGCCGGACGGCGACGGGTTCGGCAGGGTCAGCGCCACCACCACACTGCCGTTCGGCAGCTTGCAGAAACCTCCTGCGGACATGCTCGGTCACACCCCCGTGAGACATCGAGCGGGGTCCTGACGAGTCACGGCCGGACCCCGCGTCAATAAGAAATCCACAGCACGCACCTAAACACGATCGGCCGCCGCCCGCTAGAGGGCGACGGCCGATCATGGTTTGACCTGCGAAAACTCTAATTACTTCGTGGAGCGACCCACCTGGACCGTGATCGTCGAGCCGTCCTTGGGCTGCTTGATGATCTTGATCTGAGTGTTGGTGTCAGTGACCTTGACACTTCCGGTGGGGTTCGAGTCGTACCAGTAGGTGCCCTTGCGGTCGTCGAAGACCGAGACACCCTTCTGGGACTTGACCTTCAGCGCGACGTCCCCGTTGTGGAGCGTCACCTTGTCGGTCGCGTACTTGCTGAAGGGCGCGTCGAACGGCTGGATCTTGTTGCGCAGAACCGTGCCGTCCTTCCACTTCAGCGGCTTCGCGTGCGCGTCGACCGGAAGGATCAGACCCTTGCCGGGGTGCTGGCTGGTGTTGTTGTCCTTCTGCGAGGTGTCCCACTGCCAGACCATCAGGCCGGTCTGGTACGGGTAGTGCTCCACCCAGTCGGGACGGATCTTCGAACCGAAGTTGTACGGGCCGACCTCAAGGGTCTTGTCGTACGAGACGTACTGACGGTTCTCGGCGAGGTAGTACTGGTCGTACTTCTTGGTGAAGGACTCGCCGATGCGCGAAAAGCCCTTCGACGCCCAGCCGTTGTCGTCGCCCTCGGCGCCGTCCTCGAACAGCTTGGCGCCGTCCGCGGTGACCGCGAGCGCGTCCGCCGCGAAGCCCTTGCCGCCCGCGCCGCCGTCCGTGGAGTAGCGGAAGCGGACGTCGATCTTCTTGCCCGCGTAGGCGTCGAGCGGGAAGGCCAGCTTCTTGTACGCGCCGGAGACACCGGTCAACGCGGGCTTGTCGCCCGCGTCACGGGTGATCGGCTTGCCGTCCGCGGTGCCGTCGATCGGCGTCCAGTTGGCGCCGCCGTCCGTGGAGACCTCGGTGTAGAGGTAGTCGTAGTTGGCCTCGATGTCCCACCAACCCTGCAGCGAGAGCTCGGCCTTGGACTTGCCGGTGAGGTCGACGGGGCGCGACAGGGTGTTCTTGAGGTCGTCGCCCTGGTCGCTCCACCACTGCTTGGAGCCCTCGGCGGGCTTCACGACATTGGTGGTGACGGACTTCTTCGGCAGGTCGACGACGAGCGCCTGGCGGTGCCGGGTGTTGTACTCGGAGACGCCCAGCTTGTGCTCCGACGTCGTCGCGGCCTTCGCCTTGGCGTAGTCGAGCCAGCCCAGCTGGAACTTGTCCCAGGCGGTCATGTCGCCCGGCATGTCACCGATGGCGTCCTTGCCGGTGCCGAGCCAGGAACCGGCCGACATCAGCGACCAGAAGCCGACCGAGTTGTCGCCCTTGCCCGAAGTGTCGTACAGGTCGGGCAGACCCAGGTCGTGGCCGTACTCGTGGGCGAAGACGCCGAGGCCGCCGTTCTCCGGCTGCATCGTGTAGTCGCCGACCCAGATGCCCGAGTCGCCGATCTGGGTGCCACCGGCCTTGTTGTTCGACGGGCCGGTGTTGCCCGCGTCGTTGCCGTAGGCGTACCAGCGGTGCGCCCACAGGGCGTTCTCGCCCTCGGCGCCGCCACCGGCCGACTCGTCCTCGCCCGCGTGGACGATCTGGAAGTGGTCGATGTAGCCGTCCGGCTCGTTGAAGTTGCCGTCGCCGTCGAAGTCGTAGCGGTCCCAGAGGTCGTACTTGGCCAGGTCCGCCTTGACCTGCGCGTCCGTACGGCCCTTCGCCTTCTGGTCCTTGGCCCAGGCGGTCACGCCGTCCTTGACCGCGTCCCAGACGTTCGGGCAGTTGGTGTCGCCGCAGTAGTTCGAGCCGTAGCGGGCCTCGTTGTAGTCGACCTTGACCCAGTCGGCGACTTCACCGTCGACCGAGTACCGGCCGGAGGAGGTCTTCTCGTAGTAGGTCTTCAGCGAGTGCTTCGCCTTGCCCTTCGAGTCCTTCCCCTTGCCGAAGTACAGGTCCTGGAAGTGCTTCTGGTTGTAGTCCTTCTGCCAGGCCGTGCTGTTGTCCTTCGCACGGTCCGGCTTGGCTATCTTGTTGTGCAGCGGTCCCGGCTTGCCGCCGTACTTCTTGACCGGCTGCTCCGGGCCTTCGGCGCCGTCGGGGTCGTACATGGTCGTGTCGTCGACCTTGTCCCCGAACTCCACCAGGATCGTGAAGATCTTGTCGGTCTTCTCCCGGCCCAGCTCGACGTACTTCTTGTCGTCGAGCTTGACGACCTGGGAGCCGCCCTTCTTCTGGACCTTGGCGTCGCCCGCGACGACCTGCTGCAGGGCGGCCTTGCGCTGCTGAGCCTGCTGCTTGCTGAACGGCCCCTCGAGGTCGTGGTCGACCTGCGCCTTGGGGCGCGACGGGTCCTGCCGGTCGATGGCCGGCGCCCCGCCCGAGGCACCGTCCTCCGCCGAAGCCGTCGCCACTGAGAACGTCGCGGCGGCCGCGGCTACCGCCACGGCCACCGCGGTGGCTCTGAACGTCCGTGTTCTGACTGTCACTTGATGAATTCCTCCCCCGCGCCCGCGCGAAAATGGCGGACCGTAATTCCCGGTCGGAGGAGGTCCGCGCGCGATGTACGCGTCACAAGTGACGACATTCGACCGGAAGTACGGGAGAAAAGACAGTCCTTGACTTGAACAGGCCAAGTGCACTATGCAGACGCGCGGCACCGCTATCCGGACACGGAGCACTGCTCCACGCCGAAGGTCAACAGGCGCGCCCTTCCGTCCACTTAGTGGACGTCATGAACCCGTGCGCCCCCTGTGCTCCGGCACCGTGGGTTAGGTCACGCTTACCACCCGTTCCCGTCGGGCATGCAGCGGAATAGAGTCCAATCGACGGTGCGCTACCGCGCGAGGCGGCACATCCCAAGTCGCCGCCGTCGGGCCCCCTTTGATTCATATACAGCCGTTCATATATCCGCATCCGCCTCCATTGGCCAAAAGCCATGGGGGGATCACTGCCGAGGACGGATCACGTCATGCCGCGTCCCATGCCACGTCCGACCACCGCACAGATCACCTACGGTTCCGTGACCGTCGTCTTCTCGACCCTCGCGATGCTCCTGCTCTCCCAGACCTCCTCGGGAGTCGGCATCGCGGTGATAGCCCTGGCCGCACTGGGCCTCGGTTTACTGGTCGCCGTGACGGTCCCGCTGCCCAAACAGCCCAAAGCGCCCGCCGCGCGCTCCGTTCCGGTGGTCTCCTCCGCCGAAGGACGCGTCCCGGAGCAGCGCGACGCCGTGCGAGCCGCCCCCGTGCTCGCCGACTCCGTGCGCGAACCTACGCGCTGACCACCACCGTCTTGGCGGCCTTGTCGTGCAGGCCCTGCTTGTAGGGCTTGTCGAAGAAGCTCCAGCCACCACAGATCGCCGTCCAGATGCAGGCGCAGCAGAACGCGAACGGCAGCCAGAGGACGGCCGCCCGGGCGAGTGCGGTCTGCAGCGTCGGCGTGGCCCCGTCGTTGAGGTTGGCGACGCGCATCCCCAGCCACTTCTTGCCGAGCGTCTGACCGCTCTTGGAGATCATGAAGGTGTCGTACGCGATGTAGAGCACGGCGGCCAGCAGCGACTGGCCGAACGACTTGCCCGTGTTCACGTTGTCCGGGTCGATGTCGTACTCCGCCGTGCCGAACAGCCACGACAACAGACCGACGACGATGCCCACCAGAATCATGTCGATGATGCGCGCGAGCACGCGCTTGCCTCCGTCGGCCAGCGGAGGCATCCCGGCCAGCGGGTCCGGTCCGCCGTGGCCACCGGGTCCCCCACCGTACGGATCGCCGCCGTAGGGCGGCGGCGGGGCGCCGTAGGGGGAGCCGCCGCCGTCTCCCGGGGGCGGAGGGCCTGAACCGGGCGGCGGGGCCCCGTAGGGCGAGCCACCGCCCTGCGGCGGGGTGTCGTACGGGGAGCCGCCGCCCTGTGGGGGCTGCTGCGGCGGCTGCTTCTTGAACGGGTCGTCGTCCGGCGGCGGATATTGCGGCGGTTCGGTGCTCATGGCCCGAGTCGACCGCTTCGGCCCCGGCTCCGCATCCGGCGAGCGGCCGACCGGGTTAGGGCCTGTCCGGCCGCCGCGCCAGAATCACCCCGCGACGAAGGTCTTCGCGGCCTTGTCGTGCCAGCACTGGCGCCACGGCCGGTCGAAGACGCACCACAGCACGCCGACGACGCCGATCACGAGCACGCCCGGAATGCTGTACACCAGCCAGCGCTTCAGCGCCGCCCCGAACGTCGGCGCCTCGTGCTCCCCCATGTCCCGCACCTCGATGCCGCACACCTTCTTGCCGAGGGTGCGGCCCCATTTGGCGGTCGGCAGCGCTTCGTAGACGACGCCGAAGAGCAGCAGGACGGCGAGGATCAGGCCGAGGTAGCCCGCGGTGGTGCCGTCCAGGAGCCAGACCGTGGTCTTCTCGCCGGACAGCTTCGCCGCGTCGATCTTGCTGTCGACGTGGTCGGCGGCCTTGGTGCCGAGCGGCAGCGCGGCGGCGCCAGTGACGGCGACGAGAACGACGGTGTCGATGAGGCGTGCGGCCAGGCGCCTGCCGAGTCCGGCGGGCCGGGCCGCGGCCTGGTTCTGCGCGAGCGCGAGGAACGGGTCCTCGGCGACCGGCTTCCACGGCACGACGGGCTGTCCCTCGCCCTGCTGTGCGGGGGCCCCGTCGGCCCCGGGCACCGGGGACTGGGCGAGCTGGTGCACCTGCTGGGCCCATGAGGGCGAGCCGCCGCCGGGCCCCGAGGTCACCGGCGAGGGGACACCGCCCTGCTGCGGCACGGAGGGCTGGGGCTGCGGGGCCTGCGGTTGCTGGGGCTGGGCCTGGGGCTGGGGCTGCGGGGCCTGGGGCGGTGTGGCCGCCTGCGGCGGTACTCCCCCCTGCTGCGGTACGGAGGACGGGCGGCCCGTGGCGGTCCTGCCGCCCTGCTGCGCGGACTTGGGGCGGATCGCGCGGATCGACATGGTGCCGTCCGTACCGGCCGACGCGGCGGGCGTGGCCTGCCCGCCGGGCCGCTCGGCCGCGGGCCGCACCGGCCCGGTCGGCCGACGGAACGTCACCGTGCCCTCGCCCGCCGTCGGCTTGGCGGCACCGGGCTTGACGGCGCGGATGGTGACGGTGCCGGGGTTGCTCTCGTCCTGCGGCGGCTCGGGCGCTTCCGGGGCCTTGGCGGCTTCGGGCGCCCTCTCGGGCGTCGCGTCGCTCGGCACCCGCGGGTCGGACTGACCCGGAGCGCCGCCCCAGGACACCCGGCGCTCCTGCTCGCCGCCGAGGCCGGACTGCCGCCCCGCGTCGGCGTGCCAGGCGGAGGCGGGCTCGGGCCTCGAACCGTGCTGGCTGGCCTCGGGGTGCGCGGACTCGGGGTGCGCCGCCTCGAACCGGCCCGTCTCCGGGTCCCCCTGCTCGGACTGGCCCGCGTGCGGCGTCTCGTCGAAGAAGACGGGGCCCGTCTCCTCCGCGGGCGCGGCGTCCGCGGGGGCGCCGCCGGTGCCCGCGCCGGGCGGGGGCGGCAGCGGCTCGCCGTCGGACGGCGCGGGACGGCTCGTACCGGGCACCCAGGCAGCACCGTTCCAGTACCGGACATATCCGGGAATGGACGGGTCGGGGTAGTAGCCTTCGCGCGGCCGATCGTCGCCTGGGGCCGGAGTTGGGGCGCTCATGTCCGTCGTCCCGTATCTGCTCGGGGGTCTTCTGGGGGCTCCACATTTATCAGACCTCCGTGTCCCCTCGGGTGGGTCCCGCCCTACGGACCACTTTCCGGGCACGCTCCCCACACATCCCCCGCGTCCCCGACGCCCCCTTCCTGACCCCTCCGCGAAGTCGTCCGAAGAAATTTTCCGGAACCCGCGTAATGCTGCGTGGATCTCGCGCTCTCCACTCGTACGGGTCCGCTCCCAGGGCCCCGCGAAGAGCTACAAGGAGAAGGAAGGGCATCGATATGCACTCCGTGGTGGAACGCGAGCTGGAGCTCAAACTGGTCCTCTCGCCGGAACGGGCCATCCCCGTCCCGGCCCGCCTCACCTACCGCACCGCCGACCCCTATGCCGTCCACATCGCCTTCCACATCGGCTCCGAGCACCCGGTGAACTGGACGTTCGCCAGGGAGCTCCTGGTGGAGGGGGTGTTCAGGCCGTGCGGCCACGGGGACGTGCGGGTCTGGCCGACGAAGGTGGAGGGGCGCAGCGTCGTCCTGATGGCGCTCAGCTCGCCGGACGGCGACGCGCTCCTGGAGGCGCCGGCCGCCGCCGTGTCGGCCTGGCTGGAGCGGACGCTGCGGGTGGTCCCTCCGGGTTCTGAGGCCGAGCAGCTCGGCATCGACGACGGCCTCGCCGAGCTGCTCGCGCCCGCCTCCGGCCGTAGCCGTGCGGACGAGCTGTGGCTGAACGACCCGTGGCCCTCGGACGAGTCCAAGGACGGTGAGTGAGCTCCGCCGCCACGGGGGCGATCACGGAGACGAATACGGATACAGCTGTAGCCACAGCTGCCGGTCAGAAGAGTTTGCCCGGGTTGAGGAGTGAGTGCGGGTCGAAGGCCGCCTTGACGGCCTGCTGCATCTCCACTCCCACCGGGCCGATCTCGCGCGCCAGCCACTCCTTCTTCAGGACGCCGACACCGTGCTCGCCGGTGATGGTGCCGCCGAGTTCGAGGCCGAGGGCCATGATCTCGTCGAAGGACTCGCGGGCGCGCCTGCCCTCGTCGGGGTCCGCCGCGTCGAAGCAGACGGTGGGATGGGTGTTGCCGTCGCCCGCATGCGCGCAGACCCCGACGGTCAGGTCGTACTTCTCGCCGATGCGCTCTACGCCGACGAGCATCTCGGCGAGCCTGGAGCGCGGCACGCACACGTCGTCGATCATCGTGGTGCCCTTGACGGCTTCGAGCGCGGTGAGGGCCAACCGCCGCGCCTGCAGCAGCATTTCCGACTCGGCGGCGTCCTCGGCCGGGACGACCTGGGTGGCGCCCGCGGCCTCGCAGAGCGCGCCGACGGCGGCGAGGTCGGCGGCGGGGTCCGGGGTGTCGAAGGCGGCGAGCAGCAGCGCCTCGGTGGTCTCGGGCAGGCCCATCTGGGCCAGCGCGTTGACGGCCTTCACCGTCGTACGGTCCATCAGTTCGAGGAGCGACGGGACGTGGCCGCCCTCCATGATCTTGCAGACGGCGTCGCACGCGGCCTGCACCGAGGGGAACTCGGCGGCCAGGACGAGCTGTTGGGGCGGCTCGGGCTTGAGCGCGAGGACGGCGCGGACGACGATACCGAGGCTGCCCTCGGAGCCGACGAAGAGCCGCGTCAGGTCGTATCCGGCGACGCCCTTGGCGGTGCGGCGCCCGGTGCTCATGAGCCGTCCGTCGGCGAGGACGACGTCGAGCCCGAGGACGTACTCCGCGGTGACGCCGTACTTCACGCAGCACAGGCCGCCGGATGCGGTGCCGATGTTCCCGCCGATGGTGCACGTCTCCCAGCTGGAGGGGTCCGGCGGGTAGTACAGGCCGTGCTCGCCGACCGCGCGCGACAGCGCGGCGTTGACGACGCCGGGCTCCACGACCGCGATGCGGTCGACGGGGCTGATCTCCAGGATGCGGTCCATCTTGACGAGGGACAGGACGATGCAGCCGTCGCTGGCGTTCGCGGCGCCGGACAGGCCGGTGCGGGCGCCCTGCGGGACGACGGGGACGCGCAGCTCGGTGGCGGTGCGCATGACGTGCTGGACCTGCTCGACGGTGCGGGGCAGCACCACGACGGCCGGTTCGCCCGCTTCGCAGAAGCTCGCCATGTCGTGGGCGTACGAGGAGGTGACGTCCGGGTCGGTGAGGATCGCCTCGGCCGGGAGGCCTTCCTGGAGGAGGTCGATGAGGGTGCGGCTCATGATCACAGCCTCGCACCCGGGGCCATCGGTGTGAACCCGTGTGCGACGCCCTTCCACATGCCGGGATGTGCTCTTCGTATGGACGTCACTGACGCACAGTGACGTCATGAGGCCTTCGGTGAAGCGTGTGCTGATCGGCTCCGTGGCGGGGAGCGTGGTGCTCGGCGGTGTGCTCGTGCTGCTGCCCCCGGACGACGAGAAGGCGGCGCCGCCCGCGCTCGGCCCGGCCGGGCGGGCGATGGCGGCCGTGGGGGCGGGGGCGCCCGCCGCGCTGCCGGATCTGGCGGCGCTCATCGGTGAGCGCGAGGCGCATCTGCGGGCCCATCCCGGGGACGACCAGTCGTGGGCGGTGCTCGGCTCGGCGTATGTGGCACGGGGCGTGCGGCGTGCGGACGTCGCGGACTTCCCGAAGGCCGAGCGTGCGCTGAACACGTCGCTGAAGACGCGGCCCCAGGGAAATCCCGAGGCCCTGACGGGGCTCGCCACGCTCGCCAACGCCCGGCACGACTTCCGTGCCGCGAAGAAGTGGGGCGAGCTCGCGGCGAAGCAGGCGCCGAAGCGGTGGGCGGCGTATCCCGCGCTGATCGACGCGTACAGCGGACTCGGTGACGCGAAGGGCGTGGGCAGGGCCCTGGAGTCCTTGCAGGAGCTGGGTTCGGGCCCCGCGGTGCTGGCGCGCTCCGGGCAGGTCTACCGCGACCGCGGCTGGCGCGAGGACGCGAACGCCGCGCTCACCGACGCGGCCGCCCTCACCCGGGCGCCCGCGGCGAAGGCGGCGGCCCTGTACCGGGTCGCGGAGCTCGCGTGGGAGCGGGGCGAGCCGACGGTGGCGCTGCGCTACTACGACGCGGCGCTGGCCGCCGACGCCGAGCACCATCCGTCGCTGGCGGGCCGGGGCCGCGCGCTGGCCGCGCTTGGCCGCTCGTCGGAGGCGCTGCACGCCTACCGTTCGGCGCTCGCCAGGCATCCGCTGCCCGAGTACGCCCTGGAGCTGGGCGAGTTGTACGAGTCGCTGAGGCTGGTCCCGGCGGCGCGGGCGCAGTACGACGCGCTGCGGGCCCGGGTGAAGCAGGAGGGCTCCGGCGGCATCAACAACGAGCGGATCCTCGGCCTCTTCGAGGCCGACCACGGTGACGCGGACGCGGCGGTGGAGCGGCTGACCGCGGAGTACGAGCGGCACGGCAGTCCGGCGACGGCGGACGCGCTGGGCTGGGCGCTGCACCGGTCCGGGGACGGCGAGGCGGGCCTGAAGCTCGTGACGAAGGCGATGGAGAAGGGCCCGCGCAGCGCCCTGTTCGCCTTCCACCGGGGCACGATCGAGCGGGAGCTCGGTCAGTACGGCGCAGCACGCCGCCACCTCCGCGACGCGCTGCGGATCAACCCGTACTTCTCGCCGCTGGGCGTGCCCGCGGCGAAGCGGGCGCTGGCGGCGCTGGGCGAGCCGCCGGAGGGCGGCCCCGAGCAGATGTACGCGCCGCGCCCGGTGACACCGGTCCGCCAGGCTCCCCCGAGCCGCCAGGCACCGCGGGCCCAGACGCCGCGCACCCGGACACCTGCTCAGCCTGCTCAGCCGCAGCGTCAGTCCGAGCGGAACCGGACCGCCCCCAGTACGGCCCGAACCGCCCCGGCGCGTTAGGCCGCCGCAGAACCCCGGTCGGCTGCGGGTTCGTCGTGGCTTGTCGCGCAGTTCCCCGCGCCCCTTGCGGGGCGCGGGACGGCACCTAGAGGTTGCCGCGCTTCTCCTGCTCGCGCTCGATCGCCTCGAAGAGCGCCTTGAAGTTGCCCTTGCCGAAGCCCATCGAGCCGTGCCGCTCGATCATCTCGAAGAAGACGGTCGGGCGGTCCTGGACCGGCTTGGTGAAGATCTGCAGCAGATAGCCGTCCTCGTCGCGGTCGACGAGGATCTTCAGCTCGCGCAGGGTCTCGACGGGTACGCGCGTCTCGCCCGCCCACTCGCCGAGGGTGTCGTAGTACGAGTCGGGGGTGTCCAGGAACTGGACGCCCGCGGCACGCATCGTGCGTACGGACTCCACGATGTCGTTCGTGGCAAGCGCGATGTGCTGGACGCCCGCGCCGCCGTAGAACTCCAGGTACTCGTCGATCTGCGACTTCTTCTTGGCGATGGCGGGCTCGTTGATGGGGAACTTCACCTTGAGGGTGCCGTCCGCCACCACCTTCGACATCAGCGCGCTGTACTCGGTCGCGATGTCGTCGCCCACGAACTCCTTCATGTTCGTGAAGCCCATGACCTTGTTGTAGAAGCCGACCCAGTCGTTCATCTTGCCGAGCTCGACATTGCCGACACAGTGGTCGATCGCCTGGAAGGTCCGCTTGGCCGGGGGCTCGACTATCGGGTTCGCGGGCCCGAAACCGGGCAGATACGGCCCGTCGTAGTCGGTGCGCTCCACCAGGGTGTGGCGGGTCTTGCCGTACGTGGCGATGGCGGCGAGGACGACCTTGCCGTTCTCGTCCTTGACCTCGTAGGGCTCCGTGATGCCCCGTGCGCCCTGCTCGACGGCGTAGGCGTACGCGGCACGCGCGTCCGGCACCTCGATGGCGAGGTCGACGACGCCGTCGCCGTGCTCGGCCACGTGGGAGGTGAGGAAGTGGCCCCAGTCCGTGGAGGGCTTGATGACGGAGGTGAAGACGAAGCGCGCACCGCCGTTCGTGAGGACGTAACTCGCGGTCTCGCGGCTGCCGTTCTCCGGTCCGGAGTAGGCGACCAGCTTCATGCCGAAGGCCGTGGAGTAGTAGTGCGCAGCCTGCTTGGCGTTGCCCACGGCGAAGACGACCGCGTCCATTCCCTTGACCGGGAAGGGGTCGGCCTCGCGCGCGGTGTCGGGTGTGGTGTGGGTGGTGGTCTCAGTCATGGTGTGAGGCTCCCGCTGAACCACAAGGTGCGCAATAGTTCTGGTTTTCAGTGGTCAATCTGCTCAGTGGGTGGTCAGGATGGGCGGGCTATCTGTACATCATGACCACCATGGAGGCGTCATGGCGATCGATCATCTGGACGGCAGACTCATCGTGCTCCTGGCGCGGGAGCCGCGTATCGGGGTTCTTGAGGCGTCCCGCAGGCTCGGCGTGGCGCGCGGCACGGTGCAGGCGCGGATGGACCGGCTTCAGTCCAATGGAGTCATCCGCGGCTTCGGCCCGGAGGTCGATCCCGCGGCGCTCGGCTACCCCGTGACGGCCTTCGCGACGCTGGAGATCAAACAGGGTCAGGGGGCCGATGTACGGGCCCATTTGGCGACCGTCGCCGAAGTGCTTGAACTGCACACCATCACGGGTCACGGCGATATGCTCTGCCGCCTCGTGGCCCGGTCGAACGCGGATCTCCAACGTGTGATCGACCGGGTCGTGGGCTTTGATGGCATCGTCCGGGCTTCCACGGCGATCGTCATGGAAAACCCCGTTCCGCTGCGGATCATCCCGCTGGTGGAGCAGGCGTCCGAAGACCCCTGAGTCACCGACCCGAGTCACCGACTAGTGAGTACCTTCGAAAAGGCGAGGTGAGCACTTCAGTGAATTTCTGGGACTACCTCGGCAACCGCCACCAGCAACTGCTGGCGGACGCTTTTCAGCATGCGAGCGCCGTCTTCCAGTGCATGGTCGTCGCCACCCTCATCGGCGTACTGATCGGCGTCCTCACGTACCGCAGCGAATGGGCGGGCAACCTCGCCACGACCACCACGTCCACCATCCTCACCGTGCCGTCCCTCGCCATGATCGGTCTGCTGATCCCGATCGTCGGGCTCGGCGTCGCGCCGACCGTCATCGCGCTGACCCTGTACGGGCTCCTGCCGATCGTGCGCAACGCCATCGTCGGGCTGCGGGGCGTGGACCCTTCGCTGATCGACGCCGCCAAGGGCATCGGGATGTCGCGGCTCGCCCGTCTCTTCAGGGTGGAGCTGCCGATCGCCTGGCCGCCCATCCTGACCGGCATCCGCGTCTCCACCCAGATGCTGATGGGCATCGCGGCCATCGCCGCGTACGCGTCCGGTCCCGGGCTCGGCAACGAGATCTTCCGCGGGATCGGCTCGCTCGGCAGCAAGAACGCGCTCAACCAGGTGCTCGCGGGCACGCTCGGGATCGTCGTCCTGGCGCTGCTCTTCGATGCCGCGTACGTCCTGATCGGCAGGCTGACCATCCCGAGGGGGATCCGTGTCTGAGACCACCGCCAGCGAGAGCGCACCGAACGAGGGTGCGACGGCCGAGGGCGCCGGGCGGGCCGCCACGACCTCCGGAGCGACGATCGAGCTGGAGAACCTCACCAAGCGCTATTCGGGCAGCAGCGAACCCGCCGTGGACAGCGTGAACATGGAGATCAAGGCGGGCGAGATCGTCATCTTCGTGGGCCCCTCCGGCTGCGGGAAGTCGACCACCCTGAAGATGATCAACCGGCTGATCGAGCCGACCGGCGGCCGCATCCGCATCAACGGCGAGGACGTCACCGACATCGACCCGGTGAAGCTGCGCCGCAAGGTCGGGTACGCGATCCAGTCCTCCGGCCTCTTCCCGCACATGACCGTCGCGCAGAACATCGCGCTCGTGCCGAAGATGGTCGGCTGGGGCAAGTCGAAGATCAAGTCACGGGTCGAGGAGATGCTCGACCTGGTGGGGCTCGACCCCGCCGAGTTCCACGGCCGCTATCCGCGCCAGCTCTCCGGCGGCCAGCAGCAACGCGTGGGCGTGGCACGGGCGTTGGCGGCCGACCCGCCGGTCCTCCTGATGGACGAGCCGTTCGGCGCCGTCGACCCGATCACCCGCGACCACCTCCAGGACGAGCTGATCCGGCTCCAGCACGAGCTGCACAAGACGATCGTCTTCGTCACGCACGACTTCGACGAGGCCATCAAGCTCGGCGACCGCATCGCCGTGCTGCGGGAGCGCTCGCACATCGCGCAGTTCGACACCCCGGAAGCCATCCTCACCAACCCCGCCGACGACTTCGTGTCGGGCTTCGTGGGCGCGGGCGCGGCCCTCAAGCGCCTCAACCTCACCCGCGTACGCGACGTGGAGATCGCCGACATCCCGACGGTGACCGTCGACGACCCACTGCAGGACATCTTCGACAAGCTGCGCCGCGGCGGCACCAACGAGCTGCTCCTGCTCGACAAGCGCGGCCGCCCCTACAAGTGGCTGCGCCGCGGCGACCTGACGCTCGCCAAGGGCTCGCTGGCCCGCGCGGGCACCCTCGTGCACGACACGGTGACCCGCGACGCCACCCTGCGCGACGCGCTGGAGGCCGTCCTCACGGACAACGCGGGCCGGGTCGCGGTGACCGGGCGGCGCGGCGAGTACACGGGCGTCGTCGACATGGAGACGCTGATGAACTCCGTCCACGAGATGCTGGAGGCGGACCGCCTCGAAGCCGTGGAGCACCAGCACGAACTGGAGGAGCAGCGCGCCCGGCAGACCCATGACGCGCAGGAGGGTCTCGGCGGGGAGGCGAGCGCGTGACAGGCACCTCCGGGGGCACGCCCCGGATCCCGGACCGCAAACCGTCCCCGAAGCAGGCGTCGCGACCGCGCGGCGAGCACGACGTCAAGGGGCTCGCCTTCCGCGACGAGGGCGAGGCCGAGCTGGAGGCCCCGCCCGCGCTGGTGGTCGCGAAGCCGCCGCGCCGGGTCACCTGGCAGAAGCTGACCTTCCTGCCCGCCGTGCTCGCGGTGGTCCTGCTGGCGACCTGGTGGTGGTTCCAGCAGGCCGACCTCGACTCGATCTCCAAGAACGCGCTGGCGAACGGGAACGTCTGGCTCAGGCTGCGCCAGCACATCGAGCTCACGGTGATCTCGACCTTCTTCGTACTGATCATCGCCATCCCGCTCGGCATCCTGCTGACCCGCAAGAAGCTGCGCAAAGGCGCGCCGGTCGCGATGGCCGTGGCCAACATCGGCCAGGCGACCCCCGCGATCGGCCTCCTCGCGCTCCTGGTGATCTGGATGGGCATCGGCGAGAAGGCCGCTCTCATCGGCATCATCATCTACGCCGTCCTGCCGGTCCTCTCGAATACGATCGCGGGCCTGAAGGCGAACGACCCGACCCTGATCGAGGCGGCCCGCGGCATCGGCATGTCACCGCTCGGCGTCCTGGCGAAGGTCGAACTCCCCCTGGCCGTACCGCTGATCCTCGCGGGCGTCCGCACGGCGCTCGTCCTGAACGTCGGCACGGCGACGCTCGCCACGTTCGGCGGTGGCGGCGGCCTCGGCGACCTGATCACGACGGGCATGACCAACCAGCGCATGCCGGTCCTCATGCTCGGCTCGATCCTGACGATCGCGCTGGCGCTCCTGGTGGACTGGCTGGCCTCGCTGGCCGAACTGTTCATGCGCCCCAGGGGCCTGGAGGTGGAGGCATGAGAAGCTCCGGGATCACCTGGATCACCGCACGCACGACCGTGGTCGCCGTCCTGGGCGGCGCGCTGCTCGCGGCCTGCGGGCTCACCAGCGGCAGCCCGATGGTGGACGACGTCAAGCCCGGTTCCATCGGCAAGGGCCTGCCCCTGAAGGGCGCCGATCTGACGGTCACCTCCAAGGAGTTCACTGAGCAGCTCATCCTGGGCGCGATCATGGGCATCGCGTTCGAGGCGGCGGGCGCGGACGTGCTCGACCGCACGGGCATCCAGGGCTCGATCGGCGCGCGCGAGGCCGTGAAGGGCGGCGACGCGGACGCCATGTACGAGTACACGGGCACGGCCTGGATCACGTACCAGGGCAACTCCAAGCCGATCACCGACCCGCAGAAGCAGTGGCAGGCGGTGCGCGACGCGGACCTGAAGAACGGCATCACCTGGCTCGACCCGGCCACGCTCAACAACACCTACGCCCTGGCGATGAACCAGAAGAACGCGGCGAAGTACAAGACGAAGACGCTCTCCGAGGTGGCGGCCCTGTCGAAGTCGGACCCGAAGGCCGTATCGCTCTGTGTGGAGAGCGAGTTCGCGTCGCGGGAGGACGGGCTGCCCGGCATGCAGAAGAAGTACGGGATGAAGATCCCCTCCTCCAGCATCACCAAGATGGACACGGGAATCATCTACACCCAGGCCGCCAAGGGGACGTGCACGTACGGCGAGGTCTTCACGACCGACGGCCGTATCAAGGCGATGAACCTGACGACGATGGAGGACGACAAGCACTTCTTCCCCAACTACAACGTCGCCCCGGAGATCAACAGCAAGTCGCTGAAGGAGCACCCGGAGATGGCGGAGGTCCTGGCCCCCATCACGAAGAAGCTGAACAACAAGGTGGCGCGGGACCTCAACTCGAAGGTGGACGTGGACGGCCAGGACCCGCACGAGGTGGCGAAGGACTGGCTGATCCAGGAGGGCTTCGTGAAGGAGTAGCGGCAACTGCCGTCTCGCTCCCGACAGTTACAAAGAATCTGATGCAAAGACTCCGTTGCAAAAACCGTTGCAACGGAGTCTTTGCATGTCTACGCTGCCGAGCATGACGGATGACGACCGGCCCGTTCCGCCCCCTCGTAACGTCCACCACCTGAACCCGCGCTCACTGCGCGGACTCGCACACCCGCTCCGCATGCGCCTGCTCTCCTCCCTGCGCCTCGACGGCCCCGCCACGGCATCCCAACTCGCCGCCCGGCTCGGCGAGTCGAGCGGCGCGACCAGCTACCACCTGCGCCAGCTCGCGGAGTACGGATTCGTCGAGGACGACCCGGACCGCGGCAAGGGCAGGGAGCGGTGGTGGCGCTCCGCCCACCAGGGCACGCGCACCGACGAGGAGCTGATCCGGGACCCGAGCCCGGAGGTGCAGGGCGCGCTCAGCACGCTCCTGTACGAGTACGCGGCACAGCGCACCCAGGAGGTGAACACCTGGATCGCGACGCGGCACGAGTGGCCGCAGGTGTGGGACGAGGCCGCGGACACCAGCGACTACACCTTGACCCTGTCTCCGGAGCAGGCGTCCGAGCTGAGCCACAAGGTCAGCGCACTCATGGAGAGCTACCGCGATTCGCCCCCGCCCGAGGGCACCCCGGACGTGGCCAAGGTGCGCGTCCACTCCCACATCTTCCCGACCCGGCCGACCCCGGCCGACGGCACCTGAGAGGACCGGTCCCATGCATCCCGACGTGCATTTGATGCTGCACAGCGAGCGAGCCGAGAGATTACGCCGCGCGGTCCGCCCCCGGCACCCGAAGCCCCAGAACCACCATCTCCGCACTCAACTCGGCTGGCGCCTGGTCGAATTGGGCCTGCGCCTCGTCAGCAGCTCGGGACCTTCCCGCCCTTTTCCAGCGCCCGCAGCGCGTCGACCGTTCCCTTCAGCGTCGTGACCGGCACCAGCCGCAGCCCGTCCGGCAGCTCGGCCTGAGCGTCCGAGCACTCGTCCTTCGGTACGAGGAAGACGGTCGCGCCGTCGCGCCGCGCGCCCTGCGTCTTCATGGACACGCCGCCGACCGGGCCGACCTTGCCGTCGGCCTCGATCGTGCCGGTGCCCGCGATCTTGCGGCCGCCCGTGAGGTCACCACCGCTGCCGTCGCCGTCGAGCTTGTCGATGATCCCGAGCGAGAGGAAGAGCCCGGCGCTCGGCCCGCCGATCTTGCCGAGGTCGGCCTTGACCTTCACCTTGTCGGTGTCGTCGACCCCGTTCGCCTTCAGATAGTTCAGCGCCGCGTCCGTGGCGTCGTCCTGTGACTGCTTCATGTCGCCAAGGTTGTGCTTCTCGACTTCCTTGACGTTGTCGCCGACGGGGTAGACGGAGTCCTTCGGCATCACGGCGCGGTCGCTCCGGAACCATCCGTCGATCACATCACCGAGGTACACGTCCATCTCCGGCCCCGTGGCGACGATGGTGGTCATCCGCAGCTCACCGTGCGTCGTGCGGGTCGGCACGCCGCTGACCGTCAGGACGGGCTTCCCCTCGTGCTTCCCGAGCACGTTCGCCGTCCCCCCGGGCTGAGCCACCGCGAACGGCAGCGGCGCGAGCCCGGCCACGGCGAGCAGAGCCACGACGGGCAGGGCGCAGACGGCGAGGGCCTGGGGGCGCGTAAGACGAGAGAGCGAGAACACGGAATCAATCTAACGTGAGCCACGGTCCAACGGTTTCCCAGGCCGTCCGGCGCAGGACGCGGTTTCAGCCCGTCCGGCGTTTGAGGACGAGCGACGGCGACGCAGCCGGGCGAAAGACCTCAGCGCAACGCGTCAGCGACTTCGCGCGCCGCATCCACGACCCTCGGCCCCACCCGCTCCGGCACGGAATCCGCCAGCATGACGACCCCCACACTGCCCTCCAGACCCGTCACGCCCACCAGCGGGGCCGCCGCGCCGCTCGCGCCCGCCTCCAGCTCGCCGTGGGTCAGCGCATAGCCGGGGTCGGTGATCAGGCTCTGCCTGGCCGCGAGGATCGCGCGGCCCGCCGCGCCCCGGTCCAGCGGGTGCCGGAAGCCCGTGCGGTACGCGACGTGGTAGTCCGTCCACGTCGGCTCGACCACCGCGACCGCGAGGGCCTCCGAGCCGTCGACGAGCGTGAGGTGGGCCGTCGCCCCTATGTCCTCCGCCAGCGAGCGCAGCGCGGGCAGCGCGGCCTCGCGCACCAGCGGGTGCACCTGCCGCCCGAGCCGCAGCACGCCGAGGCCGACGCGGGCCCGGCCGCCCAGGTCGCGTCGGACGAGGGCGTGCTGTTCGAGCGTGGCGAGCAGGCGGTAGACCACCGTGCGGTTCACGCCGAGCTTGTTGGAGAGCTCGGTGACCGTCAGTCCGTGGTCGGTGTCGGCCAGCAGCTTGAGGACGCGCAGTCCTCGGTCGAGCGTCTGGGAAGTCTCCGCGGTCACGACGCCCACTCCTTAGGTGAGGGTCGGCGGCCCCCCTACGCGGCGGTTGCGTCGCCGGTCCCGTGGGCGACGCGCGTCAGAGGCCGCCGGTCGGAACACCGGCTGCGCTCCGCGGCGGCGCTGCCACGGGGCGTGTGCTTTGCGGGGACATTAGCGAGGCCGTCCCGCTGAGCGGAAGACTTCGTCCAGAATCCGGGCACCGAGGCGCCCCTAGCGCCCCCCATTGCCCCGTTACGGGACGGCCGCCAGGGAGGCCGCACGCACGACCTCCGCACACGACCTCCGCACTCGGAACCCCCGAATCCTTACCCGAAAGTCACTTCAGGAACGGCCGGGCGTCACTTCATCCGGGTGGCCCACTCCTGGACCTTCTCGATGCGCTGGCGCAGCTGCCCCGCCGTGGCCTCCGCGCTCGGCGGCCCCCCGCACGTGCGCCGCAGCTCGGTGTGGATCACGCCGTGCGGCTTCCCGCTCTGATGGACGTACGCGCCGACCATCGTGTTCAGCTGCTTCCTGAGCCCGAGGAGTTCCTTGTGGGAGACGACGGGCCGCCGCTCGGCAGGCAGCTCCAGAAGGTCCGCCTCGTCGTCCGGCTTCTTCTTGCTGTGGGCGATCTGCCGGGCCTGCCGCTTCTGGAGCAGCATCTGCACCTGGTCGGGTTCGAGGAGCCCGGGAATGCCCAGATAGTCCTGCTCCTCCTCGCTCCCCGGGTGCGCCTGCATGCCGAACTCGGCGCCGTCGAAGAGCACGCGGTCGAAGACGGCCTCGGACTCCAGGGCCTCGAAGGAGAACTGCTCCTGCTCCCCGGTGTCCTCGTCCTCCTGCTTGTTCGCCTCGTCCATCTCGGCCTCGGACTCGGCGTAGGGGTCCTCCTCGCCCTCCTTCTTCGGCTTGTCGAGGGCGTGGTCCCGCTCCACCTCCATCTCGTTGGCGAAGGTGAGCAGGTCGGGGACGGTGGGCAGGAAGACCGACGCGGTCTCGCCGCGCCGCCTGGACCGCACGAAACGGCCGACGGCCTGTGCGAAGAAGAGCGGCGTGGAGATCGTCGTCGCGTACACACCCACCGCGAGACGCGGCACGTCGACGCCTTCGGACACCATGCGGACCGCGACCATCCACCGGTCGGTACTGGCGCTGAAGTCGTCGATGCGGTTGGAGGCGCCGGTGTCGTCGGAGAGGACGACGGTGGCCTTGGTCCCGGTGATCTCGCGGATCAGCTTGGCGTAGGCGCGCGCGGAGTCCTGGTCGGAGGCGATGACGAGGCCGCCCGCGTCGGGGATGGCCTTCCTGACCTCCGTGAGCCGCTTGTCGGCGGCCTTGAGGACGTTCGGCATCCACTCGCCGCGCGCGTCCAGGGCGGTGCGCCACGCCTGCGACACGGCGTCCTTGGTCATCGGCTCGCCGAGCCGCGCCGCAATCTCGTCGCCCGCCTTCGTGCGCCAGCGCATGTTGCCGGAGTACGAGAGGAAGATGACGGGCCGCACGACGCCGTCGCCGAGCGCGCTGCCGTAGCCGTACGTGTAGTCGGCGGAGGAGCGCCGGATGCCGTCGTTCCCCTCCTCGTACTGCACGAACGGGATCGGGTTCGTGTCGGACCGGAACGGCGTACCGGTGAGCGCGAGGCGGCGCGTGGCGGGCTCGAAGGCCTCCAGGCACGCCTCGCCCCACGACTTGCTGTCGCCCGCGTGGTGGATCTCGTCGAGGATCACGAGGGTCTTGCGCTGCTCGGAGCGGTTGCGGTGCAGCATCGGCCGCACGCCGACGCCCGCGTACGTCACGGCGACGCCGTGGTACTCCTTGCTGAGCGGCCCCGCGCTGTACTCGGGGTCCAGTTTGATGCCTATGCGGGCGGCGGCCTCGGCCCACTGCTTCTTCAGGTGCTCGGTGGGCGCGACCACGGTCACCTGCTGCACCACGTGGTGGTGCAGCAGCCAGGACGCGAGCGTGAGTGCGAACGTCGTCTTGCCGGCGCCGGGGGTGGCGACGGCGAGGAAGTCTCGCGGCTGCTCCTGGAGGTACCTCTCCATCGCCCCCTGCTGCCAGGCTCGCAGCTTGTTGGCGGTGCCCCAGGGGGCGCGGCCGGGGAAGGCGGGAGAGAGGTGGTGGGAGGAGTTGGCGGCGGCGCTGGTGGTAGTCACGGTCTCCGGGTTCGCGGGTCGGCGGCACGTATGACAACCGGGCCACCTTACCGGTGATGCGTTGACGTTCCACTGAGGGCGAGGCGGTGACGGGGGCAGGTGCGACGGGTCTCACACGGGGTGCGGCGGGGCGCGGGGGCGGGTGGGTGTGCCGGTGAGCATGTCCCCCTGCACGTCTGCCTGCACATCTGCCTAAAGGCTCCCGTGGCGTGCCCCCGGGGACCCCTGGCGCGTCCCGCGCGTTCGCCTAGCCGTCCGTGCGTACGTCCGTCCGCGCGTCCGTCCGCGCGTCCGGCGCCGCGTCCGACAGCACGTCCATTCGTACGTCCGTCACCACGTCGGTCACCACCAGCCCCGTCTCGTCCGCCGCCGGGACCGGTGCGGCCTCGTCCGGCACCCGCTCGCCCTGCAGCCTGGTCCCCACCCAGGCCCCGGCCAGCGCGACCACGGCCATCGGCACGAAGACGGCGACGAACGCGGCCGGATGCGACCCCGCGACCCCCTCCGCCGCGTCCGCCCCGTGCCCCGCCCCCACCGTGCCGCCGCCCAGCGCGGCGAACGCGGCGCCTCCGGCCGCGAGCAGCAGGACGTTCGAGAGTCCGTCGGAGATCTGCAGCGCGGCCGAGTTCGACCCCGCGTCCTCGGGCGCGGAGAGGCGCAGCAGCAGCACGCTGGTCGAGGCGATCACCATGCCCATGCCGAAGCATCCGAAGCCCCAGGCGACACCGACGACCCACACCGGCACCCCCTCGATCAGCACGGAGGGGGCGGCGAGGATGGAGGCCGCGACGAGCACCATCCCCGAGGCGACGAGCCGCGACCGGTAGGGCTCCATGCGGGGCCGCGACTGGACGTACGACCCGAGGGCCCAGGTCCCGCCGCCCACGGCCAGCGAGAGCCCGGCCATGGTCGGACTGAGCCCGCGCTCCGTGACGAGCATCAGCGGCACGAAGGACTCCGCGGTGATGAACGACCCCGCCGCGACGCCGCGCAGCAGCACGACCGACGGCAGCCCACGCGCCGCCCGGTACGTCCCCTTGGGCAGCAGCCCCAGCACCGCGGGCACGATGACCGCCCCGCCGACCACGGCGGGCAGCAGCGAGAGCCACCGCAGTTCCTGTCCCGCGTACTGGAGCAGCCCCGCCCCCAGCGAGATCCCGAGCGCCAGCCGGATGCGGCGCCGGTCGAACGCGGCGACGGGCGCGTCCGGGTCGACCGGCCCGGACGCCGTCCGCCGTATCGCGGGCAGCGCGAGCGCGAGCGGCGCGAGCACGAGGACGGGGATGCCGACGAAGACCCACCGCCAGCCGAGGTGCTCGGTGACCGTGCCGGAGATCAGCGGACCGACCACGGACGGCACGACCCAGCTCGCCGCGAACGCCGCCATGATCGACGCCCTCAGGTGCTCGGGGTAGGCCCGGCTGACGATCACGTACAGCCCGACGATGACCAGTCCGCCGCCGAGCCCCTGTACGGCCCGCCCCGCGATGAACAGCCACATCGTCCCGGCGGTCCCGCTCAGCAGCAGCCCCGCGGCGAACAGCGCGATGCCGGTGGCGAGCGGTCCGAGCGGCCCTCGCCGATCCGCCCACTGGCCGCTGAGCACCATGCCGAAGAGGCTCGTGGTGAAGTACCCGGAGAAGGCGAAGGCGTACAGGGACACGCCGTCGAGCTCCCGGGCGGCAACCGGCATCGCCGTCCCGACGGCGGTCGCCTCGAAGGCGATCAGCAGCACGACGGAGACGATGCCGATGCTCAGGGCGCGGTAGGGCTTGCTCAGTACGCCGCCGGTGTCAGTCATGCACGCCAGCGTAAGAGGCGTCTGCCAGTTTTACCCCTGTCCCGGGGCGGGGCCCTGCTCGTTCCTTGGTCGTACGCCTCTCAGCCGCGCGAGGCGTACGTGATGAAGGCGGACCAGGAGGAGGGGGTGAGGGTGAGGTGGGGGGCGCGGGGGGTCTTGGAGTCGCGGATGTGGATGGTTTGGGGGGTGGCGGCTATCTCTACGCAGTCGTTGCCGTCGCCGCTGCTGCTGTAGCTGCTCTTCTGCCACTGCAGGGCGATCTCTACGCAGTCGCCGGACTCGTTGCTGTCGCTGTAGCGGCTCTTGAACCACGTCAGCTCGGCACTCTCACCAGCTGAGGGCTTGCGGATCATGTTTCTCCCAGCAGTTGCTCGATGAAGGCCAGCGACGCCCGTGGCGTGAACGCCTCGGCCCGGATCATCCCATAGCGCAACTCAAGGATCCTGAGCTGCTTCGGTTCGGAGACCGGGCGCCCGCTGTACGCGCCTTCGGAACGCCCCACCGCTGAGCCGTCGGGGAACTTCAACACCTCGATCAGCCCACCAGTACCGGGGTGCTCCTCGCAGTTGGTCGGCATCACTTGAATCGACACGTTCCGCAACTGCCCTACTTCGAGAAGGCGTTCGAGTTGTCGTCGCCAAACCATTGTGCCCCCGACAGGGCGCCTTAGCGTGACCTCCTCCTGGACGAAGCTCAGCGCCGGGATGGGATCCCGCTGAAAAATGGCACGCCGCTCCATCCGAGCAGCCACCATGCCGTCCATCTCATCCGCGGAATAGGCGGGCAACCATCCGGCGAACAAGGCCCGCATGTGCTCCTCTGTCTGCAGCAACCCATGGATGTTGTGGTTGCTGTAGAGGGAGACCTCCACCGCCCGCCCCTCCAGCTTGGCCAGTTCTCGAACCCTCTTCGGGTACCGGGCCTCCCGCATCTCCTTCTTCATCGCGGAGACGAGCCCCCGAGCATCGACCACCTCGTCGACCTTGTCCAGGTACTCGGGTCGGGGGATCCGCGCCCCACGCTCGATCTTCCGGATGAGGTCTTCCCCGTACCCGATGGCCGCAGCGAACTCCGCAACGCTGAAGCCTGACAGCTCCCGCCGCAACTTCAGATGCTGGCCGACCACCTCGACCACCGAACTGATCTCGTCCTCGGGGTCGACATCCCAACTGGGTTCGTCAATACCGTCGTAGCGCTCCACGTAGCCACCCTTCACCGAACCGTCCAAGCCCAACGCGCACACGTACCCGAACGCCGACCGAGACAGCCGGGACAAGGCGGGACAAAGACCGGACAGACTCCGTACGCACGGCGCGCACCGCTACCCACGCTACGCACGCACCGCCACGCTGAGTGACGTGAACCAAGAAACCACCCGGGCTCAAACCCCCACACCCGTACGTCAGTTCACGATCCTGCTCTCCGCGACGCGAAGAGGCGCGCGACTGGCCCGGCTCCTGACGAGGGAGCAACTGCACAGTTGGGGACACCCGTGCGAGGCGGCGGAGCACGTCGTCGCCGAGCTGGCGAACAACGCCGTGCTGCACGGCCACGTGCCGGGCCGGAGCTTTCGGCTGGGGCTGCTGATCAGCGCAGCGAACACGCTGCGTATCGAAGTGACGGACGCGCGGGCGGACAGGTCACCGCCCCTGCACCCCCGCCGCCCCTCCCCCGAGGCGGAGTCGGGGCGGGGCCTGCTCCTGATCGAGGCACTCGCGGACCGCTGGGGCACGGACCTGGGTCCGCTCCCGCTCCACCCGTGCAAGACGATCTGGGCGGAACTCGACGCGCCGCAAGAGCCTTAGCTGCGACTTCGGTGGGCCGGTGTCTTCGAGGGTTGCCGGGGCCGCCCGGTTTTTTGCGGAGTGTGGCGGTTCCGGGCCGGGAGTAAAGGGCGCTCCCTGCGGTCGCGTCGGCTGCGCCGATTCCGCTTCGCTCCACCCTTGACTCCCGCCCCTACACCGCACGTTGACCATGACCCGGACGGCCAGGGGTGGGGACTTCGGAGTCTCGGGGATGGGTCATCACCTTTCATCGCCGGGTGCGGACCGGCCCAACGGGTGTGGGAGCCACGGTCGGGGCTCGGCCAGCCGCGCGGCCTCGATGGTCGGGCCATCAGCTTGCGCTGCCGGGTGCGGACCGGTCCATCGTGGGCGGGGGTGGTGGTCGATGTGCTGTGCCCGGCCCGGGGGCCGCCCCCTCCGGCACCTAATTTGGGAAAGTTGCGAAGGGGATCGCCGCGCGCCCCCTCAGTAGATCGGATGCGCCCCCTGGCCTGCCACCTTGCTGTGTCGGATTCCGGGAGATGGGTGGCAGGCGCGACGGCGCGCGGGGTGTGGGAAGGGGGCGTGCGCGTGGTCGGTTCGCAACTTTCCCAAAGTAGGTGCCGGGGTGGGGCGAGGGCCGTGTGCCCGAGGGCGCTCCGGCCGTGGCGGGCGCGTGCACGTCGAGGCGGCTGGGCCCGCACCGCCCAGATCGCGAGAGCGACTCACGATGGACCGGTCCGCACCCGGCGATGAGAGCGGCTGACCCGAGCGGCGAGGCCGCACGCCTACCGTGAGGGCGGGCCACGATGGGCCGGTCCGCACCCGGCCGCGCAAGCCGATGACCCGAGCGTCGAGGCCGCACGCCTACGGTGAGGGCGGGCCGCGTTGGGCCGGTCCGCACCCGGCCACGCGAGCCGATGACCCGAGCGTCGAAGCCGCGTGGCTGGCGGAGCCGTGACTGTGGCGGCCGTTCACGATGAGCCGGTCCGCACCCGGCAGCGAGAGGGGATGACCCATCCCAGGGGTCCCCGAAGCCCCCACCCCTGGCCGTCCGGGTCAAAGTCAACGTGCGGTGGAGGGACGGGAGTCAAGGGTGAAGCGAAGCGGAATCGGCGCAGCCGACGCGACGCAGGAGCGCCCTTTACTCCCGGCCCGGAACCGCCACACTCCGCAAAAAACCGGGCGGCCCCGGCAACCATCAAAGACACCGGTCACCCCCGGGTGACGGCGGCGGTACGACCAGGTCAAGGTCAACTTGGCCATCTCCGCGGGAACCTTCCCCCGGAGCGCGGCAGGGGCCCACGCCGAGGCGAGTCGCGGAACGCCAGCGGGGTGTCGCCGGGCCGATACCGGCGAGCGCGAGCTCCTTGGTCAGGGTGAGGGCCACCCCGTCCACAGGGCGTAGATCCCCTCGATCAACCTATGTCCGGGCCGGAGTTCGGGCTACGCATCAAAGGCACACTCAGGTGCCTTCATCGGTCAGACATTGGAGTGAGCACGATCTTGCCCTGGATGTGCCCCCGGGCGGCCCGCTCGTGCGCGGCGCGGGCGTCGGCGAGCGGAAACGTACTGTCGAGCGCGACCCGCACCGTGCCCGCGTCGATCAGGCGGCCCAGTTCGGCGAGTTGCGCACCGCTCGACCGGACCTGGGTGAGCGAGACCGTGATGCCGAGCTCGGCGTTCTCCTCGTCGTCGAACTCGCCGAAGTAGACGGGGTAGAGGGAGCCGCCGCGCTTGAGGGTGCGCAGGAAGCGCCTGCTGTCGGGGCCGCCGACCGCGTCCAGGACGAGATCGACGTCGCGGACGACGTCCTCGGGCCGCTCCTTGGTGTAGTCGATGAACTCGTCGGCGCCGAGCTCCCGCAGGAACGCCTCGTGGGCGCCGGAGGCCACGGCGATGACGCGGGCGCCCTTCCACTTGGCCAGTTGGAGGGCGAGGTGCCCGACGCCGCCCGCGGCGCCGTTGATGAGCACCGTGGTCCCGCTGTCGAGCGCGATCGGGCGGTGCGGGGCGTCCTGGAAGGGCGAGGGGTGGTCGTGCCCGAGCTCGATCAGGAACTGCCACGCGGTCAGCCCGGACATGGGCAGCCCGGCGGCATGCACGTGGTCGACGGTGGTCGGCTTGTGGGCGAGGTCGACCGCGGGAGCGGTGACGTACTCGGCGTACGCGCTGCCCTGGAGGGCCGTGGGGAAGCGCAGCAGGCCGATCACCTCGTCGCCGACCGAGAAGCGGTCGGCATCGGCGCCGGGGCCGAGGGCTGCCACGACGCCCGAGACGTCGGTCCCCGGAATCAGGGGGAGATCGAGCGGGGGCTTGAGCTCGGGAGGCATGTTGAGCAGCCCCTCGCGCACGTACCAGTCGGGAGGGTTGAGACCGGCCGCGTGCACGCGGACGAGCACCTCCCCCGGCCCCGGCTCGGGAACCGGCGCGTCCTCGTACCGCAGGACTTCAGGGCCGCCGAACTCGTGCAGCCGGACAGTCTTCATCGCGTCGGTCGCCGTCGTCGCCATCGCTTCTCTCCTGCTCACGCTGCGGGATACGCTTATCCGTACCAGCGATCCACATAACCGGACCACTGATCCGAATATATGGATCAGTGGTCCGGATAGTCAAGCAATAGGCACCGAGCAAGAGGGCAAGAGGGACAGATGCGGGCCGACGCCAGGAAGAACCGCGACCACCTGCTCGCCGTAGCGGGCACCGCCATCGCCGAGCAGGGCGTCGACGTGGCGCTGCGCGACATCGCACGCAGGGCCGACGTCGGGCTCGCGACGCTGCTGCGGCACTTCCCGACGCGTGAGGCGCTGCTCGACGCGCTGCTCCGCACGGGCTTCGACGAACTGACGGCGAAGGCGTGCGCACTTGAGACGTCGAGTACGCCCGGGGACGCGCTCGTCTCGTGGCTGCGCGACGGGGTCGCGTGGACGACGCACTACCGGGGCGCGACCTCGCTGATGGCGGCCGCCATCGCGGACCCCGAATCCGCGCTCCACGCCTCGTGCGTGGCCCTGCGGGCGGCCGGTGCGCGGCTCCTCGCCCGCGCCCAGGCGGCGGGCGTGGCGCGGGGCGACATCGACGGCGCCGACCTGTTCGCGCTGGTGGCCATGCTCGCCTGGCTCGGCGACCAGCCCGCGCTCGCACCGCGCGCCGATCGCCTCTTCGACGTCGTCTCCGGCGCGGTCCTGACGAGCACGGTCAGGCCATGCTGAGGGCGCCGTCCAGGGACTCGCGGATGATGTCGGCGTGCCCCGCGTGCTGCGCGGTCTCGCCGATGACGTGCAGGAGGGTCCGGCGGGCCGACCACCGCGTGCCGGGCGCCGACCAGGGGGCGTCCGGGAGGGGATGGGACACGTCCAGGCCGGGCAGCCCGCGTACCAACTCATCCGTGCGGGCGGCGACTTCCTCGTAGGTGTCGAGAACACCCTTGAGCGTCTCGCCGGGCAGCATCCGAAACTCTTCCGCCCGCTTGGCCCAGTCTTGGTCGGTCATGTCGGTGACGCCGCCGAGGGCGGCGAGGCCGTCCTTGATGAAGGCGGACCACACCCTCTCCACCGAGGTGACGTGCTTGATGATGCCGCCGAGGCACAGCGCGCTGGCGGTGGTGCGCAGCCCGGCCTGCTCGTCGGTGAGGTCGCGGGTGGTGTGGCGCAGCATGGTCCGGTGCTGGGCCAGGGCCACCAGCAGGTCGGCACGCTCGCCGGTGAGTTCCGTCTCGTCGAGGGTCGTGGTGTCGGTGTGGGACATGGTGGCAACCGCCTTCCGTTGGTACCGCTCCGTCGGACAAGCACACGCTAGAAGGCAACTAGGCCAGTTCTTGGCCTAGTACGTGAGTCCGTGCCCTCTGCGACTTCGGCGGTGTTTTAGGCGGTGAGGTCTTTGCCGAGGCTGACCTCGCCGTTGTCACTCGCCGGGGGGAGGGGGGCGTAGCCCTGCCTTTGGTAGAAGGCCAGGTTCTGGTTGCTGCCGGTGCCGGTGGTCAGCAGCAGACGCTTGCACCCCTGGCCTCGGGTCTCCGCGGTGCGCAGAAGCCAGTGCCCCAGCCCCTGCCCCCGGGCGTCGGGGGCCACGGCCAGGCGTCCGATGTGCAGTTCCTTTCCGTGGCGGAGCGTGCGGACCATGCCGACGAGCCGTCCGTAATGCCAGAGGCCCGTGGCATCCCACTGGGTCAGCCACTCCTGTACCTGGGCAGGCGTTTCGTGCAGTGCCGGGAGATCGAGAGTGTTGTTGGCGATCGCTTCATCGACCCAGCAGCAGCGTTGGAGCACCGTGACGTGCGGCCCGTCCTCGGGGTGCAGGCGTTTCGCGTAGGAGCCGGGCAGGGGGCCCGGCGTCGCGCGGTCGTGTGCACGGAGCGGCGCCAACGCATGGGCGACTCGTGCCAGTTCCGCGAGCAGGCCAACGGCCGCTTCGGCGTGGCGGGCGGCGGGCTGGAAGCTGCCTTGCTGATGAGCGTCGGCGATCCGCAGCGCCACGGTCGCTCCCATCGGAACCAGGCGCAACGTGCTGATCACTTGCTTGGCGTGCTGAACCGCTCGGGTACCGGCCGAGGTGTTGCCGTAGCTGACGAACCCCATGGGCTTCCAGGCCCATTCGGCGCTCAGGTAGTCGAGCGCGTTCTTCAGGGCCGCGGGCATGCCGTAGTTGTACTCCGGCGTCACCACGATGAAGCCGTCGGCCGCCGCGACCGTCTCGCTCCAGCGCCGCGTGTGCTCGTGCTGGTAGACGCCGCTCGACGGATGCTCCTCCTCGTCGAGGAACGGCAGGCGCAGATCGCCGAGTGCTACCGGCACCAGGTCGACGTCGAGTGCGTGCGTGGAGGGCGCCAAGGTCTCGGTGAGCCATGTGCCGACTGCCGGACCGAGCGCATTGGGGCGGGTACTGCAGATGAGGACGAGGACTCGCAGCCGTTTCGTTGACATGGAAACGAAGGTAGGGAGTACTTTGGCTACATGTCAACGAAAAAGCCGAGCTCCGTGAAACGAGAGTCCGGCGTTCCCTGGCTGACAGCCGATGAGGAACGCGCCTGGCGGGCCTACCGGCGGATGACGACCGCGATCCACGCGAACACGGTCCAGGACCTGGCCGAACTCGGTCTGTCCGAGGCTGACTACGAGGTGCTCAGCACCCTGTCCGAGCACGCAGACGGGACCAGAGCTCTGCGCGACCAGGCCGAGAAGATGCAGTGGTCCCGCAGCCGTCTGTCCCGCCACGCCACACGCATGGAGGCCCGTGGGCTCATCCGGCGCGCGCCGGATCCCGACGACGGCCGCGGCTGCCTGCTGACCCTCACCGATGAGGGCCGGGCCACCCTTCACGAAGCCGCCCCGGCCCACCTCGCCTCGGTGCGCCGCCACTTCATCGATCAGCTCGACGCGCAGGACCTCGTCGCACTCAACCGCATCGCCGAAAAGGTCGGCGCTGCGGGTGGCGAGGGAGGCGACGGTCCTGCGTGACCGCGGGGGCTCTCGGGGATGCCGTGCAGCAGCCAGGAGGCCGTACCGGCCAGGGACAGGCGAAGATGCCGCCCGCCACCGGCGGCCTGCCGGTCGCTCCGTTGGCACCGCTCCGTCGGACGAGCACACGCTAGAAGGCAACTCAGCCAGTTCTTGACCTAGTACGTGGTGTGCGCCCTCTGCGACTTCGGTGGGCCTGCGCCGGATGGTCACCGGGGCCGCCCGGTTTTTTGCGGAGTGTGGCGGTTCCGGGCCGGGAGTAAAGGGCGCTCCTGCGTCGCGTCGGCTGCGCCGATTCCGCTGCGCTCCACCCTTGACTCCCG
>NZ_JBEXJR010000013.1:0-188359 GCF_040609235.1 Streptomyces sp. NPDC004732
GTTGAGCGAGCCCTGGATGAGGGCCATCTGCGGGCTCATGTTGCCGTACGTGGCGGAGTTGGCCCCGCGCGGCCCGCCCCACCGATGAGCACGCAGACCCTCCCCGACGCCTGACCCGGCGCACCGCGTTCGCGGCGCCCGGTCACGTGTCCTTCCGTCCTGCCCTCATCGTGGCCTGCCCTCATCGTGGAGAACCCATGTCCCGCGCGCCCTTGTGGCGGGCGATCGTCGCGCTCGCGGTCGTCGCCCTTTCCGTGTACGTCGCCCTCACTCAATCCGCTCGCCTCGGTCTCGATCTGCGGGGCGGCACGCAGATCGTCCTGGAGACCAAGGACTCACCCACCACCAAGGCGGACGCCGAGTCCACCGACCGCGCCCTGGAAGTCCTGCGGCAGCGCGTCGACGCGCTCGGCGTGTCCGAACCCGGCATCGCACGCTCCGGCGAGAAGCGCATCATCGTCGAACTCCCCGGTGTCCAGGACCCGCGCAAGGCGGCCGAGGTCATCGGCCGCACCGCCCAGCTGACCGTCCACCCCGTGACGGGGGAGTCGGCGGAGAAGGGCACGGCCAAGCCCGCCGCCGACGGCTCACGGACCCTGCCCGACCCCGAACGGCCGGGCGCCTACCTCACGCTCGGCCCCACCGCGCTGACGGGCCAGGGCGTCAAGGACGCCGCGGCGACGCTCGACCAGCAGTCCCTCGCGGGCTGGATCGTCTCCCTGGACTTCCGCAAGGAGGCGGGCGACACCTGGGCGCGGATCACCGGCGACGCGGCCTGCGCGCCGCAGAACGCCCCCGAACGGCGCGTCGCCATCACCCTCGACGGCAAGATCATCTCGGCGCCGGGCGTCAACCAGGGTGTGGCGTGCAAGACCGGCATCACCGGCGGCAGCACACAGATCACCGGTGACTTCGACCAGGCCGAGGCCCGCGACCTCGCCGCGCTCGTCAAGGGCGGTGCGCTGCCGGTGCCCGTCGACGTCGTCGAGCAGCGCACCGTCGGCCCGACGCTCGGCGCCGACGCCATCGAGGCCAGCACCACGGCCGCTCTCATCGGCATCGCCCTGACCGCGCTGTTCATCACCGTCGTCTACCGGCTCATGGGCGCCCTCGCTGCCCTCGCCCTCGCGCTGTACGGCCTGATCTCGTACGCCGCCCTGGTCGCACTCGGCGCGACGCTCACCCTGCCCGGACTCGCCGGGTTCGTCCTGGCCATCGGCATGGCCGTCGACGCCAACGTGCTCGTCTTCGAACGCGCACGGGAGGAATACCTCGGCGTCCGGTCCACGGACCTGGCCAAGCCCGTCCGCACGGGCTTCGCGAAGGCGTGGAGCGCGGTCGTCGACTCGAACGTGACGACGCTGCTCGCCGCCGGACTGCTGTTCTTCTTCGCCACCGGTCCTGTCAAGGGATTCGGCGTCACCCTGTCCATCGGCGTCCTCGCGTCGATGGTCACCGCGCTGGTCATCACCCGCGTCCTCGCCGACTTCGCCGTGGGCCGCGGGTTCGTACGCAAGAGGCCCGCCCTGACGGGCATCGCCTCCACGGGCCGCGTCCGCGCCTGGCTGGCCCGCCGCAAGCCGAACCTGGTGGGCCACCGGCGCCAACGGCGCCGCTGGCTCGGCGCCAGCGCCGTCCTGGTCGCCGTGGCCGTCGCGGGCATCGCGCTGCGCGGCCTGGAGTTCGGTGTCGAGTTCACCGGCGGCCGCCTCGTCGAGTACAGCACCAGCAGGCCCGTCGACGCCGACACCGCCCGCGGCGCCGTGTCCGACGCGGGCTTCCCGCGCGCGGTGGTGCAGGAGTCGGGGGACGGCGACATCACCGTACGCACGGAACGGCTGACCGACGCCGAACAGCAGCGGGTCAAGTCGGCCCTGGAGCGGCCCGGCGGCACGGTCACCGTCGAGCGCGACGAGATGATCGGGCCGAGCCTCGGCAACGAGCTGCGCCAGAAGGCGCTCATCGCCCTCGGCATCGCCGTCGCCGCCCAGCTGATCTATCTGAGCGTGCGCTTCCGCTGGACCCTCGCGGCGGCGGCCGTGTCGGCAATGGTCCATGACGTACTGCTCGTGGTGGGCCTGTTCGCCTGGCTCGGCAAGCCCGTCGACAGCGTCTTCCTCGCCGCCCTGCTCACGGTGATCGGCTACTCGGTCAACGACACGGTGGTCGTCTTCGACCGTGTGCGCGAAGTACGCCGCCGGGATCCGCGCGGCGACCTGGCGGCCACCGCCAACCACGCCGTCGTCCAGACGCTGCCACGGACGGTGAACACGGGCATGGGCGCGCTGTTCATCCTGACCGCCCTGGCGGTGCTCGGCGGCGACTCGCTCGCGGACTTCTCGCTCGCGCTGATCGCCGGGGTCCTCATCGGCATGGCCTCGACCGTCTTCACAGCCGTCCCGATCGCCGTCGCGCTCGAACGCCGGAATCCGGCGCCGCCGCCTTCGAGGCCGGGACGGTCGGGCCGGTCAGGTGGTTCCGGTGGCCCGGGTGAGGCGGCCGACGGATACAGCCCGCTGGAGGCGCGTCGGAGGAGGGAGCGGGGAACCGGGGCGGTCGTGTGAGGGCCGTGCGCGGTCGTCGACGTGTCTCCTCGGGTGCCGCATGGGCATGTCGCCTAACGTGGCCATATGGTCACAAAAAGGAATGACAGTGTTGCCAGGCGTGGACGCCGCACGGTCGCGCGAGGCGCGGGCCTGATCTGTGTCGCTGCCGCGGCCGGAGCTCTGCTCACCGGCTGCGGCAGCGAGGGCGACGACGACGCCGCGAAGACCGACGCGTCCACGGCCGGACGGGCGGCGTCGCCCTCCCCGACCGACGGGGCCACCCTCACGGACGACCAGCGGGAGCGGCAGGCGCTCGTCCCCAAGGCCAAGGTCGGCTACGACAAGGCCCTGGACGCCGCGGTGGCGACGGTCGACAAGTCGAAGCCGGTCTCCGTCGAGCTGGAGGGCACGCCGGACAAGCCGAGCTGGGAAGCCGAGGTGGCGACCGCGGACGGCGCGGCCCACACCGTCCATGTCGACGCGGTCACCGGCAAGGCGGGTCAGGCACAGGCCGACACGGACCAGGACCAGGACGACAAGCGCGAGCTTGCCGACCTGCTGAAGAAGGCGACCGTGACGCCGCAGCAGGCCGCGCAGACCGCCACGGACAAGACCAAGGGCACGGTCACCTCTGTGGAGCTCGACGACTCCGACAAGGGCGCCATGGTGCTGTGGTCCGTCGACGTCGTCACGACCGACGACTGGAACAAGACGACCTTCGACATCGACGCGACCAACCGCAAGATCCTCCGGGAGCACGTCGACCGGGACTGACCCCGACCGGCGAAGGGCGCGTATGCCGACCTGGTGGCGGTGTGGCGGTGTGGCGGTGACACCGGCGCGAGGATGGGTGCATGGATGTTCGTCAGCTGGAGTACTTCCTCGCGATCGTCGATCACGGGGGTTTCAACCGGGCGGCGTCGGCCCTCTACCTCTCACAGCCGTCGCTGTCCCAGGCGGTGCGGGCCCTGGAGCGGGACCTCGGCAGCAGCCTGTTCCACCGCATCGGCCGCCGGGCCGTGCTCACCGAGGCGGGTACGGCGCTGATCGAGCCCGCGCGGGCGGCCGTACGCAGCCTGGAAACGGCCCGCGCCAGCGTCGCCGCGGTGCACGAACTGCGCGAGGGGCGCCTCGACATCGCCGCCATGCCCTCCCAGGCGGTGGAGCCGCTGACCACGATGGTCCGCGGTTTCAGCGACCGCTATCCCGGGGTGTCGGTGAACATCCGGGCGGCGTTCACCTCGCGCGACGTCATCGACATGGTGCGCACCGGCGCCGCCGAGCTCGGCCTCCTCGCGTCGTCCGGCCCCGTGGCCGACAAGGAGGTGGTCTCGCACGACGCGGGCGAGCAGCGATTCGTCCTGGTCACCCCGTCCGACGGACCCTTCCCTGCGGGCCGCCCGGTCGCCCGTGAGGAGCTGGCGGGCCAACGGCTGATCGTCGGGCAGCGGGGCACCGGAATGCGCGCGTACGTCGACGGGCTGCGCGAGCGGGGGATCGACTTCACGATCGCGGCGGAGACCGAACACCGGGTGGCGATCCTGCCGCTGGTGCTCGCGGGGGTCGGGCTCGCCGTCGTCACCGAATCCTGGCGCACGACCGCCGAGCGGGCCGGTGCGCTGGTCCTGGACATCGAGCCGAGGACGACGCTCCGGATCGCGCTGGTGAGCCGCAGGGCCGAGCAGTCACCGGCCGCCCGGACGTTCCTGGCCTGCGGACTCGCCGCCGTCGGGCAGGGCGGGACGCTGCCCTCATGAACGGCACTCATAGGCCTGCCCTATAAGGCAGATCGGCAGAGTGTCTTGGACGGTCGAACGCCCCGATTGCTGCAATCAGGGCATGACCCACCACCACATCGCACTCATTCCCGGTGACGGCATCGGGGCCGAAGTGCTGCCCCCCGCACAGCGGGTCGTCGACGCCGTCGGCGCCCGCCACGGCTTCGACTGCTCCTACACGACGTACGACTGGTCCTGCGAGCGCTATGCCCGTGAGGGCGCGATGATGCCCGAGAACGGGCTCGACCTGCTGCGGGACAAGGACGCCATCCTGCTGGGCGCGGTCGGCTACCCGGGCGTGCCCGACCACGTCTCGCTGTGGGGGCTGCTGATCCCGATCAGGCGGGGCTTTCGCCAGTACGTCAATGTGCGGCCGATCCGCGTCTTCGAGGGAGTCGAGAGCCCCCTGCGGGCCGCCGCGCCCGGGGATGTCGACTTCGTCGTCGTGCGGGAGAACGTCGAGGGCGAGTACAGCGAGATCGGCGGCCGTCTGAACCGGGGCTTCCCAGAGGAAATGGCCGTCCAGGAGGCCGTGTTCACCCGCGCCGGGGTCACCCGCGTCCTCGACTACGCCTTCGAGCTGGCCGAGCGGCGCGGCGGCAGGCTCACCTCGGCCACCAAGTCGAACGGCATCGTGCACACCATGCCGTTCTGGGACGAGCTGGTCGCCGAGCGGGGCGCGGACCATCCGCGGGTGGCGTGGGACCAGGAGCACATCGACGCGCTGGCCGCGAAGTTCGTCCTCGACCCGGCCCGCTTCGACGTCGTGGTCGCCTCCAACCTCTTCGGTGACATCCTCAGCGACCTGGCCGCCGCCGTGGCCGGTTCCATCGGCATCGCCCCGGCCGCCAACCTCAATCCGGAGCGCGAATTCCCCTCGATGTTCGAGCCGGTGCACGGCTCCGCCCCCGACATCGCGGGCCGCGGCATCGCCAACCCCCTCGGCGCGATCTGGTCGGCCGCGATGATGCTCGACCACCTCGGACACCGTGCGGCGGCCGACGAGATCACGGCCGCCATCGCCGCGGTGCTCGCCAAGACCGACGTGCGCACCCCGGACCTCGGCGGCGAGAGCACCACCACCGAGTTCACCGAGAAGCTCCTCGAACTGCTCTGACACCGCGCAAGGCCCGGGCGGCGACGGACGGGCCGCCGCGTCCCGGCCGCGTCCACGTTCCCCGGCGAGGAGACACGCCATGGCAGCAACCGCGTCCACCACGGTCGGCACACCGTCGGCCGCACCACCGTCCGAGCCCGCCAAACCCTGGTACAAGCAGCTGTACTTCTGGGTCCTGACCGCGATCGTCGCGGGCATCCTGACCGGCTGGCTCCGGCCGTCCGTGGGCGTCGCCCTGGAACCGGTCGGCACCACCTTCGTCAACGCGATCAAAATGCTGATCACCCCGATCGTCTTCCTGACGATCGTCGCGGGCATCGGCGGTGTCGACAGCCTCCGCCGGGTCGGCAGGGTGGGCCTGAAATCCCTGCTCTACTTCCAGGCGGGAACCCTGGTCGCACTCGCCGTGGGACTGCTCGCGGTCAATCTCTTCCAGCCCGGCGCCGGTGTCCACGCCCACCCCGGTGACCTGCGGCTCTCCGGCGACGCCGCGCAGTACGTCAAGGACGGCGAGGGCCAGAGCTGGTGGCATTTCCTCACCGACATCGTGCCCTCCAGCGCGGTCGGGGCGTTCGCCGAGGGGAACATCCTCCAAGTCATCTTCTTCGCCGTCCTGTTCGGCGTCGCGCTGAAAGCCGTGGGCCCGGTGGGCGCGCCCCTCGTCGACGGCATCAACCGGCTGAGCGCGGTCGTCTTCAAGATCCTCCACTACGTCATGCTCGCCGCCCCCGTCGGCGCGTTCGGCGCCATGGCCTACACCATCGGCAAGTACGGCGTCTCGACCCTCACCAGCCTCGGCCGACTCATCGGCCTCTTCTACGGCACGTCGCTGTTCTTCGTCGTGGTCGTCCTGGGCGGCGTCCTCGCCCTGCTGCGGATCAACATCTTCCGGCTGCTGCACCACCTGCGCGAGGAGTTCCTGATCGTCCTCGGCACATCGTCCTCCGAGAGCGTGCTGCCGCGGGTGATGGTCAAGCTCGAAGGGCTCGGCGTGCGCAGGGACATCGTCGGCCTGACCGTGCCGACCGGCTACTCCTTCAACCTCGACGGCAGCTCGATCTACCTCTCCCTGGCCGCCGTCTACATCGCCCAGGCCACCGACACCCCGCTCACCCTCGGACAGCAGCTCGGACTGCTCGCCGTCATGATCCTGACGTCCAAGGGGTCAGGCGGCGTCACGGGCGCCGGGTTCATCGCCCTGGCGGCCACGCTCTCCACCGTCGGCACCGTCCCCGCCGCGGGGATCATGCTCATCTTCGGCATCGACAAGTTCATGTCCGAGTGCCGGGCCCTGACGAACCTCGCGGGGAACAGCGTGGCCACGCTCGTCGTCGCCCGCTGGGAACGCGTCCTCGACACCGCACGCGTGAACAGGGTCCTGCGCACCGGACGTCCCGAGCCGTCGAACGGCCCGGCCGACCACGGAACTTCGACGGCAGGGAAGGCGTTGGCGGAGTGACGCGCACAAGCGCGTGGACGAGCTAGGCAGTCGAGGTGGCACGGATGGCGATGTGGGACCGGATCAAGGACCAGGCGAAGGGTCTGCAGCAGTCGCAGGGGGCGCGGAGCTCCGGCGGCCACGGGCGACCGGGTTCGGGCTCCGGCGGGGGATCGAAGACTCAGCTCGTGGGCGTGCTCAAGACCCAGCTGGCCTCCCTCAAGACGGAGCTCAAGAGCGGTGCCTACCGGGACGCCAGCATGGCCATGTGCGCCCTGGTCGCGGCGGCGGACGGCACGGTCGACCCGGCCGAGCGCCAGCACGTGGAGTCCCTGATCGTGCAGAACGACGTGTTGCAGAACTTCCCGCCGGACCAGCTGCGCCAGCGGTTCAACAAGCACGTCGACCAGCTGGCGCTCAACTTCCAGCAGGGCAAGGCCGAGGTCATGCAGGAGATCGCCAAGGCGGCGAAGAAGCCGGTGGAGGCTAAGGCGGTCGTGCAGACCGGCTTCGTCGTCGCGGGCGCCGACGGGTACATCGCCCCGGCGGAGGAGCAGGTCCTGCGGGAAGCGTGCGCGGCGCTGAACGTGTCGCCGCAGGAGTTCGGTCTCTGAGCGGGTGACGGGCACCACCGCCCCGGCCCGCTGAAGGGGCTGCGCCCCGAAGGGGTTATGCCCGGACGGCGTCCAGGGCCGGGGTGATCACGTCGAAGGCCCGGTCGAGCAGTTCGGCCGGGTCCTCGGTGCCGTTGCTGCCGCTCCACCGCTGCAGCACGGCGTCGAACGCGGTCAGGGCCATCCCCGCGGCCAGCCGTGGGTACAGATCGGCCTCGGGGTCGAGCCCCGTGCGTCGGCCCATCTCCTCTGTCAGATCGCCGCGCCACTGCGCCTGCCGCTCGAGGAAGCGGGCCAGCAGAGCGGGCGTCCGCAGGATCAGCTGCACCACGCTCAGCGCGCGCTCGGAGTGGTCGGATCGGTCGGAGCAGATGGCGAGCGGGACCTTGACGGCGTTGTGCAGCGCTGTCGAGTGCGGTTCATCGGCGGGACGCTCCGCCAGCTCCGCGCGCATGCCGGTGCCCATGTCGGCCAGGAACTGGATGACCACGTCCTCCTTGGACGCGAAGTACCGGAAGAACGTGCGCCGGGACACTCCGGCGGTGGCCACGATCTCGTCGATGGTGACCGCGTCGTACCCCTTCAGCGCCAGCAACTGCAGTGCGGACTCGGTCAGTTCGTCCGAGACGAGGCGGCGCTTGCGCTCGGCCAGGCTCATTCGGGGGTGGGAAGTCACCGGTTCATCGTACATCTCGGGCGTTCGCATGCCCTCTTCGTCACTCAGGGGCAGGGCGGCATCCCGTGCCGCGGACGGCGAGGAATGCCGCCCTCTGCCGGGTCGGCCGGAGTTCCCGGCAGTCGCAGGTCAGAGCTTGCGCCAGCGTGCGCTCGCCCACGAGAAGAGCCCGAAGGCCACGAGGCCGACGGCGATCAGCGCGAGCAGCCAGGGGCCCGCGCCGGTGTCCGCGAAGGAGCGCAGGGTGTTGTCCATGCCCTTGGCCTCGCCCGGCTTGTGGCGCAGGGCCGCGGTGATGGCGAAGCCGCCCGCGGCGCCGAAGACCACGCCGCGTGCCGTCCCGCCGGTGATGCCGACGACGTCGGTCGCCCGGCGCATCTGCCGCGGCATCTCGGAGACGCGCAGCCGGTCGCGGAACTTCCGCAGGAGAGCACGGCCCGCGATCCAGAGCCCCGCCCCGAGCACTCCGGCGCCCGCGGCCGCGACGATCCACTGTCCACCGGGCCAGTCGAGCACCTTCGCCGTCGCGTCCTGTGTCTGCCGGTCGCTGGAGCCGCTGCCGCTGCCCTGGTCCCCGGCGGCGTAGGCGATGACGGAGTACGACACGAAGCCGTAGAAGAGACAGCGCACGCCCGCGAGGGCCCGCTTGCCGGCGGCGTCGCCGTCCGGTCCCGCCTGTCCGAAGAAGACCTCGGAGAGCCGCCACAGCGCCATGCCCGCCAGGGCGCCGCCGAGCAGCCACAGCAGTACGTGCCCGAACGGCCGGTCCGCCAGCTCGGCCAGCGCGCCGCCACGGTCCGCCTGGCGGCCGTCGCCGTCGGAGAAGGCGATGCGCAGGGCCAGCGCCCCGATGAGCAGGTACAGGACGCCACGCCCGATGAATCCGGCGCGCGCCACCGCGGCCACGCCGCGTCCCTTGGCTGCGCGCCGCGCCGAGCCTTTACCGCGCGCGGTGGCCGAGGTGAGGCGCGCGGAAGGGAGACGCACGGAAGGGAGGCGCATGGAGGGGAGACGCATGACTACCGAATGCCCCGGGCGCCCTGCCTCATGCGAGCCGCTTCCTGCTCCCACATAGGCAGTGATGGCGCCTTTCATGCACTTACGCGCCGATTCAAGGGGAATCGACGCGCCCCGGGTCCCGGTCGTGGGGCCGCGTCAGCGGAACCCGCTCCGGGTGCCGGTTCGTGTGCACGGGACCGGCATGCTTGCCGGAATCGTGAACGCCTTGTCGAGTGATGTGATGCGCAGCAGGCGCCGGTTGCGCGCGCTGCCGGGCACCAGCCATAAGGTGCCGCGGCCGGGGGTGACCCTTTTCCGGATGCGGACGAGCAGCCGCAGGCCGCCGGCGTCCATGAAGGTCACCTCCCGGAGGTCCGCGACGACCCGAGGGCCCGCATGGTCCAGAAGTGCCATGACACGGGGGGCGAGCTCCTGGTCGGCCCAGGCGTCCAGTTCACCCCAAAACGCAAGGACATCGGTGCCGTTCACCACGCGGTGCTGCAGGCCGAAGGTGAAGTCGGCGGTGCCCGTTTCCCAGTCCAGCAGTGTCTTCTTCCCTTCACGGAGAGTAATCAAAATGTTGGTGGCGCGGCGTACGAAGACCGGCGCCGGACGCCACCGGGGTCCTGGGCGGCACCGAAGTCATGTGTCAATCGTTCCCGCTCAGAGCCATTCGTACCCTCGTACGGTGATGTGATTGGTCGAAAAGCGGAGCTGATGAAGCGTCAACTCATTGATTACGCACAGTAATCACAGAGGTTTGTCCGCCTGAGGGGCTGTGCGGAAGGCCCGGCGGTAGGCGCCCGGCGTCGTCCCCAGGGCGCGCAGGAAACGCCTGCGGAGATTGGTCGCCGAGGAGAGCCCGGCGCGGCGGGCCACCGCGTCCAGTGGGAGGTCGGTGGACTCCAGCAACTGGCGTGCGGCCCCGATGCGTTGGGCGAGCAGCCACTGACCTGGGCTGACGCCGAGCTGGTCGGCGAAGCGCCGCGCGAGGGTCCGGGCGGAGACGCCCGCGCGTGCCGCCAGGTCGTCGACGCCGACCGGGTCGTCGAGATGCTCCGAGGCCCACGCGAGGAGCGGCGCGAGTGAACCGTCGAACTGGGCGGGGTGCGCGGGCGCCGCGTACTGCAACTGACCGCCCTCGCGGTGCGGCGGCATCACCATGTTCCGCGCCACCTGCGCGGCGTACCCGGCGCCCTGGTCGGCCCGGACCACGTGCAGACACAGATCGATGCCCGCGCCGGAACCGGCACTGGTGGCCACGTCCCCGTGATCCACGTACAGCACGTCGGGGTCGAGCCGCACGGCCGGGAAGCGGGCGGCCAGTTCGTCCGCGAGGGCCCAGTGCGTGGTCGCACGGCGCCCGTCGAGGAGCCCCGCGTGCGCGAGCACGAAGGCGCCCGAGCAGATGCTGAGCATCCGCGCCCCGCGGCCGTGCGCGCGTTGCAGTGCCTGCACCAGGGCGGGGGAGGGGGCCTCCGTGGTGGGCAGCCAGCCCGGGACGATCACCGTGTCGGCGCGGCCGAGCGCGTCCAGGCCGTCGGTCACGAGCATGTCGTACCCGGCGCGCGTCGCCACCGGCCCCGGGCGCTCCGCGCACACGCCGAACACGTACCGCCGCCCGATGCCGGGCCGCTCGATGCCGAACACCTCCGCCGCACAAGCGAGTTCGAAGGTCGACTGGGGAGCGTGGACGAGCGCGACGACACGATGCATGGCAGGAAAGTACATCAGCATGACTTTTCTGACACTCGGCGGGACGATCACCGCCGGGGAGGCTGGGACCATGACGACGGAACAGAACACCGGCTACGTATGGGCGGCCGTGCACGACGCCCCCACCCGCGAACTCTTCCCCGGCATCCGGCTGCGCCCCCTGTGGACGGGCGACGACGGTGCGCAGGCGCACGTCCTGGAGATGGACCCGAACTCCCGCTGGGAGGGGATCGACGTGCACGAACCCGGGCCCGAGGAGGTCTACGTGGTCTCCGGCGTGTTCAACGACGGCGAACGGGACTATCCGGCGGGCTCGTTCATCCACGCGCCCGCGGGCTCCTCGCACATCCCGCAGACGACCGCAGGATGCACGCTCTTCGTCTTCTACCCGGAGGGGTAGCGGAGGGCGGCAAGAGTCCAAGGCCGTGCCGCGATTGTCCATGGCGGTGGCGCGGGGCGCGGGCGCGACACTGTGAACGCGCCCGCACTGTTCTTCACCCCCCCCACCGAGGAGGAACAGCACATGTCTGCACTCAGATCCTGGCGCCGAAGCGGCGCGGTCGCGGCGGCCGTCGCCGGACTGCTGGTGGCCATGCCCGGTCCGGCCACCGCGGCCGTAGGCGGCGGAAACGTGTCGGTCAGCTGGTCCATCCCCGGCACCCCCACGGACGGCCTGCGCGACATCACCTTCCCCATGACGGTCAACAAGGCCACCGCCCACCAGAGCGGCATCTACTTCGCCCAGCAGTTCGGCTTCACCAACGCCGCGGACGTGGGCTACACCGGCCTGCAGCCCCGCGCGAACAGCGGTGGCAGCGAGCGCCTCTCCGCACGCTTCTCCAACTTCGTCGCGGGTTCGACGACCAACGACCCGCTGTGCCACGAAGGAGCCGACGGGGGGCCGGGCGTGACCTGCGCGGTCGACTTCGACGGCGTCTACGGCCACCGCTACGACATCAAGGTCGAGCGGACCGGAACCGACACCTGGACCGGCACCGCGCGGGACACGGTCACCGGCAAGGCAACGCACCTCGGCACATACACGCTTCCGGCGGGCAGCGGGAACCTCCGCGGCTCCCAGGGCGGCTTCGTGGAGTACTACGCGGGCATCCCGAGCTGCGCCGAGATGCCCAGGTCCGACGTCGTCTTCGGCGGGCCCACGTCCGGCGACGCAGGCGGCCTGAGCGGCACCGCAAGGGCCAACTACGAGTACAGCGACTGCGTGGGCGAGTCCGGCTACCGCGCGGAGAACGACGGCGCGGGCACCCACGTCACCCGCGGCTTCGTCTCCACCGCGTCGGCGGGCTGAGCCCCGCGAAGGGAGCGGGCCAGCCCCGGAATCAGCCCTGGTCCCGCTCCACCGGGAGCCACAGTTCGGCGTCCGCCTCCGTCTCCGCCGACGACTTGTCCGGCGACGGGCGCATGCGCAGGACCTCGGGCCCTGGGCGGCCGCGGTAGGGGTTCGAGGGGAACCACTCCGTGAACACGTCCCGCCACAGGTTCTGAATGGCCTCCGGCGCGGGACCCGACGCCGTGAAGACCGCCCACGTCCCGGCGGGTACGGGCAGCACGCTCGCGCCCGCCGGGGCGTCCGCGGACGTGATCACCCCTTGGTAGTAGTCGAGTTCGGTGCCCTCGGCGCGGCTCGGGTCCAGGTCGTCGCAGACGGCGAGGATGCCCCGCGGCTCCTGGTCCGACAGCTTCTCCAGCCGCTCCAGGTCCTCCGGCGCGATCCCGCGGACGAAGTCGATGATCGCTCGGTTCGGTCCCGAGTGCACCAGCGGCACCCGGGCCTTGGGGCCGACGACCGTGAAGGCGGGCTTGTCCACCACGCGATAGCGCATGTCGCTGCTCCCTTCGACGGTGAGCCGGAAGGTCATCCGGGACTGGGAGCTGAGCGTGGCTCCGGTGCGCCGGGCCTCGCCGGGCCCGACGCCGTGCAGGGAACGGAACGCCCGCGCGAACGCCTCGCCCGACCCGTACCCATGGCGGACCGCGATCTCCAGCAGCGTGTCGCGCCCTGCCAGCACCTCCGCCCCCGCGAGGGTCAGCCGTCTGCGCCGCACATACTCCGACAGGGGCATGCCCGCGAGCGCGGAGAACATCCGGCGCAGGTGGTACTCGGAGGTGGCGGCAACGCGGGCCGCCTCCGCCACGTCGACGGTGTCGCCGAGGTGGCGCTCGATGTACTCCATGGCCTGGTTGAGCCGCTCCAGCACGCGCGGTCCCCTTCCTTCTCCGTGCTCATCATGGTCAGCGCACGAGCTCCGGGGGCAGTTCCACCCAGCGCCGCGGCAGCGTGTCGTCGAGGGCCGGGCGGCCGTCGGTGATGCGGAGTCCGGCGGCCGCGCAGGCGTAGGCGAGGTCGAGCGCGTCGAACGGGACACCGGAACCGGCCTGCCAGAAGCGGAAGTGCCAGTACGCGGCCGGGTCCGACGCGTCGGGGGAGAGGCCGATCTCCTCATGCTCCATGCAGCGGCCGTCCCTCGCCAGCGTGCCGTGGGTGCCGCCCTTGGGGTTGAAGTACATCCCGTAGGCGGTGGTGTGGGCCGATATCACGCGCAGCACCGCGTCGTCGCCCGGCATGTACCCGTCCTGCGTGATGACGCAGCCGCCGGGGCTGCCCGGCAGATCGGTCACCGCGACGAAGCGGAGGGACGTGTCGTAGTCCTCCTCGTCGAACGGGGCCTGCTCCGGGGGGACTTCGGGGCAGAGAGCGGGATCGGAGCCCAGCCGCCGGACGACCTCGGCCGCGTCGAGATCGCGGACGAAGGCGATCCCGAGCCCCTCCGTCCACGCGTCCTGGTCGTCGAAGGCCGCGATGAGCGCGTCGGCGGCGCGGAAGGCCGCCAGCTCCTCGTCCGGCAGCGGCACCGCACCCGGCAGGTCTTCGACGACCGTGGCGAGCGGCGTCGTCAGCAGCAGCCGCCCCGGCGACCAGGGGCCGGTCTGCGGGGTCCAGACGTCCGCTCCGGCCCGGATCAGCGCACGGACACTGTCCTCGTTGCCCCGGCAGGCGGCGTGCCACAGCGCGGTATGCCCCTCGTCGTCGGGCACGTCGACCTGTATGACGTGCGGGAGCAGCAGGCCCAAGGACTCCGCGTCGCCCCGCTCGGCCGTCAGGTGCAGCGGGGTGGCGCCCGACCAGACGGGCGCGTCGACCGGTGCGCCGCCGTCCAGCCGGGCCCGGATCAGCGCCGCGTCGCTCCAGTCCTCGTAACCCATGCCTGCCCAGTCGCCCCGCGGCACGTACCGCACCCGAGCCTTCTCCCGCTCGCGCAGCAGGCCGCGCTCGCGCCCCGACATCGGCCGGGCCAGGAAGCCGGGCGGCCCGCCGAGCCGGGTGAAGACGAGAAAGGAATCCGTACCTGTGGCGGGCGGCGTCGGCAGGCCGGGCCACACCTCGACGGCGCGCGCAGCCGCGGCCCGCAGGGTGTCGGCGTCGACCGGCGTGCTGGTCTCGGGGATGTCCTCGTCCGGCCACTCCACCACCAGCCGCGCCTCGCCGGGCGGGGGCAGCTCCGTCAGATAGAGGTCGACGTCGGTCCTGAACAGCGAGTCGCGCATCCCGCCGGGGTCCAGTGGGATCAGCCCGGTCGGCCGTCCGGAGAAGGCGGCGGCGTGGGACGCCGCCGGGCCTACCACCGGCGCGTACGCGTCCCGGTCCGCGTCGAGCGAGGTCACCCGCCGCCCGTCGCCCAGCACGAGCCCCACCCGCAGCCCCGACTGCCTGCCCTCGCCCTCGTTCTGCCAGTGGGCTGTCCGGTGCACGGCCAGGTGCAGCGTGACCGAATCCGGCCACACGGACCAGCCGGTCAGCAGGACCTTCGCGGTGGGCCCGCCCCCGGCCACCGCGAGCTGCGGCACCGGCGCGGGCACGAACCAGTCGAGCGGCGGGCGCTCGCGGGCCGTGTCCGCACCCGGCGGACCCAGCCGGATCGCCTCGCTGCGCCGCGCGGCCGGTTCCTCGAACAACTCCTCGTAAGGTCCCTCGCGCGGCTCGTCGGGCGAATACACCAGGTCGTCAAAGAATCCCATGCCCGCATGCTGTCAGCAGGGTCTGACAACGGACCGTGCCCGGAGCGCCGGTGACGGAGGATCAGCCTCCGGTGGCCACCCGGCTCCGCTTCGCACAGTCGAGGAGGGTCGGCAGCGCCCGTTCCAGCATGTCGACGCCGTGTGCGTACGGCAGCCGCAGCCGGTCACGGAACCCGTCCACCGCGGAGAACGCGGACCCCGGCACCACGGCCACGCCCTGGCGCCGCGCCAACTGCGCAAGCGCCTCCGTGTCGACGCCAGGCACCCGCACCCACAGCGCGGGGCCACCGGCCGGACGGTCCCACTCCCAGTGCGGGGCCCGCGAACGCAACAGCTTCTCCGCGCCCGCCAGTTGCGCGCGCAGCGCCGCCCGGCGAGTGGTCCGCGCCTGCGGCAGCCCGGCCAGCAGCCGCACCGCCACCAGCTGGTCCACGACCGAACACGACAGGTCCACCGACGTCTTGATCTTCGCGAGGCGCGCCACGATGTGCGGCGACGACCGCACCCAGCCCACCCGCAGCCCGCCCCAGAACAGCTTCGACAGCGTCCCCACCGTGATCGTGGACGCCTCCGGGAGCCGGGCCGTCAGCGGCACAGGGGCCCCGTCGTTGGCCAGGCCGAGCTCGGCGCAGGCGGTGTCCTCGACGGTGAACAGCTCGCGCTCGCCCAGCGCCGAGGCCCACGCCCGCAGCGCCGCCCCGTCCAGACTGCGGCCCGTCGGATTGTGCACGGCGGGCTGGAGGTAGACGAGCCGCGGCCGCACCTTCGCGCCGAGGCGTCGCAGGGCCGCCGCGTCGGAGCCCGCGCCACCGGCCCCTGGACGGTCCCCGCCGACCGGCACGAGCCGCGCGCCGCGCGACCGCAGCGCCTCCAGGGCGCCCCGGTACGTGGGGTTCTCCACCACGACCGTGTCGCCCGGGTCGACCAGCGCCTGCGCGACCAGCCACACGGCCTGCTGCGATCCTGCCGTGACCAGGATCTGGTCCGGTTCGGTGGGCAGCCCGGCTCCGCGGTAGTACGCCGCGATGCCCTCGCGCAGCTCCGGCAGCCCGTGCGTCAGATAGCCGTCGGCCCGCAGCAGCGGGGCGAGGTCGTCGCCCGACAGCGCACCGACCGCGTCGCCCACCGCCCCCAGCCCGTCCAGCGCGCCGCTCGACAGGTCGGCGCCGCTCATCCGCGCGTCGAAACTGGCGAGGCGCCCCTCGCCCCCGTGCCGCTCCTCGCCCCCCTGTTGCTCCAGGGCCCCCGAGCCGCGCAGCCGTGAACCGCTGCCGCGGCGGCTCTCCAGCCAGCCCTCCTCCTCCAGGAGGCTGTAGGCGGCGGTGACCGTGGAGCGGCTCACCCCCAGCACACCGGCCAGCTCGCGCTGTGAGGGCAGGGTCGAGCCGGGAGTCACGTCCGCCCGCTCCGCCAGTTCCCGCAGAGCGTCCGCTAGTCGACGCGGAAGCGGAGTCGTACCCTCCGATGACCAGCCGGTGAGCAGCCGCGACAAACGGGCCGTCGGGATCTTCGCCATACCCTCATCTTCGCCCATGCGCAGGCCAATCGGGCCCCACTGGCCGTTGTCTCGCTTGAGGACCGGTCGCAGGATCAACAGCACCGAGCACCTGAAGGAGTGTGAAGTACATGGCGACGGTGGTCCTCGTCGGAACACTGGACACCAAGGGCGAGGAGTACGCGTGGTTGCGCGAGCGGCTCCGTGAGTACGGCAGCGACGTCCTGCTGGTCGACATCGGAGTCCTGCCGCCGCCCGCCCACGCCCCCGCGGCCGACATCCCGGCCGACGTGGTGGCGCGGGCCGCAGGACACGACCTGGCGGCGCTGCGCGCGGCCGGGGACCGTGGCGCGGCCGTCGCCGCCATGGCCGACGGACTGACCAGGGTCGTGCTCGACCTGCACCATCAGGGCAAGCTGCACGCGGTGCTCGCGGCGGCGGGCAGCGGCGGCTCGGCCATCGCCGCGCAGGCCATGCGGGCCCTGCCCATCGGCGTGCCGAAGGTCCTGGTCAGCACCATGGCGGGCGGCGACGTGGCACCGTACGTCGACAGCAGCGACCTCACGATGATGTACAGCGTCGTCGACATCTCCGGCATCAACTCCGTCTCGAGCCACATCCTCGGCAACGCCGCGGCCGCCGCGGCCGGGATGGCCCGCCGCCAGGAGCGCAGCTACGAGGAGCTCGCGGGCCCGCGGCGCAAGGTTGTCGCCGCCACCATGTTCGGCGTGACCACGCCCGCCGTCGACGCGGCCCGTGCCCGCCTCGCCGAACTGGGCTACGAGGTCCTGGTCTTCCACGCCACGGGCGCCGGTGGCCGTGCCGTGGAGAAGCTCGCCGCCGACGGCCTCCTTGACGGCGTCCTCGACCTGACCACCACCGAACTCGCCGACGAACTCGTCGGGGGAGTGCTCAGCGCGGGCCCCGACCGGCTCACCGCGGCGGGCGCCGCCGCCATCCCCCAGGTCGTCGCGCCCGGCGCCCTCGACATGGTCAACTTCGGCCCCGCGGAGAGCGTTCCCGAGCGCTTCGCCGGACGGCGGTTCCTGGTCCACAACCCGACGGTCACCCTGATGCGGACGACCGCCCGCGAGATGGCGGCCCTCGGCGCCATGCTCGGCCACAAGCTCGCCGCGGCCCGCGGGCCCGCCGAGCTCTACTGGCCCCTGCGCGGCCTCTCGGCGGTGGACATGACGGATGCACCGTTCGCCGACCCGGTCGCCGACAGGACGGGCCTCGACGCCCTGCGCGCCACCGTGTGCGGCAGCGGTGTCCGCCTGCACGAGGTCGACGCCCACATCAACGACGCGTCCTTCGCCGTCACCATGGCCGACCGTCTGCACCAAATGATCGGCGAACGCGCCGCCTCACAGGCAGCCCGCTGATCCGCTCTTCGAGGAGTACCCCATGAACCGCAAGGAAGCACTCGCCAGGCTGCACGCCCAGGTCGCCGCGGGACAGCCCGTGATCGGCGCGGGCGCGGGCACCGGCCTGTCCGCCAAGTGCGCGGAAGAGGGCGGCGTCGACCTGCTCATCATCTACAACTCCGGGCGCTACCGGATGGCGGGCCGCGGCTCCCTGGCCGGACTCCTGCCGTACGGCGACGCGAACGAGATCGTCGTGGACATGGCGCGTGAGGTCCTGCCGGTCGTCCGCGACACCCCGGTCCTCGCGGGCGTGTGCGGCACCGACCCGTTCCGCCGCATGGACCTCTTCCTCGACCAGCTGAAGGCCATGGGCTTCACCGGCGTGCAGAACTTCCCCACCGTCGGGCTCTACGACGGCACGTTCCGGGTCAACCTCGAAGAGACCGGCATGGGATACGGCCTGGAGATCGACATGGTCCGCGCCGCCCACGAACGCGACCTGCTCACCGCGCCCTACGTCTTCGACCCCGAGCAGGCCGCCGAGATGGCAAGGGCGGGCGCCGACATCCTCGTCCCGCACGTCGGCCTCACCACGAAGGGATCCATCGGCGCGGGCACCGCGATGACCCTCGACCGGGCGGCGGCCGCCGTGCAGGAGATGCACGACGCCGCCAAGCGGGTCAACCCGGACGCCCTCGTCCTCTGCCACGGCGGCCCCATCGCCGAGCCCGAGGACGCGCGGTACGTGCTGGAGCACACCACCGGCATCGTCGGGTTCTTCGGCGCCTCGTCGATCGAACGACTGCCCACAGAGCGGGCCATCGTCGAGCAGACGCGGGCCTTCAAGTCCCTGCGGTCCTGAAGCCCCGGCGGCCGGAAGTGTTACCAGAGCCGAGCGCCCCGCCGAGCCAGGTAGCGGTAGGGGCTGACGTCCGAGCCGTAGTGGCGCCGGGCCCGGATCTCCAGGTGGAGGTGGGGTCCGGTGGCACGCCCCGTGCTGCCGCTGCTCCCGAGCCGCGTCCCGGCACGGATGCGGGCACCCTTGCGCACCCGGATGCGGGAGAGGTGCCCGTACACCGCGTAGTGCCCGTCCGGCATCCGTACGGTGACGGCGTTGCCGTACGCCCCCGACCAGCGGGCCAGCACCACCACCCCGCCGCCCACCGCGTACACGGGGGTGCCCCGGGGGACCGCGAGGTCGATGCCGGTGTGGTGGCCCGCGAGCCAGTTGCCGCGCACCCCGTACCGGGCGGTGACCCGGAAACGGCGGCGCAGCGGCAGGGTGAACCGGCGGGGACCGGCGGCGAGACCGCGCTCCTCATCCTCGGGGGTCTCGGGGAACTCCGCGTCGCCGTCGGCCAGCGCCGACTCGAACTCGGCGTCGTAGGTGGCCGCGCAGGAGTCGTCGAGCTCCTCGTCGGCCGCCGGTGCGGCTGCCCCCGCGGAGAGCGCGCCGCCTGCCAGCAGCACCGCGGCCATGCCCAGTACGTCACGTCGTGTGGTGCCCGCTTCACGCGGGCTGTCTATGTGGTAGCCCATCTCAGTCAGCAGACAGTCACGGGCGGGGGACCGCACGTCGACTGCGCCATCCGGTGGACACGGGCCCGCCCGCGCCGCCTGCTCCGCGGGGCGGGCCGCCCTCCATAACTGACCGGACTAGTGCTCAGTACGAACTGATATTGGACGCCTTCGGAACGTCGGGACGATACTGACCGTGCAAGGAAAGGGCGGTCATTCGCGGCCGTATTCACGGGGCGCTCAGATTCCTCACGTGAAGCGTGACGGCATGTGAGGAATTTGAGGCGGCCCGGTCGTCCGGGTCGGCATCAACCGTCGCCGCCGGGGCTTCGTCATTTCCGCGCACATCAAAGGGGTTGGCCAACGATGGATCGCTCACTGGATTCAGGGTGGAACTCGTCCAAGCACGGAGTTCCCCGGCCTTTCTGAGCCTTTCCGTGTCTTTCTGAAAGGGCCGGATTCACATCATGGACGCTGCGGACACCACGGTCCTCCTCGACCGGGTCCGCGAGGCGGCGGACGAACTCCGGCGCGGCTCGGCCGAGATCGACAGCGGCCGGGCCGCCCCGGACCTCGGCTACCGGGCGGTGCGGGAGGCGGGACTCCTGACGCTCCTGGTTCCGCGGGAGTCCGGCGGCGAGGGACTGTCGTTCCTCGACTACACCAAGATCTTGGAGACGCTGGCCGTCGGGGACGGGGCGACCGCCCTCGGATTGAACATGCATTACATGGCCATCGGATCCCTGTGCGAAACGGCCGGTTCCGAACTCCCCGCCGCCGCCGACCGGTTCCGCACCTGGATCTTCCGCGAAGTTGTGGAGCGCGGCCGCATGTTCACCTCGGCCACGGCCGAGACGGGCAGCGGGGCCAGAATTCGCCATATCCACACCACCTATCGCCGTGCCGGTGACAGCTACATCCTGAAAGGCACCAAGTCCTCGGTGTCACCTGCAGGTATCGCCGATCACTATGTGATCGCGGCCCGCGAAGAAGGCGCCGCGATCGCCGACGAGGTGTCGCATTTCGTGGTGTCCAAGGACGACCCGGGGGTCTCCTTCGGCGACCCTTGGGACGCCGCCGCACTGCGCGGCACCCGGACCGCGACCATGACGCTGAGCGACGTCGTCGTCCCGCGGCAGCGGCTCTTCCTCGGTGCGGAGGGGCTCTCCCTGTTCAAACTGGTCAGGGAGCCGCACTGGACGGTGTCCGGCTGCCTGGGCGCGTATCTGGGCATCGCCGAATCCATCCTCCGGCTGACGGTCCGCCTCCTGCGGGGCGACGAGCGCCGCCGCTCCTCGCCCGCCCGCCAGGCGGACGTCGGCCGACTCGCGGTCGACCTCAGGGCCGCGCGGGCGCTGGTCCACGCCGCCGCCCGGCTGGTCGACGAGGAGAAGGGGAGCCTGGAGGCGCACACTGCGGTCCACGCGGCGAAGTACTGCATCGCGGAACTCGCCCCCAGGCTCGCCCTGGGGGCCGTCCGCATCTGCGGCGCCGACGCGCTGCGCGGCCCCGGCCCCCTGGAGCGGCTGCTGCGCGAGGCGTCACTGTGTTCGGTGACGCCCGCGGGTCCTGAGCAGTGCCTGGAGTACGTGGGCAAGTCGACGCTCGGCTACAACATGTTCGACACCCAGACCAGTGATTGGTGACTGGTGAGTGGTGACCGTTGACCTGGGCCTAGAGGGCGATCCATTCCGTGGTCGTCGTCACCTCGTCGAGGACGTCCGGCAGCGGCTCCGTTCCGAGGCCCGGGCCGGTGGGGACTTCGAGATGGCCGTCCGCGAGGACGAACGGCTCGGTGATGTCGGTGGCGAAGTAGCGGCTCGAACCGGAGGTGTCGCCGGGCAGCGTGAACCCGGGCAGCGCCGCGAGCGCGACGTTGGCGGCGCGGCCGATGCCGGTCTCCAGCATGCCGCCGCACCAGACGGGGATGCCGTGGGCGCGCGCGATGTCGTGGATGCGGCGGGCCTCCAGGTAGCCGCCGACCCGGGCCGGTTTGACGTTGATGATGGAGCAGGCACCGAGCGAGATGGCGGCGGCCGCGTGGGCCGCGGACTCGATCGACTCGTCCAGACAGATCGGGGTGCGCAGCAGCTTGGCGAGCTGCGCGTGCTGCACCATGTCGTCGTTGGCGAGGGGCTGTTCGATCAGCAGGAGGCCGAAGGCGTCGAGTTTGGCGAGGTGCTGGGCATCGACGAGGGTGTACGCGGCGTTCGCGTCGACCTGTAGCAGCAGGTCGTCCCCGAAGCGTTCGCGCACCGCGCGCACGGGCTCCACGTCCCAGCCCGGCTCTATCTTCAGCTTGATGCGGACATAGCCCTCGGCGACGTACCCCTCGACCGCGTCGAGGAGCTGCGGGACCGAGTCCATGATGCCCACCGAGACACCGCACGGGACGCGGTCGCGCGCGGCGCCGAGGTAGGAGCCGAACGACTCGCCCGTGGCCCGGAGCTGGGCGTCGAGCACCGCGCTCTCCAGGGCGGACTTCGCCATGTGGTGGCCCGTGAACGGCTCGAGGGCCCGGCCCACGGCGGCCGCGTCCACGCCGTCCTTGGGCAGCGCGGGGATGAGGAACTTGCGCAGGACGTCCTGGGCCCCGTCGACGTACTCACTGCAGTAGCGGGGCTCGGACATGGCCGCACACTCGGCCCAGCCCTCCCCGTCGGCGGTGACGACACGTACGAGCAGGACGTCGCGGCTGGTCTCGACGCCGAAGGAGGTGCGGAACGGCGCGACGAGCGGCATCGCGATGCGGCGCAGTTCGATGCCGGAGATCTTCGTCTTGGTCACTGGTTGCTCCCGGTGGGCAGGTGTGCGGGGGTGGCGGGGACGCGCTGGACGACATAGCCGCGCCGGTCGTGGAGGCCGAGGACACGGGCTCCCTCGGCGAGCAGGCCGCCGAGGGTCTCCCGGACGGCGACCCGCCAGGCGCGGGCGGCCGCGGTGTCGGTGCGGCGCAGCGCCTCGATGTCGTCCGGCAGGTCGATGAGGACGAACTCGGCGTCGGTGGGGCCGAGTCGGGGCAGGCCTTCGTGGTCGCGCACGGCGTGTGCGGCGCCCGCGGGCAGCGGGATGCCGTCGTGCGCCGCCTCCGGCCGCGGGGCCGACAGGTCCCAGGCGGTCAGGACCCGGTCCGATTCGTCGCCGCCGTTGATGGCGTCGTCCATGGCGCCGTAGAAGGACTGCAGGTATTCCTCCGGTCGCGCCCCGAGTTTGGTGAGGTTGAAGTGGGCGTTGCGGCGTATGAGGGGGTCGTAGGTCCAGGTGATGCGCTTCAGACCGCGGTCCAGGGCCCATTGGCGCTGGTGCAGTTTGAGGGCGAGGCCGATGCCGCGGCCCATGGCGGCGCCCGTGATATGGGAGTGCAGGGTGGTGCCCGCGGGCTCGCCGAAGAACGCGACGGTGGCGCCCTTCAGCTGCCCGTTCTCGTACGCGCCGCCGACGTAGTTGCCCGCATGGGCCAGTGCGCGCATGACCTCGGCGGAGATCGGGCCCGTGCTCGGCCCGGTGCCCCAGATGTCGGCGTAGAGACGGCAGACGGTCTCGAACTCCTCCATGGTGTGGAGCTCGCGGATGTCGAGGTGGTGGCTCACAGCAGCGCTCCGACGAGGTGGGCGAGGAGCTGGGTGCGGGGCGGCATGTCGGCGGTGATGACGTGCTCGTGGTCGGCGTGGGCTCCGTCGCCGACGGCACCGAGGCCGTCGAGCGTCGGACAGCCGACCCCCGCCGTGTAGTTGCCGTCGGACGCGCCACCCACTGCCGTCTGCTGGAGCGGGCCGAGTCCCGTGCGCTCGGCGATGTCGGCGGCCAGCGCGAACAGGCTCTGTGAGGCCTCGGCGTCCAGGGGCGGCCGGTTGGGGCCTCCGGACACCTCAAGGCGGGCTTCGGGGTGGTGCGGCACGAGGCCCTTGAGGAGGTCGTCGACCGCTGTCTGGGCCGCCGGGGTGGGCACGCGTGCGTCGATGCTGAGCCGGGCGAGGGCCGGGACCGTGTTGGTGGTCGTACCGGCCGACATCACCGTCGGGGTGATCGTCGTCCCCGGGCCGGTGCGGGCGGTCACCGTGTCGGTGATGCCGCGCAGGGCGAGGAGGTGGTGGGCCAGTTCCGTGGCGGCGTTGACGCCCTTCTCGGGGTCGAGACCGGAGTGGGCGGCCCGGCCGTGGGCCGTGATCTCGTAGTGGGACACGCCCTTGCGGGCGGTCTTGAGGGCGCCGCCGGTCGCGGAGGCCTCCAGGACGAGGGCGGCCCGGCAGGCGCGCGCCGTCTCCTCGATGAGCGTGCGGGAGGTGTCGGAGCCGACCTCCTCGTCACCGGTGACCAGGACGCAGACGCCGTCGAGGGAGGGCAGCAGGGACAGGGCGTGGAACATCTGCACCAGCCCCGCCTTCATGTCGAAGATGCCGGGGCCGCGCGCGACGCCCTCCCGTACCGAGAACGGATGGGTCTTGAGGGTGCCGATGGGCCAGACCGTGTCGTGGTGGCCGAGGAGCAGGACGCGCGGTGTCCCGAAGCTCCACTGCAGATGGGTCACTCCGCCGGTCACCAGCGTCCGCGGCCGGGCGCCGAGCAGCCTGCTGCCCTGCTCCGCGACGACCGTGGCGGAGCGGGCCACGGCCGCGTGATCGGCGGAGTAGGACTCGCAGGACACGAGTTCTTCGAGGTCGTCGAGCATGGCGCCGAGGGGCGGCGGCGCCGGGTGGGAAACGTGGTCGGCCTGCACGGGGGGAGTCCTCCAGGTGGTGGGATGACCACCACGCTAGGCAAGCCGCCAGGAGCAGAGTTGGTACGTGGATCACCCGTGTCGGACGGGAATTCGTACCGAAGGACGAAGAGGGCGCAGAGAGCGCAGAGGGCGCAGGCAGCCTTCCCCGGGCTCCTCCGCCTCCGCCCCTGTCAGCCCATGTGTGAGCCCATGACCCGCTTCAGATTGCCGCCCAGGATCTTGCAGATGTCGTCCTCGGCCAGTCCGCGGTCGAGGAGCGCGCCGGTGACCAGCGGCATGCCCGCAGGACCTTCGAGCCCGGGGAAGTCGAGGAACGGGTCCTCGTCACCCAGCGACTCGCAGCACGGCGGGGTCAGGTCGGCCATGACCTCCTGGATGAAGTCGGCGCCGATTCCGACGTGGTCGGTCCCGGTGACGGAGGCGATGTGCTCGATGTGGTCGACGATCCGCTCGACGCTCACCTTGTCCCGGTCGTCGGTGAGGAAGTCCGGAATGAAGTTCACGCAGATCACCCCGCCCGTGGCAGCGATGCCGCGCAGGTGTTCGTCGGACAGGTTGCGGTGGTGGTCGCGCAGCGCCCGGGCGCACGAATGGGTGGCGATGAGCGGGCGGGTCGCGATCTCCAGGACGTGGGAGACGCCGCTCGCCCCGAGGTGGGAGACGTCGAAGAGCATGCCGAGGCGCTCCATCTCCCGCAGTGCCCGGACACCGGGGATCGTCAGCCTGCTGCCTGGCGTCCTCGCAGCTGCCGTCCGCGAGCGGCGTACGGCCCCAGTGCGCTATGGAGGCGATCCGCACGCCGAGCCGGAAGAGGGTGGAGAACAGTTCCACGTGCGCGTCGACCCCGGGCGCACTCTCCAACGCGAGGACCAGGGCGATCCGGCCCGAGGCCAGGGCGGCGTCGATCTCCTCCCCGTCGCGGCACAGGGCGACGTGGTCGGCGTTGCCCTCGGCGAGGACGTGGGCGCACTCGATCATGCGCAGGGTCTGCCGGAGTGCGCCTTCCGGGCGGTACTGGTCGTCGATGAAGACGGGAAGCACCTGGATGCCGATGCCGCCCTCGCGCAGCTGGGGCAGCCAGCGCTCACGGAAGAAGCCCGCCCAGCGCTCCGGCGGCCGGGCGGTCACCGCCATCAGGAGGTCGTTGTGCGCGTCGGCGACGACGGCATGGGAGTGGAGGTCCTGGGGCACGGTGCGGGTCCTTTCGGTCGGTGGGCGGGCGGCGCCGTCAAGCGTGCGTCAGCGAGAGAACGGCGTCGAGGAGCGTTCGGACTTGCCGCCCCCGTCGTACAGCCCCATCAGACGCAACTGCAGCATCGCGGCGAACCGCTCGGACGGATCCTGGAGGTCGATCTGCCCCACTTCGGCGACGCGGCGGATCCGGTAGCGGAAGGTGTTGGGATGGACGAACACGCTCGCCGACGCGCCGATCACGTCGCCGAACGCGTCCAGCCACGCCCGCAGCGTCTCGACGAGGTGGGCGTTGTGCCGACGGTCGTAGGCCGTCAACCGGGCGAGGGGGCCCGACAGTTCATCGCGGTTGGCGACCGCCAGGTCCCGCATCTCAAGCAGCAGCGCGTCGATGTGGACGTCCGCGATGGCGGCGACGCGCCGCGTGCCGTCGCCGGGTCGGCAGGACAGTACGCGCAGCGCGCGGTCCGCGTTCGACCGGGACCGGGCGAGAGCGGCGGGTTCGGGTGCCACCGAGCCGATGCCGACGAGTGCGCCGCCGCGGTCCCCGGTGCGCTGCAGGAAGTCCGCCGCCACCTGCACGGCCCGCTCGCGCGCGGACGCCGAGTCGTCGGGGACGGGGAACAGCGCGTAGGCCACATCGCCGAGCAGCGCCACCGCCGACCGCGGCTGCACCGCCGTCAGGTGCACGGCCAGCGCCCCGGCGAGCCGCTGCCGCTCGGCGGTGACCTGGGCGTGGTCGCCGTCCGCCGAGGTTTCGAGCCCCATGGCCAGGACGAGGATGGGTTCGTCGGCGAGGCCCAGCCGCCCCAGCGCCCCGACCGCCCCTGGACCGCCCTCCAGCGCGGTCGCCACCAGATCGGCGCGCAACCGGTTCTCGGCGTCGGCACCCGCCCGGAAGCGGAGCATGTGCAGGGCGACCAGCTTGGCCGCCTCCTTGAACGCCTCCTCGCGCTCCTTGGTGAGCGGTTCGCGCAGCGCCGCCCACACCGATCCGAGGATCTCGTCACCGGCCCGCACGGCGATCGCCACCCGCGGCAGCGCGACCTCGTCGCCCAGGGCGGGCGGCGGGATGTGCACGGGCTGCTCGCTGCGGTAGAGCTCCTTGAAGACGCCGTGCTCCTCGTGGATGCGCAGATACCGCTCGGGCACCCGTCGGGCCAGGATGCTCGCCACGCGCGCCGGGTCCGCCTCGTCCTGGCGTCCGGAGAAGGCCAGGATGCGGGAGCTGCGGTCCTCGATGGTGATCGGCGCGTCAAGGAGGGTCGCGATCGCGTTCGCCAGCGCGAAAAGGTCTCCGGAGGGCACTCCGCCCAGGGTCTGTTCCCCGGGCCCGCCCACGTCGCCCTCCGAGAGCAGGGTCCGCAGCATCGCCGCCAGCTGGGCCCAGGACGCCCCGCGGGTCAGCGCAAGCAGCGCGATCCCGGTCTCGTCCGCCACGGCTTCGAGGGCCGCCGTGTCGACGGGCCCGCGCACGACGAGCGCCGCCGCGCCCACACCGGTGAGCCCGCGCATCAGCCGGGCGATCTCCGCCGCCCCGTGCACACCGACCCCGAGCACGATGGCGCGCTCCGGATAGTGCTGTTCGTCGTGCGGATCGTGGATGCCGACGCCGCCGAGCTCCGTCGCGGCCGTGGGGTCGCCGAGGAGCAGGTCCAGGAGCGAGGGCCCGAGGTCGTCGAGCACCCGGCTCAGACCACGGGCGGGGTGCGACGACATGTGCCTGATCATCTCCGCAGGTTAGGACCGCTGCGCTCCCGCGCATCCGTACGTACGGACGAGATTACGCGGCTCATTCCGTACTGCTGAACGAACTCCTGCCGATTCGCGGCCCCGGCGGTGTCCGCGCGGGCAGTCATCGGGAGCCGCACCCTGAACCGCACCCGCCCCGGGGCGCCGACCGGTACGGTCACCGCACAGCAGGAGAATCCCGATGGGCGCGTCGAGCGTGAGATGCGGATACGGTGCTGACGTGATGATCGAGAGGGAGGGACCCGTGCCTGGAACCGTGCTGCTCATCGCGGCCGCCCCGGTGGGCAAGGGACGCCTGGTGGACGCGGCTTCCGTGCTTCCCGTCCTCGCGGCGGTGCCCACGGAGACGCTCGCAGGGACGCCGACCGCGAGCATCGTGGAACTGGCGGACCCGTTGGACCCGCAGACGGTGCTCACCCGGCTGAGGGCCGCGGCGATGGCCCCCGGGCCCCTGACGATCTACCTCATCGGGCAGGTCCACCTCGACCGGCGCCAGCGGCAGTTGCACGTCGCGCTCGCCCGGACCACCACGGCGACGGTGCGCTACACCGGGTTTCCGTGGCACTGGTTCACGCAGGAACTGCGGCTGCGTCCGGCGGGCAGCACCACGGTGATCGCCGACCTGCACACCGACCAGGAGAGCTGGCAGGCCCTCACCGCGCAGCCCCTCGACGCGGGCCCCGGCGTCGCGCTCTACGGCCGCATCGCCCCGCCCGCCCGGCGTCGCACGCCCGCGATCCCCGCGTACATGAAGGCCGTCGCGACGATCCTGCGCAGCGGATACCGCCCGCCGCCGCTCCAACTCCACGAGCAGGCCGTCGCCCAGGGCCTCGGCGACGACGCCCCGGACCTGCTGCCCGCCCGCGACCCCAGCGCACCGTCCCCCGCCGCACCCGGCCCGCACCAGCCGCAGCCCGACGACGCCCACATGGACCCGCACGCCGCGATCACCGCCGCCGTCGAGGCGGGGCGGCACGGCGAGGCGGCCTCCCTGGCGGCGTCCTGGGAGCAGAGCGCGCTGCGGATGCACGGGCCGAGCTCCAAGGAAGCCATCCACTGGATGGAAGTACGGGCGGACCTGGCGAGGTTCGCGGGCGACCCGGCACGCAGCTGCGAGACCTGGCTCGCGGTGGCCTCGGCCCGGATCTCGGGGGGCCAGGCGCCCGATTCCCCCGAGGTGGAGGCGGCGGCAGACCGGGCCCACCACCTCTGGGACCGGATACGGGACGCCGAGGCCGTCCGCGCGCTGGGTCCCGCCCTGGTCTCCCTGCGCCGCCAGGTGCCCGGCCGCCAACGCGGCACGCTGCTGCTCGCGCAGCGCCGCCTGGAGCAGTTCCACACCCAGGAGTTCCCGAGGGTTCCGGCGACCGGACCGCAGCCGACGGTGCGCACCCCCTGACGGCGCCCTGAGGGCAGCTCCCGCCGCCGGGTCCTGAGGACACCCCTGTCTCTTTTCGCTCCCGCCCCCACTCCCGCTGCCGTGCGGAAGTTGGCCTACTTCGAGCCAAAGTCGCCGAAGGCGGCGGAGATCGCCTCACATCTCCCCGCCCTGGTTCGTCAGTAGAGCGAGACAGCACCCGCCCTCACCACCGTTCCCCCGGCGGATCGGACCTCCGAGAGGCCACGCTGCGGTGGCCACACCCACCCCACCCGTCTCTCGCTGCCCATCCCTCGCCGCTCGCCTAGGGAGTAGACGCCATGAGCATCTCCGTGCTCCTCGTGGACACCGACGCCTTGCTGCGCACCTGCTGCGCCACGCTGCTCGCCGCGCAGCCGGACATAGAGGTGGTCGGGGAGGCCGGCGACGGAGCCCGGGCCGTGGAGCTCGCCGAGCGGCTCCGCCCGGACGTCGTCCTGATGAACCCACAACTGCCCGGCATGAGCGGCATCGAGGCGACCCGGCGCATCACGGCCCGCCCACAGCTTTCCGGCGTACGCGTCCTCGCGATGGCCGAACCTGCCGCGGACTCGCAGGTGTTCGACGCGCTCGCGGCGCACGCCTGCGGATTCCTCTTCCAGGACGCCGAGCCCGACGAACTGCTGCGCGCGATCCGCGTGGTCTCCGAGGGCCAGGCGCACCTGTCTCCCCGCATCGTGCAGCGAGTCATCGACGAATGCGTCCTGCGGGACCGGGCCCCGGGCATCCCGCTGGACGGCCTCACGCCGCGCGAGCGGGAAATGCTCGTGCTCATCGGCACCGGCCTCTCCAACCAGGAGATCGCCGAGAAGCTGTTCCTCTCCTGCACCACCGCCAAGACCCGGGCCTGCCGCATCCTGGCCAAACTGGGCGCCCGCAACCGGGTGGAGCTCGTCTCCATCGCCTACCAGTGGGGGCTCGTCCGACGCCGGTCGGTGCCCATGGGCTGACGGGCCCCGGCCCGGCCGAGGGCGCGGGGACACCGCCTGTGACTCCTGAGTCAACCGCACAGTAGAGTGCCGCGGACGCACGCCGAAGCACGCCGACGCACGTCCAACGACAGGAGCCCCAGCCCTCATGAAGCGGACCCGAACCGCCCTGGCCGCGCCCGCTCTCGCCCTGGCCTCCCTCATGGTCCTCAGCGCCTGCGGAGACTCCGACTCGGATTCCTCGTCCGCCGACTCCTCCGCAGGAAAGTCGGAGGAATCGGCGAAGTCCCCGGAGAAGACCGCGGACCCGGCCGCCGAACTGCGCCGTGCCGCCCTCACCGCGAACGACGTGAAGGGCTTCACGGTCAAGAAGCCCGAGAAGAAGTACGCGTTCGCCACGTCCCAGGACCAGGTCAAGCTCGACAAATCCGTCTGCGCTCCGCTCGCGTACGCGACGAACCAGCTCCCCCTCGGCACCCCGAAGGCCGACCTGATCCGCTTGGCCACGGGATCGAAGGGGCCCGGCGACTACACGTACGTCACGCTCGCCACGTACGCGAGCGGCGAGGCGAAGACCACGATGGCCGACCTCTCCAAGGCGATCCGCTCCTGTGGCACGGGCTTCGCGGCCGAGGCGAACGGCAACAAGGGTGGGTACTCCTCGATCACCGCAGAGACCGCCCCCAAGCCGAGTGGTGCCGACGAGTCGCTCGCCTTCCGGGTCACCATGAAGTACGAGGGCGTCACCCACACCATGCGCGCCCAGACGGCCCGCCACGGCGACACCATCGCGGTCTACTACGCGGTGGACGGCATGGCCTTCACCCAGGCACGCCCCGGCAACGCAAAAATCGGCAAGGGCATCGTGGACGCGCAGAGCGCGAAGCTGGCGTAGGCACGGCCATAGGCGGTGCGGAGGCGGGGCCCTAAGACTTGGTCTTCGGGGCCCCGTTCTTGCGTTCCGGCGCCTGATGCGGCAGCCGCTCCGTGATCCGGTCGAACAAGTCCGTCAGCGGCTCACCGATGTCCTTGCCGAACTCGGTCAGTCCGTAAGTGACTTGGGGCGGCGTCGTCGGCTCGACCTCCCGCCAGACCAGGCCGTCCTGGACCAGCGCGCGCAATGTCTGGGCGAGCATCTTCTCGCTGATGCCCTGAATGCTGTCGCGCAGCTCGTAGAACCGAAGGTCGTTGCTCCGCAGGGAGATCAGGACCCACACCCCCCACCTGCTGGTGACGTGGTCGACCACGCCGCGCGCGGGGCAGTCGGTGTGAAACACCTCATACGGACGGTCCGGCTCGGCCTGCGTAAGCTGCGCGCCTTCCTTCATGTCCGGAGCTTACCTCCGGGTATGTTCTTACGAAAAGTAAGCCCGGCTCCTAGCGTCATTTTCCGTAGTGCACAACGGACTAGGAGCAGAACATGATCGTGGTGACCGGGGCTACCGGAAACGTGGGCCGACCCCTGACGCAGGCCTTGGCCGACGCGGGCGAGCAGGTGACGGCGGTGTCGCGGCACGCGGCCGCCGTGCCGGACGGGGTGCGGCACGTGTCGGCCGACCTGGCCGATCCGGCGGGCCTCGCCCTCGCGTTGGACGGCGCGAAGGCGCTGTTCGTCCTGCTCTCCGGCGACCTGCACGCCCCGGACGCCAGGCCGACCGACATCATCGACCTGGCGGCGTCCTGCGGGGTGCGCCGGGTCGTACTGCTGTCCTCGCAGGGCGTGGTGACCAGGCCGCTCGGCCCGACGCGGGTCGCGATGCGCGGGGTGGAAGACGCGCTGAGGGAGTCCGGCCTCGACTGGGCGGTCCTGCGGCCGGGCGGCTTCGCCTCCAACGCCTTCGCCTGGGTGGAGTCCATCCGTACCCGGGGGGCGGCCGCCGCACCCTTCGGCGACGTCGGAGTGCCGGTCGTCGACCCGGCGGACATCGCCGAGGTCGCGGCGGCCTGCCTGCTGGATGCCCGGCACGACGGAGGGGTCTACGAGCTCACCGGGCCGGAGGTGATCACGCCGCGTCAGCAGGTGGCGGCCATCGCCGCCGCGCTCGGCTCGTCGGTGCGGTTCCACGAACTCACCCGCGACGAGGCCAAGGCCGGGATGATCCGGGCCGTGCCGCCGGAGCTCGCCGACGACACCCTGGACATCATCGCCGCCCCGAACCCTGCCGAACTGCGGATCAGCCCGGACGTGGAACGGGTCCTCGGCCGCGCCCCGATCCCCTTCAGCGGCTGGGTCGAGCGCAACATCGCCGCATTCCGCTGAGGTTGCAGGCCCGGCAGTATCGCCGCCGCGGCCGATGAACCCCCGCTCCCCGTGCGCCAGTTGCCCTGCAACGGGCACGGGGAGGGTCGGATGCCCGCCCTAGCGCCGCAGTTGCTCGGGGGCGAACAGGCGATCGGGCACCGGCAACGCGCCGGGGACCCGCTTCGCCGGGGCGCCGCTCACCGCTCCGTCCATGTACCTGACCAGCGCTTCGCCGATCGGGTCCGGCAGCGGCCTGCCCTCCTCGTCGAACCGCTCGTACTTCATCAGGTTGTAGCCGATCGCGGCCTGGCGGCGCCCGTCCTCCGTGGACAGCGCCCAGGTCCCCGCCCCGAACACGCCGCCGTCATGACCCCAGTACCAGCCGCCACCGGGCATCTTGAGGGTGAACAGGCCGAGCCCGTACCGCAGCGCGACCTCCTGCCCCGGCTCCGGCTCGTGCGCGGGCACCGTCGTCTTCATCTCCCGCAGCTCCGCCGCGCCGAGCAGCTTCCCGCCCAGGAGCCGACGGTAGAAGTCGTTGAGGTCGTCCATCGTGGAGACCATCGCACCGGCCGTCCCGGCCCAGGACATGTCGTAGACGCTGTAGTCGCGTGCCGGTTCGATGGCGCCGTAGAGCGACTCGTACATCTTGGTGTGCGGCCCCGGGATGCGGGCGGAGCGCGGGAAGTAGGTGTGGCGCAGTCCTGCCTTGCGGATGACGTTTTCCGTGATGTACGACTCCGGTTCCTGGCCCGTGACCTTCTTCAACAGCAGCCCGGCGATGATGTAGTTGGTGTTCGCGTACGCGTGTGTGCCGCGCGGCGCCGACGGCTCGGCCGCCAGACCCAGGCGGACCAGTTCCTCGGGCGGCAGCTTGCGGAACCGGCCGTCGTCCAGAGCCTTTTGAGGGTTGGTCAGCAGCCCGGGAAAAGCGGGAAGTATGTAGTCCGCTATGCCGCTGGTGTGATTGAGCAGCATCCGCACCGTCACCTTGCGGCCCCGCTCGCCCGGCACCAGCTCCGGAACGTAGTCGCCGACCGGGGCGTCCAGATCGATCCGGCCCTTGGCCACCTGCTGGAGGACGGCCACCGAGGTGAAGGTCTTGGTGATGCTGCCGATCCGGTGCTCGAAGTCGGGGCGCACCGGCCGCCCGGTGTCGACGTCGGCCACGCCCGACGCTCCCCGCCACCGCTGCGAGCCGTCCCTGACCGACGAATAGGCCCCGTACATCCCCGCCTCGTGGAAGGCATCGAGCGCGGCGCGCAGCGCCTTCGGGTCGAGGCGGGACGCGGGGGAGTCGGCGACGGTGACGAAGCCGGGAGCGGAGGCCGTCGGGGAGGCCGCGGCCCCGGCGGGTAAGGCACCGGCCGCGAGCGATATCAGGGCCGCCGATGCCACGGCGGCCAGGCGCGCTCTCCGGCGGGCGGTGTGGGCGTTCGGATGGGTGTTGCGCATGGGCGTACCCCGTCTCATCAGGTGTGCGTCGCAGGTGCCTCCATCCTCTGCGCGCCACACCGGCCGCCCCTCCACCCTCCGAACGACCTTGTGCACAGGAAGAGATGACGTTTGTCAGGTTCCGGGCCGCAACGACTGCCGACTGATCGCAGCCGGTACCATCCGCAGGTTCTGCACGTGGGGATACACGTGCGGAAACAGGCAGGGAGAGACATGGGAGAGAGGTAAGAAGCGCGGATGCTGTCGCTCAGGATCTGGTACCGGCTTCAGTTGCTGAAGGCCAGGGACTTCTTCGAGCCGGACATGGACATCATCTACGACTGGACCGTGGACGATGCCGTGAACGACCCGAGCACGGAGCAACTCCTGCGAGCGCACAGCGGCGTGACGAAGGTCGACCTCCGGGAGGAGCTGCTCGCCCCGCTCTTCAAGGACTTCACCATCAGCCGGTGCCCGGATGTCGAGCTGCAGACGTTCGAGGAGGCAGGGCAGGCCCTGGAGGAGATCGAGGAACGGCGTCGGGACGCGGAGAGCGAGGCGGCCTGGAACTGGCGGGTGGCCTGTTCGCTGCTGGCCCTCGGCGCGCTCGCCGTGCTTCTCTTCGGCAATCTGCTGTGGCTGGGCGCGTCGGTGGTGACCGTGGTGGCTCTGTTGTCCGTGCTGCACTGGTGCGGTGCGTCAGTCAGCGGCCACCTGTTGCACTCCCTGAAAGAGGCCGCGTTGGCCATCAGTTGGGCGGTGCAGCGCTTCGAGGTCGGGGTGCGAGCCATCCGCTGGGGCAGGGTGCTCATGAAGGAAGGCATTCTGCCTGCGGTCCCGCATGTCGTGCGCCGTCTGGTGGGCGACGAACCCGACTCCGTGTTCCTCCCGGACCGGTCGTCGGGGCTGCGTACACCTCGGTCTCCCGCACACGTCGTGGACAGCAGGGCGATGCTCCAGCTGGAGCGCAAGCTCGACCAGGTCGAGTACGGCACCATCGCGGTGTGCGGGCCACGGGGCTCCGGCAAGACGACCCTGCTCGAAGGGTGCGTCGAGGACGCCGAGCTGGGCCTGCTGGCCCAGGCCCCGGCCACCTACGCTCCCCATGACTTCCTGCTCTCCCTGTCCGTGCGGCTGTGCGAGACCTATCTGAGCAACGAGGGGTACGACGTCCCCGAGTTCACCCGCCTCTCGCCCACCCGGCGGCTGCTGCGCCGCGTCCGGTCGCGGATGCGGAGGCTGGGCCGCTGGAGCGTGTTCGCCCTCCCGGCAGCCGCCCTGGTGGTGCTCGGCCTGTCCGCTCCCGCCCGCTCCCTGTACACGGAGTACGCCGACTCCATCGGAGACACCGGTCGCGAACAGGGTGACGGGCTCCGCGACGCCGCCGTCGACATCTGGCAGGGGCACGCCGTGGTCGCGAGCCTGTGCGTCACCCTCGCGGGCCTCGTCTGGTGGCAGTCGAGGCACGCCGCCTGGCTGCCCCGGCTGATCAAGGAGGGCTGGCGGCGGACCGGCCGGTTCCTGGGCCACCTCCTGCAAAGCCTGGCCGCGCTCAGCATCGTCCTGGACGAACGGGTGCGGAACCTGGACCTGGACATCGGGCCACAGACGTTGGCCACGGCGGGCCTGCTGACTCTGGTGTGGAGGTGCTGCGTCGCCTGTCGTGACTCCGGCTTCGAGTTCGACCTGGGACGGTGGCACATCAGCCTGCGACGGCTGTTCCAGCCGCTGGCCGCGGCCGGTGCCCTCGGCCTCGTGCTGTACGTGGTCGACAGCCCCGAGATCCGCCCGCTGCTCGCCGACGAGGACAACCCCCTGCGCATGGCCGTCTTCATGGTGGGCCTGGCGCTGGTCGGCGTGGGGCGGTGGGAGCCGCGGCTGGAGGAACCGGAGCTGGTGACCCGATGCCGCAACCACCTCTACCGGCTGCAGACCATCCAGATGTCCGGAAACACCCTCAACGCCACCGGCCCGGCCCAGGTCCTGACACTCGGCGGCTCCCACTCCACATCCGTCACCACCGTCCCGCCCACCTACCCCGAACTCGTCGACAACTTCCGTGAGCTGCTGACCCAGATCGCCTGGGCGCTCCATCTGCGGAACACCGGGCGGGGAGGCGAGGTGAGCAGGACCGTGGTCATCGCCATCGACGAGGTCGACCGACTGGGCTCCGACACCGAGGCCCTGGCCTTCCTCAGCGAGATCAAGGCCGTCCTCGGCGTCCCGTACGTCTACTACCTCATCTCGGTGGCCGAGGACGTCGGTGCCACGTTCGTCCGCCGGGGCCTGCCCCACCGGGGCGTCACCGACAGTTCCCTGGACGACATCGTCCACGTCCAGCCGAGCACCCTCGAAGAATCGAGGACCATCCTCGCCGTACGCACCGACCGGCTCACCGAGCCCTACGTGCGGCTCGCCCACGCCCTGTCCGGCGGCATCCTGCGCGACCTCATGCGCTACGGCATCCAGATCAGCGAAATGCAGGAGAAGTCGCAGAGCCACGAACTCACCGACATCTCCCGCCACCTGGTCCTCGAGGAACTCTCCGAGACCCTCGCCGGGTTCAGGACCCTGTTGAGCAAACACCAGTGGACGCCGGAGACCCGTACGATCCTCAGCCGGTTCGGCACGCTCGTCACCTACCTGAGCGACCCCCGGCCCTGCCCCTGCACCCAGGCCAAACTGCAGACCACCCTCGAAGAGTTCGCCTTCGGCGGCGCCGACGACCACCTTCAGCCCGCCCTCGCCGGACAGCTGACACCCGAGGCCCTCCAGCTCATCGACGAGGCCTCCGCCTACGCGTACTTCTCCTTGACGCTGCTCGACATCTTCACCGTCCGGCACTTCTCCCAGCGGGCCACGGACGCCGCCGCACGAGGCGAAGGCGGCGAACCGGAGCGCCTCGCCCAGGCGCGCCAGGAACTCGGCATATCGGCCTACAGCGCGCGACCGCTCATCGACAGCATCCGCGTGGCCTGGTCACTGCCCCTGGCCACCGCCGACAGCCGCCGCATCCCCCGGCAGAGCCCCTGCACGATGCACGCCCGACAGCTACCGCACCTGCCGGGGGCCCCGACGCGGTGACGAGGAGCGTGTACGTCGACGACCCCTGCCACTCCCCGGACCGGACTCCCCTCAGCCGAACCGCAGGATGCGCGGCGCGAACGTGCTCTCGGGCCCGGCGGCCCGGCCGACCGCCCACACCGTCTCCGTGCCCGGCACCGGCGCCAGTTGCAGGAACGAGGAGTCACCCTCCCCGGCCACCGCCGGTTCGTCGTACCCGGTGAACGACTGACCGTCCCAGGCGAGGAAATCCGGCCCGGGGACGAGCGGAGGATAGGTGCCCGGCGGGCCCCACTTCTGCGAGCGGGCCACCCCGACCCAGCCCAGCTTGCCGGACGCGGCGGGTGCCAGCGAGGTGATCGCGCCGAAGTCGGTGGGCACGGCCACCCGGCTCCACGTCTCCCCGTCCCACCGCATCAGGAGCGGCGGAATCGGCTTGCCCGGCGGGCCGCCCACGAACCCGGCCGTGCCACCCGCCCACACCTCCGTCGGCGAGGTCGCGAGCACCGAGCCCACACCCGCCCGCGGGAACCCGTCCACGATCGTCTGCTGCCACGTCTGACCGTTCCAGTGCGACACGGCCGCACCCGAGGCGCCCGACCCCGCGGCCCAGACGTCGTCGGCCGCCAGGACGTGCAGGCCCCACACGGCACCCGGTGGCACCGGCAGATCCCGCCAGCCCCCGCCGTCCCGCCGCAGCAACACCTGCGCCCCGTCCCGCGAACCGATCAGCCACGTCTCGCCGCCGCCCGCGACGGCTTTGGTCAGCACGACACCGCGCGGCGCCCGGCTCTCGTGCCAGGCGGTGCCGTCGAAGCGGAGCAGGCGCGCGCCGCCCGCCGAGTCGCGCCCGACCGCCCAGGCCGCCTTCGCCGAGGTCGCGGCGATGGAGAGCAGTTCCCCCTGCCAGCCGACCCCGGGCAGGCTCTGGCGCTGCCACGCGGTGCCGTTCCAGCGCAGCACCAGCGGGAACCCCGGCGCCTCGCGCCCCACCGCGTCGGCACCCACCGCCCACGCCCGGTCGGGCCCGAACGCCACGGCCTCGCTCAGCGCGGCCTGCGGGCGCACCTGCGCAGGGACCGGAACGTGCACCCAGGACCGGGGTTCCGCCGCGGCCGATGACATGACAGCCACGACGGTCATGGCGAGGGCGAGGGCCGCGACGAGAAGGCGGCGCGGCACAGGAAGTCGGAGTCGGCGTGTCATGGTCGGTCTCCCCACCGCTCGCTCATCAGGTTCGGTTTGGAGCCGTAGATCTCGACGGTCCCGAAGGACAGCAGTCCGGCCCCGGTGCTCGCCAGCGCACGTGGTTTCACGTCGATGGCGTTCGTGCGCTCCGGGCCGTAGGAGAAGGTGACGCGACGGCCGTCCACCCGTGCGTACTTCGACTGGAACGCGCGGTCGCTGCGCACCGGCAGCCACAGCGCGCGGTCCGGGCCGCGCACCATCGCGGCGGTGTGGGTGTCGCCCAGCGGCGGGTACGTGGTGCGCCAGGCGTGCCCGTTCCACGCCATCAGGTAGGTGCGGCCCACGCCGTCGGTGTACTGGCTGCCGCCGATGGTCATCCGGCCGTGCGGTTCGAGGAGGATCGTGTGCACGTTGCTGTTCGAAGGCAGCGGCACCTTCGCGTCCCGCCACGCGGTGCCGTCCCAGTGCAGAACGGTGGTGCCGTTGGTGGTGTCCGCCCAGGCCCAGGCGTCGTCGGCGGTACGTGCGGTGATCCCCATCAGGAAGAGCACGCCGTCCGGGGTGGGCTGCGTGGTCCAGGTGGCGCCGTCGTAGCGCAGCACCTTCAGCCCGGTGCTGTCCTCACCGACGACCCATGCGGCACCCGGTACCGCGGTGAAGTCCTGGTACGTCCACAGGGTCTGGGGGAGCGGGACGGTGCTCCACCCACCTGCCGACCGGCGCAGGATTTCCCCCGCCCCGTCGCGGGTCCGGAAGATCCACGTCTCCTTGCCGACGAACTGCACCCTGCCGAGCCTGCCCGGCGCATCGGTACCGGGGAACGTCGTGTCCCGGCTCCACGCCTTGCCGTCCCATCGGTGCAGCAACGGCCTTGGCCCGTCGGCGGCCTGTTCGGTCCCGGTGGCCCAGGCCTCGCCCGGTCCGCGCGCGGCGAGGTCGGACACGTTCGCGGGCGGGGCGGCCGCAGGCACCGGCAGCGCCGACCAACTCGCCTCCACGGCCGCGTCGGACCGCACGGCCGCAGTCGCCGGGACAGCCACGGCCGGTGGGACGACCGCAGTCGGTGCCACGACCGCGGCACACGCGATCACGGCACCGATGACGACCGTACGGAGACCTTTCACGGAACCCCCCAGGGCGCGAAGGTCGCACAGCATATTGGCATGAACACGCCCGTGGGTAGACGGCATTCGGCCGTCAGGGTCCTCGTCAGGACCTCCCGTGTTCGCCTGCCGCCGTCGTCAGCTCCGCCACGCCGACACTCCGCCAACGAGTGAATGGCGCAGGACCCGGGGCATTCCCGAATGTACTGGCCTTTTCCGGCAACTCACGTTCCGTACTGGAGTGACATGCGTACCCGTAATCTCCCCCTCGCCCTGAGCCTCGCCGCCGCCGCACTGGCGGGCGGCGCCGGTAGCGCGGCCGCCATCGGCGACGACGCCGGCACCACCTCGCTCAGCGGCAACGGCGCCGAGCAGGCGTTCGGCAACAGCGCCACCCAGGGGGACCTCAGCCCGCAGGCGCGCCTGGTCGACGGCTCGGTGAACAAGCTCTGCGCCGGAGTCCCCGTGAAGGCGAACGTGGGCGCCCTCGTCGGCATCCTCGTGCCGGTCGCCGTCCAGGACATCCCGGTCCTCTCGGCGCCGCAGAACCAGCAGTGCGCCGAGAACTCGACGCAGGCCAAGGGCGACGAGCCGCTGTCGCACATCCTGGAGGACATCCCGGCGCTTTCGGGCAACGGCGTGCACAACCACTGATCCCGGAGCGCTCCTCGGGCCGGGCACCCCGCCCGGCCCGAGGTGTGTGCGGGGCGTCGCATCGGAGCCGGGAAAAGCACCCCCCGCCGCCCGTGACCCGTGACCTCCCAAGCAGTGGCGCGTTCCCCAGTGGACCATCGCAAGGCAAGGAGCGGTACCGAAGTGGAAGCCACTGATCGCGTCACGGTTCTCTTGAAAAAGAACTTCGGGGTCCGTCTCGACGACGTGTCCCCCGACGCCCCCCTGTACCAGCTGTCCATCGACTCCCTCGCACTGGAGGAACTCCTCCTGCAGATCGAGGACGAGTGCGCCATCGACCTGGCCGACATGACGCTGACGTCGCGCGACACGGTCGCCGCCCTGATGTCCGTCGTACGCCAGAAGGCAGCGGCGGCATGACGGCTGCGACTCGGGAACCCGCCGCGGTCGTCGTGACGGGGCTCGGCCTGGTGACCGCCGCGGGCGTCGGCGTGAAGGACACCTGGAGCCGGGTCACCAGTGCCACCGCCCCCCGCGGAGTGCGACGGCCGGACTCGTTGCAGGATCTGCCCTGCGACTTCATGTACACCATCGACGACCTCGACATCGACGCCGTCCTCGGTGTGGCCAGCCACCGGCTCATGGACCGCTTCGCCCAACTTGCCGTCGTCGCCGCCCGGGAGGCCGTGGCGGACGCGGGACTCGCCCCCGACGTCTGGGACAGCACGCGGGTCGCGGTGGTCGTCGGCTCGGCCCACGGCGGCCTCACTTTCTACGACGAGCAGCAGGCCGTACTGACCGAGCGCGGCGCACGCAGGGTGTCCCCGCGCATGGCACCGCTCAGCGTCGTCAACGGAGCCGCGGGCAGCGTCGCCAGGGACCTCGGCACCCGCGGACCCAGCCTCGCGGTGGCCACCGCCTGCTCCTCCGGCACGGACGCGATCGGCACCGCCCTCCACCTGCTGCGCGCCGGGGCCTGCGACATCGCCGTCACCGGCGGCGCGGAGTCCATGTGCTCCCGGTCGGTCTTCGCCGGCACGTGCAACGCAAAAGCGCTCTCCACCCGGACCACGGACCCCGCCGCGGCCTGCCGCCCGTTCGACGTCGACAGGGACGGGTTCGTCGTGGGGGAGGGGGCCGGGGTGCTGGTGCTCGAACGTGCGGAACACGCGCGGGCCCGCGGCGCCAAGTCCCGTGCCGCCGTGCGCGGGTACGGGGCGGCCACCTCCAGCGAGGCCTCCTCGCCCGTCGCCACGAGCGAAGCGGGCATCGAGCTGGCGCTGCGCGCCGCGCTCACCGACGCCGGTGTCTCCCCGCGCGACGTCGGACACGTCAACGCACACGGCACGTCCACCGTCATGAACGACTTGGTGGAAGCCGCCGTACTGCACCGAGTGCTGGGCGAAGGGCCGTTGGTGACCTCCACCAAGTCCATGACCGGGCACACGCTGGGCGCCGCCGGTGGCATCGAGGCGGCCTTCACCGTCCTCGCCCTGGAGGAGCAGTTGGTGCCCGCCACGGTGAACCTTCGGACGCAGGACCCGGGCGTACCCGTCGAGGTGGTGGCCGGGACCGCCAGAACGGCCCGCCTCGACTGTGCGGTGAGCACGTCGCTCGGCTTCGGCGGGCACAACGCCGTACTCGTCCTCGCTCGCGACTGAACCGGGAAGAAGCATGATCCAGGAACACATCCGCACGGTGGCCGTGCACGGAGTGTCGTACACCTACCGGGTACTTCAGCACCCGGACCCGACCGCGGCGCCGGTCCTCGTGCTGGGCGGGGTGCTCGAGGGCATGTACGACTGGGCCTACCTGGAAGGGGTCGTCCTGCCGAGGGCGAGCCTGGTCACCGTGGACCTGCCCGGGCTGGAACCCGCCGCGTTCCAAGGCGTCGGCCAGGACGGCCTCGACACCCTCTGCACCGGGCTCGAGGGCATCATCGAGGACCTCGGCGCCGACCGCATCAGTCTCTACGGCTACTCCCTGGGCGCGGCCGTCACGCTGCAGTACGCGCAGCGCCGCCCCGAGCGCGTCGAGCGCCTGCTCATCGGGGGCGTCCCCGGGGACGTCACGGAAGAGCTCGTCACCCAGCTGCGGAGCGCCGTCGACCGGGCGAGGAGCGGCGACGCGGACGGCTTCGCCGATCTGATGGCCGACGGCCTGTTGTGCCTCGACGAGAGCCACCACGTCCACCGCAGGGAGCTGACCCGCGGCTACCTGCGGCGCTTCATGCGCAATGCGGCCCGCGTGCCGCGCAAGGTGGACCTGCTTGCCACCGCCCTGACCAGTCGCAGCCGCCCCCTGAAGGGCGGCCTGTCGGGCGTGCCCACGCTGGTCTTCAGCGGTGAGCACGACCACCTCCACCCCCGCGAGCGACTGCAGGCCTTCGCCGCGACGATCGAGGGCAGCCGGTTCGTGACGTTTCCCGACTGCGACCACATGCTGCCGCTGCAGCGCCCCGAGGCGGTCACCTCCCTCGTCGGCTCCTTCCTGGTGGACGAGGCCGCCGCCGGCGTCCGGTAGCGGCCGCGGAACGTCTCCCGCCGGTGCTGTTCCTAGAATGGCCAGGTGGAGGACATTGACGCGATCGCGGTACTGCAGGATCCGGTGCGGCGTCGTCTGTACGAGTACGTGGCCGGGCAAGCCCGTGAGGTCGGCCGCAACGAGGCCGCCGAGGCGGCCGGAGTGACCCGCACGCTCGCGGCGCACCACCTGGACAAGCTGGTCGCCGCCGGGCTGCTGGAGAGCGGCAGCCGCCGCCTGACGGGCCGTTCGGGGCCGGGGGCGGGCCGCCCCGCCAAGGTGTACACGCGCTCACGGACCGAGCGGTCGGTGTCGCTGCCCGCCCGCGACTACCGCACCGCCGCCGAACTGCTCGCCGAGGCTGCCGAGGAGGCCGGTCTGGATGCCGGGCTCTGTGCGGCCGCGCGCCGCCGTGGTGAGGCCCTGCGCGGTGCGACGGCACCCTGCGACGACCTCGACGAGGCGGCGGAGATGCTGGCCGCGCGCGGCTACGAACCGCACATCGAAGGCGCCGAGGAGACCGGCGGGTCGGCGGACCGCGTCGTCCGCATGCGCAACTGCCCCTTCCACGCCGTCGCCGAGCGTTTCCCGCCGCTCGTCTGCGGTATGAACCTCGCGCTGCTCGAGGGGCTGCTCGGAGCGGACGGGCCGGTCCGCGCCCGGATGGACGCCAGACCGGGGGAGTGCTGCGTCGTTCTGGAGTCTTCTAAAAATAATGATGATTGACATAGAAAAGCGGCCCGTGCTGGGATGAGGCCATGACCTCACCCGTGCCCGTCGCGCATCTCGCCGAGCTCAACCTCGCCAAGCTCAGCCACCCGTTGACCGACCCGCGCATCGCACCGTTCGTCGAACTGCTCAACCCGGTCAACGCCGCCGCCGACGGCGCGCCCGGCTTCGTGTGGCGGCTCGTGGAGGAAGGGGAGCCCGATGCCACCGCGCTGCGCCCCGCGGGCGAGGACGTCATCATCACCATGTCGGTCTGGGAAACCCCCGAGGCCCTTTGGGAGTTCACCTACCGCAGCGGACACCTGGAAGTGATGCGGCGGCGGCGCGAGTGGTTCGAGCGCCACGTCGAGGCGCACTTGGTGCTGTGGTGGGTTCCCGCCGGGCACATCCCGACGGTGGACGAGGCACTGGAGCGGCTGGCGGACCTGCGGGCGAACGGACCCTCCCCGCGCGCGTTCACCTTCGCCTCCTCCTACACCGCGGCCGAGGCCGCCGAACACCTCCAGGCCGTCCCGACCCTCTAGTGCCCGCCTCTCCGGGTGACGCAAGACATGTCCATACCGGACGTAATGTCAAGGTGTGCGAAAAACCCGGCAGTTGCGGGGGAGCGGCTGCCATGCTCGACCGATGGTCATGGGGACGAGTACGGGGACGAGCGCGCCGGTCCCGGTGAGCCGCGCCCTGCCGGAAGCGGCGGCGCGCGCGGGGACCGTGGCGGAGCTGGGCAGCGTGCTCTCGCAGCAGCTCGGCCGGGTCCTGCCGCACGACGGATACCTGCTCTCCGGGTTCGACCCCGTCACGGGCGCGCGGTGCTTCCTGGCCTGTGAGAACAGCTACAGCAGCGCGGCGCGCCGCCGGATGGACCGGGCGAACGCCCTCGGCAGGACCCGCAGACCCGTCGCCGACCTCCTGTACGGCCCCTGCCCGGCCGTCGTGCTCGGCGCGGGCGCGCAGGACCCGGGCCCCGAGACGCTGCGCCTCCACGACCTCATGGCCGCCGACGACTACGGCAGCGAGCTGTGCATCGCCCTGTCCCGACGAGGCGTCGCCCGGGGCGCGTTGGTGCTGCTGCGCGAGCGGGGCTCCAGGCCGTTCTCCCCTGCGGAGACCGTCCGCGCCGCCGAGCTGGCGCAGCCGCTCGCCGCGGCCGTGACGCGGTACGTGGCGGACAAGCCGATGCGCCCCCGACAGCTCCACCTGCCACCGGCCATCGTCGTCATCGGCAAGAACGACGAGATCGCCGGGGCGACGTCGGCAGGACGCGACGCGCTGCGCGGGATCCTGCCCGGCGTCTACCCCGCCGCCGATCAGGAGCTGTTCAGCTTCATCTGGCACATCACCTACACCGTCCGCCGCACCGGAACGCCTGCGATCACCCGCGCCCCCACCCCGCTGGGATGGTTCTCGCTGCAGGCACACCCGCTCGACGGCGCGATGACAGGCGACGTCGTGGTCACGCTGCAGCCCGCCCCGGCCGCCGAACTGCTGCCCGCGCTCACCCACTGGTACGGCATCACCGCCAGGGAGCGGATGGTCGTCGAGGGAGCGCTGCAGGGGCAGGCCAACAAACAGATCGCCCGCCGACTCGACCTGTCACCGCACACGGTGAACGACCACTTCAAGGCGGTCTACCGCAAGACCGGCGTGACCAGCAGGGAGGAGCTCGTCGCCTGCCTGTGAAGTCGACGGGAGCGGTAGCTTGTCCGCCATGTACGAACCGATTGCCGTCACTTGGCCGCCCACACCCATAAAAACGCAGCGGCTGGTGCTCCGGGAGTCCGAGGGCCGCGACCGCGCCGCATTCATCGAGCTGTTCACCTCACCGGAGGTGCACACTTACCTGGGCGGCCCCCAACCACGTGAAGAGTGCGAGCGCACCGTGCCCGAGACGCCCGGGAGGCGCCCCGGCCTCTTCGTGATCGAGCTCGACGGCTCGATGATCGGCACCATCGAGCTCAAGCGACGCGACGCGGAGCACCGGAGCAGGATCCGTCCGGACGCCGGGGAAGCCGAACTCGGCTATCTGTTCCTGCCGGAGGCATGGGGACACGGGTACGCCGCGGAGGCGTGCGCGGCGGCACTCGGCTGGTTCGCCGACGAGCTTCCCGGCGAGCCGCTCGTCCTCTGCACCCAGACCGCCAACGCCCGCTCGATGCGCCTCGCGGCGAAGCTGGGGTTCACCGAGGTGCGACGGTACGAGGCGTGGGGCGCCGCACAGTGGATGGGCAAGTGGTCTCCGGCCGCGCCGTCCGCCAGTCGACGGCGGTCGCCTCACGTCGACGGCCCCTCCGACTCCGCGTAGATCACCAGCGTCTGCTCCGGGTGCCCGGCCACGTGGAAGGCGGTGTAGGCGTACGTGGTCACGCCGCGCCCCGGCGGCCTCAGCCGTTTGTGCCCGCCCCTGCGCTGCTCGACGTCGAACCGTGGCCACCACGACCGCACTTCGGGGCTGCCGTCGTGGAGATCCGCCACGAGCCGCGCATACCGGGGATCACCGGGATGGGCACCGGCCAGTGTGCGGACCCGGGCGAGCAGGCCCTGTGCCTCGGGTTCCCAGTCGACCAGGACCTCCTTGGCCATGGGTTCCAGGAAGACCCAGCGCACGAAGTTGGGCGGCCGGTCCGCGGCGGTGCTCAGGTGCGGGAACAGGTCCTCGGCGGCCTGGTTGTGGCTGAGCACGTCGTAGGTGCCGTCGATGACGTACGCAGGGTGCGGCTGGAGGAGCAGCGGGACGGCCGCGATCTCGGCCGTGAGGGATTCCGGCTCCGGTGTCCCGGCCTTGGGGGCGCGCCCGGCGAGTCGGAGCAGGTGGTCGTGTTCGTGCGGGGCGAGGCGCAGGGTGTCGGCAAGCGCATCGAGGACCTGGTCGGAGACCCGGATGTCCCGGCCCTGTTCGAGGTACGTGTACCAAGTGGCGCTCATCCCGGCGAGCAGGGCCAGCTCCTCCCGCCGCAGGCCCGGCGTGCGGCGCCGCCGCGTCGACGGCAGGCCCACCTCACGGGGCGTGATCCGCTCCCTGCGGCTGCGCAGGAACGCACCCAGCTCGGCGCGCCGGTCCTGCGTCCCTGCCATGACTACCACCTTTGATTCCAGAATAAGTCGGCTCTGGATACCAGATTAAGCCCACTCCAGACTGTCGGTGAAAGGGATACAGGAACAGCACGACGGAGGAGCACAGCGCATGACAGGCATCAGCGGCAAGGTCGTGGCCATCACCGGAGCGAGCAGCGGCATCGGCGAGGCCACCGCACTGCTGCTCGCGGAACGGGGCGCGCGGCTCGTCCTCGGCGCGCGCCGCACCGAACGGCTCGAGGCACTGGCCGAAAGAATCGTGCGGGCGGGAGGCGAAGCCGTCCACCTGCGCACGGATGTGACGCGCAGCGATGATCTGCGTGCCCTGGTCGCACTCGCGGAGGAGCGCTTCGGCCGCCTCGACGTGCTGGTGAGCAATGCGGGAGTGGGCACCATCTCGCCCCTTGACGACCTGCGCACCGACGAGTGGGACCACATGGTCGACGTCAACATCAAGGGCCTGCTGCACGGCATCGGCGCGGCACTCCCGGTCTTCCGCGCCCAGGGCAGCGGCCAGTTCGTCGTGACCGCGTCCACCGCGGGGTACCGCATCGTCCCGGCGATGGCCGTGTACGCGGGGACGAAGGTCGCGATACGGACCATCTGCGAGGGGCTGCGGCAGGAGGCCGGACCCACGCTGCGGGTGACCACCGTCTCGCCGGGGGTGACGGCCACCGACTTCGCCGACGCGTCGACCAACGACAGGGTCCGTGCGGACATCTCGCGGATGCGCGACGAGTTCGCCATCCCGCCCGTCTCGATCGCGCGGGCCATCGCGTTCGCCGTCGAGCAGCCCGCCGACGTGGACGTCAACGAGATCGTCGTCCGCCCGACCGCGCAGAGCTGACCGCGCCCGCCGTCCGCGGGTCAGGGCAGCGGCGGCGACGAGCCCGGCGCGACCAGCCCGCTCTGGTAGGCCGCGGCGACCGCCTGGGCCCTGTCCCGCATACCGAGCTTCAGGAGGATCCGCCCGATGTGGGTCTTGACCGTCGCCTCCCCGATGAAGAGGTGAGCGGCGATCTCGGAGTTGGAGAGCCCGTGCGCGACCAGGACCAGAACCTCGCGCTCCCGGCAGGTCAGCGCTGCCAGCTCCGCGGGAGCAGGCCTGATCCTCTCCGGCCGGGCAGCGAACTCGGCCAGCATGTCGGCGATCACCGCGGGATCCAGCCAGCCGTCCCCGTCGGCGAGCGCCTGGACCGCGCTCACCAGCTCACCGGGGGCCGCGTCCTTGAGCAGGAAGCCGGAGGCCCCGGCACGCAACGCCTGGTAGACGGCCTCACTGACGTTGTACGTCGTCAGCACGAGCACCCGCGTCTCGCCGGGGAAGGCGTCGGCGGTGATCTGCCGGGTCGCCTCGACTCCGTCCGTGCCGGGCATCCGTACGTCCATGACGACGACGGTGGGACGCAGCCCGGCGGCGAGGGCCACGGCCTCGGCGCCGTCGGCCGCCTCGCCCACCACCTCGATGCCGTCCTCGCCGGTGAGCAGCATGGCGAGCGCGGACCGCACCATCGCCTGATCGTCCGCGATCAGTACCCGGATCATGACGCGACCTCCTGCCGGTCATGCTCCTCCGTCGGCAGGGTGGCGGCGACATGGAAGCCGCCGTCCCCGTTCGGACCGGCGTCGAACGTGCCGCCGCACACGGCCACCCGTTCGCGCAGCCCCAGCAGTCCGTGCCCGGTGGACAGTTCGGAGCGGGCGGCCGCCGGAGTGCCCCGCCCGTCGTCGTGGACCGCGATCTCCAGGCGGCCGCCCGCCCCGTGCCAGTCGAGCCGTACGACCGTGGCTGCTCCCGGGCCCGCGTGCTTGGCCGCGTTGGTCAGGGCCTCCTGCACGACCCGGTACGCGGTCAGGTCGACGCTCCTGGTGAGCGCGGCGGGGGCGCCCGTCACCCGCACCTCGGCGTGCAGGCCTGCCTGGCGCACCCCGTTCAGGAGCGGGCCGAGGTCGGCGAGCCCGAAGCTCGGCCCCTGGGCGGCGAGCCGTTCACCGTCGGTGCGCAGCACGAGCAGCATGTGGCGGAGCTCGGCGACCGCGGTCTTGCCGCTCGACTCGATCTGGTCGAGCGCCTTCTCGACCCGGTCCGGGTCCGTCCGCAGCACATGGCGGGCGCCCCCGGCCTGCAACACCATGACGGTCACCGCATTGGCGACGATGTCGTGCAACTCCCGTGCGGTACGCGCCCGCTCGGTCAGGACGGCCTCCTCGGCGCGGGCCACCGCGAGCCGGTCCCGGGCGGCCGCCGCCCGCCCCGCGTGCACCCACCGGCCGACGGCCCACACCTCCAGGTTGAGCAGCCCGTAGAAGCAGGCCACCCCGAGCAGGGAGGTGAGCCGCTCCGCGTCGGGCACGTCGGCGAGCGCCGCCCGCACCGACAGCGCCACCGGCACCGCCACGGAGGCCAGCGCGAGCACGGCGGGCCGGGCGCCCTGGAGGGCGGCGACGGTATAGAGCGCAGCGAGCAGGGCCAGGGTCGGGCTGTAGTCGAACGCCCCGGCGGCGGTGAGGAGTTCACCGCAGAGCGCGTGCGCCCACACATAGCCGAACACCGCGCGAGGTGCGCGCCGCCGCATCGCGAGCGCCGCATAGCCGAGGACCGCGTACCCGACCGTGACCAGTCGGCCGCCCGGCCCGACGTGGGGGAGCGCGAAGTCGGAGAAGAGGAACAGGTCGGGCAGCAGCAGGGCGGCTGCCAGCACCGAGTCCTGGACGGCGGGGGCCGCCCGGTACAGCCTGCCGAGGACGGCTCCGGGGCCGGTCATCACGGTCCGGTCGGTGGGTGTGGCTCGTCGGGGCGCGGCGGGTGGGGCAGACAGGTGCGGATGACCCGGCAGGGACCGGCCGCGAGCGCGTCGGACCGGTCCTCGCTCATGCCGGTCAGGCCTGCCTTCCTGGGCCGGGCAGGCTCCGGGGAGTCGTAGCCGAGCTCGCGCATCGCCGCCCACAGATCGCCGTCCTCGGCGAGCAGCGCCTCGGCCAGCCGTTGCTGTGTGGCGGGCTCGGCGCGCACCGTATAGCGCGAGCGCCCGGTCAGTCGCACGACGCTGGCCAGCACGTCCGACGACGACTCGCCCTCGCCGTTCTCCAGGTGTTCCACGTCGGCCACGCCGATCCGCTCCACCGGCCCGCTTCCCTCGGGCACCGGCGCGATCACGGCGAACAGCGCCCCCGGCGGCTCGACGAGGAGGGGCGGCGGATCGGGGACGAGGAGCACGTCCCGGTCCACGAGGAGCGCCCGCGCGCCGATCGGTTCGAGGGTGACGTCCGCGGCCGTGACCAGCGCGGTCGACTCATCCATGGGGTCGTTCGAGTCGCTCATGGGTCCATGAAACTTGCTCGTCTCGGCGCAGAAACGTACACCCTGGGTCGTACACCAGTAATCCACTCCAGAGTGGACGCGACGGTAGCCCTGATGCGCGCATTCTCGTGGGTGTCGGAAACCCGTCCGACGAGGAGAAGGACCCGGGAGACAGAGATGGGATACCAGGTCAAGTTCTACCAACTGCGGTGCATCGAGACCGAGGACGGCAGCGAGGACGAGACGTGGGTGGACTTCCGCGGCGGGCGCGTCTGGGGCCGCGGAGACATCAACAAGGGCGACGTCATCAACGTCAACAACGGGCCGTTCACGCTGTCCAACAGCGCGGCCGATGTCGTCTCCGTGTGGGAGGAGGACACCCTCGACCCGAACGACCACCTGGGTGACTTCCACATCAGCCCCGCCGTCTCGGGCCGCGGTGAGCAGGTCGCCGAGTTCCGCGGCGACGGTGCCCACTACACGCTCACCTACGAGGTGCGGCCGGACAATTGGTAGTCCCGCCCACCGCACGAAAAGCGCGCCGCCGAAAGGGAAGATCGGCGGCGCGCCTGCTCGTGCCGCAGGAGCCTGGGCGAGCTCGCTACGGCGCGGGGTGCCTGGTCAGTCGTTGACGCAGGTGTTGCCGAAGGCCGGGTTGAGCAGGCCGATGACGTCCACGGTGTTGCCACAGGCGTTGACCGGGATGTGGATCGGCACCTGGACGGCGTTGCCCGAGATGACACCCGGCGAGTTCTGGGCCGCGCCCTGGGCGCCGGAGTCGGCCGTGGCCAGGCCCGCCGCACCCATCACCAGGGCGCCGGTGCCCAGGACCACGCTCAGCGTCTTCTTCGTTGCGGACATGGTGGTTCTCCTTGCAGTTGAATGAAGCCGAAGGCGCCCGGTCAGGTCACCACACGCCGTGCGAGACCGGAGCAGCACCACTCTGGGCGCCCGCCGTGATCAACGCCTGCCCCGGCGGCCGGACACGCGTTCTCGCCCGTTTGCCGCAACGGCGGGCGCATACGAAAGCGGCTCCCGCTGACAGCGGGAGCCGCTTTTGGGCGTCAGATGCGCGTCAGATGCGCGTCGGGCCGGGCGTGCCGGGTGCGGTGGGTGGGGTTACTCACCTCCGGTGTCCCGGCACTCGACGTGGCCCCACCCGTGTGCGTTCTTCGCGATCTTCTCTCCGGCCTCGTACGGCTTCTGGCAGTGACAGCGGCCGGGGTACTTGGCCTTGATGACGGCGCTCGAGCCCGCCTTCTTCGTGCGGCCGGTGGCCTTCTTGGGCGCGCGGTTCGCGGGGGCGGCGGTCATGCGCTCCGCCCGCGGCTCCGGGATCTCCGTCGCGCCGTGGGCCGTGCCCGCGGGCTGCTGGCTCGTCGCGGCGTCGCTGGCCGCGACGTCCGCGATCGCGTTGAGGTGGTCGCCGTCGACCTGGTGCGCCGCCACGTGCCGGAACGTCACCTGGCGGCCCTGCAGCAGTGCGTCGATGCGCACGACCAGTTCCTTGTTGGCGACCGGCTTCTTCGCCGCGGTCTGCCACCCGTTGCGCTTCCAGGAGGCGATCCACTTGGTGACCGCGTTCATCGCGTACTGACTGTCCATCCGTACCTCGATCGGCACGGCAGGGTCGGTGGATTCAAGGAGCTCGGCCAGTGCGGTCAGCTCGGCCACGTTGTTCGTGGAGTGGCCGAGCGGACCGGCCTCCCAGCGCTGCGGGTGACCATCCGAGTCGGCGACCACCCAGGCCCAGGCCGCGGGCCCGGGGTTCTTCTTCGCCGCACCGTCGCAGGCGGCAATGATCAAGTCAGACATCCCCCGATGGTTTCATCCTGCGCCCGCCACCGAGACACGCAGGTCCCTCCACAGGGGAACTTCCTCACATGAGTCGCTTCAGAGCATGATGAGCAGGCGCGTATTCGGCTTCAGTTTCCTGTTCACCGAACGGCTCTGCACATATACCTCCAGCTTGGGATTGTTCCCCGCCTTCACGGATACGGTTCCGTGAATCCCCGTACCGAAGAGGAGGCTGCGCGCCGCGTCCCCCGTATAAGCCCGGTCGGTGTCCTTCTCGACCACGATGACTTCCTTGTTCTGCTGAACCTGCGCCCGGGCACCCAGCTGGTAGTAACAAGCACCCCTTTCGTATGCGACGCCCGGGTGTGAATTGACGAAGGGGCGGATCTCGACTTCCTTGTCGACCTTCAGGAGGCGGTATTTGTCGGCCGGAACCGGTTCGAGGTTCGCCCGCACCTCGTCCACGGATATGTCCTGACCGACGGCGAACAGGTTCTTCGTGCCGCGGACCCCCTGCTCCCGCCCCCGGAGGAAGCTGGTGGCGGCGGCGCGCACGGTGCCGATCGCGTCCTCGACGCCCTTCTGGGAGTCCGCGTCCCAGATGGCGATGTTCCCCGCCGGGAAGCCGTAGTTCTGAGCGGTGCGCTTGGCCAGCGAGTTCGGCACGAGGATCGCGGACGTCCAGTGGTCGGGAAGGCCGCCCATCTTCGCCGCGATCCGGTCGAGCCAGGGACCCAGGACGGTCATGTCGCCGTCGTGGCGCCGATCTCCCCCTGACGCGTTCTCCTCGCCGTCCGTCACCACGATCTGGAGGAAGCTGTGCTCGCCGTACTCCTCCCAGATGTGGCCCAGGTCGTCCAGGGACTTCAGCGAAGCCTCAATGAGCGCCGTCGCACCATTCTTCACCCTGTACAGCCCCTGCATGGACGGGAGGTGCTTCACATCCATGTCCCAGACCAGGTTCTCCACCCTGTGGTCGAAGGAATAGAGGCTGATCCGGGTCTCGTGGCCGAGGCTGTCCGACTCCGCCTTCAAGCCCGCCACGAATTCGTCCACCACACGAATGAGTTGGCTCTGGTGCGGCTGCATCGAGCCCGAACAGTCCACTACCAGCGCGACGTGATTGACCTTGTGCTGAATCCTGTTTGCGGACACGTTTGTGCTCCCCCTCCGACGTTCCCCGAGTGATGTATTCACTCTATGGGGAGGCACTGACAACGGCCTTTGACGCTCAATCACCCCGCCTCGTGCCGTCGTCCATGCTGTGCCGAGTGCACGCCCACAGCACGAGCCCGAGGCAGCTGAACGCCGCACCCAGCGCGCACACGGCACCCCAACCGCCCACCGTGTAGAGGGAGGTCGCGGCGATGGCACCGGTGGCACTGCCGATCGAGTAGAAGACCATGTAGCCGCCGATCAGCCGACTGCCCGCGTCCGGGTGCAGCGCGTAGATCAGGGTCTGGTTGGTGACATGGACCGCCTGGACGGCGAGGTCGAGCAGGATCACCCCGACGACCAGCGCCCCGAGAGAGCTGCGGGTGAAGGCCAGGGGCAGCCACGAGACGGTGAGCAGCGCCAGGGCGATGCCGGTGGTCCGGCGCGAGAGCCCGCGGTCGTTGAGGCGTCCCGCCACGGTCGCGGCCAGCGCACCCGCGGCACCGATCAGCCCGAACGCGCCGATCGCGCTGTGGGACAGGAAGTACGGAGCCTCGCTGAGCGGCAGCGCGACGCTGCTCCACAACGTGCTGAAGGCGGCGAAGACCAGCAGACCGAACAGGGCCCGGAGCCGCAGCAGCCGCTCCCGTGCGAACAGGGTGACCGTGGAGCGCAGGAGCTCTCCGTAGCGAAGAGCGGTCTGTGGAGTGGCGCTGTGGCGCGGCAGTACCCGGTGCAGGACCAGGGCGAGCAGGGCGGTGAGCGACGCGGAGGCCAGGTAGACGGAGCGCCAGCCCGCGAGGTCCGCCATCAGGCCGGACGCGGTGCGGGCGAGCAGGATCCCGACGACCACGCCGCTGGTGACCAGGCCGACGACCCGTCCGCGCCCGGCGGCAGGCGCCAGTGACGCAGCGAAGGCCACGAGCGTCTGCGTGACGACCGCGAGGAGTCCGGTGGCGGCCATGCCCGCGAGCAGCATCCCCGTCGTCCGGGCGGTGGCCACCACGGCCAGCGCGCCCACGAGGAGCAGCAACTGCGCCACGATGAGCCGTCTGCGGTCTGCCATGTCGCCCAGTGGCACGAGGAAGAAGAGCCCGAGGCCGTATCCGACGTGCGTGAGCGTGACCACGCTGCCGATCAGCGCGGGGCTCATGGCGAGGTCGTGGCCGATGGTCACCAGGAGCGGCTGGGAGAAGTAGACGTTGGCCACGGCTGCGCCGCAGGCGATGGCGAACAGGGTGATGACGGCGCGGGAGAGGGGGGATGGGGGGAGTCCGCTCCCGGTCCGTCGGGTCACAGCCTTGCTGTCGCAGCTCATCAGCACGCCTCCGCCTGTCCGTATCTGGGAATCTGGTTGCATCTTGCTACCAGTGGAGGTGGCGACGGTAGCGCTGGTTGGTAGCATGTTGCAACCAGCGTGGAGAGTGAAGGGTGGATGCCGTGGTGACCAGGACGCGTTTCGACGACAGTGAGTGCCCCGTCGCCCGGTCGGTGGACGCGATCGGTGACTGGTGGTCCCTGCTGATCGTGCGGGACGCCTTCGACGGAAGCCGACGCTTCGGTGAGTTCCAGCGCAGCCTCGGCGTGGCGAAGAACATCCTCACCGCGCGCCTGCGGACGTTGGTGGAGGGCGGGGTCCTCGAATCCGTCCCGGCCTCGGACGGCAGCGCCTACCGCGAGTACGTCCTGACCCCGAAGGGCGAAGCGCTCTTCCCTGTCATCGTGGCGCTGCGGCAGTGGGGCGAGCAGAACTTCTTCGCCCCCGGCGAACCGCACTCACAGCTGGTCGACCGCCGACAGGGTCAGAGCCTCCGCGCCCTGGAAGTGCTGTCCGCGGACGGGCGACGGCTCAACTCCGACGACACGGCTGTGCACAAGGTCTCCGGCCGGTGATTCGAGCCGTCAACTGAGCTTCTTTGCAATGCCGTTGAGGATGAGATCGATCCCCGCGAGGAACTGCTCGCGGTCGTCGTGGACGCGCATCTGCGCCGCGACGGCCCGGGTGAAGGGGTAGTCGTCGGGGTCAAGCGCTTCCCACGCCTTTGACGCGGCGTCGAGGAACTCGCCGCGGTCCACGTCGGGCCCGAGGGTGCGGCCGTTCGCCGCGTTCTGGCCCGCGGCGCCGAGGGTGTAGTGCACCAACGCGGACGTCACCGTGAACCAAGTGCTCTCGGGTACGTCCAGCGCACTGACCTGTCGGCCGATGCTTTCGAAGATCCTCGGGGCCACCGACTGCCCCGGGGTGCGGGAGAGTTGGGCGGCGAGCTGCGTGGCGAGCCATGGGTGCGCGTCGATCGCGTCGAACAGGGCGAGTGCGACCGCGCGGATTCCTTCCTGGGGTGAATCCGCGGTCGTGGCGCTCGTGGCGGGCCCGATGGTCATGGCGGGTGCGACGGTCAGCGCGTCGGCGATCACGCCGTCGGTGGCGGCATCGAGTAGCTCGCTCTTGTTCGCCACGTGCCAGTAGATCGCCCCGGGTCCGGTGGCCAGACGCTCGGCCAGTGCGCGGAACGTCAGCTTTCCTTCGCCGTCCGTGTCGAGCAGCTCAACGGCGGCCTCGACGATGCGCTCGCGAGAGAGGGGGTTCTCGCGGCGCTCGGGCCGACGCGTTCTGGTTGCCATGCGCTCATCCTGGCACATCCCTGGAACGTCGTTCCAGCTTGACATTCTTGGAACGGCGTTCCAGTCTGGATGAAGGTCTGGAACGGCATTCCAGAACACTTCGGAGCTGGCTCGTGGTCCGGGGTGAGGCACACCGGCTCGGAACGCGCGCACCCCGTGGGTGTGCAGGACGAAAGGAACCACCATGACCACTCACGTCACGATCATCGGAGCCGGGCTCGGCGGGCTGACCCTGGCCCGTGTCCTGCACGTCCACGGCATCACGTCCACGGTCTACGAGGCGGAGGCGTCGCCCACCGCGCGTGCGCAGGGCGGATTGCTCGACATCCACGACTACAACGGCCAACTCGCCCTGCAAGAGGCCGACTTGATGACGGAGTTCCACAGCCTCGTCCTGGCGGGCCGCCAAGCGACACGGGTCCTCGAACGCGACGGGACCGTCCTGTTCGAGCAGGACGACGACGGCACGGGTGGCCGCCCCGAGGTGCAGCGCGGTGAGCTGCGGCAGATCCTGCTCGACTCGCTCCCGGCCGACACCGTGCGGTGGGGCCACAAGGTCAGCGGGGTCCGGGCCCTCGGGGAAGGCCGCCACGAGGTGACCTTCGCCGACGGCACCACCATCGTCACGAACCTGCTGGTGGGAGCAGACGGCGCGTGGTCACGGGTCCGGCCGCTGCTCACCGACGTCATACCGGAGTACACCGGCACGTCCTTCATCGAGACCTATGTCTACGACGCCGACACCCGCCACCCGGACACCGCGAAGGCGGTCGGCGGCGGGATGATGCTCGCGCCCGAGCCGGGAAAGGGGATTCAGGCCCACAGGGAGCGGGGTGACACCCTCCACGCCTATGTCGCGCTCACCGAGGCGCAGGAGTGGTTCGCCGCCATCGACTTCGGCGCTGCCGATGCGGCGGCCGCGCGCGTTGCGCGGGAGTTCCAGGGCTGGGCGCCCGAGCTGACGATGCTGATCACCGGCACCGACACGCCGCCGGTGCTGCGCCCGCTGCACGCCCTGCAGACCGGGCACCGCTGGGAGCGGGTACCGGGTGTGACCCTGCTCGGCGACGCCGCCCACCTCTCGATCCCCAACGGCGAGGGCGCCAACCTCGCCATGCTCGACGGCGCCGAGCTGGGCCAGGCTCTCGCCGCACACCCCGGCGACACCGAGGCCGCGCTCACCACCTACGAACAGGCCATGTTCCCGCGCAGCGCCGAAGCCGCCAGTGACGGCATCGAGCTCCACGAGTTCCTCTTCGGCGACACCGCGCCCCACGGCCTGGTCGCCGCGTTCATCGAAGGCGGGGAGGCCTCATGAATCCGAGCGACTCCGACACGCGCTCTGTGCAGTAGGGGGAAGCGGTAGGGGAGGCAGCAGGGGAATTCGCTTGGTGTTTCGCTGTGTTGGGCCGACTGTCGGCCCTTCGCCCCGCCCGCCCCACCACACGCCAGGAGCCCCTCCCATGCCAGAGCTCGAGATCGACGCCGTCGTGTTCGACGTCCTCGGCACGCTCGTCGACGAACCCGCCGGGATCCGCGCCGGAATCCGTGCTCTCGCCCCCTCGCTCGACGATTCCGAGGTCGAGCAGCTCCTGTCGCTGTGGCAGGAACACATCGAGCGCGAGCAGCGGAACATGGTCGAGGGTGCCCGGCCCTACCGCGCCAGCGACGCCCTCGACCTGGAGGCCGCCCGGCTCGTCGCCGACGCCGTGGGCGTGGAGGACGCGAACGCGGTGGCGACGCTGGCTCCGGCAGGTAGAAGGCTCTCTCCCTGGCCCGACACGGTGGCCGGGCTCTCACGGCTCGCCGAACGGTTTCCGCTGATGGGGCTCTCCAACGCGAGCAGATCGGCGCTGCTCGAGCTCAACGCGTACGCAGGACTGCGCTGGCACCAGGCGCTGTCCGCCGAGGACGCCCGGTCCTACAAGCCCGACCCGGCGGTCTACCGACTGGCTGTCGCCGTCTCCGGACGCCCTCCGGAGCGGCTGCTGATGGTCGCCGCCCACGCCTGGGACCTGCGCGCCGCACAACAGCTCGGCCTGCGCACCGCCTACGTCGCACGCCCCGTCGGCGATCCGCCCGCCCCCTCGGACACGTTCGATCTCCACGCCGACGGTTTGGCCGACCTGATCGAGCAACTCGTACGCGTCCGGGGATAGCGAGGGCTTCCGTCAGCGGGCGAGCAGATCGCGGATCGCTCCGCCGACCACGGTCGGCTCCTCCTCCGCCATGAAGTGGCCGCAGTCCACGGTCCCGTGCCGCAGGTCGGGGGCCCAGGCGCGCCACAGCGTGGCGGCGTCGAAGCCGAGAGCCGCGCCCCAGTCCTGCTGGAGCACGGACACCGGCATGGTGAGACGGTTGCCCGCCTCCCGGTCGGCCCGGTCGTGCTGCACGTCGATGTGGGCGGAGGCGCGGTAGTCGGCGACGATGGACGGCACGGCTTCGCGCGACGCCTTGAGATAGGCGGCACGTACGTCGGCGGGGATCGCCTCGGGATCGCGCGTCCAGATGTCGAGGAAGTGGCCGAAGAACGCATCCGGGGCGGCGCCGATCAACTCCTCTGCCAGGCCCGTCGGTTGGGCCATGAGATACAGGTGGAAGCCGACGGCGGCCGTGGTGCCGTGCATGACGTCCCACATGTCGAGGGTCGGCAGCACGTCGAGGGAGAGAAGGTGCGTGACCGCCTCCGGGTGGTCGAGACCGGCCCGTACGGCGACGAGGGCGCCGCGGTCGTGCCCGGCCAGGGCGAACCGGTCGTGGCCGAGGGTGCGGGCGAGCGCGACGACGTCGGCCGCCATCGTGCGCTTGGAGTACGTTGCTCCGTCGAGGTCGGCGGGCTTGTCGCTGGCTCCGTACCCGCGCAGGTCGGGGCAGATCACGGTGTGCTCCCTCGCGAGGTCGGCCGCGACGTGCCGCCACATGAGGTGCGTCTGCGGGAAGCCGTGCAGCAGTACGACGGGGCTGCCCGAGCCGCCGACGGCGACGTGGAGACGTACGCCGTCCGCGACAGGGACGTGCTGGTGATCGAAGCCGGGGACGGTCGGTGTCATGGTGAGTTCTCCGGGAGGATGGGGCGAGGCCGCCGGCGGCGGACGCCTTCAGCCTGCCGCCGGTGAATCAGCAAGCGATCAGTGAACGGACGGCACGCCATCAGAGAGCGAAAGGCAAGCCTCCGGTGAGCGACGGGTATGGAGAGCGCGGTGGAGCGCACGTGTCGGGCATGACGGGGTCGACGGGTGCGACGGGTGCGACGGCAACGGAGCAGGTCCGCTTCGGCGTCCTCGGCCCCGTGGCGGCCTGGAACTCCGACGGCCCGCTCGCCCTCGCGGGCCCGCGGCAGAGGGCCGTCCTGGCCCGTCTCATCGTCGCCCGCCGCCACGTCGTGCCCGTCCCGCGCCTCATCGACGATCTGTGGGAGGACCCGCCGGAACGCGCCCTGGGCACGGTCCGGACGTTCGTCGCCGCGCTGCGCAAGGTCCTGGAACCCGACCGGCCCCACCGCGCCCCCGCCCGCCTCCTCGTGACCGAGGGCCCCGGGTACGTGCTGCGGGCCGCACCGGACGCCGTGGACGCCTGGCGCTTCGAGACCGCCGTGAGCGAGGCCAGGCAGCTGCCGCCGCAGGACGCGGTGCACCGGCTCGACGAGGCACTGGGGTGGTGGCGGGGGCCTGCCTACGCCGAGTTCGCGGACGAGGAATGGGCGCGCACGGAGCGTTCCCGGCTCGCCGAGCTGCGGGCGCTGGCCGTCGAGCGGCGGGCCGAGGCAGCACTGGCGCTCGGCGCCGCTGCCGACGTCGTGCCCGACCTCGACGCGCACGTGACCCGCCACCCGTGGCGCGAGGACGCCTGGCGGCTGCTGTCCCTCGCGCTGTACCGGACCGGCCGACAGGGCGACGCGCTCGCGACGCTGCGCCGCGCCCGCGCCACGCTCGCCGACGAACTGGGACTCGACCCGGGCCCCGCCCTGCGCCGCCTGGAGGCGGACATCCTCGCGCAGGACGCCGCCTTGGACCTGGCCGGAGGGCCCCGTCCGGCGACCACCATGACACCCCCGCCGTCCGGCCCCGCCGCGACGGCGTCCCGGCTCTGGAGCGAGGCGGCCGCATCGTACGACCGCACCGTCGAGGCCGGAGCCCGCGCCCGCCTGGAGTCGACGGTCGGGCTCGTCCGCAGCCTCGCCGTCACCGGCGCCGGGGGACTGGAGGCGGCCCGGCGCCACCGCATGGCGACCGTCGAGGCGGCCGAGGAGTTCGGCGACACGGAGCTGACCGCCCGCGTCATCGGCGCCTTCGACGTCCCCGCGATCTGGCCGCGCAGTGACGACCCGGACCTCGCCCGCCAGATCGTCGCGGCCGCGGAACGGACCCTCGCGCACCTGCCGGAGGACGCGTCCGACGCGACGCGCTGCCGTCTCCTCGCCACCGTCGCGGTGGAGACGCGCGGCGCCAGAACACCGCGCGGGCCGGAAGCCGCGCGCGAGGCGGAGCGGCTCGCCCGGCACCTCGACGACCCCGCGCTGCTGGCATTCGCGCTCAACGGGACGTTCATGCAGTCCTGCACCCGCGCGGGCCTTGCCCCACGGCGCGACGCCATAGGCGCCGAACTCGTCGAACTCTGCGCCCGGCACGGCCTGGTGACCTTCGAAGTGCTCGGTCACCTCATCCGTCTGCAGGCGCGCGCCGCGCTCGGCGACTTTCCGGGGGCCGACGCGCACGCGGCGGCCGCGACACGGCTCTCGGAGCGTCACGAACTGCCGTTGGTGGGCGTCTTCACGCGGTGGTACGACACCCTGCGACTGGCAGCCTCCGGGGAAGTGGCACGCGCCGAGACCGCCACGCGCGTCGCGGCCGCGCACCTGGACGAGGCCGGAATGCCGGGGATGCGAACCGGCCTTCTGCCGCTGGCACTGGTCACGCTGCGCCTGGCGCACCTGCGGCCACCCGACGTCGACCTGACGGCGGACTGGGGCCCGCACCGCCCCTGGGCCGAGGCGCTGGCCCTCGCGGAGACGGGGCGCCACGCCCAGGCGCGTGCGGCACTGCTGGCTCTCCCCGAGCCGCCGCCGGACCTGCTCTACGAGGCGTTGTGCTGCGTGGAGGCGGAGGCGGCCCTGCGGTCGGGCGACCGGACCGGCTTGGAGCGGGTGCGTGCACGACTGCTGCCCGCCGCCGGACAGCTGGCCGGTGCGGGGAGCGGGGTGCTCACCGCAGGACCCGTGGACCGCTGGCTCGCCCGCATCGCGGAAGCGCTCGCGTGACGACGGGGTGCGAAGCGGCGATCGGGAAATGCTTTTGCCGAGCCGGGCCCCTGGTACCGACACTGATCCCATGAACAGGGCGACGAGGGAACCACTGCCGGGAGGCGGGCTGGTCCTGACCGTGCCGGATGCCGCACCGCACGCCGAGACGGGCGCGCCCCCGGGACAGTCACCGTCGGTTCTGCCAGCACTGCGCTTCGAGCGGACCACGGGCCGCCGCTGGACCCTGCTGCAGGGCGAACGGCCACTGATCCGGGCCCGGTCGGAGGGCGACGGATGCTGCCGCGACCTCCACCTGCACCGCCTGCCGGGACACCGCTCCCCGCTGCCGCCCCTGTCCGCCGCGATGATGCGCGCCGGGGGCGACTGGACCCACCGGTACGCGCGCTGGCTGGAGGATGCGCAGGGATACGGCCCCCTCCACCACGGACGCTGGCGGCTGTCCCCGCGCACCACGTTCGCTCCCGGCATCTGGAGCTGCGACCTCGTCAGTGACTGGCCCGACGCCACCCTCGAAATGCTCTGCGGGGGAGGGTGACACGGTGTCCTGCCGCTGCGCCCGCTCCCGGCGCCGGACGCCCCACGCGTCAAGGCCCAGCGCAAGCACGCCCGTGCGGGCACCCTCGCGCCCGTGCTGCTGTGGTGGGTGTCCTTCCTGGACGGCTGGCTGCTCCTCGACGGTCACGACCGGGCGGCGGCCGCCCTGGCGGAGGGCGCGCCGCCGCCCTGCGTGGAACTGGTCCGCGTACCGGACGAGGCTGACTGGCGGGCGACCGCGGAGCAGATCACAGAGGCACACGAGGAAGTGCTGGCACGCCTGGCCAGGCACCCCGCGAGTCCGCACACGGCCCGCCAACGGCAGGCCATGGAACGGGGCTACGCCGACGTCATCTCCACCCTCCCGTACGACGCGGAAGGCACCCCGATGTACGCACAAGAGCGCACGCCGGACGCGTGATGTCTGCCGACCTCAGACACGTGGGGTGATGGGGGCGGCCACGCGCGCGTGGCACCGTGCCGGGAGCCGGAATCTCGCCTAGAACACCCTCATGTGCCACTACTGCGGTTGCCGAGAGGTCCCTCTGATCAAGGAGTTCATCGCCGAGCACGAGCGCGTGACCAACGCCGCGGGGGATGCGATCCGCGCGCTGCAGAGGGGTGACACGGACCGGGCGCGCGTACTAGTGGACGAGATGGCCCGCGAACTGGACGCGCACTGGCGGGGCGAGGAGAACGGCCTCTTCACGGTGATGCGCGAGGATCCCGAGTACGCGGACTACATCGCGAACCTGGAGCTCGAACACCGCGAGCTGGCCGCCCTGTTGCCCGCCCTAGACCTGTCGGACCCTGGCGACGTACGCACCCTCGTCGAAGCCGTCGACGAGTTGCATCGACACATCGCCAAGGAGGAGGACGGCCTCTTCCCGGCTTCGCTCACCGCGCTCGACGGCGACGACTGGAACCTCTCCATGGCAGCTTGGCGCGAGGCGCATCCCGCGCTCCCGGTTCTCAGCGTGCGAACTTCGCGACGGCCGCCGGAGTGACGGGCGTGAAGAAGTTGATGAGGTTGCCGTCGGGGTCGCGGAGCAGCAGGGAGCGGTTGCCCCAGGGCATGGTGGTCGGTCCGCTGACGAAGTCGGTGACCCAGGCGGACAGGTTCTCGTGCACGTGGTCCACGTCGTCGACGAGGTACTCGATGATCACGCTCTGATTGGCGGCCGGGCGTGCGGACCCGGGTGCGAACAGCGGGACGGTGCGCGTGCCTGCTATCGCCAGGGCGGCGGTGGGGGTCCTGAGTTCGGCGAAGTCCTCGGTGGCCCAGGCGGCCTGCGCGCCGGTGGCCTTCTCGTAGAACTCGACGAGACGGGCGACGTCGCCGGTGATGATGCGGACGGAGACGAAGTTCGTGGATTCCGTGGTGCTCATGCTCTTCTCCTTGGCTGCTGCGGTCGGTGTGCACCACACGCTAGGAGAAATAGGGGACAGAATCGGTCCTGTATTGGCGTTAGGGTGCAAACATGTCTCGACCCGTCGGCCGTGTACTCACACTCCTGGAACTGCTGCAGTCGGGCGGTACCCGCACGGTGGCCGAACTGGCCGACCGGCTCGGGGTCGACGGGCGGACCGTGCGGCGCTATGTGGATCAGCTGGTCGACCTCGACGTACCGGTCGAGTCGGTGCGCGGCCGCTACGGCGGATACCGGCTCGCCCCCGGCACCGCGCTGCCCCCGCTGATGTTCGGCGACGACGAGGCGCTCGCCGTGCTGCTCGGCCTGGTCGCAGGGCGCCGGGCGGGGCTCACTCCTGGGGACACGGCGAGCGAGACCGCGGCGGCCAAGATCCGGCGGGTGCTGCCCGCCCGCCTCGCCCGTCGACTCGACACGGTCCTGGACTCCCTGGCCTTCACCGGCGAACCGGGCGTGTTCGCCGCACCGGACGCGGAGGTCCTGCTCGCTCTCGCCGATGCGGTACGCCATCGTCGGCCGGTCTCGCTCCGGTACACGGACCGCAAGGACCGGCGCAGCGACCGCAGGTTCCACGCGTACGGCCTCGTCGCGCATGCGGGCCGGTGGTACGTGACGGGCGTCGATCCGGAGATCGAGGAGGACCGGACGTTCCGGCTCGACCGCATCGTGACCGTGCGGCCCCTGACCGGCTCGTTCGAGGTGCCGGACGGGCTCGATCCGGCGGAACGTGTCCTGACGGGGTTCGCCGACGCCGCGTACCGGTACGAGGTGACGCTGCGGATCCAGGGGACCGTCGAACAGGTCCGCACCCGGTTGCCAGCCAGTGTCGCGAGGCTGGAGGAGTGTGCCGCCGCGGAGGGCAAGGACGGTGAACCCTGGCTGCGCGCCGAAGTGCGGGCGGAGCGGCTCGACTGGCTGCCTCCGCTGCTCGCCTCGCTCGACAGGCCCTTCGTCATCGAACGCCCCGACGAACTGCGCGACCTCGTCACCGAGTTCGCCGACCGTATGGCTTCCTTCGCCCGCCGGGCCTGAGTGCGGGCAGGGTGTCAGGACCCGGTGCGCGTCGGTGGGACCGGTGCCAGACGGTACGTATCTCCATCGCCGTGGGAGACCACGTGGCCGGACGTCGGGTCGGGGAAGTGGGTGCCGAGGAGCAGTGTCTCCGTACCGGCGAGCGAGGCGAGCAGGTCGCGGCGGGTGGCTTCGGACTGTTCGGGGTCGATGTCGACGCAGCTTCCGATGTCGGGGTGGGGGAGTTGTACGGGGTGGTGGAGCAGGTCACCGGTGATCAGGGCTGATGTGTCGCCGCTGTGCACCTGGACGGCGATGTGGCCGGGGGTGTGACCGGGGGTGGGCACGAGGCGCACGCCGGGGGCGACCTCGGTGCCCTCGGCCGGGACGTCGACGAGGTCGAGCAGGCCCGCGTCCTCGACCGGATGCACGGAGTCGCGGAACATCTGCCGTCGCGGTTCGTCCATGTCGAATCCGGCCCAGAACTCCCGCTCGACGCGGGAGGTGACGTAGCGGGCGTTGGGGAAGGTGGGGAGCCAAGTGCCGTTCACCTCCCGGGTGTTCCAGCCGACGTGGTCCGTGTGCAGGTGGGTGAGGATGACGAGGCCGATCGAGTCCGGCGGGAAGCCCGCGTCGGTGAGGCGCTGCAGATAGTCGGTGCTCAGGTCGTGCCAGGCCGGGTTGGCCCGCGTCTTGCCGTTGCCGATGCCGGTGTCGACGAGTACGCGCAGGGTGCCCACGGTGAGCGCGAAGCTGTGGCTGTCGAGGTGCAGGACGCCCGCGTCGTCGGCGAAGTCCGGGCGCAGCCAGTGGTGATCGGCGGTCACGTCGGGCGTCGCGGCGGGGAGCAGCCAGGGGCCGGTCGCGGGCGGCAGCGGGATCTCGTCGATGCGGTGGACGGTGACGTCGCCGACGGCCCAGTGGGGGGCCGGGGTGAGGGTCTCGGTGGGGTGGGTGGACGAGGTCTGTGCCTGCATGGGGCGGTCCCTTCGGTACTGGCGGGCCTAAAGCTAACCGTTTGCTTTAAGTGAGAGTAGGTCGTACGTTGTGGCTAACGCAAACGCTTAGCTTTTAGCGGTACGGGGTGTTCCCACGCCCACACCGCACCGCAGCGAAAGGGATCTCCATGTCCGACGCCCAACCGCAGCTCACGCCGCCGGAGGCCGCCCGGTGGGCCGCGCGCTCCGGACTTCCGCTGGCGGGCGACCGCAGTCAGGCGGTGGCAGCCACGGCCGACCACATCCACTCCGTCGTCGCCGTCCTGCGTGAACTGGACTTCGCCGACACCCCGCCCGCCGCCCACCGCGTGGCAGAGGAGGCGCACGATGCAGCCGTATGAGTTGTCCCTGGCCGCCGCCGCGGACGAGATCCGGGCGCGTCGACTGTCCCCCGTCGAACTGGTGGACTCGGTGCTCGACCGGATCGCACGGACGGAGCCCAGCCTCCAGGCCTACGTCACCGTGACGGCGGAGCGGGCGCGCGAGTCGGCACGCGCAGCCGCAACCGGTCATCTGAAGGGCCCGCTCCACGGAATCCCCATGGCGCTGAAGGACCTGATCGACGTCGCCGGTGTGGCGACCACGGCAAGCTCCCGGGTCCGGGCGGACCACCGGGCGGTCGCCGACAGCACCGTCGCCGCACGACTGGCCGCGGCCGGTACCGCCCTGGTGGGCAAGACCCATACGCACGAGTTCGCCTACGGACTGACCACGCCCCAGACCAGGAACGCCTGGGACCCGGACCGCGTGGCGGGCGGCTCCAGCGGCGGTTCGGCCGTCGCCGTGGCGGCGGCCGCGGCGACCTTCGCCCTGGGGACCGACACCGGAGGATCGATCCGCGTCCCCGCCGCGTTGAACGGTGTCGTCGGCCTCAAGCCCACGTACGGCCTCGTTCCCCGGCACGGCGTGACGTCCCTTTCCTGGTCGCTCGACCACGTGGGCCCCCTGACGCGGACCGTCGAGGACGCCGCCCTGGTCATGTCCGTCCTCGCGGGACACGACCCCCGCGACCCGGCCAGCCTTCCCACCCCGTCGTCCGTGGACTACCGGCCGCTCCCGGGCGCGGACCTGACGGGCGTGCGGGTCGGCGTCCCGCGCAACTACTACTTCGAGCACGTCGACCCCGAGGTGGAGGCGGCGGTGCGGAGCGCCATCGCCCAGCTCGAGGCGCTCGGCGCGACGCTCGTCGAGGTCGAGATTCCGATGGCCCGCTACGTCCAGGCCACGCAGTGGGGCCTGATGGTCCCCGAAGCCACCGCCTACCACGAGCGGACCCTGCGCTCGGCCCCCGAGCAGTACGGCGCCGACATCCGTGTCCTGCTGGAGGCGGGCGCGCTCATGTCCGCCGGGGACTATCTGCGTGCCCAGCGGGCCCGCACGCTCATGCGGCAGGCGTGGCTGCGCATGCTGGACGAGGTCGACGTGGTCGCCGCCCCGACCGTTCCCGTGACCGCGGTGCGCTCTGACCAGGAGGTCATCGTCTGGCCCGACGGCACGAGCGAGAGCGTCTCCGACGCGTACGTCCGCCTGTCGGCCCCCGCGGACATCACCGGTGTCCCGGCGCTGTCCGTCCCGGTCGGGCACGACGGAGCGGGGATGCCCATCGGCATGCAGCTGCTCGGGCGCCCCCTCACCGAGGCCATGGTGCTGCGGGTGGGGCACGCGTACGACGAGACGGTGCCCGCGCGTGGACACGCTCCGGTGGCCATGGCGTCGTAGGGACGGTTCTAAGGTGATGTCGTGAGTCGTAGACCGATGGCGCGCCCAGGCGGGCGCAGCGCCCGCGTCCAGGAGGCGGTGCACACCGCCGTGCGTGAACTCGCGGAGGAGGTGGGCCGCGACGCGCTGACGGTTCCCCTGATCGCGGCCCGCGCCGAAGTCACCCCCTCGACGGTCTACCGTCGCTGGGGCGATCTGCAGACGCTCCTGTCGGACGTGGCGGTCGAACGGCTGCGTCCCGAGGCGCCGCCGGAGGACCTGGGGGACCTCAGGGCCGATCTGCAGGCCTGGGCCGAGCAGTTCCTCGACGAGATGGCGTCGCCCGCGGGCCGCGCGTACATCCGCGACGCCCTGCTCGGCGATCCGGACGGCAGCAACGCGGGCCAGTGCTCCGCGTACGCGGCCGAACAGATCGACGTCGTCCTCGGCCGCGCGGCCGACCGCGGGGAGGCCGGACCCGGCGTCGAGACGGTCCTTGACCACGTCGTCGCACCGATGATGTACCGCATCCTGTTCCGCCCGTCAGGGCACGACGCGGCCTACGCGCGGTCGCTGGTGGCCGGAGTGCTCGACGCTCACTCGTCGCCGTAGCCGGGCCGGGCGCACGCCACGACGCCGTCCACCGCCACGAACCGCGCCGTCAGCGCGTCCCCGTCGCCGTGGCCCGCCAGGGCCAGCAGCACCTCGACGGTGTGTTCCGTGTCGCCGCCGAACGCACCGATGGGGCCGGTGGCGCTGAGGGTGCGTACTTCGGCGATGTCGAAACCGGCGCGCGTGCACTCCTCGAAAAGGTCGTGGAGCAAACCGGGGCGCTGCAAGTAGGTGATGCGGAAGTGCACGGGCACCGAGCGCAGCAGCGAGAGCCTGCGGGCCAGGGGTCTGATGGCGTACGCGACGAGGAAGTACGAGGCGGTGGCGAGCGCCGCGAGCCAGGGCAGACCGGCCGCCGCCGCCGAACCCACGGCCGCCGTCAGCCAGATGGTGGCCGCCGTGGTCAGGCCCTGCACGGACCCCCGCTGTACGAAGATGACTCCGGCGCCGATGAAGCCGAGCCCGGAGACGATCTGGGCGGCCACCCGTGACGGGTCGAGGGTGACGGTGCCCGCCTGCAGCACGTCGGTGAACCCGTACTTGCTGACCAGCGTGAACAGGGCGGCGCCCACGCCGACGATGGTGTACGTCCGCAGGCCCGCGGCCTTCTGCCGGATCTCCCGCTCCAGGCCGATCGCGGCGGACAGGGCGAAGGCCACGGCGAACTCGGCCAGTTGCAACCAGCCCTGCCCACTGGGTTCCATCGCTCGTCCTCCGCGGTCCTGGCGGTGCCGTTCGTATCGTCGCGAACCGGCCATACTCCCGTTCGACCGGCGCCGCCGACTGCTGCCCCCACCACCCTAGGCGAGGGCTCGTACGTACGTGATTACCCCCCTTCGCGCATTGATGTACGTGTCCTCTATGGCGTCGCTCGGGTCGCAGATGTCACTCACGCACCACCGGTCTCATGGGCTCTGCCGGAGGCTGCGCATCCGCTTGTGGTCGCGGCAGAAACCCGTCCCATGCCGCCTCCGCCGCGGTTTTCGGTCAGCGGCTCCCACGCCTTGTAGCCCGCTCGGAGCGCTGGCTACGATCCCGCTCTCATTTCACTTCCTACACATCTCTTCACAGCTGCTTCATGTTCATGGAGGAAATGCGTGGAGTCGTTTGCGCAGGCGGACACGCCGGACCACGGCGGATCCACCCCTTCCGGACCTATCCCCTCCGGACCCAACACCACCGGACCTGCCTCCCACGAAGGCACCTCCGCCCGCGACTTCCGCCTCTTCTGGTGGGCCAACGCCGCCGACGCACTCGGCACCCAGGCCTCCGGTGTCGTACTCCCGCTGCTGCTCCTCTCGCTCGGCCACTCCGCGCAGACCGCCGGACTCGTCGCCGGGCTTTCGCTGGCCGCCGGAATCCTGCTCGGGCCGCTCGCCGCCGTCCCCGCCGACCGCGGCGCCCGCAAGACGATCATGTTCTGGTCCGCCACCGTCTCCGCGCTCGCCATGGGCTCCGTCGCCCTGGTGCTCGCCCTCGGACACCTCGAACTCCCGCACCTGCTCGGCGCCGTCCTCGTCGAGAGGTTCGCCACCGCCACCCACGACGCCGCCTCACGCGGCACGGTCGCCCTGGTCTGCCCGACCGACGACCAGCCCCGCGCCGTGGCCCGGCTCGCCGCCGCCGACCAGGGCGCGCTCATCCTCGGGCCCGCCCTCGGCGGCGCCGCCTACCAGCTCTCGCGTGCGCTGCCCTTCCTGGCCGACGCCCTCTCGTACGCCGTCGCCGCCTGCTGCGTACGCGGCATGCGGGCCGAGCTGAAGGCCCCGGCGGAGCCCACCGGAGGGGGCCTGCTCCGCGAGGCCGCAGCGGGACTGCGCCTGGTGCGGCAGCAGCCGCTGCTCCGCCTCGTGCTGGTGTGGATCGCCCTCGTCAACGGCGTTGCCGTCGCGCTCTATTACGCCGCCGTCTTCGCGCTGGAACGCTCCGGCTCCGGCGCCCTCCCGCTGGGCGGCGTCCTCGCCGTCTCCGGCGCCGCGGGTCTCGCCGGTTCGCTCGCCGCGCCCCGGGTCGCCGTCCGGGTCGGCGCCGCCCGGGTCCTCGTCGCCGTGACCTGGCTGCTCGTGCCGCTCACCGCGGCCCTCGCCACCGCCGCCGGACCTTGGACGTACGGCCTGCTGCTCGGCGCGGTCTGCCTGCTCGTGCCGCTGCCCGCGGTCGTCCTCCAGGCGCGCGCCCTCGTCGTGACGGAGCCCTCGCTGCAGGCGCGGGTCGGCGCGGTGCTCGCGACCGCGTCCGGCGGCACCGCGGCCCTCGCCCCTGTCCTCGCCGGACTGTTCGCGGACCGGGTGGGCACCGCGGCACCCGCACTGGGCTGCGCCGCCCTGCTGGCCCTGCTCGCCGTGCACACCACGCGGCGGTCCGCCCTCGCGGAGGCCGCCGCGTGAGCCGCTTCCAGGTCTACCGCGCCGCGCTGCCCGAGGTGTGCGCCGCCGATCCGCGCCGGATGGTCTTCACCGCCGACGCCGAAGGCCGCTGCGAGGTCTACACCTGGGACACCGCGGCCCGCAGCTCCCGCAGGGTCACCGACCGGCCCGGCGGCACCCTGCACGGCGCCATCGACCGCGACGCACGGGTCTGGTGGTTCGCCGAGGACGCCAGGGGCATCGGCCACTGGCGCCACCAGGCCTTCACGGGCGGCCCCGACCGGCCGGGGCTCACCGGCATCCCGGACGGCACCGCCCGCGGACTCGCCGTCATCGGCGGGCCCATCGCCACGGTCGGCATCGGGCTCGACGACAGCACCACGATCCGCATCGGCCCGCGCGGCGGCCCCGGCCGTGAGGTGACGCGCGTCGAAGGACCCGCCGCCCTCGCCGGACTCGCCCCCGGCGGCGACCTGCTGGCCCTCACGCGCACCGCGGACTCGCCCGCCGCCGTCACCGTGCTCACCCCCGCGGGCGCCGTGGCCGCGGTCCTGCCCGGGGACGGCCCGCACGGCAGACTGTGGGCCCTCGGCTTCGCACCCGCGGGACCGCGCTCCACGCTCCTCCTCGTCCGCGAGCGGGAGGAGCGCTACCTGCTCGCCACCTGGGCCCCCGCCACCGGCACCGTCACCCACGACTGGTGCGCCTTCGACACCCAGATCACCGCCCGCTGGTACCCGGACGGGCGCTCCGTCCTGATCCGCCAGGACCGCCGCGGCCGCTCCCTGCTGCACCGCGCCCACCTAGAAAGCCGCACCCTGGAACCCGTGCCCACGCCGCCCGGCACGCTCCTGGACGCGGCCCCGCGCCCCGGCGGCGACCTCCACACCCTCTGGACCGACACCACGCACCCGCCGACGATGACCTCGAGCACCGGCACCCCGCTGCCCCCGCTCGGCACCGTCGCGGGCCGCGTCCCCGGCACCGTGCAGGACGTCCGCACACCGGGCCCCGACGGCCCCGTGCACACCTTGCTGAGCCTCCCCGAGGACGGCCCGGGCCCGTACCCCGCCGTGTTCCTCGTGCACGGCGGCCCCGCCGACCACGACAGGGACGCCTACGACGGCACCGTGCACTCGCTCGTCGCCTCCGGATTCGCCGTCGCCCGGGTCAACTACCGCGGCTCCACCGGCTACGGACCCCGCTGGCAGCGTGCGTTCCGGGACGGCGTCGGCCACACCCAGGTCGCCGACCTCGCCGCCGTCCACGCCGACCTCGCCGCGCGCGGCCTGATCCGCCCGGACGCGACCGGACTGTGGGGCACCTCGTGGGGCGGCTACCTCGTCCTGCTCGCCCTCGGCACGCGGCCCGGCCTGTGGCGGGCGGGCGTCGCCGTGAAGCCCGTCGCCGACTACGCCGCCGCCCACGCCTCGGGCACCGTGGCCCTGCGCGCCCTGGACGAGCGGCTGTTCGGCGGCACCCCCGACCAGGTGCCCGCGCGGTACGCGCACAGCTCCCCGATCCGGTACGCCGCCCGCGTACGGGACCCACTCCTCGTCGTCGCCGCCACGCACGACACCAAGTGCCCCGCGGACCAGGTCCGTTCCTACCTCGGCGCGCTCGACGCGGCCGGTGCCCGGCACGAGTCCCTGTGGCTGGACTCCGGGCACGACGGCTACGACGGCGGCGACCACATGGCCGTACTGCGCCGCGCGGTGCTCTTCCTCGACAGGGAGCTCCGCCCACCCAGACGCCCCGCTCCGAAAGGTGCGGGGTCGATGCACCACACAGTTCAGCACTGAATCAGTGGATCACCGAATCACTGAACGACCGAGAGGAGAGAGCCCATGCAGAAGGACGTCATCCACAACGACCCGCTCGCGGAGGACGAGACGAACCGTAGGCCGAGTGTCGGCATCACGGTCACCGTCCCGTTCCGCAACGCCGAAGACGGCGAAGACACCGTCGAGGACTGATCCTCACCGGCCGGCTCCCGGGCACACCCCGGGGGCCGGCCGACCCACACCCCCGGAGGAGCGCCCGTGCGCGTACTGCTGGTCAACATGCCCTGGTCGCCCATCGACCTTCCGTCGCTCGCGCTGGGCATCCTCAAACGGAGCGTGGACGAGCGCGTTCCCGGCGCCACCGCCGAGGTGCTGCACGCCAACCTCGCCTTCACCGACTGGATCACCGAGCGCACCGAGTTCACCGGTGACGACTACGAGTACTACGCGCTCTCCTCGTACTTCATGGGCTGCGGCGACTGGGTCTTCTCCTCGGCCCTCTACGACGATCCGAACTGGCGGGACGAGGAGTTCACCGCCACGATGACCGGCAAGCTGAAGGCCGCGCGGATGAAGATGACGCGCGAACTCCACCGGATCGTCCCCGAGTTCGTCGAGATGATCGCCCGGCAGGTCGTGGCGAGCGAACCCGACGTCGTCGGCTTCACCTCCACCTTCCAGCAGAACACCGCCGCACTGGCCTGCGCCCGCCGCGTCAAGGAGCTCGCCCCGCACCTCGTGACCGTCATGGGCGGCGCCAACTGCGACGGCGAGCAGGGCGCCGCCGTGCACCGCAACTTCGCCTTCGTCGACCACGTCGTACGAGGCGAGGGCGAGGCCGCCTTCCCCGCGCTCCTCACCGCGCTCACGGAGAAGACGCCGCTCGACGACATCCCGGGGCTCTGCCACCGCGACGCCACGGGCAAGAGCGTCGCCAACCCCATGGCCACCAAGCCGCTGCCGCCCGCCGCGATCCTGCCGCCCGACTACAGCGGCTACTTCGAACGCCTCGCCGCGTCCGTGGCCCGCAACTGGGTGGAGCCCAAACTCGTCGTCGAAGGCGCACGCGGCTGCTGGTGGGGCGAGAAGCACCACTGCACCTTCTGCGGGCTCAACGGCTCGTTCATGGAGTTCCGTTCCAAGAGCCCGGACACCTTCTACGACGAAATCATGGACCTGGCCCGCCGCCACCGCGTCCTGGACATGTACGTCGTCGACAACATCCTCGACATGCGCTACCTGACGACCGTACTGCCGCGCATCATCGACAGCGGCTACGACCTGCGCCTGCACATCGAGATCAAGGCCAACATGAAGCGCAGCCAGCTGCGCACCCTCGCCGAAGCGGGACTGATCTACGTCCAGCCCGGCATCGAGAGCCTCAACAGCCGGGTCCTCGACCTGATGGACAAGGGCGTGAGCGGCTGCCAGAACGTCCGGATGCTGCGCGACGGCGCCGAGACCGGACTCTCCGTCGCCTGGAACTACCTCCACGGCTTCCCCGGCGAGAGCGTCGAGGACTACGACCCCGTCATCGCGCAGATCCCCGCCCTCGAACACCTCGACCCGCCGGTCGACCTCTCGGCCCGCATCGCCATCGAGCGCTTCAGCCCCTACTTCGAACGCCCCGAACTGGGCTTCACCGGCCTGCGGCCCGAAGGGCACTACCGCTTCACCTACGACCTGCCCGAAGAAGAGCTGTACGGCATGGCGTACGTCTTCGAGGCCCCGGCCCGCGGCATCGACGAGCCCACTGTGAAGACGCTCAACGCGGCCCTCGCCGACTGGCGCAAGCACCACACGGATGCCCGTCTCACTCACGACGACCACGGCGACCGCATCGTCCTCGTCAGCCGCCGACGCACCTTCTCCTGGCACGCCATGGAGCTGACCGACCCCTTCGAGCTGGCCGTCTTCCGCCTCCTCGACCAGCCGCACAGCGTCCAGGCCCTCCTGCGGAAGGCCGCCGCACGGGTTCCCGCCCCGGCCCGCGACGAGACCCACGTCCAGGAGCTCCTCGACTCCTGGACGGCCCTCGGCATCGTCTTCACTGATGCGGGCCAGTACGTCCACATCGCTCCTGCCGCGGTCAACGAGGACCTGCTCCGCCTCGACTTCATGCGGCACATCCACGCGGCGGACGCCGACCCCGCGTCCATGGCCCAGGACGGCACCGGCGTCCACGAACCGGCCTGACCCACCCGCACCGGCCCGACCTGGAGGAGCAAGATGACCGCCACCCTCGCCACGCCGACACTCCTGGCCTGGCGCGACTACGACCCCGCCGCGTGCGAGCTGCCCGGCATGTTCCTCGGCGAGGTGCCGCTGCCGGGGCCGCCCCGCGGCCAGGCCGAGCGCCTGTGGCAGCTCGGCGCGCGCCGGGTGCGGCTGCCCGCCCCCGTCGACCTCACCGCCACCGCGGACCCGTCCGCCGCCCTGCACGGACTCGGCCTCGTCCGGGACCTGACCGCGCGGGCCGTCATGGTGGAGTGGGAACTGCGCCTGGACCCGGCCGCGGAGGACACCTGGCGGCTGCTCAGCCACCTCCAGCCGCCCGCCGCACTGCTGGGCCCGGCAGGCGCCGAGGAGGCCCTGAACACCTGGCGGCGCGGCCACTACCTGTGCAAGTGCCTGTGGCGCAAAGGCCCCGGCTTCATCCAGATCCGCGACCGCCGCTGGGGCGAACTGCGCCGCTTCACCGCCGACGAACCCGAGTACGAGACGGTCATCGACCGCCTCGACCACGGCGCGCTCGCCGACAGCGTGCCGAAGGCCGTCCTGGAGGACTTCCGCGCCGAACAACTCGTCATGGACATCGGCCCGTACGCCTGGTGGCTCCCGTACCGCGTCAGCCGCTGGCTCCAGCAGTCGATCGCGATCTGAGGGGGAGCGGGGGAGGGAGTCGCGGACAGAAGCTGACCGCGTCGTCTGCGACTGTGGTGCTCGGCCGAGGGACGTGGCAGCGCAGCACGCCGCGTCCCGGGGCCGTGCCGAGCCGTGAGACCTCAGGAGCAGCCGCATGTCCGTGCACGTCACCACGACCCGACCGGCCCCCGGGCCCGCCCACCGGACGGCCGACGAGTGCCCGGCGGTGGCCCGGTGACCGTCCTCGACGCCCGGACCCTGGGCCGCGCCACGCTCGCCAGGCAACTGCTCCTCGACCGTGCCGACATGCCCGCGCTGGACGCGGTCGCGCACCTCTGCGGGCTGCAGGCGCAGGAACCGCAGGAGCCGTTCGTCGGACTCTGGTCCAGGCTGCGGGCCTTCGAGCCGGAAGCCCTCTCCGACCTGCTCGTCGAGCGCCGCGTGGTGCGTACGCATCTCATGCGCCGCACGGTCCACCTCGTCACCGCCGACGACGTCCTCGCCTGGCGCGCCCGGCACGACGCGATGCTCCGCCAGCGGGTCCTCGGCGTCTACCGCCGCGAGCTCGACGGAGTGGACCTCGACGAACTCGCCGCGGCGGGCCGGAAGACGATGGCCGACGGGGAGCCGCGCACCATGGCCGAACTCACGCGGGCGGTCGCGGAGCGCTGGCCGGGGGTGGCGCCGCGCGCGCTGGGGGAGATGCTGATCGCCGCCCTGGTGCCGATGGTCCAGCTGCCGCCGCGGGGCCTGTGGCGCACCAAGGGGGGTGTACGCAACCTCCCGCTCGCCACCTGGCTGGGCAGGGAGCCCGACACGGCTGACCCGGTCCTGGTGGGCCAAGCCCTGCTGCGCCGCTACCTGGCCGCGTTCGGCCCCGCCGCCACCGCCGACCTGCGCGCCTGGAGCGGCCTTGCCGGGCTCCCGGCAGCGGTCGCCGCCACCCGCGCGGAGCTGGTCTCCTTCCGCGACGAGCGCGGCCGCGAACTGCTCGACCTCCCCGACGCGCCGCGCCCGGACCCCGACACGCCCGCACCGGTGCGCTTCCTGCCCGCGTTCGACAACGCGATCCTCGGCTACCAGGAGCGCGGCCGGATCATCGACGACGCCCACCGCGGCCTGTCGGTCGCCGGGGAACGTGTCGTGCTGGTCGACGGGCGGGTCGCGGCGACCTGGACCGTGGAGAAGGACACCGTGGTGGCGACCCCGCTGCGGCGCTTCTCCCGTGCGGAGCGCGCCGATGTCGCGGAGGAGGGGCGGGCGATGGCGGCGTTCCTCTCGGGCGAGGCGGGCGAGACGGGCGAGCGCGTACGGGTCGAGGCCTTCTGACAGCTTGCGGCAGCGGTGGGGGCCTGGGGCCCTGGTACCGGACGAGGTTCTTCCGGGGAGCCGTGGTGATGATGTGACGCGTGACCGACACTTCCCGCCGCAGTCTCCTCGGCGCCCTCAGGGCCCTCACCGTTTCGGCCGCGATTCCCTCGGCCGCTGCCACCGCGTCCCCGGCCCGCGCCACTCCCGCCGCACCCGCCGCGTTGCCCGTACCGGCGTCCGCTTCCACGACCGGCCCGCGCTCCTCGATGACTTTCACCGGCACGCCGTACGACACGGCGGCCTTCGCCCGTTCCTCTCTCGGGGAGCTGAGCGCGACGGTGCTGCCGGGTGCGCCCGCGCGCACGGAAATCCGGCACGGGCAGCAGCGGGTCGCCGTGCTGACCAAGGGGGCCCGAACCGTCCTGCTGCCCGGGCCCGAGCGGACGTTCACGGAGAACAAGCAGTCCTTCACCGACGTGTTCGACCGGCTGGTCCCCGACCCGGCGCTCCTGCCCGCCCAGCGGCTGAAGCCCGGTTGGGGCACCTCGCCCGCAGGCGGCACCTGGAGCGTGTACGGGGGGACGGCCGGTGATGCCGACTTCGGTGTCCACGCCAAGGGCGCGGCGACCATGCTCCTCAAGGACACGGAGGCGGGCCGCTACGCCACCCTGGCCGACGACGGGATATCCGACGCCGACGTCTCCTGTGAGGCCGCCTTCGACAAGGTGCCCACGGGCAACGCCTGTTCCTTCGCCCTGCTCTTCGGGTACCGGGGCGGCGGCGCCCACTACCGGGCCAGGCTCTCCTTCACCACGAAGGGGGAGGTCGACCTGCGGGTCGAGAAGGTGATGAACGGCGAGACGACGCTGCTGGCCGAGGCGGGACCGCTCGCCACGGATGTGCGGGCGGGCGACGCGTGGCGGATCCGGGTGCGCCGCAAGGGTGCGAAGGCGCAGGTAACGGCGTGGCCCGCTGCCGGAGCGGAACCCACGCGGCCGACCGCGGAGATCGAGGACTCCGAGGCAGGGCTGCGCAGCGGGCGGGTGGGCGCCCGCGGCTTCGCCTCTCCGGGCTGCACGAATCTGCCCGTCACCCTGACCGTCGGCCGTTTCGAGGTGACCGCCGCGACCTGGGAGACGCCGCCCTCGGTCACCCATCGCGACTGGGTGCGGCTCCTGGACGCGCCGTTCGACGGCGAGTGGACACCGGCGGTCGAGGCTTCCGTGCGCGGCTGGGCAGGTTCGATGGCCCCGGACGTCCTCTCGTACGCGATGATGTTCCTGCCCGGTGCCCCGGGCGTGCGGGGCGCGGACCCGCGGGTGGCGGGCGCGGACGTCCTGGGCGAGGCCGGGTACGGAAAGCCCGACAGCCAGGGGCTGCGGCCCGTCGGCGCGGACTTCCACGACTACCTGGAACGGCCGTGGACCTTCCCTGACCAGACCCGGCGGCCGGAGGACGGCCAGCGCGGAAACCTGGACTGCTCTGGCTACGTGCGGATGGTCTACGGCTTCCACCTGGGCCTGGGCATGGTGGCGGTGAAGGACCCGGCGAAGAAGAGGCTGCCCCGCAAGTCCGGCGCGATGGTGGACTTCGCGCCCGGCGTCCGCGTCGCCCAGCGGGCGGGCAGTGGCGGTGCCACGCCCGATCTGGGGCAGTTGCAGCCGGGTGACCTGGTCCTGTTCGACGTCAACGACGTGGCGGGGGACCCCGAGGATCCGGACGCGTACGACGTCGATCACGTGGGCATCTACCTCGGCCCCGACCGGGCGGGCAAGCGGCGTTTCCTCTCCAGCCGCAAGAGCGCCGACGGCCCGACCATGGCCGACCTCTCGGGTGCGTCCACCCTGGACGGGCCGGGAACCTACGCGGACTCCCTGCACACCGTCCACCGCGTCTGAAGGAGGCAACAGGCATGGCTGAGCAGGGGAACGTCTACGCCGACATGGTCGGGGATCTGTTCCACCCGGGACACGTCGCGCTGCTCAGAGCCGCGCGGGACTTCGGGGAGCGGCTGATCGTCGGGGTGCTCTCGGACGAGGTCGTGGCCACGTACAAGCGCAGGCCCATCATGACGCTTGCGGAGCGGGTCGCGGTGATCGAGGCGTGCCGGTACGTCGACGAGGTGCTCCCGAACGCGCCCTCATCCGGCGGTGTCGCGCGGGGGATCCTTCACCAGGGAGCGCGGCGACCTCATAAGCGCGCAACGCGGTCACTCTCCGGTCTTCGGCGACCTCCGCGCACCGCCATCACGCCTTTCGCGGCCGCGCGTCACGGGCGGGTGCGGCGGTCGGTCCCCGACCTCCCGTGCCTCGTCAGCAATTGACGCACGAGATCCTTAACTGCCCACGGACCAGGGTGTAATAACGCCAAAAGGGGCGTAGGAACCTTGCCGCTCCGCGGTCGGCCCAGGGCTACGGCGCCTGCGGCACCCCCATCGACGCGTCCACCCAGGACCTGGTCGCCGTGTCGGCCGCCTGGTGGACCAGCGCCAACCCGAACAACGACCCGCTGTGCCAGGGCATTTCGGTGCAGGTGACGTACCAGGGCAGGACGATCACCGTGCCGGTGCGGGACAAGTGCCCGTCCTGCGCCTCGACGCACATCGACCTCAGCCGGACCGCGTTCCAGCGCCTCGCGCCCCTCGACGTCGGCGTGATCAACGGGATCACGTGGAAGTTCGTGCGGTAGCGCCACCGCGCGGCGGGCCGGGACGTCGGCGTCCCGTCTCAGACGAGCTGGTACGCGCGCGGCTTGGCGAGCAGCAGGTGGCAGTCCTTGAGGGAGCCCGAACTGTCGCCCAGGGAGCGGTAGATGCCCCACTTGGGCCGCACCCGGTCGGCGAGGAGGGTGTCGACACCGGTCTTGGTCTTGTCGATCACCGTGCTGCCGCCGCTCTTGAGGATCCAGCGCACGGAACCCGAAGAGCCGTCGCCGATCTTGATCTGGAAGTCCACGTCGGTCCACTTGTTGTGCAGCGGCGGCAGCGCGGTGCGGCCGACGAGCGTGTCCGACTCGAAGACCTTCAGCTCGATGGTCTGTGCCCCGTCCACCCGCCGCAGCGACTGCACGACGATCGGCGAGGTGTCGTTGCCGGGCTGCTTCATCTGCATGATGTGCGTGAACGTGGTGGTCGCCCGCAGTGAGTCCGGGATGTACATGGAGTACGTCAGCCGCCAGGTCTGGCCGGGCAGCCAGCGCAGGAACGTGTCGCCGTCACGGCATCCGGTGACCTCCTGCCGCTGCCGGTCGGTCGAGCTGTCCCGGTCCACCGTGTGCATGGTGAAGCGCCAGTTGTCGCCGTCGGTGCGGATGTGCGGCTTGGCCGCCGGGTGCGACCCGGCGCGGTCGTCCTCGACGGTCTCCCAGGCCCGCATGCCGTCGTCGCGCGCGGTCGGCGACCACCGCAACTGCCACTCGGCGGCGGCCGCGCCCTGCGATGCGGTGTGGGCCGCCGCGGCTCCTGGCAGCGCGGCCCCTGCGACTCCGCCCAGCGCGGCACCCAATACGGACCGTCTCGATGCACCCATGTCCCGCTGCCTCCTCATAGCTGCACATGCAGAACCTGTGGTTCATGTAGAAATTCATGTACATGAACCTTGTTCGCGAGTGTGCAATAGATTCCCGTCTTGACGGGGCACAGTCAATGGGGCGGCGTACGGTCTCCGCTGTCACATCCGAGGGGGCGCCGGTGTCTTCATGCCGAACAGCCCGACAGGCACACGTACAAGGAGTACCCCGTGACGCTACGTCTCCCGAAGGCCGAGCTCCCCGCCGAGCTCGCAGCGAACATGATCCAGCAGTTCGGCGCCGTGCCCGAGAACGTCGAGGTGGTCTGGCACAGCCCCCAAGTCGCGCAGGACAGCCTGGAGTTCGGCGGCAAGGTGGGTGCGTGGGCCGCGGCCGACGCGAGTCTCAAGTCGTTCGCGCACATGGCCGTCGCGGCACAGGTCGGCTGCAGCTGGTGCCTCGACGTCGGCTACTTCCTCGCCCAGAACGAGAACCTCGACCTGGCCAAGGCGAGCCAGGTGCCGCTCTGGCGGACCTCGGAGGTGTTCACGCCGCTAGAGCGGGACGTGATGGAGTATGCAGAGGCCATGACCGACACACCCATGACCGTCACCGACGAACAGTACGCAAGCCTCCTGGACCGGCTCGGTCCCGCGGCGATGGTCGAGCTCACCACGGTGATCGCCTACGTCAACCTGGCGACCCGGGCCAACGTGGCCAACGGCGTCTCCTCCCAGGGCTTCTCCGACGCCTGCGAGGTACCGCTCGCCAGGCGTCCCGAGGCCTCCGGCGTGGCGTCGACGGCATGACCGAGGACCCGTACGTCATCCACCGCAGCCTCCTGTTCACCGTCGCCTACGAGATGCTCGGGTCGGCGGCCGACGCGGAGGACGTGCTGCAGGAGTCCTGGCTTCGATGGGCCGACGTCGACCGTTCGCAGGTGCGTGATCCGCGGGCGTATCTGGTGCGGATCGTCACGCGGCAGGCGCTCAACCGGCTGCGGACGGTGGCGCGCAGCCGTGTCGACTACGTCGGCGAGTGGCTGCCGGAACCACTGCTGACCAGCCCCGACGTGGCCGAGGACGTCGAACTGGCGGAGAGCGTCTCGATCGCGCTGCTGACGGTGCTCGAAACGCTCGGGCCGACCGAGCGGGCCGTGTTCGTGCTCCGCGAGGTGTTCGATATGCCGTACGGCGAGATCGCCGAGGCCGTCGGCAAGTCCGCGGTCGCGGTGCGCCAGATCGCACGGCGCGCACGTGAGCATGTGGCGGCGCGGCAGCCCCGGATGCGGGTGAGCCGCTCGGAGCAGCAGTCCGTGGTCGAGCAGTTTCTGGCCGCGCTGCGCACCGGGCAGGTGCAGGACCTGATGGAGGTTCTGGCGCCGGACGTGGTCCTGATCGCCGACGGCGGCGGAGTGGCGTCCGCCGCCCTGGCCCCCGTCCACGGGGCGGAAACCGTGGCGGCACTGCTCGCCCGCCAGGACCGGACGGTGTCGACCGTGTGGCTCAACGGCGCGCCCGCGGGCCGGGTCGAGGCCGACGGCCAACTGGCGGCGGTGAGCGTTGTGGTGGAGGACGGACGGGTCACCCGGATCCACGCGGTGGCGAACCCGCAGAAGCTGACGCGCCTGGACGAGCTCGCGGAGCTCGCCAGGTAGAGGGCGCCGGCCAGGGGGTTCCGGGCGGTGAGAGCCGCCCGGAACCCCCTGCCCTGGAGGCGTTCAGCCCTTCGTGCACGCGAAGACGAGCTTCGTGTACGGACCTTCCGCACCGGGCTCGACCCGACTGCCGATCCTCTCGAACCCGCACTTCTCGGCGACCCTGACCGACGCCGTGTTGTCCTCCGCGGCTTCGAGCAGCACTTGCGTCAGCCCGAGTCCGTCCAGAGCCCATCCCGCGAGCAGTCGCACGGCCCTCGGGGCGATGCCGCGGCCGCGCTGCGCGGGAAACACGCTGTACGCGACGGTTGCCACGGCATCATCCCTGAACTGCAGATTGATGATCCCGACGGGCTGGTCCGTCGCGGCGTCCACGATCACCAGAGGCGCCGACCGCCCGGTTCGCCAGGCTTCCTCGACCCGGGACATGTTCGTGGCGCGGTCGGCTGTGTCCATGGGCGGGTCGTCGAGCCAGCGGAGGGTTTCGGGGTCGTGGCTCGCTGCCTCGATGGCGGGCAGGTCCGAAGCGCGTCGGGACCGCACGGCCACCACGCCGTCCACGAGCGGCTGAGTCAGTGGTTCTATCGGCCTCGAGCGTCCCATGCGGTCATCCTATTGATCTCGTTGTCCTCCGGTCCCCGGCCCGCAGAACTCGGCTTCGAGCACCGCGTTGCTGTTGCCGCTCCAGTCGCCGTTGAAGTTGAAGGCGAGCGAGTGGCGGCCGTCCTTGGTCGTCACTGCCTCGGAGGTGGAACCGAGGATGCCGCCGTGGTGGCCCCAGACCTCCTGGCCGCAGCTGAGGGTGCGTTGGGCGAGGCCGAGACCGTAGCGGGCCCCGGGAAACCCCTCGCCCATGGGGACGGTCGTCATCATCTCGGCCAGCTGCCGCTTCCGCAGCAACTTGCCGCCGAGGAGGGCGGCGTGGAAGCGGTTCAGATCGGCCGAATCGGAGATCATGCCGCCGCTCGTCCAGGCGGCGGACGGGTTGAACTCCGTGACGTCGTACGTCGGGCCCGTGCTGTCGTCGGCAAGCTTGGAGTACGCGCGGCTGCTGGGCCGCGGCATGTCCGGGCCGGTGCCTGGGTCCGTGGTGCCGCGCAGTCCCAGTGGCTCGATGATGCGCTTGCGGACCTCGTGCGCGTACGACTGCCCGGTGACCTTCTGCACGATCATTCCGGCGACGATGTAGTTCGTGTCGGAGTAGTGCCACGATCTGCCCGGCGTGGAGCTGGTCGGCTCGTGCCGCATGGCGACCGCCACCAGCTGCTCGGGGCGCCAGGTGTCGTAGCGGTGCTCGAAGAAGCCGTCCCGCAGCCTGAAGGAGGCTGCGAAGTCGTCGTCCGCGTAGTAGTCGTAGATGCCGCTGGTGTGGTTGAGGACTTGGCGGACCGTGATCTGCCTGCCGTCGTGACCGTTGCCGCGCACGAGGCCGGGCAGCCAGTGGTCGACCGTGTCGTCCAGGTCGATCTTCCCCTCTCCCGCGAGCTGCAGGAGAACCGTCGCCACGAAGGTCTTGGTGATGCTGCCGATGCGGTAGTGGTCGCGGGAGTCGCGCGGTCTGCCGGTCGTGAGGTCGCCGACGCCCGAAGTGCCGTGCCAGGTGCCGTACTTGTCTTTCGCCTGACCCGTCACTCCGGGGACGCCGTCCTTGACTGCGGCGTCCATGGCCCGCTGGGTCGCGGAGTGGCGGTCGTGGGTGGAGGCCGTGGCGGGGGCTACGAGTGCCCCTGCTGTCACCGCGGTCACTGCCGCCAATGCGGTCACACCCGCCAGAGCAGTCCGTCCTGACATGTCCAGCCCCTTTGATCGATGGGTTCGTCGAGGCTGAGGGACCGGATGGCTTGTTATGAAGGTTGCCTGCGCTTAAGCGAGTTGAGCGAGTTTCAGCCGTTCTCCAGCGCACGCCAGCACACGCCAGCGCACAACAGAGCACTCCGGTGCTCTCGGGGAGCGCCATTACCAGCTCCGGGCCGTGCCCGTCGGTCGTGTCCGGCAGGTCGATCCCCGTGAGAGTGAATCGAACGCGGACGTGTCAGACGTCTGGGCCGCAGGCACTTGCGCTGCCCGCTCGACATCGAACTTTCGCTCGATCCGTCGCCCGTGGCTGCCCGTATCGGCCCTTTGATCAGCAGCGTTGTCCCGGTGTCGTGTTCGTTCACCACTACCGAGGAGACCTTGTGAATCCCGTCCGCGTGCTTATCGCCCTTCGTCCTGTGTTCGAGAATCCTCCCGCGCAGGCTGTCGCGGCGACCGCGTTCCGGCGACCGGTCGATGTACGTCGCGTCCTGTTCGCCTCCGCATCACGACCGTCATCGGGGTGGGGGGCATGACGACGCCGCACGACAACAAGAAGACGGCGAAGGAAGCGCCATCCGCTTCCGTCCCCGCTCCCCGTACCGCAGTTCCGGAGCCTTCCGAGCCGCCGGAGCTCGACTACAACGGCCGCAAGCACCGGCGCGCCATGGACGATGCCACCCTGCGCGACATGGCCCGCCGCATTCCCGCCGCACTGCTCCAGACGGCCCGGCTGGCCTGGACGGTCGACCGCCGTATGGCCATCACGGTCGTGGTGTGCCAGCTGCTCTCCGGCCTCGGCACGGCCGTGATGCTCGGCGCCGTCGCCCGCGCCCTGCCACAGTTGACGGCCGCAGACCCCCGCGAGGGCCTCACCCGCGCGTGGCCCGCGCTGGCCGTCGCCGTGGTGGCGATGGCGACCGGCGCCGCGATGTGGATCCTCGCGGACTGGGCGACCCGGCGGCTGAACCCGAAGATCGCCTCGGCCGCGGACCTCACCCTGGTCGACCTGCACATGCGGGCCGAGCTCGCCGCGTACGACGCGGCGGGCTTCGGGGACCGGAGCAAGGCGGCGGAGATCGGCGCCATGCGCGCCGTCGACCTCGCCGACGACGCCAAGACCCTGACCAACGGCCTCGTCCAGCTGGTGTCCGCGGCGACCGTGCTCACGTCCCTGCACCCGCTGCTGCTGGGTGTGCTGCTGCTGTCCGTCGTACCCCGTGGTCTGGGCGGAGTCATCGCGGCGCGGGTCGACTACCGCGTCCACGACCGGACGGTCTCCGCCCGCAACGTCCGCGGGATGATGCGCTGGTGGCTGACCACGGCCGAGCTCGCCGACGAACTGCGGGCCAACACGATGGGCGGCTACCTGCACTTCTGGTACCGGGCGATGTGCGACCGCGTGGAGGGACGTGAGCTGGAGGGGGCCCGTCCCTATCTGCTGATCACGTTGCTCGCCGCTTCCCTCGGCGGCCTGTTCACCCTCGGTATGTGGGCCTCCCTGGCCGCGCTGGTGCTCGCGGGCACCATGTCGACGGCCATCGCGGGCACGGCCGTCGTCGCCTCCCAGACCGCCGGGCGAGCCCTGAACTCGATCATCAGATACAGCACGGTGATGTTCCACCACGGCCTCTACCTCTCCGACTACTACGAGTTCGTCGACGAGGTCCGCGCCATGACCACGGCCCGCGGCACCGTGCAGGCCGGGTCCCCGCAGCGGATCCGTCTCCAGGACGCCTCGTACACGTACCCGAGCAAGGACACCTCGGCCGTGCGCCCGATCACCCTCACGCTCAACCGCGGTGAGGTCGTCGCGCTGGTCGGGGAGAACGGTGCCGGCAAGTCGACACTGATCCGGATGCTGACGGGGCTGACCGTGCCCACGGGCGGCAAGGTGCTGTGGGACGACACCGATCTGACCACCGCGGACGCGGAGTCGGTCTGGCGGCACGTGGGCCTGGTCCCGCAGAAGAACGGCCACTGGCCCCTGGCGGCCCGGGAGAACATCACGCTGGGACAGCCCCGCGAGTACGGTGACGAGCGGATCTGGGACGCGGTGGAACGCGTCGGCATGACCAAGGCGCTGCGCGAACTGCCCGGCCAACTGGACACGCTCCTCGCCCGGTCGGTGTGGGGCGGCCACGAGCTGTCCGGTGGGCAGTGGCAGCGTCTGGCCTGCGCCAGGGCCATGTACCGGGAACCTGGCGTGCTCGTCCTGGACGAGCCGACCAGCGAGATGGACGCCCGCGGCGAGCACACGATCTTCCAGGAACTGCGCGCCATGGCCCCCGACCGGATCACCGTGGTCGTGACACACCGGCTGGACAACGTACGGATGGCGGACCGCGTCGTCGTCCTCGACCAGGGAGCCGTCCGGGAACAGGGCACCTTCGACGAACTCGTCGCGACCGAGGGGAGTCTGCTGGGCGAGTTGTACGCCCTGGCTCAGGACCGCTGAGCCCGAGCGCCGGGAAGAGGAATCTCCCGGCGGGGCCGCGCCGAACGGGCGCGGCCCCGTCAGGTGCAGGGGCGACTGGCGCGCCGCGTCAGGCGTCGAGACGTTCCGTGTACGCCTCGGTCGGCGGGGCTGGCACGGTACTGGTCATGCCCACCGACCAGTACCCGCCGGTCCCGGGGACGGCGGTCACGTCGTTGAGGTAGGGGCCCGTCGCCGTGCCCGCCGGGCCACGGACGACGGTCCAGCCGCTGCCCTCCCGCCGCAGATACGTACTGCGGCTCTGGTCCTGATAGTTCCAGCCGGATATCCAGGCGGCGCGGCCCTGCGCGTCACCCGCGATTCCCGACAACGACCCGACGGCGAAGCCCGGTTGGACCCGGTTCCACGCCGTGCCGTCCCAGTGGGCCAGGACGGGGTTGCCGGGGCGTCCCGGTGGTCCGCCGACGCCCGCTTCGGTGCCGACGGCCCATACGTCGTCCGCGGCGGCCGCGTACACATCGCTGATGCTCAGTCGGGCGCCCGTGATCGGGGGCAGGACGGTCCACGTACCGTTCCAGCGGGCCACGAGCCCGGACCAGCCGCCTCCGGATGCCTGGTCGCCGCTGACCCAGACCTCGTCCGGGGTGCGGAGCACGACACGGTAGAGGCTGGCGCTCGCGACCGGCAGCGGCTCCAGCCACGTCCAGCGCTTTCCGTCTCCCAGCAGCAGACGGGCCGCGCCGCCACGGGCGCCGCAGATCCACACCCGGCGGTCGGAACCGACCGCCACCGATTCGAGCCGGACACCGGATTCGCCGCGGCCCGGGAAGGAGGCCTCGCGCCAGATGGATCCGTCCCAGCGCAGCAGCGGACTTGCGTCCCCGGTGGGCAGGCCGACGCTCCACGCGGCGGTGGCGCCGACAGTGGCGACGTCGCTCAGCCGTCCGGTGTAGTCGAGATGCGACAGGTCGGTCTTCGACCAGGCGCTGCCGTTCCAGAGCATGGCCAGCGCCCGCCCCCGCGAGGGACCGGCGAGACCTTCCTCGCCGACGGCCCACGCCAGCGCGGTTCCGGCGGCGGAAACGCGGCGCAGTTGCGCGGCGGGGGTACTGCCCGGCGCAGGCACGGCCCGCCAGTCCTGTACGTTCCGGTCCTGCACGTTTCGGTCCTGTACGTTCCGCGGGCCCTGCGACCGGGGCGCCTCCGCGTCGGCCCGGACCGGGTTCGTACCGAGAGTGATCCCCGAGAGCGCGCCGATCGTCCCCGCCACAAATCGTCTTCGTCTCACCGCTTGCTCCTTCCACTCGGCTAGGAGCAACCACCGTGAACCAGCGGTGCATTGGGGGACTAGCCACCCGGGTGACAAATGGCTACGGCCTCGGCGCCCGGTGCTCGCGGCGCGGATACCAGGTGACCACCAGCGCGCCGAGTGCCACCACGAGGACGGCCAGCACCCGCATCGCGGTGTCCAGGGAGTTCGTGAAGTCGGTGACGACGGCGTGCCGCAGACCGGGGGAGGTCAACTGCTCGGCGACCAGGCGCTGTTCGGCGGCGGGGACGGTCGTCGGCGCGTCGGGACCCTGCAGCGGCGCCGGGAGACCCGCCGTGAACGCCTGGGTCACCACGCTGCCGCTGACCGCCACGCCCAGCGCGCTGCCCAGCTCCCGCGCGAGACTCTGCAACCCCGAGCCCACCCCGGCCCGGTGCGCGGGCAGCGCGGACATCATGCCGTGCGACAGCAGCGGCGTGGCGAGGCCGCACCCGGTCGCGGTGAGCGTCGCCCCGAGCGCGTACAGGGAGTACGGGGTGCTCGGGCCGACCAGCGAGACCGTGCCGAGACCGGCCGCCAGCACCGCGAGCCCTGCCCCCAGCGTCAGCCGCGGGCCGGTGCGCCGCTCCAGCGCCACCGCGCAGCGCGGCGCGAGCAACAGCGCTGCCGCCATCGGCAGTAGCCGCACCCCCGCCTCCAGTGGCGAGTAGCCCTTGGCGTACTGCAGATACTGCCCGTTGACGTAGAACAGGCCGAACATGCCGAGGAACACCAGCGCCAGGCCGACCGCCCCGGCCCGCACCACCGGCACGGTGAACAGCCGCGGGTCCAGCATCGGATGCTCACGCCGCAGCTCCCGGACGGCCCAGGCCAGCAGCAGAGCCACCGCCGCAACGAACCCGCCCAGCACCCGCGCGCTGCCCCAACCTGCCTCCGGGCCGGAGACGATGCCCGACAGCAGCGCGAGGAACCCGGCCGTCAGCAGACCCGCGGACACCATCGACAACGGCCGGTCGTGCCGCGGGGGCGCCGGGGCGAACGCCACCACCAGCACGAGCGCCACCAGTGCCAACGGCACCACGCACCAGAACAGCGCCCGCCACGAGCCGAGTTGCAGCGCCGCACCGCCACCGACATTGCCCAGCACGGCCGCAAGGCCCGTCATCGACGCCCACACCGCCACCAGCCGCGGCCGACGGTGTTCCGGCGCACCGTCCACCATCAGGGCCAGCGTCGTCGGCAGCACCGCGGCCGCGCCCACGCCGCTGACGACCCGGCCCGCGATCACCGTGCCGATGCCCGGCGCCACGGCGCACAGCGCGCATCCCGCGGTGAACAGGCCCATGCCCGCGGCCAGTACGCGCTTGCGGCCGAGCCGGTCGGCGAGCGCGCCGCCCGGGATGAGCAGGCAGGCGAAGAACACGACATAGCCGTCGACCACCCACATCACCGATTCGGCCGAAGGGTGCAGCGCGCTGCGCGACAGCGCGGGGACGGCGAGGTTCACGGCGGAGACCATTCCCACGACCAAGGTGACGCACAGGCACAGCACGGTGATGGTCAGTGGGCCGGGGCCGTGTGGGGCGCTGCTGGTGTCCGTGGGCTTGGGGGAGGGGGCCAAGGGGGAGAGGGCTGTGGGGGACGGGTTCATGGGGGAAGGGGGCGTGGGGGACGTGGGCGTGGGGGCCGGGGTCGTGGGGTGGTCGGGGTTCACCGTTCGCCTCCTGTCCGTCGCACGCCGCCGTCGTCCTGCGGCGACTGCGGCGCGGCGCGGACGAGTTCCGCGCGGAATGCCAGCCGGTCGCCGCGGATGCGCAGGAACTCCAGGTCCACCGGGCGCCCGTCGGGCATTCTGGTCAGCCGTTCGACGGTGAACAGTGCCGAGCCTGACGGGATGTCAAGGAGCTCGCACGTGTGCGGGTCACCGCCCACCGCGTGCACGGTGACGCTCGCGGAGCCCAGCGGGCCGCCGGTGGACTGCTCGATGAGCCCGAACAGGTCCTGTCCTGCCAGGTCGGCGGCGAGCAGCGGCTCCCCGATGTCCGCGGCCAGGTAGGTCAGGTCCAGGGACAGCGGTACGCCGTCCAGCAGCCGCAGCCGTTCGATGTAGACCACCCGCCCGCCGTCGGGGACGTGCAGCTTGCGCGCCACCTCGCCGGGCGGGCGCACCAGGTCCGCGACCCGCACCTGATTGATCACCTCGCCATGCGTACCGAGCGTTTCGGCGAGGCCGGTCAGCCGCTCCAAGGTGTGCTCGTAGGGCCGTCGCACGATCACCGTGCCCACGCCCTGGCGCCGCTCGACCACGCCCTCGTCGCGCAGCACGCCCAGCGCCTCGCGGACGGTGTTGCGCGACACCGCGAAGTCGGCGATCAGCGTCCGCTCATCCGGCAGCAGGCCCGAGGCGAATGCCCCGGAGGCGATCTGACGGCGCAGCACCTCGGCGACCTGCCGGGCCCGGTCCGCGCGGATCCGCCGTCGGCTCCGCGGCGCCGGACCGTGCGCACTGGGCCGACCCGGATCCACTCCGTCGGCCGGGGGCGCGGGCTCGGTGGGTGAGGCGTCGTTCATGGGACCTCCGCAGGACGTCGGGGCCGGGGACCGTGCCCGTACGCGCCTTTGCTCGGTGGGCGGCACGGGCTTTGCCCGTACGCCACCGGCTGCGTCCGACCATGGTGAAGCGTGTTCGGCCGTCGTCGAGCATGTCCCGCCGGGACGGCTCCTGTTGGGAGGGGGCCGTGCCCGTACGGCATCCGTCAAACCTAGGACGCCAACGTTTCCGGCAAGTTACGCCACCTGTGCTGACCTGCGGCTACGGTTGTGACGTGCGGTTTGGTGAGGGGCGTGGATCCGTTGCGCCACCCCGGCCGACGTGACAGTGCCGTGGGCAGGGGCCGGTCGACACTCCGGCCCGAACCTCGCCTTCCATTTCCGGCTGTCGAAACCCTTGTTCCGCCCTCCGGACTCGCTTAGGGTCGGTGCCTCCGGCCCGGCCGCCCCGCGCGGCCGGGCCTTCCCTGTGCGAACGCAAAGGAGCGTGCGGTGGTGCGGCAGGTGTGGCTGGACGGATCGTCGGGCGAGGACGAGGACGAGGGGCACGACATCGTCGGACGGGACGAGGGCGCGAGGGCGGAGCCCCAAGAACAAGTAGGCCAGGCAGGCCAGGCAGGCGAGGCAGGCCAGGCAGGCGAGGCAGGCCAGGGGGCAGGCATGGGCGTGGGGCGTCGCAGCTTCGTCGTCGGGGCCGGACTGGTCGGCACCGGCGGCCTGCTCGGCGCCGCCGGGGCAGCACCGGCGGCCGCAGCACCGGCATCTGCGGCACCGGCGGCCGCAGCTGGACACGACGGCCAAGCCACCTTCGGCCCGAAAGACTTCCGCGCCCGGCGGCTGCTGCTCGTACCGGACGTCGTCCTACTGCCCGAAGGGCCGGTCAAGGACCGCGCCGTACTCGTCCAGGACGGCACGTTCCGGGCCGTCGGGCCGGTCGGCAAGCTCACCCAGGCGCATCGGGACGCCCACCTGGTGCGGCTGAAGGGCCACCTGCTCATGCCGGGCTTCGTGGACGCCCACCACCACCTGACGCAGAGCTTCGGCAAGGCACAGGCGTTCGGGCAGCCTTCGGAGATCTTCAAGACCGTCTGGGAGCCGCTGGAACACGCCCTGGACGAGGAGACCGCCCACCTCTCCGCGAAGCTCGCGGCCCTGGAGTCGTTGCGCGGCGGGTTCACCACCGCCGCCGACGCGGGCACCCGCGCGCCCATCGACGTGGGTGTCATCGCCCAGGCCGCCGAAGAGGCCGGGCTGCGCTGCGTGCTGTCGAAGGTCGTCTCCGACGGCAAGGGCGGCAAGGAACACCTGGAGCGCTTCCAGGACTCGCGGCTGGTCCACCCCTCGCTGGCGATACCTGTCCCCGAGGACGCCACCGCCGAGGTGCTCAAGAAGACCGCCGACCTGTGCGCGGAGGCCGACGCGGTCCTCCAGGTCCACGTCAACGAGCACCTGGCCGCCGTGGAACGCTCACTTAAGAGCGTGGGCCGCCGCCCGGTGTCCTACCTGCACGACATCGGCGCCCTCAACGCGCACACCCTCGGCGCCCACGCCACCCTGCTCACCCCCGACGAAATGCGCATGCTCGCCGACACCGGCGCCGCGGTCAGCTACAACCCGGTGGCCAGCGCCTGGAAGGGCAACGCCGTCGCGCACGCCCTGATGTGGCAGGCGATGGGCATCCGGTTCGGCACCGGCACCGACGGCACCCGCGGCGGCGGCTTCCGCCTGGTCGACGCCGCGGAGAGCGCGCAGCGCCTGACCTACGGCATGAACTCCGGCGACTCCTCGTGCGGTGCGGGACGCACGTGGCTGACCCACGCCACTGCCCGGAGCGCGGACGCCGTCGGGCTCGGCAAGGTGACGGGCGAGATCACGGTCGGCAAGGCCGCCGACTTCTTGCTCGTCGACCTGCAAGTGCCCGAACTCACCCCGTCCTACGACCTGTCGTGGGAACTGGTCCGGCTGGCCGACCGCGACCAGATCAGCGCGGTCTTCGTGGACGGCAAGCTGCGGCTGTGGCACGGCTGGCCCACCGACTGGGACGGGCGCGCGCTGGTGCGCAAGGCCGCCGAGGTGGGACCGAAGGTCGTGGAGCGCGCCCGCATCCAGCGGGTGGACCCGGACCCGGACGGCACCGCCCGCCACTCGCGGCGAGCACGCTCCTGACGTGCGTGGGCCGCAGGGCGGGAGAGCGGGTTGGCGCTCCCGCCCGGCGGCAGCCGCAGCGGCCGCCGGACTACCTGGCTAAGGGAACTAGGGGGACTAGGGGGACCAGGGGGACCAGGGGAGGGCTAAGGGATCACCACTCCCGTGCCGTTGTCCCCGCTCAGGTTCTCGCCGAACAGCGCCTTCGCCGCCGGTGCCCCGATGTCCGTCGGGTTCTCCGCGACCGAATTCGAGGCCGTCAGACCGGCGGTGGCACCGCGCAGCAGCCACACCGCGCCGCCGTTCACGACGGCACCCAGGTTCTCGCCCGGGGCGCCCGCGACCAGGTCCGCCTTGCCGTCACCCGTGACGTCGAGCAGCCGTACCGACCCGCCGAACACGTCGCCGGACTCCGCGACGCCCGGCACGCCCGCCGTGTCCTGGTGGAACGCCTGCGCGCCCTGGCCGGTGAGACCGCCCCGGCCACCCTTGAGCAGCACGACCGCACCGGCCTTCTTCTTCGTGCCGATCGCCTCGCCGGGGACGCCGACGGCCAGGTCGGGGTATCCGTCGCCGTTCGCGTCGCCCGCGCTCAGCCGCCCGCCGAACTGGTCGCCCTTCTCGCTCGCCCCGGGCACGCCCGCCGTGTTCTGCGTGATCGTCTGCGTACGGGACTGGCTCGGTCCTGACGGCGAACCGTAGTAGATCTTGACGGTGCCGGGGTCCTCCTCGGTGCCCTCGGTGTCGCCGTTCGGGAAGATCCGGGTGGCGAGGTCGGCGCGGCCGTCCTGGTCGAAGTCGGCGACGGCGGTGCCGGACGCGGAGTTCAGGCGCTGCGGAACGGTGGACAGACCGTCCTTGGTGCCGGGCCACAGCTTGCCGCCCTCGGCGTGGTTCTCGTACACGTAGAACGTCGCGAGGTCCTCGATGCCGTCGCCGTTGAAGTCGCCCGCGGCGGTCGAGTTGATGAAGTTGTCGGTGCTGTACACCTGCACCTGCTGCTCGCGGGCGGGAGCTCCGTCACGAGTGAAGGGGCCGTAGAGCACGTCGTGGAAGTCGCGGTCCTCGCCATTGCCCATGAACACGTCCGGGTGCCCGTCGCCGTTGAAGTCGCCCGCGGTGATGTCCTCGCCGACCTGGGCGTTCGCCGGTGCGGAGACGCGGACGGCGCCCTGCCCCGAGATGCCGTCCTTCCGGCCCCACAGGGCGATCACCGATCCGCTGACGTTGTTCTCCGGGAGGTAGCCACGGGCGGTCACCGCCAGGTCGGTCAGTCCGTCGCCGTCGAGGTCGCGGGCGATCATCGCGTAGCCGAAGGCCTGGTCGTCGCCGGAGGCGCCGGGCACGCCGGGAGTGTCCTGGGTGATGACCGTGGTGCGCGCGGGGTCGATGCCGTGCGCGGAGCCGTAGCTGATGGTGATGTACCCGGCCCAGGCATGATCGCCGACGGTCCCGCCGGGGGCGGCGACGGCGACGTCCTGGTGGCCGTCGCCGTCGAAGTCCTCGCGCACGGTGGCGGCGGCGTCCTGCGCAGACGCGGTGCCCGCGACGAGCGGCACGCCGAACGAGCCGATCAGAGCGGCGGCTACGGCGGTGGATATGGCAGGTCGGCGGATGCCCACGGTTCCTCCTAGAGCGCGCACGAGGCTCGAAACGCGTGTGCGCGGATGTGATTCACCTGAGAGACATGCGGAAACGGCTGATGGTTGTGCACTGAACGCCGTGTGAACGGGCCCAGGCAAGAGGGACATGCGGGACGGATAGGCAGGGCGGACAGGCAGGACGGCCAAGGCGGTCGGGACAGTCACCCCGGGACACATGGTCAGCGGATGCGGCGGGCGCGGCGGATGCGGATCGGACCGCGTGCCTCGGCCGGGTCGACGGTCCGACCGGCCTGGGTGATGTCCACTTCGCCGGTCGCCATCAGGTGCCGGGCCGCGCGGCGGGCGGGCTCCATGAGTGCGCGCCAGCCGTCGTCAGCTCCTTCGTAGACCGCCCGTGCGGCGTCCGAGGGACAGATGGTGGCAGTCGGCCCACGACGATCCAGCAGATCCAGGATGGCCTGTTCCAGACGCTGCTCCGTCTGCCGTTCGGTGTGCGTCACTGCGCCAGTTTCACACCGGTATCGGTGGACGGCACGGCAAGGGGCGCCGTCCGCCGCGGCACCCTCGGCCGATACGATCCCTCGTCGAAGCCGAAACGATCACGGGGAACATCGCATGCCGGAAGTCATATCCATCCAGCAGAAGTCCGCCGAAAGCCAGTTGGCGCCGGGTGAGCAGCTTCTCGCCTACGGAATCGTCGTCCCTGTGAAGAGTGCCGAAGGCATCAAGATGAAGCACGGCAAGGCCGGCGGGATGCTCGGTGACCACTTGATGCAGCGCTATGGCGCCCAGTCCGGCGGCGCGCAGAGCATCGCCGCGGCCATGCCGCCCACGTCCGGCGCGCTGCTGATGCGGGTGACCGACCAGCGGGTCGGCCTCGTACGGCACATGGACGGCACCCCCGTCTGGGAGATCCCCCGCACCTGGGCCGCCCACGTGGAGCGCCGCCCCCGCCTCCAGCTCATGGCCCGTTTCCGGCTCCACTACGCGGACGGCAGCTGGCTCGCCTTCCTCACCGCGCGCCGCCGCACGATCGAGGCATTCACCACCGCGCTGAACTCCACCGACGGCATGGGCGGCAACTGAGCCGTCAGGGGAAGGTGCGGCAGCCCCCCTCCCGCAGAGCCTCAGGGCCTGCTTCGAAAGGCAGCGCACCCGGCACCGAACGCGCACTGGGCCCGTCGAATTGACAGTCCCGTCCGCGATGACGAAGCCGAAAGTGAAAAGTACCCCGACCGGATCGATAAGTGACATGACGTCAGAATCCGCGATACATACGCTGGTTCCGCCGCACGCATCCCACTCTCACACCACGGACACCTAAGCGACCACACGTATCCAGGGAGCCTCCCGTGAGAAGTGCAAGAATTGCGCTTTGCGCTCTGCTCGTCACCGGGGCCGTCGGCCTCTCGCCAGCCACCGCTGCGTCGGCCTCGTCGGCACCCCGGAGCGCGTTCGCCCTGTCCAGCAGCGCATTCGCCGACGGCGGCGTCATCCCCAAGGTCCATGAGTGCACCAGCGGTGGCGGAAGCGACCCCGGCAAGAGGAACGAATCCCCTGCCCTGACCTGGTCGGGGGCTCCGACCGCCGCCAAGAGCTACGCGATCGTCATGCGCGATCTCGACAACGCCAGCCTCATCCACTGGGTCATCTACGACATCGCGGCGAGCACGGCCTCGCTCCCCCAGAACGTCGACCATGCATACCAGCCCTCGACCCCGGCGGGAGCCAGGCAGGTCTACTACCGTGGCAGCGCGAGCCTCTACGGCTACCAGGGACCGTGCTCGCCCTCGACGGTGAACACCTACGAGTTCGTCGTCTACGCGCTCAACCGGGCATCGCTGACCAACCTGAACTCCGGCTCGTCGACCCGGACCGCCGCCAGGGAGATCGCCGCGGCGACGATCGGATCGGCCAGGATCACCGGCGAGTCATAACGTCGCCGCGCCGACTTTTTCAGAGCCTGATGGGCCCCGCCAACCTCGCGGGGCCCATCACCTGCCCGCTACACACATCGACTGCGGAGCCCCGCCCCGCTTCAACCTTCCAGGGACACCGTCCCGCTCCCGGACATGCGGGGCCCGGGGCAGGCGGCCCTCCCAGGTGCAGCGCCAACCTCATCTCGGGTGCACCGGATCGGTACTGACACGCATGCGCCCGTCGCGGACCTCGGCGATCTGGTCGACCGCGGTGAGGTGGGTGCGGTCGTGTGTCACCAGGACCGTCGCGGTGGCCCGTTGATGGGTGAGGCGGGTGATCAGGTCGATGACGGTGGCGCCGCGTTCGTGGTCGAGGGCGCTGGTGGGCTCGTCGACCAGGAGCACCGTGGGGTCGTTCATCAGGGCGCGGGCGATGTTGACGCGCTGGCGCTGGCCGCCGGAGAGCTGGTGGGGGCGTCGTCCGGCCTGGTCGGCGAGGCCGACGGCGTCGAGCAGCTCCGCGGCCAGGACCCGCGCCGTACGTGCCTTGCGGCCGTCGATCTCTGCCATGACCTGCAATTGCTCGGCCGCGGTGAGGGAAGGCAGCAGGTTGGGCTGCTGGAAGACAATGCCGATCTTGTGGCGGCGCAGGGCGGTGAGCTCACCCCGGGTCAGTCCGGCGGTGGGCGTGCCGTCGATGGTGACGGTGCCGGTATCGGGGGTGATGAGCGTGGCGGCGACCGCGAGGAGGCTGGACTTGCCGGAACCGGAGGGGCCGAGGACGGCGGTCAGGCTGCCCTTGGGCACGTCGAGGGTGACGTGGTCGAGGGCGGTCAGACGGGTGTCGCCGTCGGGGTAGGTGAGGGTGATATCGGTCAGGTTGAGGCTCATCGGACGCTCCCCAGCGCGGTCAGCGGGTCGACGGAGGTGATGCGGCGGACGGACAGCACGGCCCCGAGCGCGCCGAGCGCGATCATCACGGCGGCCGGGACGACGACGGTGGCGGGGGTGAGGAGGAACGGCACCGCGGAGCCTGCGACGAGCGCCCCGACACCGGCGGCGATGCCGGTGCCGATCACGGTTCCCCCGGCCAGCAGCACCAGGGCCTGGCCCAGCGCGTCCTTGAGCAGCGTGGCGGTGGAGGCGCCGAGCGCCTTGAGGACGGCGATGTCGCCGCTGCGCTGGATGGTCCACACCGTGAAGAAGGCGCCGATGACCAGGGCCGAGATGGCGAACAGGAAGCCGCGCATCAGTTGCAGGGAGCCGTTCTCCGAGGTGTAGGAGCCGATCGCGGAGAGCGAGTCGTCCTTGGAGACCGTCCTGGTGCCCGCGGCCTGATCGGTGGCCCCGAGGTCGGAGCCGGAGGTGGTGTCGAGGGCGATGACGGTCGCGGTCGGCCGTCCGTCGCTGCCGCCGACGGGGGGTGCCGTCCGCTGCCAGGTGTCGAGGCTGGTCCACACGACGGGGGTGTGGCTGAAGGAGGCGTCACCGCTCACCGCGGCCACGGTCAGCTTCTGTCCGGCCAAGGCGATGGTGTCACCCGCGGCCACAGCGAGCTGGTCCGCGGCCTCGGTCGACAGGACCGCGGAGTGCTCGTCGATCTCGTCGCCGTCCGGGGCGAGTGCGGAGCCCGGCCGGACACCGAAAGCGGACGCGCCGACGCTCTTGTTTCCGGCGGTCGCCTTGGTCGTGGTGATGCCCAGCGGTTCGGCGCTCCGCACGCCGGGCGCCTCGGCCCACCGCTGCCATTGCCGTTCGGTGACGGTGGAATTGGCGTACGACAAGTCCTCACCGCTACCGGGCGCATTGAAGGCGATCCGGTCCGCGGGCAGGCCGGTGATCGCCGAAATGTTCTGTCGGCCCAGCCCGGCGGTCAGCCCGGAAAGCAGCCCGACCAGCAGGGTGATGAGCACGATCACGGTGCCCATCAGGGCGAAGCGCCCCTTGGCGAACTTCAGGTCTCTCCAGGCGACGAACACAGCTTGGGCCTGCTCTTTCAGGGGTGGAATACAGGGGTGGAATTCAGGGGTGAATTTGTGGGTGGATCCGGCAGGTGGAGGTGGTGGAATCGGTGTGTCTCCACCGTGGTCTCCGGCCCCCTGGCAGGACATCTGGCGCAGGACAGCAATCGGCGCATCCAAAGGCGGCACGCGAGTTCTAACTTTCGATGGAGGCTTTGCGCGGGGGTTCTCCTTAGGCTGGGAGGACTGTGAACACCACCGGCCCCACCTCCTCGACCGCTCCGAGAGCACCGACCGCCCCGGCGTTGACTCCCACCACCCGGGCCTCGGCCTGGTGCCTGCACCTCCTGGTGGTCGGGCTGCTCGCGCTGGCCGCGGGCCGGGCCGTGACCGACGGCCGCCCGCACGCCGGATGGGTCATCGCCGCGGCCGCCGCGTGCGGCCTGGTCTACGCGGTCGGCCCGGCGCTGCCGGGAGTGAGCCGCTCGCGGCGGGCAGCGGCGCTGTGGCTGGCCGCCGTGGGCGCCGTCTGGCTGGTGCTCCTGTCCCTGTCCGGCGACGGGGTGTGGGTGGCGTTCCCGCTGTACTTCCTCCAGCTCCACCTGCTGCCGCGGCGCGCCGGAATCGCCGCCGTGGCGGCGACCGCGGTGGCGGCCATCGCCGGGTACGCCGCCCATCAGGGCACCTTCGACGTGGCCATGGCCATCGGCCCCGGCCTGGGCGCGGCCGTCGCCGTCGCGGTGGTGTGGGGATACCAAGCCCTGTACCGGGAGAGCGACCAGCGCAGACGCCTGATCGAAGAGCTCACCGCCACCCGCTCCGATCTCGCCGCCGCGCAGCACACCGCAGGGGTCCTCGCCGAACGCGAACGACTCGCCCGCGAGATCCACGACACCCTCGCCCAGGGCCTCTCCAGCATCCAGCTCCTGCTGCGCGCCGCCGAACGCGCCCTCCCCGCCAATCCGGACAACGCCGCACGCTACGTCGACCAGGCCCGCCAAGCCGCCGTCGACAACCTCGCGGAGGCCCGCCGCTTCGTCGTCGCCCTCGCCCCGCCCGCCCTGGAGGGCACCACCCTGGCCGGTGCCCTGGAACGCCTGTGCGCCACCACCAGCACCCGCCACCAGGTCACCGCATGCTTCCGCCTCACCGGCGAGCCCGAACCACTGCCGACCGCCCACGAGGTCGCACTGCTGCGCATCGCCCAGTCCGCCCTGGCCAACACCGTCCGCCACGCCGAGGCCCGCACAGCCGACCTCACCCTCCGCTACCTCGGTGACCGCGTGGCCCTGGACATCGTCGACGACGGACGCGGCTTCGACCCCGACCGGCTGCCCGCCCCCGACCCCGAGGCGGGCGGATTCGGCCTTGCCGCCATGCGCGCCCGCGTCCACGCGCTCGGCGGCACGCTCACCATCGATTCGTCACCCGGCGACGGCACCGCTCTGGCCGTCCGACTGCCCCTGGACCGAACCCAGTCGTCCGCCGCCCCAGCCCCAGACTCCGCCCCCGACCCCACACACGAGGCCCACCCGTGACCGACACGCCCATCCGCCTGCTCCTGGCCGACGACCACCCCGTGGTGAGGGCCGGATTGCGCGCCGTCCTGGAGACGGAGGAGGGCATCACCGTGGCGGCCGAGTCGGCCACCGCCGAGGAGGCCGTCACCCGTGCAGCCCAGGGCGACATCGACGTCGTCCTCATGGACCTGCAGTTCGGCAAGGGGATGAACGGCGCGCAGGCCACCGCCGCCATCACCGCCCGCCCGCAGGCGCCGCGCGTCCTGATCGTCACCACGTACGACACCGACGCCGACACCCTGCCCGCCATCGAGGCAGGCGCCACCGGCTACCTGCTCAAGGACGCCCCACCCGAGGAGCTGGCCGCGGCGGTACGCACCGCTGCCGCGGGCCGCACCACACTCGCGGCCACCGTCGCCGACCGGCTGATGAGCCGCCTGCGCACCCCCGGCACCGCCCTGACCAGGCGCGAGACCGAAGTCCTCGCCCTCGTCGCGGACGGCCTTTCCAACCAGGCCATCGGCGCCCGCCTGCACCTCACCGAAGGCACCGTGAAGTCCCACCTGGCCCGCATCTACGCCAAGCTAGACGTCGATTCCCGCACGGCCGCCGTCGCCACGGGCACCCAACTCGGCCTCATCCGACGCTGACCACGCCGCTGCCCGGCTCCCCGGCAAGCAGCCGCGACAGCTCGACGCGGGAACGTACGCCCAGCGCGGCGAACACGTTGCGCAGGTGATGGTCCACCGTCCGGTGGCTGACCGAGAGGCGCATCGCGACCTCCCGGTTGGTGGCGCCCTCCGCCACATGCCGGGCGATGCGCTGCTGCTGGGGAGTCAGCGTGGCCAGCGGCCCGGGGCGGGGCCGGCCCGCGACCGCCTCGCCCGCGGCCCGCAGTTCGGCGCGGCTGCGGTCCGCCCAGACCCGTGCCCCGCACCGCTCGAAGGAGACCAGCGCGTCACGCAGCGGACCGCGTGCCTCGCGGGTGCGGCGCCGACGGCGCAGCCACTGGCCGTACAGGAGTTGCGTACGGCCGCGCTCGAACTCACCCGGCAGGCGGTCGTGGTGCGCGAGCGCGCTCTCGTACGCGGCGGCCGCCTGCTGCGGTGGGCACAACAGGGCCCGGCAGCGGGCCAGTTGGGCCGACGCGAGCCGGTCCGCGGTGGCCTCGGTCCAGCGGGTGAACTCCGTCGTGGCGTGCCGGGCTTCCGCCGTGCGCCCCACCTGGACGGCGGCTTCCACGAAGCAGGGGACGGCCAGCATCCTGACGGCGAAATGACCGCGCCGCGGCCCGGGGGCGACCAGCGGGGCGAGCCGCGCCGCCGCGTCGGCAGGGCGCCCCGCGGCGAGTTCCGTACGGGCGACGGCCCAGACGGCGAGTGTGGCCGCCTGCGTCAGTCCGTGCGGCCCGGCACCCGCCGCCGCGGCCGCCGCGTGCGAGGCGCACGGTTCGGCACCGCCCTCGACGGATGCGGCGAGCGCCAGAACGGCGTGCAGGGAGGCGGCGACGTTGGGCTGGCCGATGCGATGCGCGGCCCTGAGCCCTTCGAGGGCGTGTGCCCGCGCACTGGTGTGGCGTCCCGCGCGCAACTCGCCGTAGGCCAGATGCTCCAGGGCGCGGGGCAGCAGGACCTCGGGGCCGTAGGTGCGTACGGCCGCGAGCGCCCTCGCCCCTGCCTCGCAGGCGGTCTCGACCTCGCCGACCACGAGGGCGGCGGCACCGGCGCGCAACAGCTCGCCGGGTTCGCTAGCCTGACCCACCCCGCCAGCCCTGCCTGACCCGCCCGCCCCGCCCAACCCGTCCAGGCAGCGACGCAGCAGAGCGTGGCCCTCGGCGCTGCGGCCAGCGAGAACCGCGCACATCCCCGCGCGGTACGCCTCCAGCATCGGGTCGTCGTCGCAGGCGGGTAATCGCGTCATCGCCTCCCGGTAGGCGGCCGCGTCGCCCATCGCCCAGGCCGCCTCCGCCGCGCCGATGAGCGCGCGGCGGGCCCGCGCGGGCGGGAGCAGCGCGGCGGCGGTGAGCAGGGACTCCCTGGCGTCGTCGGCAGGACCGTCGGCGAGGGCGAGCAGCCCGCGCACCCGATGGACGCCACCGTGTGCGGGGACGGCGCCGGTCTGTGCGAGGAGGGCACGGGCTCGTACGGGGTCCCCGGCCAGCCGGGCCGCCTCCGCCGCCTCGGCGAGCCGGTCGGTACGGGATTCCGTGTCCGCGGTGAGCGCCGCGGCGCGGGCCAGGGCGGCGGAGCGCTCGGCGTGCGGCGGGTGCGCGGTCGCCGCCGCGGCGAGGGATCCGGCGAGCCGCGCGTCGTGGTCGTCCGCCGCGCAGGCGAGCTGGACCAGGCGGGGGAGACGGTCGCGGCAGACCCGGGCGAGGCGGAGGTGGGCGGCTCTGCGGCGGGCGAGCGGGGCCCGTCGGAGCGTCGCTCGGCGCAGCAGGGCGTGGGTGAAGTGGATCCGGCCGCCCGCCTTGACGACGATCCCGGCCGCCTCCGCGGGAGCGAGCGCCGCGGGGTCACCACCGGCTCGCAGCACCAGGGCGAGGTCCGCGCCCGCCCCGTCGGGCTCGTGCTCCCCGGCCGCCGCGGCGAGCAGCAGCAGCGCGCGTGCGGCGCCGGGCAGTTCGTCGATGCGGAGCGCGTAGTCGCCGAGGAGGTTCTCGCCGCCGGGCAGTGGATCGGGCAGCGGGGTACGCCCGGTGAGCTGCCCCGGGGTGAGGGCCGCGACGAGCGCGGTGAGCAGACGCGGGTTCCCCACGGCCTCGCGGAGCAGCCAGGCTCCGACGACGGGGTCGGCGGCGCCCCCGGTGAGCCGGTCGAGCAGGGCGGCGGCCGCGCTGTCGTCGAGCGGTCCCAGGCGCAACGTCGTCGGCCCGGCGAACTCGTCCGCGCCGGTGCGGTGTTCCGCGAGGGTGAGGAATACGGCCACCGGGGCCGAGGCGGACACGTGACGCAGGTCGGCCGAGAGGGCGCCCCGGGAAGCGGCGTCCCAGCGGTGGACGTCGTCGATACAGACGAGCTGCGGCCCCTCGTGCGCAAGCTCTGTCAGCAGGGTTGGTGCGGTCGGCTGTACGGATGGGACCGGGCCGCAGATCGCCCGTGCATGCTCCACCAGGGCGGTACGGCCGAGGCCGGGAGGCGCGGCCAGTACGAGCACGCCGCCGTGGCCGTCCCGTACGCGCCCCACCAGGGACTCCACGGCGGCGATCTCCTGGCGGCGGCCATACAGTCCGGTCGGCCCGAGCGCGCTCGGTACGGACGACGTCGAAAGGGTCACGCCCGCACGTTACTGTCGCGTAACACGGCCTGGAAGCCCCGGGTCCGCGGCTCTGGGCACGCCACCACCGGCGTCCGCACCAGGGTGTGCACGAGCACAAGCGACAGCTGTGCAGCGGACACGAGAGGGCCTGCGCCGGACACGCAGGCGTCGCCCGCCACCGGCTCCCCGGCGACGGACGACGACTCTCCAGTCCCTGATACTCCGTCAGTGTCAAGAAGTATGAGGGCAGTTGCCCCTGTACTCCTCGATCGTGAGACTCGGCCGAGGCAGCGGGCAGAGGAACTGCTCGTAGCGGGTGTCGTTGTCGATGAACCGCTTCAGCCAGGAAATGCTGTACTTCGCGATGGTCGTGTTGGACGAGTTCGGCGTGAAGTGAGTGGCGTTGTTGAGCTCCAGGTACGCCTTGTCCAGGGAGCCCGGCAACGACTCGTAGAACGGCTCGGAGTGGCTCGCGACCGGGGCCACGGTGTCACCGTCCGCACCCACCACCAGCGTCGGTGTCCGCACCTCGGGCCAGGTCGTGTCGGTGTTCCAGCCGGTCAGCGGAATCGCCGCCTTGAGCGACGTACGGCTCTTGGCCGCCTCCAGGGAGCCACCGCCGCCCATCGAGTGCCCCATCACGCCGAGCCGGGACGCGTCGACCCGGCCGCGCACCGAGCTCGACTTCGTCAAGTAGTCGAGTGCTGCTAGGAGTTGACGGCCCCGGCTGGCGGGCTGGTCGAGGGTGGTGAGGGTGTCGATCGTGAAGACCACGAAGCCCTGCGACGCGAGTCGCGGCCCGAGCCAGGCGATGCTCGACTGGTAGGCGGTGAAGCCCGGCGAGATGACGACCGCGCCGAACGTGCCGTCGGACGTGGACGTCGGGTAGTAGACGGTACCGCCGCCGAACCCGGACACCCCGAGCGAGGAGACCGTGGTCTGCGAGACGGCGTAGGAGCCGCGCGGCGCCTCGATGCTGGAGACGGTCGGCTCGGGGCCGCGCTCGTACGGGTTGTCCGCGGCGGCCTGGGCGCCCGGCGCGAGACCGGTGCCGAGAAGCCCCGCGGTGGCGACCGCGGCGGCCAGACAGGCCCGCACCACTGGGCGGGAGAAGGCGTGCAGCTGCACGGAGGGGTCCTCTCGTCGTGGCGGAACCACGCGGGGGCGGCATGCGGGGGAGAGGAGAGCGCCCCGGCGGAGACCGCCGTGTTGGTTGGCGGTCTCACCGTGCCGCTGATGACGGTGGACAGACATCGGCGAAATCACCGGTGTACCGAACGGCTGGACCGTTGTGTACGGATCGTCGTTGCGGAGGACCAGCGTCAGCGGGGAGGATGCGTGGAGGTGCCGGGTGGTCATCCCGGCGAAGTGTGGGAGGCGCTGCTCGTGGACACCGCATCGCGGTGCGCCTCGCCCTGCGCGCCAGACGCTGACCACTTCGCCTCGCCCACCGGCTGACCTGCTCCGTTCGCGGTGGGCGCTTCCCCTTATGGGAGACCACCGTCGTGTCCGACGACTTCTTCTCGACCGACTTCTCGACGGCTGATCGCCGTCCTCTGGCAGCGGTTCTTGCCGCCAACCTCGTTTCGATCAGCGGGAATTGCCTCACGTACATGGCCGTGCCGTGGCTCGTACTGCAGAGCACGGGTAGCGCCGCCAAAGTGGGGATCGTCGCGTTCTGCGCGCTGCTGCCTGTAGTGCTCGCCGCGCTCGTCGGTGGTCCGGTCATCGACCGGATCGGGCGACGGCGGGTGAGTGTCGCCTCGGATCTCGCCTGCGGAGTCGCCGTTGCGACGATCCCGTTCCTGCAGTTCGTCGGCCTCTTGCAGTTCTGGATGCTGTGCGTGCTGATGGCGATGACCGGGCTGTTCCGTTCGCCCGGTGAAACTGCCCGCGGCGTGCTGTTGCCCACGATCGCCGAACGCGCCGGAATGCCGCTGTCCAGGGCTGCCGGGTTGTACGACGGCGCGGCGCGCTGTGCGGCGCTGACGGGATCCGCTCTCGGAGGCGTGCTGATCGCCGTACTCGACGCCGAGTACGTCCTGTTGGTGGATGCCGCGACCTTCGCGGTGTCCGCGCCGCTGTTCGCGTTCGGGGTGCGCGGCCTGCCCGAGGCGCGGGCCGGGCGGTGGGTCGGGCCGACGTCGCCGCGCGCCTACCGTCGTGAACTCGCGGAGGGCTACCGCTTCGTGGCGGCCGCGCCGTTGCTGCTGGGCCTGTGCCTGATGACGCTGGTCACCAGGGGCCTCGACCAGGGCTGGAGCGCCGTACTCCTCCCCGTGCATGCCCGTGAGGAGCTTGCTGGTTCCGTTGATCTCGGCCTGCTGAACGCGGTGTTCGGGGCCTGTGCCCTCGTGGGGGCGCTGGTCTATGGGGCGGTGGGCAGCCGTTTTCGGCGGTGGCCGGTGTTCACGGTCGCGTTTCTCGTCGTCGGCCTGCCGCGGTTCGTGGTCGCCGCCTTCACCGACACCTTCACGCCGCTGGCCTTCACCATGGCGGTCGAGGGTCTTGCCTGCGGAGTGCTCAACCCCGTCATGGCCACGGTGACTTATGAGGCGGTGCCGGAGGAACTCCGCAGCCGTGTGCTGAGTGCGACGACCGCCTCGGTCCAACTGGCCACTCCGCTGGGCGGATTGGCGACGGGCGTTCTTGTGGATTCGGTCGGCCTGCCTTCCGCGCTGCTGACGGTTGGCGGCGTATATCTCCTGGCCACGCTGTGTCCGGTGATCTTTCCGGTCTGGAGGCAGATGGACGGGACCGGTTCTCTCCACGACGGAGCGGAGCTGCCCGCGAACAATGGCTCAAAGTGATTTAACATTCAACAGTACTGGGCGGCATGCTGGGCAGAGCGTCGGAGGCCATACAGGTATCCGGCCCAACACCCCGTCTGAACAATGGAGATGACCCGAGATGACCCAGACCCAGACTCGGACCCGGACCCAGGACCAGGCTCAACCCCAGCCCCAGGCCGAACCCCAGAGCCTGCCGCTCCGCCTCCACCACCACGCCTGGATCACCGACGACCAGGAAGCCAACCGGCGCTTCTACGAGGACGTGATCGGCCTGCCCCTGGTGGCCACGTGGACCGAGCGCGAGGTGCTGTTCGGGGCCGAGCGCGTCTACAGCCACGCCCTCTACGGCCTAGCCGACGGCAGCGCACTCGCCTTCTTCCAGTTCGCCGACCCCGAGCACCAGGAAGAGTTCAAGACCGAGATCAATGCCACCCCCTTGCGCCACATCGCCTTCAAGGTCGAGGCGGCGACCCAAGAAGCCATACGGGAGCGCGTCATCGCGGCCGGTGATGCCGGTGATGCCGGTAGTACGAAGGCGGATGCCCATGTGATCGACCACGGGTTCTGCGTCTCGCTCTACATCACGGATCCCAACGGGCTGATCCTGGAGTTTGCTGTCGATCACCCCGACGTGGAGAAGATCGACGCCGAGCGGCGCGCCACGGCACACGCCGACCTCGCCCGCTGGCTCGCAGGCGACCACATCAGCAACAACCGCTGGCGCTGATTCCTGACGTCGGACCGCCGAGCTGTTCCCGCAGGATGTCGGCGTGTCCGGCGTGCCGACTGGTCTCGGTGAGCAGGTGGACCAGGATGTTGAACAGCTTCACGTCGGGGTGCGGCCACCAGGGCACGTGGCCGGGGGAGTCGAGGGTGAGTGCGGTGATCGTCGCGTCCGCGTGGTCCCATACGCGACGGTAGCGGTCGGTGATCTCCTCGCGTGTCTCGTGCTCGGTCACCCACAGGTCGGCGCCCCGCGAGGCCTCGTCGTCCCACCGGGGCAGAGGTTCGGGGAACGGTCGGCCGAAGACCTCGCCGAAGTACCTGGATTCCCAGAGCGACAGGTGCTTGACCAGGCCGAGAAGGTTGGTTCCTGTCGAGGTCAGCGGGCGACGGATGTCGTACTCACCGAGCCCGTCGAGCTTCCGGAGCAGCACCTTGCGACTCTCTCGCAGGTCGTTGTGCAGGTAGTCCTTGGCGAAGTCATCAGTCATGAGGCACGAGCCTGCCAAGTGCCGCCGATCGGCTCAACCACTCGGCGGCGAAAGGCAACCTCTCGCTCGCCGAGTGTCACGGATCAGGGCTCTGAGCGCAGCTGCTCAGAGCGCCGTGCCGAACGCCTGTGTCCACCAGGGGCCGCCGGAGCCGTTGTGGATGCCCACGCCCAGTTCCTTGAAGTCGCAGTTGAGGATGTTGGCGCGGTGGCCGGGGCTCTTCATCCACCCGTCCATCACCGAAGCCGGACTCTGCTGACCGCGGGCGATGTTCTCGCCGTACGTGCTCCAGCGGTAACCGGCCGCCGTGATGCGGTCGCCGGGGTCCTTGCCGTCCGGGCTCGTGTGGTCGAAGTAGTCGCGGGCCGCCATGTCGGCGGAGTGGTTGGTGGCCGCCGTGGCGAGCTTGTCGTTGGAGGTGACCGGACCGCAACCCGCCTTCGAGCGCTCGGTGTTGACCAGGGCGACGACCTGCGCGGCCGTGCCGCTCGGCTTCGGCGGCGCGGGGTCGGACGCCTCCGGCTTCGGCTTCGGCTTGGCCGAGGTGCGGCTCGGCGTCGGCTTGGGCTTGGGCTTCGGCTTCTTCTTCGTCTTGCTCGGGGTGGGCTTGGCGCTGGGGGACGCGGAGTGCTTGGGGGAGGCGGAGGGGGAGGCGCTCTTCGAGGCCGATGTGTCGGTGGGCGAGGCGGGGGCCGCGGCGGTGGACGGGGTGTCCTCGTCCGAGTCCGGGCCCGTGAGGAGGTGCACCGCGCCACCGCCGATGCCGAGCGCGACGACCGCGGCGGCCACTGCGGTCGTACGACGACGGCGTCTGGCGCGATCACGGCGGGCCTGCGTCCGAGCGGAGACCGGAGCCGCCGACCCGTGCACGGACGTGGCGGAGGCCGAGCCGACCTCGACGAGGTCCGGCGGCACGACCAGACCGGCGAGCGCGGAGCCCACAGGGACGAGCCCCAGCCCCACCAGCAGACCCTCGGCGGGCACCAGATTGGACCAGTGGCCCTCGCAGGCCGAGCAGCCGCGGGCGTGCCGGGCCAGCCGCTTGCGCCACAGCGCCGACGGCACCCCGTCCCAGCCTGCGGTGATCTGCTGGAGACCCGCGCACGGAGGGTTGGCGGACAGGGCACGCACGACGACGCGCGCCGTCTCCAGCTGCGCCTTCATGCGCTGTACCCGCACCGCCGCGTGCTGCGACGAAAGCTCCAGCGCTTCGGCGACCTCCGCCCGCGTGAGCTCGCCCGCGGACTCCAGCCACCACAGCGAGAGCAGCGCCCGGTCGTCCTCGTCCAGCCAGCGAGTCGCCTCGGCGGTCTCCCTGCGCTGTCCCGAGAGCCCGAGCCGGGTGATGGTCAGATCGACGAAGTCCGCGCCGGGATCCACCACGTCGTACGCGTCGGCGAGGCCACCACCGGCGGGTATCGCGCCCGAAGCGCGCTCCCGCCAGTGGCCGCGTATCTGGTTCATCGTGATGGCGACCAGCCAGCTGCGGAAGGTCTCCGGGCTGCGCAGACCGTCCAGGCCGCCGAGGACACGGAGCATGGTCTCCTGCACCACGTCGTCCACGTCCGCATGGCCGTTCAGGGCCCGTCCGACGATGTTGTAGACCAGCGGCAGGTACTCCGCCACCAGCGCGTCCTGCGCCCGCTGGTTCCCGTCCTGCGCTGCCCTGATCATCGCGATTTGGCGTTCGCTGCTCACGCTGTGTCCACTCTCTTTGTGGGGGGCCTGTCTCCTCCGACACAGGGGAGACGCCCTGCGCCCGCCGCGATAACAGAAACCGCTCGGATTCTGTCGAAGCCGGTCTGCTGACCGTATCGAGTGGACTCTGACCCTCGACATGAGGTGGAGGGTGAGAGTTCACTCACCCGCTCACCCGCTCTCCTGCCGGATTTCGTGGCCGGTCCGCTCTGCGATGAGCCGCCGGTAGTTCGGGCAGTGGGTGACGTCCTCGTACGCGCAGTTCAGACCGCCCTCGATGAGCTCCAGCGAGGCCTGGGCCGCTGCGATTCTCGACCGGAGCTCCTCGGCCGTGGGGCGCAGGATCTCGTGCCGGGTGTCGCGGTCGACGGTCGAGGACAGGCTCCTGATGGTGTCCAGGCCGAGACCCGCCTCCTTCAGGATGAGGATCGTCGCCACGCGGGTGAGGTCGTCCGCGCCGTAGCGACGGCGCCCGCCGGTGTCCCGGCCGGGGGCCAGCAGGCCCACCGACTCCCAGTGCCGCAGCACGTGCGTGGCCAGACCGAACCGTGCCGCGATGGCGCCGATGCTCAAGGTGCCGGTGCCGACACCGCCGCCGTCGTCGCTTGACTTCATGTCGACATTAAGTCGCAGCATGACGTCCATGTCCACGTATCAGGAAGCGCATCACGACGCGCATCACAAGGTGCATCACGAAGCGGTGGAAGAGCACCGCGACACTCACCGCGACACCGAAGCCCTGCTGGCCGTCCTCGACGCCGCGGACCGGATGCCGAGCGCCACCCGGCTGCGGGACCGCTCCTACGAACTGCTCTCCCTCGTCCCGGGCTCGACGGTCGTGGACGTCGGCTGCGGCGCCGGGCGAGCCGTCGGCGAGCTGGCCGGACGCGGCGTCCGCGCGGTGGGCGTCGATCCCGGTCGGTCGATGCTGGCGGCGGCCCGGGAGCGGTGGCCGGAGGCGGAGTTCCGGGAGGCGGGGGCGGAGGAGCTGCCGTTCGCCGACGGAAGCGTGCGCGGCTACCGCGCCGACAAGGTCTTCCACCTGCTCCGGGAGCCGGGGCGCGCGGTGGCGGAGGCCCGCCGGGTCCTCTGCCCGGGCGGCAGGATCGTCCTGGTAGGTCAGGACTGGGACGCCATCATGATCGACTCGTCCGACGCGGCGCTCACCCGCACGATCGTGCACGCCCGCGCCGACATCCTGGACATGCCCCGCGCGGGCCGTCAGTACCGCGGCCTGCTCCTGACCGGTGGCTTCGACGACGTCACGGTGGAGGTGCACACCAGCGTGTTCACCGACCCCGCGATGCTGTCGCTGCTCGAAAGGCTCGTCGACCCGGTCTGTGCCGCCGGGGCGGTCGGCCGCGACCAAGCGGACGAATGGCTGGCCGAACAGCGCCGACGGGCCGAGTCCGGCCGCTTCCTCGTCGCCATTCCGTTCTTCGTGGCCTCAGCCTCAGCCTCAGCCTCAGCCTCAGCTTCCGCTTCGGCCTCCGCCTGAGTGCTCAGGAACCCGCCGACACCGGAGAGTCCGTCCGGTCGCCCACCGACTCCTTGGTGGCGGACTTCGGGATCGGCTCGTCGTGGCGCAGCGCGGTCCAGACCCGGTGCGACGCCTTGTCGAGCGGCAGGACCCGGCCCGCGTCCTGTGCGTCGTAGGTCACCGGCATCGTCACCATGTCGGTGCGGTCGGGGCTGATGCCCTTCAGCTCCTTGGCCAGGCCGATCAGCTTGTCCGCCGACGCCAGGTCGGAGTCGGCGCTGATCGTCTTGGTCGCGGTGTCCGCGAGGCCGTACGACTTGGCGGGGTCGCTCAGCGGGTCGACGGTGTTGGCGCGGTGGATCAGGGCCTTGATGAAGGCCTGCTGGAGCTGGATCCGGCCCAGGTCGCTGCCGTCACCCACACCGTGCCTGGTGCGGACGAGCGCCAGCGCCTCTTCGCCCTTGAGCGTGTGCTTGCCTGCGGTCAGCGAGAGGCCGCTGTTGGGGTCCTTGATGGCCTTGCGGGTGGTGATGTCCACGCCGCCGAGCTCGTCGATGAGCTTCTGGAACCCCTTGAAGTCGACTTCGAGGTAGTGGTTCATGCGCAGGCCCGACATCTTCTCGACCGTCTTCACGGTGCAGGCGGGCCCGCCCACCTGGTACGACGAGTTGAACATGGCCTGCTGGGCGCCCGCCGCGCCGCCACCGTGGGACTGCGTGCACTGGGGCCGCTCGACCATCGTGTCGCGCGGGATGCTGACGACCGAGGCCTTCTGGTGGGACTTGTCGACGTGCAGGACCATCGCCGTGTCGGCCCGGGCCCCGCTCACACCGCTGCCGTACCGGCCGTGGGTCCCTGCCCGCGAGTCGGAGCCGAGCAGGAGGATGTTCATCGACCCGTCCCGCTGTCCGGCGGGCCTGTCGTGTCCGAGGGCGGCGTTCACGTCCGTGCCCTGGATGTTGCCGTTGAGGTGCTGCCAGGCGTAGGCGACGCCTCCGCCACCGACCAGGGTCAGGCCCAGGGCGCCCCACGCGACGTACCGCAGGGCCTTCTTCCGGGGCTTGCGCCGCGAGCCGCGGACCCGGGCGGGCCCGTAGCCGGGCACCGAGGGGCCGTCTACCGGGTGTGCCGGGTGCTCGTCATGGCTCTCGTGCGGCATGCGCTGCCTCTCTTCGCGAACCGGGAGATCAGCGGATCAGCGGATCGATCGGGGGTTCAGGGTCGGGCTCGGGGACCGGGAGGTGGTTACGGAGGTCCCGGGCTCAGTACGCGGAGTCGACGTTGTCGATGGAGCCGTACTTGTCGGCGGCGTAGTTCGCGGCCGCGGTGATGTTGGCGACCGGGTCGGTCAGGTTATTGGGGGTGCCGTCGACGTGGTAGGCGTCGAAGGTCGGCTGGATGACCTGCAGCAGGCCCTTGGACGGGGTGCCGTTCTGGGCGTTCACGTCCCAGCCGTTCTGGGCGTTCGGGTCACCGGCGGACTCACGGATGATGTTGCGGTGGAGCCCCTCGTAGCTGCCGGGGATGCCCTTGGACTTCATGATGTCCAGGGACTCGCGGATCCAGCCGTCGAGGTTCTCGGGGTAGTTCTTGTCGCCCTTGGCGGCCTGCGGCGCGGCTGCGGCGGCCTGAGCGGGCTCCGCGGCGTGGGCGGGGGAGGGGACGAGGGTCAGGGCGGCGGCGGCAGCTCCGGCGGCGGCGATGCCGGCGACGGAGAACTTACGGGTCCGGGCGGTACGCGTCAGAGACATGCGGGTGCAACTCCTGGATGGGGACGAGATGGGGCGCCGGATCGAGCGGGCGACTGTGCCTGCTGTGCGATCCCGGCGTCCCGAAGACTCAGCCAGGGTTAGCGGCGCCCGGGGGCGGACGCAATCATGTGACGTACTACCGAGATACGAAGAGGCCCTGGTCGGAGCCCTCCCTCGCGGAGCCGCAGGCCCCGTACCGGGCCTCGGGGCTGCTACTACCGTCCTTAGCATGTGACGTGGCCCCTATGAGTGGCCTCACAGCCGTCGGCCCCTCGAAGTGGCCTGGGTCACCGGTGTGCGGGCCCTGCCGGGCACCGACCGGCGGGGGGTGGTGCCGGACGGCCCTGCCGACCGCCTCCCGGGCCCCGCCGGAGCCCGGAAAGCGCGCCGCGGCGGGCCTCAGCCGCCGGTCGGAGCCGCGTTGCCCCCTGTCACGTGGACGTAGTCGACGACCAGCTGCTTGGGGAAGGTCGTGCCGCCGTCCGGGTCGCCGGGCCAGTACCCGCCGACCGCGAGGTTGAGGATGAGGAAGAAGGGCTTGTCGAAGACCCACTTGTTGCCGTTGAGGTCGGCCGGGGTCCGGGTCTGGTAGACCTTGCCGTCCACGGACCAGGTGACCTTGTTCGGTGACCAGTCCACCGCGAAGGTGTGGAACTTGTCCGCGAACGCCTCCCCGCCCGGCAGCGTGTAGCCCGCGCCGATCCCGCCCGAGCCGGAGTAGCCGGGGCCGTGCAGCGTGCCGTGGACGGTGGACGGCTCGAACCCGACGTTCTCCATCACGTCGATCTCGCCGCTGTTGGGCCAGCCCACGTTGCCGATGTCGGCGCCGAGCATCCAGAACGCGGGCCACATGCCCTGGCCCCGCGGCACCTTCATCCGGGCCTCGACGTGGCCGTACGTCTGCGTGAACTTGCCGGAGGTGTTGAGGCGGGCCGAGGTGTACTCACAACGGCCGTACCAGCACTGGTAGTTGCCGGGGTTCTCCTTGCGGGCGGTGATGACCAGGTTGCCCTGGCCGTCGAGGGCCGCGTTCTTGTTGCCCGACGTGTAGTACTGCCGCTCGTGGTTGTTGACGTTGTCGCCGGTCTCGATCTGCCACTTGCTGCCGTCGACGGCCGATCCGGCGGGGCCGTTGAAGTCCTCGGTGAAGGTGGCGGCGGCCGACGGGGCGGAGGAACGGGCCCCGGTCGTGGGCGTGGTCTCCGCCGAGGCTGTGGGGAGCATGCTCAGGCTTGCGGCTCCGCAGGCCAGGGCTAGCGCGCAGAGCTTGGTGCGGCGGCTGAGGGAGGTGGGCACTGTCATCACATCGCTTCGCGTGGGGGCGGTGGCGGGTGGGGCATGCGCATGACAAAGGAGTGTCGAGAAGTGAACGCGGCGCATGATCCGTCGTGCTCACTTCGTTCAGTACTTGATTTAAGGCAGACTCCAGGGCCCCGTCAAGGAGTTGGTGCGGACCAACCTCTCCGCCCGGCGCGGGATCCGTACGGGATCCGGCACCGGGCGGCCCGCGCCGTCGGCACACGGTCGCCGGGCGGTCGTCAACCGGTCATCATCGGTCATCAACCGGGCATCGAGCGGTACATGCCGATCGAGTCGTGCGTCGCCGTGTCGGCGAAGCCGAACTTCTCGTAGAGGAAGCGCGCGGGGCCGTCGGCGATCAACGAGACGTACGCGGTCGCGGGCGCGCGCCGCTCCAGCTCCTCGGTGAGTGCGGCCATGATGCGCCTGCCGAGGCCGCGTCCCTGGTGTGCGGGGTGTACGCAGATGTCGACGACCTGGAACGCGGTGCCGCCGTCACCGATGATCCGTCCCATGCCGATCGGCTCGCCCTCGTGGTGCAGCACCACGCCGTGCCAGGTGTTCGGCAGGGCGAGCGCAACGGCCTCGGGGGCCCTGTCGGAGAGACCGGCATCGGTGCGCAGGCGGCGGAAGGTCTCGACGGACGGCACTTCCACCCGCAGCTCGTAAGGGTCATTATTGTCATTCATGTGTTACATGCTAGCCGGACCGCGAGGGGTTCCTGGCGGCCCGACCGGTCAGCGTCGCTGGAAGGTCACCTCGGGATTCCCCGGCGTCGGTCCGTCGAGCAGCGGCTGCGGGGTGCCGCGCAGCCACTGCTCGTAGAACGCGCCGATGTACGCGCGCGTGATCCGCTCGGAGCGCTCACCGGACAGCGGCACCTCGGGGTCGGCCACCCCCGCCTGCTCGGCGAGGACGGGCACGTCGGTGAACGTGAAGTGCCCCGACCCCTTGACGGTGAGCCACCGCTTCCAGCCGTCCAGGCCCTGCCAGGTCTCGTCCCAGTTCTTGCCGTCCTCGACGCCGGGCGTGTGCATCGTCTCGGCGCCGATCATCAGGAAGGGGCGGCCGCCGATCCCGCTGGGCGGGGCGTAGAAGTGGCCGTCCATGTTCATACCGGCCCGCACACGGCGGTCGGCGGCCATCGTGGCGAGCGCGGCGGACCCGCCGATGGAGTGCCCGCCCGCGCCGATCCGCTTGTCGTCGATCATGCGGGCGTACCGCCAGCCGTCCTTGCCGCCGGTCCGCGTCAGCCGGTCGATGACGTACGAGAGGTCCTTGGCCCGCCCCTTGGTGGCGATCTCGCCCCCGCCGGGCTCCTCGACCGGACCGCAGGCCTTGCAGGTGAGGACACGGCCACCGGGGAACTCCGTGCCGAGGGACTCGTAGGCGTGGTCGACGGTGGCCACGACGAAGCCCCGGCTCGCCAGATCCTCGGCGAGGTGGGTCAGCGTGGAGCGCGGGGCGGTGAACCCGGGGGAGAGCACGATCAGCGGGAACCGCCCCGGCGCGGGGCGCACCCCGGTGCGCGCGTAGGTGCGGGTGGCGCTGTACTCGGCGGGGGAGAGCGCCTTGTCCTGCTTCCACCACTCCAGCAGGAGCCGCGCCTCCTCCTCGGACGTGTAGGCGGTGGGACGCCCGCCGCCGTGCCGTCCGGGGTAGTACACGGACGCCATCAGCTCACGAGCACCCGCCGAAGGCACCCAGGGATCGGGGCGGCTCTTGTCGACGAGGTGCAGGGTGTCGCGGCCGACCGCGTAGGGGCCGGTGGGGCGCGGAAGGTGGAGTGCCGCTGTGGACTTCTCGGCGACGGCGGGGCCGACCGTGCTGCTCGGCCCCACGGCCACGGCCGTGGCTCCACCCGCCACAGGCAGCGCGAGGCAAGCGGTGAGGGCGCTGACAAGGACGCGTCTACGCAGGGTGGTTCGAGTATCCGACATGCCGAGAACGCTAGAAGAGAGGTGGTCGACGCCTCGTCGGCCTACGGTATCCGGCGCGACCAGACCCTGGGGGTACGCGCGGCTGCGATGTCAGCTCCTGGTATGAGGTGCCCCGACGTGCCTCTGTGCCAACTCCCCCCGACGGACGGCCGCCTGCGGGGCGCGACGCTCAGTCCGCGGGTGGCGACTCCGTCGGAAGTCTCGCGCCCGACACCGCCGCCGACGCCCTGCACCGCACGGTGCGGGACATGCGTGACCGCTATCCGGGTCTCCCCTCGTTGCACGGCGCGTCGCCCCTTCTCCTACGGCTCACGGAGCGGGCACGGCCCGTTGCGGTGCACGCAGAGCCACCCTTCTTGCACCGGCCCGGTACTCCCTTCGTAGAGTCGCCGGGTGAACGAACACCACGCATCCGACCCCCACCTGCCGATGCTGACTCGCCCGCAGGCCGAACACCTGCGGAACCTGACAGCCGATCACTTCCTCACCCGCAGCGGGATACGCCCGCGGGTCGCGGGTGACGCCGTGCTGTGGGGCGACGGGCATCGCAGCCCGCTCCCGAACCTGGCGCACCAGTGCCGTGCCACGGCCGAGGAGCACTGGCCCCGCCTGGTCGAACAGCACTTCACGACGCTGGACAACGCTTCGCAGGGCGGGGAGAGCGCGCAGGAACTGCTCGACAGAACGGTCCTGCGCCTGCTGCCCGACGACGCCTTCCCCGGCGAGATGGCGAACGCCTTCCGGTACGCGCGTCCGGTCGCCGATGGCCTCCTCCTGGCGCTCGCCCTCGACGCCCCCACCTCCGTACGCATCCTCGACGACCACGACGTGGCACGCGCCGGGCTCGAGCAGCTCTGGGCAGCGGCCAGGAACAACCTCATCCGTGAACTCGTCGAGCACGACGAGGTGACAGGACCGCAGGGCGCACGGCTGTGGACCGTCTACGGAGACTCGCCTTTCGTGGCGAGCAAAGCGCTCGTGCTCCCCGAGCTGGCCCGCGCGACCACCGGCAGTGAACTGCCGGAGGCAGGCGCGCTCGTCGTCCTCCCCAGCCGCAACCTGCTGGCCTTCCACCCGATCGAGGACGGCACGGTGGTGGACGCGGTCAACGACCTGGGCGCGTACGCGCTCGGCGCCTACGAGGACGGTCCTGGCGCGCTGTCGCCGCGGCTGTACTGGTGGCACCAGGGGCGGCTGACCTCGCTCACCGCCTTCGACCACGAGACCCGCACCTTCACCGTGGTGCCGCCGCCCGAGCTGATGGAGGTGATGAAGAAGCTGCACGCCGAGAGCGCGGCCGCGCGGCCGGAACCGCAGCCCGCCCAGCCCGAGTCGCAGCCCGCACCGGTCGGCGCGGAGGCCGACGCGGCCGAGCTCGACCCCGCCGCCGCGGCCGAAGGCATCGCCCGGCTGGCGCAGAGCTCCGCGGGCGTCGCCCATACCTTCGCCGCCACGAAGCGGCTGAGCGACGTGCGCTTCGCCGCCGACCCCGACGGCGCACGCCTGGAGACCTGGGAGGCGTGGGTCTGGGCGATGCAGACCGGCTCGGCACTGTTCCGCACGACCGCCTCCGCCGAGGGCACTGTGGAGTGCCGCATCGCCGACCGCTCCCTGCACCTGCCCGCCACCGGACCCGTGCCGGGCGCGGACGCGCACGCTTGGCTCGACGCCTTCTACCTCGCCCTCGTCTGCAGGGAACGGGACCGGCTGACCCTGCTCTGCGACGTGCCGCTGGACGACCTGCGCCGGGCCACGCCCGTCGACGAGTACGTCTTCCACTGGATCGAGACGCTGCGGGCGTTCTGGCTCAGGCGGCCCATGGACGACGTCGTCCAGCACCTGATCGCCACCATGGAGACCTCCCACCCCGACGTCGCGACCCGCACCCCGACCGACTTCCTCAACCTGATCGACTATCAGCCCGCTGCTCTCCTGCACCGCCTGATCGCGGGCGACCGGGACGCCTTCACCGAGGCCCTCGCCGAGGCGCTCGCCCACCACGAGCGGTACTGGAACGGCAGGGCAGGGGCCGGGACCACGCCGCTGTACGGCCGGGTGGCCCTCGGCCCGCTCGCGATGGCCTGTCTGGCGTACGACTCGGACTTCCCCGTCGACGACACGTCGCCGTACCTGCCGAAGCACTTCCTCCCCCGCGGCTGGCTCGGCGAGTTCGCGACGTAGGACAGAGAAGAGTGCGCACACCGGCGTGTTGGCGTCGTTTGGTGTTGTCCACGGCGGTGGCGATGGGCGAGTGTTCTGTGTCATGGACTGTGACCGGCACAACACGGTGTTGCCTCTGTCCCGACGTCAACTGTTCCTCGCCGCGGGCGCGTCCGGGGCTGTCGCCGCCCTCGGGGTCGCCGCTCCCGCCCCGGCCCGGCCGCGCGCCACGGTCCCCCTCTCGTTCACCCGCGTCACGAACGGCGCGGCGACCCTCTCACCGGCCGCGGACCGGCTGGTCGTCGAGGCGCAGGCCACGCTCTGGTCCCTGCCCCGCACGGGCGGCGAGGCGGTGCCGCTGACACCGGCAGGACTGGAACCGAACCGGCCCGTGTACGCGCCGGACGGGGCGTCGGTCGCGTTCTGCGCGTATCAGGACGGCGGATTCCACATCTGGACGATGCATGCCGACGGGACGGGGCTGCGGCAGCGCACCGATGGCCCGTGGGACGACCGGGGCCCCGCCTGGTCGCCCGACGGATCGCGCATCGCCTTCGCGTCCGAGCGCGGCGGCGATCCGGTGCGGGGCGGCTCGTACCGCATCCAGGTCCTGGACCTCGCGAGCGGTCGCATCACCCGCGTGACCGGCCGACCCGGCCAGGAAGGGCCCTTGCAGGACGGGCGGTGGGAAGACTTCGACCCCACCTGGTCGCCGGACGGCGGACACCTGCTCTTCGTCCGCGGCAAACCGGTCACCACCCCGCAGGGCAGCACCGCACTCGAAGCCCGCACCATCGCGTCCGTCCCGGCGGGAGGCGCGGGCCCCGTCACCGTCGCCCACACCGAGACGGCGACCGCCCAGGTCATGACGCCCGCCCTGGCCCCGGACGGCAAGCGCCTCGCCTACCTGCGGACCACGGCCGCACCCAAGGCGTCCTGCACCCTCGTCGTCGACGGCAGGCCCGTCGCGCTCGACGGCGACCTGGCTCCGGTGCCGCCGCGCTGGACGGTGGACGGGAAGCTCCTGCTGACCGTGGACGGGCGCTTCACACTCGTACGTCCCGACAGTTCGGGAGAGCGGGGCGGCGCCGGTGCCCCGGGCGGGCCCGAAGTGATCCCCTTCGACGCCACCCTGCCGGTGACACGCCCGCATTACCGGGTCAAGGAGTACGACCTGGGCCTCGGGCGGGCACGTCCGACGCGCGGCATCCACCTGCCCGCGCTCTCGCCGGACGGCCGCCGGATCGCCTTCGCCGCCCTCAACTCACTCTGGCTCGCCCACACGTCGGGCGGCAAACCGCCCCGGCGACTCCACCGGGCGGCGGCCACCGGCTACCTGCTCGGCCCGACGTGGGCGCCGGACGGCAAGTCCCTGGTGTACGCCGACGACCGCGACGGACTGCTCGGCGCGTACCGCCACGACCTCGCCACCGGAGCCGAGACCGCACTGGCGACCGGCGGCCGGGTCCACCCGGCACTCTCACCCGACGGCGAACGCCTCGCCTGCCTGGACATGACAGGTCGCCTCGTCGTGCGCGACCTCGCGGCGGGCACCGAACGCGCGCTGGTGACACCGCTCGGCGGGGGCGGCCTGCCGGGCAGGCCGAGCTGGTCGCCCGACGGCCGGTACGTCGCGCTGTGCGACCGCAACCGCATCAACCAGCGCTACCGCGAGGGTTACAACCTCATCCGGATCGTCGACGCGGACACCGGCGCGGACCGCCTGCACGCCGTGGCCCCGCACGCCTCGCTCTCCGACCGGTACGACTCGGGCCCCGTCTGGTCACCCGACGGCCGATGGCTCGCGGTGATCGTCGAATCGGCCCTGTGCCTGCTGCCCGTGACGCCCGACGGCACCCCGCGCGGCGCACTGCGGATGCTCTCCGACGAACCGGCCGACCACCCTTCGTGGGCAGGCGACGCGAAGTCCCTCCTCTACCTCTCCAGCGGGCGGCTGCGCCTCATCGGTGTCGGAGGGGAGCGTCCGCGCACGGTACGGGTGCCGGTGGACCAGCGCAGGCCCTCGCCCGCCGACGTCGTCGTACACGCAGGCCGACTGTGGGACGGCACCGGGGACGAGGTACGGGACGATGTCGACATCGTCGTCCGCGACGGCCGCATCGCCTCCGTACGAGCGCACCGCCCGGCCGGACCCGGCAGCCCCGCGGGCCGCCGCGTCGACGCCACGCGGCACACGGTCGTCCCCGGACTGTGGGACACGCACACGCACCCCTGGCAGACGACCTACGGCGGACGCCAGACGGCAGGCCAACTGACGTACGGCATCACCACGGCGGTGTCACTGGGCGGCTTCGCCTACGAACAGGCCCGCATCCGCGAGGCGGTGACCGCGGGCGAACTGGCAGGCCCCCGCCTCCTCACGACGGGCGAACTCCTGGACGGCGCCCGCGTCGCGTACAGCATGGGCCGTGCCCACCGGAGCCGGGCGGCACTGCGGCGCTCGCTGCGGCGCGGCACGGCACTCGACTGGGACTTCGTCAAAACCTATGTACGGGCGCCGGGCTGGGTGATGGAGGAGGCGGCACAGTTCGCGCACGAGAAGCTCGGTGTGCGCTCGGGAGGCCATCTGCTCTCGCCCGGCATCCAACTCGGCCAGGACCTGACGACCCATCTGCAGGCAACCCAGCGCGCGGAGTTCGGGCACGCCATCACGGCCACGGGCCGCGCCTGGGACGACGTCATTGAGATCTACACCGCACAGGGCGCGGCCTTCTCCCTCATCGCCACACCGTTCACCTCGGCGCCCCTGCTCGGCGCGGACCCGGGGCTCGCGGACGACCCGCGCGTCACCGCGGTGATGCCACCGTGGGACGCCGCCGCGGTGAAGGCGGGCGCGGCCGTCCCGCCGAGCGAGGCCCAGCTGGCCACGCTCCGCACGGAAACCGACATCTACCGGCGCATCCTCGCCGCCGGAGGCCAGGTGGCCCTAGGCACCGACCAGCCCATCGTCCCGGTGGGCCTCGCCCTCCACCTGGGCCTGCGCGCCCTCCATCTGGGCGGCCTGACCCCGGCGCAGGCGCTGCGCACCGCGACCGTGCTGCCCGCCCGGGTGTTCGGCCTCGACCAGGAGCTGGGCACGGTCGAGGCGGGCAAGGTCGCCGACCTGACCGTGGTGGACGGCGACCCGTTCACGGACTTCGACACGATGGTGCGGACCGTGTCGGTGCTCCGGGGCGGCACCCTGTACAGGACGGAGGACCTGACGTCGGCGTTCGAACGGCGGCAGCGGAAGAACGGGGCCGGGCACGATGCCGCCGCACACGACGAGGCGTACTGGCTGAAGGCGGGCCGCCTGATGCGCAGGGACGGGTGCTGTGCACCGGTGAGCTGAGCCGATCCGCGCACCTGTCCGGCCCCGCGCCGTGGAGGACCGCTACTCGAAGCGGCTGGTGTCGCCCGCGCCCCGGCGCACGATCTCCGCCTCGCCGTCCGAGAAGTCGATGACGGTGGTGGGCTCGGTACCGCAGTCGCCGGAGTCGATGACCGAGTCCACGAGGTGGTCGAGCCGCTCCTTGATGTCCCAGCCCTGGGTCAGCGGCTCCTCCTGGTCGGGCAGGAGCAGCGTGCTGGACAGCAGCGGCTCGCCGAGCTCGGCGAGGAGGGCCTGGGTGACCGTGTGGTCGGGGATGCGCACGCCGACCGTCTTCTTCTTCGGGTGCATCATCTGGCGCGGCACCTCTTTGGTGGCGGGCAGGATGAAGGTGTAACTGCCGGGCGTGGCGGCCTTGATGGCGCGGAACACGTCGTTGTCGAGATGAACGAACTGCCCCATCTGCGCGAAGCTCTCGCACATGAGGGTGAAGTGGTGACGGTCGTCGAGCTGCCGGATCGACCGGATGCGGTCCATGCCGTCACGGCTGCCGAGCTGACACCCCAGCGCGTAACAGGAGTCCGTCGGATATGCGACGAGAGCGCCGGAGCGGATCCCGTCGACCACGCTGCTGATGCTGCGCCGCTGGGGGTTGTCGGGATGCACGTCGAAGTACTTGGCCATTGGCCGAGTCTAGGTGACCAGGGCGTGTCCGCCGGGGCGCGGCGGGGCGGGTGTGGCGCTCTCCCACGAACTGCGGCGGGGACGGCGGGGAACTCGGACACGGCTGCGCACGACTACTTGGAAGTACGTGGAAGTGGGTGGAAGTACGCGGGCATCAACGCCCGTACCAGGAAGGGAATCGGTGGTCATGGGCAGGGACGAGATCCGTCGGGCGCAGCCGAGTCGGCGTGGAGTGCTGCGGGGCGCGGTGTCGGGGGCAGTGGCAGCAGGAGCCGCGGCCGCCGTGGGGGTGGGCGGCTCGGCGCAGGCGGCGTCACGGGATGGACAGCTGGACGTCGCGGTGCTGCTCTACGACGGCTTCACGGCGCTGGACGCGGTGGGGCCGTACGAGGTGCTCTGCCGGGTCCCGGGAGTGCGGGTGACGATGGTCGCCCGCGAGGTGGGTCCGGTGCGTACGGACACGGGGGAGCTGAGCCTGGTGGCGGAGCGTGCCATGCGGGACGTACACGCTGCCGACGTGCTGCTCGTCCCCGGAGGAGGGGATCGGGGGATGACGGCGATGATGGGCGACACCGCGGCCCACGAGTGGATCCGGCGCATCCACCGCCGCTCGGTGTGGACGACTTCGGTGTGCACGGGCTCGCTGATTCTGGGGTCGGCGGGCCTGCTGCGCGGCCTGCCCGCGACGACGTACTGGGCGTCGCGGTTCTATCTGGAGAAGGTCGGCGCGACGTACAAGCCCGGACGATTCGTCGAGGCGGGAAAGATCATCACGGCCGCGGGCGTCTCCGCGGGCATCGACATGGGACTCCACCTCGCCGCCCGCCTCTCCAGCACCAAGGTGGCGCAGGCCATGCAGCTCGCGGTCGAGTACGACCCCGATCCGCCCTACGACACCGGCAGCCCGGAGAAGGCCGACGCCGAGACGGAGGCGCTGGCTCTCAGACTGATCGCCGACGCGGCAGTCTGAGAACCGGGCCTCCGGCTTGTTCACGGCGCTCAGCGGGCCGGATGTCAGTGGGGCCGCATAGGGTCACGCCCATGGCTGACACTGAACTGACGACGCTGCTCGGCGTTCTGAGGAGCAAGCGTGAGCACGTCCTGGGCATCCTGGAGGGCTTGGACGAGGAGGCGTTGCGGCGCCCGGTTCTGCCGTCCGGCTGGACATGCCTCGGACTGGTGCACCATCTCGCCCTGGACGACGAGAAGTTCTGGTTCCGCGCGGTTGCCGCGGGGGACCCAGCGGCGATCGAAGAGATCCTCGGCTCCGGGGAGGACGCGTGGCAGCCCGCCCCGGAGAAGACGGCCGAGGAGATCTTCGCTCTCTACCGGAAGGAAGGGGAGCTCGCCGACGCCTTCCTGGCCGGTGCCGACCTGGAAGCCGCCCCGAGCTGGTGGCCGGACTTCTTCGGTGACTGGCACCTCGACAACCTGCGCGAGATCGTCCTGCACGTGATCACCGAGACTGCCACCCACGCGGGCCACCTGGACGCCGTGCGCGAACTCGTCGACGGCAGGCAGCGGATGGTTCTCTGACGGGAGAGCCACCCCGGCCCGCACCCGCCCGGACCCTTACTCCGGGCGCAGGCTCAGGACAAGATCACGGGGCAGGCCGTGTGTGTCGTGGAGGTAGTGCAGGTGCTCCTCGTCCAGCGGTCCTCGGAAGCGGGGCTGGGCGAGGATCCGCCGCCCTCGCTCCAGAAGCCGACGGAACCGCTGCTCCTCGTCCAGCAGGATCACGCGTACGTCGACGGGGTCGATGTCCTGACGGAAGTGGTCCAGGGTGTGCCGGATCAGGTCGTCCGGCAGATCTCCGAGGCCGCGCGACCCGGGCTCGGGGTCGTCACGCCAGAGAACGGTGAGGAGGCGCCGCACCAGCCGACGCAACACATAGCCGCGACCGGTGTTGCCGGGCCGCACCCCGTCGCCGATGACCACCACGGCCGAACGCAGATGGTCGCAGACGAGCCGCAGCGACGGTTCGTCCAGCGGCCACAGCCCGGGCACGAGCGAACGCCAGGGGTCGAACACATCGCACTCGAACACCGACGACTTGCCCTGCAGGGTCGAGACCAGCCGTTCGAGGCCGAGCCCGGTGTCGACATTGCGCTGGGGGAGCGGCACGAGCGAACCGTCGTCGAGCTTCCGGTACCGCATCGTCACGTGGTTCCACATCTCCACCCAACGGTCGTCCTGGGTGGGCGTCGACTGCGGCGGGGTGTCGCCGGTCCACAGGAAGATCTCCGAGTCGGGTCCGCAGGGGCCGGTCGGCCCGTTGGACCACCAGTTGTCCTCCACGGTCAGCTCCACGGGAACCCCGAGCTCCCCCCACACCTCCTGGGAAGCGGTGTCAGGACCGGTGCGCTCGTCACCGCCGAAGACGGTGGCGTACATCATGCGGGGATCGACACCGAGGCCCTCGGTGAGGAGCTCGTACCCCCAACGCAGGCTTTGTGGCCCCTCATAGTCACCGAGTGACCAGGTGCCGAGCATCTCGAAGACGGTGAGATGCGTGGGATCGCCGACCTCCTCGAGGTCGGTGGTGCGCAGACACCGCTGCACATTGACGAGCCGGTTGCCGAGGGGGTGCGGGCGTCCCTCCAGGTACGGGGTGAGGGGGTGCATGCCCGAGGTGGTGAACAGCACGGGGTCGCCGGGCGGCGGCAGCAGGGTCGACCCGGTGATGCGGCGGTGTCCGCGCTCCTGGAAGTAGTCGACGAACGTACGGATGACCTGGTCGGTGTTCATGAGGTGGCTCCTTCGCGGGTACGAGCGGGGGAGGCACCGGACAACGGGTCCGCACGAAGGGTGGAGTGTGGGGTGAGCCACGGAACATCATCGGCGGTCCGTTTCCGGTCGCCGATGGAGTGGGAAAGACGTCAGGCGGCGGCAACCGGCGAGCTGGTCGCTCGCGCGGTTGCGTTGGTGCTCGGGCCTGTGACGTTCATGTGGCCGAGGATAACGAGCCCGGAGGGGAAGGGCACGTGATTATTCTCCGGGTCGGCCAGCTGGACGTGGTGTCCTTCGAACTCGTCCAGGACGGTCCCGCCCGCTCGCACCCTGCGCACCTCACCACCAGTACGCGGGGTAGCGGTGCGTTCCGGAGCGGGCGTACGAGGCGGCCCAGCCCGCGAGGACGAGCAGCCCGGCGGAGCCCACGAGCAGGGGGACGAAGGTCGCGGGGCGCGGTGTGTTCAGGACGATGACGACGGCGGTCGCGCACGCGGGGGAGTGCGGGGTACGGGCCACGGTCATCACGGCCAGGCTGATCCCGGCAGCGAGGGCCGCCGCCCACGGTGAGCTGCCCGCTGCGGCGACGACCGCGTAACCGACGGCGGCGCACAGCAGGTGACCGGCGATCACACTGCGAGGCTGAGCGAGCGGCAACCCCGGGGCGCCATGGATGATCGCCGCGGACGCGGCGAGCGGGGGTATCAGCACGGGCTCGTGGATCAGCGAGCCTATGGCCACCAGGACCAGCAGGACGGCGGTCGCGGCACTGACGTTGTGCAGTGCGGCTCCGGGTGACGGGGGTGCGGGTGCGCGACCGGCGAGGCTCGCGAGGAAGCGGGAGCGGACGGGTGGGGCGGGCCGGTCGGCGGCGATGGGAGGACTGGGGGCAGGAGATACGGCTGCGGGCTGTGTGTGGGTGATTTCGTCGGTGCTCAAGACAGTGCGGTTCCGGGGCAGGGCCGACGGGAGACCCGGACGGCGAAGGCAGCAGGGCAGGAGTCGGCCCGGCTTCCCTCGCGGTCGGCAGGGATGTGGGCACCGGCGGCGGTCCGGGGTCGGGATATCCGCGTACTCACCCTGGATTCTAGGCGGCGCCGTCTCGTAGCCGCAGGTCAGGGTCCTGCTGAACCCCGTACGTCAGTGACCCGCCGTCAACCGGTCGAGTTCGGAGCCGATGGCCTCCCGCAGCGCGTCGTGCTGCGGCCCGAGCGCGAACCGGTCGTCACTCCACCGTTCCCGCGGGTAGAGCCACACCGGCCCGCGGACGATGTCGGCGGGCTCCCACTCGAACCGCGGCCAGACGTGTGCGTGCAGGAAGGGGTCCGTATTGCCGAGGATCTCCAGGTTCACGCGGCGGAAGGCCGGATCCATCCGGCGGCAGGCCCGCTCGACCGCCTCCCCGAGCTGATCCATGTCGGACAGGAACTGAAGCCGCCGCTCCTTGGGCAGGTCCGACAGGCGTTGCACGGCGGGGTCGTCGGCGAGGAGTACCGAGTACCCCGGCAGGAACTGAACGTCCCCGATCACCGCGAAGCCCGCACTCAGCCTCCGCAGCACTGAGGGGTTCTCACCCTGCAGCGCGCTCCCGATCCGGTCCCTCTTCCAGTCTCCGCTCATGCGGCGAACCTACCCAGAGGGCCCCTGTCCGGTTGCCTGCTGTCGCGGCGTGAAGTTCCTCATGGTTCAGGACACTTCACCCTATTGACCCGTCCCGGGAACGGCTCCACTCGTTCTTGAGCGGTACCGCTGAGGGGAGCTCGGCTGCCCTCCTTCGTCCTGTGGTTCGGGCAGTGGGGGAGGTGTACATCGCCCGAGGTCAAAGGGGGCATGCGGTTTTCCCCGCGGTGCGGATGAAAGAGGTTTATTGTTTGGTCAAATATGAAATCAATTGCCCGCGGGTCTGTGGATTGGCTTATATATGCGGTCCGGAAATGTTGGCCGTGTTTTCGCGGGCGTGGCCGGATTGCTAGGTTTCTGATTTGCCGCCGTAGTCACGGTGTTAGGCTCGCCGAAGATCCATACGGCTCCTCGGCCGTAGGGCCGTAGCTATCTTGTTGCTCAACTTCTGCTCTCTGTCCCCGTGTTGAACGCGCCCGGCATGTGCGATGCCGAGCTCACGTTTCGGGTGACAGGAAAGTCCCGCACGGCTGCACGTGTCGAACGGTTTGACGGGAGTGTTGAATGTCTCTGGGGTATCTATTCGGTGGCGGAGTGGGCAGCGAGCCCCATGGCATAGAGCTCTATGAGTCATCTCCCTTGATGCGGGAGCTGTACGAGCAGATATCCGGGTGGACGGGCCTGACGTCCGAGCAGATCCTCAGGGCGGAACTGCCCGAGGAGCAGGAGCGGCGCCAGAGCGTCGGCACGATCCGCGAAGCGGCGCTCGCCCTGTCCGTGCACGACCTGCTCGCCGAGGCGGGCCTGCGGCCGTCGGTGATCGGCGGTCTGAGCCTCGGGGCGATGACGGCCAGTTCCCTGGCCGGGGCCCTGGGCAGGGAAGCCCTGTTCACGATGCTGGCGCACGCCGGAGACGCGCCGGGTCCCGGGCCCGACGACCCTCGGCAGGGCGTGGCCCTGGCGTTCCAACCCGCGAACTCCGGGGAGTCCGCGGACTCCCCGCCGCCGTGGCACGGGAGGGAGGGCGTCCACCGCGCCGGCGACTTCGGCCCCACCGCCGACGGTTCCCAGCGCATCCTGATGCTCGCCGGACACGAGGCCGCGCTGCAGCGGCTGGCGGCCGACGCGGCCCCCGGCACGATCGTGCCGCTGCCGGGCCGCACCATCGCGGTCCATTCTCCGCTGCGCAGGCAGTTCAGGGAGTTCATGGCCCCGTACATCGCCACCATGCCTTTCACCGCGCCCGACAAGAATCTGCTGTCCTGTCTGGAGCGCGGGTCGCTGAAGACCGCGGACGATGTGCGGGACATGTTCGAGCGGAACTCCACCGACCCGATCAGCCTGGTCGACGTGTACGAGGGGATGCGGGACCACGGTGTCAGCCTCGCCCTCGTGATGGGTCCTTCCATTCCCGAAGGAATTCTGGACTTCCCGTTCCCCGTCGTGCACGTGGAGCGGCCCGAACACATTCAACTCGCCCTCACCACCGCCTACGATCTGGGCATCGACTTATCCGACGCGCAGGGCCGGTGACGTGTTCGCCGACATGTGGGGAGCAGCGACTCCGGCCGACCCCGGTGCCCTGGTCAAGGAATGGCTGGACATCGATATCGACCGATGGACCCGGCAAGTCGTCAGGCGGACCTTCGACCCGGACTTCGGAAGCCCCTACTGGCTCCGGCAGGTGCCCCGTCTTGATTTCGACCCCCTTGAAATCGCGCGCTACGAGGAGCTTTCCGCGTTCGGGCCCTTTCCCCTGGCCGACCTCCGGACGACCGACCCCGCCGACCTCGTGCCACGGGCCGTGCCCCGGCCGCTGGCCGGACGCGTGTGGGAGACCGGCGGCACCACCGGCACCCCGTGCCGCGTCTTCTACACACCGGACATGCTCCGTCACCGGGCCGTCTGGCGCCGCTGGTCCTTCGTGCAGGAAGGGTTTCTTCCAGGACGGACCTGGCTGCAGGCGACTCCCACCGGGCCGCACCTGATCGGGCACGGCGTGTGGGAAGCCGCCGACCTGCACGACGGGCAGGTGTACGCGATCGACATGGACCCCCGCTGGATCAAACGGCTCATCCGTGAAGGACGCCTCGCGGACGTCGGCCACTACACGACGCACCTCCTCGACCAGATCACCGATGCTCTCGGTCAGGGGAGAATCCACTACCTCAACACCACCCCGGCCCTGTTCCAAGCACTCAAACAGCGCTTCCCCGAGCACGTCGCGGCGCTGGACGGAGTGCGCCTGAGCGGCACACAGATCAATGCCACGATGTACCGCGACTTCCTCGGCGCGCTCGACGGCGGAATCTGCGGCATCAGCTACGGGAACACCCTCGGCAACGCAGCCTTCCTCGGCGTACGGCAGGGCAGCGCCACGATCCCGTACATGCCGAACTACCCACAGGTCACCATGCAGGTCGTGCGCAAGGACGACTGGACCTCGGTGGTCGCCCCCGGCGCTTCCGGGCAGGTACGCCTGACGGTGCTGCACGACGACCTCTTCCTCCCGAACGTCCTGGAACGCGACCAGGCGGCGCGCCATGTCGACGATGACTGGCCCTGCGACGGCGTCGCCGATGTCCGGCCGCTCCAAGTGACGAACTCCGCTCCCGAGGGCCTGTACTGACAGGGTCCTGCCCGGCCGCCGTGCGTCCGGCTTCCGGCCTGCCCGCAGCCCGGCCCGGGCACGCCCACTGACAAGTGCCCCCGCTCTCTCCGGTGCGTCCCCCTCCCGGGGCCCCGGCCCTTCAGTCGACGTCGCTCCCCACCGCCGTGCAGTGACGAAATCGCCGTCCCCGCAAAGGAGTTGTGGCATGAGGCTGCCGAAGCCCCCCACCGGGGTGCCCGTCCTGTGGGTCCTGTCCGCCACCGGCAGGACTCAGCTGAAGGCGCGGGCGCGAAGGCTGCGCGACCATCTGAACGCCGCGGGCGAGTGGGACCCGGCGGGCGTCGGGCTCGCGCTCACCCGCGCCGGTGCGGGACCGGACGCCCCCGTCGGATGGCGTGCGGCCCTCGTGGCACAGGACCGGGAAGGCTTCCTGGAGCGGCTGGACGCGCTCATCGACGGGCACAGCGCGGCCGGACTCGCCGAGGGACGCGGGCTGGAGCACGACACCAGTACCGCGTTCGTCTTCCCCGGCCAGGGTGCGCAGTGGCCCGCCATGGCGAAGGAACTCCTGGACACCGCGCCGGGGTTCCGTGCCCGGATGGACGACTGCGCCCAAGCGCTCGAACCCTTCATCGACTGGTCGCTCATGGACGTCCTGCGCGCGGTCGGCCGTGCGCCGAGCCTGGAGCGGCCGGACGTCGTCCAGCCCGTCCTGTTCGCGGTGGGGGTCTCTCTCGCCGCACTCTGGAGCGAGCACGGGGTGCAGCCGGGCGCCGTGCTCGGACACAGTTGCGGCGAGATCTCCGCCGCCGCCGTCTGCGGCGCCCTCTCCCTCGACGACAGCGCCCGCGTGGTCGCCCTGTGGAGCCAGGCGCAGGCCACGTTGAGCGGACGCGGCGACATGGTCTCCGTCATGGCGTCGCCCGGCGAGCTCGAACCGCATCTGGCCTCCTATGACGGGCGGTTGGGCATCGCCGCCGTCAACGGTCCGCAGTCCGTGATCGTGTCCGGTGACGCCGATGCCGCCGCCGACCTGGCAGCACGGCTGACCACAGCGGGCCTGCACGCACGGAAGATCGCCGTCGGACTTGCCGCGCACTCACCGCACATCGACGCCATCGTGCCCCGCCTGCAGGCCGACCTGGCCGGCATCAGGCCGCTGCCCGCCCGGCTCCCCTACTACTCAGGTCTGACCGGCGGTCTCCTCGCGGACCCGGTGCTCGACGCCGACTACTGGGCTCGCAATCTGCGCCGAACCGTCCGTTTCGACGAGGCCACCGCGGCTCTGCTGCGGGACGGACACCGGATACTCCTCGAAGTCAGTCCGCATCCGGTGCTCACCGCTGCCCTCCAGGCGAGCGCCGACGTCCACGGCGTCCCCGCTCGCATCGGGGTGACGCTCCGCCGCGGGCACGGCGGCCGGACCCGGTTCCTCACCTCGCTGGGCGAGCTCTGTGTCCACGGCGCCACACCCTCCACGGACACGGTCTTCGCCGACCTCGACGTGCCGCCCGCCGAACTGCCCCAAGACCTCTTCGAGGCCGACGGCGCGCCGAGCGGGGAGGACGACGACCTCGACCGCGGTGCCGAAGGGCCCGGTTCGGGCACGGACGAGGCACGGGCCGCCGCCCTCCGCGCGGAGCTTGCGGTGCTCAGCCCGGCGGGGCGGCGCGAGCGGGCGATGCAACTCGTACGCCAGGAGGTCGACGCCGTGCTCGGCGGCCCCGGCCCCATCGACCCCGACGCGACGTTCCTCGGCCTCGGCCTCGACTCCGTGACGGCGGTGGAGATCCGTAACCGGCTCGTCGCGTCCACCGCGGTCGCGCTGCCCGCGACGGTCCTCTTCGACCACCCCACCCCGCGGGCGCTCGCCGAACTGCTCCGCACCCGGATCCTGGACGAGCCGGACGAGACCGGAGCCGGTGCGGACAGCGGCCCCGCGCCCGAGCGGACCGCCGACGACGACCCGGTGGCGATCGTGGCGATGGGCTGCCGCTACCCGGGCGGCGCCGACAGCCCCGAAGCGCTGTGGCACCTGCTCACCGAGGGGACCGACGCGCTCTCGGAGTTCCCCGTCAACCGCGGCTGGAGCGGCGCGGGACCCGACGCGCCGGAAGACATCGGTCCGGGCCGCTACTACCAGCGCACGGCCGGATTCCTGCACGAAGCCGACCGCTTCGACGCCGGGTTCTTCGGCATCTCCCCGCGCGAGGCACTCGCCATGGACCCGCAGCAGCGGCTGCTCCTGGAGATCTCCTGGGAGGCCTTCGAGCGCGCGGGCATCGACCCCACCACCCTGCGCGGCAGCCGCACCGGCGTCTACATGGGCGCCATGACCATGGACTACGGGCCCCGGCTGCACGAGGCGAAGGACGGCAACGGCCATCTCCTCACCGGCACCACAGGCAGCGTCGCCTCCGGCCGCATCGCCTACACCTTCGGGTTCGAGGGCGCGGCCGTCACCGTCGACACGGCCTGCTCGTCCTCCCTGGTGGCCCTGCACCTCGCGGTCCAGGCGCTGCGCCAGGGCGAGTGCACACTCGCCGTCGCGGGCGGCGCGACGGTGATGCCGACGCCGGGCATGTTCGTCGAGTTCAGCAGCCAGGGCGGTCTTGCCGCCGACGGACGCTGCAAGGCGTTCTCCGCGGCCGCCGACGGATTCGGGCTTGCCGAGGGCGCCGGTGTGCTGCTGCTCGAGCGGCTCTCCGACGCCCGCGCCAACGGTCACCCCGTCCTCGCCGTCATCCGCGGCTCCGCCGTCAACCAGGACGGCGCGAGCAACGGCCTGACCGCGCCCAGCGGGCCGAGCCAGCAGCGCGTCATCCGCCAGGCTCTGGCCAACTCGGGGCTGCGCGGCGCCGACGTGGACGCCGTGGAGGCGCACGGCACCGGCACGCGTCTGGGCGATCCCATCGAGGCGCAGGCCCTGCTCGCCACGTACGGCCAACAGCGCCCGGCAGAGAGCCCGTTGATGCTGGGCTCGCTGAAGTCCAACATCGGGCACACCCAGGCGGCTGCCGGGGTGGGCGGCGTCATGAAGATGATCCTCGCGATGCGGCACGGGCTGCTGCCCAGGACGCTGCACGCCGACGAGCCCAGTCCGTACGTGGACTGGAGCGCCGGACGGGTGCGGCTGCTCGGCGAAGAGGCCCCCTGGCCGGACCACGGGCGGCCGCGCAGGGCGGGCGTCTCCGGATTCGGCATCAGCGGCACCAACGCCCACGTCATCGTGGAACAGGCTCCCGTCGCTGCCGCCCTCGGCCAGGCCTCCGACCCCGCCCCCGGCCGGACCGCCCCGCCCGCGGCCCTCGCCTGGCGGCTCTCGGCCCGCACCGAGGCAGCGCTGCGGGAGAGCGCCTGCCGCCTCGTGGACCGGCTCGCGGACGCCCCGGAGCTCTCCCCGGCCGACCTGGCCCTCTCCCTGTCCACCGGCCGGGCGGCCCTCGAGCACCGAGCGGTGATCGTCGGCGACCCGGGGGAGCTGCGGTCGGGGCTGGCCGCGCTGGCCGCAGGTGAGCCGCGCCCTTCGGTGGTCACAGGCACGGCCGACAAGCTCCGGGGAACCGTATTCGTGTTCCCCGGGCAAGGCTCGCAGTGGCCGGGCATGGCCCGGGAACTCCTCGACCAGTCAACCGAGTTCACCGAGCAGATGGCGCGGTGCGACGCCGCCCTGGCGGCGCACACGCGGTGGTCCCTGCTCGATGTGCTGCGGTCCGGCGCGGACCTCGACCGGGTCGACGTCGTCCAGCCCGCCCTGTTCGCCGTGATGGTCTCCCTCGCGGAACTCTGGCGCTCCCTCGGCGTCGAGCCCGACGCCGTGCTCGGCCACTCGCAGGGCGAGATCGCCGCCGCCGTCGTGGCGGGCGGACTGTCCCTGGAGGACGGGGCGAAGGTCGTCGCGCTGCGGAGCCGGGCGCTCGCCGCGCTCGCCGGACACGGCGGCATGGTCTCCCTCGCGCTGCCCGCGGACGAGGTGCGGGAGCGCATCGCGGCCTGGGGCGCACGGCTGTCGGTCGCGGCGGTCAACGGGCCGTCGGCGGTCGTGGTGTCGGGAGACACCGACGCCCTGGACGAGCTCCTCGCCGCCTGCGAGACCGAAGGCGCACGGGCTCGGCGCGTCGATGTCGACTACGCCTCGCACTCCGCTCACATGGAGCCCATCGAGAGCGAGATCCTGGCCTCCCTCGAAGGGATCACGCCCCGCTCCGGCACGGTCCCGCTGTACTCGACGGTGACCGGCGACTGGCTGGACACCTCCGCCATGGACGCCGGTTACTGGTACACCAACCTCCGCCGCACCGTGGACTTCGAACCGGCCGTGCGGGCCCTCGCGGACCAGGGCTACGGCGCGTTCGTCGAAGTGGCGCCGCATCCCGTCCTCGCCATGGCGGTCGAGGAGACCGTGCAGAGCCAGGAGCGCGACGTCACGGTCCTCAGCACGCTGCGCCGGGGCGAGGGCGGCCTGGCGCGCATGCTGCTGTCCGCGGGAGAGGCGCACGTACGGGGTCTCGCGGTCGACTTCTCGCCCGTGCTCGCGGACACCGGAGCCACCCGCGTCGACCTTCCGACCTACCCCTTCCAGCGCGAGCGCTACTGGCACGAGCCCACAACTGCCGACCAGGGATCGGGACATGACGGGCTGTGGGAGGCGCTCGAACGCGAGGACCCGGCCCGCCTCGCGCAGACGCTGCGGGTGACACCCGAAGCCCTGGGCGAAGTACTGCCCGCGCTGACGGCCTGGCGCACCGAGCAGGACCGTGCCCAGCGCGTCGACGCCTGGCGCCACCGCGTGGCCTGGCAGCAGCTGAGCCTGCCGCCCGCCCAGGCCCCGACGGGCCACTGGCTCGTCGTCTGCCCCGGAGCCGAGCACGCCGTAAGTGCCGACGTCGTACGCGGCCTTGTCGCGCTCGGGCTCGACCTGACCGTCATCTCCGCCGAGGGGCCCGGCCAGAGCCGCGCCTCCCTCGCGGGCGTACTGGCCGCCGCAGCCGAGGGCCGGCCCGTGCACGGCGTCCTCTCCCTCCTCGCGGACGAGCCGCGCCCGCACCCGGACCACCCCGACCTGCCCGGCGGCCTCGCCCTCGCCCTCGCCCTCGTCCAGGCCCTGGGGGACGCGGCGGTCGACGCCCCGCTGTGGTGCGTCACCCGAGGGATGGCGGTGCTGGGGGCTGGAGAGCGGCCCGGGCCCCCGCCGTACGCGGCCGTCGCCGGACTCGGCCGCACCGCGGCCCTCGAACACCCCGACCGCTGGGGCGGATTGATCGACCTGCCGGTGGTCCCCGGGGCGGGCCCGGACGAGCGGACCCTGCGACGGCTGGCCGCCGTGCTGGCCTCCGTGCGGGACGAGGACCAGGTCGCGGTGCGCCCGACCGGCGTGCACGGCCGCCGTCTGCTGCCCGCGCCCGTACGCCGCAACGGCGCCGCCCCCGCGGCCTTGGGGGACGCGCTCGGGCACGGCACCGTGCTGATCACCGGCGGCACCGGCGGTGTCGGCGCCCACGTGGCGCGCACACTGGCCGCAGAGAACACCGCACACGGCGCCCCGCACCTGCTCCTCGTCAGCCGCCGCGGCCCCGGCGCACCGGGCGCGGACGCGCTGCGGGCCGAACTGGAAGGGCTCGGCGCGGCCGTGACGATCGCGGCCTGCGACGTGGCGGAGGCCGGGCAGACGGCCCGACTGCTCGCCGCGCTGCCCGAGGACCGGCCGCTGAGCGCCGTCATCCACGCGGCGGGCGTCCTCGACGACGGCATGCTGGACTCCCTGACGCCCGCACGCCTGGCCACCTCGCTGCGGGCCAAGCTGACCGCGGCCCGCGTCCTGCACGCGGCGACCGAGGGGCAGGAGCTGGCGGCCTTCGTCGTCTTCACCTCCCTGATGGGGGTCGTGGGCAACGCGGGGCAGGCCAACTACGCGGCCGCCAACGCCGCGTTGGAGTCCCTCGTCGCCGAGCGGCGCGGCGCGGGCCTGCCCGGCACCGCCATCGCCTGGGGTGCCTGGGCCGCCGGGGAGGGCATGCTCGACGACGGGGTCGCCGACCGGCTCCGGGAGCGGGGACTGCCCTCCATGGCGCCGGCCGCCGCCGTCGGCGCGATCGGCCGCGCCCTCGCCGAGGACGACGCCCTCGTGGTCGTCGCCGACGCGGACTGGCAGCGCTTCGCCGACGCGACGGGCCTGCGCGCAACCGCCCTGCTGAGCGCGCTCGTCGGCCGCGCCGCACCCGCCGGGCCGGACACGGCGGCCGCAGGCGGTGCGCTGCGCGGACAGCTCGCGGCGGTGCCCGGCGCCGAGCGGGAACGGTTCGTCATCGACCTGGTGCGCACCCATGCGGCGACTGTCCTGCGGCACACGACGCCCGACGCGGTCCGCCCCGACCGGGCGTTCTCGGAGCTGGGCTTCGACTCGCTGACCGCCGTGGAGCTCCGCAACCGCCTGGCCACCGCCACCGGGGTGCGGCTGCCCGCCACCGTCCTCTTCGACCGGCCCACGCCCGCGGCTCTCGCCGCCCACCTCCTGGACGGGCTCGGCGACGTCGCGCCCGCCGACGCGGGTGCGGACGGCGAGCCCGTGCAGGAGGTGGGCGGCGCCCCGGTCACGTACGACGAACCGATCGCGATCGTCGGCATGGGCTGTCGCTTCCCCGGCGGGGTGCGACGCCCCGCCGACCTGTGGCGGCTGCTCGCCGAGGGCCGGGACGCGGTGGGGGAGTGGCCCACCGACCGCGGCTGGGACGCGGCCGGGCTCTACGACCCCGACCCCGACCGCACCGGCACCACCTACTGCACACGAGGCGGCTTCCTCGACGACGCCGCGGGGTTCGACGCCGAGTTCTTCGGCATCTCGCCCCGTGAAGCGCTCGCCATGGACCCGCAGCAGCGGCTGCTCCTGGAGACCGCCTGGGAGGCCGCCGAGAGCGCGGAGCTGGACCCCGGCACGCTGCGCGGTGGCCGCGTCGGTGTGTTCGTCGGAACCAACGGCCAGGACTACCCGCACCTCGCGGCAGCCGACCGTGAGATCTCCGAGGGCCATCTCCTCACCGGCAACACCGCCAGCGTGCTCTCCGGCCGCATCTCCTACGTCCTCGGCCTGCGCGGCCCCTCCCTCACGGTGGACACCGCCTGCTCGTCGTCCCTGGTGGCGCTGCACCTCGCCGCCCAGGCCCTGCGCCGCGGCGACTGCGACCAGGCGTTCGCCGGGGGCGTCACGGTCATGAGCACCCCGCGGCTGTTCGTCGAGTTCAGCCGCCAGCGCGGCCTGGCCGCCGACGGCCGCTGCAAGGCGTTCGGCGCGGGCGCGGACGGCACCGGCTGGGGCGAGGGCGCCGGAGTCCTCCTCCTGGAGCGGCTCTCCGACGCCCGCCGCCACGGCCACCCCGTCCTCGCCGTCGTACGCGGCTCCGCGATCAACCAGGACGGCGCCAGCAACGGACTCACCGCCCCCAACGGCCCCGCACAGGAACAGGTGATCCGCGCCGCCCTCACCGACGCCCGGCTCACCCCCGACGACATCGACGCCGTGGAGGCGCACGGCACCGGCACCCGGCTCGGCGACCCCATCGAGGCCCAGGCGCTCCAGGCCGTCCACGGCCACCGCCCCGACGACCGGCCCCTGTGGCTCGGCTCCGTCAAGTCCAACATCGGGCACACCCAGGCCGCCGCGGGCGTCGCCGGGGTCATGAAGATGGTGCTCGCGCTGCGGGCCGGTGAACTGCCCGGCACGCTGCACGCCGACGAGCCGAACCCGCACGTCGACTGGTCCGCGGGCGGCGTCCGGCTGCTGACCGGCCACACCGTCTGGCCCGCGACGCACGAGCCGCGCCGGGCGGGCGTCTCCTCGTTCGGCATCAGCGGCACCAACGCCCACGTCATCCTCGAACAGGCCGCCGGGAGCGAGGAGCGGGAGGCCGCTGCCGCCCCGGACGACGGCCCGCCGGACACCGCCGTCACCGTCCCGCTGCTGCTGTCCGCCCACACCCCCGAAGCGCTGCGCGCGCAGGCCGGGCAACTGCGCACCTGCCTCGGCGACTCCGAGGGCCGCCGTTCCCTGAACGGGTACGGCGAGGGGCCGGAGACCCACAGCCTGGCCGACGTCGTCCACGCCCTGGCCACCCGGCGCACCGCCCTGGACCACCGCGCGGCGGTCCTCGGCCGGGACGGCACCGCGTCGGACGCGGCCCTGCGGGCACTGGCCGACGGCACCTCCGTGGGCCACGTGCCCACCGGACACGCGGGCAACCCCGGCAGGACCGCCTTCCTCTTTCCCGGCCAAGGCAGCCAACGCGCAGGCGCGGGCGCCGAGTTGTACCGGACCGAGCCGGTCTTCGCCGACGCCTTGGACGACGTGCTCAGCCACCTCGCCCCGCACCTGGACGTACCGCTGCGCGACGTCATGTTCGCCGAGCCCGGGACGGACCAGGAAGCGCTGCTGCACCGCACCCGCTGCACCCAGCCCGCCCTGTTCGCCCTCCAAGTGGCGCTGTTCCGGCTGATGGAGCACTGGGGCGTGCGGCCCGATCTGCTGATCGGGCACTCCATCGGCGAGCTGGCCGCCGCCCACACCGCCGGAGTCCTCGACCTGACGGACGCCTGCACGCTGGTCGCGGCCCGCGGCCGCCTGATGGACATGCTGCCCGGGGGCGGGGCCATGGCAGCCGTGGAAGCCGACGAGTCAGAGGTACGAGAGATCCTCGCCGCCCTGCCGGACGGCGCCGACGAGGTGGGCATCGCGGCCCTCAACAGCCCGCGCTCCACGGTCCTGTCCGGCGCCCGTGAGGCCGTCCTGGGCCTGGCCGAGGAGTTCCGTGCCCGCGGCCGCCGGGTCAAGGAACTCAAGGTCAGCCACGCCTTCCACTCGGCGTACATGGACGCCATGCTGGAGGAATTCCGCTCCGTGGCCAAGCAATTGACCTACGCGGCGCCCCGCATCCCGGTGATCTCCAACCTCACCGGGGAACGGGCCACCGCCGACGAGCTGTGCGACCCGGAGTACTGGGTGCGGCACGTCCGCGACACCGTCCGCTTCCTCGACAGCGCCCGGCAGCTGCACGCAGAGAACACCGCCAGCTGCCTGGAACTCGGTCCTGGCGGCGTCCTGTCCGCACTGGTGCAGGAGTGCCTGCCCGCCGACGCCGACTGCCGTGCCCTGCCCCTGCTGCGCGACGGGCGGCCCGAGGCGGAGTCGCTCACCGCCGCGCTCGCGGGCCTGCACGTACGGGGCGTGCCCGTCGACTGGACCGCCGGACTGCCCGCCCACGCACCCCGGGTGACCCTGCCCACCTACCCCTTCCAGCACCGGCGGTTCTGGCCCGCCGTGCCCGGCGTGCCGACGGCCGAGGCCGCGCAGGACCGGACCTACCGCGTCGAGTGGCGCGCCCTGCCTGAACCCTGCGAGCCCCGGCTCAACGGGACGTGGCTGCTCGTCACGCCCGCCGGTGCCGAGCGGACGCCGCTGGCGCAGGCCTGCGGCCGGGCCCTGACCGAGCACGGCGCCCAGGTGCGCACCGTCTCCGTTCCGGCAGACGTGACGAGGGACCGGCTCGCCGCGCTGGTGCGGGGTGACGGCCACGGCGTGCTGTCGCTGCTCGCCCCGGGCGCAGGCTCTGACGGCGGGGCACGGGCCACCCTGCTCCTCGTGCAGGCCCTGGGCGACGCCGGGCTGCGCGCTCCGCTGTGGTGCGTCACCAGTGGGGCCGTGGGGGCGGCGGACCAGGGTCCGGCCCATCCGGAGCAGGCGCAGGTATGGGGACTCGGACGGGTCGCCGCACTCGAACACTCCGACCGCTGGGGCGGACTGGTGGACCTGCCCGCGGGGCTGGGGGACTCCGCGGGCCCCGGCCGACTCGACGCCGGTGTGCTGCGCCGACTGTGCGCCGCCCTGGCAGGGGACGTGCGGGCCGCCGAGGACGGCTGCGCCGAGGACCAGTTGGCCGTCCGGCCCGACGGTCTGTACGGACGACGGCTCCTCAGGGATGCGGGCGCGTCGTCCTCGGGTGCGGACGGCTGGACCCCGCGTGGCACCGTCCTGATCGCCGGCGGCACCGGGGGCCTCGGCGCTCACGTGGCCCGCCACCTCGCCCGGCAGGGTGCCCGGCATCTGGTGTTGACCAGCCGCCGGGGCCCGGATGCCCCGGGCGCCGACGCGCTCGCCGCCGAGCTGGACCGACTGGGCGCCCGCGTCACCCTGTCGGCCTGCGACGTGACCGACCGGGCCGCGCTGGCAGGCCTGCGGGACCGGCTCGAAGCCGACGGCGACACCGTGCGCGCGGTCTTCCACGCCGCCGGGGTCACCTCGGACACCCGGATCGAGGACTGCACCCCTGGCCGACTCGCCGAGGAGACGACGGCCAAGGCAGACGGCGCCGCCCATCTCGACGCCCTCTTCGGCGAAGACGAGGACCTCGACGCCTTCGTACTGTTCTCCTCCGTCTCCGCGACCTGGGGCAGCGCGGGACAGGCCGCCTACGCGGCCGCCAACGCCTACCTGGACGCCCTCGCCGACCGGCGGCGCGCCCGCGGACTGGCCGCCACATCCGTGGCGTGGGGCCCCTGGGCCGGGGCGGGCATGGCACGCGGCGAGGTCGGCACGGCGCTGCGCCGCCTCGGCCTCGTCCCCATGCATCACGCAACGGCGCTGGCCGCGCTCCAAGACGTACTGGACCGGGACCAGGGCCACGCCGTCGTCGCCGACATGGACTGGGCCCGCTTCGCGCCCGCCTTCACGGCACGGCGCAACAGCGCGCTGCTGAGTGAACTGCCGGACGCCAGACCGGACTTCGTGGCCACCCGCACCGGATCCGGGACCTCCGGCCCGGACGACGTGCCCGACGGCCCCCGCGGCCCGCAGGACTCCGCGGATGCCCAAGGCGACAGCTCCGACGTCACCGCCCGCTGGCGCGACCGGCTCGCCGCCCTGCCGGAAGCGGAACAGCACCGCACCCTGACCGACTTCGTGCGCACCGAGGCCTCGGTCGTGCTCGGCCACGATTCGGCGGCGGCCCTGGAAGCCGAACGACCCTTCCACGACCTGGGGTTCGACTCGCTCATGGCCGTCGAACTGCGGGGGCGCCTCGCCACGGCCACCGGGCTGGACCTGGCCGCCAGCATCGCCTTCGACCACCCCACGGCTGCTTCCCTCGCCACCCGGCTGCACGCCGAGCTGACCGGCACCGCCGCCACCCGCGTCCCCGCCACGGGGCCGAGCGCGCGGACGGCCACCGACGAGCCGCTCGCCGTGATCGGGATGGCCTGCCGCTTCCCGGGCGGCGTGCGCTCGCCGGAAGACCTGTGGGACCTCGTCGTCGGCGAGCGGGACGCCATCGGCGCGCTGCCCACGGACCGCGGCTGGCCCCTCGACTCCCTCTACGACGCCGACCCCGAGCGCGAGGGCACGTTCTACACCAGCGGCGGCGGATTCCTCGACGCGGCAGGGGACTTCGACGCGGAATTCTTCGGGATCTCCCCGCGCGAGGCGCTGGCCATGGACCCGCAGCAACGGCTGCTCCTGGAAACGTCCTGGGAAGCGCTCGAACGCGCGGGCATCGACCCCGGTGCGGTGCGCGGCAGCCAGGGCGGCGTCTACCTGGGCGTCGCCTCCCAGGGGTACGGCACCGGACCCCGGGACCCGGCAGCCGACGTCGAAGGACACCTGCTCAGCGGCACGGTGACCAGCGTCGCCTCCGGCCGCATCGCCTACACCCTGGGCACCGAGGGCCCGGCCGTCACCGTCGAGACCGCCTGCTCCTCCTCGCTCGTCGCCCTCCACCTCGCGGGACAGGCGCTGCGTGCGGGGGAGTGCGACTTCGCCCTCGTCGGCGGCGCCGCCGTCATGGCATCGCCGGACGTGTTCGTCGAGTTCAGCCGCCAGCGCGGCCTGTCCGCCGACGGCCGCTGCCGCTCCTTCGCGGACACCGCCGACGGCACCGGCTGGGGAGAGGGCGTCGGCGTCCTGGTCGTCGAACCGCTCTCGCGGGCGCTCGGCAACGGCCACCAGGTCCTCGCCGTCATCCGCGGCTCCGCCGTCAACCAGGACGGGGCGAGCAACGGCCTGACCGCGCCGAGCGGCCCCGCGCAGCAGCGGGTGCTGCGCCGTGCGCTCGACGCCGCGGGACTCACCGGCGCGGACGTCGACCTGGTGGAGGCGCACGGCACGGGCACCACCCTCGGCGACCCCATCGAGGCGCAGGCACTGCTGGCCGTCTACGGGCAACAGCGGCCCACGGAAAGGCCGTTGTGGCTGGGCTCGCTGAAGTCCAACATCGGGCACACCCAGGCCGCCGCGGGCGTCGCCGGAGTCATCAAGACCGTCATGGCGCTGCGGCACGGCGTGCTGCCGCGCACTCTGCACGCGGCGGAGCCGTCCACCAAGGTGGACTGGTCCACCGGCGCGGTCCGGCTGCTCGACGAGGCCCGCCCCTGGGACGATGCGGGGCGCCCGCGCCGGGCCGGGGTCTCGTCGTTCGGAATGAGCGGCACCAATGCCCACGTGGTGCTCGAACAGCCTCCGGTGCCCGAACAGATCTCTGCCGACGTCCCCGCGGCGCGACCGCTGGCCACCGACGCGCACACCCTGCTCCTGTCCGCCGCATCGGCACCCGCGCTGCGCGCCCAGGCCCGCCGTCTCCTGGACCACCTCGAAGCCGCCCCTGACGCGCCGCCGGGGGACGTCGCCCATGCGCTGGCCACCACCCGCACCGCCTTCCCGCACCGCGCCGCCGTCACGGGCACCACCCGTGACGAACTGCTCGCCTCGCTGGGAGGCCTCGCCGACGGCATGCCCGCGCCCGGCGTCGCCTCGGGCCGGGCGCGGCGGACCCGCACCGTGTTCGTCTTCCCCGGCCAGGGCTCCCAGTGGACCGGCATGGCCCGCGAACTCCTCGACACCTCCCCGGTGTTCGCCGACCGCATCGCCGAGTGCGAGCGAGCCCTCGCACCCCACACCGACTGGTCGCTGCGCGCCGTGCTGCGCGCGGAGCCCGGCGCGCCGCCCGTGGACCGCGTCGACGTGGTGCAGCCGGTGCTCTTCGCCGTCATGGTCGCCCTGGCCGAGGTCTGGCGCGCGTACGGCGTGACACCCGACGCGGTCGTCGGACACAGCCAGGGAGAGATCGCCGCCGCCTGCGTCACCGGGGCACTCACCCTCGACGACGCCGCCATGGTCGTGGCACTGCGCAGCAGGGAACTGACCCGCCTCGCGGGCCGCGGCGGCATGGTCTCACTCGCCGCGTCCGAGGACCGGGCCCGCGAACTGCTCCTGCCCTACGGGGAACGGATCGGTGTGGCCGCCGTCAACGGCCCGGAGGCCGTCGTCGTCGCCGGGGAGCCCGCCGCCCTCGACGCCCTGCAGTCCGACTGCGCGAACGAGGGCGTGCGGACCCGCCGGATCCCCGTCGACTACGCCGCCCACTCCGCCCAAGTCGCGGAAGTGGCCGGGGAGCTGCGTACCGCGCTGGCCGGGGTACGCCCGCGGTCCGCGGACATCCCGCTGTTCTCCACCGTGACCGGGGAGGCCGTCGACGGCGCGCTGCTCGACGCCGGGTACTGGTACCGCAACCTGCGCGAGCCGGTCGAGTTCGCCCGTACCACCGAGACCCTGCTCGCCGCCGGGCACGAGCTGTTCCTGGAGATCAGCCCCCACCCGGTCCTCACCGCCGCGACAGCAGGCACCGCCGAGCGCGCCGGGGCGTCCGCCGCCACCGTCGCCACCCTGCGGCGCGAGGACGGCGGCGCCGGACGGATCCTCACCGCGCTCGCCGAGGCGTGGACGCACGGCGCCCCCGTGGCCTGGGCGGCGGCCCTGCCCCGCCCGGTGACCGCACACCCGGACCTGCCCACCTACGCCTTCCAGCGGGAGCGCTACTGGCTGCCCACCCCGGGCCGGTCCGGCCATGCCGCCCCGCCCGCACCCGCCCGTCCCGGGCAGCCCGCCACGGACGCCACCGGTGGCACCGACGGCACGCAGGCCGATCCCGCCGCGCAACTCACCGCCCGGCTCGCCGCGCTGGACGAGACCGACGGCCGACGTGCCGTGCTCCGGCTGGTCACCGCGCATGCCGCCGCCGTCCTCGGGCACTCCGGGGGCTCCGCCGTCGAGCCCGAACGGCCCTTCGTGGGCTCCGGATTCGACTCCATGCTCGCCGTGTCCTTCCGCAACCACCTCTGCGAGGCCACCGGGCTGCGGATCCCGCCCACCGCCGTCTTCGACCACCCCACGCCCGCGGCCCTCGCCGACCACCTCTACCGGCAGCTGCGCGCGGCACCCGGGCCCGCCGAGCCGGTCCTCGCCCAGCTCGACCGTCTTGCCGAGACCCTCGCCACCACCGGGACCGGCACACAGGACGCCGACGAGATCGGCACCCGGCTGCGGAACCTGCTGCGGGCCTGGAGTGAACGAGTGCCGCCCGACGGTCCACGGGCCGACGGCGCGGACGCGGTCGACACCGCGACGGCCGACGAACTCTTCGAACTGCTCGACAACAATTACGGGGCCTGAGGGAGAGCCGAGAAACATGCCGGAGAACGAGAAGCTCCTCGAATACCTCAGGCGCGCCACCGCCGACCTGGGAGACGCCAGGCGGCGCCTGCGCGAGGCGGAGGACGCCCGCCACGACCCCATCGCGATCGTGTCCATGAGCTGCCGCTACCCCGGCGGCGTGGACACCCCGGAGCGGCTGTGGGACCTCCTGGACAGCGGACGCGACGCCATCACCGAATGGCCCACGGGCCGCGGCTGGGACACCGAGGCCCTCTACCACCCCGACCCCGATCACCCGGGCACCTCCTTCACCCGGCACGGCGGATTCCTGCACGACGCCGCCGACTTCGACGCGGGCTTCTTCGGCATCTCGCCCCGCGAGGCGCTCGCCATGGACCCGCAGCAGCGCCTCGTCCTCGAGGCCGCCTGGGAGGCCGTCGAACGGGCGGCCATCGACCCGACCGCGCTGCGCGCCACCCGGACCGGCGTGTTCATCGGCGCCATGCGCAACGACTACGGCAGCGACGCACGCCACCTCCCCGAGATCCAGGGACTGCTGGACACCGGCACGGCCGGCAGCGTGATCTCCGGCCGCGTCGCCTACACCCTGGGCCTGGAAGGCCCCGCGCTCACCGTCGACACCGCCTGCTCGTCCTCCCTGGTCGCCCTGCACCTCGCGGTCGGGGCCCTGCGCGGCGGCGAGTGCACGATGGCGCTCGCGGGCGGCGTCGCGGTCATGGCGACCCCCGACGCGTTCGTCGCCTTCAGCCGCCAGCGGGCCCTGTCGGCGGACGCGCGCTGCAAGGCGTTCGCGGCCGCCGCGGACGGCACCGGCTGGTCCGAGGGCGTCGGCGTCCTGGTCCTGGAACGCCTCGCCGACGCGCGCCGCAACGGCCACCAGGTCCTTGCCGTCATCCGCGGCTCCGCCGTCAACCAGGACGGCGCGAGCAACGGCCTCACCGCACCCAACGGCCCCTCCCAGCAGCGCGTCATCACCGACGCCCTCGCCGACGCCCGACTGGCCCCCGGCGACATCGACGCCGTGGAGGCACACGGCACCGGCACCCGCCTCGGCGACCCCATCGAGGCGCAGGCCCTGCTCGCCACGTACGGGCAGCAGCGTTCCACCGAGCGGCCGTTGTGGCTCGGCTCCCTGAAGTCCAACGTGGGCCACACCTCCGGGGCCGCGGGCGTCGGCGGCGTCATGAAGATGGTCCTGGCCCTGCGCCACGGACGGCTGCCCAAGACCCTCCACGTCGACGAGCCGACGCCGTTCGTGGACTGGTCCGAGGGCAACGTACGTGTCCTGACCGAGGCCCGGCCCTGGGAGGCCGACGGGCGGCCGCGACGGGCCGGAGTCTCCGCGTTCGGGGTCAGCGGCACCAACGCCCACCTCATACTCGAAGAGGATGAAGGGGGCGAAGGGGGCGAAGGGGGTGCAGCCGGACCGGAGGACGGGATCGGGACTCCGCAGGCCGCGGAGAACGGCCTGACCGCGCCCGCCACGGGATGGGCGCCCTGGGTGCTCTCCGCCCGCAGCGAGGACGCCCTGCGCGCCCAGGCCGCCCGGCTGCTCGCCCACGTCGGCGGCGCCACGGCCACCGACGGGGAGATCGGCCGCGCCCTTGCCACCACACGCGCCGCCTTCGAGCACCGCGCGGTCGTCGTGGCCGACGAGCGCGCCGGATTCACCGAGGGCCTGGCCGCCCTGGCCGCCGGAACTCCCGCCCCGCGCCTGGCCCAGGGCACCACAGGGCCCGTCGGCAAGACCGTGTTCGTCTTCCCCGGGCAGGGCTCGCAGTGGACCGGCATGGCCGTCGAACTGCTCGAATCCTCACCGGTGTTCGCCGCCCGCATGGCCGCCTGCGAGCGGGCCCTCTCCGCATACGTGGACTGGTCGCTCGACGCCGTGCTGCGCGGCGGCGCGGGCGCACCGCCGCCGGAGCGGGTGGACGTCGTGCAGCCCGCGCTGTTCGCGGTGATGGTGTCCCTTGCGGAGCTGTGGCGCGCGTACGGCATCGAACCGGACGCGGTGATCGGGCACTCGCAGGGGGAGATCGCCGCCGCGTGCGTGGCGGGTGCCCTGTCCCTCGACGACGCGGCGAAGGTCGTCGCGCTGCGCAGCCGCGCCCTCGCGGACCTGTCCGGGCGCGGCGGCATGGCCTCGGTCGCGCTGCCCGTGACCGACGTGGAGGCCCACCTGGCCGGGTGGGGCGGGCGGTTGTCGGTGGCCGCGGTCAACGGCCCGGCCGCAACCGTGCTCTCCGGTGACGTCGACGCCATCGAGGGGATCGTGGCCGAGCTGGTGGCGCGCGACGTCCAGGCGCGGGTCCTGCCCGTCGACTACGCCTCGCACTCCGCGCACGTCGAAGAGATCGAGGACAAGCTGCACAGCGCCCTCGCGGGCATCACACCCCAGGCCGCCACCGTCCCCTTCTACTCCACCGTCGACGGCGGCTGGCTGGAGACCACCGCACTCGACCCCGCGTACTGGTACCGCAATCTGCGCCGCACCGTGCGCTTCGAAGAAGCCGTGCGCGACCTGATCGACCACGGTTACGGCTTCTTCGTCGAGGCCAGCGCCCACCCCGTGCTCACCCCTGGCGTGACACAGACCGCCGAGGACGCCGCGCCGGAGCAGCCCGTCGCCGTGCTCGCCACGCTGCGCCGCGACGAGGGCGGCCTCGACCGCTTCCTGCTCGCCCTCGGCCAGGCCCATGCGCGCGGCCTCTCGCCCGACTGGTCCCGGGTGTTCACCGGGCACGGCGCGGCCGCGGAGCTGCCCACCTATGCCTTCCTCCGCCGCCCGTACTGGCTGGAGCCCACACCCACCGCGGACCGCGCCCCGGCCGCACCGGTGGACCCCGTCGAGGACCGGTTCTGGGAGGCCGTGCGCACCGGTGACCTGCCGGAGCTGACCGCGACCCTCGGCGTCGGCCCCGAGGACCCGCTCAGCGCCGTCCTGCCCGCCCTGGCCACCTGGCGCGAACGGCGCGCGGAGCTCGCCGCCGTCGAGTCCTGGCGCTACCGCCTGACCTGGCAGCCGCTGCCCGACGCAGCTGCGGCGATGCTGTCGGGGACCTGGCTCGTCCTGCTGCCCGGACCCCTCGCCGACGACGCCGAGACCCGGGCCTGCGTCCACGCCCTCGAAGAGGGCGGAGCGGCCGTGCTGACCCTCGTACTCGAGCACGGAGACACCGACCGGGCCCCGCTCGCCGACCGGCTCACCGAGGCGCTGGCCGACGCGGCCGAGCCGGTCAGCGGAGTCCTCTCCCTCCTCGGCACCGACGAACGGCCCCACCCGCACCACCCGTCGGTGCCCGTGGGCACCGCGCTCGGTCTCGCCCTGGTGCAGGCCCTCGGCGACGCGGGCATCGACGCGCCGCTGTGGTGGGCGACCCGCGGCGCGGTCTCCGTCGGCCGCGGCGACGGGATCGTCAGCCCCGCCCAGCACGTCGGATGGGGGTTCGGCCGGGTCGCCGCCCTTGAGTACCCGCAGCGCTGGGGCGGCCTCGTCGACCTGCCCCCGGCCCTCGACGACCGCACCGCGGCCCGGCTGCGCACCGTGCTCGCCGGGCTCGGCGACGAGGACCAGGTGGCGGTACGCGGCTCCGCCGTGCACGCACGCCGACTCGTCAGGGCCCCGCTGGAAGGCGCCGAGCCGCGCCGCACCTGGAGCCCGCGCGGCACCACCCTGATCACCGGCGGCACGGGCGGCCTCGGCGCGTACGTCGCCCGCTGGCTCGCGCGCGGCGGAGCCGAGCACCTCGTCCTGGTCAGCCGCCGCGGGCCCGACGCGCCCGGCGCCGCGGAACTCGCCGCGGAACTCACCGCCCTGGGCACCCGCACCACCGTCGCCGCCTGCGACATCGCGGACCGCGACGCCCTGGCCGCGCTGGTCGCGACGCTGGAGGCCGACGGCTGCGAGATCCGCTCCGTCATGCACGCCGCGGGTGCCGGATCCCTCGTGCCCCTCGCCGACACGGACCTGCCCGAGTTCGCCGACACCCTGCACGCCAAGGCGGGCGGCGCCGCGCACCTGGACGCACTCTTCGACCGGGACACCCTCGACGCCTTCGTGCTCTTCTCCTCCATCTCCGGCGTGTGGGGCAGCGCCATCCACGGCGCCTACGCCGCCGCCAACGCCTACCTGGACGGCCTCGCCGAGAACCGCCGCGCCCGCGGCCTCGCCGCCACCTCCGTGGTGTGGGGCATCTGGAGCCCCGAGAACGGCGCAGGCATGGCGGCCAACCTCGTCGAGGACCAACTGCGCGCCCAGGGCATCGTCTTCATGCCGCCCGCCACCTGCGTGAGCGCCCTCCAACAGGTCCTCGACCACGACGAGACGCTCGTCCTGGTCGCCGACATCGACTGGAGCCGCTTCGCCACCGTCTTCACCACCGGCCGACCGAGCCCCCTGATCGGATCGATCCCCGAAGTACGCGCCGAACTCGCCCCGGACCGGGACCGGACGGCACAGGACGACGGCGACCCGACCACGGACACGCTCCGCGACCGGCTCCGGGAACTGAGCCAATCCGAGCGCGAACGCCAGCTGACGGACCTCGTGCGCACCGAGGCCGCCGGTGTCCTCGGCCATGACGAGCACGACGCGATCGCACCCGGGCGCGCCTTCCGCGACCTCGGCTTCGACTCGCTGACCGCCGTGGAGATGCGCAACCGCCTCAACACGGCGACCGGGCTCCGGCTGCCCGTCACCGTCGTCTTCGACTACTCGTCGCCCGGCGCCCTCGCCCGCCACCTGCACGACGAACTCCTCGGCGGACAGGCCGCGCCGACGCCTTCCGCGTCGGCACCTCCCGCCACCGCCGTCGACGACGACCCCGTCGTCATCGTGTCGATGAGCTGCCGCTACCCGGGCGGCGCCGCCACCCCCGAAGAGCTGTGGCGGATCGTCGCCGAGGGCCGCGACGTGATCGCCGGGCTGCCCGCCGACCGCGGCTGGGACCTCGACGACCTCTACGACGACGACCCCGACCGGCCCGGCAAGAGCTACGCGGCAGCGGGCGGTTTCGTCTACGACGCGGGCCGCTTCGACGCAGGCTTCTTCGGCATCTCGCCCCGCGAGGCCCGCGCCATGGACCCGCAGCAGCGCCTCCTCCTCGAGACCTCCTGGGAAGCCCTGGAACGGGCCGGGATCGACCCCGCGACACTGCGCGGCAGCCGCACCGGAGTCTTCGCAGGAGCCGCCTACCAGGGCTACGGCGGCAGCATGAAGGACGTGCCCGACGAGCTCGAAGGCCTCTTCGTCGCGGGCATCTCCACCAGCGTCCTCACCGGCCGCATCGCCTACACCCTGGGCCTCGAAGGCCCGGCCGTGACCGTCGACACCGCCTGCTCGTCCTCGCTGGTCGCCGTCCACACGGCCGCCCAGGCGCTGCGCCGCGGCGAGTGCTCGCTGGCCCTCGCGGGCGGCGCGACCGTCATCGGCACCCCGCTGACCTTCACCGGCTTCAGCCGCCAGCGCGGCCTCGCCGCCGACGGCCGGTGCAAGTCCTTCGCCGCGGGCGCGGACGGCTTCGGCATGGCCGAGGGCGTCGGCCTGCTGCTCCTGGAACGGCTCTCCGACGCCCGCCGCAACGGCCACCCCGTCCTCGCCGTCCTGCGCGGCTCCGCCGTCAACCAGGACGGCGCCAGCAACGGCCTCACCGCACCCAGCGGCCCGGCCCAGCAGCGCGTGATCACCGAGGCGCTCGCCGACGCCCGCCTGAGCGGCGCCGACGTCGACGTGGTCGAGGCCCACGGCACCGGCACCACCCTCGGCGACCCCATCGAGGCCCAGGCCATCCTCGCCACCTACGGACAGGACCGGCCCGCCGAACGGCCGCTGCGGCTCGGCTCGTTGAAGTCCAACATCGGGCACAGCCAGGCCGCCGCCGGTGTCGCGGGCATCATGAAGATGGTCCTGGCCATGCGCCATGAACTGCTCCCCGCGACCTTGCACGTGGACGAGCCGTCACCGAACGTCGACTGGTCCACGGGCGAGGTGTCCCTGCTCACCGAAGCCGTGCCGTGGCCCGCGAAGGGCCACCCCCGGCGCGCCGGAGTCTCCTCCTTCGGCCTCAGCGGCACCAACGCCCACGTCATCATCGAACAGCCGCCCGCCGAGGCCCTCCTGGCGGAGCCCGGCCCGGCGCAGGAGACCGCCGCCGTGCCGTGGGTGCTCTACGGCAGGACCGCCGACGCCGTGCGAGACCAGGCACTGCGGCTGCGCGCCCACCTACAGGACCACCCCGGGCTGCGCCCCGTCGACGTCGGCCACTCACTGGCCACCACCCGCTCTCCCTTCGAGCACCGCGCCGCCGTCGTCGGCGCCGACCGGGACGCGCTCGTCGCCGGGCTCGACCTGCTGATCGAGGGCCGCGGCGGCCCGGCGGCCGTGCGGGGCACGGCGGTCCCGGACCCGCGCCCGGTGTTCGTCTTCCCCGGGCAGGGCTCCCAGTGGCCCGGCATGGCCCGTGAACTCCTCGACACCTCAACGGTCTTCGCGGCTTGCATCGCCGACTGCGCCGCCGCGCTCGCCCCGCACACCGACTGGTCGCTGCTCGACGTCCTTCGCGAGGACCCCGGCGCCCCACCGCTGGACCGCGTCGACGTCGTCCAGCCGGTCCTGTTCGCCGTCATGGTGTCGCTCGCCGAGGTCTGGCGCGCCCACGGCGTCGAGCCCGCCGCGGTCGTCGGCCACTCCCAGGGCGAGATCGCCGCTGCCTGCGTGGCCGGGGCGCTCTCCCTGGAGGACGCCGCCCGGATCGTCGCCCTGCGCAGCAAGGCCCTGCGCGCCCTCACCGGACGGGGCGGCATGCTCTACGTCCCCCTCGCGCCCGGCGACGTGACAGCCCGCCTCGCCCCCTGGCCCGACCGGCTGAGCATCGCCGCCGTCAACGGCCCCACCACCGTGACCGTCTCCGGGGACCCCGCGGCCCTGGACGAGTTGCAGCGCGCGCTCGCCGACGACGGCGTGCTGTGCTGGCCCATCCCCGGCGTGGACTTCGCGGGCCACTCGCCGCAGGTCGAGGAGATCCACGAGGAACTCCTCGCTCTCCTCGCCGACATCGCACCACGCCCCTCGAGCGTCCCCTTCTACTCGACCGTGACCGGCACCAAGGCCGACACGACCGGGCTCGACGCCGAGTACTGGTACCGCAACCTGCGCCAACCCGTCGACTTCCACGGGGCACTGAGCTCCCTCATCGACGCCGGGCACCGCCTGTTCGTCGAGACGAGCACCCACCCCGCACTCACCGTCTGGCTCCAGGAAGGACTGGAGGCGGCCGGGGGAGCCGGGGGAGCCGTCGGCACCCTGTACCGGGGCGAGGGCGGCCGTGGGCGGCTGCTCACCTCGCTCGCCGAACTCCACACCCTGGGCCACCCGCTGGACTGGGACGCGGTCTTCGACGGTACCGGCGCCCGCCGCTGCGAACTGCCCACGTACGCCTTCCAGCAGCGCCACTTCTGGCTGGAGCCGACCGCCGACGCGGCACCCGCGCCCGCGGGCACGGGCGCCGCCGACGAACGCTTCTGGGCAGCCGTCGAGGGACAGGACCTCGACGCGCTCGCCTCGGCACTCCACCTCGGCGGCGAACAGGACGGCATACGGGATGCGATAACCGCGCTCGCGCCCGCGCTGGCCACCTATCGGCGCGAGCGCCGCGGCCGCACCACTCTGGACGCCTGGCGCCACCGCGTGACCTGGAAGGCACTGCCTCAGGACGGCACCCCCGCCCTGACCGGCACCTGGTGGGTGGCCGTGCCCGCCGAGGCCGCACAGGACCCGGCGGTCGAAGGGTGCGTGCAGGCCCTGAGGGAACACGGGGCGAGTCCGGTCGTCGTCGAGGTCGCGTCCCGGGACGCCGACCGTGCGGTGCTCGCCGCCCGGCTGCGCGAGCTGGCCCGACAGGAGCCCGCACAGAACGTGGTGTCGCTGCTCGCCCTCGACGAGGCCCCGTACGGCCGAGGGAGCGCGCTGCCCGTCGGTCTCGTGCTCACCACGGCCCTGCTCCAGGGCCTCGGCGACGCCGAGGTGAAGGCGCCCCTGTGGTGCGTGACCCGCGGAGCGGTCTCGGTGGGCCGCTCCGACCCGCTCGACGCGCCGCTCCAGGCCCTCGCCTGGGGCCTCGGCGGGGTCGCCGCCGTCGAGTACCCCGAGCGCTGGGCCGGTCTCCTCGACCTGCCCGCACACCTGGATGCCCGGGCCCGCGCCCGGTTCGCCGACGCGCTGGCCCAGGGCAGCGGCACTCCGGACGGGGGCGACGGAGGCGGGGGAGAGGACCAGCTCGCCCTGCGCGCCTCCGGGCTGTTCGCCAGGCGCCTCACCCGTGCCGCCGCCCGCCCCGAACCCACCGCCACCGCCTGGACACCCGACGGCACCGTCCTGGTCACCGGCGGCACCGGTGGTGTCGGCGCCCACATCGCCCGCAGGCTCGCCCGCGGCGGCGCCGCACATCTGCTCCTGACCGGACGGCGCGGCCCGGACGCACCGGGCGCCCAGGCCCTGGCCGCCGAACTCACCGCACTGGGCGCCGAGGTCACCGTCGTGGCCTGCGACGCCGCCGACCGTGACGACCTGGCCCGGCTCCTCGACGCCATCCCCGCGCACCGGCCGCTGCGCGCGGTGTTCCACGCCGCGGGCGTCCTGGACGACGGAGTCCTCGACTCCCTCACTCCCGAGCGCGCCGCCGGGGTGCTGCGCCCCAAGACCGATGCCGCGCTGCACCTGGACGCCCTGACGCGGGACAAGGACCTCACGGCGTTCGTCCTGTTCTCCTCCCTCGCCGGGACCCTCGGCGGGACCGGGCAGGGCAGTTACGCCGCGGCCAACGCCTTCCTCGACGCGCTGGCCCAGGCGCGCCGCGACCGCGGCCTGCCCGCCACCTCCCTGGCCTGGGGACTGTGGGGCGGTGACAGCCTCGCATCGGGCGCGGTCGGTGAACGGCTGGTGCGCAACGGCCTCCCGGCCATGGACCCCGAACTCGCCGTCGACGCCCTGTGGCAGTCCCTGGCGGACGACGAAACCCACCTGATCGTCGCCGACTTCGCCTGGGACCGCTTCGTACGCGCCTACACCGCGCTGCGGCCGAGCCCCCTGCTCCGTGACGTGCCCGAGGCGCGGCGCGCCCTCGCCGACAGCGCGTCCGCACCCGGCACCGGCCCGGGCGAGGACACCCTCGCCCAGCGGCTCGCCGGGCTCTCCGCCGCCGAACGCATGGCGCACCTCACCCTTGTGGTGCGGGAGCGGGCCGCCGCCGTCCTCGGCCACGACGACCCGTCCGCGATCGGCCCCGAGCGGGTGTTCAAGGACCTCGGCTTCGACTCGCTGACCGCAGTGGAACTGCGCAACCAGCTCGCCCAGGCCACCGGCCTGCGCCTGTCCGTCACGCTCGTCTTCGACCACCCCACCACCGCCGCCCTCGTGGACCATCTCCACGAAGAGCTGCTCGGCACCACCACCCCCGCCGTCGCAGCGCCTCGCGTGCCGGTCGCCGCAGTCGACGACGACCCCATCGCGATCGTCGCCATGAGCTGCCGCTTCCCCGGCGGCGTGCGCACCCCCGAGGAGTTCTGGAAGCTGCTCCGCGACGGCGGCGATGCCATCGACGGGTTCCCCACCGACCGCGGCTGGGACCTGGCGGGCCTCTACGACCCCGACCCCGGGCGAGTGGGCCGCACCTACGCCCGCGAGGGCGGATTCCTCTACGACGCCGACCACTTCGACCCCGCCTTCTTCGGCATCTCGCCCCGCGAGGCCCTGGCCATCGACCCGCAGCAGCGTCTCCTCCTTGAGCTGGCCTGGGAGGCCTTCGAACGGGCGGGCCTCGACCCGCACTCCGTGCGCGGCGGCGACGGCGGCGTCTTCGTCGGCTCCAGCTACCGCGACTACGGCTCCCGGGTCACCGAACCCTCCGAGGAGTTCGAGGGCTATCTGGGCATCGGCAGCGCGGGCAGCGTCGCCTCCGGCCGCATCGCGTACACCTTCGGCCTCGAAGGGCCCGCCGTCACCGTGGACACGGCCTGCTCGTCCTCGCTGGTCGCCGTCCACCTGGCCGCTCAGGCGCTGCGCGGCGGCGAGTGCTCGCTCGCGCTCGCGGGCGGCGTGACCGTGATGGCGACACCGGGGGCGTTCATCGAGTTCAGTCGCCAGCGGGGCCTCGCCCCCGACGGCCGCTGCAAACCCTTCGCGGCCGCGGCGGACGGCACCGCCTGGGCCGAGGGCGCGGGCATGGTGCTCCTAGAGCGCCTCTCCGACGCGCGGCGCAACGGCCACCCCGTCCTCGCCCTGGTGCGCGGCTCCGCAGTCAACCAGGACGGCGCCAGCAACGGTCTGACGGCACCGAATGGGCCCAGCCAGCAGCGCGTCATCCGCCAGGCCCTCGCCGGGGCCGGGCTCGCCCCCGGCGACGTCGACGCCGTCGAGGCCCACGGCACCGGCACCAAGCTGGGCGACCCCATCGAGGCGCAGGCCCTGCTCGCCGCCTATGGGCAGGGCCGCCCCGCCGAACGGCCGCTGCTGCTCGGCTCGTTGAAGTCCAACATCGGCCACAGCCAGGCTGCCGCGGGCATCGCGGGCATCATCAAGATGGTCCTCGCGATGCGGCACGGGACGCTCCCGCGCACGCTGCACGTCGACGAGCCGACCCCGTTCGTGGACTGGTCGGCGGGCGCCGTGCGGCTCCTGACCGAGAACACCGCCTGGCCGGACGGCGCCCACCCGCGGCGCGCCGGAATCTCGTCCTTCGGCGTCAGCGGCACCAATGCGCACACGATCCTGGAATACGTTCCGGACGACGCACGGGACGACGTGTCCGAGGCCGCGCCGGACGGCGTACGAGAGGGCGCACGAGAACGCGTACGACAGGGCGTGCGGGACGGGCTGCGCGAGGAGGCGCCGACGACGCCGACCACGCCGACCACGCCGACGACGCCGTTTGCGCCCGCCTCGCCCGAACCCGCCGCGCACGCCCTGCCCTGGCTGCTCTCCGCACGCGGTGAGGACGCCCTGCGCGCCCAGGCCCAGCGCCTCCTGGACCGCGTCGGCACCGACCCCTCCCTGCCCGCCGACGCCATCGGCGAGGCCCTGGCCACCGGCCGCAGCACCTTCGAGCACCGTGCCGTGCTCGTGGGCGAGGACCGCGCCGCACTCCTCGCCGCACTGGGCGCACTCGCCGCCGAGGAGCCCTCCGCCGCCGTCATCACCGGCACGGCGGCGGGCCGGGGCAAGACCGCCTTCCTCTTCCCCGGGCAGGGCAGCCAGCGCCCGGGCATGGGCGCCGGACTCTACGAGCGCTTCCCCGTATTCGCCGATGCCTTCGACGCGGCGTGCGCGGAGCTCGACCCGTACCTGGACCGGCCACTGCGCGACATCGTGCACGCGGCCCCCGGGACGCACGAGGCGGCGCTGCTCGACAGCACGGCCTTCACCCAGCCCGCGCTGTTCGCCGTCGGAGTGGCCCTGTACCGCCTGGTGGAGTCGTACGGGGTGCGGCCCGACTTCGTCACCGGGCACTCCATCGGACAGGTGGCCGCCGCGCACGTCGCCGGTGTCCTCACCCTGCCCGACGCCGCCTGCCTGGTGGCCGCGCGCGGCAGGCTGATGCAGGCGATGCCCACCGGCGGGGCGATGGTCTCCCTGACCGTCCCCGAAGCCGATGTGCTGCCCCAATTGGTGGGCAGGGAGGCCGAGCTCGCCGTCGCGGCCGTCAACGGGCCCGCCGTCACCGTGCTGTCCGGCGACGAAGGCGCTGTCCAGGAGATCGCCGACCACTGGCGGGCCGAGGGCCGCAAGACCAAGCGGCTGAACGTCAGCCATGCCTTCCACTCCCCGCACATGGACGGCATGCTGGACGACTTCCGCAAGGTCGCCGAGCAGCTCACCTTCCAGGAGCCGACGATCCCCGTCGTCTCCGACCTGACCGGAGCCCTGGCCACCGCCGACGAACTGCGCGACCCCGGTCACTGGGTACGCCACGTGCGCGGCACCGTCCGCTTCCAGGACGCCGTGCGCGCACTGGAGGCCGAGGGCGTCACCGCCTTCCTCGAGCTCGGGCCCGACGGGGCCCTGACCGCGCTCGGCCAGGACTGCCTCACCGCTCCCGGCCACGCCACCGCGCTGCCCCTGCTGCGCAGGGACGAGGCGGAAGCGCCCGCGGCCATCGGGGCGCTGGCCCGGCTGCACGTGCACGGCGTAACGGTGGACTGGGCGCGGCTGTTCGCCGGAGCCGGAGCCGGAGCCGGAGCCGGAGCCGGAGCCGGAGCCGGAGCCGGAGCCGGAGCCGGAGCCGGAGCCGGAGCCGGAGCCGGAGCCGACACCGATGCCGATGCCGGGCGCGGTGCTGCCGGGGTCGCGGCTGAGCTGCCCACCTACGCCTTCCAGCGCAAGCGGTACTGGCTCGCGCCCACCCCGCCCGCCGGGGACATGCCTGCGGCCGGTCTGCTGCCCGGCGGGCATCCGCTGCTCGGCGCGGGATCCCCGCTCGCCGACACCGGGGGATTCCTGTTCACCGGCAGGCTGTCGGTGTCCGCCCACCCCTGGCTCGCCGACCACGCCGTGCTCGGCGGCGCGCTCTTCCCCGCCACCGCCTTCCTCGAACTCGCCGTCCACGCGGGAGACCAGGTGGGCTGCGACGAGGTCGAAGAACTCACCCTGGAGGCGCCCCTCACCCTCGCCGACCAGGGCGCGGTGACCCTGCAACTCACCCTCCAGGCACCGGATACGGACGGCAGCCGGGCCTTCGCCGTCCACTCGCGGCCCGAGCACGCCCCGCCCGGCGAGGACTGGACCCGGCACGCCAGCGGCAGGCTCACCACCGGGGTGCACGACGCCCCGGACGACCTTGGCGCCTGGCCGCCCCCGGGGGCCGAACCCGTCGACATCGAGGGCCTCTACGAGCGCCTCGCCGACGGCGGCTTCGCCTACGGACCGGCCTTCCAGGGCCTGCGCGCAGTGTGGCGCCTCGGCGACGACGTCTACGCGGAGGCGGGGCTCCCCGAGGAGCAGCACCCCGACGCCCCGCAGTTCGGCCTCCACCCGGCGCTCCTGGACAGCGTGCTGCACTCCCTGGCCTTCGGGGTCCTGGAGGGCAGTGACCAGGGCTGGCTGCCCTTCGCCTGGAACGGCGTGCGGCTGCACGCATCGGGTGCTTCGGCCGTACGTCTGCACATGACGCCCACGGGACGCGATGCCGTCGCCCTGACCGTGGCCGATCCGGCCGGGCGGCCCGTCGCCACCGCCCGTTCCCTGGTGCTGCGGCCGGTGACGGCGGACCGCATCCAGCAGGCCCGTACGTCCTCGTACCAGGAGCTGTACCGCCTGGAATGGCCGGTCCTCGCACAGACACAGACACCAGAACAGGCACAGACACCGGCACAGGCACCGGCAGCCGTGGCTGTCCGGGCCGTGCTCGGCACCGCGGCCGTCACCTCCGGGCTCGGCCCGGTCCACGCGGACCTGGCCGCCCTGGGCGCCGCGCTCGACGCGGGCGCAGCAGTGCCCGACGTCGTGGTGACCGCGCTGCCCCCGACCGGTGCGGGCGACCTGGCCGACGCGGTGCACGTACACACGGCCCGTACGCTGGAGTTGGTGCGGGCCTGGCTCGCCGACGACCGCCTCGAGAACGCGAAGCTGGTGCTGGTCACCACCGGCGCAGTGCCCGTCGACGCGGGCGACGACGTCCCGGATCCCGCACACGCCGCCGTCTGGGGCATGATCCGCTCCGCGCAGACCGAGAACCCCGACCGGTTCGTGCTCCTCGACACCGACATCGACGAGGACGGCGCAGGCGAACAGGGTGACCGGCACGGCCCGGACGTCCTCGCCGCCGCCCTGGACACCGCCCGCACGGCAGGCGAGCCCCAACTCGCCCTGCGCGGCGACCAGGTGCATGCGGCCCGGCTCACCCACGTCCCCGGCACCGTCCCCGCCGCCGAGCCCTGCTGGAACGCCGAAGGCACCGTCCTGATCACCGGCGGCACCGGCTCCATCGGCGCCCTGATCGCCCGGCACCTGGTGAGCGCCCACGGCGTACGGCACCTGCTGCTCACCAGCCGCAGCGGCCCGGCCGCCGACGGCGCGGACCGGCTGCGCGCCGAACTCGCCGCGCTCGGCGCCGACGTGGACATCGCCGCCTGCGACGCCGCCGACCGGGAGACCCTGCACGAACTCCTGCGCGGCCTGCAGCGGCCGCTGACCGGCGTCGTGCACGCGGCGGGCGTCATCGACGACGGCGTCGTCGCCGACATGACCCCCGAACAGCTGCAGAAGGTCCTGCGGCCCAAGGTCGACGCGGCGGTGAACCTGCACGAGCTGACCGCCGACAGGCCCCTGTCCGCGTTCGTGGTGTTCTCCTCCATCGCCGGTGTCTTCGGCGGCATGGGGCAGGCCAACTACGCGGCGGCCAACGCCTTCCTGGACGCCCTCGCCCACCGGCGCCGCGCCCAGGGCCTGCCCGGCACCTCGCTGGCCTGGGGCCTGTGGGCGACCGGCGGCGGCATGACCGGACACCTCGGACAGGCCGACCTCGCCCGCATCGCCCGGGGCGGCATCGTCGCCTTCGCACCCGCCGAGGGCGTCGCCCTCTTCGACGCGGCCACCGGCCTCGACGCCCCCGTACTGCTGCCGCTGCGCCTGGACACCGGTGCGCTCGCCGCACAGGCGGGGGCGGGCGGTGTCCCTGCCTTCCTGCGCGGTCTGGTCCGCACCCCGGCGCGCAGGGCCGCCGCGGGCGAAGGCCCGGGACCCGATGCCGCCGAGGCGCTGCGCCGCCGCCTGTCCGGCCTGACCGGGCCGCCGCGCGAGCGGATCCTCCTGGACCTGGTCCGCACCCACGCGGCCCTGGTCCTCGGCTTCCCCGACGCCACCGCAGTCAACACCGAACAGGCCCTGCTTGACCTGGGCTTCGACTCGCTGACCGCCGTCGAACTGCGCAACAGGCTGCGCGGCGCGACCGGCCTGCACCTGCCCGCCACGCTGCTCTTCGACCACCCCACGGCACAAGCCATGGCCCGGCACCTCGCCGAGGAGATCGCCCCCGAGCAGCCCGGGGGGTCCGAAGACGCCGAGTCGGCACCGGCACTCCTTTCCGAACTCGACCGCGTGGAGGCCGCGTTGCGGGGCGGCGTGCCTGACGACGCCGCACGCACCGCCGTCACCGACCGCCTCCAGAGCCTCCTGGAAGCCGTGCGAGCAGGCGCGGCCCCGGAAGGCGGCGAGGTCGAACAGCGGATGGGATCCGCCACCGACGACGAGCTCTTCGACTTCATCGACAAGGAAATCGGCAGGCCGTGACACCGCCCCACGCCCCGCCCCCCGACCCCGCGCACACAAAGGTGACGATGCACGGTGAATGACGACAAGCTCCGGGACTACCTCAAGCGGGCGGCAGCCGACCTGCACCGCACCAAGCAGCGTCTCGGCGAGGCCGAGGCAAGGAACCGCGAACCGGTCGCCGTCGTGGCGATGGGCTGCCGCTACCCCGGCGGCGTACGCACCCCCGAGGACCTGTGGCGGCTCGTCGCCTCGGGCACCGACGCGATCACCGGATTCCCCGCCGACCGGGGCTGGGACCTCGACGCCCTGCACGACCCGGCGGGGGAGCGTCCCGGCACCACCTACAGCGCCGAAGGTGGCTTCCTCGACGATGTCGCCGCGTTCGACCCGGCCTTCTTCGGGATCTCCCCGCGCGAGGCGCTCGCCATGGACCCGCAGCAGCGGCTGTTCCTGGAGACCACCTGGGAGACCTTCGAGCGCGCCGGGATCGACCCGCACACCCTGCGCGGCAGCCGCACCGGTGTCTTTGCCGGAGTGATGTACCAGGACTACGCCGCCCGCCTCGGCCAGGTGCCCGACGACATCCAGGGCTACCTCGGCAACGGCAGCTCCGACAGCGTCGCCTCGGGCCGCATCGCCTACACCTTCGGCCTCGAAGGGCCCGCCGTCTCCGTCGACACGGCCTGCTCCTCCTCGCTCGTCGCCCTGCACCTGGCCTGCCAGGCGCTGCGGCACGGCGACTGCACGCTCGCCCTCGCCGGCGGCGCCATGGTGATGTCGACACCCGTGCCGTTCGTCGAGATGAGCCGCCAGAACGGCCTGGCCTCCGACGGCCGCTCCAAGTCCTTCGCGGCCACCGCCGACGGCACCGGCTGGGGCGAGGGCGTCGGCATGCTCCTCTTGGAGCGCCTCAGTGACGCGCGGCGCAACAACCACCCCGTCCTCGCCGTCGTCCGCGGCTCCGCCGTCAACCAGGACGGCGCGAGCAGCCGCCTCACCGCCCCCAACGGCCCCTCCCAGCAGCGCGTCATCCGTCAGGCCCTGGAGAACGCCCGCCTCGCCGCGGCCGACATCGACGTCGTCGAGGCGCACGGCACCGGCACCCCGCTCGGCGACCCCATCGAAGCCCAGGCGCTGCTGGCCACCTACGGCCGTGCGCACTCGGCAGGGCAGCCGCTGCTGCTCGGCTCCCTGAAGTCGAACATCGGCCACACCCAGGCCGCCGCCGGAGTGGGCGGCGTCATCAAGATGGTCCTCGCCATGCGGCACGGGGTGGTGCCGCCCTCGTTGCACGCCCAGGACCCGACACCGCAGGTCGACTGGTCCCCGGGGACCGTACGGCTCGTCACGGAGACCGTCCCGTGGCCCGCTACCGGGCGTCCCCGCCGTGCCGCCGTGTCGTCCTTCGGGGTCAGCGGCACCAACGGCCACGTCCTGCTGGAACAGGCCGAAGCCGCCGACGGGGCGCCCGCCGCCGAAGAGCCCGCCGACCGCCTCCGGGACACCGGCCCGCTGCCCTGGGTGCTCTCGGCCCGCAGCGTCGAGGCACTGCGGGCCCAAGCGGCCCTCCTCCACGCCCACCTGGAGAGCTCGCCCGGCCTCGACCCCGTGGACATCGGCCACACCCTGGCGACCCGCCGCGCGGCACACGAGCACCGGGCCGTCCTGGTCGGCGACGACCAGGACGCCCTGCTCGACCGGCTGCACGCACTGGCCGACGGAACCGACGCCGACGCGGACGCCGGGGCGCACAGGGCCGCCCGCCCGGGCGAGGCGGTCGCCTTCGTCTTCCCCGGCCAGGGCGCCCAGTGGCCCGGCATGGCCCGCGAACTCCTCGACAGCTCGACCGAGTTCGCCGCCCGCATGAACGCCTGCGCCGATGCCCTCGCCCCGCACGTCGACTGGTCCCTGACCGACGTCATCCGCGAGGCACCCGGCGCGCCCGGGCTGGACCGCGTGGACGTCGTCCAGCCCGCCCTGTTCGCGGTGATGGTCTCCCTCGCCGCGATGTGGCGCGCGCACGGCGTCGAGCCCGACGCCGTGGCCGGGCACAGTCAGGGCGAGATCGCCGCCGCCTGCGTGGCCGGGGCGCTGACCCTCGACGACGCGGCCAAGGTCGTCGCGCTGCGCGCCAAGGCGCTCCGCGCGCTGGCCGGAGACGGCGGTATGGCCTCGGTGTCCCTGCCCGTGGACCGCGTACGCGAACGCATCGCGCCCTGGGGCGAGCGGCTGGCGGTCGCCGCCGTCAACGGCCCCGAATCCGTGGTCGTCTCCGGCGCCCCCGAAGCGCTCGCCGCCCTGCTCGCCGCCCTGGACGCGGAGGGCGTACGAGCCCGCTCCGTAGATGTCGATTACGCCTCGCACGGCCCCCAGGTCGAGGCGATCCGCGACCAACTGCACTTCGACTTGCGGGACATCACGCCCCGGCCCGCCGACGTGCCCTTCTACTCGACGGTCACCGGCGGCCTCCTCGACACCACCGGACTCGACGCCGCGTACTGGTTCACCAACCTGCGCCACACCGTGCAGTTCGAGCAGACCACACGCGCCCTGCTCGCCGACGGCCACCGCGTCCTGCTCGAAGTCAGCCCGCACCCCGTGCTGACCGGCGCCCTCCAGGACACCGCCGCAGTCGCCGCCACCGACGCCCTTGCCACCGGCACCCTGCGCCGCGGCGACGGCGGCCCGCGACGCTTCCTCACCTCCCTCGGCGAACTGCACACGCGCGGCGTCCCCGTCGACTGGCAGGCCGTCTTCGGCGGGCTGCACCCCCGCAGGGCCGACCTGCCCACCTACGCCTTCCAACGGCAGCGCTACTGGCTGGAGGACGGCGCAGGCCCCACGGGTGACGCGGCCTCGGTCGGACTCGTCCCCTCCGGCCACCCCCTCCTCGGCGCGGTCGTCACCCTCGCCGACAGCGACGGTCTCCTGCTCACCGGCAGGCTCTCGCTGCGCACCCACCCCTGGCTCGCCGACCACACCGTGCAGGGCAGTGCCCTGCTTCCCGGCACCGCCTTCCTTGAACTGGCCGTCCTGGCCGGGGACCGCACCGGCTGCGCCCACGTCGACGAACTCACCCTCGAAGCACCTCTGGTGCTGCCGCCCCTCGGCGGCGTCATGCTGCGCCTGTCCGTCGACGCCCCCGGCCCCGACGGCAGCCGGGCCCTCACCCTGCACTCGCGGCCCGACGACCCCGACACCGACGAGGACTGGACGCGCCACGCGACCGGCGTCCTCACCCCCACCGCACCGACCCCCGCGCGGGACACGAGCGCGGACCTCACCGCCTGGCCCCCGCCCGGCGCCACACCCCTCGACCTCGACGGCATGTACGAGCGCTACGCCGAGGGCGGCTTCGCCTACGGCCCCGTCTTCCAGGGCCTGACGGCCGCCTGGCGGCACGGCGACGAGCTGTTCGCCGAGGCCGTGCTCCCCGCCGAAACGCGCCAGGACGCCACCGCGTTCGCCCTGCACCCGGCGCTGCTCGATGCCGCCCTGCACGTCAGCGGGCTGACCGCCGACGATGCGGTGGACGAGGGGAGCGGCGGCGGGCGCATGCCGTTCGTGTGGAGCGGCACGACGCTGCATGCCTCCGGCGCCGCCGCCCTGCGCATCCGCCTCACCCGCACGGGCGAGGACACCCTTGCGCTCGAAGCCGCCGACGCCACGGGCAGCCCCGTCGTCTCCGTCGCCTCCCTGAGGCTGCGGCCCGCCGCGGTTCCCGCCGGGCAACCGGCGCACCATGACGCGCTGTTCCGTGTGGAGTGGGTGGAGGCCGGCTGCCCCGCGGCGCGCCCGGACACCGCCTGGGCGGTCATCGGCGCCGAAGACACCGAAGGCGACTGGGCCGTACCGGACGGCACCGCGGCGGCCCCGACGGCCCACGCCGACGTCACCGCTTTCCTCGCCGCACTCGACGCCGGTGCCGCCGCCCCGGACGTTGCCCTCCTGCCGGTGCCGTCCCTGTCCGGCGGCGCCCCCGACGACGTACCGGATGACCTGCGAGACGTGCACGCGGCCGTCCACCACGCCCTGGACGCCCTGCAGACCTGGCTCGCCGACGAACGCCTCTCCGGCACCCGCCTCGTCCTCGTCACCCGGGGCGCGGTGTCCACCGACCCCGGCCGGAGCCCCGCCGACCCGGCCCGTGGTGCCGTGTGGGGCCTGGTGCGCTCGGCCCAGTCCGAACACCCCGGGCGCTTCGGCCTCCTGGACCTGGACCCGGACCCGCAGTCGGCCGATGGGGAGCCCGGCGGGTCGTGGGGCGCGGCCGTCGCCGCGGTCCTGGCCGCCGTAGAGCCCCAACTCGCCCAGCGCGGCGGCATCGTGCGCGCGCCCCGCCTGGCCAGGGTCCCGGCCGCCGACCCGGTCCCGGCCGCCCTCGACCCGGAGGGCACGGTCTTGGTCACCGGAGGCACCGGACTCCTCGGCTCCCACGTCGCCCGGCACCTGGTGACCCGGCACGGCGTCCGCCGACTGCTCCTGACCAGCCGCAGCGGGCCCGCCGCCCCCGGCGCCGCCGGAATCGCGGACGAACTCACCGCGCTCGGAGCCCAGGTCACCGTCACCGCCTGCGACGCGGCCGACCGTGCCGCGCTCGCCACCCTCCTCGACGGCATCCCCGCCGAACACCCGCTGACGGCCGTCGTGCACGCCGCGGGCGCCCTCGACGACGGCGTCCTCACCTCGCTGACCCCCGAGCGGGTGGACACCGTGCTGCGCCCCAAGGCCGACGCCGCGCTCCATCTGCACGAGCTCACACGGGAGTCGAACCTCGCGGCGTTCGTCCTCTTCTCCTCCGCCGCGGGCACCTTCGGCGGACCCGGCCAGGGCAACTACGCCGCCGCCAACGCCTTCCTCGACGCCCTGGCCCAGCGGCGGCACGCGCTCGGCCTGCCCGCGCACTCCCTGGCCTGGCCCCTGTGGGAGCAGCGCTCCGCGCTCACCGGGCACATCGGTGACGCCGACGTGCGCCGCCTGGCCCGCTCGGGCATGCCGCCGCTCACCACCGAAGAGGGCCTCGCCCTCTTCGACACCGCCCTGACCGTCGAGACCCCGGCGCTCGTGCCGCTCCGGCTCGACACCCGGGCCCTGCGCGCCCGGGCCGCGGCGGGCGAGCCGGTGCCCGCGCTGCTGAGGGGCCTCGTGCGCGTCCCCGTCCGGCGCGCCGCGGCGGCCGGACCCGCCACGCCCGGGGCCGGTTCCCTGACCGAGCGCCTCGACGCGCAGCCGGAGGCCGAACGCCTGCGCACCCTGGTGCAACTGGTCTGCGCGCAGGCCGCCGCCGTCCTCGGGCACGCCCCCGGCGACACCGTCGACCCGGCGCGCGCCTTCCGCGACCTCGGCTTCGACTCGCTGGCCTCGGTGGAGCTGCGCAACCGGCTCACCGCCGCCACCGGACTGCGCCTGCCCGCCACGCTCGTGTTCGACCACCCCTCACCTGCCGCGCTCGCCGCCCAGCTGCGCGATGAACTGGCAGGCGGCGATACGCCTGCGAGCGCGCCGTACAGCGCAGGCGCGGCCCCCGCCCCCGGCGCCGACGAACCGGTCGCCATCGTCGCGATGGGCTGCCGCTTCCCCGGCGGCGTGCGCACACCGGACGACCTGTGGCGGCTCATCGCCTCCGGCACCGACGGCATCGGGGCCTTTCCCGCCGACCGCGGCTGGGACCTCGACGCGCTCTACGACCCCGACCCCGCCCACACCGGCACCTCCTATGTCCGCGAGGGCGGCTTCCTCAGCGGCCCGGGGGACTTCGACGCCGACTTCTTCGGCATCTCCCCGCGCGAAGCCATCGCGATGGACCCGCAGCAACGCCTGCTCCTCGAGATCACCTGGGAGGCGATCGAGCGTGCCGGGATCGACCCGGCCGCGCTGCGCGGCACGGCCGCCGGGGTCTTCGTCGGGCTCATGCAGCAGGATTACGCGGTACGGCTCCTGCCCCACATCCCCGAGGACGTCGAAGGCTTCCTCGGCACCGGCAACTCCGGCAGCATCGTCTCCGGCCGCATCGCCTACACCTTCGGTCTCGAAGGTCCCGCGCTGACCATCGACACCGCCTGCTCCTCCTCGCTGGTGGCGCTGCACACCGCGGTGCAGTCGCTGCGCCGCGGGGAGTGCGAACTGGCGCTGGCGGGCGGCGTCACGGTGATGTCGAGCCCCGAACTGTTCGTGGAGTTCAGCCGACAGGGCGGCCTCGCGGCCGACGGGCGCTGCAAGTCGTTCGCGGCGGCCGCCGACGGCACCGCGTTCGGCGAGGGCGCGGGCATGCTGGTCCTGGAGCGCCTCTCCGACGCACGGCGCAACGGCCACCCCGTCCTCGCGGTCGTCCGCGGCTCCGCGGTGAACCAGGACGGCGCGAGCAACGGCCTGACCGCACCCCACGGCCCCTCCCAGCAGCGCGTCATTCGTGCGGCCCTCGCCGACGCCGGGCTCGGCGCCCAGGACGTCGACGCCGTGGAGGCGCACGGCACGGGCACCACGCTCGGTGACCCCATCGAGGCGCAGGCCCTGCTCGCCACGTACGGCCAACAGCGCCCCGAGGGGCGGCCGTTGTGGCTCGGGTCGCTGAAGTCCAACATCGGGCACACCTCGGCGGCCGCCGGTGTCGGTGGCGTCATGAAGATGGTCCTCGCGATGCGGCACGGCCTGCTTCCCAGGACGCTGCACCTGGACGAGCCGACACCCCAGGTGGACTGGGACGCGGGCAGCGTACGGCTGCTCACCGAGGCGCGCCCCTGGGACGGCGGTCCGGGCGGCGACGGGACGCGCCGGGCCGGTGTCTCCTCCTTCGGCGTCAGCGGCACGAACGCCCACGTCATCCTGGAACGGGCCGCCGAGGCGCAGCCGCCCGCACGCCCGGCCCCCGACCCCCGTACGCCGATGCCCTGGACGCTGTCGGCCAAGACCCCCGAGGCCCTGCGGGCCCAGGCCGCCCAACTGCTGGCCCAGTGCACCGAAAGCCCTCACACGGAAACGGAAACCGACGGCACGGAAGACCTCCAGGCGGAAACCCTCCGCACGGAAGAGGTCCGCACCGACGACATCGGCCTCTCCCTCGCCGTCACCCGCGCCCGCCACCAGCACCGCGCCGTGCTGGTCGGCGGCCGTGAGCAACTCCTCGCAGGCCTGAGGGCACTGGCCGCGGGCGAGCCGGACGCGTCCGTCGTGACGGGCACCGCCACGGCCGCCGGTGGCCGTACCGTGTTCATGTTCCCCGGGCAGGGCTCGCAGTGGGCGGGCATGGCCCGGCAACTCCGCGCGGAGTCACCGGAGTTCGCCGAGTCCATGCGCCGCTGCGAGGCCGCGCTCGCGCCCTACGCCGACGGCTGGTCGCTGACCGGTGCCGTACGTGACGGCACCGGACTCGACCGGGTCGACGTGGTGCAGCCCGCCCTCTTCGCCGTCCTGGTGTCCCTGGCCCGCCTCTGGGAGACGTTCGGGGTCGTCCCGGACGCCGTGGTGGGCCACAGCCAGGGCGAGATCGCCGCCGCGGTGGTGGCCGGTGCGCTGACCCTGGAGGACGGCGCGCGGGTCGTGGCGCTGCGCAGCCGGGCCATCGCCGCCCGACTGGCCGGGGACGGCGGAATGGTGTCCCTCGCCCTGACGGAGGCGGCGGCCGGGGAACGCATCGCAGCCTGGGGCGAGCGCCTGTCCGTGGCGGCCGTCAACGGCCCCTCCACGGTCGTCGTCTCCGGCGACCCGCGAGCTCTGGACGAACTCCTCGCCCGCTGCGAGAGCGACGGCGTCCGGGCCCGCCGCATCGACGTCGACTACGCCTCGCACTCCGCGCACGTGGAGCGGATCGAGACGGAACTGCACACGGCGCTGGACGGCCTCGCCCCGGCCACCGGCAGGATCCCGCTGTTCTCCACGGTCACGGGCGACTGGCTGGACACCTCCGCCATGGACGCCCGCTACTGGTACACCAACCTCCGTGGCACGGTGCGCTTCGAAGACGCCGTACGCACCCTGGCCGCGGAAGGCTTCGCCGCCTACGTCGAGATCAGCCCGCATCCCGTACTGGCCATGGCGGTCGAGGAGACGCTGGAGGCGGTGCACGCACCCGGCGCGGTGTCCGGGACGCTGCGGCGCGAGGAGGGCGGCATGGACCGCGTGCTCCTCTCCCTCGGCCAGGCACATGCCAACGGCGTCGAGGTGGACTTCACGCCTGTCTTCGCGCGCACCGGAGCCGCCCGCGTCGCGTTGCCCACCTACCCCTTCCAGGAGCAACGCCTCTGGCTCGACGTACCGGCCACGAGCTGGGACGTCGCCTCCGCCGGACTCGGCGCGACAGGACACCCCCTGCTCGGCGCCGCCGTCGAACTCGCCGACTCCGGCGAGCTGCTGTTCAGCGGCAGGCTCTCGCTGCGCACCCACCCCTGGCTGGCCGAGCACACCGTCCAGGACGTTGCGCTGCTGCCCGGCAGCGCCTTCCTGGAGCTCGCCCTGCGCGCCGCAACCGGCGCCGACGGCACGGGCGTGGACGAGCTCACCCTCCAAGCGCCGCTCGTCCTGCCCGAGGAGGGCGCCGTCCTCGTCCAGGTCCGGCTCACGGCCGCCGACGCGGACGGCAGCCGGGCGCTGAGCCTCTTCTCCCGCACGGAAGGGGACGCCGCGTCCGGAGCCCCCTGGACCCTCCACGCCACCGGCACCGTCGCCACCGCGGCCCGGGAGCCGGGCCCCGCCCTGATCGCCTGGCCGCCCCCCGGCGCCGAACCCGTCGACACCGCCGACCTCTACGAACGCTTCGCCGCCGCCGGATACGCCTACGGGCCCACGTTCCAGTGCATCCGCGCCGCCTGGCACCGCGAGGGTGAGATCTTCGCCGACCTCGTCCTCGACGAGCGCCAGCACGCGGACGCCGCCGGATACCTCCTGCATCCGGCGCTCCTGGACGCCGCCCTGCAGAGCGCCGCGCTCCTGCCCGGCCAGGACGGCGCCGCACGCCTCCCGTTCAGCTGGAACGACGTCACCGTCCACGGCACCGGGGCCACCAGCCTGCGGGCCCGGGTCACCGCCGACGGACCGACGGCCGTCGGCCTGACCGTGTACGACCTCGCGGGCCAGGAAATCCTCGCGGCCGCCTCCCTCGACCTGCGCCCCGTCGAGGCCGACGCCCTGACCCCGACACGACCGGGCCGGGACGGACTGCACCGCCTGGAGTGGGTGCCCGCCCCCGTCAACGGCGCAGAGGAGTACGAGAGTTGGGGGCTGCTCGGCGACGCGCTCTCCGGGGTCGCCACGGACGACGCCACCCGCTGGCCCTCGCTCACCGCCTTCCGGGCCGACACGGACACCACCGCTCCCGCCCTCGTCGTCACGGACTGCCCGCTCCCCTCCGAAGACGGCGACGACGGCGATAACGGCGACCCGGCCGGGCTGCTGCGCGCCACCACCGCCGCGTGCCTCGGTCTCGTACAGGAATGGCTGGCGGACGAGCGGTGCGCGGACACCACCCTGGCAGTTCTCACCCACGGTGCCGTACGCACCAACCCCGGTGACCGGACAGCGGCGGGCGCCTGGACGCAGTCCGGGGCGTGGGGTCTGCTGCGGAGCGCGCAGAGCGAGCACCCCGGCCGTTTCGTCCTGGTGGACCTCGACGACCGGCCCGAGTCGCACGCCGCCGTCACCGAGGCGCTCGCCGCGGCCCGCGCGGCGGGTGAGGATCAACTGGCCCTGCGTGCGGGCGAGATGCTCGTACCGCGCCTGACCGCCGACGCGCCCAAGGGCACCCTCGCACCACCGCCGGACGAGCCCTGGCAGATCGGGCTCGCGGGGCAGGGCGCCGTGGACGGGCTCAGCGTCGTCCCCGCACCCACCGCCCAGGCGCCGCTCGAAGAAGGGCAGGTCCGCGTCGCCGTGCGCGCCGCCGGGCTCAACTTCCACGACGTGGTCGTCTCGCTCGGCCTCGACCCCGACCAGCCGGTGCTCGGCAGCGAAGGCGCGGGCGCCGTCCTCGAAGTGGGGCCCGGAGTCGACGACTTGGCGCCCGGCGACCGGGTGATGGGCGTGTTCGGCGGGGCGTTCGGACCCGTCGCCGTCGCCGACCGGCGCACCTTGGCCCGCATCCCCGCCGGATGGACCTACGCGCAGGCCGCGGCAGTGCCCATCGCCTTCCTCACCGCCTACTACGGCATGTTCGACCTCGGCGGCCTCAAGCGCGGCCAGTCGGTCCTGGTGCACGCCGCCACCGGCGGGGTCGGCACGGCCGCCGTGCAACTGGCCCGGCACGCCGGAGCCGAGGTCTACGCCACGGCGAGCCCCGCCAAGTGGGACGTCCTGCGGGCGGCCGGACTCGACGCCGCGCACACCGCATCCACCCGCACCCTGGACTTCGCCGAGCACTTCCTCGACGCCACCGACGGCAGGGGAGTCGACGTCGTACTGGACTGCCTGGCACGGGAGTTCGTCGACGCGTCCCTGACCCTGCTGCCGCGCGGCGGACGCTTCGTGGAGATGGGCAAGACCGACGTGCGCGACGCCGACACGGTGGCCCGCGAACACCCCGGCGTGCACTACCGGGCCTTCGACCTGATGGAGGCGGGCCCCGAACGCATCGGCGCCATGCTCACCGAAGTGCTCTCCCTCTTCGAACAGGGCGTACTCACCCCGCTGCCCCTCACCTGCTGGGACCTGCGGCAGGCCCCCGAGGCGTTCCGCCACCTCGGCCAGGCGCGGCACATCGGCAAGAACGTCCTGACCCTGCCCGCGCCCCTCGACCCGGACGGCACCGTCCTCATCACCGGCGGCACCGGCACCCTCGGCTCCCGCGTCGCCCGCCACCTGGCCACCGCACACGGCGTACGCCACCTCCTGCTCACCGGGCGCAGGGGAGCCGAAGCCCCCGGCGCCACGGAACTCCAGGACGAACTCGCCGCGGCGGGCGCCGAGGCCCGCGTCGTGGCATGCGACCTCACCGACCCGGCCGCCCTCGCGGACCTGCTGTCCGGTGTGCACCCACAGCACCCGCTCACCGGGGTCGTGCATGCCGCGGGTGTCCTCGACGACGGCGTCCTGACCGCTCTGACGCCCGACCGCCTCGACCACGTCATGCGGCCCAAGGCGGATGCCGCACTCGCCCTGCACGAGGCGACCCGCGGCAGCGACCTCGCGGCGTTCGTGCTCTTCTCCTCCGGCGCCGCCCTGCTCGGCGGCGCGGGCCAGGCGGGCTACGCCGCCGCCAACGCCGCCCTGGACGCCCTGGCGGCCCGGCGCCGCGCCGAAGGACTGCCCGCCGTGTCCATCGGCTGGGGCATGTGGGAGGAGCGCAGCACCCTGACCGCGCACCTCACGGACGCCGACGTGCGCAAGATGGCCCGTGGCGGTGTGGGCGCCCTGAGCACCGCGGCGGCCCTGCGGCTCTTCGACGCGGCGCTGCGCGCCGAAGCGCCGTACGCCTTCGCGGCCGACGTCGACACGGCCGCGCTCAGGGCGGCAGCGGCGAGCGGCACGCCCGTGCCCGCACTGCTCAGCACCCTGGTCCGCGCCCCACGGCGGCGCACCCCGACCGCCGCCCCGACGGGCCCTTCGCTCGCCGACCGGCTGTCCGGACTTCCCCCCGCCGAGGCACACCGGGTCCTGGTCGATCTCGTACGAGGCCACGCCGCCGCCGTACTCGGCCACACCTCCGCCGAACTGATCAGCCCGGTCCGCCCGTTCAAGGAGCTGGGCTTCGACTCCCTGACCGGCGTCGAGCTCCGCAACCGCCTGATGGCCGCGACCGGACAGCGCCTGCCCGCCGCGCTCGTCTTCGACCACCCCACCTCAGAGGCCCTCGCCCGCCACCTCGCCGCCACGGTCCTGCCCGGCGACGCGACCGGCGTTCCCGCGGCCCTCGCCGAACTGGACCGGCTCGACGCGCTCGTGACCGAGGCGGCGCGCGGCGGCGCGGCCGGTGGGGAGATCCGGTCCGAGCTCGCCCGCCGACTGCGCGGCGCCCTCGACCGGCTCGCCGCGGGGGAGGGCGGCGACGGCCAAGAGGGCGGGGCCGACAGCCCGGACGCCATCGAGTCCGCCACCAACGAAGAGATCTTCGACCTCATCGACAAGGAGCTGGGCATCTCGTGAGTCCCGTACAGAACGTGACCGCCGTGCGGACGGACGGAGGAGCCCGGTGAGCGAGCAGAAACTGCGCGACTACCTCAACCGCGTCACCATCGACCTGAAGGAGACCCGCCGCAGGCTGCGCGAGGCCGAGGCCAGGAACCAGGAGCCGATCGCCGTCGTCTCGATGAGCTGTCGCTTCCCGGGCGGTGCCCGCACCCCCGAGGAGCTGTGGGAGCTGCTCGTCGCGGGCCGCGACACCGTCACCGGCATCCCCGGCGACCGCGGCTGGGACACCGCAGGCCTCGGCGCCGACGGGGTGCCGTGCCAGGGCGCGTTCATCGACGGGGCCGCCGACTTCGACGCCGAGTTCTTCGCCGTCTCCCCGCACGAGGCGCTGGCGATGGACCCGCAGCAGCGCCTGCTGCTCCAGAGCGCCTGGGAGGCGATCGAGCGCGGCGGCATCGATCCGGCGTCCCTGCGCGCCACCCGCACCGGCGTGTTCGCCGCGGCCATCGACCAGGGATACGCCCAACTGGGCGCCGGAGCCCCCGAGACCGTCCAGGGCTTCCTGATGACCGGCAACTCGATGAGCGTCATGTCCGGGCGCGTCGCCTACGCCCTGGGACTCGAAGGCCCCGCCGTCACCGTCGACACCGCCTGCTCCTCCTCCCTGGTGGCCCTGCACCAGGCGGCTGCGGCACTGCGCAACGAGGAGTGCACGCTCGCGCTGGCCGGGGGCGTGACGGTGATGTCACGGCCGTCCGTCTTCACCGAGTTCAGCCGCCAGGGCGCCATGTCCGGCGACGGCCGCTGCAAGCCCTTCTCCGCCACCGCCGACGGCACCGGCTGGGGCGAGGGCGTGGGCATGCTCCTGCTCGAACGGCTCTGCGACGCCCGACGCAACGGCCATCCGGTCCTCGCCGTGCTGCGCGGCTCCGCCGTCAACCAGGACGGCGCGAGCAACGGCCTGACCGCCCCCAACGGCCCTTCGCAGGAACGCGTCATCCGCGCCGCCCTCGCCGACGCGGGCCTGACCGCCGCCGACATCGACACCGTGGAGGCGCACGGCACCGGCACCACCCTCGGCGACCCCATCGAGGCCGACGCACTGCTCGCCACCTACGGTCGGCACCGGTCGGCGGAGCAGCCGTTGTGGCTCGGCTCGCTGAAGTCCAACATCGGTCACACGCAGGCCGCCGCCGGTGTCGCGGGCGTCATCAAGACCGTCCTGGCCCTGCGCGCCGGACTGCTGCCGCGCACCCTGCACCTCACCGAGCCGACCCCGCACGTCGACTGGACGTCGGGCGCGGTCGCCCTGCTGGCCGAGGCCCAGGAGTGGCCGCGTACCGGCAGGCCGCGCCGCGCGGGTGTCTCCTCGTTCGGGATGAGCGGCACCAACGCCCACGTCATCCTCGAACAGGCCCCCGAAGACGAGCGGACGGCGGCCGCGGAGCCCGGCCCGGCGGCCCCCGCCGTCGTTCCCTGCGTGGTCAGCGGGCGCACCGCCGCCGCCCTGCGCGACCAGGCCGCACGTCTGGGCGCCCGGCTCGCCGCCGACCCCCGGGCCCGCCCGGAAGACATCGGATACTCGCTGGCCACCACCCGCACCGCCTTCGAGCACCGCGCCGTCGTGACGGCGGGAGACCGGGCGGAACTGGCCGACGGCCTCGCCGCACTGGCCCGCGACGAGACGCTGACCACGGCCGCCGTCACCGGCTGCGCCGAACCACCGCCGGGCCGCGTCGCCCTGGTCTTCCCCGGCCAAGGCGCCCAGTGGCCCGGCATGGGCCGCGAACTCCTCGACACCGCACCGGCCTTCGCCCGGTCCATGGCCTCCTGCGAGGAAGCCCTGACCGGCCTGGTCGACTGGTCCCTGCGCGACGTCGTGCGCGGCGCACCCGGCGCCGCCTCCCTGGACCGGGTCGACGTCGTCCAGCCCGCCCTGTTCGCCATGATGGTCTCGCTCGCCGACCTGTGGCGCTCCTGGGGCGTCGAACCCGACGCCGTCGTCGGACACAGCCAGGGCGAGATCGCCGCCGCGGTGGTCGCCGGGGCGCTGTCCCTGGAGGACGGCGCGAAGGTCGTCGCGCTGCGCAGCCGCGCCATCGCCGCCCTCGACGCCGACGGCGGCATGGTCTCCCTCGCTCTGCCCCTCGCCCGGGCCGAGCGGGAGATCGCCCCCTGGGGGGAGCGGATCTCGGTCGCCGCCGTCAACGGCCCCACCGCCGTGGTGGTCTCCGGCGACCGCGACGCCCTGGCCGAACTGGTCGCCGCCTGCCAGGAGCGCGACGTCCGGGCCCGCACCGTACCCGTCGACTATGCATCGCACTCGGCGCACGTCGAACGCGTCCGGGACGAGGTGCTGCACGCCCTCGCCGACCTCACCCCGCGCGCATCGCGCGTGCCGCTGATCTCCACGGTCACCGGCGACCGGCTCGACACCACCACGATGGACGCCGCGTACTGGTACCGGAACCTGCGCCACACCGTGCGCTTCGAAAGCGCCGTCCACACCCTGGCCGAGCAGGGCCACAGTGTGTTCCTGGAAGTGTCGCCGCACCCCGTCCTCACCATGCCCGTCCAGGACATCGCCGAGGACACGGGCGCCATCGACACCGTGGTCACCGGCACCCTGCGCCGCGACGAGGGCGGACTGCGCCGGGCCCTCACTTCCGCCGCACAGCTGTGGGTGCGCGGGGTGGCCGTCAACTGGCCTGCGGTGTACGAGAATTCCGGCGCCCAGCGGGTGGACCTGCCCACCTACCCCTTCCAGCAGCGCCGCCACTGGCTGCAGCCCGCCGCCTCCGGCGAGACGCCGACCGCGGACGACGGCGACTTCTGGCAGCTCGTCGAGCGCGGCGACGTGACCGAGGCCGCCGACGCGCTCGCCGTCGCCCCAGCAGCGCTCGGCCAGGTCCTGCCCGCCCTGGGCGACTGGCGCCGACGCCGGAGCGAGGCCGCCGTCACCGACGCCTGGCGCTACCGCGTCACCTGGCAACCCGTGCCCGAACCGCCCGCCGCCGCGCTCACCGGCCGCTGGCTGGTGGTCCTGCCGACCGCAGGGACCGCAACCGACGTGGCCCACGCGGCCGTTCAGGCCCTGGCCGAGCACGGCGCGGACGTCGTGACCGCCGAGTTCGACGGCTCCCTCAGCCAGGGCAACGGCAGCGACCGCACCCGCCTCGCCGCCACCTTGGCCGCCGCGTCCGGCGACGCCCCCCTCACCGGCGTCCTGTCGCTGCTCGCCCTCGCCGATGGGCCCCACCCCGGCCACCCGGCCCTGCCCACCGGCACCGCCCTCACCCTGGCCCTGGTCCAGGCGTTCGGCGACCTGGGCGCCACCGCCCCCCTGTGGTGCGCCACCGCCGGGGCCGTGTCCACCGGGCCGGACGACCCGCTCACCACCCCCGCCCAGGCCATGGCATGGGGTACCGGCATGGTCGCCGCCCTCGAACACCCCGCCCGCTGGGGCGGATTGATCGACCTGCCCGCCGTGCTCGACGCCCGCGCCCGCGAACGGCTGTGCGCCGCGCTGCACACGGCCGGCGAGGACCAGCTCGCGATCCGCCCCTCCGGCCTGTTCGCCCGCCGACTCGCCCGCGCCCCCCGCCCCGCGCGCCCCGCCCGCACCTGGAAGCCCCGCGGCACCGTGCTCCTGACCGGCGGCACCGGCGCCCTCGGCCCGCACCTGGCCCGCTGGCTGGCGCGCGGCGGCGCCGACCACCTCGTCATGCCGGGCCGACGCGGCACGGACGCCCCCGGCACGGCCGCACTGGCCGCGGAACTCGCCGAGTCCGGCACCCGCGTCACCTTCCCCGAGTGCGACCTGGCCGACCGCGCCCAGGTCGAAGCGCTCCTGTCCGCCCTCGACGCCGCGGGCACTCCGCCCACCGCCGTCGTGCACGCCGCCGCCTACATCGCCCTCGCACCCCTCGACACGATCCCCGTCGAGGCGTACGAACGCGTCGTCGCCGCCAAGGCCGCGGGAGCCGGACACCTCGACGCCCTCCTGGACCGTGAGCTCGACGCCTTCGTCCTGTTCTCCTCCATCGCGGGCGTCTGGGGCAGCGGCGACCACGGCGCCTACTCGGCCGCCAACGCCTACCTCGACGCGCTGGCACAGCACCGGCGCGCCCGCGGGCTGACCGCCACCACCGTCGACTGGGGCATCTGGCGTGCCGAGAACCCCTGGGCGCCCGCGGCCGATGCGGCCGACGCGGACCTGTTCAACCTCGAAGAGCACGGCCTCCCGCGGATCGACCCCGACCGTGCGCTCGCCGTCCTCCAGCAGATCCTCGACGACGACGAGACGCTGGTCACCGTCGCCGACGTCGACTGGGAACGGTTCGCCCCGGTCTTCACCGCGAGCCGCCCCAGTCCGCTGCTCCAGGGCGTCGCCGAAGCCCGGCAGGCCCTGGACGCCCAGGAGACCGGCACCACAACGGCGCCCGTCGCCAAGGAACTCCGCCAAAGTCTTGCCGCCCGAAGGCCCGCCGAACAGTCCCGCCTGCTGCTCGACCTCGTCCGCACCCACGCCGCCGCCGTCCTCGGCCACGACACCACCGATGCCGTACCCCCCGGGCGGGCCTTCCAGGACCTGGGGTTCGCCTCCCTGACCGCCGTCGAGCTGCGCAACAGGCTCAACACCGCCACCGGCCTGCGCCTGCCCTCGACCCTCGTCTTCGACCACCCCTCGGCGGCCGCGCTCTCCGCCCACCTCAAGAGCTGCCTGCTGGGTGCAGGCGCAGAGGGGACAGCGGAAGAGGCAGTGGCGGAAGAGACGGCCGCGGCGGCGGCCTCCGACGAACCCCTCGCGATCGTCTCCCTGGGATGCCGCCTGCCCGGCGGCATCAGCACCCCGGACGACCTGTGGCGGCTGCTCACCGGACGCGGCGACGCCGTCTCCGCTTTCCCCGCCGACCGGGGCTGGGACCTGGCGGAGCTCTACGACCCCGACCCCGACCACCCCGGCACCTCCACCACCCGGCACGGCGGATTCCTGCACGAAGCCGCCGAGTTCGACGCAGATTTCTTTGGGATCTCCCCGCGCGAGGCCCTCGCCATGGACCCCCAGCAGCGCCTCCTGCTGGAAACGTCTTGGGAAGCCCTCGAACGCGCGGGTCTCGACCCTGAGGCCCTGCGCGGCAGCCGCACCGGCGTCTTCACCGGCGTCAACTACAGCGACTACGCCTCCGCCGTGGCCCGCTCCACCGAAGGCGAAGGACACCTGCTCACCGGCAGCGCGCCCAGCGTGGTCTCCGGACGTGTCGCCTACACCCTCGGCCTCGAAGGTCCGGCGATCACTGTCGACACCGCCTGCTCGTCCTCCCTCGTCGCCCTGCACCTGGCAGCCCGCGCCCTGCGCGCGGGCGACTGCTCCCTCGCCCTGGTCGGCGGTGTCGCCGTGATGTCCACACCCGGCGCCCTCGTCAGCTTCTCCCGCCAGCGGGGGCTCGCCGCCGACGGTCGGTGCAAGGCCTTCTCCGACAGCGCCGACGGCATGGGCATGGGCGAGGGCGCGGGCGTACTGCTCGTCGAACGGCTCTCGGACGCCCGCCGCAACGGGCACCCCGTCCTCGCTGTCGTACGCGGCTCCGCCGTCAATCAGGACGGCGCGAGCAACGGCCTCGCGGCCCCCAACGGGCCGAGCCAGCAGCGCGTCATCCGGGCCGCACTCACCGACGCGGGCCTGACGCCCGCCGACGTCGACGTGGTCGAGGCCCACGGCACCGGCACCACCCTCGGCGACCCCATCGAGGCCCAGGCCCTCCTGGCCACGTACGGACAGGAACGGCCCGCGGAACACCCCCTGCTCATCGGCTCCCTGAAGTCCAACATCGGCCACACCCAGGCCCTGTCGGGCGTCGCGGGCGTCATGAAGACGGTCCTGGCCCTCGGCCACGGCACCGTCCCCGCGACCCTCCACGTCGACCGGCCCACCACCCACGTCGACTGGACCCAGGGCGCCGTGGCCCTCGCCACCGACACCACCCCCTGGCCGGACCGGGAGCGGCCGCGCCGTGCGGGCGTCTCCTCCTTCGGCCTGAGCGGCACCAACGCCCACGTCATCCTGGAACAGGCTCCGGTCATCCTGGAGCAGGCTCCGGTCATCCTGGAACAGGCCCCGGAGGAGACGAGCCCCGAACCCGCGGCGCCTCTGCCCGCCCCGATCGTGCCCTGGCTCCTGTCGGCGAGGTCCGCCGAGGCGCTCCAGGCCCAAGCCGCCCGGCTCCTGGACCACTTGACGCGCGGAGGCTCCAGCACCACCTGCGACGCCGCGGACGTCGCACTCTCCCTGGCCTCCCGCACCGCCTTCGAGCACCGGGCCGCCCTCGTCGCCGACCGGTCCCGGCTCCTGCCCGCCCTGGCGGAATGGGCCGCGGGTGCCACCCCCGCCTGCTCCGTGAGCGGCGTGCGGGACGGCGAAGGGCGCACCGTGCTGATCTTCCCGGGTCAGGGCTCGCAGTGGGCGGGCATGGCACGCCAACTGCTGACGGAATCAACGGAGTTCGCCGAGTCCATGCAGCAGTGCGAGGCCGCGCTCGCGCCCCATGCGCCGTGGGCGCTGCTCGACGTCGTCCGGTCCGGCGAAGGACTCGACCAGGTGGACGTGGTGCAGCCGGTGCTGTTCGCGGTGATGGTGTCCCTGGCCCGGCTGTGGGAGGCCTTCGGGGTGCTGCCCGACGCGGTGGTGGGGCATTCGCAGGGGGAGATCGCCGCCGCGGTGGTGGCGGGCGCCCTCTCGCTGGAGGACGGGGCGAAGGTGGTCGCGCTGCGCAGCCGGGCCATCGCCCGACTGGGCGGGCGGGGAGGGATGGTGTCCCTCGCCCTGTCGGCCCAGGAAGCGCGCGAACGCATCGCCGGGTGGGGCGAGCGGCTGTCCCTCGCGGCGGTCAACGGACCGTCCTCGGCCGTGGTCTCCGGCGACGCCGACGCCCTGGAGAAGCTGCTCGCCGCCTGCGAGGACGAAGGCGTACGCGCCCGCAGGATCGACGTGGACTACGCCTCCCACTCCGCCCACATGGAGAGCCTCGAAGCCGAGCTGCGCACGGCGCTCAAGGACATCGAGCCCGTCGCGAGCGACATCCCCCTGTACTCCACGGTGACCGGCGACTGGCTCGACACCACGACGATGGACGCGGGCTACTGGTACGCCAACCTCCGCCACACGGTGGACTTCGAGCCCGCGATCCGCGTGCTGGCAGGGGCGGGCTTCACCACGTACATCGAAGTGAGCCCGCACCCCGTCCTGACCCCGGCCGTCGAGGAGACCGTGCAGTCGACGGACACCGACGCGGCCGTCCTCGGCACACTGCGGCGCGACGAGGGCGGCATGGAGCGTCTGCTCCTGTCCCTCGCCACCGCCTGGGCGCACGGCAGCCCCGTCGACTGGCCGCGGCTGTTCGCGGACACCGCGGTCGTCCGCGTCGACCTGCCCACCTATGCCTTCCAGCACCGGCCCTACTGGGCCGTTCCCGACCCCACGGCCGGGGCGGGCGATGTCACGGCCGCGGGACTCGGCTCCCCGGCCCACCCACTCCTCGGCGCGTCCTTCGAGGTCGCGGGCACCGGCGAGACGCTGCTCAGCGGCCGTCTCTCGCTGCGCACCCACCCCTGGCTCGCCGACCACGCCGTATCGGGCGTCGTCCTGCTGCCCGGCGCCGCGTTCGTGGAACTGGCGGTACGGGCGGGCGACGAGACGGGCTGCCCCATCCTGGAGGAACTGACCCTGCAGGCACCCCTGGTGCTGCCCGCGAGCGGGGGAGTGCGGCTCCAACTGAGGGTCGGCGCCCCGGACGACACGGGTCGCCGCACCCTGGACGTCTTCTCCTGCCCGGAGGACACCCCGGAAGCGGGATGGACACCGCACGCCACGGGCATCGTCGCGGAACAGCCGGAGCACGGGGGACAGGCCGAGGCGGATGCGCTGTCGGAGCAGTCGGGGTACGCGAGCTGGCCCCCGCCCGGAGCCGTACCGGTCGACATCGAGGACCTGTACGAGCGCTTCGCCGCCTCCGGGTACGGCTACGGGACGGCGTTCCAGGGGCTGCGCGCCGCCTGGCGACGGGGCGACGAGCTGTTCACCGACGTACGGCTGCCCCAGGGCCAGCACGCGTCGGCCGCCGCCTTCGGAGTCCACCCCGCGCTCCTCGACGCGGCACTCCAGGGCCTGTGGCTGGGGCCGGGCGACGGCGCCGGGGCGGAGCTCGAACCGGGCACCGCGCGCCTGCCGTTCTCGTGGACCGGCGTGACCCTGCACGCGTCGGCCGCCACCGACCTGCGGGTACGCCTGTCCTGCGATCCCCGGCACCCCGTCTCGCTGCACGCCAGCGACCCGCTGGGGCGCCCGGTGGTCACCGTGGAGGAACTGGTGGTCCGGCCTGTCCACACCGACACACTGCGCTCGGCGACCGCCACCGCCCCGGCCCCGGCGCACGACTCCCTCTTCCGGCTGGAGTGGAACCCCGTGCCCGCCGCCGCGCCCACCACCCGGCCGCACCGCGCGCGCTGGGCCGCGCTCGGCGCCGAGGGCCTGCTGCCCGACACCCATCCGGACCTCGACGCTCTCGCCGCCGCTGTCACTCAGGGCGGGCCCGTGCCTGACGCCGTACTCGTGCCGTGCGACACGGCAGGGCAGGACGCCGAGGCCGTACGGGCCGCCGTACGCGCCACACTGACGCTGCTTCAGGCCTGGCTCTCCGACGACCGGTTCGCCGATGCCCGCCTGGTGTTCCTCACCAGGGGAGCCGTCGCGGCGGGCGCGGGCGAGGACGTGCCCGATCCGGCGGCCGCGGCGGCCCGCGGCCTGGTCCGCTCGGCCCAGTCCGAGCACCCCGGCCGCTTCCTCCTGGTGGACGCCGACGGGACGGACGACGACACGCTGCTCGCACTGCTGTCGGCGGGTCTCGACCTCGAAGAGCCCCAACTGGCCGTACGGGAAGGGGAGATGCTCGCCGCCCGGCTGGCCCGCGTGCCCGTGGCGGACGACCCGGACGCCATGCCGGTCACGGAGACCGCCTCGCCCGGCGCGGCGGCCCCCGCGCCGGACACCACGGTTCCCGGGCCCGGCTCCGAGCCCTCCGAGCCGCCCTCCGCGTCCCTCGATCCGAACGGCACGGTCCTCATCACCGGCGCGGGCGGGGCACTCGGCGCCCTCGTGGCCCGCCACCTCGCCGCCCGGCACGGCGCACGCCGACTGCTCCTGGCCGGACGCCGGGGCGGAGCGGCGCCCGGCGCCGCCGAGCTGCTCGCCGACCTCCAAGAGAGCGGCGTCCACGCCGAGTTCGCCGCGTGCGACGTCGCCGACCGCACCGCCGTGCAGCAGCTCGTCGCGGGCGTTCCCGCCGAGCACCCCCTGACCGCCGTCGTGCACGCCGCCGGTGTCCTCGACGACGGCGTCGTCACCTCGCTCACGCCCGAACGGCTCGACCCCGTGCTGCGCCCCAAGGTCGACGCGGCCCTTCACCTGCACGAACTCACCAAGGACCTGGACCTCGCTGCCTTCATCCTCTTCTCCTCCGCGTCGGCCGTGATCGGCAACGCGGGCCAGGGCAACTACGCGGCGGGCAACGCCTTCCTCGACGCCCTGGCACAGCGCCGCCGCCACCTCGGACTGCCTGCCACCGCACTGGCCTGGGGCCTGTGGGAGCGACGCGGCGAGATGACGGACACACTCGCCCCGACCGGGCTGCGCCGCATGACCCGCGGCGGCGTGAGCGCGCTCACCGACACCGAGGGCCTCGCCCTCTTCGACACCGCCCTGCGCCTCGACGACGCGCACCTGGTCCCCCTGCGCCTCGACCCCGCCCGGCTGCGGACACAAGCCGAGGCAGCGTCCCTGCCGCCGCTGCTGCGAGGCCTCGTCCGCGGCGCGCCCCGGCGCACGGCCGCCTCGGCCGACGCGGGCCGGGCCGCGTCGCTGCGGGAACACCTCGCGGTCCTGGGCGCCGAGGAGCGCACGGAGCGCGTCGGGGAACTGGTGCGGGCCCGCGTGGCGGACGTCCTCGGGCACGGCGGCGCCGACGCGATCGATCCCGAACGGGCCTTCAAGGACCTCGGATTCGACTCGCTGACCGCCGTCGACCTGCGCAACCGGCTGAACGCGGCGACCGGCCTGCGGCTGCCCGCCACCTTGGTCTTCGACCATCCGACACCGGCCGCCGTGGCCGCCCTGGTGGCCGCGCGCCTGGCACCCGCCTCCGAACCTCCGGCCGCGCCCGGCACCAACGGCACCGGTGGCCCGGACGGCACCCACGGGGACCGCGAGCTGCACCGCCGCCTGGCCGCGATCCCGGTCTCGCGCCTGCGCGACGCCGGTCTCCTGGACGCACTGCTGCGCCTGACGGATCCCGGCGCCCCCGAGAACCCCGCGGAGGACGCCGACGCGATCCGGGAGATGGAAGTGGACGGCCTGATCCGCATGGCCCTCGGCAACGCCGACGGCGACCCGGCCCCCCACGACGGAGACGGCAACCGTGGCTGATCCGGCACCGCACCCGAACGTGCCCGAACCGGCACGGCAGGAAGGGAAGAAGCACATGTCCAGCGACCAGGTCGTCGAGGCCCTGCGCGCCTCGCTCCTCGACAACCAGCGCCTGCGGCAGGAGAACCGCAGGCTCGCCGACGAACCCCGCGAGCCGGTGGCGATCGTCGCGATGAGCTGCCGCTACCCCGGCGGCATTCGCTCACCCGAGGACCTGTGGGAACTGCTGGTCAAGGAGCGCGACGCCGTCACGGGCTTCCCCGCCGACCGCGGCTGGGACCTCGACGGCGTCTACGACGCCGACCCCGACGCGCCCGGCACCTCGTACACCCGCCAGGGCGGATTCCTCCACGACGCCTGCGCATTCGACCCGGGCTTCTTCGGGATATCGCCCCGCGAGGCGCTCGCCATGGACCCCCAGCAGCGGCTGCTCCTGGAGACCGCGTGGGAGGCCGTCGAGCGTGCGGGCATCGACCCGCACACCCTCAGGGGCAGCCGCACGGGCGTGTACGCGGGCGTCATCTACAGCGAGTACGGATCCCGGCTGGCCCGCGTACCCGAAGAGGTCGAGGGCTTTCTGGGCACCGGCAGCATCCCCAGCGTCGCCTCCGGACGCGTCGCCTACACCCTGGGCCTCGAAGGACCCGCGGTCACGCTGGACACCGCCTGCTCCTCCTCCCTCGTCGCCCTCCACCTGGCCTGCCAGGCCCTGCGCGCGGGCGACGCCACGCTGGCCCTCGCGGGCGGCGTCACCGTGATGGCCACGCCCGGCCTCTACGTGGGCTTCAGCCGCCAGCGCGGCCTGGCACCCGACGGACGCAGCAAGTCCTTCGCGGCCGCCGCCGACGGCGCCGGGTTCGGGGAGGGCGCCGGTCTGCTGCTCCTGGAGCGGCTCGGCGACGCCCGCCGCAACGGCCACCCGGTCCTCGCGGTCATCCGCGGCTCCGCCGTCAACCAGGACGGCGCGAGCAACGGCCTGACCGCCCCGAACGGGCCCGCACAGGAGCGCGTCATCCGGCAGGCCCTCGACAGCGCCGCCCTCGGCCCTGCCGATGTCGACTACGTCGAGGCGCACGGCACCGGCACCGTCCTCGGCGACCCCATCGAAGCGCAGGCCCTGCTCGCCACCTACGGCCGCCACCGGCCCACGGAACGGCCGCTGCGGGTCGGCTCGCTCAAGTCCAACCTCACCCACACCCAGGCCGCCGCAGGCGTCGGCGGCGTCATCAAGACGGTCCTCGCCCTGCGCAACGGCCTGCTGCCCCGCACCCTGCACATCGACCGGCCCACCTCGCAGGTCGACTGGAGCGAGGGCGCGGTGTCGCTCCTGACCGCCGCCGAGCCCTGGCCCGAGACGGGACAGCCGCGCCGCGCCGGAGTGTCCTCCTTCGGGGCCAGCGGCACCAACGCCCACGTCATCGTGGAATCCGCCCCCGAAGTGCCCACCGAGGAGCCCGACGAAGGGGGCGGGGAGCACGAGGGCCCCTTCGCCTGGCCGCTGTCGGCCAGGACCGCGGCGGCACTCCGGGCCCAGGCAGGCGCACTCCACGCCCACGTGGCCGCCGACCCGGAACTGCGCCCCGCCGACATCGGACTCTCCCTGGCCACCGGGCGCTCCCGCTTCTCCGAACGCGCCGTCGTCGTCGGCGCGGACCGCACCGAGCTCCTCGACGGACTGGCCGCCCTCGCAAACGGCGACATGCCGGCCGACGGCGCCCACGGCACGGCCCCGCGCGGGACCCGCAGAGCCGTGTTCGTCTTTCCCGGCCTCGGCGCCCAGTGGCCGGGCATGGCGGCCGGACTCCACGACTCCTGCCCGGAGTTCGCCACCCGCGTCGCCGACTGCGAGAAGGCCTTCGCCCCGCACCTCGACTGGTCGCTGACCGCGACCCTGCGGGGCGAGCCGGGAGCGGCCCCGCTGGAGCGGGTCGAGGTCCTGCAGCCCGCCCTGTTCACCGTGATGGTCTCCCTCGCGGCCGTGTGGCGCGCCCATGGAGTGGAACCCGCCGCGGTCGTCGGGCACAGCCAGGGCGAGGTGGCGGCCGCCTGCGTGGCCGGTGCTCTGCCCCTGGAGGACGCCGCCCGCGTCACCGTCCTGCGCAGCCGCGCCCTGTCCACCCTCGCGGGCGGCGGCGGAATGGCGACCTTGATGATGTCGCAGGACGAAGCCACCGCCCTTCTGGCGGCACGCGGCGGCGAGGTGTCGGTCGCGGCGGTCAACGGCCCGCGCGTCGTGGTCGTCGCGGGCCGGGCGGCGGCCGTACGCGACCTCGTGGCCGACCTGTCCGCACAGGGCCTGATGGCCTGGAACATCCCCGTCGACTACGCCTCGCACTGCGGCGACGTGGCGTCCCTGCGCGAGGAACTGCACACCGCGCTCACGGGCATCACCCCGCAGGAACCCGCCGTCCCGCTCCTGTCCGCGGTCGACGCCGAGTGGCTGACCCCGGCCGGGCTCACCCCCGCGTACTGGTACCGCAACCTGCGCGAACCCGTCCGCTTCCACGCGGCCGTGCGCCGCCTCATCGACGCGGGCCACCGTACGTTCGTCGAGGTGAGCCCGCACCCCACGCTCACCTACGGCATCGCGGACTCGGCGGCCGACGCGGGCGCCGACGACATCGAGGTGATCGGCACCCTGCGCCGCGAGGAGGGCGGACCCCGGCGCGTCCTGACATCCCTGGCCGAGGCCGACGCCGCCGGACTGTCCGTCAACTGGGCGAAGACGTACGAGAACTCCCATGCCCGCCGCGTCGACCTGCCCACCTACGCCTTCCAGCGGCAGCGCTACTGGCTCGCCGCGCCCCCCACCGGCGGCGACCCGGCTTCGACGGGACAGAGCGACCCCGACCACCCCCTGCTCGCCGCCGCGGTCGAACTTCCGGACGGCTCGGCCCTGTTCACCGGACGCCTCTCCACCGCCACCCACCCCTGGCTCGCCGACCACGCCGTCTCCGGCACCGTCCTGCTCCCCGGCGTGGCCTTCCTGGAGATGGCGGCCCACGCGGGCGCACGCCTCGGCAGCGCGTTGATCGAGGAACTCACCCTCGCCGCACCCCTGGTCCTGCCCGCGGACGAGCCGTCCGCACACGGCGGGCAAGGCGCCGCCGTCCACCTGCGCCTGACCGTGGGCGTGCCGGACGAGACGGGCAGGCGCACCGTCGACTTCCACTCCCGGCCCGAGCACGCCGACAGCGGGCAGAAACCCTGGACGCGGCACGCCACCGGACACCTCGCCCCCGGCCCGCAGCCGACGACCGCCCCCGCCGAGCCGCGCCCCTGGCCGCCGACCGGCGCCACCCCCCTGGACATCGAGGACCTGTACCGCGTCATGGACGCCCGCGGCATCGCGTACGGCCCCGCCTTCCAGGGCCTGCGCGCCGCCTGGCGGCACGGGGCGGAGATCCTCGCGGAAGTGTCCCTGCCCGAAGGCGTACCCGGCGGATTCGCCGTGCACCCCGCACTCCTCGACGCCGCCCTGCAGACGGCGGGCCTGCGAGCCACGCCCGGCGGCGGGGAGGAGCGGGACCCCGCCGGGGCACCCCTGCCGTTCTCCTGGCACCGGGTCAGCCTGACCGCCACCGCCACCGCCACCGCCCCGGCCCGGACCCTGCGCGTGGTCCTGCGCTCCGACGCAGCCGACGGGTCCGACGGGCAGGACGGGCCGTCGGACGCGGTGACCGTGCAGATCACCGACGAGGACGGACGGCAGGTCGCGGACATCGGCTCGCTGGTGATGCGCACCGCGTCGTTCGACTCGCTGCGCTCCGTGCACCGCTCCATGTACCGCGTCGGCTGGACCCCGCTCGGATCCGTCCAGGCCCGGCCCGTCACCGGCAGTTGGGCACTGCTCGGGGAAGCGGACGCACGTCTGCTGCCCGACGGCCTCGCCGAGCCGCTGCCGGGCGGCACCCGCGACATGCCCTCGGGCAGCGCCGCCGTGCTGCTGCCCTGCCCGCCGACCGGCACCACCGGACCCGAGGCCGTCCACGCCACGGCCGCGGCCGTCCTCGGCCGACTCCAGGCCTGGCTCACGGGCACCGCCGATGCGCCTCTGCCGCTGATCGTCCTCACCCGCGGCGCGGCAGGACCCGGCGAGGAACCCGTCGACCTGGCGGGCGCCGCCGTCTGGGGCCTGCTGCGCTCCGCCCAGCTCGAACATCCCGGCCGCTTCATCCTCCTGGACACCGACGACGCCGACGCCACACCGCAGGCTTTGGCCGACGCCCTGGCCGCGGAGGAGCCCCAGCTCGCGCTGCGCGACGGCACGTTGTACGCGCCGAGACTCCTCGGAGCCGAGACGAGCCCCGCACGCCCCGCCGTGCCCATCGACCCGGACGGCACCGTCCTGCTCACCGGCGGAGGCGGCCTCCTCGCCGGAATCCTCGCCCGCCACCTGGTCACCCGGCACGGCGCCCGCCACCTGCTCCTCCTGGGCCGCCGGGGCGCCCAAGCCCCCGGCACCCGCGAACTGGTCGCGGAACTGCACGAACTGGGTGCCCACGTCACCGTCGCGGCCTGCGACGTCGCCGACCGCGCGGCTCTCGCCCCGGTCATCAAGGGCATCCCCGCACAGCACCCGCTGCGTGCCGTCGTACACACCGCGGGCGTCCTCGACGACGGGCTCCTGGAAGCCCAGACACCGCAGCGGATGAGCGCCGTCCTGCGGCCCAAGACCGACGGCGCCTGGCACCTCCACGAGCTGACCCGCGACGCCGACCTGACGGCCTTCGTCGTCTACTCGTCCGCGGCCGCGGTCTTCGGCAGCCCCGGCCAGTCCACCTACGCCGCCGCCAACGCCTCCACCGACGCCCTCATGACGGCCAGGCACCGCGCCGGACTGCCCGGCACCGCGCTGGCCTGGGGCCTGTGGGCGGACCGCAGCGGCCTCACCGCCGACCTGACCGGCACCGACCTGCGGCGCATGGCGCGCAGCGGCGTACGTGCTCTGAGCGCGCAGGACGGCATGGCCCTGTTCGACACCGCGCTCACCCTGGACGAGCCCGCGCTCGTCCCCGTCCACCTCGACCTCGCCGCCTACCGGGACGGGGCCGTCCCGCCGCTTTTGCGCGCACTGGCCCCGGCCCCCGCCGCCCGCCCCCGCACGGCAGCGGCCGACAGCGCGGCACTGCGCCGACGCCTCGCTGCCACCGGCGGGGACGAGCGTGCCGCGATCCTGCTGGAGCTCGTCCTCACCCAGGCGGCCGACACGCTCGGACACGCCGACGCGGAGGCCCTGAGCGGCGACGACGCCTTCCTCTCGGTCGGCTTCGACTCACTGACCGCGGTCGAACTCCGCAACCGGCTCACCGCCCGCACCGGACTGCGCCTGCGGCCCACCAGCGTCCTGGACAGTGGAACCCCGGCTCGCCTCGCTGCACTGCTGAGCACAGAACTGACCGCCGAAGCAGCCTCCTCCCAGGGCCGCGCCCCCACAACCGGATCCAGCACAACCGGATCCAGCACAACCGGATCCAGCACCACCGAAACCAGCACCACCGGAACCAGCATCACCGAAACCGGCGGCGATGCGCCCGCGGCGAGCGCCGCCGCGGACCCGGTCGCAGCCCTCTTCCGCCAGGCCTGCGAACAGGGCAAGACCGACGAGGGCATCGCGCTCCTGAAGAACGCCGCTGCCCTGCGCGCCGAGTTCACCACCGGAGCCGACCTCCTGACCACCGGCACCGCCCGCCCCGAACTGCTGCACCTGGCCCGGCACGACAACGCCCCGCACCTGGTCTGCTTCGGCTCCGTCGTCGCCATCGGCGGCGCCCAGCAGTACGCCCGGTTCGCCGCACACTTCCGCGGCCGCTACGGAGTCAGCGCCCTGGCAGCCCCCGGCTTCCTGCCCGGCGAGCCGGTACCGGCCGACATGGACGCGCTCCTGGACTTCCAGGCCGCAACCCTGCGAGCGGGCCTGGGGGAGCGGCCCCTGGTCCTCCTCGGCTCCTCATCGGGCGGCACCCTAGCCCACGGTGTGGCGGCCCGCCTCGAAGCACTGGACGCCGGGCCCGCGGCGGTCGTCCTGGTCGACACCTTCCTGTCGGACAACCAAGGGATGACCCAGTTCAACGACGTACTGATCGGCGGGATGTTCGCCCGCGAGGGCCGCGCCGCCCCCATGGACGGCACCCGCCTCACCGCGATGGGCCGCTACTTCCGCCTCCTGGACGACTGGACGCCGCCCGCCGTCCACGCCCCGACGCTCCTGGTCCGCGCCGGTGAGCCGCTCGGTGAACCGGCCCCCGGCGCGGGCGACTGGCGCGCCGCCTGGCCCACCGCCCGCACGGTCGTGGACGTGCCGGGCGACCACTTCTCCCTCATGGAGGAACACGTCGGTACCACGGCCCGGACCATCTCCGACTGGCTCACCGACATCCTCGCCGACCTGCCCTGACCTGACTTGCCCCGACCCGACCCGACCCGACCCGACCCGCTCGTGAGACACGCCCTTGACGAGCCCCGCGCGACCCGGACCAGAACGACCGAACACCCGGGCAACCAAGGAGAGACGCATGACACCAGCACCGCGCCAGGACACACCCCCGCACCAGCACACACCGCACCGCATCGCCGTCCTCGGCGCCGGAGTCATGGGCACGGGCATCGCCGCGCTGGCCGTCGGGCACGGCGTGCCGGTCCTCCTGGTCGACACCGACGTCCAGCAGCTCGACCGGGCGAAGACCGGTATCGATCAGGAGCTGCGCATGGCGCAGCTGATGGGTCGGCTGCCGACGGGGACCACCCCCGGAAGCCTGGAGACGGCCACGACGACCGCAGTGGTCGGCGAGGTAACCGCAGTCATCGAGGCCATCACCGAGATCACCGAACTCAAGGCCGAAGCCCTTGCTGACGTCTCGGCGCGAGTGCGCCCCGGCACGCCGTTGATCTCCAACACCTCGTCGATCCCCATCGACCAACTCGCGGGCCACGCGATACGCCCCTCGGACGTGGCCGGCACCCACTTCATGAACCCGCCGTACCTCATCCCGACCGTCGAGGTCATCCGGGGCGCACGGACCGGCGAGGACACCATGGCCGCGGTCGGCTCGCTGCTCACGGCGCTCCATCGGCGCCAGGTCGTCGTGCGGGACGCCCCGGGCTTCGTCACCAGCCGCGTACTGCACCCCATGATCAATGACGCGGCCCGGGTGGTACAGGAAGGAACCGCCACCGCCGAAGCCGTCGACGCCCTCATGGAGGGCTGCCTCGGCCACCCCACCGGCCCCCTGCGCACCGCCGACCTCATCGGCATCGACAACCTCGTCGACTCGCTCAACGTGCTGCACCAGCACACCGGCGACGACGGCTGCTCCCCGTGCGACCTGCTGCTCGAAAAGGTCCACAAGGGCGAGCTCGGCCGCAAGAGCGGCCGCGGCTTCTACGACTACCAGGAGGAGAACTGATGGACACCCCCGGCAACCAGGCCACGAACGACGATTCCGCAGCCACCGAGAAGGAGATCCTGCGCTTCCTGGAGACCCGGACCAAGCGGTCCTGGACCACCGACCAGGACCTCTTCGCCTCGGGCGGCCTGTCCTCGCTGTTCGCGATGGAACTCGTGGTGCACCTGGAGAAATCCTTCAACGTCTCGATCCGCGGCGCCGACCTCCGGCTCGACAACTTCCGCACCGTCACCTCGATGACGGCACTCGTGGGCCGCCTCCAGACCACCCCCGGAGGAACCGGTGCGTGACCAACCCTCGCCCGGGGCCACCCACACCTCCGCAGTCCCGGCAATCTCCGCCCTGCTCACCGACCTGATCGCGGACGACGCCGACGCCTGGGACCGCGCGGGCCTGCTGCCCGTGGACCTGCTGCGCAAACTGGGCGCCGACGGACTGCTGTGCGCGCAGGTCTCGGCCGCATACGGCGGCCGGGACCTGACCAGCGCCGACAACGGCGAGTTCACCGCCCACGTCGGCAGCCTCTGCAGCTCCGTACGCAGCGTCATGACCTCCCAGGGCATGGCCGCCTGGACCATCGAGCGCTTCGGCACCCCGGAACAGCAGGCCGCCTTCCTGCCGCAGCTCACCGGCGGCGCCCTCGCGGCGACCGGATTCAGCGAACGCGGCGCCGGAAGCGACCTGTCCGCCATGACGACCCGGATCCGCCGCGACGGCGACGGGTTCGTCCTGGACGGACACAAGGCCTGGGTGACCGCCGCCCACTACGCCGACCAGCTGGTCCTGTTCGGGACACTCGAGGAGTCGTACGAGGATCTGTACGAGGATGCGGACGGGCAGCCGGAGCCGGGCGTTGCGGCACCCGGCGCCCAGGCGGCCCCCGGCGCCCAGGCGGCGGCCGTGGTCGTCCCCGCAGCCACCCCCGGCGTCACCATCGAACGCATCCTTGACCCGCTCGGCTGCCGGGCCGCCGGACACGCCAACATCACCCTCGACGGCGTACGCGTACCGGCCGAGAACCTCCTGGGCGGTGTGGGTCTGCCGCTGCCGCTCCTGGTCACCACGGCACTCGCCTACGGCCGCATGTCCGTGGCCTGGGGCTGTGCGGGGATCCTGCGTGGCTGTCTGACCGCCGCCGCCCAACACGCCTCGGTGCGGCGCCAGTTCGGCGTTCCCCTCGCCGAGCACCAGCTGGTCGCCCGCCACCTCGCCGAACTGTACGTCGCCGAGCAGACCGCGACCCGGGCCTGTGAACACGCCTCCCGGTGCTGGGACGACGGGTCGCCGGACCAGGTCACGGCCACCGTCCTGGCCAAACACGTCAGCGCGGGCCACGCGGCCCGCGGCGCGGCGACCGCCGTCCAGGTCCTGGCGTCCGCGGGCGCGCAGGACGGGCATGTCGTGGCCCGCGCCTACCGCGACACCAAGCTGATGGAGCTCATCGAAGGCAGCAACGAGATGTGCCAACTGATGCTGGCACGGCACGTCCTGGCCACCACGGCGTGAAGCACACCAGCACGACGTGAAGCACACCAGCACGACGTGAAGCACACCGGAAGAAAGGAACAGGAATGACCGAGGCCCCCGCCCCGCCCCCGGCGCAGCTCGTCAAGTGCCTGGTCTGGGACCTGGACAACACCCTCTGGCAGGGCACCCTCATCGAGGACGGCGACGTCTCCCTGCCCGACGCCATCCGGGATGTCATCGTGGAGCTGGACTCCCGAGGCGTCCTGCAGTCGGTGGCCAGCAAGAACGACCATGAGACGGCCTGGGCACGCCTGGAGAAACTCGGCGTCGCCGACTACTTCGTCCTGCCGGAGATCGGCTGGGGCCCGAAGTCGGAGTCGGTATGCCGCATCGCGGACGCCCTCAACTTCGCGCTCGGCACCATCGCGTTCATCGACGACCAGCCGACCGAACGCGCGGAGGTCACCTACCACCACCCCGAGGTCCGCTGCTACCCGGCCGAGGCCGCGACCGGCCTGCCACGGCTGCCCGAGTTCAGCCCGCCTGTCCAGACGGTGGACTCCCGGCGGCGCCGCGAGATGTACCAGGCGGGCTTCCGCCGCGAGGCCGCCAGGGCCGAGACGAGCGGACCGGACGAGGACTTCCTGCGCACCCTCGAACTCAACATGCGCATCGGCCGGGCCACCGATGAGGAGCTGTCCCGCGTCGAGGAACTCACCCTGCGGACCAGCCAGATGAATGCCACGGGCGTGCACTACTCGGACTCCGACCTGCGCCACCTCCGAACCGATCCCGCCCACGAAGTCCTGGTGGTCACCCTCACCGACCGCTTCGGCCCGCACGGCGCCGTCGGCGTGCTGCTCCTGGAACGCCACCTGGACCTGTGGCACCTCAAACTCCTGGCCACCTCGTGCCGCGTGGTGTCCTTCGGCGCGGGAGCCACCATCCTGAACTGGCTCATCGACGAGGCGGCAGGCGCAGGAGTCCACCTGGCGGCGGACTTCAGGCCGACCGACCGCAACCGGATGATGGAGATCGCCTACCGTTTCGCGGGCTTCGAACAGAGCGCTTGCCCCTGCACCGAAGCGCTCCCCGAGCCACCGACCGCCAACCTGCAACGCCTGCACCTGGTCCCGGCCCCCCGCCCGCACTCCACGACGACGCGGGTGGCGGCAGTGCCCCTGGCCGCACCGCAGCCGTAACCGAGTGAAAACCCCCATATAGACAAGGAAACGACCCCATGGCGAACCAGGTTGCTTTCACCCCCGACCTCCTTTCCTACGTCAGGGACGTATCCCTGCGCGACGATGCGACCCTGCTGGAACTCCGGACGGAGACGGCACAGCTGCCCGGCGGCGTCGCGATGCAAGTCATGGCGGAGGAAGGACAGTTACTGGCCCTGCTCGTCAGGCTGACCGGAGCCAGGGCCGTGCTGGAGGTCGGCACGTTTACTGGTTATAGCGCGTTGTGCATGGCGCGTGCGCTGCCTGCCGGTGGCACGCTGGTGACCTGCGATATTACGGACCGGTGGGCTGCTGTGGGTGCGGAGTTCTGGCGGCGTGACGGTGTCGGGGAGCGCATTGAGCTGCGGGTGGGGGAGGCGGTGGACACGCTGGATGGGCTGCTTGCCGAGCGTGGCCCGGGCTCGTTCGATCTGGCGTTCATCGATGCGGACAAGTCCAGCTACCTGGCCTACTACGAGAAGACTCTTGCCCTGGTGCGTTCCGGAGGCCTCATCGTCATCGACAACACGCTCTTCCTGGGTCGGGTGGCGGACCCGGAGGCTGATGACGCGGACACCTTGGCCATCCGTGAACTCAACGCGGTGCTTGCCCGGGACGAGCGGGTGGACCTTTCGTTGCTGACGATGGCGGACGGCATCACGCTGGCTCGCAAGCACTGAGGCGGACTGAGGGGCTTGGTGGGAGGGCCGCCAGGAGGGCGCCGGTCATGGTGGTGGCGTGGGCGGCCAGCGAGGCGTCCTGGTGGCCTTCCGATCTCAGTGGCTGTGGGGTGTTGGTGTGGCAGGTCTGTCGCGTCTGCGGTGGTGGGGGTGGGGGTGTGAGTTCTGTGTGGTGGTGAATTGTTTTGGTGGTTTGGTTGGGTGTGGGGTGTGTGTTGGGCTGGTGGTGGGCTGATCCGGGGGGTTGGCCCGTTTTCTTTTTGCCGGTGCTTGCGGTTCGTGGTTTGTGGTTTGTGTTTTCGGCTGTTTCCGGAATGTTTTGTTCCGGCGT
>NZ_JBEXJR010000014.1:0-186440 GCF_040609235.1 Streptomyces sp. NPDC004732
TCCACATAACGGTCGTCCGACAGCTCCCACTTGCGTCCCACCGCCCGCAGCGTGGGCACCATCACCTCCTCCCACACGGGTACGAGACCGTGCTCACCGACCAGCGCATTCAGCCTGCCCTGCACCTCGTGCGCATCCAGCCGGACCGCGGCACGCGCCAGACCCCGGCACTCCTGACGCACGTGGCCCAGCGGCAGCGCGGTGCTGGCGTTGCGGTGGCGCCGTCGGGGCGGCGGGGCTCCGGACCCCGCCGACGGCCGGGGGTCCTCCGGCGAATCGTTTCGCGCTGCGGCAACAGGGGGCGGCTCAGGAGTCGTGGCAGGTGCGGCTCGCGTGGCAGGTGCGGCTTGCGCAGCCGGTACGGACCTCTTGACCAGGCGTGCCGCCTCCGCGGGCGGGATGCCGCTCGCCGTGAGGCGGCACATGTGTTCCAGCATGGCGATGTCCTGGGGCGCCCACCGCCGGTGACGTCCCTGCGGACGGACCGCGGGACCCAGACCGTAGCGGCGGTCCCAGCTCCGCAGCGTCGTCGGCGAGACGCCCAGGCGCCGGGCGACGGCTCCCGAGGTCATCGCGGCCCCGGGCGTCTCCGGCGGCTCCGTGCCTGCTGAATCGTTCATGCCCTACAAAATACGACGCAGAATCGATGCACGTTGCTCGACCCGCTCCCCGCGCGAAGGATCGGCGCCAAGCCGCCTGCCCGCGCCGGACCACCCCGGGGCGGAAGAAGCGGTGCCCCGGCAGAAGGAGCCGCCGCCCATGATCGCCAGCCGACCGGTCGCCGAGAGCCGTCCCGCCCCCCTGCCGGGCCGCGCGGCCGACCGGAACGAAAAGGACCTAGAGGACCTGGCCACCGGCTTCGTGGCAGGGGACGAGGCCTGCCTGGCCGTCGTCCATCACCGGTGGGCGGCGCTGGTGAACTGTGTCGCCCGGCGCTCGCTCGGGGATGCGCGGGAGGCCGAGGACGTCACGCAGCAGGTGTTCATCGCCGCCTGGCGCGGCCGGGCCGGGTACTCCCCGAGCCGCGGCACCCTGGCGGGCTGGCTCATCGGCATCACCCGGCGCAAGGTCGCCGACGCGCTGTCCGCACGCACCCGTCGGGCCGCCCTGGTGGACGCCGCGGGCGCGGCGCTCGCCGTGCGCACCGAGGAGGCGTACTCCCTGGACGGCGTGCTGGACCAGCTGCTCGTCGAGCATGAACTGGCCCGTCTGCCGTCACCGCAGCGCAAGGTCCTGCGGCTGGCGTTCTACGACGACCTCACGCAGCCCCAGATCGCCGTCGTCACCGGCTGGCCCCTCGGCACGGTCAAGAGCCACGCCCGGCGCGGCCTGCTGCGTCTGCGCCACGCCTTCGAGAACGGCGGCGACCCGGACACCTGCGGTCCGCTCCGGACCTGAGGCGTCCGGGGTCGGGCGGTCAGGCCCCCAGCAACGGCGCGCGTCCCGCCCTCTGGAGGGGGGTGGCGAGGTCGACCAGGGCCCGCTCCAGGCTGTGCAGGTGCGCGAGGGCGGGCTCCATGACGGCGTGCGGCAGCTCGGCGACGGCGCTGACCTCGGCGGGTGCCGCCTGCTGCGTCGTCAGGGCCTCGACTGCGACCTCGACACGCTGGCACGCGGCGGCCAGCCGGGCGTCGTGCGATGCCTCCGGATCAGCTGCGACGGCGGCCAGTCCCCGTACCTCGCGCGCACAGTTGTCGAGCAGCGCGACCACCTGAAGGGCGCGCCCCTTCCGGGTCTTCAGCGGGCTGAGCGGATGCACGAGCGGCGCGAGGGACATGCGCACCCGCCCGAGGATCGCTTCCAGTTCGGTGATGCGGCGGGCCGGGTCGGCGGACTCCGTGCCCGCGAGCCGCGCGGCCGCTTCCTTGGTGCAGTCGTGCACGCAGCGGAGCGCCTTCTCGATCCAGGCCTCGGTCGTGGCGTGCGTGGTGATCGGCAGCACGAGCAGCACGGCGATCACCGCGCCGAGGGCGCCGATGCCGGTCTCGGCCAGCCGCAGTGCGAGGAGGCTCGCGTCCAGCACGCCGAGCAGGCCGTACAGCGACCCGGCGAGCACCGTCACCGAGAGCATCATCCAGGTGTAGGACACCGCGGCCGTGTAGAAGATGCCGAAGACGCTGATCGCCACGAGCAGGGCGCTGGGCACGGGTGAGCCCTCCAGGGGTACGACGAGGACGAGGCCCGCGGCCATCCCGATCAGCGTGCCGAGCACTCTCCGGAAGCTCCGCACGACCGTCTCGCCGCGCGAGGTGGTGTTGACGAACACCCACCAGGTGGCGCCCACCGCCCAGTACCAGCGCTCGCCGGAGAGCAGCTGCCCCATGGCCAGCGCGAAGGCTCCGCCCGCGGCCGCCTGGATCGCCTGCCGGGTGGTGGCCCTGGCCAGTCCCCGGGCGGCCTGCGGAGCGGGCGGTACGGCGCCGGGCGGCAGCCTGCGCTCGTAGCACCACAGCCCGAAGCGCACCGTCGAGGAAGCCGCGAGCGAGAGCAGGACCGCGACGAAGAGCTGGGGCAGCTGCGCCGGCTCGGTGTGGAGGAACTGGCTGATGAAGAAGGTCATGAAGGCGAACACGCCGAGCGAATGCCCGCGCGGCCCCCACCGCCGCGCGTATACGCCGAGGCCCATCACGGCGAGGAAGGCGAGGTCCCGCGCCACCGGAATGTCGTGCAGTGACGCCGCGAGAGCCAGCACGGGGAACCCGACGGCGGGCAGCAGTGCCGTGGTGATCGCCTGCCCCCGCACGGTCGTGTCCGTGACGGTGAAGAGGGCGAGGAGCGCGGCGAGCCCGCCCGTGATCGCGGCGACGAGCGAGTGTCCGGCCAGACCGCACACGACCACTGCCAATGAGATGCCGAGTACGGCCCTCGAAGCGAAGCGCCACCGGATCCCTCCCGGATCCGGCGCCACGAACACCCTCTTCAGCAAAACTCCCCCGCCCCTTCCGTGCCCGTCTCGATCTGCCCGCATGAAAAAGGCGCCGCGGAGATCCGCAGCGCCATCGACAGGCCCATCAGACCATCTCATCGCCATCTGGCTCAACCGAGCCCCTCACGGCTGGTCCATTGGCCCACTCAAACACACCACCCCCAACCACGACCAAGCCAACGGTCCATGCGGCTCGCCCCACCGGCGGCGGTGACAGGGGCAGCGCCTGTTGCAGGACGGTGACATTGCGAGGACAACGCAAACGGGAGGCCGGCCGTCTAATCAGTCGTGATTGGCCCCAATGGGAAATAGCGCACCTTCTGCGTGAACTCCCCCATGTCCTTACGGAAAGGCATCTCCATGATCGTCACCAAGCGGCACTCCCTGCGCATCGCTGCCGTGGGCATCATCGGCGCGGTCTCCGTCGCCATGGCGAGCACCGCCGCCACGGCCGCGACCCCGGCCGCGCACCCCGCCTCCGTCGCGCAGAAGGCCCCGGCCGCGGCGGCCAAAATCACCGCGAAGCCCTCGGTGAAGTCCGTCAAGGCGTGGCAGCTGTTCCGGGTCACCGGCACCGCGACCGGCCTGAAGCCCGGCAGCAAGGTGACCCTGCAGCAGAAGCAGCGCGGCCAGTGGGTCTCCCTGCCTGCTTCCGCCCCCGTCGCCCGCAACGGCGCCTACTCCCTGGGCGTCAAGCTGGGCCTGAAGGGCAAGAACGATCTGCGCGTCGTCAACAAGTCGACGGCCTCCCCCGTCTTCAACGTGACCGTGCGCTGACAGCGGTGACGCGGGCGGGGCGGGACAGCAGGAGCAGGCCGCAGGGCTCCGGGCGGACCTCGGCGTCCGCCTTGTGTTCCACCTCGTCCGCCACCCTCAGGGGCAGCGCGGCGAGAGCGGCATCGCGGGGCAGCTCCAGTGCCTCGTGCAGGCTGGGCGCGGGCGTCGTGGGGGCCAGCGGGGCGTGTTCGGGCGCCCGGACCCGGCGCGAGAACCAGATGATCTTGCCGTGGGTCGCGGGGAAGCTGCCCCAGCCGTCGCTGAGCGCGGCGATCTGCGTCAGACAGCCCTGCGGCCCGTAGTGCCGCCGGGGAAGGTCACGGCTGCTGTCCGACACGGCGGTGATGACGTGCTGGCCGTTCCACCACATCTCCACGACGGTCTTCTTGTCGGCTCCGTGCTCCTCGATCTCGTGGAGCAGCACCTCGGTGCAATGGCAGACGGAGTCGCTGAGGGCCCCCAGCCCCCAGTGCCGTAGATGCGCGGTCAGAATGCGTCTGACCTGGTCGATCCGCTCCGGGCTCACCTCGACATCGAGGTGGTGGTAGCAGGGGATCGCGGATTTCATTGCTCTTGGCTCCTCTCGGCGAAGCTGGCCCGCTCCACCTCGGCCACGACCGGCCGAGCCCCGAACACGAAACGTGAGCACTGATCACTACTGAGTCATTCTCAGCGTGCGAGCGCTACTCCATTTGCGCAACACGAAGCAGGCCGGAGCGGATCAGGGGCGCCAGCGGTGCACGTACCCCTCCCGCAGCGGCCCGCCGAACAGGTCGAGCACCTGCTCGGCCGCGGCCGTCAGCGGCCCGGGATCGGCGCGCTCGGCCACGGCCCGATGGCCGTCCAGCAGGGCCTTGCCCAGGGCCGGGTCCGCGTCCAGGAGCCGGCGGGGCAGCCACCTGCCCACGCCCGACCAGGCGTTGTGGTGGGCGGTGAGGAGGTGCGCCGCCTCGCGCAGCGTGAAGTCGGCGCAGGCGAGCTGTTCGTACCGGTCGTCCCGTGCGACGTCGGCCAGGTCGTCCATGAAGCAGGTGAGTCCGTAGCGGCTGCGCTCACGTTCCGCGGGGGTGAGGGGAGGCGGGCCTGCGGCGAGGACGTCCCGGGCCTGTGCGCACGTACGGGCGAGATGGCCGTCCCGGTCCAGCACGGGCAGGCCTTCGGCGTAGATGAACAGGACCGTGCCGCGTCGGCGGGCGCTGTCCCACGCGAAGAACTCCGGCACGTCCGCGAGCGCGGTCAGGAACAGCTCGACGGGGCGGCCCTCGTGGCACCTCACTTCGCGGCCGGTGGTGCCGGAGTCCGGCAGGAGGACGGCGACGTCGAGATCGCTCGTCGCGGTGGCACGCCCCTGGGCGGCCGAACCTCCCAACACGGCGCCCAGAGCGTCGGGGAAGAGGGAGGTGACGAGTCGTGAGGCGTGCGTGGCGGGGCTCTCTTGACTGTTCATGGAAGGTCATCGTGGCAGCGCATATGCCTGCTCCCGGTAAAGGGACTGTGCTAGTCCGGCCTCCCGCGGCACTGGTCCGTACCAAGAGCGGGAAAAACAACTTCTAGGTACAACCAACTGGCCGGAATGAGATCCACACCGCGGACGGGGCGGGAGGACTCTGAGCTCGTTCATCGAGAGGCGCATGCCGGAAGTGACCGTTCCGGCAGGCCGGTCCCCGAGGGGAGTCCGTGGAATGGGACGTGGCAGGGCGAAGGCGGAGCGCATCGCGGCGGATGCCGCAGAACGCCTTTTCGCCGCGGGACAGTTGCTGCAGAGGGCGCCGACCACGCCCGACAGCCGAGCGGTGTTCCGCACGGATCAGGAAGTCAACGACCAGCCGTACCGCGACCGTTGGGCGCACGACAAGGTGGTGCGTTCCACCCACGGGGTGAATTGCACAGGATCGTGTTCCTGGCAGGTGTATGTCAAGGACGGCCTCATCACCTGGGAGACACAGGCGACCGACTACCCCTCGGCGGGAGCGGACCGGCCGGACTACGAGCCACGGGGCTGCCCGCGCGGGGCGTCCTTCTCCTGGTACACGTACTCACCGACGCGCGTGCGCTACCCGCACGCACGCGGCGTCCTCGTGGAGATGTTCCGCGACGCGAAGCGACGCCTGGGCGGCGATCCGGTGGCGGCCTGGGCGGAGGTCACCGGCGATCCCGACCGGCGGCGCCGCTACCAGTCGGCGCGCGGCAAGGGCGGCCTGGTGCGCATCGGCTGGGACGAGGCGCTGGAGATGGCGGCCGCCGCGCACGTGCACACCCTCAAGGAGTACGGGCCCGACCGCATCGCGGGCTTCTCGCCGATCCCTGCGATGTCGATGGCGTCGCACGCCGTCGGGGCCCGCTTCCACTCCCTGATCGGCGCCCCGATGCTGTCCTTCTACGACTGGTACGCGGACCTGCCGATCGCCTCCCCCCAGGTCTTCGGCGACCAGACCGACGTGCCCGAGTCCGGGGACTGGTGGGACGCGGCGTATCTGATGCTGTGGGGCTCGAACGTCCCCGTCACCCGCACGCCCGACGCCCACTGGATGGCTGAGGCGCGCTACCGGGGGCAGAAGGTCGTCGTGGTCTCGCCGGACTACGCGGACGCGACGAAGTTCGCCGACGAGTGGCTGCACCCGCATCCGGGCACCGACGGCGCGCTGGCGATGGCGATGGGGCACGTGATCCTGCGGGAGTGCTTCGTGGAGCGGCAGGTGCCGTACTTCACGGACTACGTCAAACGCTTCACCGACCTGCCCTTCCTCGTCGCACTCGACGAGCGCGGCACGGACACCCGCGTGCCCGGCGCCTTCGTCACCGCGCGGGACCTCGACCTGGCCAAGGAGGCCAAGGCCGAGTCACGGCGCTGGATGCCCGTCCTGTACGACGCGGCCACCGACCGCCCCGCCGTTCCCAACGGCACGCTGGGCGACCGCTGGGGCAAGGCGGGCGAGGGCCGCTGGAACCTGGACCTCGGGGACATCGACCCCCTTCTGACCCTGCACGGGCACCCCGCCGCCGAGACGGCCCACGTGGTGCTGCCCCGCTTCGACGAGGAAGGGGCGACGGTGCGCCGACAGGTGCCCGCGCTGCGCGTCGACGGGCGCCTGGTGACCACGGTCTTCGACCTGATGCTCGCTCAGTACAGCGTCGGGCGCGCAGGGTTGGGTGCAGGGCCGGGCGAGGACGCGGCCGTGTCGTACGACGACGCGGACACGCCGTGCACCCCGGCCTGGCAGGAGGCGGTCACGTCGGTGCCCGCGCAGGCCGTGGTGCGTGCGGCGCGGGAGTTCGCCCGGACCGCGGAGCAGACGCGGGGCCGCTGCATGATCGTGATGGGGGCGGGCACCAACCACTGGTTCCACTCGGACACGATCTACCGGTCGTTCCTTTCGCTGCTGCTGCTCACCGGCTGCCAGGGCGTCAACGGCGGCGGCTGGGCGCACTACGTGGGGCAGGAGAAGGTCCGTCCGTACGCGGGCTGGCAGCAGGTGGCCACGGCGTCGGACTGGGTGCGTCCGTCACGGCAGATGGCCGGGACGCCGTACTGGTACCTCAACACCGACCAGTGGCGGTACGAGAAGTACACCGCGGACACCCTGGCGGCCCCCACCGCGCCCGGCGCACTCACGGGCCTGCACACCGCGGATCTCGTCTCCCGGTCCGTCCGGCAGGGCTGGATGCCCTCGTACCCCACGTTCGGCGCGAACCCGCTGGATCTGGGGCGGCGCCTGCACGAGTCGGGCGAGGACCCCACGAGCTGGGTCGGCGCCGAGCGTGACGCCGGGCGTCTCTCGTACGCCTGCGAGGACCCGGACGATCCGGCCAACTGGCCCCGGGTGCTCACCGTGTGGCGGGCCAACCTCATCGGCTCGTCGGCCAAGGGCAACGAGTTCTTCCTCCGCCATCTGCTGGGCGCGTCCGACAATGCGAGCGCCGAGGAGGCGCCGCCGGACCAGCGGCCGCGCGAGGTGACGTGGCGGGACGAGGCGCCGCGCGGGAAGGTCGACCTGCTGCTCGCACTGGACTTCCGCATGACGTCCACCACGCTCTTCGCCGACCTGGTGCTGCCCGCGGCCACCTGGTACGAGAAGCACGACCTGTCCAGCACGGACATGCACCCCTACGTGCACGCCTTCTCCCCCGCCATCGACCCGCCGTGGCAGGCCCGCACCGACTTCGAGATCTTCCACGGCCTGGCCGCCGAGGTCGGCCGCCTCGCCGCGGGCCGCCTGGACGTGGCCCACGACCTGATCGCCACTCCCCTGCAGCACGACACCCCCGGCGAGGCGCCGCCCGACGGGCCCACGGCCCCCCGGTTCACCCTCGTGGAGCGGGACTACACCGCCATCGGCGACAAGATCGCCTCGCTGGGGCCGCTCACCGGCGAGGAGGGCATCACCGTCAAGGGAGTGACCGTGCGCCCGCTGCCGGAGATCAGCTGGCTCGGCGCCCGCTGCGGCACGGCGACCCACGGGCCCGTGCGCGGGCGGCCCCTCCTCGACACGGACGTCAAGATGTGCGAGGCGATCCTCGCGCTGTCGGGCACCACCAACGGGCGGCTGGCAGCCGAGGGCTTCGAGCGGCTCGCCGAGCGCTGCGGCACGGACACGGGCCTGGGCGAGCTGGCAGCCTCGGTGGCCGAGCGGCGCATCACGTTCTCCGACACACAGGCACGGCCGGTGCAGGTGGGGGCGAGCTTCGAGTGGTCCGGCAAGGAGGGCCCCGAACGCCGCTACTCCCCGTTCACGATCAACACGGAGCACTTCAAGCCCTGGCACACCCTCACCGGACGTCAGCACTTCTATCTCGATCATCCATGGATCGCCGAGTACGGCGAACAACTCCCCGTGTACCGGCCGCCGTTGAACCTCTCCGTGCTCGGTGAGCAGCCGACCGCGGATCCGGACGGGGGACGCTCGGTGACGGTGCGGTATCTGACGCCGCACTCGAAGTGGTCCATCCACTCCGAGTACCAGGAGAACCTGCTGATGCAGACGCTGGCCCGCGGCGGCCCCGTCATCTGGCTCGGCGTGGACGACGCCGCGTCGATCGGTGTGGCGGACAACGACTGGATCGAGGCGCACAACGCCAACGGTGTGGTGGTGGCCCGCGCGGTCGTCTCCCACCGCATGCCGCCCGGCACCGTGTTCATGTACCACGTCCAGGAACGCATGGTGAACGTGCCGAAGTCGGAGGCGACCGGGCGCCGCGGCGGCGTCCACAACGCCCTCACCAAGCTCCTGATCAAGCCGACCCATCTGATCGGCGGCCACGCGCAGCTCAGCTTCGCCCCCAACTACTACGGCCCCACCGGCAACCAGCGCGACGCGGTCACCGTCATCCGGCGCCGCTCCCAGGAGGTGCAGTACTGATGCGCGTGATGGCACAAGTGGCGATGGTGATGAACCTCGACAAGTGCATCGGCTGCCACACCTGTTCGGTCACCTGCAAGCAGACCTGGACCAACAGGGCGGGCACCGAGTACGTGTGGTTCAACAACGTCGAAACGCGTCCCGGCCAGGGCTACCCCCGCGGCTACGAGGACCAGGAGAAGTGGCGGGGCGGCTGGCAGCTCAAGCGCGGCCGTCTCGTGCCCCGGGGCGGCGGGCGCGCCCGGCGCCTCGCCCGGTTGTTCGCCAACCCCGAACTGCCCTCGCTCGACGACTACTACGAGCCGTGGACGTACGACTATGAGACCCTCACCACCGCCCCCCTCGGCGACGACGTGCCCACCGCACAGCCGCGTTCCCTGATCGACGGCGAGCCGACCGCGGTGACGTGGGGGCCCAACTGGGACGACGACCTGGGCGGCGGTCCCGAACACCTCGCCGGTGACCCGGTGTTGAAGAAGATGAACGAGAAGGTGCGCCTCGAGTACGAGGAGGCGTTCATGTTCTATCTGCCGCGGATCTGCGAGCACTGCCTCAACCCCTCGTGCGTCGCGGTGTGCCCGTCGGGCGCCCTCTACAAGCGCATCGAGGACGGCATCGTCCTCGTCGACCAGGACCGCTGCCGCGGCTGGCGCATGTGCGTGAGCGGCTGCCCGTACAAGAAGGTGTACTTCAACCACCGCACCGGCAAGGCCGAGAAGTGCACCTTCTGCTATCCGCGCGTCGAGGCGGGCGAGCCGACCGTCTGCTCCGAGACGTGTGTGGGGCGCCTGCGCTATCTCGGCGTGATCCTCTACGACGCGGACAAGGTCGGCGAGGCGGCCGCCACCGAGAACGAACAGGATCTGTACCAGGCCCAGTTGGACTGCTTCCTGGATCCCGACGACCCCGAGGTGGCGCGCGCCGCCGAAGCGGCCGGCATCCCCCACGACTGGGTCACCGCCGCCCGGCGCTCCCCCGTGCACGCGCTGATCAGCCGCCACAAGGTGGCGCTCCCGCTGCATCCCGAGTACCGCACCATGCCCATGGTCTGGTACGTCCCGCCGCTGTCGCCCGTCGTGGAGTCCCTGACCGCCACCGGCCACGACGGCGAGGACCCGGCCAAGCTCTTCGCCGCCATCGACTCGCTGCGCATCCCCATCGGCTACCTCGCGGAGCTGTTCACCGCGGGCGACCCCGCCCCGGTGGAGGCCGCGCTGTGCCGACTGGCCGCGATGCGCTCCCACATGCGGCGCGTCAACCTCGGCGAGGAGCAGGATCCGGCCATCGCACGCGCCGTCGGCATGGACGCCGACGAGATCGAGGCGATGTACCGGCTGCTCGCCCTGGCCAAGTACGACGAGCGCTATGTGATCCCCACCAGCTACACCGGCCAGACCCCCGGCGCCGACGACCTGGACGCCGGCTGCAGCCTGGACGGGCAGGGCGGGCCCGGCATGTACGACCCGGACGCCTTCCACATCCCCCTGGGCCCACCCAAATCCGGGAAGGAGCCCGAGCACGCGGGGACTTCGCTGCGCGACCGGGTCAACCTCCTGAACTGGAACGGCCGCGGGCGCCCCGAGGGCCTCTTCCCGGGCACGGAGGGCGACGCCCGGTGAACCGAGCCGTCGTCCACCAGGCCGCGTCCCTGCTGCTCGGCTACCCGGACCGGGACTGGCCCGGTCGGCTGCACACCGTGCGCTCGGCGCTCGAACCCGTGCCGGGCGCCGACATCCGGCTCCTGCGACAGTTCTGCGCCCGGGTCGACGGCACGGAGCCGCTCGAACTCGCCGCGCGGTACGTCGCCACGTTCGACCGGAGCCGCCGCCGCTGCCTGTACCTGACGTACTACACCGACGGGGACACCCGCAGGCGGGGCACCACCATGGCCGGGCTCAAAGCCCTCTACCGCGACCACGGGTGGCGGCCGCCCGCGGACGAACTCCCCGACTTCCTGCCCCTGATGCTGGAGTTCGCCGCCCGCACCCCGGACACCGGCACGCGGCTGCTCGCCGACCACCGCCCCGCCCTCGAACTGCTGCGCTTCGGCCTTGCGGCCTACAGCAGCCCCTACGCCGACGTTATCGAGGCCGTCTGCCACACCCTGCCGGGCCCCGGCCCCGCCACCCGCGAGGCCGCCCTCCGCCTCGCCCGCACGGGACCGCCCGCCGAATCGGTGGGCCTCCTCCCCTTCCCCCGGCTCCGACCGGTTCCCGACGCCCCGCACGCGGAGGAGACTTCCCGGTGAACCATCTGCACGTCGCCCTGTGGGGCGTACTGCCCTATCTCGTCCTCGCCCTGCTGATCACCGGCACGGCCTGGCGCTACCGCTACGACCGGTTCGGCTTCACCACCCGGTCGAGCCAGCTGCACGAGCACCGCCTGCTGAGCGTCGGCGGCCCGCTGTTCCACTACGGGCTGCTGTTCGTGGTGGCCGGGCACGCCATCGGGCTGCTGATCCCCGAGTCGCTCACCGAGCGGGCCCACGTCCAGGAGTGGATGTACCACCTGAACGCCCTGGTCGTGGGCGGCACCGCGGGCCTGGCCACCCTCGCGGGCCTCGGGATCCTGGTCCACCGGCGGCTGCGCGTGCCCGCCGTGCGGGCGGGGACCAGCCGCAGCGACCGCGTCGTCATGCCGGTCCTGGTCTGCGTGATCCTGGCCGGACTCACGGCCACCGCCACCACGCTGCAGCCCCACTCCTACGACTACCGGCTCGGGGTCTCGGTGTGGTTCCGCTCCCTGTTCGCCCTCGACCCCGACGTGTCCGCCATGGCGGACGCCCCGCTCGCCTACCAGGTCCACGCGCTGCTCGGCATGGCCCTGTTCGCCCTGTGGCCGTTCAGCCGCCTGGTGCACGCGTTCACGGCACCTATCGGCTATCTGGCCCGCCCGTACGTGGTCTACCGGTCGCGCGGGGTTCCGGCGGGGCGCCGGGAGGGGGCAGCCCGGCGCTGACCACGGCCACATGCGCCAACTCCCCGACGGGACACGTGGTGTTCACGCCACGGCACCGTCGGGGCCCAAATCGTGCAACTAGCATCCATTTCGGCTGCAGAAGCAGACCATCCGGTCCGGAAAGGATGCACATCCACACATGGAACCCTTATTAGCGCAAGGATCCCCGCTCTCGCGGCGTGCCGCGAGACCCCGCATACCGCTCGTCTTCCTACTGGTCACCGCGCTCCTCACGGGACTGCTCACCGCGCTCACCGCCACGGTCGGCGCCGCTCCGGCGCACGCCGCGGCCATCGACCGCACCGTGCTCACCTGGAACATGCAGGGCGCGGGCGAGGGGAGAAACGACCCCGCGCAGAAGTGGGAGGTCCTCAAGAACCCGCTGATGTCCGACGCGCAGCTCGGGAAGCCGGACATAGCCCTCATCCAAGAGGGCGGCCCCATGGACGTACCGAACAGCGCCAAGGACGCGGGCGCGATGACCCCCGTGATCATCAACGGCCAGAACGAGCCCATCACCCAGGTCCAGCACACGACCTGGAAGGTCAACACGAAGGACACGTACCACATCTACCGCGTCGATTGGGACGTCGACGGGCACCGCGTGAACCCGACGATCGTCACCCGGGAACCGGCTCAACAGACGATCCTGATCGGGCGGGTCGGCGCCGGTACGCGCCCGGTGCTTGGCGTGCGCTTCGGCAACGACGTGTACTTCACCATGCACGCCGCCCAGAACGGCAACGACGCCGAGGCGCAGGCAGGCCGGGCCTGGACCTGGGCAAAGGCACAGAATCCGCAATACAACATCGTGGTCGGCGGGGACTTCAACAAGGAACCGAAGGACCTCGGCAACCTCAACGGCATGACCCTGCACAACCAGGGCCAGAAGACGCACACCGGCGGCAAGGAACTCGACTACCTGCTCGCGGGCAACGTCAATCAGCCGGGCAAGACCAACCCGGAACGGATCCGCGAACCGGGCCGGTTCTCCGACCACTCCCCCGTGCTGTTCACCCCCGACCACCGTTGCGCCTGGGGCGCCACGAGCGCCGCACGCGGCGCACGGTCCGCGGCCGCCGAAGCCGACGGCTGCCAGGAGGCGATGGTGTCGATGGGCGACAGCTACATCTCCGGCGAGGCCGGGCGATGGCAGGGCAACGGTTCCAACGGCCAGTACAGCACCAAGGCCAAGGACGGCTCCTCGTACGGCACCGACCGGACCGCGCTCAACTGTTCCGGCAGCGGGAACGACGAGAAGTGCGAGCACGATCCGAAGCGGGTGTACGGGGACACCGGCGAGGGCAAGGAGCAGTGCCACCGTTCGGATGTCGCCGAGATCAAGTCGATCGGTGACGGGCTCGGCATCCCGGCGGAGCGGCGCCTCAACATCGCCTGTTCCGGCGCCACCACCGAGGACATCCTCACGCGGACCTTCAAGGGCGAGAAGCCGCAGTTGGAACAGCTGGCCTCACTGTCCGGGAAGTACCGCCTCAAGTACGTGGTGCTCTCCATCGGCGGGAACGACCTGGGCTTCTCCAAGATCGCCCGGGACTGTGTCCTCGGCTACGAGGTCAACCGCCCGTGCAGCGACAAGGGCCGCGGCGAGATGGGACCGAAACTGGCCAAGGTGCAGGACGCGGTGGGCAAGACGGTCGACGCGATCCAGAAGACCCTGGCGGAGTCCGGCCAGAAGACGAAGATCATCATCCAGGGTTACCCCAACCCCGTCCCCTCGGCGCTGAACGTGCGCTACGAGAACAAGGCGTGGCTGCGGGAGATGTCCGGCGGCTGCCCGCTGACCGACAAGGACGTGGACTGGCTCCACTACGAGGTCGTGCCGGGCCTGAACCATGAGATCGCCTCCGTCGCGGAGAGGGAGGGAGTCATCTTCCTCGACCCGCTGGCCGCGCTGGCCGGTCACCAACTGTGCGGGCAGGGCGCGGCCCAGGCCGACGACAAGAACACTCTCGCCAATCCGCCCGACCCGACCGTGAGTGAATGGGTGCGGTGGATTCCGGGCCTGTCCGACGGGCTCCCCTGGACCCAGGGCGAGACGCAGGAGGCGGCGCACCCCAATGCGTTCGGTCAGCAGGCGATGGGCACCTGCCTGCGCCAGACCATCGAGAAGACCAAGGACTACGCCGACGGCTACTTCGCCTGCGCCGGATCGCGCGGCATGGGCCCCGGCGACGTACGGGTCTCCGAGAAGAAGCCCGCGCAGCACATCCTGATCGGGGAGACCCACCGCATGGTGCTGCGGAACTCCGGCAGCGGTGATCTCGTCGACGCCGACTGGGGCGGCAGCGACTCCTACGTCCGGGGCGAGGAGGAGGGACAGACCGACAAGCAGGCGTGGGACGTCACCGCCTACGAGGCCGGTGGCGAGACCACGAAGCAGAACTCGGACGAACCGCAGCCGATCCTCGCCGACATCACCGTCAAGCGCGGGGGCCTCAACCTGGCCAGCAGCGAAGCCCCGTCCAACGGCGAGGACCCGAACGCCGACCAGGACGAGTACTGGGCGCAGTTGGCCAAGAACGGCCGGCACAACCTCAACACCTGGGCCCTCTCGAAGCCGGAGAGGGACGGCTCCATGCAGTACCTGTACCTCCGTACGGACGCCGACGGCAAGCGGAAGGTGGGCGGCTGTCTCACCCAGAACCCGGAGGTGATGACGGACAAGGACCGCAAGAGCTGGCTCACCGTGGAGCCCTGCGGAGCCGGTCCCCGCCAGAACTGGTGGCTGGAGTCACCGGGTCCGTTGCCGAACCCCCGCCCCGCGCCGGACGGGTGGGAGGATCGTGGCACGGGACAGATCGCCAGCTCCGAGCACGGCTCCTGCATCCGCGGGGGTGTTTTCGGGACCGCGGGCCTGGCGGACTGCGAGGACTTCGACATCGTCCAGCAGTGGGAGCCCACGGCGCAGGTCCCGCTGACTCCGCCCAGGACGGCGGGCAAGACGGCCAAGACCGCCAAGACCGCCAAGACACAGACGGCCCCGAAGCCGACCGCCAACGACGTCTTCTTCCTGGTGAACTCCGCCTCGAAGGACTGCCTGAGTCCCCTCGCGGGCGGGCAGAGCATCGTGGTGGACACGTGCACGAACTCCGCCGCCCAGCAGTGGGCCTGGCAGGGCCGCACGCTGCGCTCCGTGGACAGCGGCCAGTGCCTGGTGACCGACGCCGACGCGGATTTGTCCCTGGCCGACTGCGTCGACGTCCCCGACGCGCTCAAGGGGGGCATCGAGCCGAAGGACGCGTCCCGCGTGGTGATGCGGTCCGCGACGGGCCTGGCGATGGAGTTGCCGGGCGGTGACACCACGGCAGGCAAGAAGATCGTCGGCGCGGCTCCGGCGCCCGGGCAGGACAGCCAGACGTGGGACCTGCACGCCGACGCCGGGCCTTACGGCATCTGGCGCGTGGCGCCGAAGCTGATCGACTCCCGGCACTTGTCGTACAACGTCATCGACAAGGTGGCCGCGCTGATGGACGCGGTGGCCGACAACAAGGGCGAGCAGTGGCGGCTGGAGAAGGTGGGCGGCGGCTGGTACCGCGTCGTCAACAACCTCGACGGCACGGTCCTGACCGCATCCGGCGCCGGGGAGCCGCTGGCGCTCAAGGAACCGTTGAACAACCTCGGGCAGTGGTGGCGCTTCGACTGCACCTGCTAGGGGTGCGCCGCTCCTGCTGGGAGAGGGCGGGGGCGGTCCTGCGGGGCCGCTCCCCGCCCGGTGTGCCTAGCCGTTCGGCAGGATGACCGCCCGGCCGTGGACACGGCCCTCGTGCAGCAGCTCGTACGCCTTGGGGGCCTCGTCCAGTGCGTACGTCTCCACATGGACGTCGATCACGCCGGACCGGGCCAGGTCCAGGACCTCGATCAGTTCGGCCCTGCTGCCCCAGTACGGGGCGCGGAAAGCGGCGTCGAAGGGGGTCGTGCCGAAGCCGACGGGTGCGGCTCCGCCGCCGATGCCGACGATGGTGACGTCCGCCTCCACCGCGGCGCACGCGCTCGCCGTCGCCGCGGTGGGCGGTGCTCCGACGAAGTCGAACACCGCCTGGGCGCCCAGGCCGCCGGTGAGTTCGCGGACCCTGCCCGCCGCCGCCCCGTCCGAGAGGACCGTCTCGTGGGCGCCGACCTCGCGGGCCAGCGCCAGCTTCTCCTCGGTGACGTCGAGGGCGATCACCCGCGCCGGGGTCAGCGCACGCAGCAGCTGGATGGCGACGTGTCCCAGGCCGCCGGTGCCGATGACCACGGCGGTGCTGCCCGGCGTCAGCTTGGGCAGCGAGGTCTTGATGGCGTGGTACGGGGTCAGGCCCGCATCGGTGAGCGGCACCGCCGTCACCGGGTCGAGCCCGCCGAGCGGCACCAGGTGGCGCGGGTCGTCCACGACCATGTACTCGGCGATGGCGCCGGGCGCCCCGAGTCCGGGCGGGCGGATGCCCAGCTCGGCGGCGCGCGTGCAGTAGTTCTCCTTGCCCTGCGCGCACATCAGACAGGTGCCGCAGCCCCACGGCCCGTACACGGCCACGGAGTCGCCGAGCGCGAGCCCGGTGACGCCCTCGCCGAGCGCGGCGACGGTCCCTGCGCCCTCGTGGCCGAGGGTGAGCGGCAGCGGGAAGCCCAGGGACTCGGCGGGCCTGCTCATCACGGCGATGTCGGAGTGGCAGACGCCCGCGGCGGTGACCTTCAGGAGGACCTGGCCCGGACCCGGTTCGGGGCGCGGGACGGTGACCACCGCGGGGGCGGTGCCGACGCTGCGGTACTGGACGGCCTTCATCGTCTCAACGTGCCGCATAGCCGCCGTCCACCAGGTGGTAGCTGCCGTTGATGAACGAGGCGCGGTCCGAGAGCAGGAACAGCGTGAGGTCGGCGACCTCGTCGGCGGTGCCGAGGCGGCCCTGCGGGTGGAGGGCGATGAGCGCGCGGTGCTGGGCCTCGTCGCCCTTGAGCAGCGGGGTGTCGATGAAGCCGGGTGCGACGGCGTTGACGCGGACGCCCCGGGCCGCGTACTCGACGGCGGCGGTCTTGGTCAGGCCGACGACCGCGTGCTTGGCGGCGGAGTACGCGGCGGAACCCGCGAAGCCGTTCGTGCCGAGGATCGACGACATGTTGACGACGGCGCCGCCGCCCGCGGCGAGGAGGTGCGGCAGCTCGTACCGGAGCGAGTAGAAGACGCCGTTGAGGTTGGTGTCGATGACGCGCTGCCAGTTCTCGACCCCGTACTCGCCCGTCGGAGCGGAGGCGCCCGCGATCCCGGCGTTGTTGACGGCCAGGTGCAGGCCGCCGAAGGTCTCGACGGTGAAGTCGACGGCGTGGCGCACCGACTCGGGGTCGGTGACGTCGACGCGCACGGCAGCGGCCCGGCCGCCCGCCTCGGTGAGCGTGCGGGCGACGTCGTGGGCGCCCTGTTCGTTGTAGTCGGCGACGACGACGGCCGCTCCCGCGGCGGCGAGGCGGCGGGCGACCTCGAGGCCGATGCCGGAGGCGGCGCCGGTGACGAGGGCGGTCTTCCCTGCGAACTCCGCGGGCGGTGCCGCGTCCGTCCGGGGTGCCGCAGTGGTGCTGGGAGTGCTGGTGCTCATGGTGGTGCCTGGTTTCACATAGAGGTGGTTCGGGGTGCGGGCTCGTCGGCCAGGGCCGCGAACGCCGCGTCGATGAACTGCGGAAGGGGGCCGTTCTCGCCGGGGGCGATCCAGAACCGCACGGCGGTGCCGAACGCCCCGACCGCCAGCGAGACGGCCAGGGCCGGGCGCAAGTCGCGCTCGGCGTCGAGCCCGAGCCGGTGCGCGACGATCGCCACCGACTCGGCCTTGGCCTCGTCCTGCACCCGCAGATAGGCGGGCAGCAGCGACGGCTCCTCGTGGAGCAGGTGCAGCAGGTCGCCGGAGCGGGGCAGACGGTGCCAGGCGGTCGGCTCGTCGTCCAGCCAGCTCCGGAGCGCCCGGTAGTAGGCCGTGAGGGGGCCCTCCCCTGCGGGGCGGGCGGCGAGCGCCGCGTTGATCAGCGCGTAGTCGACGCGCAGGGCGTCGACCACGGCGTCCTCCTTCCCCGTGAAGTACCGGGAGAAGGTGCGGCGGGAGACGTCGGCGCGGTCGCTGATCGTCTCGACGGTGACCTGGTCGAGGCCGTGGGCGAGGACCAGGTCCACGGCGGCGTTCGCCATGGTGGCCCGGCTCTCCTGGACCTTGCGGGTCCGGCGGCCCTGTGTGCTGCTCATGCTTCGACCGTACTCCTCAATGTGTCCCAGTGGGACACTTGTCCCGACGAGACACGCGTGAGACGCGCCACTGGGCGGGCTTCGGCGTATTCGCGCTCCTGCTCACGGGCGGCCGCTCGTGCCATCGTGAAGAGGTCCAGGGTTGGTCCGGACCAATTGAGGAGCGTGTACATGCGCGGCACAACGGTCTTACCGGGTGAGGGGAACAACGGAGAGCCGGGCGAGGACGGCATGCCGATGCACCGGCTGCAGGTCCCCATGCCCAATGCCCTGCCCTTCGCCATCGGCACGTTCGACACCATCGGCCCCATGTCGCGCGCCCCGTTCCCGCACCGGCACACCTTCCACGAGATCGTCCATGTCACCGGCGGCACGGGACGGCACGTCGTCGACCTGAACCGCTTCCCGCTGCAGCCGCCGAACCTGTGCTTCATAGCCCCCGGGCAGGTCCACCACTGGGAGGACGTGACCGGTCTAGAGGGCCGGGTCATCCTCTTCACCGACGACTTCCTCGTGGACCACTCCGCCGACCGGCACGTCCTGCGGACCCTCTCCCGGCGCTCCTGGCTGGACCTGCCCGAGGAGGCGGCCGAGGAGACCGCGCGCCTGGTCGCCGAGCTGGACGGCGAGTACCGGGCGGGGGGCGCGGGGTTCCAGAGCGTCCTGCGGGCGCTGCTGCACGTCCTGGTGGTCCGGGCGGCGCGTCTGCCCGCGCCCCGGTCTCCGGTGGAACCACCCGCGCCACCACCTCCCGAGCCCTCGTCCCACTCGCGCCCCGGCTCGGTGGCCGCGGACTTCTCGACGCTGCTCGGGGCGCCCGAGGGGGCCCTGCACTCCGTGCGGTCCTGCGCGGACGACCTGGGCGTCTCGGTGAGCTACCTCAGCGAGGTGGTGAAGGCCGCCACCGGCCGGACGCCCGGCGAGCTGATCCGGCAGACCCGGGTGCACGAGGCCAAACGGCTGCTCCTGCGCACCGAGTTGTCGGTCCGTCAGGTCGCGGGGCGGGTCGGCTTCAAGGACCCGGCCTACTTCTGCCGCTTCTTCCGCCGCGAGACCGGCGCGAGCCCCGGGGACTTCCGGCGCGGCGCTGGCGATATTCACCACGACCACCGGCTCGAGTCCATCGCCGCGCCCTCCTCCCGCGCATAGCTTCATAGCCGATCCCGGACCCACCCACCCCCTCAGGCTCAGGAGGAGCGATGGACCAAGAGACCGGCAGCCCCACCGGAGACGGCATACCCGGCGCGGACGGCACCCCGGGCACGGGCAGCGACCCAGGTGCCCCCGTCAACGGCACCAAGGGCCCAAGCCGCAAGACCGTCCTGCGCGCCGCGGCCGCGCTGGGCATGGCCGTACCGGTGTCCCTGATGGGCGTCCCCGCGCTGGCCCGGACGGCCGCCGAACGCGGCGAGGCGCCCGAGATGACGCCGACCTGCGACGACGGTGACGACCCGACCATCCCGCAGATGGAAGGGCCCTACTTCAAGCCCAACTCCCCGGAGCGCACCTCGCTCGTCCAGCCCGGCACCCCGGGCGTGCGCCTCACCGTCACCGGTTACGTCTTCGGGCGTGCCTGCAAGCCGATCCCCCGGGCCCTGCTGGACTTCTGGCAGGCCGACACCTACGGAACGTACGACAACGCGGGGTACCGCTTCCGCGGGCACCAGTTCACGGACGCGAACGGCGCGTTCAAGCTCACCACGATCGTGCCCGGCCTCTACCCGGGGCGCACCCGGCACCTGCACGTCAAGGTGCAGGCCCCGGGGCGTCCGATCCTCACGACGCAGCTGTACTTCCCCGGCGAGCCGCGCAACAACACGGACTCGCTCTTCGACCCCCGCCTCCTCATGAACGTACGTGCCGTCGGAAACGGGAAGGAGGCCGACTTCGACTTCGTGCTGAACGTGCCGCAGTGATCCCCGAGGGGTCGCCGTACACCCCCGGACGGCCGTCGCCGGTCAACTGACCGTCCCGACCGTCCGAGGAACAGAGGAAGTCGTATGTCGCTCGCAGGCCGCAGAGCCCTTGGCACCTTGCCCCTGATCGCCGCTTCGCTGTTGGTGGGCAGCGGACTGGCGTCCCTGACACCGGGGCAGGCCAGTGCCCGCGCGGACTCTGCCGTGCGGGCGGCGGACGACTTCGACGGCGACGGGTACGCCGACCTGGTCGTCGGTGCGCCGGGCGGCACGGTCTCGGGCAAGGCGAAGGCCGGGTACGTGGTGGTGACGTACGGGTCCAAGGACGGCCTCGACCCCGCCCACAAGAAGATCGTCAGCCGCGCCACGAGCGGCGTGCCCGGGTCGGCCACCGCCCAGCAGGAGTTCGGGCGGACGTTCACCAAGGGCGACCTGGACCGGGACGGCTACACCGACCTGGTCGTCGGCTCCGACGGCCAGGGCTCCGGTGCGGGCGCGGTGATCCTGTGGGGTTCCGCGTCCGGCCTCACCGGCGGCACCGCGATCGCCACGTACGGATTCGCTCCGCAGGCCGGGGACTTCGACGGGGACGGCACCACCGACCTCGCGCTGTTCGGCCGGGCGGGCTCGCACGGCGACGATCCGATCAGCCAGCGCGCCCGCCTGTGGAAGGGACCGGTCACCCGCACCGGAACCCCGGCGGCGACCCTCGACTTCATGGACAAGTCGCAGTGGTGGAGCTACGAGAGCGAGGAGCGGCCCGACCCCTCCTGCGGCGAGCGGCCCGAGACCTGCGTCGACGGGCCGATCTCGGTGAAGGGTCCGGTGGTGCCCAAGGCCGTCGGCGACATCAACGGCGACGGCCGCGCCGACATCGCCATGAACGACTACTACGGCGACGGCGAATGGGGCAACCGCGTGCTGTACGGCGGCGCGACCGGGTTCAAGCGGGGCGACGCACCGGGCTCCAGCGGCGCCCTGGGCGTGGGCGACATCAACGGCGACCACTACGACGACCTGGTCGTCGGCGACAGCGGTTACGAGAGCAAGGTCATGGTCGCCTACGGCTCGGCGGGCGGGCTGACGGGCGACGTGCAGAAGTTCGACCAGGACCTGCCGGGCGGGCCGGGTGCGGAGGAGAGCGGTGACGGTTTCGGCAGTTCGGTCGCGGTCGGTGACGTGACGGGCGACGGCCGTGCCGACGTCGCGCTCGGCGTGCCGGGCGAGGACGTCAGGAACATCACCGACGCGGGCGCGGTCGTCCTCGTGCACGGCAGCCCCGACGGTGTGACCGGCACCGGTGCGCAGGCCTTCCACCAGGACACGGCGGACGTCCCCGGGGTCGCCGAGAAGAACGACCGGTTCGGCGCGGCCGTGGCACTGCTCGATGTCACGGGCGACGGGCACGGCGACCTCGCGGCGTCGTCCGTGGAGGAGAACGCCCGCGCCGGCGCCCTCTGGTCGCTGCGCGGCACCGCCACAGGACCGACCGCCGCCCGGTCCGTGGCCTTCGGCCCCAAGGACGTGGGCGCACCGAACACCGCGGCGCTCTTCGGGAGCGCGCTGCGTTAGGGCCCTGGTCCGGTGCCGGTGGGGGCGCCGGGATCCGTCCGGCCGTGGGCGGGGTTGGCTCAAGCGGCCGGGCGGATCAGCTCCCAGGTGTCCACTGCGTAGTCGAGGGTCATGCCGTGCCGTTCGTACAGGCCGAGTGCGCCGCTGCTGTTGTCGGTGTCGACGCCGAGGCCGATGCGGTCGCGGCCCAGCGCGGCGAAGTGCCCGAAGGCGTGGAGCAGGAGGTGGCTGCCGAGGCCTCGTCCGCGGGCGTCGGCCAGGACGCCGAGGTTGCCTATCCAGCCCGACGAGGGGCGGTTGTTGTGGGTGCGCAGCACGGCGGCGTCGCCGACCCCTTCGACGTGGGCGACCCAGATGAGTGACCAGTCGACCGGCTCGGCGTCGATGTCGTCGAGCCACTGCTCGTAGGTGCGCGGCTGGTGGTCGAAGTGGTCCGTGAAGGACTCCTGGAGCAGGGCGTGGGCGCTCCTGCGGTCCTCCTCGGCGAGGCAGGGACGCAGGACCACCCCGGACGGCGGCTTGGGCAACAGGTCCGCCTCCGCGTCGATCTGACGGATCATCACGTTGTAGCGCCGGACGGTGCGCCAGCCTCGCTCACGGAGGTGTTGCGGGTCCGTGGTGGGCTCGGTGTTGAGGTGCAGGTGCACTACGGCGCGCGCTGCTCCATTGGCCGCGGCCCGCTCCGCGGCGCGGTTCTCCAGCAGGTCGAGGAGGTGCAGGGAGCCTTCGGTCCTGCCGGGCAGGACGTAGTGGTCGACGTCGATGCGCTCGCCGCCGGACTCGTCCCACAACAGCGCGTACCCCACGAGCAGGTCGCCGTCGAAGAGCAGCCAGGAGTCCCGCGCCAGGTCCACCTCGGGATGCTTCAGATCGGCGCGGACATCGGACAGGTCGGTCTCGGCGCGGCCTATCTCCAGCAGGTCGACTTCATTGAGCAGCTCGCACACCGCGGCCGCGTCGTCGAGCGTCGCCGACCGGACGGTCAGGCCGGGGGGCGGCTTCAGGGACGTGGTCATGGGTCCACTGTCCGGGGGCGGGGGCCCCGCTCGCAACGGACTTTCCGCGCCCGCCGGGCTACCGCGCCGACGGCCGCTCCCCCGGCTCCCGGTCCCGCAGCGCGCAGACGCCCGTGAAGACGGTCGCGAGGTGGTCGGCGAGCGCGGCGAGGGCCGCGGCGGGCGGGAGGCCTTCGGGGTCCGCGTAGAGATGGGCCGTCAGACCCTCGGTGTACGCGGCGATGCGCGCCGCCTCGACGTGCTCGTCCCTGTCGGGGGCGACCTCGCCGCACTCCTTGGCGTTCACGACGGCCTGGGCGAGGTGGGCACGGGTGCGGTTGAGCGCGGCGGTCTTCAGCTCGCCGAGCCGCGGGTCGTCGGCCGCGCGCCCCGTGAAGGCGAGCGCGACGCGCCAGTCCTGTCTGCGCTCCGCGTCCAGCGGCATGCTCTCGGCGAGCGCGTCGAGGACCATGTGCTCGATCCGCGTCCCCGCGACCTCCGCGCTCCCGATGAGTGCGGTGACGCGCTGCTCGAAGCGCTCCAGGACATGCCCGTACGCGAACAGCAGCATCTCGTCCTTGCTGCGGAAGTAGTGCTGCACGAGCCCGACCGAGATCCCGGCCTCCGCGGCGGTCCTGGCGACCGTGACCGCGTTCAGGCCGTCGGCGGCGATGACCCGCCCCACCGCCGCGGCTACTTGGAGGCGGCGCTCTTCATGATCGGCGACACGAGGCATGAGTTGACCATACCGCCATACGGTAACGTCATAACCGTACGTCCATACGGTTATGGAGGCGCAATGCGAACAAGCAGGCCCAGAGCGGCCGTTGAAGGCACGAAGAGCGTCAGGAGCAGCTGGGCCCGGCGGGTGGGCGCGGTGTGCTTATCGGCCGCCGCCGTCATGGGCACGGCGGCCGCACCTCCGCCGGACACGTCCCGGGCAACCGCCCCGGTGGCGGCCCCGTCCACCGGGGCGGTTGCCCGGGACGCGCTGGACCGCATCGACGCCTACGCGGCACGGCAGCGCAAGGAGACCCGCGTGCCCGGCATGGCGCTCGCCGTCGTCGAGGGCGGCAAGGTGACCCACCGGCGCACCTGGGGCACCGACGGCGACGGCGCCCCGGTCACCCGCCGCACCCCGTTCCTCATCGGCTCCCTCGCCAAGCCGATCACGGCGACCGGAGTCCTGCACCTGGCCGAGGCGGGCGACCTGCGCCTCGACGCCCCGGTGCGCCGCTACCTTCCCTGGTTCGAGCCGGACGGACCGGGCGCCACCGGAATGACGATCCGTCATCTGCTGACCCAGACGAGCGGAATGACCGAGCGGGACGGCCTCACGCGCGCCGACCGGTTCGACAATGCACCGGGCGGCGTGGAGCGCGTGGCCCGCAGCCTGGCCCACGTCCGCACGACCACGCGGCCCGGCGAGCGCCACGCGTACAGCAACGCCAACTACATGCTGCTCGGAGCAGTGGTGGAGCAGGTCACCGGGCGGCCCTTCGCACAGTGGCTGCGGAGTTCGGTGCTGCGTCCGCTGGGCATGGACGGCGCCTTCGTGGACGCGCGCGCCGCCGAACGCCGCGGGCTCGCCCCGGGCCACCGCTACTTCTTCGACCGCCCCAGGCCGTTCCCCTCCTCCTTCGACGGCTCGGGCGTGCCCTACGGCTACATCGGCGCGGACATCGACGACCTCGGCAGGTTCGCCGCCGCCCACCTCGGCCACGGGGGTCCCGCCGCGCGCGCCGTCGTCTCACCGGACGGGCTGCGCCGGATGCACAAGGGCACCGTCCCGGTCGGCACGACCCACCGCTACGGCCTGGGCTGGCGCGACGACACCTTCAGTGAACTCGGCGAACGCATCGTGTGGCACGGCGGCGCCACCCCCGGGTACCACGGCACCGTCGTCCTCGCGCCCGGCCGCGACCTCGCCGTCGTCGTCCAGCACAACGCGTACAGCCCGCTGCGTGACGATCAGCTCAACTCGACCGCCTTCGGGGCGATGCGCATCCTGCTGGGCGGGCGGCCCGACCCTGCCCCCGCCGACCCGATGCTGATCGCCATGCCGGTCCTCGTCACCGGCACCGCCCTCGTCCTCGCCCTCACGCTGGGCTGGTCGGTGTTCCGGCTGGTGCGGCCGCGCGGCTCCCGGGTGCGGAGCGGGCGGCGGATCGTCCTCGGCGGGGCCGCCACGGCCGCGGGCTACCTGCTCCTCGCCGTCCTGGCCGTATGGGTGCTCCCCCGCCAGGTCACGGGGGTGGACCTGGCGCAGATCCTGTTGTTCGTGCCGGACACGGGGCGGGCGCTCGTCGCGGTCGCCGTGCTCGCCGCCACGCTGGCGCTGGTCCGCGGCGCCCGCACCGTCCGGGCCCTGCGTGCGCTGCGGACCCCGGCCTCGGTCACTCGTACGGACCGGACGCCCGGTGCGGGTCGGGGCGGTCCAGACGGCCGACCAGCATTTCGTACGAGCGGCGAACGACCTGACAGGCGCGGCGTGTTGCGCCGGAGTACACCGGGTCGGCCGTCAGGCCCGCCCAGTGGGTGAGGCGCTCGCGGGCGCGCGCGGCGGTCTCCGTGTCGCGGGCGTCCGCGGGCAGGCCCAGGAGTTCGTGCGGGGCGTGGCCGTACTCGCCGGTGATCCGCAGCAGGTCGGCGGCTTCGGGCGGGTCCAGGGCGACGGCGCCGCTGTAGTGGCCGCGCAGCACGGCGAGTTCGGCGAAGGCGTGCTCCGCGTGTTCCAGACGGGTGACCGCCGCGGCGGCCCGCTGCAGTGTCGCGCGGGCCCGGGGCGCCTCGCCGCCGAGGTCCGGCAGTGACTTCAAGTGCGTGACGGCGCGGGCCAGTTTGACCAGTTCGGCGCGGTGCCCGAAGTGGTCGGCGAGGAGGGTGCGGAAGTCCGCCATGCCGCTGCCCCGGTACAGCTCGGCCCGCAGCACCTCGCGGGTGTCGGCGCCCTCGCGGATCAGCCGGGCCGCCAGCACGATGCCGTAGCCGCCGAACCGGGTGTGGAGCGCGCGGCGCCTGGCCGCCCGCACCGGCACGTCCGGCATGTCGCCCCCGGCGAACTCGGCGCCGAAGTACACCCGGTCCTCCAGGTCCTGCGGTGAAAGACGGGCCAGGGCCACGAGGTCGGCGAAGTCGTCGTCGGTGCAGCTGCCCGCGGCCGCGCCGACCAGGCTCGCCAGCGGACACAGGTCGTACAGGAGCCGCCGGGCTCCCGCCGCGCCCATCAGGCGCCCGGCCACCCGGCGGCCCTCGGCGAGCGGGTCGTCGTGCGCGGGCCAGAACAGCTCCACCTTGGTGAGCGCGCCGACCGTGGTGACGGGCCCGGCGCCCGAGACGTCCGAGCCCGTGAAGTCCCGCAGCAGTTCCTCCTCCGACGAGGCGAGGCCGCGCGCGAAGACGAGTACGAGCGCGTCCGCCTTGGCGGCCTGCCCCAGCGTCGCCGCCCGCACGTCACCCTCGTCCAGGGCGAGGAACCGCAGCGTGTTCGCGGAGTCCTCGCCGAAGTGCGAGTCAAGGCCCGGGGTGTCCACCAGGTCGAAGGCGCGCAGATAGGGGTGCGGGTCGGTGATTTCCAAGTAGTCGATGCGGCGCAGCAGTGCGGCGAGTTCCGGGGTGTCCCGTGCGCGGACGGTCAGCTTCTCCAGTTCGTCGATGTCGCGGCGCTCCGGCGGCGAGCCGTCGGTGAAGTGCACGGTGAGGGTCCTGGCCGGGCCGTGGCGCAGCCAGTTGACGTTGTACGTCAGCTCCTCGATGCCCGTGGGCACGCGCTCCCCGCCCAGCAGGGCATTGGCCAGGGTGGACTTGCCTGAACTGACCCGGCCGACGAGCGCGATCCGCAGCGGTGCCGCGATCCGGGCGCGCTGCTCGGCCAGCAGGGCGCGCGCCTCGTCGAACTCCGCTGCTGAGCCCAGGAGTTCACCGGCGGCCCCGAATGCGGCCGCCGCCCGGTCACGGAGCACCGGGGCCGTCCACGCGGCCGAGGAAGTGGGCGTAGAAGTCCGGTCCGAGCGCCCGGTAGTACGGTTCGAGCCCCGGTTCGAGCAGCTTGCGCAGCAGCGCGGAGAACCGGGTCCGGCGCTCGAAGGGGGTGTGCGCGGCGAGGCTGTCGCACAGGTCGTCGTAGAGCGCGAGGAGTTCCTCCCGGGCCGCGCGGTAGTCGCCGACGGTGCCTTCGACCGCCTCGTGCGGGAAGATCCCCACCGGTTCCGCGCCGGTCGGCAGGGGCCAGGGCCGGGTGAGACGCAGGTCGACGTACTCCATGGGGCGTCCGGTGGTGCGGTCCAGGGTGACCGTCGCGAACGGCGGGAACAGTTCGGCGCCGCCGCCGCTCAGCGGCCGCATGCCGAAGAGCGGCAGCCGCAGACAGACGCGGGTGGCACCGGAGCCGGAGCCCAGCCGCAGCGGCACCGGCCAGCCGATGCCGCACTCCATGGGGGCGAGCTGCCGGAACAGCGGCATGCGGCGCAGCCGTTCGAGGAGCTCCGCGGCGGGGACGGGGGTGGGGGTGGGGGCGCCGGGCTTCGCCGGGGCCTTGGCCGCATCAGACATCGCCGCTCCCTCCCGCGGTGACCGTGAACCGGCCCGAGTCCTCCCAGGCGGTGAGGAAGTCCGCCTCGGGCACTTCGAGGCCCGCGCCGTCCGGTCGGCCGGGGTCGTTCAGGATCACCTGCGGGTCGTCGGGGTCGCTGCGGTCGAAGCCGATGACCTGGACGACGTGGTCGGCGCCCTGGCCGGGAATGCCTTGCGCGTCGGCAAGCGCCTCGCTGTCGGGGTCGTCGGACAGGATTTCGCTGGAGTCGACGGCGACCAGGACACCGTCCCCGTCGGACAGGGACGACTCCAGGTCGTCGAGGGTGTCTCCCTCGGTGCGCTCGACGGGGACGTCGTAGTACTCCAGGAGGTTGCCGACGTCCTCGATGGGCGTGCCGCCGCCCGGCCGGTACCAGCCGTTGGCCTCGGCGACGGCGACCAGTTCCTCCTCGGAGTGCTCGCCGTCGGTGAACCGGTCGAGGAGGAACTCCTGGCCCGCGATGGCGCACGTGTCGGGGGCCTCCTGCTCGTGCCACAGGTCGATGTCTTCCTGGCTGGCGTCCAGGTCCGCGGCGTCGGCGTCCGTTTCGGTGTCGGCGTCTGTTTCGGTGTCGGCGTCCGTTTCGGCGTCCAGGTCCGCATCCGGGTCCAGGTCCACATCCGGGTCGAGATCCGCATCCGGATCCAGGGTCGGATCCGTCTCCAGGTAAGGGTCCGTCTCCAGGTCCGGATCCTGGAGCAGGGGATCCTCAAAGGCACTGGTCTCCTCGGTCCCGGGTTCCAGGTCGTCGTACGAGTCCTCGAAGCTCATGTGTCCGCCCACCCACCGTCGTCGTTGCCCTGCCCGCCCTCAGGAGCGGGCGCCTGCTTCTCCACGGGACCGGCCTTCGGTTCCGCGCGCTTGGGTTCCGCGTGCTTCGGTTCGGCGCGCTTCTGCCTCGCGCGCCCGAGCGCCGCCGCCTCCGCCTTCAAGGACTCGGCCTTCTTGCGTACGTCGATGAGCGGCGCCCGCCGCTGCCGCAGCCCCGTGGTGCGCTCGGCCGCCTGGGCGCGGGTCGCCGCCCGCGCGTCGCCGATCCGGGCCAGGGACGCGCTGACGCTCTCGTGTTCCTGGCGGATCCGGCTGTCCAGCTCCGCCATGACGGCGACGATCAGTTCGTCGGTCATCTCGGCGACGGCGTCCTCGACGTGCCGCTGCTGGGTCTGCCGCAGCGGCGCCAACTCGGTCTGCAGGCTGTGGCGTTGCTGTTTCCGGTCGGAGTGCCGCGAGGTGCGGACGGCGCTGGTGAGGCTGATGCCCGCACCGACCAGCGCCCCGATGGCGGCGCCGATCACGCTGCCGGGCCCGGGGCCCGCGAAGCTGCCGATCACAAAGCCCATGCCCGCGCCCATCGACGTACCGAAGGACGTCTCACGGACGGCCCGCATCCCGCCTCCCGGGGCGCGCTCGTCGCCGAGGCGGCCCGTCACCTTCAGGGAGGGCACCGGCGGGTCGGGCAACGTGCCGACCTGCTGCTCGGCGAGTTCCAGGCCGTGCACGGCGCTGAACTCGCGCAGGATCCGCGCCGATCTGCGGCTCGCCAGGGTGTTGATGCCCGCGACGACGGCCCCGGCGTCCGTGGAGAGCTGCCCGACGAGGCGTTCGGGGGCCGCGAGGAACATGTCCCGGTAGAGGTAGTCGGTCTGGAAGGTGTTCCACACCCGGTCGACGCCTTCGCGGCCCTCGCTGCGCAGCGTGCGGCCGAGCGCGGCGAACTGCCGCCGCAGCTCCGCCCGCCAGCCCGCCTCCCCCTTCCCGAGCCCCGCGAGGCGCGTCTTCTGCAGCTCCAACTCGCCTTCCAGACGCGCGAGTTCGCTCTCCGTCTGCTGCGTGAGCACTTCGAGCTCGGTCTCCATGGGCCGCAGCAGGGCGAGCGCCGCCGCGTCGAGGTCGGCGAGGGCGCCGCCGAGCAGGAGTTTCGCGCGGCGGCGCTCCAGCGCCTGCCACAACAGGGCTTCCAGGGCGGGGAAGTTGCTGAGGGCGAGATGGCGTTCGCTGCCGGATGCGAGGTGGCGCTGCTTGGCCAGGTTCGAGACGGCCACGAGCGGCAGCTCGTCGGGGCGGCGCCCGGTGGCCTCGGCGAGCTTGGCGACGGTGTTCTCGCGGATGCCCGCGGTGTCGGTGGGCACGTCCGTCTTGGTGAGGACGAAGACGATGCCGTCGACGTCGTCGGTGACCTTGGCGGCCCCGGCTGCCTGGCGCAGGAAGACCAGCTCGCTCTCGGTCAGCGGCTGGGTGGCGTCGGCGACGAAGAGGAGGGCGTCCGCGCTCGGCAGGAAGGCGGCGGTCACGGCGGTGTGCTCGCGGTAGACGCCTCCCACGCCGGGCGTGTCCAGGACGGTCACGCCGGACGCAAGGCGCGGGTTGGGGGTCTCGATCTCCACCAGGCGGGCGCGGCGCACGTTGTGGGGGTTGCCGCCCTCGGTGGCGTAGTCCGCGATCTCGGAGCGGTCGATGGCGCGCTGTTCCAGCTCCGCGCCGGGCCCGTCCTGCTCCGCGCCGTCCAGCAGCACGGTGATCCGCTCCGGCTCGCCGTACCGCACCGTCGTCACGAGTCGGGTGGCGTACGTCGTGTCCACCGGGAAGAGGTCGGGATCCTCAAGGAGCGCGCCCAGCAGGCTGGACTTGCCGCGCTTGAACTCGCCGCAGACGACCACGGTGAGGCGGCCCTCGCTCAGCCGGTCGCGGGCCGCGCCGACACGCCGGGCGGTCTCCTCGGCGCCCTGGTCCGCCGCCGCCTTCGCCAACCCCGCGAACAGGCCGAGGACTTCGCTCCGCAGCGCCTCGTACGTACGCATGCTCTCCCCCCTTCGTACGAATGCTCCTCGTCGGCGGTCAGGGCGCCGGGTCCTCCTGGGTGAGGGCCCAGACCCGGGCCGTGCCGTCCTGGCAGGAGGTGGCGAGTCGGCGGCCGTCGCCGCTGAGGGATGCGCCGGTCAGCGCCTCGGGATGCGCGATCTCGCACAGCAGCCGGTCCGTGTCGACGGCCCTGACCTGTGCCGCCCACAGGGCGGGAGCGACCGCGAGCAGGCTCCCGTCCGCGCTGAGCGAGACCGAGTTCACTCCGCCGCCGTGGTCGAGGGTCAGGAGGCTGTTCCCCTGCGGGAGGTCCCACACGTGGACACGGCCGCTCTGCACCCCGACGGCCAGCCGTTCGCCGTCCGCGCTCAGGGACACCCCGTTCACGGCGACCCCGTACGAGATCGACCACGTCTCCGTGGCGTCCGGCACCGACCAGACACGGCAGGTGCCGTCCCGGTCCCCCGTGGCGAGCACGCTGCCGTCGGCGCTCAGGGCGAGGGCGAGCACCCAGCTCTCGTGGCGCAGGCTCGCGATGCGGCGGCGGGCCCGTACGTCCCAGACGTGGGCGACCGCGTCGTCGGAACCCGAGGCGAACCACCGCCCGTCCTCGGTCACCGCCACGGCCCGCACCCAGTCACCGTGGGTGGAGACCAGGACGGAGTCGGAGTGCCGGGCCAGCCGGGCGTCCGGGGCGCGGGTGCCCGAGCCCAGCAGGGTGCCGCCGTCCCCCACGGCCACGGTCAGCAGGGGCTCGGGGTGCCGTACGGTCGTCAGGGTCCGTCCGGTGGCCATCTCCAGCACGCATGCCGTGCCGTCGGACGCCCCGGTTGCCAGCCACTCCCCGTCCGTGCTGAGCGACGCCGCGACGACCTCGCTGTCCTTGGCGTGCCGGACCGTGCGCAGCAGCCAGCCGTCGGAGAGCCACGCGGTCGCGCCGTCGCGCTCCGGAGCCTGCTGGGCCCCGGGGGCGCCCACCGTGACCAGCCAGTCCCCCGACACGACGGTCTGGCCCACCGCCGCGTGCTGGGCGACGATCCGGCCGGGGCGGCCCTCGGCGCGCAGCTCCCACAGGCTGCCGTCGGACGGCCGGGCCAGGGCGAGCGCCTCGCCCGCCTCGTAGGCGGCGCCCGGCGCCTGGAGCCACTGCACGAGCTCCACCGTGCCTCCGGCGAACTGCCAGCTCAGCGGGCGCTCGCCGCGCGGGTGGTCCGCCGGGACGAGGTGGCGTTCACGGGCGTACGAAGCCCATCGCGCCGCGCCCTGCGCCACGGCGAGCTCGGGGTCCTCGACGGAGCGCAGCGGGCGGCCGAGCGCCTGCTGGACGAGGTCGACGACGGCGGGCATGCGGGTGGTCCCGCCGACCAGGAGCACGGCGTCGACCTGTTCCACCGTCAGTTCCGCCGCGGTGAGCAGGTTCCGGCAGCAGTCGATGGTGCGGGCCAGGAGGGGTTCGACGATCTTGACGAAGCGTTTGCGGTCGAGCTCGACGACGACGTCGGTCGACCCGAAGATGTCCTCGACGTAACTGTCCGCGCTCAGCTGGTGTTTGAGGCCGCGGGCGAAGTCGCCCAGTTCGAGGGCGTTCCTGCGGGCCGCCGTGCGCGCGCCCGCCGTCTCGGCGGCCGGACGCAGCGCGGCCGCCATCGCCTCGCCCCCGCCCCTGCGGATCTCGGCGAGCAGGAGCGCGTCGATGTCGCTGCCGCCGCAGTCCTCAAGAGCGTCGTGCCCGAGGACCTCGTGGCTGCCGCCCGCGCGCAGCCGCACGAGCGCGGCGTCGAAGGTGCCGCCGCCGAAGTCGTAGACGAGGAGGGTCTGTCCGGGGCCGACGGGCTTGCCCGCCACGGGTGCGTACGCGGCGGCGGCCGGTTCGGCGAGGAGTTCGACGGCGCCGAAGCCCGCCGCCCGGCCCGCCTCCAGCATCACCTGCCGCCGCGGGTCCGCGGGGCCGTACGCGGCGGGGACGGTGAGCACGGCCCGGTCCACCGGCCCGCCGTGCAGCCGCTCCGCCTCGTCGCGGAAGGCCGCGAGCACCCGGGCCACGAGGTCGCCCGGAGCGAAGGACCGCTCGCCGAGCGGGATCGGCGCGTCCTGCCCGATGTCCCGCTTGAACTCGCTGCGGTAGAGCTCGGGGCGCACCTTCTTGCGGTGTTCGGCCGGGGTCCCGATCAGCAGGGTGTCGTCCCGCAGGCAGACCGCCGATGGCCAGGCCCACGAGCCGGTGGCCCGCTCCTTCAGGAGCCGGGTCCCCGTGTCGGTCAGCAGCGCGGCCGAGGACGCCGACGTCCCGAAGTCGATGGCCAGGACGGGCTGTTCCATGGTCGTCTCCCCGCTCTCCGTCACTCACGGCTCCCCGTGCCGTCGCCGTCCGCCGGTCCGCCGCGCGCCGCGGGCGTCCCCCGTGCGCGTCGCGGCCGCCACCATCCGCACCCAGTCGGCGGATCCGCACGCGTCGTCGGGGACGTCCCCGATGGCCGCGGAGAGCCTGCGCAGCAGCGGGGCGGGACCGGCCCGCTCCGGGTCGACGTCGGGGTAGACCGACATGTCGGCCCACTCCTCACCTCTCACGTCCGGCCTCCCCGCGGTCCTCCGCACCCTCGTCGGGATCCGGGCCCAGCAGGACGAGCAGCGCCTGACGCGCCCGGGAGATGCGGCTCTTGACGGTGTTCAGCGGGATGCCGAGGATCTCGCCGACCTCCGCGTAGCTGCACTGCAGGCACTCGCGCAGCACGATCGCCGCGCGATACTCCGGGGGCACCCGGTCCAGGGCGGCCTGCACCGAGAGCGTCGTCACGACGCGTTCCGCGACGGCGGGCACGTCGTACGTCTCGTCCGGCATGTCGAGGCCCGCGGGCCTGGGCCGCGCGGCACGCCGCTCCACCTCGGCGAGCGCGGCGTTGACCGTGATGCGGTACAGCCAGGTGGAGAAGCGCGCGGTGCCGTGGAAGCCCACCAGGCCGCGCCAGGTGCGCGTCAGCGTCTCCTGCGCCGCGTCGGCCGCGTCCTCCGGGTTGCCGGTGACGCGCAGGCAGACGGCGTACACCTTGGCCCGGTGGCGTGCGGCGAGCTCGGCGAACGCCTCGCGGTCCCCGGCCCTGCAGCGGGCCACCAGCTCGGTGTCCGGAACCCGTTCCGCCGTGCCGTGCGCCCATCGTGCCGTGCCGTGCGTCAGATCCACGACGCATCACCCGCCCCCGAGAACGGCCGCGCGAGCCAGTTCCTGCGGAGCGCGGCCGGTTCCCACCGTAGGACCACTCCCGTGTCCGCCCCGATCGCTCGGGCCCGACCGGCGCGCAAGTGGTCCCGTCGTAGTAGGCGGCACCCGGGGCTTGCGCGTAGGCGGACCGGTACACCCGCGGGGTCCGGGAACTTTCCGGGGTCCGCGGCGATCCGAGGACGGCAGCGTCCGCTGCCGCCCACCGAGGAGGGCCGACCCGTGACCGAACCGGCCGACACCGCCGACACCGCCGACACCGCCGACACCGTCATCATCGGATTCGACCTGGGGCACGGCGAGACCGCCCTCGCCGTCGGCCGCGCGGACCTCGCCGCGCCGCCCGAGGTGCTCGACCTGCCGGGCAGCCGGGGCCGACGGCACGTCTCCGCGGTGCTCGACCACCCCTCGCGCGGCGTCCTCGTCGGGGAGAGTGCGGTCGCGGCCCGCGACGGCAGCCCGTACCTCGACTTCAGGAGCCCGGATCTCGGGCTGCCCGAAGTGGTCGCGCCCCTGCGGCTGTTCGTGGCGCGGATCGTCGAGGACGTCCTCGAAACGACGCCGCTGCGCCCGGGGCAGGAGCTGCGGTGGGTGTTCGGCATCCCCTCCGACTGGCCGCAGGAGGCCCGCGCGCAGTACGCCGGGATACTGGCGGAGCTCTGCCCCGGCTCCGTGGAGATCGTCCCCGAGTCACGGGCCGCGCTGCTGTACGCCCGTGCGTCGGGTGATGCGGCGCGGTCCGCGCACCGGGTGAGCGGCCCGGTCCTGATCGTGGACAACGGAGCGTCGGCACAGGACTTCACCTACGTCTCGGAGCACGGCGGCCGCCCCGTCGACCACGGCGACATCAGGCTCGGCGCCGCGCTGATCGAGAAGGAGATCTACCACCGCCTCGTGCTCCGCAGCCCGCAGCGGCGCCTCCTGGAGAAGATCCTCGTGGTCTCCCCCGCCCAGGCACGCCACCTCGAACTCCTGTGCCGCAAGGCCAAGGAGGAGTTTTTCCGCGCGGACCAGGAGCGCATCGCGGCGAACCCGAAGGAGCGCATCGGGGTGATGGACACCGTCGAGGCGGACGACGGCGAGGAGGTCATGGTCGACATCCGCCTCTCGTACGCGGACATGCGGGAGGTCCTCGACTCCCCGCGCACGGAGCTCGGCGGGCTGTCCTGGCGGGACGCCTTCCGGCAGAACCTGGCCGCGGCCCTCGGCAGCCTGCCGGGCCACGCCGCTCTGGTGCTCCTGACCGGCGGCCCCTCGCGCATGGGCTTCCTGGGCGAGATCGCCCGTGAGCTCGTCGGCGACCCGGACCGGGTGGTCGTCGGCGGCGAGCCGGAGTTCGCCGTCGCCCGGGGACTGGCCCTGGCGGGCCGCGCCGCGGTGCGCACCGCGGGGTTCCGCGAGGGGATCTCGGAGCTGCTGCGCGGCGAGGCGGTCGAGGAGACCGCACGGGAGCGCCTGCCCGGGCTCACGCTGGCGCTCGGCTCAGCGGTGGCCGACGGGATGACGGAGCGTCATGTGATTCCGGCCTTCGACCGCTGGCGCAAGGGCGAATTCGTGACGCTGCAGGACATGGCGGAGCAGGTCGCCGCGGATGTCCACGCGGAGCTCATGGACCCCGCGGACCCACGGCTGAAGCAGGCCGTCGCCGACTGGCAGAACGGCATCGCTCCCGAACTGGAGGAACTGATCACGCCGTTGGCGGAGCGGTGGCGGCTGCCCGCACATGCCCTGCGGCTCCCCGAGGTCACCGTCACCGACGCGGGTGAGTTCGCCGTCCGGGCGGGCTCGGGCACGGCGGCCGACAGCGTGGCGAACGTGGCGCGCGTGGTGAGCGTCGCCGTCGCGACCGTCGTGACGACGGTGCTCCTCGGCACGGGCACCGCGCTCATCGCCACGACCGGCCCGTTCGCCGTCCTGTGGGGGCTCGCCGCGGGCAAGGGCGAGGCGATGCGCCGGATGCGTACCGCCGACATCCCGATGTGGGTGCGGCGCGCCAAATCGGAGGCCTCGCTCGCGGCGAAGCTGCGCGGGAAGGCCGCGTCGGCGGAGGCGGAGCTGGCGCAGCAGATGGCGGACCAGTTCCTGACGGAGGGCGGCGACACGCTGGTGCACGACGTCTCCGCGGCCGTCGCCGCGGAGTTGACCGCGCTCGCCGACGAGGCGGCGCTGCAGATCTCCTGACCCCGACAGGGCTCAGGCCAGCACCGCCCGCACCGTCTTGCCGCCGCGGTGTGCGCCCACGACCTCCAGGCGACGGGTCAGATGCCTGACCATCGCCAGGCCGCGCCCGCTCTCCTTGTCCGTGCTGTCCATCCTGTGCTTCTGGAACCGGGGGCGCTCGGGACTGGCGTCGGTGACCTCGACCGTCACCCGGCCACCGGACACCACCACGCGCAGCCTGCAGCCGCCGTCTCCGTGCCGCAGCGCGTTGGACACGAGCTCGGAGACGATCAGCGCGGCGTCGTCCACCCGCTCGGCGTCCACCTCCGTCTTGCGGCGCCGGGACCCCGCGAGAAAACCCGAGGCCAGCTTCCGCGCGCGGCCCGCCGACGCGGGCTCCTGCGGCAGCGCGTACTCCACCCGTTCCGTGGGCCGATGGGCGCGCTGTTGCGCACGCATGGCAGCTCACTCCCCTCCCTGAGACGGACCGGTGTCCACCCGCGAACAACGTCGCCACCGGGGTCGCTCCACATCCGGTGCGACCTGTCCTGCCCCACGGTGATGCCCTCGCGGGAAGATCCCCAATCCGCCCGTTTCCGCTTCCCCGGCGATGCGTCGGTTCAGCCGCCATCCATTGACCTTGACATCAGCTTCAAACCAGACTGAGCGGCCATCGATCCGCCCTGCCGGGAAAGGCTGCCCATGAATCCGACGCCCCGCCCCTTCAAGGACTACCAGGACGAGATCTACCTCGACGGTCTGCGCGGCGTCGTCCCCAAGTACCCCATGAAGTACGCGGAATTGGAGGCGCGCGCGCATGCCGCGATGCCGCCCTCGGTCGTCTCGTACGTCGCCGGGGGCGCGGGCGACGAACGTACGCAGGACGCCAACGTCACCGCGTTCGACCGCTGGGGGCTGATCCCGCGGATGTTCGTGGGAGCCGCGGAGCGCGATCTCTCCGTCGACCTGTTCGGCATGAGGCTGCCCTCTCCCCTGTTCATGGCACCCATCGGGGTCCTGGGCATCTGCACGCAGGACGGGCACGGCGATCTCGCGACCGCGCGGGCGGCCGCGCGGACCGGGGTGCCGATGATCGCCTCCACCCTGTCCGCCGACCCGATGGAGGAGGTCGCCGCCGAGCTCGGCGGGACGCCCGGCTTCTTCCAGCTGTACACGCCGACCGACCGTGCGCTCGCCGAGAGCCTGGTGCGCCGGGCGGAGAAGTCCGGGTTCAAGGCGATCGTCGTCACCATGGACACCTGGATCACCGGGTGGCGCCCGCGGGACCTGGGCACCTCCAACTTCCCCCAGCTGCGCGGGCACTGCCTGGCCAACTACACGAGCGACCCGGTCTTCCGCGCCCAGCTGCCCGCCGAGCCCGAGCAGGACATGCAGTCCGCGGTCCTCAAGTGGGTGCAGGTCTTCGGCAATCCGCTCACCTGGGACGACCTGCCGTGGCTGCGTTCCCTGACGTCCCTGCCCCTCGTCGTGAAGGGCCTGTGCCACCCGGAGGACGTGCGCCGGGCCAGGGACGGCGGGGTGGACGGCATCTACTGCTCCAACCACGGCGGGCGCCAGGCCAACGGCGGGCTGCCCGCGCTCGACGTGCTGCCCGCGGTCGTCGAGGCCGCCGGCGGGCTGCCGGTCCTCTTCGATTCGGGGGTGCGCAGCGGCGCGGACATCGTCAAGGCCGTCGCCCTCGGCGCGACCGCCGTCGGGGTGGGCCGCCCGTATGCCTACGGGCTCGGCATCGGCGGGGCCGACGGGGTCACGCACGTGCTGCGCTCGCTCCTCGCCGAGGCCGACCTCCTCATGGCCGTCGACGGCTATCCGACCCTCGCGGATCTCACTCCGGAGGCGCTCCAGCACGTGCGGTGACCGGCCGCAGAGACGGCTCAGTGGACACTCGTACGTTTCGTGTGAGACATTGATGTCTCATTCGAAACTGAGGTGTTACTCCACATGACCCCGCAGCGTGATCCACGGCGCTGGGCCGTCCTCGCGATCCTCTCCGGCAGTCTCCTGCTGATCGCCATGGACACCACGATCCTGAACGTCGCCTTCCCCTCCCTGGTCTCCGATCTGCGTCCCAGCGCCGTGCAGCAGCTGTGGATCATCGACATCTACGCCCTCGTGCTGTCCGGACTCCTCGTGACCGCGGGTGCCCTCGGTGACCGCTGGGGCCGCAAGCGGCTGCTCCTGATCGGCTTCGGCGTCTTCGCCTTCGCCTCGCTGCTCGCCGTCTTCGCGACCGCCGCCTGGCAGGTCATCGCCGCCCGGGCGCTGCTCGGCGCCGGTGGCGCGGCGATCATGCCCGCCACCCTGTCCATCCTGCGGAGGGTCTTCACCGACGCCCGCGAGCGCGCCCTCGCCTATGCGGTGTGGTCGGCCGTCTTCGGTGGCGGCATGGCGCTCGGTCCGGTCATCGGCGGCCTGCTGGTCGAGCACAACGGCTGGCAGTCCGCGTTCCTGATCAACATCCCCGTGGCGCTGGTGATCATCGCGCTCGGTCTGTGGATCCTGCCCGAGTCCCACCAGCCCCGCGAGGGCCGCTGGGACTGGTGGGGCGTCGGACAGTCCGTCGTCGGCATGCTCGCCCTCGCGGGCGGCATCAAGCAGCTCGGCAAGGGCGGCCCCGCCGACCCCGCCGCATGGGCGCTCCTGGTCGTCGCCGCGGTGACCCTCACGGTCTTCGTACGCCGCCAGCTGCGCCTGGACCACCCGCTGCTGCAGGTGCGCCTCTTCGTGTCCCGTCCCTTCGCCATCGCCGCGGCCTCGATCTTCCTCGGCATGATCGCGCTGGGCTCGGCGCTGTTCCTGATCACCCAGTGGTTCCAGTACGGACAGGGCTACTCCCCGCTGGAGGCGGGCGTCCGGCTGCTGCCCGCGCCGCTCGGCCTGGTCCTCACCTCGCTGGTCACCCCCGCGCTGATGCACCGGCTGCCGATCCGCCACGTCATGGGCGGCGGTCTGCTGATGATGACGGCGGGGCTCGCCCTGCCGTGGCTGCTCCAGCTGTCGGGTCCGCTCGGCTACGGCGAGGTCGCCGTCTCGCTCGCGGTGCTCGGCTGCGGCGTCGGCATCGCGACGACCGCCGCGTCCGTGACGCTGATGGCCGCCACCCCGGCCGAGGACGTCAGCGGCGCCGCGGCGGTCGAGGAGACCTGTTACGAACTCGGCGCCGCGATGGGCGTGGCCGTGCTCGGCAGCATCGCCACCGCGCTGTACCGCGTGAACCTGCCGGACCTCGGTCTCGCGGCCGACACCACGGCGTCCGTGCGCGACTCGATCGGCGAGGCGGCGCGGGTGGCCTCCGAGCTCACCGGCCCGGCCGGTGCCGAGCTGCTGACGCGGGCGGGCAGCGCGTTCACCTCCGGGATGACGCCGACGTTCCTGATGGCGGCCGCGCTGCCGCTGGCCGCCGCGGCGCTCACCTGGGCGAAGATCCCCAAGGGCCTGCGCCCGACGGAGGACGCGCACTGACGTAGGACGTGCACCGAGCGGTGCATCGTGTCACAGGCGTCGCAACTGGCAACAACAGTCCCTCACTTCACGCCTATCATCTGTTCGGCCCCGGATCCCGCACTGGAGCGGACCCGGGGCCGACACATGCTCGTCAGTGAGAGGACAACGGGGAATTGAGTTCCATACGTAAGCGCGGCGCGCGCAAGCGCCGCATGGCGATGGCCGGTGTGGGCGCCGCTGCGGCCATCGTGGCGGGGGTCCAGCTGTCGCCCGTCGCGTTCGGCACCGGCGGCGGCGACGAGAAGCCGACGGCGGCCCACCCGGCCGCCGAGGCGGCGGACTTCGGCGCCACCCGCTCGGACGGCACGTCGTTCGAGGACGGCGTCATGTCGTTCAAGTCGGCACCCGCGGCGCGCTCGGCAGCGCCGTCGGCCTCCTCGGGGCGTGCCGCGGCCGCTGCCCCGCACGGCACGGGCTGGAATTCGGGCGGCGCGTCCAAGTACCTCGCCACCGGCTACACCATCAAGTTCTACGACAAGAAGTCCGCCGACTGGCTCGCGCCCTACGTGAAGAAGTCCGCCGCGGAGCTCCAGCGCGTCACGACGCTCCCCATCAGTGTCGATACGCAGCCGGTGGGCTGGGACTACGTCCGGCCCAAGGGCGAGATCGTCGTCGGCGTCCTGCACCGGCCCTGTGTGCCCCCGTCCGACGGCGGCTCCACGGGCTGGAAGGTGGTCCGCGACGGGTCCGGCAGCAAGAGCCTGAGCTGCGGCTTCTACGCCTCGTCCGTCGCCGACACGGTGACCAGCGGGCACGCGTACATCGACGACGAGTTCCTCACCGCGAGCGGGAAGCCCGCCCCGTCCATGGGCGAGACCTACTTCCGCAACCACATCAGCCACGAGCTCGGGCACACGATGGGCCTCGGGCACGCCAACCGCAGCGCGACCCGCGGCGACTGCGTCAAGGGGTCGGACTCCGGCCAGTTCCCGGTGATGTGCACGCCCACCACCGCGTACCAGGACAAGCGCGCGGGCACCTACGTCCAGCAGTACGACATGCAGGGCCTGCGTTACCTGGCCCGCGGCGGCGGCGCCGCGCTGCCCCCGCAGGGCAAGGTGACCGGCATCGGCAGCAAGTGCCTGGACACCAAGGGCGGCAAGGCGGCCAACGGCACCCAGATCCAGATCTACACCTGCAACAAGGGTGCCGGGCAGTCCTGGATCCTCCAGAAGGACGGCTCGATCCGCGCCCTGGGCAAGTGCCTGGACAACTACCGCAACGCGAGCACCAACGGCAACAAGATCTCCCTCTCGGACTGCACCGGCGGCGCCTCCCAGCGCTGGAAGGTCAACGCCAAGGGCCAGATCGTGCACGTCGCCTCCGGCAAGGTCCTCGATGTGACGGGCGGCTCCACCGCCAACAGCACCAAGGTCCAGCTGTCCACGGCGAACACGTACAAGCGCCAGGTCTGGGTCACGCCCAAGTAGCGCGCCGGGGTGGGCGGGCGCGTCCGCGGGAGCAGCCGAAGCGGCTACAGTCACCTGCGATCAACCCCGCCCACCTGGGAGAACCTCGGACCATGGCCGTCGACGAACTCGACACCCGCATCCTCCGGCTGCTCCTCGAACAGCCCCGCACCAGCCTGCGCGAGTACGCCCGCGTCCTCGGCATCGCCCGGGGCACCCTGCAGGCCAGGCTCGACCGCATGGAGCGGGACGGCGTGATCACCGGCACGGGCCCCTTCCTCTCCCCCGCCGCGCTCGGCCACCCCGTGCTCGCCTTCGTCCACATCGAGGTCACCCAGGGGCACCTGGACGAGGTGGGCGACGCGCTCGCCGCCGTGCCGGAGATCATCGAGGCGCACTCGATCACGGGCGGCGGCGATCTGCTGACCCGGGTCGCGGCCCGCGACAACGGGCACCTGGAGGACGTCATCCAGCAGCTGATCAACCTGCCGGGCGTGGTGCGCACCCGGACGGAGATGGCGCTGCGGGAGCGGGTGCCGCACCGGCTGCTCCCGCTGGTCGAATCGGTCGGCAGGTCGGCCACCGGGCAGGTTTGACCAGGCGGTTTGGCATGCTGGAGGTCATGAGCACCTTCGGCAGGACCTCGGTCGTCTTCGACCTCGACGGCACTCTCGTGGACAGCGAGCCCAATTACTACGAAGCCTCGCGGGCCCTGCTCGCCGAGCGCACGGGCCGGGAGTACACCTGGGTCGACAACGAGCAGTACGTCGGCATCAGCTCCCACGAGACGCTCGCCCTCTGGCAGCGGGAGTACGGGATCGCGGCATCGGTGGCCGACCTGCTCGCCGACCTCGACCGCCGCTATCTGGCGCTGGCCCGCGCCGACACGCCGGTCTACCCGGAGATGCGCAAGCTCGTCGAGCAGCTGCACGACGCGGGGGTGCCGATGGCCGTGGCGTCCGGCTCCTCGCGCGCGGCCATCGAGGCGATCCTGGCCGGTACGGGCCTGGACGCCCGGCTGACCACGTTCGTCTCCGCCGAGGAGGTCCCGCGCGGCAAGCCTGCGCCGGACGTGTTCCTGGCGGCGGCCGCGCTGCTCGGCGCGGAACCCGCGGACTGCGTGGTCTTCGAGGACGCGGCGCCGGGGGCCGCTGCGGCGCACGCGGCGGGCATGCGCTGCGTCGCGGTCCCCTACGTCGCCGCCCACGCGGACGACCCGGCCTTCGCCGCCGCGGAGCTGCTGTTCCGGGGCGGCCAGCACGAGTTCACGGCGCAGGCGGCGCTGGACGTGCTGGCGGCGGGCCGGGAGTGAGAGCGGCGCCTCACACCAGCTCGGGCTGCGGTTCCGGCTTCTGTGCGGGTACGGGCTTCGGCTCCCAGAGCCGGGTGGTCCACAGGTAGCCCTGGATCACCGAGGCCATCGCCAGGATGAGCAGCGGTCCGGCCAGCCACGGGTACTCGGCCATCTGCATCGGCAGGTAGCGGTACGACACCAGGAGCGCGGCGAAGACGCCCGTGCCGTAGGCGACCAGCCGGATGCCCGCCCGGTCCCAGCCGCGGTCGAAGGAGCGCAGGGCCGCGTCGATGGTGAACGCGAACACGACACCGGCGATGAGGTCCGCGCCGTAGTGGTAGCCGAAGCCCAGGGTGGCGCCGAGCGTGGCGACCAGCCAGAAGGTGCCCGCGTAACGCAGCAGGCGCGGGCCCTTGCGGGAGTGGATGAAGATCGCGGTGGCCCATGCCGTGTGCAGGCTCGGCATGCAGTTGCGCGGGGTGATCCCGTCGTACGGCATCGCGTGCGGGGTGCTGATCGTGGGTGCCGTGTGCGGCCACAGGTCGGCGAGGGCCCACTGTCCGCCGCCGGTGCCGAACGCGCCGTCCCCGTAGGCGAAGATCGGCCCGACCACCGGGAAGATCATGTAGATGGCGGGTCCGACCAGGCCGATCACCAGGAAGGTGCGCACCAGGTAGTGGCCGGGGAAGCGGCCGTCCCTCGCGACGTTGCGCAGCTGGTACAGCGAGACGCAGACCGCGGCCACCGCGAGCTGGATGTAGACCCAGTCCAGGACGTGCGAGCCGACCGGGCCCGTGGCCTCGACCATCCGGCCCACCAGCCACGACGGGTTGCCCAGCGCGTGGTCGGCGACGGCCACGTACGGATCGAGCACCGTCGGGCGGGTCTTCGACGTGATGAGCAGCCAGGCGTCACCGGTCTTGCGACCCGCCACGAGGAGCAGGCCGAGCCCGACACCCTTCAGGAGCAGCACCCGTTCCGGGCCGCTGCGGCGCGTGACGGCGATGACCCCACAGCCCAGGATCACCCACAGCGCACCGTTGCCGAACATCTGGTCGGCGCCGACCGCCCACCGCACCAGGAAGAAGACGACGTCGATACCGACCGCGACACCGAAGGCGATGAGCCGCTGCCGCCAGGTGAGCACCACCATCATCAGCGCCATGCTGGCGTACAGCAGCGGCCCCGACTTCGGCGCGAAGACGACCTCGCTCGCCTGGTTGGAGATCGGCCCCGGCAGACCGTAGTGCCGCGAGGCGATCTCCAGCGCGATGAGGAACCCGAGGGTCACCAGACCCGCCGCGGCCCACAGGATCACCCGGGGGCTGCGCAGCGCCGAGATCAGCTGTGTGCGGTCTTTGTGCGGAGATATCCGCGGTGCTTTAGATATCAATAGTCTGGCCGTTTGTTAGGTGCGTGGGCTGAAATAGCTCACTCTCGCCGGGGCCGGATCATGCTATCCGAGCCCGGCGCCGGTCAGGCGGCTCCGGCCACTCGCTCGGGGGTGAGCAGCTCCGCGAGGCGTTCCGCGGGCAACAGACCCTTCTCAAGAACAAGTTCGGCGACGCCCCGGCCGGTGCTCAGCGCCTCCTGGGCGATCTCCGTGGCCGCGGTGTATCCGATGTGCGGGTTGAGCGCGGTGACCAGGCCGATGGAGGTCTCCACCGAGGCGCGCAGCACCTCCGTGTTGGCGGTGATGCCCGTCACGCACCGCTCGGCGAGCGTCAGGCAGGCCGCGCGCAGCGAGGTGATGCTCTTCGCGAGCGAGTGCAGGATGACCGGCTCGAAGGCGTTGAGCTGGAGCTGGCCCGCCTCGGCGGCCATGGTGATGGTGACGTCGTTGCCGATCACCTCGAAGGCGACCTGGTTGACGACCTCGGGGATCACCGGGTTGACCTTGCCCGGCATGATGCTCGACCCGGCCTGCACCGGCGGCAGATTGATCTCGTTGAACCCCGCGCGCGGGCCCGACGAGAGGAGCCGCAGGTCGTTGCAGCTCTTGGAGAGCTTGACCGCGATGCGCTTCAGGACGCCGGACAGGTGCACGAAGGCGCCGCAGTCCTGCGTCGCCTCGACCAGATTGGCGGCGGTCACCAGCGGCATGCCGGTGATCTCGGCGAGGTGCCGGCGGGCGGTCTCGGCGTACCCGGCGGGTGCGTTGAGGCCCGTGCCGATGGCGGTGGCGCCGAGGTTGATCTCGTGGATGAGCTCGACGGCCTCGGCCAGCCGCGCGCGGTCCTCGTCGATCATCACGGCGTAGGCGGAGAACTCCTGGCCGAGGGTCATCGGCACCGCGTCCTGGAGCTGGGTGCGCCCCATCTTCAGTACGTCGCGGAACTCGAGTGCCTTCGCCGCGAACGCGTCCTGCACCACCGACATCGCGCGCAGCAGCCCGTGCACGGCGCTGACCGTCGCGACCTTCACCGCGGTCGGATAGACGTCGTTGGTGGACTGGCTGAGGTTGACGTCCTCGTTCGGGTGCAGGTGTTCGTACGCGCCCTTGGGGTGCCCGAGGAGTTCGAGGGCGCGGTTCGCGACGACCTCGTTGGCGTTCATGTTGGTGGAGGTGCCCGCGCCGCCCTGGATGACGTCGACGACGAACTGGTCGTGCAGCCGCCCCGCGCGGATCTCCCGGCAGGCCGCCGCGATGGCGTCGGCCTTGGCCGCGGGGAGCAGTCCCAGCTCCTCGTTGGCGCGGGCCGCGGCCTCCTTGACGGCGGCGAGCGCGTCGATGAGCTGCGGGTACACGGAGATCGGGATGCCCGTGATGGGGAAGTTCTCCGTGGCGCGCAGGGAGTGGATGCCCCAGTACGCGTCGGCGGGGACGTCACGGTCGCCGAGCAGGTCGTGCTCGCGACGGAGGGCAGGGGTGGGGGCGGGGGTGGTGCTCATGGTGTGTGCGTGTTCTCTTCCGGGCGCGGAGGCGCCCTGTGCTTGCTTCTGGGGCGGGGACAGGTGCCGTTCAGGGGCGCGGGGAACTGCGCGACCAGCCCCGACGGCCCTGCGGACGGAAACACTCAGGCAGCCGCAGCCTCTCCCCCGTCCAGAGCCTCCACCGAACCGACGGCATGACGCAGGGCAGAGATACGCTCCCCCGGGCCGGAGGCCGAAAGCAGCGCCGCAAGCACCGCACTCCGCGCCTGCCCGGCGCGCAACGTCCCCATGAGCACCGCCCCGGCGGCCGCCAGGTCGACCGCCCCGCCGTGCGTGTAGATCTCGGTGACGGGCCCGCCCTGGACCCGGGTGGTGAGGGCGACCAGGACGCCCTGCTCGATCGCCGCGGTGACGGCGCCGACGAACTCGGGGGTCGCGTTGCCCGCCCCCGTGGCGACGAGCACGATGCCCTGGGCGCCCGCCGCGACGGCCGTCTCCACGAAGAGCGGGTCGGCGTCCACGTGATGCATGACCATGTCGATGCGCGGCAGGGTCGCGTCGGCCGCGGGCAGCGGCAGCGGCTCGGGGCGCGCCGGGCGGTGCAGTATCGAGACCTTGCCGAAGCCGACCTTGCCGACGGGCGGCCCTGACGGGTCGGCGAAGGCGTCGGCGGCGAGGGTCTGGGTCTTCACGGTGCCGCGTGCGGCGTGCACCTTGCCGTCGAAGACGACCAGCACGCCGAGGTCGCGGACGGTCGCGGCGGTGAGCAGCGCGTCGTAGAGGTTGCCGGGGCCGTCGCCGTCCTCGGCGCCGAGCGGCTTCTGGGCGCCGGTGAAGACGACCGGCCGGGGGTCGTCGTGGTGCAGGTCGAGGAGGAAGGCGGACTCCTCAAGGGTGTCCGTGCCGTGGGTGACGACGATGCCGTCGACGCCGGGGTCGGCGAGGACCTCGTGCACGGTGCGCAGGAGGGTGAGCTGCTGGGCGGAGGTCAGCCGCGGGCTGTTCACGTTGAACAGGTCGATGACCTCGGACGTGATGGCGTGGGGTATCGCGGCTGTGGCGAGCACCTCGCGGCCGGGGGCGTCGGCGGCGAAACCGGTCCCCTGCCAGCGGCTGGCGATCGTCCCGCCGGTGCTGATGACGACGATCCTGCGCGCCTGTGCTTCCACGTCTGCGTACCTCCCAGGGAACCTGAGGAACATCAGCCCCCTGAGCAGTGGGCAGCCTCGCCGCAAGGATAGATCGAACATTACGCAATGTGCTCGCCAAAATCGGACGCCTGTGCAATATACGTGGTGGATAATTGCGCCATGGACGAGATCGATCGCAACATCTTGCGTGAGCTGCAGAACGACGGGCGACTGACCAATCAGGAACTCGCCGCACGGGTCGGCCTCAGCGCCTCGCCCTGCATGCGCCGAGTGCGCCAGCTGGAGCTCGACGGCGTGATCCAGGGGTACCGCGCGGTCGTCGCACCGGAAGCGGTCGGCCGGGGCTTCGAGGTGCTCGTCTCCATCGAGGTGCGCCGCGACCGCGAGACCGTCGAGGCCTTCGAGGCGGCACTCCAGGACATTCCGGACGTCATCGAGGCGCACCGCCTGTTCGGCAGCCCCGGCTGTCTGCTGCGCATCGCGGTCGCCGACCTCGCCGCGTACGAACGGCTCTGGATCGAGCGGCTCACCACGCTGGCGGGAGTCACCGAGGTCAACTCCCAGATCATCATGAAGCGCATCAAGGAGCCCCAGGGCCTGCCGGTGGACGGCTAGGGCCAACTTCCCTTTGGTACAGACCTATTGACGCCTGGTCTGTACCAGCCTAAGTTGACGCACCGCACGAGGCACGTCTCCAGATCCCCTCCGCATCCAGGGAGCACCGCGTGATCGGTCGGACGTTGAGCCTGCTGGGGTCAGCCCTGGCACTGGCCTGTGTCGCACAGCTGCCCGCCACCGCGGCGGCCCCCGCCCCCACCCCCGCCGCACCGCAGGCCGACACCTGCGCGAACAAGCCGAAACCCGCGGGCAAGGTGCTCCAGGGGTACTGGGAGAACTGGGACGGCGCGTCCAACGGCGTGCACCCGCCGTTCGGCTGGACCCCCATCACCGACAGCCGCATCAAGCAGCACGGCTACAACGTCATCAACGCGGCCTTCCCCGTCATCCGCTCCGACGGCACCGTCCTGTGGGAGGACGGCATGGACGCGACGGTGAAGGTCGCGACCCCCGCCGAGATGTGCCAGGCGAAGGCGGACGGCGCCACCATCCTGATGTCCATCGGCGGCGCCGCGGCGGGCATCGACCTGAACTCCACCAAGGTCGCCGACCGCTTCGTCGAGACGATCGTGCCGATCCTGAAGAAGTACAACTTCGACGGCATCGACATCGACATCGAGACGGGCCTGGTGGGCAGCGGCAACATCAACCAGCTCTCGCCCTCGCAGTCCAACCTGATCCGCATCATCGACGGCGTGCTCGCCCAGATGCCCGCGGGCTTCGGCCTGACGATGGCCCCCGAGACGGCGTACGTCACCGGCGGCAGCGTCGTCTACGGCTCGATCTGGGGCGCGTACCTGCCGATCGTCAAGAAGTACGCGGACAACGGCCGCCTGTGGTGGCTCAACATGCAGTACTACAACGGCAGCATGTACGGCTGCTCCGGCGACTCCTACTCCGCGGGCACCGTGCAGGGCTTCACCGCCCAGACCGACTGCCTCAACAAGGGCCTGACCATCCAGGGCACCACCATCAAGGTCCCCTACGACAAGCAGGTCCCCGGTCTCCCCGCCCAACCGGGCGCAGGCGGCGGCTACATGTCCCCGAGCCTCGTCTCCCAGGCCTGGAACCACTACAACGGCGCCCTCAAGGGCCTGATGACCTGGTCCATCAACTGGGACGGCTCGAAGGGCTGGACGTTCGGCGACAACTTCAACCGGCTGACCTGACCTGCGGGCCCGTGTCGGCACCGGCGGCGAGGACGGTCGTACGGAACGACGCGACGACCGGACGCAGGTCGATCCGGTGCCACACGGCCCACAGCCGCACGGACCGCGGGAACCAGGGGAGTTCGCGGACGGTGACACCCGCCGCACCACCGCGCACCATGCTCTTCTGCACGAACGCCAGCCCGAGACCCGACGCCACCAGGCCCAGCGCGGTCAGGGGCTCGGGAGCCTCGAACCGGATGTCGGGGGTGAACCCCGCGGCGGCGCACGCGGCGACGAAGTCGTCCCGCCACACGTGGTCCTGGCCGTCCTCGACGGCGATCCAGGGCAGCCCGTCGAGATCCCCGGGCAGCAACTCCGCCGCCTCGGCCAGCGGATGACCGCTGGGCACGGCCAGGAGCAGCGGGTCCTCGAGCAGGAGCTCACCGCGCAGATCCGGGTCGTCCGCGGGCGGCGTCTCCGGCACCAGGGCGATGTCCAGGCTGCGTTGGCGCAGCCCCTCGAACTGCTCGGCGGCGGTCAGGGCGTAGAGCGCCACGTGGATGCCGGGGCGGCCCTCGTTGAGCGTGCGCAGGGACGTGGGCAACAGGCCGGTGTGCATGGCGTCGCTCACGTATCCCACGCACAGCCCGCCCTCGTCGCCGCGGCCGAGGCGACGGCCGAGGTTCTCCAGGCGGTCCGCGTGCCGCAGCAGGGCCGTGGCCTCGGCGAGGAAGACCCGGCCGTCGGAGGTGAGCCGGATGCGCTGCTGGCTGCGCTCGAAGAGCGTCAGGCCCAGGCCCTTCTCCAGCTGGGCGATCTGGCGGCTGAGCGGGGACTGCGAGATGTGCAGGCGTTCGGCGGCCCTTCCGACGTGCTCCTCCTCGGCCACGGTCACGAAATAGCGGAGTTGTCGCAGGTCAAGCATGTAAGACCTCGGGGGACTCAAGTGTGTCCAAGCGAGTCTTGGACAGTCTGACCTAGCGATCCTAGCCTCGAGGGAGCAAGAGCCGCGGAACCGGACGAACCGAGTGAATCTCTCCGAAATCCGCAGACCACGATCGACGCAAGGATCTTCCCCATGGGCATCACCTCCCTCCTCCCCGGCCGTCTCGGCTTCGGCACCGCCCCGCTCGGCAACATGTTCCGCGCCATCCCCGACGACGAGGCCCGCGCCACCGTCGAGGCCGCCTGGGACCACGGCATCCGCTACTTCGACACGGCGCCCTTCTACGGCGCCGGACTCGCCGAGAGCCGGCTCGGCGAGGTGCTCGCCACCAAGCCGCGCGACTCCTACGTCCTGTCCACCAAGGTCGGCCGCGTCATCCTGGACGAGCACGAGACCGCCACTCCCGACTTCGGCGAGAAGGGCGGCCTGTTCGAGCACGGCAACCCCAACAAGATCGTCCACGAGTGGACCGCCGAGGCCACCGAGCGCTCCATCGAGGACAGCCTCAAGCGCCTGGGGACCGACCGCCTGGACATCGTCTGGGTCCATGACATCGCCCAGGACTTCCACGGCGACCAGTGGCTGCAGAAGTTCGAGGAGGCCCGCACCGGCGCCTTCCGCGTCCTGTCCCGGCTGCGCGACGAAGGCGTGATCAAGGCCTGGGGCCTGGGCGTCAACAAGACCGAGCCCATCGAGCTGACCCTCGCCCTGGACGAGCCGCGCCCCGACGGCTTCCTCCTCGCGGGCCGCTACACCCTCCTCGACCACGGGCACGCCCTCCAGCGGCTGCTGCCCACGGCCCAGGAGCAGGGCGTCGACATGGTCGTCGGCGGCCCCTACAGCTCCGGCATCCTCGCCGGTGGCACCCACTTCGAGTACCAGGAGGCTCCGGCCGAGATCGTCGAGCGGGTCGGCAGCCTCAAGTCCCTCGCCCAGCGGCACGGCGTGAGCATCAAGGCCGCGGCCCTGCAGTTCTCCCTCGCCCACCCGGCGACCGCCGCCGTCATCCCCGGCGCCACCCGCCCCGGCCGCATAGCCGAGGACACCGCCGCCCTGAACGAGACCATCCCCGCGGCCTTCTGGACGGACCTGCGCGCTACGGGCCTCGTCAGCCCCACCGCACCCCTGCCCCACAACGCCTGACCCCCTTCGGGACCTTCGGCCCCTGGTGTCCCCACCGTCGTCTGCCTACGGTGGGGACACTTCCGTCAGGTCGGGCATCAGGGTCGGCCACCGAGTGGAGAGGAGGCGGGAACCATGGATCACAGTCCGAGTCCGAGTCGCAGTCGACTCCTCAGCACCCTTCACCCGCCTCTTCGCGGTACGCACTGACGCCTTCTGCGTGTCCGACACGGTCTCAGCGCTGCCGCCCCGCTCGACAGCACCATCTGCAACGCCGCCGGTGCCCCGCGAGGCCGTGCCCTCACTTCAGGTAGGGGCCGTCGGCGCCGATCAGCCGCGCCTGAAGACCGCGACCGTTCGCGCGGGGACGGTGAAGGTGCCCGAACTCCGCTCGTACGTCGATGACTTGACGGTCCGGTCGGCGCCGGAGGCCTGCACCGGGTGCAGGGCATATCGGTCGCCCTCGGCCGCGCCGACCCGCTGCCGCTGCGTCTGCGGGCTCGCGTTGAACACGACCACGAGGTCGCCGAGCCGCATGGTGATGACACCGGGCGTCTCTGCCTCGGTGCCCGACAGCGGGAAGGAGAGCTCCGACTGCACCCGCCCTGCCGTGGCGAGGGAGAACTCCGGCTCGGTCGTCCGGATCCTCAGCAGGTCCTGGTACGCGGCCGACGTGCCGTTGATCTCCGCGCAGCCCGGGGTGAGCGCGGCCGCGGACGACAACAGGGGCTTGGCGTAAGGCCACTTGTCCTTGTTGTCGGCGGCCGGGGGCAGACCGCGGCCGAAGCCGTTGCCCGCGCGGCAGTCCCAGTTGATCGTGTTGAACCAGTCGCCGCTGTCGAAGGAGTTGCGGTCCAGGGACTTGGAGCGCAGCAGGTCCGTACCGGCCTGGGAGAGCGCAGGGCCCTGGGAGAGGGAGGCGGTCGCCATGGCGAGGACCTGCATGCGGGCGCGGTCGGCCGTCGCCGTGCCCTTGGGCAGCTTGAAGGCGAGCGCGTCGTAGAGCGATTCGTTGTCGTGCGCGTCGGCGTAGGAGAGGGCGTCGCCGGGCTTCGCCGCGTATCCGGCCGGAGCGCCGTTGTAGTCGACGTCCGCTCCCCGGACCGTGCGACCGGCCGAGTCCTTGAAGGTGAAGCCCGCGAGGTTTCCGGAGAGGCCGACCTTGATGAGGTCCTGGTAGTGCAGGAGGCGGGCCTTCTGTTCGGCCGGAGTGCCGTTCGCCTTGGCGGAGTTGGGGTCGGTGTACAGGCCGCTGGCGAAGCCCTGGACGCCCGGGTCCTCGTCGAACGGGCCCCCGCCGCGCAGCGCGTCGCGCGAGCGGTCGGAGAACGTCGCGATGCCGGTGCCCGCCATGTTCTTCTGGGTGGCCTGGACGAATCGGGCGTCGTCGGCGACCTCGCCGAAGTTCCACCCCTCGCCGTACAGGACGATGCTCTTCCCGTCGACGCCGTCCTTCGCCGGGGTCAGCGCGTCGAGCGCCTTGCGGACGGCGAGGATGTTGGCCTTGGGGTGGTGTCCCATCAGGTCGAAGCGGAAGCCGTCGACCTTGTACTGCTTGGCCCAGGTGACGATCGAGTCGACGACGAGCTTGCCCATCATCGTGTTCTCGGGCGCCGTGTTGGCGCAGCAGGTCGAGGTGGCGACCGCGCCGTCGGCGTCCAGACGCTGGTAGTAGCCGGGCACGATCTTGTCCAGCACGGACTTGTCGGCCTGGCCGCTGGCGACGGTGTGGTTGTAGACGACGTCCATCACCGTGCGCAGGCCCGAGCCGTTGAGGCCCTGCACCATCCTGCGGAACTCCACCGTGCGGCGGGTGCCCTCGGGGTCGCTCGCGTAGGCCCCCTCAGGGACCGTGTAGTGCAGCGGGTCGTAGCCCCAGTTGTACGCGTCCTTGCCCGCGCTCTTGGTGACGCACGCCTGCTGCTCGTCGGAGTCGGGGGCGTACGCGGGCAGGTCGCAGTCGGGGGTCGCCTGGTCGGAGCGGCGCTCGGGGACGGTGCCGATGTCGAAGACGGGCAGCAGGTGTACGTACGACGTGCCGGAGCGGGCGAGGCGGCGCAGGTGCTTCATGCCGTCGGACTGCTTGTCCGTGAACGCCAGGTACTGGCCCGGGTGGTCCGATGTGCGGTCCGCGATGGAGAAGTCCCTGACGTGCAGCTCCTGGATCTGGGCGTCGCGCAGCGGGGTCGCCTTCGGCTTGCGCAGCGCGTCCCAGCCCTTGGGGGCGAGCTTCGGGTCGGCCAGGTCGACGGCGAGGCTGCGCTCGGAGCCGGTGGTGAGAGCGGTGGAGTAGGGGTCGGTGACCTTGTTGGTGACGACCTTGCGGACGCTCGGCGCCCACACCTCGACGACGTAGCGGTAGGCCTTGCCCGACCAGCTGCCGGGCCCGGTCGCCGACCAGACCCCGGAGGCGTGGTCCCGGTGCATCTTCACCGTGCGGCCGCCGATGTCGAGGGAGACCTGCTGGGCGGTGGGGGCCCAGACGGTGAGGGTGACGCGGCCGTGCGCGAAGCGGGGGCCGAGCTTGGCCTTGGCGGCGGCCCTGCCGTAGAGGTCGTCGAGGACGCCCTGGGTCTGTACGCCCGTGGCGGAGCGCAGGGTGCCGTCGGCGGACCGGGCGGTGGCGACGAGCTGGCCGGTGAGGGCGGCGCGGATGCGGTCGCGGTCGCGGGGGTCGACGGTGAAGGCCGCGTAACCCTTGAGGTGCGGGAACTTGGCTTTCTGGGCGCCGGTGAGGCCGCCGTCGACCGGGGCGATGCGCAGTCGGTGCGCCGCGGCTCCCCCGATGTCGCCGTCCTCGACCGTGAGGCCGCCGCCGGGTGCGTACAGGAGCTCGTACGTGTTCGCCGTGCCGATGTCCCAGGCGAGGGTGTTCCTGTCGATCCACTGGGCCCGCGACTTCGACAGGTCCAGCGGATCGGCCTGCTCGGCCGCGGCGGACGGCGTCGACGGTGCCATCGGCAGGGCCGTCGCGGTCAGGGGCACGGTGGCGGCGAGCAGGGCGAGGGCCACGGTCACGGCGGCGCGGCGCGGGGAGCCGGTCACGGCGGTTTCTCCTTGAGGGGTGCGGAAGAGAGGTGCGGCCGCCCGGCAGCGGGGACACGGATGGGCCGGGCGGCCGGTCTTGGGGGGCCGGTCATCAGTTCATGGCCCCGGTGTTCAGCAGTTCTTGGCCCCGGTGTGCAGCGCGAGGGCCGTGTTCGGGGCGACGGACGCGGTGAACTGCCCCGAGCCGTTCACGGTGACGCTCCTGCCGCTCTGCACGTCGCAGTACGTGCCCGCAGCCAGGGAGGTCTGGAAGGTGCGGTTGACGGCGGACCCTTCGTGGTTGATGACGACGTACGCCTTGTCGCCGCGGCCGAAGGCGATGGTGTTGTTGCCGTTGTCCCACCAGTTGGTGACCGAAGCGCCGCGCGCGGCGTTGCGGAACTTGACCATGCTGCGGATCTCCGGCCAGGCGTGCTGGCACTTCCAGCCGTCGCTGTAACAGGCCTTCACCTGACCGCCGTTGGGCGATCCCGCGTCGGCGTTGCTGAACTCGTAGCCGGACTGGACGTCGGGGGATCCGTACGGCCAGGCCAGCATGAAGACGTGCGCGAGGGTGTAGTTGGCGCCGTCCTTGTAGCTGAGGGTCTGGCCGTGGCGCTCGGTGTCGTGGTTGGCGACGAACACCGAGGTCGTGCCGCCCGGCATATAACCCCAGCCCTCGCCGAAGTTCTTGAGGTAGGCGAGCTTCTCGTTGTTGAAGACCCGCTTCAGGTCCCAGCCGTAGCGGAACTCCTGGGGATCACCGGTGGCGGTGTACTCGCTCGGGGAGACGGCTTCCCCTGCCCCGTACAGCGTCTCCTGCTTCCAGTAGACGCCCGGGTTGCTCAGCCGCGACTTGATGTTCTTGAGGTCGTCCACGGGGATGTGCTTGGCCGCGTCGATGCGGAAGCCGTCCACGCCGAGCGAGAGGAGGTCGTTGAGGTACGTGGCGATGCGGCCGCGGACGTAGTCCTCGCCGGTGTCGAGGTCGGCGAGGCCGCCCAGTTCGCAGTGCTGGACGTTCCAGCGGTCCTGGTAGTTGCTGATGTCCGCCTTGCAGTCGTCCATGTCGGCGGACGAGTACGTGCCCGGGTAGTCGTACTTCGTGAAGGCGGACCCCGCCGAGCCGGTGCCGGAGGCGTTGGTCATGTGGTTGATCACGGCGTCCGTGACGACCTTCACCCCGGCGGAGTGGCAGGTGCCGACCATGCTCTTGAAGGCGGCGCGGTCGCCGAGCCGGGTGCCGATCTTGTAGCTGACCGGCTGGTACGCGGCCCACCAGGCGTCGCCCTGGATGCGCTCCTGCGGCGGCGACACCTGCACGTATCCGTAGCCGTCCGGGCCGAGCCGGTCCGTGCAGGCCTTGGCGACCGACGCGAAGTTCCACTCGAAGAGGACGGCGGTGACGTCCTTGTCGCCGGGCGGCGCGGCCTGCGCCGCGGGCGCTCCGGCGACGACGCTGCCCGCGACACCCGCGATCAGGGCGAGTGCGGTGGCGAAGGGTCTGCGGCTCTTGGTGGTCCGGCCGGTCATGGTGGTACCTCCTGCGCGTTGGGGGAACCTTCAGCAAGTGCTTGCAGCAAGTCAGCACAAGTTGTTGCGGGTTGGACCGTATGGCGCCCCCCGCATGGGGTCAACCCTCTGGACACACCCCGGTGGATCCGCGCACGACGAGCTCGGGCTGGAACACGAACTCCGTGCGCTGCACGGGGTTTCCGTCGATCTCTTCGAGCAGGGCACCGACCGCGGCGGTCGCCATCGCCTGCACCGGCTGGCGCACCGTGGTCAGCGGCGGATCGGTGAAGGCGATGAGCTGGGAGTCGTCGAAGCCGACCACGGAGACGTCGTCGGGCACCGAAAGACCGCGCTCCCGCACCGTCCTGACCGCGCCGAGCGCCATCAGGTCACTGCCGCAGACCATCGCCGTGCACCCCAGGTCGAGCAGGGCTCCGGCCGCGGCCTGCCCGCCCTCGACGGTGAACAGGGTCCGCTGCACCAGCCGTTCGGCCTCTCCCCGGTCCAGGCCGAGCATGCTGTGCAGCGCCGCCGTGAACCCCTCCGCCTTGCGGAGCGAGGGAACGTACCGCGTCGGGCCGATGGCCAGACCGATCCGCTCGTGCCCGAGGTCGACGAGGTGGCGCACCGCCATGCGCACCGCGGAGCGGTCGTCGGGCGAGACGAAGGCGCCGGGGATGTCCTCGTTGAAGCCGTTGACGAGGACGAACGGCACGTTGCGGCGGGCCAGTTCGCGGTAGCGCGCGGTGTCGGCCGTCAGGTCGGCGTGCAGTCCCGACAGGAAGATGATGCCGCTGACCCCGCGGTCCTCCAGTTGCTCGACCAGCTCGTCCTCGGTGGCGCCGCCCGGCATCTGCGTACAGAGCATCGGGGTGTAGCCGTGCCCGGCGAGCACCTGCTCGATGACCTGCGCGAAGGCCGGGAAGATGGGGTTGGTGAGCTCGGGGATGACCAGGCCGACGAGACCGGCGCTGCGCCGCTTCAGCCGGGTGGGGCGCTCGTAGCCGAGGATGTCGAGGGCGGCGAGGACGCGGCGGCGGGTGGCCGCCGCGACCCCCGCCTTGCCGTTGAGCACCCGGCTCGCGGTGGCCTCGCTGACACCGGCCTGGGCCGCGATGTCCAGGAGCCGCGGGGCGCCCCGGTGGGCGTCCCGCGGCACGGAGGGCAGCGTCACACCGCCCACCAGACGGTGGTGTCGGCGGGCAGGCGCACGGCTCCGTCCGTGACCTCCGCCTCCTCGCTGCCCAGCAGGATCCGGCCGGGAGCCGGGATCTCCACCGGCTCGGCGGTGGTGTTCACGGTGCACACGAAGCCCTCGCGGGCGAAGGCGAGCACACCCTCGGGCGCCTCCAGCCACTCGATGGCCACGCCCGCGCCGAGCCCCGGCTCCGCGCGGCGCACGGCGAGCGCGCTGCGGTACAGCTCCAGGGTCGAGCCCGGATCGCCCGTCTGGGCCTGCACGCTGAGGCCGCCCCAGCTCGCGGGCTGCGGGAGCCAGCTGCCGCCCGCCCCGAAGCCGTACGACGATCCCTCGGTGGTCCACGGGATCGGCACCCGGCAACCGTCCCGGAAGCCGTCCTGCCCTTCGGCGCGGATGAACGACGGGTCCTGGCGCACCTCGTCGGGCAGGTCGGTGACGTCGGGCAGACCGAGCTCCTCGCCCTGGTACAGGTACGCGGAGCCGGGCAGCGCCAGCATCAGCAGGGTCGCCGCGCGGGCGCGGCGCAGGCCGAGCTCGCGGTCGCCCGCGGTGCGCAGCTGGGTGCCGAGGCCCGGCGGGTTGGCGAGGCGCGTGGCGTGCCGGGTCACGTCGTGGTTGGAGAGCACCCAGGTGGCGGGGGCGCCCACGGGACGCATCGCGGCCAGCGACACATCGATGACCTCGCGCAGTTCGGCGGAGTCCCACGAGGTGCCCAAGTACTGGAAGTTGAAGGCCTGGTGCATCTCGTCGGGCCGCACGTAGTGGGCGGAGCGCTCGACCGTGGGCGTCCACGCCTCGGCGACGAGGATGCGCTCGCCCTCGTACTCCTCGAGGACGCGGCGCCAGCTGCGGTAGATCTCGTGCACGCCGTCCTGGTCGAAGAACGGCATGGTGTCGTTGCCGAGCAGCTTGAGCTGGTCGTGGCGGCCGATGTCGGGGAGCCCGGCCTCCTTCACCAGGCCGTGGGCGACGTCGACGCGGAAGCCGTCGACGCCCATGTCGAGCCAGAAGCGCAGGATCGAGCGGAACTCGTCCTGGACGGCGGGGTGTTCCCAGTTGAAGTCGGGCTGCTCGGGCGCGAAGAGGTGCAGGTACCACTCGCCGTCGGGCAGCCGGGTCCAGGCGGGGCCGCCGAAGATGGACTCCCAGTCGTTGGGCGGGAGTTCGCCGTTCGCGCCCTTGCCGGGACGGAAGTGGTAGCGCTCCCTGAGCGGGGATCCCGGGCCCTCGCTCAGCGCCCGGCGGAACCAGTCGTGGCGGTCGGAGGAGTGGTTGGGCACCAGGTCCACGATGATGCGCAGGCCGAGCTCGTGGGCGTCGCGGATGACCGCGTCGGCGTCCAGGAGGTTGCCGAAGACGGGGTCGATGGCGCGGTAGTCGGCGACGTCGTATCCGGCGTCGGCCTGCGGCGACGCGTAGAAGGGGCTGAGCCAGACGGCGTCGACGCCGAGGTCCCTGAGGTACGGCAGTCGGCTGCGGATGCCCTCCAGGTCGCCCATGCCGTCGCCGTTGCCGTCGGCGAAGCTGCGCGGATACACCTGGTAGATCACCGCGTCGCGCCACCAGTCCGTGCGCGTCTCGGTGGTGGGGGCGGCAGGGGCAGCGAGATGCTGGGTCATGTCTTCCCTGGGGATCGAGTGTGGTGGGGGCGGCGCCGGACGGTGTCGGTCCGGCGCCGCCGACGTGGCGGTCGCACCGTGCGGGTGGCGGATGCGGCGGGTCGCCTCAGGACTTCGTCGCGCCCGCCGTCAGGCCGGAGACCAGGTGGCGCTGGGCGAAGCCGAAGATCACCGCGGCGGGCACCGCCACGATCACCGCGGACGCCGTCAGCGAACCCCAGTCGCTGGTGTACTGGTTGACGAAGGTCTGCAGGCCACCGGCGAGCGTGAGGTTCTCCTCGCCGGTCATGAAGGCGGACGCGTAGGCCACCTCGGCCCAGCCGGTGATGAAGCTGTAGAACCCGGTGACGGCCAGGCCCGGCTTGGCGAGCGGCACGATGAGCCGCCAGAAGGTGCCGAACGGGTTGAGTCCGTCCACCCGCCCGGCCTCGTCGATCTCTACCGGGATGGTGTCGAAGTACCCCTTCATCATCCAGGCGCAGAACGGCACGGCGATCGTCAGATAGGTGACGACGAGGCCGATGGGCTGGTTGAGCAGGCCGAGGCTGGCCAGGAGGTTGTACAGCGGCACGATGAGCACCGCGACGGGGAACATCTGGGTGATCAGGAGCAGCCACATCAGCGGCCGCATGCCGGGGAACTTGAAGCGGCTCACCGCGTACCCGGTCGTCGCCGCGATGAAGACGCCGATCACCGTGGTCAGGCCCACCACGATGAGGGAGTTGAGGAGCCAGTTCGGGAACTCGGTGTCGTTCAGGACGTGGTCGTAGTTGCCGAAGGTGAAGTCCTTCACCAGATCGGTGGAGAAGGCCTCGCTCTCCGGCTTGAACGACGTGACCAGGAGCCACAGGGGCGGCAGGACCGCGATGGCGCTGGCGAGCAGCAGGGTCAGGTGCAGGGCGACCGAGGCCAGCGGGCCGCGCTCGTCGCGTCCCCTGGGCTTCCGCTTCTTCTCCGGGGTCGCCGGGGTCGCCGAGTCCTTCGGGGTCGTCTCCTTCGCTTCCACGGTGGTCACCACACCTCTCCTTGCTTGCGGAGCGCGCGGCGGTAGGCCACCGCGATGATCGACAGGAGGGCCAGGATGAGGACGCCCCAGGCGGCGGAGCCCGCGAAGTCGCGTGGGCTGACGACGAACGAGAGCCGGTAGGCGTACGTCACCAGGATCTCGGTGGCGTCCCCTGGTCCTCCCCTGGTGAGCAGGAAGATCACCGGGAACATGTTGAAGGTCCAGATGCCGCTGATCAGGATCACCGTGCTGGCCACGGAGCGCAGCCCCGGCAGGGTGATGTGGCGGAAGCGCTGCCAGGCGTTGGCGCCGTCCATCTCGGCCGCCTCGTACAGCTCACCGGGGATGGACTGCAGGCCGCCGAGCATGGCGACCAGCATGAACGGCACCCCGAGCCAGACGTTGACGGTGATCACCGAGAGCTTCGCCCAGGTCGGGTCGTTGAGCCACGGGACCGCGTCGATGCCCCCGCCTTCGAGGATCTTGTTGAGGAGGCCCTTCTTCTCGTTGAAGAGCAGCCGCCAGGTGAAGACGGAGACGAAGGCCGGGACCGCCCACGGCAGGATCAGCGCCATCCGGTACAGGGAGCGCCCCGCCAGCTTGCGGTTGAGCATCGTGGCGAGCGCGAGACCGAGGACGAAGGACAGCGCGACGCAGGAGACGGTCCACACCACGGTCCAGGTGAGGCGGTCCCAGAAGACGCCGTCGGACAGGATCGACTGGTAGTTGTCGAGGCCGACGGACTCGTACGTGGCGGGGATGTCGTTGACACCGATGTGCCGCTCGACGTTCGCCTCGTTGGCGTTGGTCGTCGACAGATACATGCCGCGCACCAGCGGATAGCCGACGATCACGCCGATCACGATCACCACGGGGGCGACCATGGCCCACGCGTACCAATGAGTGGCGAACGCCCGGCGCAGCCGCCCTGGGTTCTTGCCGGGCCGGGGGCCGCGGCCGCGGATGCCCTTGGCATCCGCGGCCTTCACCACCGGCTGGCCGGTCTCGACAGCCATGGGTCGGTCAGCCCTCCCTCTTACTTGTAGTTCTTGAGGAGCTTGCGGTAGGCGTCACCGATGCCCTTGGCGCCCTTCTCGGGCGAGGACTTGCCGCTGAGCACCTTCTCCAGCTGCAGGCGGATCGGCTCGAAGAGCGCGTTGGCCTCCGGGATCCACGGACGCTGCACGGACTTGGCGACGGCGGGCTTGAAGAACTGCACCATCTGGTTGTCCTTGACGGACTTCACGTCGTAGACAGAGGTGCGGGTCGGCAGCAGGCTGAGCTGCTCGGTGGTCTGCTGCTGCACCTTGGCGGAGCTCATGTACTTGATGAACTCGTAGGACGCGTCGAGGTTGCCGGACCCGGCGTACGCGGCGAGGTTCCAGCCGCCCTGCGGGGCGCCCTGGCGCGCGCTGCCCGCCGGGGCCGGGGCGACACCGAGGTTGCCCTTGTCGGCCTTGAACTCCTTGCCCTTCAGGGCGCCCTCGATGGACCACGGGCCGTCGAGCGCCATCGCGACGTCGCCGTCCTTGAAGGCGTTGAGCTGGTTGTTGTAGCCGTCGCTCGCGTCGGTGACCGCCGCCTTGGAGTCGACCAGGTCCTTCATCACCGAGAAGGCCTTGGCGCCCTCGGGCTCGTCGACGGTGACCTTCTTGTTCTTGGTGTCCAGGAGGTCGCCGCCCTCTCCGTAGAGGTACGGGAGGTAGTAGTACGGGTCGTCGCCGCGCAGGTAGAGGCCGGTCTTGCCGGACTTGGAACTGATCTTCTTCGCGGCGGACTTCACCTCGTCGAAGGACTTCGGCACGTCGACCCCGGCGGCCTTGAGCATCTTCTTGTTGTAGAAGAGCGCCAGGGTGTCGATGGTCTGCGGCGCGGCGTACGTCTTGCCCTTGAACTTGGTGCTCGCGGCGGCCTGCGGGAGGTAGTCGTCCGCCTTGTCGAGGGCGACGGTGTCGTCGAGCGGGGCGAGGTAGCCGAGCGAGGCGAAGTCCTGGGTCCAGGCGACCTCGGTGCGCATCACGTCGGGGGCGCCCGAGTTGCCGCCCGCGGCGTTCTTGAACTTGGCGTTGGCCTCGCCGAACGGGACGTTCACATAGTTGACCTTGACGTCCGGGTGCAGCTTCTCGAAGCCCTTGGCGATCTTTTCGTACGCGCCCTTCTCGGCGTCGTTCGAGGTGTCCCAGAAGGTGACGGTGCCGGAGAGCTTGCCGCCCTTGCTGCCGCCGCTGCCTTCGTCGTCGCCCCCGCACGCTGCCGCTGTCATGGCCAGGGCCGCGATCAGCCCGGTGGCCGCTATGCCACGCCGCATGTGAACTCCTTCAACTGATCCCGGAATCACGGGGAGACGAAGAGGTGCCTCCTGCTGGCCGCTCTGGACGGCGGCGCCGGGTTGCCAGGAACGTAACAGCGTTGGAATGTTGCCGAAAGACCTTGCGGTAAATTTCTGCAAGGACTGGCGATCGTTATTTCTGCGTGTCCTTACCGTGGCCCGGCTCGCGCTTGACAGCGCCGCGGGGCGCCTGGCAAGGGCGCGGGGGCGGGAAAGCGGTGCCCTGGAGCGACGGAGGCGACTGCAAGACTCTTGCAAGACAGGTCTTTCCGCAAGCTTCCACAAGCTTTCGCAGGCAGTGGGCAATCATCCCGATGACAGGTACAGTCCAGTGCCATGACCGCACGGCTTGTCGACATCGCAGCCCACGCGGGGGTCAGCGAAGCCACCGTGAGCCGCGTCCTCAACGGCAAGCCCGGAGTGGCCGTCGGCACCCGCGAGGCGGTCCTCGCCGCCCTCGACGTGCTCGGGTACGAGCGCCCGGTGCGGCTCCGCCGACGCAGCGCCGGGCTCATCGGCCTCATCACGCCGGAGCTGGACAACCCGATCTTTCCCGCGTTCGCCCAGGTCATCGCGCAGGCACTGACCCGCCAGGGCTATACGCCGGTGCTCGCGACACAGACGCCGGGCGGCTCCACCGAGGACGAGCTCACCGAGATGCTCGTCGACCGCGGGGTCAGCGGCATCATCTTCGTGTCGGGCCTGCACGCCGACACCACCGCCGACATGGAGCGGTACGAGGTGCTGCGCGCCCAGGGCGTCCCCTATGTACTCGTCAACGGCTTCTCGCCGGACGTGGCGGCCCCCTTCGTCTCCACCGACGACCGTGCCGCCGTGCGCCTGGCCGTCACGCATCTGACGTCGCTCGGCCACACCCGCATCGGACTCGCGGTCGGCCCCAAGCGGTTCGTCCCCGTGGTGCGCAAGATCGAGGGCTTCCGGCTCGGGCTGCTCGAACGCCTCGGCCTGGACGACGAGGCGTCGGCGGAGCTGGTCCAGCACTCCCTCTACACCCTGGAGGGCGGCCAGGCCGCCACCACCACCCTCATCAACCGCGGCTGCACCGCCGTCGTGTGCGCCAGCGACATGATGGCGCTCGGCGCCATCCGGGCCGCCCGCGACCTGGGCCTGAGCGTGCCGCGGGACATCTCGGTGGTCGGCTTCGACGACTCGCCGCTCATCGCGTTCACCGATCCGCCGCTGACCACGATCCGCCAGCCCGTCCAGGCCATGGGCCAGGCGGCGGTCCGCGCGCTCCTCGAGGAGATCGGCGGGACGCCCGCGCCGCACGGCGAGTTCGTCTTCATGCCGGAGCTGGTGGTGCGGGGCTCCACGGGGTCCGGGCGCAAGGCCTAGGCAAGTCCCCCGGGACGGCTAACGCCGGGCAGCTCACGCGGCGACGAGCCGCTGCCACCACGAGCGGTTGTGCCGGTACCAGCGGGCCGTCTCGGCGAGCGCCGCGTCGAAGTCGGTGCTCGGCCGGTACCCCAGCTCGGCGCTGATCTTGGTGTGGTCCACGGCGTACCTGCGGTCGTGTCCCTTGCGGTCCGCGACGTGCGTGATGCGCCCGGCGTCGGCGCCGCACAGGGCGAGCAGCCGCTCGGTCAGCTCCAGGTTGGTGAGGGAGGTGCCGCCCCCGATGTTGTAGATCTCCCCCGCCCGACCCCCGGTGCGGACCAGCTCGATGCCGCGGATGTGGTCCTCCAGGTGCAGCCAGTCCCGCACCTGCAGCCCGTCGCCGTAGACCGGGACGTTCTCCCCGTTCAGGAGAGCGGTCAGGAAGCGCGGGATCAGCTTCTCCGGGTGCTGGTGCGGGCCGAAGTTGTTGGAGCAGCGGGTGACGCGGACGTCCAGGCCGTGGGTGCGGTGCTGGGCCAGGGCGATGAGGTCGGCGGCTGCCTTCGAGGCCGCGTACGGGGAGTTGGGCCGCAGTTGGTCATCCTCCACGGCCGCGCCCCGCGCGATCGATCCGTACACCTCGTCGGTGGAGACGTGGACGAAGGCCGTCACGCCGTGCCGGAGCGCGGCGTCCAGCAGGGTCTGGGTGCCAAGCACGTTGGTGCGGGTGAAGGCGGCGCCGTCCGTGATCGAGCGGTCGACGTGCGACTCGGCGGCGAAGTGCACCACCTGGCCGTGGTCCGCAGCCAGTTCGCCGACGAGCCGGGCGTCGCAGACGTCACCGCGCACGAAGGCGAATCCGGGGTGGGCGCGGACCGCGTCGAGGCGGCCGGGGCTGCCCGCGTAGGTGAGCTTGTCGAGGACGGTCACTTCGGTGCCGGGCGGCCCCGCGGGGCCGAGGAGCGAGCGGACGTACGCGGAGCCGATGAAGCCCGCGCCGCCGGTGACGAGGATGCGGCGGCCGCGGCGGCCCGACGGGTCGAAGTGGTTCATGAGGTCAATTGCACCTTGCTGTGGTCGCCGATGACGAGTCGATGGGCCTGGGGCAGCCGCGGGGCGGGGGCCACGACGGCGCCGCGGCCGATGAGCGAGGACTCGATGCGGGAGGCGCCCTCCACGTCCGCGCCGCGCAGCAGGACGGAGTGGGCGATGGTGCTGTCCTCGATCCGGCAGTCCTCGGCGATGGCGGTGTACGGGCCGATGCTGGAGTTGCTGATGACGGTGCCCGCGCCGATCACCGCGGGGCCGACGATGCGGGAGCCGCGCACGACGGCGCCCTCGGCGAGCCGGACCCGGCCCAGCACGGTGCTTTCCGGGTCGACCTTGCCGTCGACGCGGCCCTCGATGCCGTCGAGGACCTGGCGGTTGACCTCCAGGAGGTCGTCGACGCTGCCGGTGTCGCGCCAGGGGCGGGTGGTGGTCTCGGCGCGCACCCGCAGCCCCCGGTCGAGCATCCACTGCACGGCGTCGGTGATCTCCAGCTCGCCGCGCACCGAGGGGCTGATCGCCCGCACCGCCTCGTGGACGTCGCGGCCGAAGGCGTACACGCCGATCAGGGCGAGGTCGCTGCGCGGCCGTTCCGGCTTCTCCTCCAGGCGCACCACGTCGCCCCCGGCGTCGAGTTCGGCGACGCCGAAGGCCGTCGGGTCGGCGACCGGTGTGAGCAGGAGGCGGGCGGCGCCGGGGTGGGCCGCGGCGCGCTCGGCGAAGCCGGTGAGACCGTCCTGGAGGTAGTTGTCGCCGAGGTAGAGCAGGAAGTCGTCGTCGCCGAGGAACTCCCGTGCGATGAGCACCGCGTGGGCCAGGCCGAGCGGCCGCTCCTGGTGGAGGTAGCTGACGCGCAGGCCGAAGGCACTGCCGTCGCCGACGGCCCGGCGGACCTCGCCGCCGCGTCGGCCGACGACGATCCCGGCCTCCCTGATGCCTGCCGCGGCGATGGCTTCGAGGCCGTAGAAGAGCACGGGTTTGTTGGCGATGGGCAGCAGTTGCTTGGCGCCCGTGTCGGTGAAGGGGCGCAGCCTGCTGCCCGTCCCGCCGGCCAGCACCAGGGCCTTCAAGGAAGCCGCCCGCGGAGTGGGGCGGCCTGGGGATGCGTTCTCACGGGTCCCTCCTCGCTTGCGAGGCCGCGCGGGCCTCGGAGTTGAAGCGGCGGCACTTCGACTCAAGCAGAGCCGGACATCCCACCGCAAGAGCCCGCTGAAAGTTTCAGCAATCTCTTGCCAATCTTGGTGCGGCTTTGTTTGACTCGGTGCGCATCGCCGGTCCCACCGCTCAACTACGGTGCCGACCCGGGCAGTTCACCGGCACCACGCACATCGACTGGGGGCAGCAGTGACAGGTCACCGGCAGCGCGCACGGCTCGACCGGGAAGCCAGGCACCTTGCGCCCGGCGCCTCGGAGGAGACCGCAGCCGGGGAGCGCGTGTTCGCCGAGGGGGCGGGTGCGCTCCTCACCGACCTCGACGGCAACCAGTACCTGGACTTCGCGGCCGGAACGCTCACGCAGTCGCTGGGCCACTGCCATCCGGAGGTCGTCGGGGCGCTCACCGAGCAGGCCGGGCGGCTGTGGAACGTGCACGACGCCGCGACACCCGAGCGGGCCGGACTGCTGGAACTGCTCGCGCGGCTGCTGCCCGACCACCTCGATACCTACGCGCTCTTCTCCACCGGCGCCGAGGCCGTCGAGGCGGCCCTGCGCGTGGTGCAGGCGACCGCCCCCGCCGGGCGCAACCGCATCGGGGCGCTGCGCCACGGCTTCCACGGCAAGACGATGGGCGCCCGGATGCTGGTCCACTGGGACATCGGCCACCAGGCCTTCGCCGGGAACAGCGTCCTCGGATACGCGCCCAACTGCTACCGCTGCCCACTGGAGTTGACCTATCCGAGCTGCGGGGTGCGGTGCGCGTCGCTCGTGCGCAAGCACATCGCCGAGAAGCCGAACGTCGCCGCGCTGGTCTTCGAACCGGTGCAGGGCGCGGCGGGCGTCGTCGTACCGCCACCGGGGTACTGGGAACAGATCGCCGAGGCCTGCCGCGCGAACGGCGTGCTGCTCGTCGCCGACGAGGTGCTGACCGGAGGCGGCCGCACCGGCGCCTTCCTCGCCTGCGACCTCGTCGGCGTCGAACCGGACCTGGTGGTCCTCTCCAAGGGCATGGCGAACGGCTTCCCCTTCGCTGTGCTCGCCGGTCGCGCGGAGCTGCTGTGCTCCGCCGAGGCCGCCACGGCAGGGTCGTACGCGTCGACGTACGCGAGCAATCCCCTGGGCATCGCCGCGGCGCACGCGACGCTCACCGTCATCGAACGGGACCGGCTGGCCGAACGCGCGCACGCGATGGGCGAGTTGCTCGGCGACCGGCTCGCGGCCCTGCACTCCCGCTACGAGCAGCTCGGTGACGTACGGGGGCTGGGGCTGCTGTACGGCCTGGAGTTCGTCACCGACCGGGAGAGCCGCAGCCCCGCGCCGGAGCTCGCCCGCGCGGTCCACTCCGCAGCGCTCGACCTGGGCCTGCGGACGGCGTTCGGCGGTCACATCATCCGCATCGCCCCGCCGTTCACGCTCGAAGAGGCAGAACTCGACGACGGTGTCGCGCTGTTGGAGCAGGCCATCAAGCAGGTGGTGGCGTGATCGTCGCGGAGAACCTCACCAAGGAGTTCCGCATCGCCGAACGCAGACCCGGCCTGCTCGGCAGCCTCGCCACGCTCTTCACCCGCGAGTACCGCACCGTACGCGCCGTGGACGGCGTCTCCTTCGAGATCCCCGCCGGGTCGAAGACCGCGTACATCGGCGCCAACGGAGCCGGAAAGTCCACCACGATCAAGATGCTGACCGGCATCATGACGCCGACGTCGGGGCACTGCCTGGTCGGCGGCATCGAGCCCTACCGCAAGCGGCGGCAGAACGCCCGCTCCATCGGCGTCGTCTTCGGGCAGCGCAGCCAGCTGTGGTGGGACCTTTCGGTGCCCGACTCGTTCCGCATCCTGCGCCGCGTCTACGACATCCCCGAGCCGGTCTACCGCCGCAACCTCGCGCTCTACCGCGAACTGCTCGACATCGACGCCCTCGGCACGACCCCCGTGCGGCAGCTGAGCCTGGGCCAGCGGATGCGCGCGGAGATCGCGGCGAGCCTCCTGCACGACCCGGCCGTCGTCTTCTGGGACGAGCCGACCATCGGCCTCGACATGGTCCTCAAGTCCGCGGTGCGCGACCTGGTCAACCGCGCGCACCGCGAGCTCGGCACGACCGTCGTGCTCACCAGCCACGACATCGCCGACATCGCCGCGATCTGCGACAGCGCCCTGGTCGTCGACCACGGCCGGGTCGTCCACCAGGGCTCCATCCAGGATCTGCTGCGCACGGCGGAGGACCGCTCGGTCACCTTCGACCACCGGGGCGGCCCGGCACCGCGCGAGGCCATGGACCGGATCGAACGCGGCCTGCCCGGGGCGCGGGCGGCGGTCCAGGACGGCGGACGCATCCGCGTCGACTACCCGGCGGGCCTCTTCGCCTCGCGCCAGGTGCTCGCCTTCCTCCTCGACCACTTCGACCTCGTGGACTGCTACGCCCCGGAGCCCGACCTGGAGGAGGTACTGCGGCAGATCTACGGCCGGACACCCGCGCCCTCACCCGTAGGCGTCGACGGCGGCCCCTCATGAGCATGAAGAACACGCACACGCGCGTGGGGCGCTACGTCCCCTTCGCCACCGGCGGCCTCCAGTCGCTGCTCCAGTACCGCTCGATGTTCGTCGTCACGGGCGTCACCGCCGCCGCGGGCGCCGCGGTCACCGTCTTCCTGTGGCGTGCGGCGTACGCGGACTCCCCGGGCGGCACGGGTCCCGGCGGTTTCACCACGGCGGGCATCACCACGTATCTGCTGATGGCCCAGGTCCTGCAGGTCCTGCACGCCAACCGGGTCGACGACGAGGTGGCCGCCGAGGTCTACCGCGGGGACGTCGCCGTGCTGCTGGTGCGGCCGGTCAGCTATCCGCTGGTGCGGCTCTTCGCGTGCCTGCCGGTCGTCGCGGCCAACGCCGTCCTCGTCGGTGTGCCGGTGCTGGTGTTCTTCTCGTTCCTGGTGCCGCTGACCGCGCCCCGCCCCGGCGACGCCCTGCTGTTCGCGGTGTCGACGGCGCTGTCGGTGCTCATCGCGTTCTGCGTGAACCTGCTGACCGGCATGACCGGCTTCATCACCACCAACACGTGGGGCGTACGGATGGTGAAGCAGAGCGTCGTCGCCTTCTTCGCCGGTCAGCTGGTGCCCATCGCGCTGATGCCGGGCCCGCTGGCCGCGGTCGCCCGTGCGCTGCCCTTCAGCGGGATGGTCGACGGTCCGCTCACCCTGCTCCTCGGGAGGTACGAGGGGGTGGGCGGGGCCGTCGCCGTGCTGGCCCAGCAGGTGGGCTGGGTCGTCGGCCTCACCGTGCTGTGCGCGGTGCTGTGGCGGGCCGCGCTCGGGCGCCTGGAGGTGCTCGGCGGATGACACGCACACGCCTCGGCACGGCCCTCTGGTACGTCAGGCTCTCCTGGTTCCTCGGCGGTGTCGGCCTGCACCGGCTCGCCGCCTACCGCCTCGACTTCGCGCTCGGCGCCGGGGCCTTCCTGGTGCGGGTCGGCATCCAGACGGCGGTGGTGGGCCTGGTCTTCCGGCAGGTGCCCGCGGTGGGCGGCTGGTCGTACCACGAGGTGCTGTTCCTGCTCGGCTTCTCGCTGCTGCCGCGCGGCCTCGACCACCTCTTCACCGACCAGCTGTGGGAGCTCGGCCGCAAGCTGGTGCAGCGCGGCGAGTTCTACCGCTATCTGATCCGCCCGGTGAACCCGCTCTTCTCGCTGCTGTCCGAGCGCTTCTTCCATCCCGACGCGCTCGGTGAGCTCGTCGTCGGCGCCGTCCTCGTGACGTACGCGGGCACGTCGCTCGACCTGGACCTCACGGCCACGCAGTGGGCGCTCGCCCCGCTGCTCGTGCTCTGCGGGGCGCTGATCCACACGGCGGTGAAGCTGTTCTTCGCGTCGCTCTCGTTCTGGACGGTGACGAGCCTGCCCGCGATGTACGCGGCGAGCCAGGTCTCGGAGTTCGCGGCGTACCCGCTCGACATCTACCACGGGTCGCTGCGCGCGCTGCTGACCTGGGTGCTGCCGTTCGCCTTCACGTCGTACGTCCCGTGCGTCTATCTGCTCTCCGGCGGGACGGGACTGCTGGGGTGGCTGCCCGTGGTGACGGCCCTGTCGCTGCTGCTGGCTCTCGCCGTGTGGCGGCGCGGCATCAACACGTACGAAATGACAGGGAGTTGAGGCCCGTGATCCGCGACGAGGAGCTGGACGCGCTGCTGCGCACGGCACCGTGGATGTCCGAGGACGGACGCAAGGCCGACCGGTATGCGCGCGTCGACCACGCAGAGCTCGGCCCCGCGGCGCTGCTGCTCGTCGTGGCGGCGGTCGGTGGTCCCGCGTCGGGCAGGCGGTTCTTCGTGCCGGTGGACCTGCGGGGCGGGCGGGAGAGGCCCAGGGAGGCCCACCCCGTGGACGAGTTCCACACGGCCGCGGTGCTCAGGACGCTGGCGGGCGGGACACTGCGGACGGCGCAGGGCGGCGCGGTGGAGTTCCGGAGCGCGGGCGGTACCGCACCCGAGGTGCGGCGGCTCCCCTTCGAGCGGGGCTGGTCGTCCAACGCCCTGTCCCTGATGGAGATCGGCGGTGTGGCGCACATCCACAAGACCTACCGCTGCCTCGACGACGGCGTGCGGGAGCCCGACCTGCTTCGGCTGATGAACGGCACGGGACGCACTCCGGAGTGGACGGGCGACTACACCTACACCGACCCTGCCTCCGGCACCCGCCACCCCCTGGGCGTCGTCTACCGCTACGCGCCCGGCGAGGGCATCGACGTACCGCTGCGGCAGAACCTGCGGTCCCTGTGGCCCGCCCTGTCCCGCCTCCTCAAGGACGGGTCGCCGGAGTCGGTGGCGCGGCGCCATCTGCGTCCGCTGGAAGGGCAGTTGCGCGAGGCCGGACGGTTCCTGCGCGGCTTCCACGCCGACCTGGCCTACCGGCTCGGCGACGGCACGCCGCAGCCCGCCTATCCGGCCGGTGAGCGACTCGCGCAGGCCGAGGACCGGCTCGCCGGGCTGCACGACCGCACCACCGCCGACCCTGCGCTGCCCGGCAGGGCCGTGCGGCGGGCGTTCCGCGCCATGGAGGCGGAAGTGGGCGCGCTGCATGCCGAGTTGGCACGTCCCGGTGCTTCCTGGACGGGCGGCCCCTGCCACGGCGATCTGCATCTGTCGCACCTGCTGTGGCGCCCACCGGCCCTGATCGACCTCTCCACCCCGAGCACCGCTCCCACCGCACCGGGCTGGGCCGCGCAGTCGCCGCTGGAGGATGTCGTCGCGCTGCAGCGCGGCCTTGAGTACTTCGCGGCGGACGAGGCCGCGTTCGAGGCCGCCGGTCGGCTGGGAGCCGACTCCCTGGAGACGATGCTCGGTTCCCTCGACGGCGCGCCCCACCTGCCCCCGGCCCAACAGGACGAGCTGCGGCAAGTGTTCGCGGTCGCGGACCACTGGCGAGAGCGCGTGCGCGAGCTGCTCCTCGGCCCCGCGTCCGGCGGACCGCTCCGGCGACTGCTCTATCTGCGCAGACTGCTCCACGAACTCGCCTACAACCACGCGCACACGCGCCCCTACCACGCCGCGATCGACCTGCGCCACGCCCTGCGGCTCGGCGAAGGCGGCAGCGGCGCCCACCGCGAACCCGAGGACGTGAGGCCGTGATGACCCCCGAGTCCGGGATACCGGTCGAGCCCCGTATGCACATCATCGAGACCTACTTCGAGTGCTGCGGATTCGACCACACCTTCTTGCAGGGCGGCACCTCGGTGTACCTGTGGAACCTCTCGCGGGCCTTCGCCGCGCGCGGCCACCGAGTCTCCATCGTCACACCGGCGCACGGCAGGCTGGACGACCTGCGGTCGCGCTACGACGTGGAGGACCTGCCGTACGAGGACACGTACACCCTGCCCCTCGTCCTGGACCCGCAGGTCTGGCGGGGCTTCCCGGCCGAGGCCGCGATCGAGCTGCGCACGACGGCGCACCGCATCCGGCTCGACGGCGTCGACCTGTACTTCCTCTCCAACGACTACCTCGACCGGCTGCCGACCACGTTCTATCCGCCGTACTCCGCCAAGGGCCGTGACCTGGTCTTCTTCAAGCCGCTCGTCTTCCAGGCCGACAGCGTGCGGTTCCTGCGCGGCTGGTTCGGCGAGGAGCGGGCGATCGTGCACGCGCACGAGCCGTACTACCACTATCTGCTGCCTGCCGCGCTGCGCGACGACCCGACGAAAAGGGTCGTCAGCACCGTGCAGAGCAATATGCCGATCGCGAAGAAGGTGTACGGGCCGAAGGTCCGGCGACTCCTCGAACTCCTCGACGCCAAGGTCGAGTTGCCGACCCGGACGGAGGGCGGGGAAGGCCCGTATCCGGCGGCCGTCCTGCAGTACCAGCAGCTCACCCACCTCCACTACACCTACCCGCCCGACCACATCGCGCTCTACGAGCTCACCGCCGAGCACTCCGACCTGATCGACTTCCTCTCCCCCGGTCAGCTGGACTTCTACGCCTCGTTCCGCGACACCCCGTTCGCCGAGCTCTTCGAGCGGCTCCCGATCGCGGACGTCGTGCGGCGCAACGCGCACAAGATGTTCGTGGGCGGCTGCGCGATCTCCGACGAGTGGCTCGCCCGGGACCCTGCCGACGTCGACCGGGCGGACGTGCTCGGCGGTCTCGGCCTCGATCCCGCCCTGCCGACCTTCTTCCACAACGCGCGCTACGCGGTCCACCACAAGGGTCAGGTGGAGCTGGTGCGAGCCGTGGACCGGGTGCTGAGCGAGGGGCTCGCCGCCAACTTCGTGCTGCGCTGCATCGCCGGGGAGGGCATCGACGACCCCTACTTCCACGAGGTGGCGCGACGGCACGCGGGCCGACTGCACCTGGAGTGGGAGCGGGTCGACGAGGGGCGGGTGTTCGCCTACGCGGCGAGCTCCGACTTCTGCCTCTTCCCTTCCAAGTTTGAGATGGACACCTTCCTCATCGCGCAGGGCGAGGCGATGGTGTGCGGCGCCGTGCCGATCGCCACCGACCAGGAGGGCATGGCGCACTTCCGGCACGCCGAGGGCCCCGCGACGGGCACCGGATTCGCCGTGAACCGGTCGTTCGCCGAGGACGACGACCTGCTCACCGCGGCGCTCACCGGCCGGATCCGGGAGGCGGTGACGCTGTGGACCGAGGAGCGGGACCGCTACCGGGAGCTGTCGGCCCGGGCTTCCGCCGTCGCCCGCGCCTTCACCTGGGAGCGCTGCGCGGACCTGCACCTGGCCGCCTTCGGCCGCCTCTGGCGGGGCGAGCCCGCCGAACCACCGGTCCAACTCGCTCTGCGGCACGGCTGGTTCGAGCAAGTGGAAGATGCGGCGGTGGGGGCCGATGAGGTCAAGGAGGCGGCGGTCGCGCACGGCACCGTGGACGCGTACGAGCGCCACGCCTTCTTGGATACCGACGCTGCCCGCCGGATCTTCGACACCGCCTGGCTGCGGGCCGACTTCGCCGCGTGCGAGCAGGTCATCGACCGGGCGCCGGGCGGTGCCGTGCGGCGGCAGGAAGTGGACCGGCTGCGTGGTCGCTGCCTCGTGGGCGAGGACGGCCGGATCGTCTACCGGCTCCCGCACGCGGAGCGCGTCGAGCTGGTCACCCCCTCCGAAACCGGCGCGGACGGCCGCGCCCTGCCCTCCGTACACCTCCTGGAGCGCACCGCACCGGGCGAGTTCAGCGGCCCGGCGCCCGACGGTCCCGGGGCCCGGCTGCTCCTGACCCTGTCCTCGGGGCGCGTCACGTGGGACGAGGTGCACCATGGCTGAGCCGGACGTGACGAGAACGGTCCGCACGGTGCTGCTCGCGGGCGGCGAGGGCCGCCGCATGGGTCCGCTCGGGACGGGGCGGCTCAAGCCGCTGGTGCCGTACGGCGGGGCCTGCCGCCTCATCGACTTCAGCCTCGCCAACGCGCGGGCCTCGGGCCTCGGCGAGGTGCTGCTCCTCTCCCAGTACGAGGAGCGGCAGCTGATGGACGACCTGCACCGGGTGTGGAACCTGGGGCCGGACTTCCGGGTGCACTTCGGCCCGTACGACACCGCTTACGCCACAGCCGGTGCCGGTCTCCCGGCGGAACTGCCCACCCGTACCTGGCCGTTGGAGCGCGGTACGGCGGACGCGCTGATCCGCAAGAGCGGGTACGTCTTCGGGGGCGAGAGCGGCCGCCGCGACCCGGAGCACGTCCTCGTCCTGCACGCCGACCACGTCTACCGCTTCGACTACCGGCCGCTGATCGACGCCCACCGCGCCTCGGGCGCGGCGCTCACCCTGGCGTACCAGCGCATCGACCCGCGCTGGGTGCACCTGTTCGGCATGGTCGAGTTCGATCCGCGGGGGCGGCTCACCGCGTTCGTGGAGAAGCCGGACGTCGCCACCAGCGACCTGGTGTTCGCGGCCTTCTGCGTCTTCGACGCGGCCGTCCTGCGCCGGTATCTGGAGCTGCTCGACGGCACCGGCTGGCAGCACGACATCAGCAGGGACGTGATCCCCGCGATGCTCGCGGCGGGCGAGCACATCCGCGGCCACGAGGTCGCGGGGCACTGGGAGGACATCGGCACCGTCGAGCGCTACCACCGTGCGCACCTCGCCCTCGCCGCCGCTCCCACGGCCGGGCTGCCCGTCGGGCGCATGCCGTGGACCGTGGCTCCGCAGGTGCGGCGCGCCTGGGTGGCGGACCACTTCGGGGTGCGCTCGTCGGTGGTGCCTTCGGACCTGGTCAACGACGGCCGGGTGGAGGACAGCGTGCTCTTTCCCGGCGTGCGCGTCGGCGCGGGCGCCCGGGTGCGGCGCAGCGTGGTGCTGCCCGGCGCCCGCGTCCCCGCGGGCGCCGACATCGACTCGGCGGTCGTCCTGGAGGACGGGCGCATCCAGCAGACGGACATCAAGCAGGCAGAAGAGGTACGCGCATGAGTGAGCCGCAGTACGACGTCCTGGTGGTCGGCGGCGCGGGGGTGGACACCATCGTGCGCGTCGACGCGCTGCGCCTGCCGCCCGGTGACTCGGTGTTCGTGCCGCCCGTGTACGACTACGTGGCGCACACCGGCAACGGGGTCGCGCTCGGCTGGCACGCCCTCGGTCTGTCCACCAAGTTCATCGACTTCCTCGGGGACGACGCGCAGGGCCGCTCGGTCCTCGACGCGTACGCCACCCGCGGCCTGGACTTCAGCCATGTGGTCTCGCCGCACGGCACCCCGCGCGGCGTCAACCTGGTCGACCCGCAGGGCCGCCGCTTCTCCTTCTACGACGGACGGCACCCCGCGGACCTGCGGCTGCCGCGCGACTTCTACCTGCCGCACCTGGCACGCGCCCGGCACGTCCACCTCTCCATCACCGGCACCAACCGCGACATGTACGACGACATCCGCAGGCTCGGCCCGACCTGTTCGACGGACCTGCACGACTGGGACGGGCGCAATCCGCACCACCGCACGTACGCCCTCGCCTCCGACCACGTCTTCCTCAGCGCGGCCGCGATCCACGACCGGCTGGACGAGGTGCTGCACTCGGTCATCGACGACGGCAGGGCCCGCCTCGTCGTCGCGACGGACGGCGCGGACGGCTGCCACGTCCTGGAGCGCGGCGACACGGAGGTGCGGCACTTCCCCGCGGTGCGTCCCGAGCGGCCCGTGGTCGACAGCAACGGCGCGGGCGACGCCTTCGTCACCGCGTTCCTGCACTCCCTCTTCGAGGGGCGGCCGGTGGCGGAGTGTGTGCTCGCCGGGTCCGTTTCGGGGGCCTTCGCCTGCGGGAGCGCGGGCACCCACACCGAGTTCATCGACCTGCCGGGGCTGCGGGGCGCGTGCGCACGCGCGAGCGCCGCGGCTGCAGGCTGAGGGAGTGGCACGCACGTGCACATCATCAACTTCTCGTACGAGTGCGGCGGTTTCGACAACCGGCTGATGCGGGGCGGTCTCTCGCCGCTGGTCTGGAACCTGTCCCGGGAGTACGCCGCACGCGGTCACCGCGTGTCCGTGATCACCCCGGCCCACGGCCATCTCGACCGGCTCCGGGAGACGTTCCCGGTCGAGGAGCTCGACTACCGCGCCGACCATGTGGTGCCGCTCGTCCTCGACCCCAAGGTGTGGCCGGACCACCCGGCCGAGGTCGACGTCGAGCTGACCACCCGGGCCCACCGGCTCCGCCTCGACGGGGTGGACGTGTACTTCCTGTCCAACGCGTATCTGGACCTGCTGCCCGACCGGCTCTATCCGCCGCCCGGCCTGGAGGGCCGGGACCTGGCGTACTTCAAGCCGCTGGTCTTCCAGGTGGACGGGCTGCGCTTCATCAGGTCCGGCCCGCTCTCCGACGCCGCGGGACCGGAGCCCGCGATCGTCCACGGCTTCGAGCCGTACTACCACTACCTGCTGCCGCCGGTGCTCGCCGCCGATCCGCGGCACCGCACCGTGAGCACGGTCGCGGCCAACGCGCCGGTCGGGCAGCAGGTCTACCGGCCCCAGGTGGAGCGTCTCCTCGCGCTCCTCGGGGCCGACGCGGGCATCGACCTCGACGCGCTCGACGGCCCGCTGCCGCCGGAGGACAGCGCGGCGGCCACGGTCGCGCGGGCCCTCGCGGGCACGCGGATGCACCAGGAACGCCGCCCCGACCACGTCGGCGTGTTCCCCCTGATCGCCACCCACGCGGACCTCGTCGACTTCGTCTCACCCGGCCAGCGCGCCTCCTACAGCACCTTCGAAGGCACCCCCTTCGAGGCGCTCTTCGAGACGCTGCCGGTCGCCCGCGAGCTCCGGGCGCATCCGGACAAGCTCCTGATGGGCGGCTGCGGCGTCGCCGACAGCTGGCTCGGCCGGGATCCGGGGAGCGTGGACCGCGCCACGGTCCTGCGGGGCCTCGGCCTCGACCCCGCGCACCCCGTCTTCTTCCACGCGGCCCGCTACGCCGTGCACCACAAGGGCCAGCTGGAACTGATGCGCGCGGTGGAGGAGGTCCTCGCCACCGACCCGGACGTCGGCTTCGTCATCCGCTGCTCGACGGGCGGCGGCGGCGAGTTGGCTTCGACGGTGGCGAACGCCTACTTCCAGAGCGTCGCCGACCGCCACCCCGGCCAGGTCCATCTGGACTGGCGGCTCGCCGACGAGGACACCCTCTTCGAGCAGGCCGCCTGCGCCGACTTCTGCGTCAACCCCTCCAAGTACGAGCTGGACGGCTTCCTCATCGCCCAGGCCGAGGCGATGGCGTGCGGGGCGGTGCCGATCGCCACCGACCAGCGGGTCACCGGCCACTTCGGGCACGCGCGGCCGCTCGACGACCCGGCGGCGACGGGGTTCTCCGTGCGCGGCTCGTTCCGCGACGACGACCCCGTGCTCGCGCGCGAACTGGCCGCACGCATCCGGCAGGCCGCCGCGGTCTTCCGCGGCGACCCCGCCACGTACGACCGTCTGTCGGCCAACTCGCGCCGTCTCGCCCGGCAGTTCACCTGGCCGCGGAGCGCGGAGCTGCGCCTCGCCGCGTTCGGCACGCTGCTGCGCGGCGAACGGCTCCCCCGCCCCGTCGAGGAGGCCATCGCGTACGGCTGGTTCGACGCGCTGGACGACACGGACTTCGCGCGCCACGGCGAGCGGATCGCGCGGGCGGCGGCCGAACGGGGCGACGCGGCGGCGTACGCGCGGTGCGCCCCGCTGGACGGTCCCGCGCTGGAACGGCTCTTCGAAGCGGCTTACGCACGCGCGGACTTCGCGCGGTGCGCCGATCTCGTGGCGCGCGCGGACCGGGACGACTGGGCGGCGAGGCTGGCGGCACGCTGCCGCTTGACCCGGAGCCCGGACGGCGAGGGGGACGACGGCGGCCGGTGGCGGGTCGAGTACGTCCATGCGGGGGCCGAGCGCGTAGAGGTGGTCGTTGAGTCGGCGGGCGCGGCACGGGACGGGGCGTCGTTGGAGTCCGCCGCCGAGGCCGTCGCCTCGGACGAGGCCGTGCCCGTCGGGAGCGGGGCCGGGTTCCTGGCGCTGCGGCCGGGCGGCGACGGCACGTTCCACGGGACCCTCGACGGGCCGCCCGTGGGGCGGGAGCTGGTCGTCATGGTGACCCTGCGCTCGGGGCGGGTCGCCTGGGACGCGGTACCGGTCGCCGGGGCGGCGCCCCCGCCGTACCGGGTCGTCGCCACCGACCTCGACGGCACGCTGCTGCGCGGCGACCTGACCGTGTCGGACCGCACCCGCCGGGCCCTCGCCCTGGCCACCGGGGCGGGCGCGCACCATCTGGTCGTCACCGGGCGGCCCGCAGCCGCCTGCAAGGAGTTCCTCGCCGCGCTCGGCTACCGGGGCATCGCGGTGTGCGGGCAGGGCGCCCAGCTGTACGACGCCGGCGCGGACCGCCTCCTCGACTCCGCCCGGCTGGACCTCGGGCTTGCCCGGTCGGTGGTCGCGCGGGTCGAGGAGGTGCTCGGCACGCTGGAGCTCGGGGTCGTCACCGCGCCGCCCGAGAGCCGCTTCAAGGTGACGCCGCGCTTCGGCGAGCGGGTCCGCCACGGATGGGACGTGACGGCCGACCGTGCGCGGCTGTGGTCCGGGCCCATCGACAAACTGGTCCTGCACCATCCGGAGGTGCCGGAGGACGAACTGGCCGCCGTCACACAGAGGTTGTGCGGTGACGACGTGTCCGTCGTGCACTCCGTGAAGGGCATGGTGGAGGTGCTGCCGCCCGGCATCACCAAGGGCGCGGGGGTCGAGCGGGCCGCCCGGCTCCTGGGGTTCACGGCCGCCGACACCGTGGCGTTCGGCGACATGCCCAACGACGTCCCGCTCCTCGCCTGGGCGGGCCACGGGGTGGCCGTCGCCAACGCCCACCCCGAGCTGCGCGCCATGGCCGACGAGATCGCGCCGGGCAACGACGAGGACGGCGTCGCCGTCGTCCTCGAACGGCTCTTCGGCCCGACGCCGACCACCTCCACGAGACGACGGGGGGCTCCCGCATGACGGGGAACTCCCCTGGGGCGACCGGCCCTCGCCCGACGGACACTCTCACCGCACTCGCCCACACCCACGCCGTGGCCACCGCCTACACCACCGACCGGGGCCACCGCGCCGACGTCTCGCCGGACACGCTGGTCGCCGTCCTCGCGGCGTGCGGCGTGGACGCGTCGACGGAGGCGACGGCACGCGCCGCTCTGGCGGCCCACCGGCAGGAGCAGGCGGGGAGGCTGCTGCCGCCGTGCGTGGTGATACGGGTGCCCGGCGAGGGCGCACCGAACGACAGCCCCACGCTCCCCGCCCTCCGCCTTCCCCTCCACACCGACACCCACGTCCAGTGGGAGTCCGGCGCCACCACCGCCCTCGTGCCCGAGCTCCCGCCCGGCCACCACACCCTCCACGTCCGCACCCCCGACGGACGCCGGGCGCACGCGCCGCTGCTCGCCGTGCCCGACCGCCTCCCCGCCCCCGCGGACCGCACCTGGGGCTTCCTGATCCAGCTCTACTCCGTGCTCTCGCGCCGCTCCTGGGGCATGGGCGACCTCGGCGACCTGGCCGAACTCGCCTCCTGGTCGGGGCGGGCCCTGCGCGCCGGGTTCGTCCAGCTCGGACCGCTGCACGCCGTGGAGCCGGGCCCGCTGCCCGACCCCTCCCCGTACCGGCCGAGCTCGCGGCGCTTCGCCGACCCGATGCACGTACGCGTGGAGGCGGTGCCCGAGTACGCGTATCTCGACCCGGCGGCGCGCCCCGCCGTGGACCACCTCGCCGCCCGCGCCCGACAGCTGAACGACGCCGTCCTGGACGGGAGTTCACTCATCGACCGCGAGGCCGTGCGCGACCTCAAGCACCGGGCGTTGCGCGCCGTGCACGACGTGCCGCTGTCGCCGGGGCGGGCCGCCGCCTTCGCCGCGTTCGTCGAGCGGGAGGGGCAGGGCCTCACCGACCACGCCACGTGGTGCGCGCTCGCCGACGTGCACGGCGGTGCGTGGCGGTCCTGGCCGGCCGAGCTGCGCGACCCCCGCTCCCCCGCCGTGGCGCGGGCCCGGGAGGAGCTCGCCGGGGCCGTCGACCACCACCGGTGGCTCGCCTGGGTCACCGACGAGCAGCTGGCGGCCGCACAGGCCGCGGCGGTCGGTGCCGGGATGCCGGTCGGGCTCGTCCACGACCTGGCGGTCGGTGTCGCGCCCGAGGGTGCCGACGCCTGGGCCCTGCAGCGCTGTCTGGCCGCGGGCATGAGCGTGGGCGCGCCGCCGGACGACTTCAACCGGCGGGGCCAGGACTGGGGCCAGCCCCCGTGGCGGCCGGACGCCCTGGCCGCCGAGGGCTACCGGCCCTTCGCCGAGCTGCTGCGGTCCGGGCTGCGGCACGCCGGGGCCCTGCGCGTCGACCACGTGATGGGGCTCTCCCGGCTGTGGTGGGTGCCGGAGGGGCGCCCGCCCACCGAGGGCACGTACGTCGGGTACGACCGGAACGCCATGCTCGGGGTGCTCGCGCTGGAGGCGTACCGCGCGGGCGCTGGCGTGATCGGCGAGGATCTCGGCACCGTCGAGGACGGCATGCGCGAGGAGCTCGCCGGGCGCGGCATGCTCGGCACGTCCGTGCAGCGCTTCGAGTACCTGGGCGGCTCCGCGGGGCGGCACGGTCCGCTGCCGCCCGACCAGTGGCGGGCGGAGTGTCTGGCCACGCTCACGACCCACGACCTGCCCACGACGGCGGCCTGGCTCTCCGGCGAACACGTGGACCTGCGGGCCCGGCTGGGGCTGCTGACCCGGCCCGAGGCCGACGAGAAGGCGGCGGCCGCCGCCGAACGCGACGGCTGGCTCGCCGAGCTGACCCGGCTGGGGCTGCTGCCCGACCCGGACGGCGAGGTCGCCGCCCTGCACCGGTTCCTGCGGCTCACGCCGGCCCGGATGCTCGGCGTCTGGCTGCCGGACGCGACCGGCGACCGGCGCCCGCAGAACCTGCCGGGCACCGCCGCGGCGCACCCCAACTGGCGGCTGCCGGTGGCGGATGCGCGGGGCCGCCCGGTCCCGCTGGAGGAGCTCCCCGCGTTCGCGCTGCTGCGGACCCTGGCAGACGTCTTCGCACCCCGGCCCCCGCACCCGAACGAGCACCACACGAACGACACCAAGAACGTGCACGAGAACGCGAACGAGAACGAGAACGAAACCAAGGAGAGACATGGCAGGCCAGGTTCTTGCTGAGGCCGAGGGGGTCCGTGAGGACTCCGGCGGCTTCGACCTGCTCGCACCGGACGGCACCGGCTACCGCGTCGACGTCACGGGCGGGGTCTTCCACCCGGACAACCCGCTGCTCGCGGAGTACGTGGCGGGCCGCCGCGTGGTGGCCTACATCGGCCCCACGGTGGACCGGATCCACGGAGAGCGGCTGCGCCGCTACCTCACCGCCCTTCTGGAGCCGGGCAGTTGGAGCGTGCACACCATCGCCACCGGCGAGCACAACAAGTCGCTCACCTCGGTGGAGGAGGTCTGCGCGACGGCCAAGGCGGCGGGCCTCGACCGGCACGGGGTGATGCTCGCGGTGGGCGGCGGCATCGTCGCGGACATCGTCGGCTTCGCCGCGTCCATGTACGCCCGCGGCATCCGCTACATCAAGGTCAACACCAGCCTGGTGGGGCAGGTCGACGTCGGCGTCGGCGTCAAGACCGGCGTCAACGCCCTGCACACCAAGAACATGTTCGGCGCCTACCACCCCGCCCACGCCTCGCTCAACGACCCGGCGCTCCTGGACACCCTGCCCGCACGCGAGATCCGCTGCGGCCTCGCCGAGATCGTGAAGATGGCGGTGATCCTCGACGGCGACCTGTTCAGGACGCTGGAGCGACACCCGGACGCGTTCCGCCGCGCCCCTTCCGGCATGGGTGGCGCGGGTGACACGGGTGGCGCCGACGTGGAGACGTACATCATCCGTACCGCGATGCGGCTCATGATGGAGGAGCTCTGCCCGAACCTGCGCGAGCACGAGCTCGCCCGGCTCGTCGACTTCGGGCACACCTTCAGCCCGGTGATCGAGACGGCGGGCGGCCACCGCCTGGCCCACGGCGAGGCGGTCGCCGTCGACATGGCGCTCTCCGCGCACCTCGCGCGCCTCCTCGGCCTCACGGACGCGGAGACCTGCGAGCGGATCGTGACCCTGCTCGAACGGATCGGGCTCCCCGTGTACGACCCCGCCACCTGCACGCCCGAGCTGATGACGCAGGCCCTGCGCGCATCGTGGCAGCGCCGCGGCCGCAAGCTGCACCTGGTCGTGCCGACCGCGCTCGGCAAGGCGGCCTTCGTCGACGAGCTGGAGCAGCTGCCGGCGGAGACGTTGCGGGCGGCGCTGGACGCGCTGGCGGACCGGGCGGTGCGGCGCGATGGCTGAGGACGCGGCGGCGACGGGCCGCGGGCGCCCGGTCAACGTACGGGATCTGCTGACCGCCAAGGAGCACGACCACGGCGGCATCGGCGCCATCCTCGCGCACCGCGTCTTCACCCGCGAAGCGGGCGCTCCCGGTGCCGAGTTCATCGACCTGGCCGTCCTGCCGCCCGGCACGTCCATCGGCAGGCACCGGCACGGCGCGGACCGCGAGACGTACATCGTGCTCGCCGGGAGCGGACTGATGTTCCTGGACGGGGAGGAGTTCCGGGTGGCCACGGGCGACGTCGTCGTCAACCGGCCCCACGGCGAGCACGGCCTGCTCAACGACTCCGACGCCACGGATCTGCACCTGCTGGTCTTCGAGGAGGCAGTCCATGGCCATGACGGACACTGACCGGCCCTTCACCGTGCTCGACGTGGGCGGAACCACGCTGCGGGTGGCGAGTTACTCCCCCGCTTCCGGCCGCCTCTCCCGCGTGCGCCGCGTCCCGGTCGAGGGCATGGCCCTTCATCCGGGCGCCCCGGTGCAGGAGCTCCAGGAGCGGGTGGTGGAGCAGATCGTGCGCGAGGTCGCCCGGCACGGCGCCGGGACGGGTTCGGTGCCGCGCGCGGTCGGGATCGCCTTCGCGGGGCCGGTGACCGCGGAGGGTCTTGTCGTCGCGGCGCCGACGGTGTGGGGGCGGCGCGGCGCACCACTGCCCCTCGGCGCGCGGTTGAGCGAGCGGATCGGTGCGCCGGTCGCCGTCGTCAACGACCTCACTGCGGCGGCCTGGCGGTACGCCGCCACGGAGCCCGAGCCGTTCTGTCTCCTCACGGTGAGCTCGGGCATCGGCAACAAGGTCTTCCGCGGCGGTGACGTGCTCGTCGACCCCGCGGGCCACGGCGGTGAACTCGGGCACTGGGTCTGCGATCCCTCGCCCGACGCGCCGCTGTGCGACTGCGGCGGCCGCGGGCACCTGGGCGCGGTCGCCTCCGGGCGTGGCGTGCTCGCGGCGGCCCGGCGCGCGGCGGCCGCGGATCCTGCCGGGTTCGCCGCGTCCCGCCTCGCCGCCCTCTGCGGGGGCGGCCGTTCCGAAGGGATCGGGAATCCGGCGCTCGCCAAGGCGATCGGGGAGGGCGACCCGTTCGCCACGGGGGTGCTCCGCGGCACGCTCGTACCGCTCGCGCAGGCCGTCTCTGCCGTCTTCACCTCGATCGGCGTGTGCCGCTTCATCCTGATGGGCGGTTTCGCGCTGGCGGTCGGGGAGCGCTACCGGGCCCTGCTGGTCGAGGAGTTGGTGCGCCAGGGGTGCTTCGGGCTCACCGCGGACCGCGTGGACGCCCTGGTGTCCCTCGGCGCCCCCGACGACGACCACGGCCTGATCGGCGCGGGCCGCCTCCTGACCAGCAGGGCCGCGTCCGCGGCAGGAACGCCGCCCGTGTGACGCCACCCGCCGCCCGCCCGACTCCGATCCCCCTCCCCGCAGACAGGCCCCGGATGACCACCACCCGTACCCTCATCGTCGGAAGCGGCTTCGTCGGGACCGGTATCGCCCGGCGCCTCGCGCGGGCAGGACATGCCGTCACCCTCGTCTCGCGCACCAGGCCGACGTCGGCGCCCGAGGAGTACGGCGCCCGCTGGTCCGCGCTCGACGCCACCGACGCCGAAGCCTGTGGCCGCCTCCTGGCTCGGCTGCGCCCGGAGCGGATCGTGCTGGTGCACGGTCCTTCCGATGTCACCTGGTGCGAGGAGCACCCCGAGGAGGCCGACGCGGCGCACGCCGCCGTCGCGGCCAACTTCGCCGCGGCCGAGAGCGCTTCGCGCCTCGTCATGATCTCCACGGACAACGTCTTCGACGGTCACGCGTGGCACAACACGGAGCACACCCCCGTCTCCCCCGCCAATGCCTACGGCCGCGCCAAGCGGCATGCCGAGCGCCTGCTGCTCGCGCGTGCCCCGCGGGCGGTCTGTCTGCGGGTCAGCCTCGTCTACGGCCATGAGCCCGTCGACGCGGGCAAGTGGCTCAACTTCTTCGCCGCCTGCGCCCACCGGCTGGCCGACGGCGCGCGCGTCGAGGCGCCGGACGACCACTGGACCACCCCGGTCCACGTGGACGACGTGGCCGAGGTCGTGACCGCGCTCCTCACCGGTACGGACCCTCTCCCCCCGGTTCTGCACCTGGGCGGCCCGGACCGGGTCACCCGCGCCGAGTGGGCCGGGGTGATCGCCGAGGCCCTCGGCGCCCCGGCCGGGCTGGTCGTGCCGGTCCCGAAGGCCCGCAGCCGCTATGCGTCGCGGCCCGAGAACGCCTGCCTGGTCAGCGAGTTGCTGCCGCTGCTGCCCGCCACGTGCGCCGTGCCCGTACGCGGGGTACGGGACGGGGCACGCGACCTGGCCGTGGCGTTCCCGCGACCCGTCAGGCGTCCTCAAGGCGCAGGGTCTCGATCCGGTCCCAGCCACGGGCGGTGATCCGGTCCCGCAGGCCGAGTTCGGCGGTGGTGCGCACCACCAGGCACTGCGGGGGCTGCAGGTGGCAGGCGAAGGCGACGAGGGTTTCCAGGCCGCTGTTGGCCAGGTAGCGGACGCCGGTCAGGTCGAGAAGGATGTCGTCGGCCTGGGCCGGGTCCTGGGGGCGGGCCTTGCCGTGGGCCTGGGTCTGGTCGGTCAGGGCGAGGGCCAGTGGCCCGCGGTGGGTGCTCACGACCTCGCCGGACAGGCGCACGCCGGGGCTGTGGGTGTTGGGCATGATGAGGAGAAGGTCGTCCGCGAAGTAGTCGCGCATGGCAGATCCGATGCCTTGATGCGCCGTGGAAAGGAGGGGCAGCGGTAGAAGTGGATCCCGCCGCGGGCGGTCCTTCACGCGGTGCTGTGAAGCGGAGGCAGAGCCCCGCTGAGAGCAGCCGCTGGCGTAGAGGCCCACTCCGGGCCCGAGAGGTCGCCGGAAGGTCATCGCCGCGCTAACAGCAACAACGGACCACGGGCTGTTACTCAGCGTACCCTCATCACCACGTATTCGGTAGAGGCATATGCAGGCGGAGACGAACGCCGCCCCGCGCGGGAAAGCGCGGGACGGCGGCGTCGGAACGTTGTGCCAGGACGTCAGTTCGTGGCGCCCGAGCAGCTCTTGGCACCCACGTGCACGGCGACCGCGCTCTTCGCGGCGACGGTCGCCGCCAGTCGGCCGTCGCCGTCGACGGTCACGGGCTTGCCGGACTGGACGTCGCAGTACTCACCCGCGGGCAGCGACGTCTGATACGTCTCCTTCAGCTCGCCGTCACCCGCGTTGATGGCGACGAAGGCCTTGTCGCCGCGGCCGAAGGCGATGGCGTTGCCGCCGTTGTCCCACCAGTCGGTGACTTCGGCGCCGCCCGCGGAGTTGCGGAAGGCGACCATGCTCGCGATCTGCGGCTGCGCGTGCTGGCACACCCACGCGTCGCTGGAGCAGTCCGCCTTGCCGTCGGCGGGCGGCCCGTCGTCCTTGCCGTTGAACGCATACCCGGAGTGGACGTCCGGGGAGCCGTACGGGAAGGCCAGCGCGAAGACGTGCGCCAGGGTGTAGGGGGCGCCCTGCTTGTAGGTGAGGACGTTGCCCTGGCGCTCGGTGTCGTGGTTGGCGACGAAGACGGCCGCGGACTCCGAGGGCAGCTTGCCGTCGGCGATGTTCTTCAGTCCGGCGAGGCTGCCGCCTTCGAAGGCGCCCTTGAGGGCGTACGCGTAGTTGAACTCCTGGACGTCGCCGGTACCGAGGTACTCGCCGGGCTGCACGTCCTCGCCCGGTCCGGGCAGCGTCTCCTGCTTCCAGTACGCGTTCGGGTCGCTCAGCTGCGACTTGATCGCCTTCAGGTCGTCCTCGGGCATGTGCTTGGCCGCGTCGATGCGGAAGCCGTCTACGCCGAGGGTGAGGAGGTCGTTCATGTATCCGGCGATGGTCTTGCGGACGTGCTCCTCGCCGGTGTCCAGGTCGGCGAGGCCGCCGAGTTCGCAGTTCTGGCTCTCCTCCCGCTTGGTGTAGTCCTGGATCTCCTTCTTGCAGTTGTCCATGTCGGCGTCCCCGTAGGTGCCGGGGTAGTCGTACTTGGTGAACTGCGTGCCGCCGGAGCCGGTGCCCTGGCCGTTGGTCATGTGGTTGATGACCGTGTCGGCGACGACCTTGACCCCCGCGTCGTGGCAGGTGCCCACCATGCTCTTGAACGACGCGCGGTCGCCGAGCCGGGAGGCGATCTTGTAGCTGACCGGCTGGTAGGCGGTCCACCACGACGGGCCCGCCAGACGCTCCTGTGGGGGTGAGGTCTGGACGTATCCGTAACCGGCCGGGCCGAGCGTGTCCGTGCACGCCTTGGCGATGGAGTCGAAGTTCCACTCGAACATCACCGCGGTGACGTCCTTCCCGGCGGCCGCCGTCCGGCTCTTCGCGACGGGCGCCGCCTCGCTGGGCTGCTGGGCTCCGAGCGAGAGGCTGCCCGCCGCACCGGCCGCCAGTGCGGCGCCCAGGACGGCGATTTTGCGGGGTCTCGATATACGGCCGTGCATCGAAGGCCTCCTACGTGGGGGGAAGGTGGGGGGATGGGGGTCCGCGGAGGCGGCGGTGTGGTGGCGGCGCAAGTCCCTTCGCTGACACCGCCGTTGACGGCTTTATGAAAACTGCCGCCTCCTTGCTGAAAGTTGTTGCAGTCGGACCATAGGAGGCCCCTGTTGAAGGGTCAACCCCTCTCCCAGAACCGCTCGCCTCGCGGCGTCGGCCAGCACCCGTCGATCGGTGCCCCACAGCGGGGCGTGTGCCGTGACCCGCACACTCAGGCCGCGGGCGCCCGCCACCCGGCGCAGCGACGCCGTGAAGTCCTCCTCGCCGAGGAAGGCGGCGGCAGTGCTCGGGCCACCGCCCTGGCGGTACTCGACCGTCACGGGCCGGACGGGCGCGCCCGCGTCGACCGCCGCCTGGAAGGCGGCCCGCCGGAACCGGCCGCCCGCCACCGAGCACCAGGTCGTCGCCTGCGGGAAGACGAGCACCGACGTGCCTGCGCGCAGGGAGTCGGCCAGCTCCGCGACGAGGGACGGCAGTGCGCGCGGGCTGCCGTCCCGGTCGATGAACCGCGTGCCCACGCGCCGGGCCAGCGCGCCGACCACCGGCCACTGGCCGACCTCGCGCTTGGCGAGGACGCTCACCGGCTCGACGGCGAGCAGGGCGATGACGTCGAGCCAGGAGATGTGGTTGGCGACGACCAGCGTGCCCACGCCACCCGTGCGGCCCGTCCGCACGCTCAGCGACGCGGCACCCACACCCTCCGCACTCTCCACACCCACCCCGAGCGCGCCCAGGACCGCACTGGCCTCGGCCTGGAGGGTCGACGGTTCGGCGAGCCGGTCGCCACGGGCCACGGCCCTGGTCAGGGTGTACGTCAACGTGGCGTACCGGCGTGCGAGTTCGCCCAGCGGCACGCGCGGGTCCGGGTCGGTGGCGCAGCTCGCCGGACAGCCGCGGTCGACCGTCCACGCGCTCATTGCGCGTCCTCGCCGAGGAAGTAGCGGCGATGGCGCGCGCTGAGGCGCTCCATGTCGAGGAGGACGAAGAAGTCCGCGACGTCGAACTCCGGGTCGTGGGCGGGGGCTCCGCACACCCACGCGCCGAGGCGGAGGTAGCCGCGCAGCAGGGGCGGCAGGTCGGCGTAGGCCGGGCTTTCCGGTGCCGGGCCGCCGGGGGTCCACGGGCGCCGGGGGTGCACGCGGAGCTCGGGCGGCGCCGCGTGCTTGGCGGTGCCGAGCAGCCACGCGGCGGCCGCGGCCCGCCCGCCGTCCGCAAGCGGCACGGAGGCGCAGCCCGCCAGGTACCGGTGGCCGGAGAGCAGGACGTAGCGGGCGAGGGCGGACCACATCAGGTTGATGACGGCGCCGGAGCGGTGGTCGGGGTGGACGCAGGAGCGGCCCGCCTCGACGATGGCGGGCCGCAGGCCGTTGAGCGCGACGAGCTCGAACTCCCCGTCCGAGTAGGACTGGTCGGCCCGTCCCGGCGGGAGTATTCGATACGTCCCGACGACCTCGCCGGTCGAGGTGTCGGTGACGATCAGGTGGTCGGCGAGGTCGTCGAAGGCGTCGATGTCGTGGCCGGGGAGGGGCGTGTCGAGGACGGCGCCCAGCTCTTCGGCGAAGACGCGGTGGCGCAGCCGCTGGGCCGCCCTGATCTGTTCGGTGGTGTCCGCGATGGAGGTGACGTACGAGCTGGTGGGGGTCGCGACGAGCGGCGTCGAGGGCATGACGGTTCCGTTTCTCGGTTCGATGGGGACGACGGAGTCGGAGAGAAGGGGAGTCGGGGAGACGGAGGGCCGGGGCCGAAGGGCGGCCGGGGTGAGACGAGCGGGTCTCATCCGGCCTGCGCCGCCGCAGCTCCGCACCGGCGCCCATTCAGCAAGGTGACGGCGCCGCTTGAACTGCGCGCTTCAGGCGTGCGTCGACCTGCCGTCGGGCTCACGTCCGAATCGGACCGCACCGGCTGCGCCCCCGGTGTCCGGGGCACTCACGGCAAAGCACATCGCCGTCGCCGCAGGCCCCGCCACCCCACTCCGGACCGCCCCGACCGACCGCCCTGCGCACCCGAGAACCGCACCGCGGGCGCATCAACAACGCCCGACCACCCGCACAGAAACCCAATCCGCCCCCACCCGGCCAACAGCCTGCGCACCCGAAGCCCTCACCACGGAACGCATCAACGACTCCCCACCGCCCACACACACCCAATCCGCCCCCACCCGGCCGACAACCTGCGCACCCGAGACCCTCACCGCGGGCGCATCAACGACGCCCCCACCACTCGCACAGAAACCCAATCCGCCCCCACCCGGCCGACCCGCCTGCGCACCCGAAGCCCTCACCACGGAACGCATCAACAACGCACCCACCACCCGCACAGAAACCCAATCCGACCCCACCCGGCCGACCCGCCTGCGCACCCGAGGCGCTCACGGCGGGCACCGCGACAGCGCCCCGCCACCCGCTCAGAAAGCCGGTCCGGCTCCGCCCCGGCCCACGGCCTGCGTGGTCTCCAGGCGGCGCGTGCGGTAGCTGTCCGCGTCGAGGGTGACGATCTCCGCGTGGTGGGCCAGCCGGTCCACCGTCGCGGCGGCGGTCGCGCTGTCGCCGAACACCTCGTCCCAGCGGCCCAGCGGCCGGTTGCCGGTGACGATCAGCGAGGCCCGCTCGTAGCGGTGCGAGACGAGCTGGAAGAGGAGCTGGGCGGCCTCGCAGTCGAACGGGACGTAGCCGACCTCGTCCACGACGAGCACCGGGTACGAGTCGAGCCGGGCCAGCTCCTCGGCAAGACGCCCCGCGGCCTTCGCGTCCGCGAGCCGCGCTCCCCACTCGGCGGCAGTCGCGAACAGCACCCGGTGACCGGCCTGACAGGCCCGTACGCCCAGGGCGACAGCCAGATGCGTCTTGCCGGTGCCGGGGCCCCCGAGCAGCACCACGTTCGCCTTGCGGGTGACGAAGTCGACCTTCCCGAGGCGGGTGATGACCTGGGGCTCGGGCGCCCGCAGATGCGACTCGTCGAACATTTCGAGGACCTTCCTGGCCGGGAACCCCGCGGCCTCGATGCGCTCCTCCGCACCGGTCCAGGGCTCCGCAGCCTTCCCGTCCCTACCGTCCCCACCGTTCACACCATCCGCGCTGTCCGCCCCGTCGCCCCCGGCCGCCCTGCCGTCCCGCTGCGCGGGGACCACCGCGACCTGCGCGTGCTCCTTCGCGGCACGCGCCTTCGCCTCGTGGGCCGCCATGGGCCCGGACATATAGGCGAGGATGGCCGCGGACGCGATGAACGCCATGTGGATGACCGTCCCCCACATCAGGTCGTGCCGGGGCGTGTGGTGCACGTCGACGAACATCTGGAGCAGATGCACCGACGAGATCCCCACGATGGCGGTGGCCAGCTTGACCTTCAGGACGTTGGAATTGACGTGCGAAAGCCACTCCGGCTGATCCCGGTGGCCCTGCAGTCCGATCCGCGAGACGAAGGTCTCGTACCCGCCGACGATCACCATGATCAGCAGATTGGCGATCATCACCACATCGACGAGCTTGAGGACGGCGAGCATGACGTGCGTCTCGTCCGCGTGCCCGCTGATGACGTGATCGATGAGGTGCCACAACTCGTTGAAGAACTTGTAGACGTACACGCCCTGCGCGGCCACCAGGCCGAAATAGAGGGGCGCTTGGAGCCAACGGGTCGCGAAGAGGGCACACCCAAGGGTGGTCATGTTCGACGGGGACGAGGTGGAGCGGGACACCGGACCTCCAACAGCCGTGAGGCTCGTCATTGTTGTGGTCCGGCACCGACAATCTGAATTCGAGCCACCCGTTGGGGTTAATAGAAATCCAGTCGGACAGGAACGTCGCATGTCACCTCCCCCTTCGCTGCCCCTCGCGGGCATCACCGTCGTCAGCCTCGAGCAGGCCGTCGCCGCGCCTTTCGCCACCCGGCAGCTCGCCGATCTCGGGGCACGGGTGGTCAAGGTCGAGCGGCCGGGGGGCGGTGATTTCGCACGGCGGTACGACACCACCGTGCGGGGGCAGGCCAGCTACTTCGTCTGGCTCAACCGGTCCAAGGAGTCGATCACCCTGGACCTCAAGTCGGAGCGGGGCCTGGCGATCCTGGAGGAACTCCTCGCGGGTGCCGACGTCTTCGTGCAGAACCTCGCCCCGGGCGCCGCCGCCCGGCTCGGTCTCGGCGCCGAGGAGCTGCAGGAGCGCCACCCGTCGCTGATCCCGTGCACCGTCAGCGGCTACGGCACGGACGGGCCCTGGGCCGACCGCAAGGCGTACGACCTGCTCGTGCAGTGCCAGACCGGGCTGCTCCAGCTCACCGGCACACCGGACGAGGCCGCGCGTGCGGGGATCTCCGTCGCTGACATCGCCGGGGGGATGTACGCGTACAGCGGCATCCTGTCGGCGCTGTACACGCGGGCGACGACGGGGCGGGCCCCCACGGTCGAGGTGTCCCTCTTCGACGCGCTCGCCGAGTGGATGGGCCAGCCCGCCTACTACACGCGGTACGGCGGCACCCAGCCGCCCCGCGTCGGCGCCCGGCACGCGACGGTCGCGCCGTACGGCCCGTTCACCGCGTCCGACGGCAAGGACGTGCTGCTTTCGGTGCAGAACGAGCGTGAATGGGCCGCCCTGTGCCGCGAGTTCATCGGACGGCCGGAGCTGGCCGATGAGCCGCGCTTCGCCACGGGGTCGGCCCGGGTGGCGCACCGCGACGCGCTCGACGCGATCATCTCCGCGCGCTTCGCGGAGCTCGACAGCGCCGCGGCCATGGAACTGCTCGACCGCACGGGCATCGCCAACGCCGGGGTCAACTCGGTCCACGAGTTCCTGGCCCACCCGGTGCTCACCGAGCGCGGACGCTGGCAGGACATCCGCGTGCCGGGCACACCCGAGCCCGTACAGGCCCTGCTGCCCCCGGCCATCCTCTCCGGTGTCGTCCCGCGCATGGACCCGGTGCCGGATGCGGGCGAGCACACCGACGCGATCCTCGCGGAGCTCGGCCACGGCCCGGACGACGTCGCCCGGCTGCGCGCGGCGGGGGTCTGCCGGTGAGCTCCCTGGACGCCCTCTCGCCGGAGGAGCAGCTGGTGGTCACCACCGTCCGCGACTTCGTGGACCGTGAGGTCAGGCCGGTCGCCAGGGAGTTGGAGCACTCCGACACCTATCCCGAGGCGCTCATCGAGGGGATGAAGGAGCTCGGGGTCTTCGGCCTCGCCGTTCCCGCGGAGTTCGGCGGGACCCCCGTCTCCACGCCCTGCTACGTCCTGGTCACCGAGGAGCTGGCCCGCGGCTGGATGAGCCTGGCGGGCGCGATGGGCGGCCACACCGTCGTCGCGAAGCTGCTGCTGCACTTCGGCACCCCGGAACAGCGGCGGCGCTGGCTGCCCCCGATGGCCACCGGCGAGGTGCGGGCCACCATGGCCCTGACGGAACCGGGCGGCGGCTCGGACCTGCAGGCGCTGCGCACGGTCGCGCGGCGCGACGAGGGGGGCGGCGGGTACGTCGTCGACGGCGCGAAGACCTGGATCACCAACTCCCGCCGCTCCGGGCTGATCGCGCTGCTCTGCAAGACCGACCCGGACGCCGAGCCCCGGCACCGCGGCATCTCCGTGCTGCTCACCGAACACGGCCCGGGCCTCACCGTCTCGCGCGACCTGCCGAAGCTCGGCTACAAGGGCGTGGAGAGCTGCGAGCTGTCCTTCCACGGCTACCGCGCCCCGGCCGACGCCCTCCTCGGCGGCGTCGAGGGCAAGGGGTTCGGGCAGATGATGAAGGGCCTGGAGACGGGGCGGCTGCAGGTCGCGGCCCGTGCGCTGGGGGTGGCCCGCGCCGCGTTCGAGGACGCGCTGCGCTACAGCCAGGAGCGCGAGTCGTTCGGCGTGCCGATCTGGCGGCACCAGTCCATCGGCAACTACCTCGCGGACATGGCCACTTCGCTCTCCGCGGCCCGCCAGCTGACCCTGCACGCGGCCCGCGAGGCCGACGCGGGGCGGCGCGTGGACATGGAGGCGGGCATGGCCAAGCTCTTCGCTTCGGAGACGGCCGTGCGGATCACCCTGGACGCGATCCGCATCCACGGCGGCCACGGCTATTCGACGGAGTTCGACGTCGAACGCTACTTCCGCGACGCGCCGTTGATGGTCGTCGGCGAGGGCACCAACGAGATCCAGCGCACGGTGATCGCGCGACAGCTCGTGGCGCGCGGCGGCACGGACCTGTGAGCCGTGCCGCACGTGCGGCGACCGTCAGCCGTCGGCGGCGACGCCGAGCCCTTCGAGTACGACCGCGTTCGGGAGCCCGGCGAACACCTTGCCCGGCACGATGAGCTTGCCGCGCCGACTGCCGCTGCCCACCAGGACGTACGGCAGATCGGCCACGGCAGCGTCGACCAGCAGCGGCCATGCGGCGGGCAGCCCGATCGGCGTGATGCCGCCGTACTCCATGCCGGTCTCCCCCGTCGCCGTGTCCATCGGCGCGAACGAGGCCTTGCGGGCACCCAGTTGGCGGCGCACCACGCCGTTCACGTCAACGCGCGTCCCGGACAGCACGAGGCACGCGGCGAGCGTGGTCCCACCGCCGCGCTTGCCCGCCACGACGACGCAGTTGGCGGACCGGTCGAGCAGCCCGGGACCGTAGTGCTCCAGGAACGTGGCGGTGTCGGCCCACCGCGGGTCGGTGTCGACATGGATCAGGTCGTCGGCCGGGACGGGCCCGCGCCAGCCGCGCACGGCCTCCGCGACGGGCGGCACCAGCAGGTCGAGGGCTTCGGGGGCGGGGCTGACGACGTCGAATTCACCGAAGGGAGCACGCATGGCGGCACGCTAACAGCCGTCAGTAGGAGCCCGCGTGCGCGGGCGGCACCGAGACCGACATCGTCATCTCGACGGGCTCGGCACCCTTGTTGTGGTAGCCGTGCGGCACGTTGGCCTCGAAGGTGGCGGCCGTCCCCGCGGCCACGGCGTGCTCGGCGCCGTCCACGACGAGTGTCAGTTCGCCCCGCGCGACGTGCAGCAGCTCGATGGTGCCCGGCGGATGCGCGTCGGAGTCACTGCCCTCGCCCGGCATCAGGTGCCAGGACCACAGCTCGAACGGTCCGCGCGCCTCGGCCCCCACGAGGAGCGTGGTACTGCTCCCTGCCTCCGTGGACCACATGCGGACCGCCTGCTCCGGCGGCACGAGGCGGACGTGCGCCCCCTGTTCGTAGTCGAGGAGCGTGGTGATGCTGACGCCCAGCGCGTCCGCGAGCTTCACCGTGATGCCCACGCTGGGGTTGGTCCTGGCCTGCTCGATCTGGATGATCATGCCGCGGCTCACGCCCGCGCGGGCGGCCAGGGCGTCGAGGGTGAAGCCCCTCTCGTTGCGCCAGCGCTTGAGGTTGCGGGCGAGCGACTGGGTCAGCTGGTCGAGGTCCGACACATTTCCGTCCAATATTCTGGATGACAGAGTTCAAGATACTGAACTACGGTGTGGTGCACCTGATGATCCCAGATGGTTCAACACACTGTACTGCGAGGCCCCCCGATGACCGCACTGTTCGCCCTGGCCACCAGCCTTCTGTGGGGCCTCGCCGACTTCGGCGGCGGACTGCTGACTCGGCGCATCCCCGCCCTCACAGTGGTGGTGGCCTCGCAGACGGTCGCGGTGGCGGTGCTCGGCACGGTCGTGGTCGCGACCGGCGGGTGGACCGAGTGGGGACCCCAGCTGTGGTTCGCGGTGACCGCGGGCCTCGTCGGCCCCGTCGCGATGCTCGCCTTCTACAAGGCCTTGGCGCTCGGCCCGATGGGCGTCGTCTCACCGCTCGGCTCGCTCGGCGTCGCCGTGCCGGTCGGCGTCGGACTCCTGCTGGGCGAGCGGCCGGGCCTCGCCCAGTTCGCGGGGATCGCCGTGGCGGTCGTGGGCATCCTGCTGGCGGGCGGGCCCGAACTGCGCGGCGCCCCCGTGCAGCGGCGGGCCGTCCTGCTCACCCTCCTCGCGGCGTTCGGATTCGGCGGGGTCATGGCCCTGATCGCCGAGGCGTCGAGCAGTCTGACCGGGCTGTTCCTCGCGCTCTTCGTGCAGCGCGTGACGAACGTGGCGGCGGGCGGCACGGCGCTGTACGTCTCCGTGCGGCGCGGCGGCAGGGCGCTGCCCGAGGGTTCCGGGACGGAGGGTTCCGGGACAGAAGGGGGCGGCATGGGCATCGTGTGGGCCGCACTTCCGGCCCTCGCCTTCGTCGGCCTCGCGGACGTCGCCGCCAACGGCACGTACTCGGTGGCCGCGCAGCACGGCCCGGTCACCGTCGCCGCGGTGCTCTCCTCGGTCTACCCGGTGGTGACGGCGCTGGCGGCACGGGCGGTCCTGAAGGAACGGCTGCGCGGGGTGCAGGCGGCGGGCGCGGGTCTGGCCCTGGTGGGCACGGTCCTGCTGGCGAGCTGAGGCAGGCGCCCCGCCCCCGGGCCGCCGCCCGCAGACTTCACCCTCAGACCTCGCCCAACTCGCCCAACTCCCCCAGCGCAATGAGCTGTTCCGGCGTGACCCCATCAGGAATCGGCATCGGCGCGGGCGTGCGCAGGGGCGGCTGCCAGCCCTGCTCGGCATCCCAGGTCCGTACGACCCGCGCGGGCGCCCCGGCCACCACGGCATGGTCGGGCACCTCGCCCCGGACCACCGCGCCCGCGGCGACCACCACGTTGCGGCCGATCCGCGCCCCCGGCAGGATCACCGCGCCCGTCCCGATCCAGCAGCCGGGCCCGATCTCCACCGGGTCCATCCGCGGCCACTGCTTGCCAATCGGCGTGTGCGGGTCGTCGTAGGAGTGGTTGGTGGACGTCACGTACACATAGGGGCCGAAGTAGCAGTCGTCGCCGATCGAGACCGTCGTGTCCGCGATGACGTGGCTGCCGCGGCCGAGCACGACGCCGTTGCCGATGCGCAGGATCGGGTCGGGGCCGAGGTCGAGGTCCGGCATCAGGCCCGCGGTGAGCGTCACGTGCTGGCCCACGATGCAGTGGTCGCCGATCCTGATCCACGGCTCCCCGAAGACCGTGCCCTGCGGGAAGGCGAGCTTCGTGCCCTCGCCGATGGCACCGAACCGCAGCCGCCCGGGGTGCGCGGCCGTCACCGCGCCCGTGCGCTGCACCCACTCCCAGCCCGCGTGGACGGCGCGCTGCGCGAGTCGGCGCGGCGCGGCGGCAAGGGATGAGAACGTGTTCCTGTTCTTCGGCACGGGCTCACGTTACTCAGCGCCACGAGGTCCCGCAGGCCCCCGGCCTGTGATCTTCACCCCACACGGCGGCGTGCGCCGCCCCGTCCCGTACGGTGCCGTCAGGCGCGACGCCACACAGACGGCCACGCAGGCGCACGCAGGCGTACGGAAGAGGGAGCGAGTCGATGGGCCACGAGGCACTCATCACCGGCATCGGCGGCAAGGACCCGAAGATCGACCAGGACGCGTTCACCGCGCCGACGTCCGTCGTGATCGGTGAGGTGACCCTGCAGGCCGGGGCGAGCGCCTGGTACGGCGCGGTGCTGCGCGCCGACTGCGGGCCCATCGCCGTGGGCGCCGACAGCAACATCCAGGACAACTGCAGCCTCCACGTCGACCCGGGCTTCCCCATCACGATCGGGGAGCGCGTCTCGGTCGGCCACAACGCCGTCCTGCACGGCTGCACCGTCGAGGACGACTCGCTGATCGGCATGGGCGCCACCGTCCTCAACGGCGCGGTGATCGGCACCGGTTCGCTGGTGGCCGCCCAGGCCCTGGTGCCCCAGGGCATGCAGGTGCCCCCGGGCTCACTCGTCGCGGGCGTGCCCGCCAAGGTGCGCAGGCCGCTCACGGACGAGGAGCGCGAGGGCATCTCGCTCAACGGCACGCTCTACGTCGAGCTGGCCAAGGCCCACCGCGACGCGCACGCGGCGGGCTGACCCGGGGGACGGTTCAGTCGGCGGGGACGGGCTGCGGCTCGGCCACCGGGGTCCCGGCCGCCTCCGCCGCCGCCTTCTTCGCGCGGCGCTTGACGAAGAGCATCGAGCCGACGCCGATGAGCACGGCGATGCCGAGTCCCACGTACGAGAACCGCTTGAGCCAGTCCTCGGCGACCACGCCGATGTAGTAGATGACGGCGGTGGTGCCGCCCGCCCAGATGATGCCGCCGAGGACGTTGGCGATCAGGAACTTCCAGTACGGCATGCGCAGGACACCCGCGAGCGGGCCCGCGAAGATGCGCAGGAGGGCGACGAAGCGGCCGAAGAAGACCGCCCACATGCCCCACTTCTGGAAGGACCGCTCGGCGGTCGCCACGTTCGCGGCACTGAAGTGCTTGGGGAACTTCCGTTCCAGCCAGGCGAGGAGCGGCCGCCCGCCCTTGCGCCCGATGGCGTATCCGATGGAGTCGCCGATGATGGCGCCCGCGGTGGCGCACGCCCCGAGGATCACCGGGTTGAGGTCACCGTGCTGGGAGGACAGCAGCGCCGCCGAGACCAGGACGATCTCGCCGGGCAGCGGGATGCCCAGACTCTCCAGTCCGATGACGAGGCCCACCAGCGCGTAGATGCTGACGGCTGGTACGTGCTCCAGCCACTCCTGGACGTGCAACGCCGGTTCCTCCCGTGTCAAAAGTGTGTGTGCCCGGCGTGCGCGCCTGCTCGGCCGCGCACGCCGGGCAGCCTACCCGGACGGGGTCACCCGGCCGGAACGGCGTCCCAGAGGTCGCACCGGTGTGCGTCGTGCACCGTGGTGCTGATCCCGGTGCCGCCCGCGGAGGCGGTGCGCAGGGAGAGCAGCCGCCCGGGCCGGGTGCGCTGGTCGGGGGCGGCGGGCCCGCCGTCGGCGCGCGGCACGCCGGTGCGGACGAAGGAGCCCCAGTACTGGACCATCTGCCGGGCGAGCGCCCGCTGTTCGGCGTTGAGCGGCGAGTCCAGACCGAAGTGCTTGAAGAGGTACTGGACTTCGTTGACGTGGGTCGCGCCGAAGTCGAAGTCGGTGTCGAGGTCGCGCAGCGAGGCGAAGGGCGGTGAGGTGCGGTCCGCGAACTCGTAGGCGTAGACGGGTCCGCGGTGGGCCAGGGCCGTGTTCATGCGCAGGGCCGTGCAGGCGAACATCCGGTCGCCCGTCGCCGCGCCGAACGCGTGCGTCGGCGAGGCATGCGCCGCGAGCGGGTACGCCTTCAGGACGCGCCTGCCCAGGTCGGGACCGTACTCGTCGGTGACCGCCGCGGGGTACTGCTCGGCGGTGAGCGGGGCACCGGCGCCGTCGAACCGGCCGAAGGCGAAGAGGTTCCCCTCGTCGCTGTTGGCGCCGTTGAGCACGGGCACGCGGGCCGCGCTCCCCTTCTCGTACGCGTCCTTGGGCTGCACCGGCAGGAAGGCGCCGCCGACGACCGGACCCCAGTCGAAGCCGGCCTGCGCGGCCAGGATGTCCTTCGCGGGTTTCCGGCGCAGACAGGCGAGGGCGGTCGCCGGGTCGGGGCAGCCCGCCTGCTTCGCGAAGGCCGCGCCGTCACGGACCGCGGGAGCACGCTCGCGGGCCGCGCAGTCGCCGTACGCACCGCTCTCCACGATGCCCGCGCGGAACAGGCCGCGGGCGGTGGGCGAGGCGAGCAGCGTACAGACGGAGCGGCCGCCCGCGGACTCGCCCGCGATGGTGACACGGCCCGCGTCACCGCCGAACCGGCCGATGTTGGCGCGCACCCAGCGCAGCGCGGCCTGCTGGTCGAGCAGTCCGTAGTTCTCTGACACACCGTCGGACGCCTCGCCGTCGAGACCCGCGGCGGCGAGGAAGCCCATCGCTCCGAGGCGGTAGTTGACGGTCACGACGACGGTGCCGGTGGTGCGGGCGAAGGTGTCGGGCACGATGTCCTCGCCCGCTCCCGCGGTGAGCCCGCCGCCGTGCAGCCAGACCATGACGGGGCGCTGCCGCTCGGCGTGCCCCCTGGGCGCGTAGACGTTGAGGTCGAGGCAGTCCTCGGTGTGGCTGGGTTTCTCGTACCCCGGATCCCAACTGGCGCTCTGCACACAGCGGTTGCCGAAGCCGGTCGCCCCGCGCACCCCGTCCCAGGGCTGCGCGGGACGGGGCTCCTTCCAGCGCAGGCCGCCGACGGGCTGCCGCGCGTAGGGAATGCCGAGGAACTGCCGCCCCTCGCCGGTCGATTCACCGCGCACCCAACCTGCGTCGGTGCGCACCAGCGTGCCGTCCGCGGCCGCCGGATCGCCCGCGGCCTGCACCGGCAGCGGTACGAGTGAGGCAGCGGCGGCGGCCGCCATGACGGCGACGACCGAGGCGGCACGACGTATCCGCCCGCGTGCGCCGCGCTTGCCGCCCTTCCCTCCCCTGCACCGAGTCATGAACCTGCCCCCTTGATGACGGCGTGCGCGGACAGAATCAACTTGCCTGCGGATGTGCCCACTTGGATGGCCCGTCGGCCGGTTCCGAGCACCCAGCCATGGCGTGCCGCGTCCCATGCCGACAGGGTCCTGCGGTCGACGTGGACGGTGACGCGCCGCTGCTGTCCGGCGCGCAGGGCGACCCGCTCGTAGCCGCCGAGCACCCGCTCGGCCTGTGTCATCGCCAGGTGGGGCGAGGGACCGACGTACACCTGCGCGACGGTGATGCCGTCCCGCCTGCCGGTGTTGCGCACGGTGAAGGTCACGTCCACGCCCCGGCCCACTCCACGGACCGTCAGATCCCGGTAGGCGAAGGTGGTGTACGAGAGTCCGTGCCCGAAGGGGAAGAGCGGCCGCACCCCTTCGGCGTCGTACCAGCGGTGGCCGACGAGGATGCCCTCCGAGTACTCCTCGACGCCGTTCGCCCCCGGATAGCGGAGCGGGTTCCCCGCCATCGGGTGGTGGTCGTCGTCCACCGGGAAGGACTGGGTGAGGCGGCCGCCGGGGTCGCAGTCGCCGAACAGGACGGCGGCGGTGGCGGCCGCGCCCTCCTGGCCGGGGTAGTACATCTGCAGCACGGCGGCGGTCCGCTCCAGCCACGGCATGGAGGTGGCCGACGACGTGTTCAGGACCACGGTCGTACGGGGGTTGGCGGCGGCCACCGCCCTGATCAGGTCCTCCTGGTGGCCGGGGAGCGCGACGGTCGTGCGGTCCTGGCCCTCGGTCGCATCCTCGTACGCGAACAGGACGACGCTGTGTGCGCCGCGCGCCGCCCGCACCGCCGCGGCGACGTCCGCCGTGCGGGTGGCGCCGGTGACCCGGCGCAGTCGGAACGTCTGGCCCCGGTCGCCGCCCTTGGCCCTGATCCGCAGCCGGTGCCCGGCAGGGGTGAGGGGCAGCGTCGCGCGCCGGACGTTCAGCCCGTCCGGCGCGGTGGAGACGAGTCCGCCGGAGAAGAACTCGCCGACGCCCGGCTGGGTCGGATAGAGCTCGACACCGTCGAGCTCTACCGCGGGCCGCTCGCCCGAGTAGTGGATGACGAGCGTCCACTCGTCCGACTCGGCGGGCGTCAGCGTCCCTTCGTACGTCCACTCCTTGCCCGCGGCGACCCGCTGACCCTCGGTGTCGAGACCGGGGCTGAGCTCGCGCCGGGGGATCGCCTTGCCGTAGAGGTCCTCGCCCAGTGCGTACGTGACGTCGGCGCCGCGTCCGGCCCGGGCGGTGATGGCGTCGAGCGGGCTTTCCGCCCGGTCGGGGACGACGTGGGCGCTGCCGCCGCCGCTGACGAAGGGGTAGCGGCCCGTGGGCCCGATGACGGCGATGTCGCGGGCGGCGCGGCCCGTCAGCGGCAGGGTCCCGTGGGCGTTGCGCAGCAGGGTGGCGCCCGCCTTGGCGACGTCGAGGGCGACCGCCGCACCGGCCCGCGGGTCGCGCCCCGGACGCGGCGGCGCGCTCTCGTCGAGCAGTCCGAACCGCTCCATGACGCCGAGGATCCGGCGGACGGAGCGGTCGACCTGCGGCTCGGGGACGCTGCCGTTCTTGACGGCCTTCTTCAGGGCGGCGCCGAAGTAGGCGTCGTCGGGCATCTCCATGTCGAGCCCCGCGGCGAGGGCGGCGACGGTGCTGTGCTGCGCGAACCAGTCGGTCATCACCCACCCCTCGAAGCCCCAGCGCTCGCGCAGGACGTCGCTGAGCAGGGTCTTGTTCTCGCAGGCGAAGGTGCCGTTGACCTTGTTGTACGCGCCCATGACGGCGCCGGTGCCCGCGGCGACGGCCGCCTCGAACCCCCGTAGCTCCGTCTCGTGCATGGTCCGTTCGTCGGCCCGCACGTCGATGGACATGCGGTCCTTCTCCTGGTTGTTCAGGGCGAAGTGCTTGACGGTGGCGATGAGGCCCTCGCCCTGGATGCCCTTGATCTCCTCGGCCACCATGTCGGCGGCGAGCAGCGGGTCCTCCGTGAAGGTCTCGAAGTTGCGGCCCGCGTAGGGGGTGCGGATGAGGTTGACCATCGGCGAGAGGAGCACGTCCTGCCCGAGGGCGCGCCCTTCGCGGCCGATGACCTGGCCGTAGCGCCGGGCGAGGGCCGGGTCGAAGGCGGAGGCGAGCAGGACGGGGGCGGGCAGGGCGGTGGCGCGGGCCGCGACGCGGACGCCCGCGGGTCCGTCGGCGAGGCGCAGCGCGGGGATGCCGAGCCGCGGCACGCCGGGCACGTAACCCGCCTGGCCGAGGCTCTTGGGGTCGGTCGCGCCGTGCAGCAGGGAGATCTTCTCGTCGAGGGTGAGTCTGCCGACGAGGGACTCGACGCGGGGGCCCGCGGCGGGGCCCTGTCTGGACCGGGCGGCCGCGTGCGAGGGCACCGCCACGCCGGTCGTGGCCGCGGCGGCCACGGTGATCGCACCGCCGACCAGCCTGAGAGCTGACCGCCGGGACACGGAGTCGGACATGAGCCGTCACTTCCTTCTGTGCCTGGAGCGCGAACACGACTGTGCAAAACGAAGCGTGTACACGTGCCAATGGCGGGTCGTCGTTCGCCCTTTGAACGCACTATGCGACAGAAGGACTTGACGCGCCGTTAGACACCACGAGGGGCGGCGGGAAAACTATGACCGAGGATGACTCGTGTCAATAAGTTGAACAAGAAGCGACGAGTGGACGCCAGTCACCCGCCACCTCTCACCGGTCACCGAACGACGTCAGGCCCGTGGTTACGTCCGAGGGGACACAACCACGGGCCTGAGGACACCCGTTCGGGAATTCACCCGGCGGGCTGGCCAGAGCGCACGTCGTCCGCACCGGGTCCGAAACCGTGGGCATGGGCCCAGGCGACGGCCGCCGCGCGGGTGCGGACCTGGAGCTTGGCGAACAGGTGGTTGATGTGGGTCTTGACGGTGGACTCCCCCACCAGCAGGCGACGGCCGATCGCGCCGTTCGACAACCCTTGGGCGAGCAGCCGCAGTACGTCGGACTCGCGCGGGGTCAGCAGGTCCTGCGACGATTCGGCCCGCCGCCGTTCGGTCGTCTGGTCGGTGCCGCGCAGGGCGGCGGCCAGCAGCCGCTCCTGGACGATCGGGTCCAAGGTGGTGTGCCGGGCGAGCGCGGCCTCGATCGCGCGGACGATCTCGGTCTTGCCTGCGTCCTTGGTCAGGTAGGCGCGGGCGCCTGCCTGCAGGGCGTCGAGAATCAGCTGATCGTCCGCCATGGTCGTCAGCACCACGACAGCCACGTCCGGGTGCGCCGTCACGATCCGGCGGGTGGCCTCCACGCCGCCCATCCCCGGCATGCTCAGGTCCATCAGCACCGCGTCCGGGTGCGTTTCGGCGACCTGGGCGACGGCCTCCTCGCCGTTCGCGCACCCGGCGACGACATCGATGCCGGGCATCATGTCCATCAGGGTCATCAGGCCTTCGCGGACCACCTGCTGATCGTCGACGACCACGACTCGCGTACTCATGCGGGCACCTCCGCCCGCACGCGCCACCCCTGCGGGGTGGGGCCCGCCGTCAGGTCGCCGCCGACCAGCAGCAACCGCTCGCGCATACCCGCCAGACCGTAGCCGCCGTCCATCCCCGCCACTCGGGGCCGTGGGCCGGCCTCGCCGCCACCGGAGTCGGCGGGCCCGGACAGCACGGTCAGCCTCACCTGGTCCTCTTCGTAGTCCAAAGTGGCGGTCAGCTCCTGTCCGCGGGCGTGCTTGGCGGCGTTCGCCAGGGACTCCTGGGCGACTCTCAGCAACGCTAGCCCGACGTCCGGTTCGAGAGCGCGCGGGGTGCCGACCGGTGTGAAGGTCGCGGGCGCGCCGGAGGCGGTGCGGTGGTCGTGGACCAGCACGGCGAGGGCCTCCGGCAGGGGCGGGGTGTCCGCACGCAGGACCGCGATCGCGCGGCGGGTCTCGGTCAGTCCGTCGACGGCGATCCGGCGGGCGTTGCGGACCCGCTCCACCGCCTCTTCGGTGCGCGGCGGATCCGCGGTGAGCAGCGAGTCGGTCACGTCCAACTGCACCGCCAGGGCACCCAGCGACTGCGCCAGGACGTCGTGGATCTCCCGGGCGACCCGGGTCCGCTCGGCCAGCGCCGCGGCCCGCTGCTCCTCCTCGTGCACACGCCGGGTCTGCAGCAGCAGTTCCTCCGCCTGCGCGTGCTGGGTCCCGACGCTGCGCCGGGTCGCGCCGGCGAGTTGGCAGGCCAGCAGGGCAGCGATCCAGGCGGCGACGCGCGCCCATGCCTGCCCGGGGAAGTCGGCCACGATCCCGCCGATCGCCAGCGCCAGGACGCCCGCCGCCAGCACGGCCGCGCCGACCAGCGTGGACAGGCTCGATCCGCACGACACCGCCGCCATGCCGACGATGGCCGTGGCCAGCATGGCATTGGGTTCGAGGGTGACCAGGAGGTTCCCGCTGATCATTGCGACGCCCAGGATCGGCACTGCCAACGCCTCGGGCACCGGAGATCCCGCACGGAAGCCGGCCGCACACCACAGCGCCCAGGCGCCGCTCATCAGCACCACCAGCGCCCAGGTGGTGGCGGACCAGACAAGCCCGTCCGAGAACGGCAGGCCGACCAGCACCAGAGCCAATCCGAGCCCCCGGGGCAGCACATGCTGCCAGAGGTCAGCACGCGCCAGGCCCGGCCGCGGTGGCACGGGGGGCGCCGACGACGGCTTGCCTTCGGTGGTAATGACCATGGTTTCAGCTTGGCATGCACCTGTGCACCGCAGCCGGGCCGGGGCCCGTCGGCAGGTGGAGGAGGGTGGAGAAGGGTGGAGGTATCCGCGCTCCACCTTCCTCGGCTCCTCGGCCGACGCCCGGGCCGTGGCACAGGTCCGACGCTGTGTGGACAAGAACCCCACTTCACCTACCGACGGAAATCATGTCCACCTTGCAGAGCGCTCTCCTCATCAACGTCGTCGTGCTGCTCACGACCCTGCACGCCGACCTCGGCACCAAGGCGGTGAGCCGCGGACGCCTGCTCCGCCCGCTGATCGTCGCGGTGATCATCGTCCCCGTGTTCGTCGACACCTTCTTCGACAACGGGATCGGCCTGGCCATCGAAATCTGCGGCCTCGCGGCCGGCGTGCTGTTCGGGCTTGTCGCCGTCAGCCAGGTCCAGGTTTTCCGGCAGCCGGACGGCCAGGTCGTCGCCCGGGCCGGCCGCAGCTACGCGGCGCTTTGGATCTGCCTGATCGTCGCCCGCTCGGTGTTCTCCATCGGCGCCACCTACTGGTACGAGTCCGAGATGGGCCGCTTCTTCTTCCGGCACGGTGCCCCGCCTCAGGACATCGCCTCGATCGTCACCAACGGGCTGGTGTTCATGGCGATCGCCGCGCTGCTCACCCGCTCGGGAGCGCTGAAGGTGCGCGCCGCCGGGCAGCCCTGAGCCCCGGCCTGCCCTGTGGGCAGCGGCTGCTTCGTACGCGAACTCGAATGCGCTTACCCAACAGCCCTTGTACAGCCAGACATTGGGGTCCCCATAGATCCCCCCTGGCGCCCAGGGGGGATCGGATCGGAGACCTTCCCTTGCGGGTCAATCGGTCAGCCGTTGGGCCGCAGCGTCCACACCACCGTCATCTCACCGGTGACGGCGCCGTCCTCGCGCCGGATCTCGATCGCGACCGGGAACTCGGGGCGCTCGCCCGCGTCGAGTTCGGCGATCACGTCGGCGACCGGACGGCCGAGGGTCGCCGTCGCCGTCACGGGCCCCATGGCCAGCTTCTTGTACGCGATCTCGGCGCTGACTGCGAGCGGGACCGCCCGCGAGAGCTCCGCGCCGAACGCGGCGAGGACGATGGCCCCGCTCGCGGACTCGCCCAGCGTGAACATGGCGCCGGCGTGCGGTCCGCCGACGTGGTTGTGGTAGTCGCTCTGGTCGGGCAGGGCGACCACGGCCCTGTCCGGCGCGGTCTCCCGGAACTCGAGGTTCAGGGTCCGGGCCATCGGAACCGTGGCGGCGAGCATCTCGCCGATCGACATCTGGTCTGCGCTCATGGCCGCGATGTTACCCACGGGTAGGGACCCTTGACCAGGACCTGTCCGCGCGTGGATCACCGTCACCTATGGTTGACGCCCATGTGGCATGGAGAGCAGCCGCCCGGGGGCGAGCAGAACCATCAGGGTCAGGGACAGAACCAAGGGCAGAACCAGGGGTCGGGACAGGGGCCGGGACAGGGGCAGAACCCCTACCAGCAGCCGGGGTACCAGCAGCCCAATCCGTACGGGCAGCAGGCCCCGTGGAACGCTCCGACGATGCCCGCAGGCCCGCAGGGAGCGCCGCCCGAGCCGCCGCAGGGCGGCAAGGGCAACGGCAACCGCACCAAGCTGATCGCCATGGCCACGGCGGGCGCCGTCGTGGTCGCCGCGGGCGTCACCGGCCTCCTGCTCCTCGGCGGCGACAAGGACGACACCGCCGAGCCCGACCCGGCGAAGTCCAGCGCCTCCGCGGACCCGACCGGCTCGGACGACCCCAACCCGCGCACCGGCGACGGCATGCCCAAGCCGACCGTTCCGGGCTGGAAGGTCGTCGTCAATCCCAAGGTCGGCATCGCCTTCGACGTGCCCGCCCAGTGGTCCCTGGAGTCACGGGACTGGGCCGGCGGAATCGTCGACAACAAGGACGCCGATGACGAATCGGCGCCGTTCCTCGCCGCTTACGCGGCCCCCGCCTACTTCAAGGAGAAGTGGTGCGTGAGCGACGAGGACAAGGACGGCATCAAGGACGACACGCCACTGGCGGCCGCGGGCACACGTGGCGGGCGCGGCATGAAGAGCACCCAGCAGTTCGCGCGCCACGAGGCGACCAACTGGGTCTACGGCGTGTACACGCAGCCGGACAGGAAGACGGTCACGACGGGACCGACCGAGTCGTACACCAGCAAGTCAGGCGTCAAGGGCAGCCTGGTGACAGCAAGTTCGTCCGGTGTCGAGAAGCAGGGCAAGTGCGAATCGGACGGCAAGGCCACGGTGTTCGCCTTCAAGGACCAGGAGGGCAGGTTCGTCGCCTGGTCCTTCCACGGCGCCAAGGACGTCAAGGACGAACTCCCGGACGCCACGGTCGAGAAGATCCTCGCAACGGTGCGTCTGTACGACCCCGTCCAGGACTGACCCCTTTCGGGAAGCCGGGCACGCCGTGGACCCGGGGCCGTTGCGATCTTGCATGACCGGTCCCCGTATCGTGTCCGGCCATGTGGCCAGAACAGCAGCCGCCCGGGGGCGAGCAGAACTCGCAGGGCCAGAGTCAGAACCCGTACCAGCAGCCGGGGTACCAGCAGCCGAACCCCTATCAGCAGCCGGGATACCAGGCGCCCAACCCCTACCAGCAGCCCGCGCCCGGGCAGCAGGGCCAGTGGAGCGCACCGACCGCTCCCACGGGGATGCCGCAGGCGCCGAGCGGCGCCGGTGGCAGTGGCGGTGGCGGCGACCGGGGCGGGCGCAACAAGGTCAAGATCGTTTCGATCGTGACGGCGGCCGCCGTGGTCGTGGCCGCCGGTGTCACCGGATACCTGGTCCTCGGCGGCGGGGACGACAAGGACACCAAGGCCGACTCCCCCGCGGCGGGCTCCCACAAGCCGAGCCCCCCGGCGGACAACGGCTCCGACGGCGGGCGCGACACGGACAACGAGCTGAAGCCGACCATCAAGGGCTGGCACGTCGTGGTGAACCCGAAGTGGGGCACCGCCTTCGACGTACCGCCGGAGTGGGAGGTGCAGAATCCCGGCTCGGCGATCGCCTTCGAGGACAACAAGACCGGCAAGCCGCTGATGACCATGTCGGCGCCCGCGTACCTCAAGTCGAAGTGGTGCGTCACGGACGACAACAAGGACGGCAGGACCGAGGACCACGAGCTCGCCGCCGTGGGCACGAAGGGCGCCAACGGCGCGAAGAACACCGACGAGGTCGCGGTCAACCAGGTCGCGTGGTGGGTCTACGCCGGATACACCCAGCCGGACAAGAAGAGCTTCACCTCCGACGAGAAGGCGGAGCCGTACACCACCAAGTCCGGCATCAAGGGGAGCATCGCCCGCGCCCAGTCCACGAACACGCCGCAGAAGGGCAAGTGCGCGTCGGACGGCAAGGCGATCACCTTCGGCTTCAAGAACGGCGAGGGCGAGTACGTCGCCTGGAGCCTCTACGGCGCCAAGGGCGTGAAGGAAGAGATACCGGAGAAGACCGTGATGAAGATCCTCAGCACGGTGCGCACCCACGGAGACCCGACGGAATCCTGAGGCGTTCCACCGCTTCTCCGCACCCGTCTCCGCACCCTTCGCCCCCTTCCTGCACTCTTCTCCACCCGCCCCACAGGGGGCGCACATGGCACCAGGTCCCCGGCACCTCTATGGTTACTGGCCATGTGGCCAGAAAATCAGCCGCCCGGGGGCGAGCAGAACCCGCAGGACCAGAGTCAGAACCCGTACCAGCAGCCGGGGTACCAGCAGCCGAACCCGTATCAGCAGCCGGGATACCAGCAGCAGCCTGCGGGTGGCTACCAGCAGCAGCCGCACTCGGGCGCGTACTCGCAGCCCGAGCAGTCGCAGTGGGCGGCTCCGACGCCGCCGCCCATGCCGCCGCAGCAGGCCGGTGGCGGACAGGGCGGTGGCGGCGGCAACAAGACGAAGGTCACCGCCATCGTGGCGGCGCTCGCCGTGGTGGTGGCGGCCGGGGTCACCGGCTTCCTGGTCTTCGGCGGCGATGACGACAAGAACGACGAGGCGGGCCCCGCGAAGCCCTCGAAGTCCGCGCCGAAGAAGCCGAGCCCGTCGGCGAGTGACGACGGGAACGCGCGCGAGGGCGACGACAACAAGCCCATGATCGACGGCTGGCAGGTCGTCGTGAACCCCAAGTGGGGCACCGCCTTCGACGTCCCGCCGGACTGGAAGGTCGAGACGCCGGACACCTTCATCGCCTTCGACGACCGCAAGGAAGAAGGCGCGAAGACGATCATCGGCATGTCCGCGCCCGCGATCTTCAAGGACAAGTGGTGCACGTCCGACGACGACAAGGACGGCGAGCCCGACGACACCTCGCTCGCCGCGGTCGGCACCAAGGGCCAGAACGGCGCCAAGAACACCAAGGACGTCGCGCGCAACGACTCGGCCTGGTGGGTCTTCGGCGGCTACACCGAGCAGACGAAGGCCGACAAGAAGAAGATCAAGATCGGCGAGATCGAGGACTTCACCACCAAGTCCGGGGTCAAGGGCAGCGTCGCCACGTCGACGACGTCCGGTGCCGCCACGTCGGCCAAGTGCGACTCCGAGGGCAAGGCCACCACGTTCGCCTTCAAGAACGGCGCCGGTGAATTCGTCGCCTGGACCCTCTACGGCGCCAAGGGCGTCAAGGAAGAGGTCTCCGACGACCTCGTGAAGAAGATCCTCGGCACGGTGCGGCTGAGCAAGGAGACGCCCGAGTCCTGAGGCGGCCCGCACGGAATCGGTTTGGCAAGTCGGCCGCCCGCCGGGGATAGTCCCGGCGTGACGACTCCCGCCCCCGCGCCGAGCCGCCGCCCCTCCTGGGCAGGCCGCAACTACACGCTGCTGACCGCCGCCGCGATCGTGACGAACCTCGGAAGCCACGGGGCGTTGATCGCGGCGGCGTTCGCGGTGCTCGACGCGGGAGGCGACGGCGGGGACGTCGGGCTCGTGGCGGCCGCGCGGACGCTGCCGCTCGTGCTGTTCCTGCTCATCGGCGGGGCGCTCGCCGACCGGCTGCCGCGGCACCACGTCATGGTCGCGGCCAACGCCCTCAACTGCGTGTCGCAGGCCGCCTTCGCCGTGCTCGTCATCGCGGGCGAACCCCAGCTCTGGCAGATGATGCTGCTCGGCGGGCTTGGCGGCGTCGGCCAGGCCTTCTTCGGGCCCGCCGCCGAGGGCATGCTGATGTCGTCGGTCAGCGGCGAGCAGGTCGGCCGCGCGTTCGCGCTGTACCGCATGGCGATGCAGGGGGCCGGGCTCGGCGGGGCGGCGCTCGGCGGTCTGCTGGTGGCGGCGATCGGTCCCGGCTGGGTGCTTGCGGTGGACGCCGCGGCGTTCGCGGTCGCGGGGGCGCTGCGGTGCTTCCTCGATGTGAGCCACATCCCGAAGCGGGCGCCCGGCGAGGGGCTCATCGCCGACCTGCGGGACGGCTGGCGCGAGTTCACCGGACGGCCCTGGCTCTGGTCGATCGTGGCGCAGTTCTCGGTGGTGGTGGCGGTGGTCGGCGCCGCCGAGTCGGTGTTCGGGCCGCTGGTGGCGCGCGACGAGCTGGGCGGCGCCGGGCCGTGGGGCCTGGCACTCGGCGCGTTCGGCGCGGGCACGGTCGGCGGGGCGTTCCTGATGATGCGGTGGAAGCCGCGGCGCCTGCTGTTCGCGGGCACCCTCTGCGTCTTCCCGCTGGCCGCGCCCTCGGCGGCGCTCGCCGTGCCGCTGCCGGTCGCCGGTCTCGCCGCGGTGATGTTCGTCAGCGGTGTGGCGATCGAGGTGTTCGGCGTCTCTTGGATGACCGCGCAACACATTGGTGAACGTAACCTCACGTCTGGGTCTCGCGCCGCTTTGCCGCACTGGGTGGTGTGGCTACGGTTCGTCCCTCGTCTCGCCTTCCAGTAGTTCACGGATCGCTGTGAGATTGTTCAGGTGGATGGCGGTGGTGGGGTGGTCGGGGCCGAGTGCGGCCTCGGTGATGGCCAGCGCCCGCTCCTTCAGCGGCAGGGCCTTGGCGTACTGCCCCAGGTCGCTGAAGGTGGATGCCAGGTTGCCCAGGCGGAGGGCGGTGTCGGGATGGTCGGGACCGAGCACGGCCTCGCTGATGGCCAGCGCCCGCTCCTCCAGCGGCAGGGCCTCGGCGTACCGTCCCAACACACTGAAGGTGGCTGCCAGGTTGCCCAGGCGGGTGGCGGTGATGGGGTGGTCGGGGCCGAGTGCGGCCTCGCTGATGGCCAGCGCCCGCTCTTCCAGCGGCAGGGCCTCGGCGTACTGCCCCAGGTCGCTGAAGGTGTATGCCAGGTTGCCCAGGCGGAGGGCGGTGTCGGGGTGGTCGGGGCCGAGTGCGGCCTCGCTGATGGCCAGCGCCCGCTCCTTCAGCGGCAGGGCCTCGGCGTACCGTCCCAACACACTGAAGGTGGCTGCCAGGTTGCCCAGGCAGAGGGCGGTGTCGGGGTGGTCGGGGCCGAGCACGGCCTCGCTGATGGCCAGCGCCCGCTCCTTCAGCGGCAGGGCCTCGGCGTACCGTCCCAACACACTGAAGGTGGCTGCCAGGTTGCCCAGGCGGGTGGCGGTGGTGGGGTGGTCGGGGCCGAGCACGGCCTCGGTGATGGCCAGCGCCCGCTCCTCCAGCGGCAGGGCCTTGGAGTACTGCCCCAGGTTGCTGAAGGTGTATGCCAGGTTGCCCAGGCAGAGGGCGGTGGTGGGGTGGTCGGGGCCGAGCACGGCCTCGGCGATGGCCAGCGCCCGCTCCTCCAGCGGCAGGGCCTTGGCGTGCCGCCCCAGGTTGCTGAAGGTGTATGCCAGGTTGCCCAGGCAGAGGGCGGTGTCGGGGTGGTCGGGGCCGAGCACGGCCTCGGCGATGGCCAGCGCCCGCTCCTCCAGCGGCAGGGCCTTGGAGTACTGCCCCAGGTCGCTGAAGGTGTATGCCAGGTTGCCCAGGCGGGTGGCGGTGGTGGGGTGGTCGGGGCCGAGCACGGCCTCGGTGATGGCCAGCGCCCGCTCCTTCAGCGGCAGGGCCTTGGCGTGCCGCCCCAGGTCGCTGAAGGTGGCTGCCAGGTTGTTCAGGCGGGTGGCGGTGTCGGGGTGGTCGGGGCCGAGCACAGCCTCGGTGATGGCCAGCGCCCGCTCCGCCAGCGGCAAGGCTTGGTTTGCCTGGCCGCGGGCCGATACGTAGAACGCCGCTGCCCCGAGCAAGTCAGCGGATTTCAGGGCCGTTTCCGCGCCGTGATGGTGTGCGCTCACGGCTTGCACATGGGGTAGCAGGTCTTGCCATTCCGGCCAGGTCTGCACGTCCTCAGGACTATCCGACGGCATGGCTGCATACAGCAACGCCAGGGCGGATTCGCTTGGGTGAGGTGGGCTGGCAGGCCGAGATCGGCGCAGCAGTCTCCGGACCCTGCCGGATGACGATGGTGGAGTGGGCGCCGTGGTGGTGCTGCGCAACACCGCCTGCACAAGGCGGTGGACGGTAACAGTGGCGTCGGTGAGGGTGATCATGCTGTAAGCAGCAAGTGTTCCCAGCGCATGATCCACATCCGGAACCCCGGGCATGGAGGTCCCGAGTACTCGGCGGGGCAAGGGCTCGGATCCGCAGTGGGCCAAGATGCGCAGCAGCTCAACTGCATGCTGGTCAGCAGCGTGTACTGCATTGAGCGTGACACTCCACAACTGGGCAATGGTGCGCTGCTGCGGGTCACCGGGCGGAGTGGCGGCCAGCACGCCAGCGGGATCTGCACGCAGCTTCTTCAGATAGTCGTCTGCGCTGGTGCAGGTTTGTGCCATGTACGCCCCCGCTTGCTGCAGAGCCAAGGGCAGATGCCCAAGATTCTCGGCAAGGTCGGCAAGCCCCCCGGCATCGCTATCGCCGCGAACGCCGGTGATCTCTTGAAGCACCACTACGGAGTCTTCAGGGGCGAGGGTGCCCAGACGCAGAGGGCTGCCAAGGTCCTGCCAGGGAAGATCGCGGCGAGTGGTGACCATGGTCTGACCGGTGCTCAAGGAGCCTAGATAGGGGCGCAGGTCGGCCGGATCTTCCGCGTTGTCGAAGACCAACAGCCACCCGGTGCGACCCTGCAGCCATGTCACAGCCCATGCTGCGGCTTCCTCCAGCGGTAGCGCGCCGTGCACCGGATTGAGGGCTGTGGCCAGGGAGGCCAGAGCGGCGGTGATGGCTGGAGCCGATGATGCTTCGATCCACCACACCGGCCCATGCCCGGTCGCCAGATACGAGCGGGCATGGTGCAGGACCAGGGTGGTCTTGCCAACCCCGCCCATCCCGCGCACGGTCTGCGTGACGATGCCTGTCCCCGTCGCGGGCAAGCTCTGCAACGCGGCCAGCGCGTCATTTCGTCCTTTGAAAACGCGGCTGTCGAGCGCAGGTAGATTGTTGATCCGCTCAACCGCTTCATCCTCAATCGCGGCCCGGAGTGCCCCAGGAGGTATGACGAGGTTCCGCTGCTCGATTCGAGCTTGGTCGCCGGTAGCGATCACTCCCGAGCTGTGGCCTGCCGCAGTGGAACGGTCTCCCGGCGGCGACGGAATCTGTGCCTCAGTCATCGCTGAACGGAGCCGTTGTCTCCCGTGATGATGATCCCGGAATTGTCTTGAGTGACCACCGCCCGCTCACCAGAAGCGGTCTGTGCACCCGCAGGCGGAGTGGGCGAGGGGGTAGGGGAGCCGATTTGCGCCGATGCCCAGGCACCGAGCACACCCGCAATCACGGCTCCGGCACCCGCACCCGTGCCGATCCGGGTCGCCTGATCCCACGGCAGCAGCACATCCCCTAGCCATACGCACACGCCGAACACCATCAACGCCCCGGCGATTACCAGCAACCAACGCCCCGTGCGGCCCATCTGACGCCCCCTCACGCTATGTGATGGCCCATCATCCCACTGCCGGATGCCGAACAAGGCCTCCCGGCCGAACTTCAGTGCTGGGTCCTTCGTGACGGCTCAGAACGAAGGAAGCCTCTCGTTGTACGACCGTCACTGACTGCACGGACCGAGGATTGATCCGCTGGGCCCCTCGTCCTGAAGGGGCGCCACGGTACGGTCGATGTCGTGTCCGGCGCGCGCGGGTTGGTCGCCCGAAGTGTGCGTCGGTTGATCGCGCGCGACTAGGGGAGCTGGTACGGGCATGGCGGTTGACGCTGCTCGGGGGTCGGAAGAGGGGTTCACGTCGGCGAGGGCGACGCGGGTGATGGTGGCCGCGTGCCAAGCCGCGGGGCTCGACGACAGGGGTGCGGAGTTGATCCGTCTCGGGGAGAACGCACTGTTTCGGCTGGCCTCCATACCGGTGATCGTGCGCGTGGCTCGTGGGACGGAGTGGCTACCTAAAGCCCGTACCGAAGTGGGCGTCTCCCGCTGGCTGACCGCTGAAGGGTTCCCCGCTGCTCGCGTCATCGAGGATCTTGAGCAGCCGCTCTTGATCGACGACCACCCCGTGACGTTCTGGCACCTGATCGTCGAGGGCGACCGGAAGGCGACATATGGCGAGCTGGGCGGTGTACTGCGGGATCTGCACTCGCTGTCTGTGCCGGATGGCCTTCACCTGCCGTCGTTCGAGCCCTTCGACAAGCAGGAGTTGCGCCTTGATCGGGCCGTGATCCCGGACGATGACAAGGTCTTTCTGCGGAAGCGGGCGCGGGAGCTGCGGGACAAGTTCGCCGAGCTGCGGTTCGCGACGCCGAAGGGTCCCGTACACGGGGACGCTCACGTGCAGAACCTCATGGTGGATGACCAGGGGCAAGTGATCCTGATCGACTTCGAAGGGTTCTGCTTCGATCATCCTGAGTGGGATCTGATGGTCACGGCTACCGAGCACCACAGCCTCGGGTGGCAGACCGACGAGCAGTACGCCGACTTCGTGGCCGCTTACGGGCGCGACCTGTACGACTGGGACGGGTACGAGACGCTGCGGGGCCTGCAGGAGTTCAGCATGACGACGTGGCTCATGCAGAACGTGCAGGAGGATGAGCGCACGGCGGCTGAGTACAGGCGGCGTATAGCTGGGCTGCGTAACGACGACGAACCCCGGGACTGGCGGCCTGACGGCGCTTGGTAGGTGCTGCTACTCGTCTTCCAAGCGGGCCACTGCCTCTCGGACCTTGTCATTGAACGCTGCCACGGTGGCGTTCGCCGAGTGCTCGCTGACCTCGCGCTGGAAGTCGTTCACATAGCGCTGGAAGCGCGCGGACTGGAGCGTGTCACCGCCGTCGACCGCAAGGCTGGCAGTCGTGACCGCGGCCTCCAACTCGCCGGTCAACAAATGGCTTTGCGCGAGCACCATGCGACAGAACCCGAGCGTCCGGGCGTACTGCGGGTCGGTGTTGTTCACGGCTCGCTGCGCGTGCACAACAGCTTCGCGGCGCTGCTTGAGATCACGGAAGCAGTGACAGAACTCCCCCATGAGCTCCGCGGAGTCGAAGTAGCTGAGCCACTCGGGGTCTTCGCCGGTATCGGCACGCTCGAAGGAACGCTCGGCCTCGTTCATGGCCCGACCGGCGCCGATGGGGTCCCCGGCGTTGGACAGGGCGCGTGCCTCCATCGCGGAGAACAACGCCATGGCTCTCGGTGTTGCCCTGCCGTGTGCACCCTCCACACCGGCGCGGGCGAGTTGGATCGCCTGGGCATGGTTGCCCAGATAGTTCGCCTGGTGGCTGAGGTTGGACAGAATGCGGGCGCCGAACATCCGATCGTCGATGACCTTGGTCAGGCGTAGCGTCGAGAGTAGGTAGCGGTGCGAGAGTCCGTGGTTCCCGCTGTCGTACGCCGTCCATGCGAGCAGTTGGGCGATCTCGGCTGCGGCCTCGAAGAGCGAGTTGCCGACCTTCTCGCTGTAGCTGGCGCCGAGCAGAGGCAGAACCTCATGTCGGAAGTAGTGGCGCAATGCCTTGTGCCCATGGCCGCCGCCGTACAGGAAGTCGAGACGCATGAACATGTCCGCGGCGGTCCGTACAGCTCGTACGTCGCGCATGCCGACGCGTTGGGATGCAGGTCTGTCTGCCTGCACTCCATCGGGGCGAGCGACCATCCACGAGAGGACGGCCGCGCTCAGGTCTCCGTCGGCGACCACCAACCCGTCGCCGTCCGTAGCCTCCGGTCGCTCCTGGGCCAGGCCGTCGAGCATGGTCAGTGCGTCGGGTAAGGACTGCTGGTAGCTGACCTGCATCGATCTGGACGGTGCCGACTGGCTGAAGAATCCCAGATCAGCAGCAGTGACCCGGCGGCGCAGCTTGGAACTCAGCGCGTCCGCCATGATCGTCGCTGTTTGCGGCTGGATACCTGAGCCGGACCGCCACCGCTGTACCGCGATGTGGGTTGTCCCGAGCTCGATGCCGCGCTGCTGCGCAAGATCACGCATGCGCTTGGCCAAGCCCTTGTTCGACACCTGTGCCTCGTCCATCGCGGAGATCAATTGCGCGTTCGGCTCTCGGTTCATGCTCTCCTGCCAACCCGAGATGACGGCTTGCATTCATCGTGGCACAGGCCGTTGATGCCTGAGGGGTTCATTGGTGAACCCCCCTCTGCTGCACCGGTGTTCACGTGAACCCCCTGGCGAACGCTCCCGATCGCACGCGCTGCGCCGTTCACTGGTCGGCACAGAAAGCGGCGGATCACAGGTCCCGTCGGCCTTCGAGAGGGGACGCTATGAATGCACCGGATAGCAAACGCCTAGCGAACACTTCTGTGGTGCCCGCTACTCACGCTCAAGAGCGAGTGCAGGCCGCTGGACACTTCCGTGCGCTGACGCTCTTCGCCGAGTCGCCGGACTCCGTGCGCGGCTCACGCCAGATGGTGGGCGCATGTCTACGGGACTGGGGCCTACCTCTGCTCATCGATGACGCCTGCCTGGTCGTCTCCGAGCTGGTCGGCAACGTCGTTCACCACGCAGTGCCGGACGAGTGCCTGGCCCGACCAGGGAATGCGCGACGCGTCGACATCACCCTGAAGATGTGGCCGAAGTGGCTGTTCATCGGTGTGAGTGACGAAGATTCGACTCCGCCTGATCTGCCAGTGGGCGAGGTCATGTCACCTGATCTGGCGGTCGAGTTCTCTGAGGCAGTGCTGCCCGACAGAGGGCGCGGTCTCTTCATCGTGCACCGTCTCGTCGACTCCGTCTGGTGGTCACCAGGGGATGTGGGCGGAAAGACCGTGTGGTGCCGCATCGACCTCGACTGCGGTTCCGGCGACAGATCGGCCTAGAGATCGCCGGGCCGCTGTCCCCCTGCATGCTCCCTCGCGATCGGGAGTGTGGACGGCAGCCCGGTCACCGGCCGAGGCCTGACCCCCTCGGCCTGCAAGAGGCGTGGCCCCCTGGGTGAGCTCAACACCTCCCCCAGGGGCCGCGCTTCACAACCTCATAGCGAGACCGGACCACCCCCGCGCCGGGAAGCAACCGGGGTGGTCCGGGAGGGGACTCAGCGGTCCCCGGTGCCTGATGGTACCGGGGCCGTTGCGCTGCGTTTATGCCCTGGGCCAAGGAAGTTGACGATCCGAAACCTGGAGCAGAACAGAGGTGGGCAGAGTGACCGGCGCGAGTGAGGACGGGTTGAGGGATGGTCTCGACGTCGAGGGTGCGGGCTTTGGACTGTGGGTATCCGGCGTCGACTACGTAGCGGGCTGGCGTGAGGCACGGGCGAGCGCAGACCGGCTGAACAGGGCACTGCTCGGGGCGGGGTTCGAGCTGTCTCAGGTGCGGGCGGTCGCCTCGACGGATGAGGACGGACGCGGGCTCGTACGCCTGGCGGGCTGTCCTACCGCGGTGGCCCGGCTCGCCGGGCTCCTGGAGGCGGTCGCGGATGGCGACGGTGGTGGTACGGCGTGAGGCGCCCAGCCGCTGATGAGGGCCGCGGGTGGGCACGTCGTCGGCCGCAGAGACTTTGGGCGGTAGCTGCCATGGGGCGAGTGAACAGGGGGCCTTACGCTCGCCCGGCGCATCGGGCAGGTACTGGACCTGCCCGCTGGTGTGCCCGATGGGCCCCCTGTTCTTCGAGGCTCGCCCCATGGGAGCTGCCTAAAGTCTCGGAGGCCGTCGACCCCCAGCCCCGTGGGCCCCGACCGGGGACGGCCGGACCACGTCTCGCCTCCTGGGGCGCGCTGTTGTGGTGCGGGCCGCGGGGCGACCGGCCGGGACCGGCGGCCACGCCGCACGCCCGGCCGGGGCGCCATGGCGGCCCGGCGCGCCGCAGGCGCGCCCTTGAGGAAGTAGAGAAAGTTTCGACCGATCGTCGGCTCTCAGGCGCGGGCGCGCCGCGCGGGCTCCTTGTCGGCGGTGATCCGATAGGCGAGCTCGGCACGGTCCGCTCCGACGCGGAGTTCTTCGAGCATCAAGGGGCGGTCGTCGGTGCCGTGCGTGATGCGGGCGACGTGCAGGATCGGTGTCGCATCGGGCAGGCGCAGCGTGGTGCGCTCGTCGGGAAGCGGCATGCGGGCGCGGACCGTCTCGGACCACCACAGCTTGTGCCCGGCCTGCGTCATGAGCTCGTAGGCGGTGGCGGGGGGCGGGCCTGGCGGCGTCTCTCCAAGAGCCGGGATGTCCGCTGCTACGGCGAGCGGGGTGATCGTGCGGTGCATGGCGCGGGTGGTGCTGGCGGGGTCGATGAGCAGCCGGTCGCAGACGAAGAGCTCTTCCTCGGCGGCGATGCCGAGCAGCTGGCCGTTGGCCTGGGTGGCGCGGGCGCGGTACGGGGTCGGCTCCTCGGCCTCGTCCCAGACGGCGCCGTTGGGCAGGACGAACTTCCCGTCCCGGGCGCGGCTGATGCGGCGTTCGATGGTGACGGCGGGCTGGCCGTCGGAGCGCACGAAGCTGCCCTTGCCGTGGCGGACTTCGATCAGTCCCTCGGCCCGCAGGGCGGCGACGGCGTTGCGGACGGTGGGGCGGGACACCCCGTAGCGCTGGATGAGCTGCGCCTCGGAGGGCAGCGGGGCGCCGGGCTCGAACTCGCCCGACAGGATCGCTTCCCTGATCGCTGCGGCCACCTGCTGGTAGAGGGCTCCGGGGCGTTGGATCTCCGTCATCTCGGCACCTTCGGATTGAAGTCGTAGGCACGTCGCACGCGCGACATCACTCGTCAGCATAAGTACTTGACCCCTCGGAGTACACCGCTCCATAGTCGCAACTCGTAAGGACAAGTGACGTCCGAATATGCAGGGCGTCGAAACGGCCAGGGAGGCCCACGCAATGCAGTCCATCCCCGTGGACACGGCGCGGCTCGGCGTACTGCGGTGCGCCATCGCGCCCGAAGCAAAGATCAGCAATCCCGACACACAGGAGGTGAAGAAGGACCGGGACGGCAACACCGTCTACACCGTGGCCGTCACCGTGCGGCAGGACCGGCGGCGTATCTCCGTGATCGAGATCGCCGTGCCCGGCGAGCCCAAGGGCATCGACGAAGGCCAGATCGTCAAGGTCACCGGCCTGGTGGCGTTCGCCTGGGCGATGGGCGACCGGCACGGCGTCAGCTTCCGCGCCGACGCCATCACCCCCGTCCCCGGCCTCACGGCCCCGGCCACGCCCAAGGGCGGCGGGGGCGCCTGATGAACGCGATCCTGCTCGCCCTCGGACTCGCCGCACTCGCCTGGGTGTTCGTGGTGGTCGACCTGCTGCGGCGGCACCGCCCGGCCTGGCACTGGTATCTCACCGGATACCCGGTGACCGCCTGCCGGGTGCTGTGGACCTGGCGCAAGGTCGCCATGCTCAACGACCTCGCGATCACCCGACGTCCGCCCCGCGGCCTGGTCGGCGACCTGGTCGTCAAGGGGGACCCGCTGCGGCCGGTCGCCCCGCGCATCTCGTTCCCCAGAGCCACCCGCATGGGACTGACCCTCTCCGTGCGGCTGCACGCGGGACAGACCCCGGCGACGTTCATGCAGGCCGCCGAAGCGCTCGTGCACGCCTGGAAGGTCCACGCCGTGCGCGTCACCTCGCCCGAACGCGGCCGCGTGCTGCTGACCGCCACGGCCAGTGATCCACTGGCCCGGCCCGGCTTAGTCTCGGCCCCGGCCGCACTCCTGTCCGCGCTCATCGGCGCACTGGAGAGCGGCGGGGCCTGGGTAATGGACCTCCGGCTGGTGCCGCACTGGCTGATCGCCGGGGCCACCCGCTCGGGCAAGTCCACCCTGCTGGCCCGGCTGATCACCCAACTCGCCCCGCAGGACGTCGCCCTGGTCGGCATCGACTGCAAGGGCGGCATGGAACTGGGGCTGTTCGCCGGGCGGCTCAGCGCCCTCACCACATGCCGCCGTGAGGCGGTCGCCGTGCTCACCGCGCTCGTCATCGACATGCACGACCGCATGCACGCCTGCCGGACGGCCGGTGTCCGCTCGATCTGGGAACTGCCCGACCCGTTGCGCCCCGTGCCCGTCGTGGTGATCGTCGACGAGCTGGCCGAGCTCTACCTATCCGACGGCCGACGCGAGAGCCGGGCAGAGGCGGAACAGTGCTCCACGCTCCTGCTCCGCCTGGCCCAACTCGGTGCCGCACTCGGCATGCACCTGGTCGTCGCCGGACAGCGCGTCGGCTCGGACCTCGGCCCCGGCGTCACCGCGCTGCGCGCCCAGCTCGGCGGCCGGATCTGCCACCGCGTCAACGATCCCGGCACCGCGGAGATGACCCTCGGCGATCTCAACAAGGACGCGGTGGCCGTCGCCCAGTCGATCACCGCTGAGGAACAGGGCGTGGCCGTCTGCACGGGCCCGGACGGCGGGTGGAGCCGCGCCCGCTCGCACCTGACGACCACCGAAGAGGCCGTGGCCACCGCCCGTCAGCACGCGGTCCTGACCCCGGCCCTGCCCGCCATAGACCGCGCTCTCGCGGCCCTGGGAGGCGACAACAAGTGATCAACGAAGGTACGGCGTTCACGCTCTCGGTGATCTTCGGGATCATCACCGTCCTCCTCGTCCGCTCCCGCGACGTACGCGCCTGGGAAGCGGTCTGCGTCGGCCTCTTCGGCATCTACCTCGGCCAGACCCCGGTCGTCTTCACCGTCCACGGACTCGTCACCTGGCTCATCAACGGCTTCTCCCACCCGTAACCCCTGACCAGGAAGGACGAACCGCCATGCCCATGAGCCGCGTGAAGTGCCCGACCTGCAAGGGCGAAGGAGCCCGCACCACCTGGACCGGACGGCCACACCGCCACCGCTGCCGCCTGTGCCGGGGCGCCGGAACCATCCACTGACCCAGACACCCCCTCCACACCGACGACCAACGGAGCGCACCCATGACCGACACCGGCCCACCATCTGATCGCCGTGCCGCTTCGGCGGCCCACCCCGGAAGGTCCCCACCATCACCCCGGACACCACCCCGGCTGGCAGGCGCGCCACCCTCGACCGCGCGGCGCGCCTGCGTCAGCTCTCCGAAACAGACCGCGACGCCATCCGCATCGCCCAAGATCCTGCGTATGCCCGCTGGCTGGCCCAGATCACCGCCACCGGCGGCTGCGCCCACCCGATCCACCTGACCGGCTCGACCACCACCCGAGACGTCACGACCGGCGAGATCCTGCACCGCTACGTCACTCGCGACGAACCCGGCGAGCGTTTGTCCGTCCGCTGCCGAAACAGGCGCGCGACCGTCTGCGCACCGTGCTCCCGCCTCCATGCCGGGGACACCTTCCACCTCGTCCGCGCGGGCCTCCTCGGCGGCAAGACCGTCCCCACCACGGTCCGGGCCCGGCCCCGGCTCTTCGTCACCCTCACCGCCCCGTCCTTCGGACCCGTGCACCGCGCCGGGGATCGCTGCCGCCCTCGGCGCAACGGTGGCGACTGCGATCACGGCCGTCCGCGCGGCTGCGGAACCGTCCATGCCTCAGCTGATCCCCATGTCGGGCAGCCTCTGTGCGGCAACTGCTACGACTACCCGGCCCACGTCCTCTGGCACGCGCACGCGGGCAAGCTGTGGGACCGCTTCGTCATCGGCGTCCGGCGCCAACTCGCATCGTCCGTCGGCCTGCCTCAGTCCCGCTTCTCCGACCACGCACGGCTGTCCTTCGCCCGGGTCGCCGAGTACCAGAAACGGGCGGCCGTCCACGTCCATGCGGTCGTGCGCCTCGATGGACCGGTCGGGCCGGACGAGGAACCCCCGGCATGGGGCACCGCGGACCGACTCACCGAAGCTGTGCACGCCTCCGCGCATCGTGCCCGGGTGCCCACGCTCTACAGTCCGGCCGTCGGTGAACTCGCCCTTCGCTGGGGCGCACAGATCGACGTCCGGCCGCTGAACTCCGACGGCGCCGGACCGGATGACGATGCGGTGGCCGCGTACATCGCCAAGTACGTCACCAAGGGAGCAAGCGAAACAGGTGCAGGCATCGACCACCGGCTTTCGAGCTGCGATGACATCGGCTTGGCTCCCGTGTCCGGGCATATCCGGAACCTCATGTACACCTGTTGGCGCCTCGGCGGACTTGCCGAGTTCGCACCGCTGCACCTGCGGGCCTGGGCTCACACCCTCGGGTATCGCGGACACATCCTGACCAAGTCACGCGCCTACTCGACGACCTTTGCGGCTCTGCGCGCCGAGCGAGCCACACACCAGGGAACCGGCATCGACGATCCTCCCGGCACGATCACCGATGCCCACTGGCGCTACGTCGGCTCCGGCCACACGCCCGGTGCAGCCTTGCTCGCAGCAGGGGTGTCCGAGGACCTGGCTGCCAATCGTGAGGCTGTCCGCGATGAGCTGACTGCCGTGAGAGGGCAGCTCAGTGACGAGTCCGCATGACGGAGAGACGAATGAGGATATGGCCTGGGCGCGGGCCCATGCGCGCAAGTCACCCCGCTGGTCCGATCGCCAATGGCGACGGATGAACGCTGTCCTCGGGGTGGAAGTATCCACTCGCGACAGAGCCCGCCCTCGTCGTTGCGCGAGGTGACGGGCTCCGGACCGGCCTAGGCCCTACGTCTCGGCGTACACCGGAACAAGCCGGTCCCGCAGGGGCACACGGCGCCCGCTCCCAACAGGGAGAACGATCACAGCTGTCAGCGTCCGCGCGATGTACGACCGACGCTCAGCGAGGGTGACCCCGTCTCTGTGCCACTCCTTGGCCATGTCCACGGGTTTGCCCTGATGAGTGAGCGTCTGACGCTGCCACGCATTGCGCTCCTTCTTCAGCCGCTGCTCGTCGGCCTCGTACTCGGCGAGATCGGAGTAGTAGCGCTCAGCGCTTATCTTCCGGGATCTGCGGGCTCGCTTGAGATCGGCAATGTCTTCACGGATGATCTCCAGCTCAGCCACTTTCGGCCATGGCTGCGGGGCCTTGACCGCCTGACGCTTGCTTGCCTCTTCCTCGTACTTCGCGATGACGAGCTTAGCGAGCAGCTCGTCAGTTTCCGGGCCTCCGATCTTGACTCCGCCGCACCCTTTGCCCGTGGTCCTGGCCGGGCAGATGTAGTAGAAGTAGCCTTCCGGCTTACCTCGGCTCGGCGCTGCCTTCATCGCACGCAACACCGAACCGCACTCCTCCTTGCCGCACCGGAGAGTGCCGCTGGACAGATAGACGCGGGCGTTATGACCACCCCCGCGCATGGGGCCGTCACCGATGATCTCGTTGACGGCTTCCCACTCGGGCACAGTCAAGATCGCTGTCCACTGACCTCTGACGGGCTGGCCCTTGTCGTCGTGTGCGATCGTCATGAGCCTCGACTCTCGGCCCGATTCCGGGTCGAACTCGATCACTACGTACGATCGATATCCACACAGGCGGGGATTGCGCATCATGTCCCTGAGCCCAATCCATGTCCAAGGATTTCCCTTCGACGTGGTGACTCCCTTGCGATTCCAGTCCGCGACTATGGCGTGCCATTCGGCTCCCAGGGCAAGGCGCTTGGCCGCATCGCGAATGTGCTCGGCCTCGGTCGGGTTCAGGGTGCGCTTGTCTTGCTGCCACCCGAAGGGGCGCGTCCCTCCCACCGGTATGCCCCGGTCGCGTCGAGCCTTGTGATTGCGGCGTACGCGACGGGCAGTGTCGGCGGACTGTTTGTTGGCCATGGCTACCACGACACGTGCCATGGCACGACCGTTGTCCGTCAACAGGTCCAGCGTGCCCGTGATGTCGATGATCGGCCGTCGATAGTGCTCGCCAGTCTCGATCGCGTCTTCAAGGTGTCGCGGGTCACGCGTAAGACGGTCGATGTCGACGACGATCAACCCGTGGATGGGTTTCCCGTTCGGTGCTTCGCCTCGCTTTAGGTCTGCCAACGCCCCTTCGAAGACGGGCCGTACGACGCGATAGCCAATGCTGCCATCCGATAAGCGCACCCGCCTGCGCTTCCATGCGGAGGTATCCGGCTCCATGTAGGTGTAGACGTACTGTCCCCCACGGCTTTCGATGAACTGTCGGCCGTCCCTTTCCTGCTCCTCCGTGCTCCTGATGTCCCTGCTCGTCGTGAACCGCGGGGCGGCGCTCCCTAACTCATCGTCAGGAGAGAGCTCCCCCTCGGATTCTTCAGTGGAGAGCCGGGCCAGTCCCGCCCAGTTCTGCCCCTGTAACTGACCCCACTGTGCTTGTTGGACCAAGTCGTTTGCCATGTACGGAGGTTACTTACGAAGAGGTGCTGTGCGATGCACCAGGAGATCCCGGAGGAGAAGCTGTCGCGCGTCGCGGCCTACGACTGGTTCGGCTCGATCGCGATGGTCCCGCTGGCCACGGCGCTCGCGGGCCCCGCGGAGTCCGCGTTCGGCCGGACCCCGTCGCTCTGGGGCTGCGCGGCCCTGGTGGTCCTGGTGACGGCTGCCGTCCTCTTCGTCCCGGACGTACGCAACCTGACCCGGCGCACGACGCACGTCGCGTCGGCCGTGGCCGAGGCGTCAGCCCCCGATGGAGAAGGCGCCGTCGGGCGGCTCGGGTGACGGGACCGCCTCCTCGTCCCGTACCGGTCGCGCGTCCCCGATGAAGCGGCGCAGCGCGTCGCCGTGCTCGACCCGGGCGGGGAAGACGTCGGAGGCCGTGCGGCGGGCCAGCGCCTCGATGTCGATGGGCCGGTGCGCGGCGATCAGCACGGCGTTCCCGAAGCGGCGCCCGCGCAGCACGGACGGCTCGGCGATCAGTGCGAGCTCCTCGAAGACCTCGGCGAACGTGGCGAGTTGGGAGCGGAGGAAGGCGAACGGGGCGCCGTCGGCGAGGTTCGCGGCGTAGTGCCCGCCGGGGCGCAGCACCCGGTCGGCGGTCCGCGCGTACGCCACCGTGGTGAGGTGCGCGGGCACGCGTGAGCCGCCGAAGACATCGGCGACGACGATGTCGGCGCTGTCGTCCGGCGCCGCGTCGAGCCACGCCCTTGCGTCCGCGCCGTGCACGACGACGCCGCTCGCCCCGGCCAACGGCAGCCGCTCGGCGACCAGGCGGAGCAGCCCGCGGTCCGCCTCGACGACCTGCTGGCGGGAGCCCGGACGGGTCGCGGCGAGGTAGCGGGGCAGGGTGAGGGCGCCGCCGCCGAGGTGGGTGACGTCGAGCGGGGTGCGCGGGGCGGCCGCGGTGTCGAGGACGTGGGCGAGTCTGCGCGCGTACTCGAACTCCAGGTGGGTGGGGTCGTCCAGATCGACGTACGACTGGGGCGCTCCGTCGACGGTGAGCAGCCAGGCGCGCCGCCGGTCGACGTCGGGCATGAGCTTGGCCGTGCCGTGATCGACTTCCCGGGTCACCGGAACGGCTTCGTCCGCCGCCGCGCCCGCACCGCTGCCCAGGGCGTCCGCCCCGGCCCCGCCCTCGAACTCATGCTCGTCCACGCCGTCCATTGTGCCCGCCCGCCCCGGGGGCGGATTCCCCCGAGGCGGGCGGGACGGGCCGCGACCCGTCAGGCGACTTCCGTCACGGTGCCCGCGCCGACGGTGCGGCCGCCCTCGCGGACCGCGAAGCCGAGCCCTGTCTCCAGCGGTACGTCACGGCCGAGTTCGACCGTCATGGTGACCGTGTCGCCGGGGCGGGCCACGGCGGCCTCGCCGAGGTCGACGTCGCCGACCACGTCCGCGGTCCTGATGTAGAACTGCGGCCGGTACCCGGTGGCGATCGGCGTCGTGCGGCCGCCCTCCCTGGCCGACAGGACGTACACCTGCGCGGTGAAGCGGCGCCGTGGAGTGACGCTGCCGGGCGCCGCGACGACATGGCCGCGTCGTACGGCGTCGCGTGGCAGACCGCGCAGCAGCAGCGCCACGTTGTCGCCCGCCTGCGCCTCCTCCATCGGTTTGCCGAAGGTCTCCAGGCCGGTGACCACGGTCTCGGTGTCCGCGCCGAGGACCTCCACGCGGTCGCCGAGCCGGACGGTGCCGCGCTCCACGGCGCCGGTGACGACGGTGCCGCGCCCGGTGATGGTGAGCACGTTCTCGACGGGCAGCAGGAACGGCGCGTCGAGATACCGCTCGGGCATCGGCACGTACGTGTCCACCGCGTCGAGGAGTGCCTCGATCGAGGACGTCCACCGCGGGTCGCCCTCCAGCGCCTTCAGCCCCGAGACCCGTACGACGGGGACGGAGTCGCCTCCGTACCCGTGCGAGGAGAGCAGGTCGCGGACTTCAAGCTCGACGAGGTCGGTGAGCTCCTCGTCCCCCGCGTCGGCCTTGTTGAGCGCGACGACGATGTGGTCGACGCCGACCTGCCGGGCGAGCAGCACGTGCTCGGCGGTCTGCGGCATGATCCCGTCGAGCGCGGACACGACGAGGATCGCCCCGTCGAGCTGGGCGGCGCCGGTGACCATGTTCTTGATGTAGTCCGCGTGGCCCGGCATGTCCACGTGCGCGTAGTGCCTGGTGTCCGTCTCGTACTCGACGTGCGCGATGTTGATGGTGATGCCGCGCTGGGCCTCCTCCGGGGCGCGGTCGATGCGGTCGAAGGACACGTACTGGGTGCTGCTGTCGCCACCGCGCTCGCTGAGGACCTTGGTGATGGCGGCGGTCAGGGTGGTCTTGCCGTGGTCGACGTGCCCCATCGTGCCGATGTTCAGGTGCGGCTTCGTACGGACGTAGGCGGTCTTGGACATGGTGGTTCCTTCTCCGGAACTCGAAGCTGTTGTCCCGGACCCGCGGTGTGCGCGGTCGGGACGGGGACCCCGGGGGCCCTACCGACCCTCCCCCTCGGGGGTCCGCCGGAATGTCCGGGGAGGGTCAGCTTCGGGCGCCGTCGAAGGCGACAGGTGTGAAGGCGACAGGTGCGAGGACGGCAGCCTTCGCAGCGCCCGCGACTGCGGGCGTTGCTGCGAGGAAGGCGTACCGGAACATGTGGCTGATCCTCACCGAAGAAATCGCCCACGTCGAATGATTTTCGCGCGAACGGCACGTGCTGGGCACCGAGTTGCCGACCGCCCGAGCGTCAGTGGCCCGGCAGGCCGCCTGCCCACACCGTGGGCGTACGGCCCGACCACGGGCTCGCCTGTTCGAGCTGCCCGGCAAGGCGGAAGAGGCGCCCCTCCTCCCCATAATCGGCGGCGAACTGCATGCCGATCGGAAGCCCCGTCCCTGCGTCGGCCGTCACCGGCACGGACATGGCGGGCGTGCCCGCGACGTTGAACGCCATGGTGAACGGCGAGCGGTCGTTGAGGCGGTCGATCCAGCCGTGGCCGTCCAGCGCCTCCGCACCCTCCCCGTAGGCGCCCAGGAGCATGGGAAGCTCCGGCAGGGTCGGGGTGAGCAGTACGTCGTGGGTGTCGAAGTACCGCGCGAGGCTGCGGGCGACCCGGTTGCGTACCGCCAGCGCCTCGACGAACCGGGCGCCGCCGACCCGCTGCCCGTACCGGTATCCGGCCAGGGTCACCGGTTCGAGGGTCGAGGAGTCGACGGCCCGGCCGAGGGCGGCGGCCAGCCCGTCGATCGAGGCCGCGAGGTTCGCCGTCATCAGCCGGGCGTTGGCCAGGACGAACTCCTCCCAGTCGACTCCGAGGTCGACCTCCGCCTCCGCCACGTGGTGGCCGAGGGATTCGAGCAGGCGCACGGTACGGGAGACGGCGTCGGCCACCGGTGCGGTGGTGCGGCGCCCGCCCCACGCCTGGGTCAGGACACCGATCCGCTGCGGGCCCGGGGGCCGGGTGACTTCCTCCGCGTAGGGCCTGGGCGGCTGCGGGGCGAAGTAGGGGGCGCCCGGTTCGGGGCCGCGGATCGCGTCGAGGAGTGCCGCGCTGTCGCGCACGGTGCGGCTGACGCTGCCGTGCACGCCCAGGCCGTTGAATATCTCGTCGGCGTCGGGGCCCGCGGAGACCCGGCCGCGGGTGGGCTTGAGCCCGAAGAGGCCGTTGTAGGCGGCGGGGATGCGGAGCGAGCCCGCGGCGTCCGTGGCGTGCGCGATGGGCACCACCCCGGCGGCGACGGCCGCGCCCGCTCCCCCGCTGGATCCGCCCGCGCTCCGCTCCGGGTCCCACGGGTTGCAGGTCGGGCCGTACAGCGCGGGCTCCGTGGTGATGCTGTAGGCCAGCTCCGGGGTGCTGGTGCGGCCGAACGTCACGAGTCCGGCCCGCCGCAGTCGCCGCATCAGCGCGGAGTCGGCGCCCGCGACATGACCGGCCGCGAGACGGCTGCCGAGCTCCATCCGCCTTCCTGCCATGGCGACCCCGAGGTCCTTGATCAGGAAGGGGACCCCGGCCAGCGGTGCGCTGCCGGGGTCGGGCTCGTCGTCGGTGGGCCACGTCTCGACGACGGCGTTGAGCTGCGGATCGACGGCCCGCGCCGCCTCGCGCGCGGCCGCCACCAGTTCGGCGGGGGTCACCTCGCCAGCGGCCACCAGCTCGCCGAGCCCCACCGCGTCGAAGTTCACGTACTCGGTAACTCTCACTACCACTCCCAGCACAAGGACAATACCGTTGAGTCCCATGCGATACCGATCGGTATCGCATGGGACGGACTGGTACCGTAGCAGCCATGACAGCGACCACCAGCAGGCCGAGCAGGGTGGCGAAACTGCCTCCTCGCGAGCGCATCCTCGACGCGGCGGAAGAGCTCTTCCAGAGCGAGGGCATCCGCCGGGTCGGCGTCCAGGCGATCGCGGACAGGGCCGAGACCACGAAGGCGGCCATCTACCGGCACTTCGAGACCAAGGACGCGCTGGTCGCCGAGTGGCTGCGGATCGTCGCCGCCGACTACCAGGCGGCCTTCGACCGGGTCGAGACCGAACTCCCCGACCAGCCCAGGGAGCAGATCCTGGGCCTGGCGCGCTTCATCGCCGAGGGCCTGCCGTCGCTCTCGTACCGGGGCTGCCCGTTCATCAACTCCCTCGCCGAGCTGCCCGACCGCTCGCACCCCGCGCGGCAGGTGATCGAGGAGCACAAGGTCCGCCAGACCCGCCGACTGGTCGGCATGTGCGGCGCCGCCGGTCTCCCTGACCCCGAGCAGACCGCGGCCGAAATCACCTTCCTGCTCGAAGGCGCACAGGTCAGCACGCAGAACGGCAGCATCGACCGGGCCGGGGACCGCCTGCTGACGATCGTCGAGGGGGTCCTCGACCGGCAGGGGCCGGAGCGCCCGGCCACCGCGACCTGAGCGGTCAGAGGTTCTTGAGCGCCTCACGCACCGAGAGCGGCGCGAGCCTCCCGCGCTCCCGCTCCACGAAGGCACGTACGGCCTCCGGATCGGTCTTGGCGTACTCCCGCAGACACCAGCCGATCGCCTTCCGGACGAAGAAATCGGGGTGCCCCGCCTGGCGTACGCAGTAGGCGAAGAGCCGCTCCGTGTCGGTGTCCGCCTTGTACCGGAGCTGGTGGAGGAGAGCCGTCCGGGCCACCCACAGGTCGTCGTCCTCGATCCACTCGTCCATGGCGGCCCGCAGCCCCGGGTCGGCCGCGACCAGGCCCCCGACGACGTGGGCGGCGAGCGCGTCGACCGTGTCCCACCAAGGACGCGACGCCACGAGGTGCCGGACGACGGGCAGGAAACCGGACGAGCAACGCTTCACATGGCGGCGCAGATAGTCGACGGCGAAGTAGGCATACTCCCGCTCGGGCAGTTCCCAGCAGCGCAGGGCAATCGCTTTGCAGTCTTTTTCGTCGGGGCGCTGAGTACCGGCGAGGACGGCGCGGGACAGGTCGCGGCGCACCGGTGAGGTCAGGCCGAGGAACGGGGCGATGTCCTTCATATACGCCTTCATCTGCACGGACCGCTCCGGATCGGCCGCCGCCGAGTAGCTCACGACGAGCCGTTCGAGGACCGTGTCCGCCAGGTCACTGCTCGGCACCGCGCTCGGGACTGTGACGCTCATGAGACGCACCATACGGCGATCAGACACATGAGCCGGTTACTCTTCCCGGATGTTCGAGACCGCCACCGCCCGCCCGCAGGGCCTCGCCGTGCGCTGCGCCAGGGCTCTGCTCTCGCCGTGGTCGCGGCTTTCCCTGCTCGTGATGCTGCTGGCCGCGGCGGCGACGTGCGTGCTGGTCTTCGAGCCACAGCGGTTCCTCTCCGACGGGTGGCCCGCGCAGTTGGGCGGCGCCACGGCGGTGGCCCTGTTCGCGGTGGCGTACGGGGTGTGCACCGCCGCGTTCGTGCCGCGTCCGCTGCTCAATCTGGCGGCGGGCGCGCTCTTCGGCTCGCAGGTGGGCCTGGGCGCGGCGATCGCAGGCACGGTGTTCGGTGCCGGGATCGCCTTCGGTCTGGGGCGGATGCTGGGCCAGGACGCACTGCGGCCGCTGCTGCGGGGGCGCTGGCTGAAGGCCGTGGACGGCCAGCTCAGTCGGCACGGCTTCCGCTCGATGCTGGCGGTGCGGCTGTTCCCCGGCGTGCCGTTCGCCGCGGCCAACTACTGCGCGGCGGTGTCCCGCATGGGCTGGCTGCCGTTCCTGCTCGCGACGGGCCTCGGCTCGATCCCGAACACGGCCGCGTACGTCATCGCGGGCGCCCGCGCGTCGACGCCGACGTCGCCCGTCTTCCTGGTCGCGATGGGGTTCATCGCGGTGACGGGGCTGGGCGGGGCGGCGGTGGCGTGGTTCAAGCGCCACCACTTCCGCGACCACTGAGCCGAACGGGCGCCGCGCGCCCCACTCCCCGCACTCCCCGCCAGAAGAGCGGGTGAACTTCCGGCGAAGTGCCGGCGGCGTACGGGCGAAGCACCGGCGACGACCGGACGACGCCACAGCCACCGGTCGGCCCTCCCACCGTCCCGTAACCCTGGAGCGCTACGCTGCCCCACGACGGGGGACGTGATCGCCCCCGCGCCCCGGCGTTCCGCCCGCTCACCGTGCAGTCACGTTTCAGCCACGCCTCAGCCACGCCCCTCTATGACCGCTACGACCGCACCCGCGGCCTGATGATCAGTACTTGGACGGCGCAGTTTTCATGTCTTGGCTTGAATCCTTCATCCTCGGGCTCGTCCAGGGGCTGACCGAGTTCCTCCCGATCTCCTCCAGCGCGCACCTGCGGCTGACCGCGGCGTTCGCGGGCTGGCACGATCCCGGGGCCGCGTTCACCGCGATCACGCAGATCGGCACCGAGGCCGCCGTGCTGATCTACTTCCGCAAGGACATCGCGCGGATCCTGTCGGCGTGGTTCGGCTCGCTCTTCGGCAAGGTGCCGCGCTCGGACCACGACGCCCAGATGGGCTGGCTGGTCATCGTCGGCTCGATCCCGATCGGCGTCATGGGCGTGACGTTCAAGGACCAGATCGAGGGCCCATTCCGCGATCTGCGCCTGATCGCCACGACGCTGATCGTGATGGGCATCGTCCTCGGCGTCGCCGACCGCCTGGCGGCCCGCGACGAAACGGGCGGCAAGCACCGCGCGGTACGCCGCCGCAAGGACCTCAAGGAACTCGGCGTCAAGGACGGCCTGATCTTCGGCATCTGCCAGGCGATGGCCCTGATCCCCGGCGTCTCCCGCTCGGGCGCCACGATCAGCGGCGGCCTCCTCATGGGCTACACCCGCGAGGCCGCGGCCCGCTACTCCTTCCTCCTCGCCATCCCCGCCGTCCTCGCGTCCGGCGTCTTCGAGCTGAAGGACGCGGGCGAGGGCGGCCACGTCTCCTGGGGCCCGACGATCTTCGCCACGATCATCGCCTTCGTGGTCGGCTACGCGGTCATCGCCTGGTTCATGAAGTTCATCACCACGAAGAGCTTCATGCCGTTCGTCTACTACCGGGTGCTGCTGGGCATCGTCCTGTTCATCCTGGTCGGCGTGGGTGAACTCAGCCCGCATGCGGGTGAGTCGGCAGGATAGGTCTCGGGGCGGCGCAGGTCGGCAGTGCGCTGCCGGGGCGCCGATCCGCCATCGACCTGACCGCCCTCGGCGCTGTGTGGTAGAAGACCAGACAGTGCACAAGGACGGGACGCGTTCTGCGGGGGAAGCATGGAGATGTCACTCAGCGTCGATAGTCCTGCCGCGGGCGACGAGGCCGCCTTGCTCCGGCGGTGGTTGCTCAGCGACCGGGGGCTGCGCGGTCACGTGACGATGCAAGCGACGCAACCAGGTGCAGGGGACGAGTCATCCGGTGCCATGGGCCCGTCCGCCCTGGAACTGATCAATGTCGCGGCCTCGAACGCGATCGCCCTCGGCAACCTGCTGTTGTCGGTGGCCCTGTGGCGTTCCAGTCGACCATCTCCACCGCCAACGGTCCGTATCGAGGCGAACGGAGTGAGTGTCACCGTGAACACGGACGACCAAGAGACGCTCCGCGAGCTGACCGAGATGCTGCAGCGGGCCCGCCCGGAGCGATGAGCGCCCCGCGATGACCGATCAGCTCTGCGGCGTGGACACCTCCGCCGTCGTCCTCATCGGATGCCACGCATTCGAGCAGCTGGAATCGCTCCCCGCGGTGAAGAAGAACCTCACCGACTTGGCCAGGCTGTTCACCGACCCCACCAACTGGGGGATTCGGCAGGATCGGATCACCGTCCTGTCGCAGCCGTCGCACGAGAGTGACGTGCTGTATGCCGTGCGGAGCGCGGCGAACGCGGCCACGGACACACTCATCGTCTACTACGCGGGCCACGGCTTGCTCGACCCCGTGGACCAAGAGCTCTACCTCTCGCTGCCCGGCTCCAGACTGAGCGATGTGCACGTGGAATCCGCGCTGCGGTTCGAGTTTCTGCGCCGGGTGTTCCTCAGCAGTGCGGCCGAGAAGAAGGTGCTGCTACTGGACTGCTGTTACAGCGGACGCGCCATGGCCGGTGAGATGGGAGCCCCGGGCCTCGGTGGCATCCTGCCGAAGCTCGAGGTGGCCGGCACCTGCTTGATCACCGCATGCTCCGAGAACGCCAGGGCCTTGGCGCCGCCCGGCGAACCGAACACCGCTTTCACCGGGGCACTCCTGAAAGCCCTGGAACAGGGTGTGCCGGGCGCGGGTGAGCTGCTGGACATGACGACCCTCTATGAGCACGTGCTCGGCGAGCTCCGGGCCAGGTCACTCCCTCTCCCACAGCAGCGCAGCCGCAACACCGCTGCCCGGATCTGCATCGCCCGCAACCGCGCCGCCTTGGTGCCGTCCGCCGACGATGGACACACCCCAGCCACGAGGCGCAGTCCACGGTTCCCTCCGGCCATGCCCGAGGTTTGGGGCGACGTGCCACGCCGCAACACCCGGTTCACCGGCCGTGAGTCGCTCCTGAACAAGGCCCACCACCTGCTGCAGGGCAGCGAGTCCGGTGCGGGTGTCCTCACGCTGCACGGGATGCCCGGGGTGGGCAAGACCCAGCTCGCGGCCGAGTACGCGCACCGGTTCGGCTCCGAGTACGACGTGGTGTGGTGGGTCAACGCCTGGGCACGGGTGGAGTACCGGCGTCTCGTCGCCGAACTCGCGGCGAAACTGGGCCTGTCCACAGGTGCGGAGTACGCCGAGCGGCTGCGCGCGGTCCGGGACTCGCTGCGCCGCGGCGAACCGTACTCCCGGTGGCTGCTGGTCCTGGACGGCGCCGACGAACCCGACCAGATCTCGGATCTCGTGCCCAGCGGCCCGGGACACGTGCTCATCACCTCCCGCAACCTCCAGTGGAGCGAGCACAACAGCAAACTGCTGGAGGTCCCCGTCTACGACCGCGACGAGTCGGTGGCGTTCGTCCGGCGCCGCGCTCCGCGTCTGACGGACGCCGGAGCGGACCAGCTGGCGGAGGCGTCGGAGGATCTGCCGCTGTTGCTGGACCAGGCAGCGGGCTGGCTGAATGACTCGGACCAAACCGTCACGGACTACATCGGCCTGTTGGAAAATGGCGTTGCCCAGGACGCGCTCAAGGTGTCCGCAGACTTCCCGGTCGCCTTTCCGACGGCTTGGTCAATACTCCTCAACAAGCTCAACAAGTCCCTCCCGGCCTCGGTCGACCTGCTGCGCCTGTGCACTTTCTTCGCCCCCGGCTTCATCCCGGTAGGGCTGCTGAAGGCCATGCCTCGCGACGATCTGCCGGACCGACTGGTCGGACTCCTGGACGATCCGTTGCTGTGGAACCGGGCGATCAATCAGCTGCGTCAGTACTCGGTGGTACGGCTCAAGTCGTACGATTCCACCTCGCACGAGTCCACTCCGCACGAGCCCGCTTCGGGCGCTTCCATGCTGCCGGGCGACTCGCTGTACCTGCACCGCATGGTGCACCAAATCGTGCGCACGGACATGCCGGAGGAGACCCGGGGCGCATTCATCGAGGTGGCGCGCCGGGCGCTCGCGGCGGCCGACCCGGGACGTCCCACCGACACCCGCCTGTGGGACGCGTATGCGGAGATCGTGCCGCACCTCACGTACGCGGACGTCCTGAACAGCGAGGACACCGAGGTCCAGCACCTGGTCCTCAACTGCCTGCGCTACATGTACATCTCCGGCGACCATGAGGCCGGTATCAAGCTCGGCGAGCGCGCCATCACGGCATGGCGCTCGCTGCTCGGCGAGACGCACCCCCGGATCTGGGAACTGACGTATCACCACACCAACCTGCTGCGCGTCGTCGGCAGTTACGCACGCGCCGAGACCCTCGACCGCACCGCCGTCGGACACCTCCGTCAGGAGCACGGCGAGCTGGATCCGGACCATCTGCGCGCAGTCGGCGGGCGCGCCGCCGACCTGTGGGGTCTCGGCCGCTACGACGAGGCGCTGGAGATGAGCCAGCGGCTGCATGCGACCTACGTTGACCTCCTCGGTGCACAGGATTCGAGGACCCTCGACGCCCTGCACGACCTGGGCTCCTCGCTGCGGCTGGTCGGCCGCTACCCAGAGGCCCTGGACACCGACAGGGAGACGGTGCAGGCCCGCCGTTCACTGCTGAAGGGGCGGCATCCCTGGACACTCCTCTCGGAGGCCTCCTACGCCATCGACCTGCGGCTGCTGGGCCGCTATGCGGAGGCCGAGGCCAGACAGGAGATGAATGTCCGTGAGTACCGCGTCACCATGGGAGCGGACAACCCGTACACGTTGCGCGCCGAACACAACCTCGCGCTGTGCCACTACCGCAACTGGGACCGTGGCAGGGCGGAGCAGCTCTTCTCCCGAGTGCTCGAGGCCGGTGAGCGCCGGATGGGCGCAGGGCACCCCAGTACGTTGGCCTTCGCGACCAGCCAGAGCTTTTTCGCGCGCGAGCACGGCGACATCGACCAGGCACACCAAGCCAGTGCGTCCATCATCGCCCGCTACGAGGAACTCCTCGTGGCGGGCCACCCGCTCATCGCCGGGGCCCGCGTCAACCACGCCCTGGTCCTGCGCAGCCTCGGGGAGCGGGAGCAGGCACATGCGCTGATCGAGCAGGCGCTGGCCGACATGACGGCGGCGATAGGGGTGAAGCACCCTCACACCTTGGGCTGCGCCATCAATGCCTCCGCCCTGCGCAACCTGATCGGCGACACGGAGTCGGCTGCCGAGCTCAGCAAGGACACGTTCACCCGGGCCACCGAAACCCTCGGCCGCACCCACCCCCTCACCCTGTCCGCCCGCATCGCCTACGCGGCCGACCTACGCGACCTGCGGCATCACCAGAAGGCCGAGAAGAACGAGCAGAAGGCCATCGCGGACCTCATCGCGACCCTGGGTAGCGAGCACGTCCACACCATCTCGGCCCGGGCCCGCAACCGGCCGCACTGGGACTTCGAGCCCCTCACGGCCTGACCGGTCGGAAACCGCGCGCGCTCAAGGAAGGCGCCTCCACGACACTGTCGGCGGCCCTGACCGTGCGGTTCCGGTCGGCGCTGCTCAGCATGAGGGGAATGGGTCCTACCGTGCCGAGGAGACGTGATGACGACGGGCTGGGTGCAGCGAGAGGTACCGGGATCCGGCGAGGCAGGCGAGTGGTTGCCGGTCCTGGACGTTCCTCTTCCTGGGCGGCAGCGGCGCTGGACCGTGTTGTTGCGGTGGCTGCTGCTGCTTCCCCAGTTCGTGGTCTATGCGGTGCTCAGCGTGGTGGCGTTCTTCGTCACGATTGTCGGGTGGTTCGCTGCGCTGTTCACGGGCAGGCTGCCGGACGGGATCTTCAGGTTTCTCGGTTCCGTGCTCGCCTACGCGACCCGCGTGAACGCCAGCGCGACGCTCCTCGTCGACCGGTACCCGCCCTTCTCGTTCTCGGCGCCGCACTACCCCGTCCAGATCGAGGTGCGCCCCACGCCGCTCAACCGTCTCGCGGTCTTCTTCCGGCTGATCCTGATGATTCCGGCGGCCGTTGTCAGCGGCCTCCTGCAGAGCGGGTGGTACGCGATCAGCTGGGTGTTCTGGCTCATCACCCTGATTCTGGGGCGCCTGCCGGGCCCGCTGTACGCCGCGACGGCAGCTGTCGCCCGGTACAGCATGCGTCTGGACGCATACGCCTACCTGCTCACCCCCGCCTACCCGAAGAGGCTGTTCGGGGACGAGCAGGTACCCGCTGAGGACGTACGGTCAGGCACCCGGCCACTGCTGCTGGACACCGCGGCCACGGTTCTCGTCGTGCTGTTCTTGCTGCTCGGTCTCGCCGGTCATCTGGTGAACACCACCGTCGACTACGGCTCCGATGACGACCACGACTCGGCCGGGGTGTCCGATTCAGCCGCACTTCGTGAGTAGCGATGAGTTTCCCCGCCTGCCTCCGTCTTACCTTGCGAATACCAAGGAAACGGAGGATCCGTGATGGACACAGTGCTGGACAAGCAGTTCACCGCAGCCCTGCAGAAGAGCCCGGACAAAGGCGGCTGGACCTACGTCGTGTGGCCCGAGTCGGTCGAGTTCTTCGGCACCCGCGGCCTGGTGAAGGTGCGGGGCACGATCGACGGTCATCCGTTCCGGAGTTCGTTCATGGCCCTGGGAGACGGGACGCACAAGCTGCCGGTGAAGGCGGAAGTGCGCAAGGCGATCGGCAAGGAGGAAGGGGACACCGTGACCGTCCGTCTGCAGGAGCGGGTCAGCACCTGACGTCAGGAACGGTTTCGGCCGGCGGCGTGGGTCCAGGTGGCGGCCAGGATCAGTGCGGCAGTCCGTAGCGGTTCCTCCACGATGGGAGTGTGGCCCGTGTCGGGCAGCAGGTCGACCCTCGCCCCCGGAACGGCTCGGTAGTCGGCCGCGGAAGCCGGGCGCCATCTGCGGTCCTGTTCGCCGAAGATCACCTGCAACGGCTTGCCGAGGGGCGCAAGCCGGGACGGGAGCGCCTGGCGGCTCAGGTAGGCGGTGGACGCCTGCATCGCCGCGGTGACCGCGGCCTGGCTCATGCCCCGGAGTTCGTCGACGAATTCCTGCGGCACCTCGTAGCCCTCGCGGAATCCCGTGCTCGCGAACATCCGGAGCTGCTCGTCGGTCGGCGGCCACTGGGTGGGGGCGGTCGCGGTGGACGGCGGTGCGATGAAGGCGTCCATGCCGGGGCCGGTGCTGATGAGTACGAGGGCGGTCACCAGGTCGGGGCGCTGCTCGGCGAGAGCGGTGGCGGTATATCCGCCGCTGGAATGGCCGACGACCGTCGCGCGCTCGACGCCGAGCCGGTCCAGCGCCGCGCCGAGCCTGTGCCCCTGCTCGGGAACCCCGTAGTCGCCGCCGACCGGTTCGGCCGAACGGCCGTGCCCCGGCAGGTCGACCCGGATGACGCGATGGGACACGGACAACAGCGGTACCAGCGCGTCCCACGAGCGGCTCGAAGCCGCCGAGCCATGGATGAGCAGGAGTGCGGGGGCGTCGCGGGGGCCGTCCTGGCCGACGTAGAGGTCACCGTGTTCCAGGCGGAGGACCGAGTCCTCGGTGGGAGAAGTCATGAGCCCACTGTCAGCGGCGGCCCGCGCCGACGGCTTGGACAAATGTTCCCCCCCTGGCAGACGTAGCCTGAAGAGATGGGGTCCACCACCAGTGCGCCTGAGAGTTCCACCGCGTGGGACGTGGCACGCCCGCAAAGGTCGCGCCGCGTCACCGGTGTCGACATGGCCGGGTTCCGGGTCCCCGGCACCCTCACGGAAGGCCTCCGCCTGGTCCCGCACCCCGCGGTGATGCTGATCCTGGAATTCGGACCGAGCCCGTCCACCGTGCACGACGGCGCGGGCGGCCGCCATCGGGGAAGTCTCGTCGCCGGGCCCGGATTCGGCTCCGGAGGCGGGGTCCGGGCGTGGGGTGAACACGTCGAGTGCGTACAGGTGCGCCTGTCCCCCGTCGTCGCGGGCACGGTCCTGGGCGTCGGCCCGGCCGAGCTGGCCGGGGCCATGGTGTCGCTCGATGACCTGTGGGGTCGTGAGGCGTCGCGGATTCGCGAGCAACTGGGCGGGATCTCCTCGTGGGCGGACCGATTCGCGTACACGGAGGGGCTGCTCCTCGCCAGTCGACGCGAGGCGCGGAAAGCGGTGGACCCGGCGGTGATCTGGGCCTGGCACCGCATCGTCGAAAGCAAGGGGCTCGTCCGGGTCGACGGGCTGGCGGACGACCTCGGATGGAGCCGCAAGCGCCTGTGGTCACGATTCCAGTCCGCCATCGGCATTCCGCCCAAGCGCGCCGCGAGGCTGGCCCGCTTCGACCATGCCGTGCACCGCCTGGTCGCGGGCTCCGGCGCGGCCGACGTCGCGGCGGACAGCGGCTACTGCGACCAGTCGCATCTGCATCGGGACGTCATGGCGTTCACCGGCGCGACCCCGGCGACCGTGGTGGTCGAGCCGTTCCTGACCGTGGACGACCGTGCATGGCCCAGCGACCCGGCGGCCTAGGGCCCCACAGCCGTCCACCCCGCAGCCGTCCACCCCGCAGCCACGACCTGCGCTTCGATCACGTGGCGGAAGTGTGCGGTAGCTGACAGTTCCGATTGTCGTAGCCATCCCCTAGGGTTGACGCCATGCCCTTAACCCCACCTCCCCATGGTTCCGCGCGGTCTTCCGTCGAACTGAACGAGCGGATCCGCGGCCTGTGGCTGCGCGCGGGCGGCCGCCTCTCCGCCGAACAGCGCAGAGAGTACGAGCAGTTGGTGACGGAGTGGGCCGCCGCAGTCCGCGAGGAGATGGTGCGGGCCGCATAGGCGCTTCGTCCCTGCATGCCCCTTGGCTCAACACTCCCCGTGCCCAACACTGAGCCGATGACGCAGCGCGTGGAACTCGCCGCCGTGATCGACCGGTTGGCCGTCGATGCCCTCATCACCGAGTACGCGGTGGCCGTCGACGACGGCGACTGGACCGCCTATCGACAGCTCTTCGCCCCGAGCGGGCGCGCCGACTACCGCTCCGCGGGCGGCATCGAGGGAGGAGCCGATGAGATCACCGCGTGGCTGGCGGAGACGATGCAGATGTTCCCCATGCGCCAGCACCTGATCACCAACCGCAGGCTGGAGTTCGGGACGCTGGACCAGGACGTCGACGACGTCGCCCGCGTCCAGGCCGACTATGTGAACCCGATGCGGTTCGCGAAACCCGCGGGTGAGGCAGCGGCCGGCGAGCGCGAGCCCTCGACCGCACCGGACTTCATCTGCGGCGGCCGCTACGCCTTCACTCTCGTGCGTACGCACAATGGCTGGCGGTTGCGCCAGGTGGTCGTCACGGAGAAGTGGCGCCAGATGGCCGGTCTCCCTTCCGACACGGGTGGTGCGGAGTTCTGATGCCCGGCCCACTGTCCTAGATCGTCCGCGTCGCGCACACTGGAAATACGACCGGGCGTCGGGGACAGAGGGAGGCGCTGCATGGATCTTTCCGGCGACGACCGGTGGGAGCGGCACGGGCGACAGGACGGGCAACGGAACGGGCCCTGGAGCAGGCAGCGCGCCGCGCGCCTCCTCGCGTCGCGCTGGTGGCGCGGCGGCATCGCCGTCACCGCGGGCGCACTGCCCGCCCTCGCCTTCCCCGCCCCGTCGCTGTGGTGGTTCGCGTACGTCGCGCTGGTGCCGTGGATGCTCCTCGCAAGGTCCGCCCCGACCGCCCGGCGGGCCGCGCTCGACGGCTGGCTGGGCGGCCTCGGCTTCATGGTGGCCGTGCACCACTGGCTGCTCCCGAGCCTGCATGTGTTCACGCTCGTCATCGCCGCGCTGCTCGGTCTGCTGTGGGCGCCCTGGGGCTGGCTCGTACGGCGGTTCCTCGGCGGTGTGCCGCAGGCCGGGCGGGCCACGGCCGCGCTCGTGGTGCTGCCCTCCGGGTGGCTGATGGTCGAACTGGTCAGGTCCTGGGAAGGCTTGGGCGGGCCGTGGGGCCTGCTCGGCTCCAGCCAGTGGCAGGTGACGCCCGCGCTGCGACTCGTCTCGGTGGGCGGGGTGTGGCTGGTCAGCGCGTTCGTCGTGGTCGTGAACACGGCGGTCGCGCTGCTCGCCCTCGCGGCGGCCGCACGGGCGACGACTCCACGTACGACTCCACCTACGGACGCCGTCTCCACACCCCCATCGCCCCACGCCCTCCCAGCCCTCCCCGCCCTCGCAGGCATCCTCGCCGTGGCCACCGCCGGAGCCGCCGCCTGGGCGTGGGCCCCCCGCCCCGAACCCGCCGGGCACGCCCGCGTCGCCGTCGTCCAGCCGGGCGTCATCGAAGACGGCACAGCGAGCGCCGACAAGCGCCTGGCCCGGGAGGAGGCGCTGACCCGGACCCTGGCGGGCCGGGACGTCGACCTCGTCGTCTGGGGCGAGAGCAGCGTCGGCTTCGACCTGGCCGACCGGCCGGACGTCGCACGCCGGATCGCCGCGCTCTCCCGCGAGGTGGGCGCGGACATCCTGGTGAACGTCGACGCGCGCCGCTCCGACCGGCCCGGCATATTCAAGAGTTCCGTCCTGGTGGGCCCGGCAGGGCCGACCGGCGACCGCTACGACAAGATGCGGCTCGTGCCCTTCGGCGAGTACATTCCGGCGCGCTCCCTGCTCGGCTGGGCGACGTCCGTCGGCAAGGCGGCGGGCGAGGACCGCAGGCGCGGCGACCACCAGGTGGTGATGAACACCGCAGGCAACACCAGAGGTGAGAACGGGCGCGGCACCGGACACGACCTCCGCATCGGCCCCCTCGTCTGCTTCGAGTCCGCGTTCCCCGACATGAGCCGTCGGCTCACTCAGGACGGCGCCCAACTACTGCTGGCCCAGTCCGCCACGTCGTCGTTCCAGCACAGCTGGGCGCCCCGGCAGCACGCGTCGCTCGCGGCGGTGCGGGCCGCGGAGACGGGCCGCCCCATGGTGCACGCCACGCTCACCGGCGTCTCCGCGGTGCACGGTCCCGACGGTGCGCGCATCGGCAACACGCTCGGCACCTCGGCGAGCGCCGCGGCGGTGTACGACGTGCCACTGGCCACCGGCGAGACGGCGTACGTGAAGTGGGGCGACTGGCCCGTGTACGCCGCGGTCCTCGTACTCGTGGCGCTGGGCCTGACCGAGGGCCTGCGGTCCTACCGGCGGACCGCCCTCAGGCGGACTGCTCCTGAGCAGCACGCACCACGCGCTCGCACAGCTCATGAGTCGCCAGTGCGTCCCGGGCGCTGAGCACCTTGCCCGCGCGCACCGCGTCGAGGAAGGCGAGCACCACCTGCTCGATGCCGCGCTGACGGGCCACCGGGACCCAGTCACCGCGCCGCCGCACCGTGGGCTGGCCCTTGTGGTCCACGATCTCGGCGAGGTTGAGCACCTGCCGCTTGGTGTCCTGGCCGGAGACTTCGAGGATCTCCTCGGTGGAGCCGCTGAGCCGGTTCATCATGCCGATGGCGGTGAACCCGTCGCCGGACAGCTGCACGACCACGTGCTGCATGAGGCCGTCCTCGACGCGGGAGCGCACGGTGACGTCGTCGATCGGTCCCGGCGCCAGGAACCGCAGCGTGTCCAGCACGTGGATGAAGTCGTCGAGCACGAGCGTGCGCGGGTCCTCGGGCAGCCCCACGCGGTTCTTCTGCATGAGGATCAGCTCGCGCGGGTGGTCGACGCACTGGGCGTAGCCGGGCGCGAAGCGGCGGTTGAAGCCGACCGCGAGGCTGACGCCGCGCTCCTCGGCGAGGCGCACGAGACGCTCGGAGTCGGCGAGTTCGTACGCGATGGGCTTGTCGACGTAGGTCGGCACGCCCGCTTCGACGAGGCGGGTGACGATCTCCGGGTGCACGGCGGTCGGCGCGTGCACGAAGGCGGCGTCGAGGCCCTGGGCGAGCAGCGCGTCCAGGTCGGTGTGGCAGCGGGAGTCCAGGATGTGGTGGACGCCCGCGACCCGGGCGAGGGTCGCGGGCGTGCGCGTCTGCAGGTGCAGTTCGACCCCGGGCAGGGTGGTGAGGACGGGCAGGTACGCCTTCTGCGCGATGTCACCGAGTCCGATGCAGCCGATCTTCACCACTGTCTCCCTACCGGCCCCTACCGCTGGCCTACTGCTGCCGCTACCGCTGTACTGGCTCGCGATCCGTCGTTCCCGCAGCATACGGGGCCTGCGGGGGACGCCAGTCGGCGATGGAGGAGAAGCTCCGCATGATGAAGTCCGGGCCGAGCCGCGTCGCCGTGGAGATGAGGGCGTTGCGTACGGCGATGAGCGGGGCGCCGGTGAGATGTGTGACGCGGGCGGCTCGTGCGGCGCGCCGGACGATCTCCGTGGTGCGGGGGACGCGGGCCGCGCTGTAGGCGGCGAGGCCGGTGGCGAGGTCGGCGCCCGGCGCCACGTGGTGGGCGAGCACGACGGCGTCCTCGATGGCCTGGTTGCCGCCCTGGCCGAGGCTCGGCGCCATGGCGTGCGCGGCGTCACCGAGGAGGGCGACGCGGCCGCGGTGGTACGCGGGAAGCGGCGTCGTCAGATGACGGACGTCGTTGCGCAGGACGTCCTCGGGCCTGACGGCGGCGATCAGGCCGGGGATCGGGTCGTGCCAGTCGGCGAAGCGGCGCTCCAGCTCGGCCTTCTCGCTGTCGGGCGCCCTGCCGCCCTCGGGCAGCCGGGCGGTGGCGTACGCGTACACCCTGCCGTCCTTCAGCGGCTGCGTGCCCCAGACGCCGCCGCGGCCCCAGGTCTCGTGCGGCGTGAAGGCCTCGTCGGGCGCGGGGATGACGAACCGCCAGGCGGTGAACCCCGCGTACACGGGTTGGGGGTGGGCCGGGAAGAGGGCCGTGCGCACGGCGGAGTTGATGCCGTCGGCGCCGACGACGAGGTCCGCCTCGATGTCGCCGTCGTCGGTGGTGACGACGGCGCGGCGGTCGGCGGTGCCGGGATCCGCGAGGCGGGCCCGTACGCCGGTGCGCAGCGACTTCTCGGGCAGCGCGGAGACGAGCAGGTCGACGAGGGTCGCGCGGTGCAGCATGACGAGCGATCCGCCGTACGTTCCCTCGGCCGCGGCGGCACTCGTGCGCACCAGCCAGCGGCCGTTCTGCGCGCGCATCCCGCCGTCGCCCTCCCAGGCGGCGAGCGCACGGACCCGGTCGCCGAGGCCGAGGACGTCCAGGGCGCGCTGGGAGTTGGGGGCGAGGCCGATGCCCGAGCCGACCGGCTCCAGGGAGGCGGCACGCTCCAGGACCGTGACGCTCCATCCGGACTCGTGCAGGCCGATGGCCGCGGTGAGCCCACCGATGCCGCCGCCGATGACGACGGCGTGGGGCTGCTCCTTCCTGGCCTGCTTTCCGGCCTGCTTTCCGGCCTGGTTTCCGGCCTGATTCCTGGCCTGGTTCATGGCTCCTCCTCAGCCGTGCCGCACGCGTCCGCCGCATGCGCCACCCACCCCTTCACTACAGATGTAGTGAGCGACGGCACGACCGTACTACATCTGTAGTCCGCCAGGTAGGGTCTTGGTCATGTCCGTACGCAGCGCGGGGCCTCCCCGCACCGAGCTCATCGCCGACACCGCTCTCACCCTGCTCGCGGAGCGCGGCATGCGCGGCCTCACCCACCGCGCCGTCGACGAGGCGGCGGGCCTGCCCCAGGGCTCCACGTCCAACCACGCACGCACACGGCTCGCCCTCCTGGAAGCGGCGGTACGACGGCAGGCCGAGCGCGAGGCGGAGGTGCTGAACCCCGCCGAGATGCCGCATCCGGCCGCGGGACGCGAGCAGCTGGCCGCGGGTCTCGCCATGGCCCTGCACCGGTACCTGACCGGCGACCACCGCCAACTCCTCGTATCCCGTTACGAGTTGGCCATGGAGGCGACCCGCAGGCCGGAACTGCGCGCCTATTACGACGCGGCGGGCGCCCAGTTCAGAGAGCCCTTGGAAATCCTGCTCCGCGCCGCGGGCTCCACCGCGCCGGAGCGCCACACGCTGTCCCTGGTGGCCTGGTGCGACGGTTTGATGTTCTCGTGCGTGGCGGGTTCGTACCACGCCACGGCGCCGACGCAGGAGGAGCTGCGGAGCAGCGTGGGGGAACTGCTGCGGGGGATGCTGGACGGCTGAGGGCCCGTCACCCGTGCGGGGCAACCTGGCGATGTTCCGACGCCAACTCGTCCGGGACCCAGCAGAGTTGCCCAGATGCATCGATCGACGTCCACCGCCGCCGCCGCGCTCCTCGTCACGATGGCGGTCTCGGCCGCCACCTCGGCCGCCGTCGCAGGCTGCATGAGCGTCGAGCGGCCCCCGGATCCCGGTACGGTCGCGGCCACCGCGCAGCCGCCCGCGCCCCGCACCGAGGGGAAGCGCCGCACGCAGAGCGTGCAGGCCCCGGCCCGGGAGGCCCTGGAGCGCATGGGCCCGCCGCGCCACCCGGCCACCAGGAAGGCCGATGCGGAGGCGGATGCAGGTTCAGGTGCGGGCGCGGATGCAGGCACGGGTGCAGAGGCGGCGGCCGGACCTGCCGCCGGGTCCTCAGCCCTGTCGCCGTCCCGCACCTCCCGCCCGGCCCCCGCCGCCGCGGCCGCCCCGGTACGCAGGCCCGCCGCCGCGCGCCCCGACGCGGGAGCCACCCGCCCCGCCCCCGCCAAGGTCCCCACCGGGGCCACCACGAACGTGTGCGCGCTCGGCGAGGCCTACGGCAGGTGGCGGCCGAACAGCCCCGAAGCGGTCATCTGCCGGAACACGTACGGCCGCTGACCCCACGACGACACGGGCGCGCACCGTCCCCCTCTGCCCCCCGGCTCCCCCGACTCCTCCTCACTCCACCTCGCTCCCCTCCCCCACCTGCCCCTCCAGCCGGGCGATGGCGTCCTTGATGCCCCTGCCGTAGCCGTCGTCCTCCAGCGCGCCCACCGCGCCGCGGGCCCGGCGCAGGTGGCTGCGGGCGGCTTCCGGGCGGCCCAGCTTCACGTAGTCCGCGGCGAGGTTCAGGTGCAGGGAGGGGTAGAAGCCGCGCACCGCGAGTGAATTGTGGTGTTCGCTCAGGCGCTCGTCGGTGAGCTCGTCAGCCGCCGACAACGCCCGCAGGTCCCACGCCAGTTCGTCGGAGGGGTCGGCCTGCGTGTCCGCCATGTAGTGCGCGAGCGTGCAGCGGTGCAGCGGGTCGCCCTCCTCGCCGATCTCCCCCCAGAGACCGAGGAAGCGGCCCTGCGCCTCCTCGCGGTCGCCGCCGTGGTGCAGCATGACCGCCTGCCCGATCCGCGTCATCATCGCGTCATCCGCCGTCTGCTCCTGCTGCTCCGTCACCGGATCCTCCGTGGTCGTGCGGCCGTCGCCCCCATCCCTCACGACGCTAGCGGCCACCACTGACAATCACGGTCAGGCACGTTCGCAGGCGGGGCGCTCACGCGTACCGCTGGGCCAGCCCGGTGACGCTCCTGACGACCTCGGCACGGAGATCGGACGGCCCGAGCACCTCCGCCTCCAGGCCGAGCCGGAGGATGTCGCTCACCGCCACCGGCAGCTCCTCCACGTCGAGATCCACCTCCACCCAGCCGTCCGTGTCCGGCCCCCCCGCCCCGTCCACGGCCCGCGCCCCCGCCGCCCCGAACATCGCGGGCAGCAGCCGCAGCCCCGCCGGGGACACCCGGAGCCGGGCCGTGCCCCGCAGCACCCGCGCCTCCAGGCCGCGCGAGGCCTCCGCCCAGTACGCCGCGAGACCGAAGCCGTCCGGGCGGCCGCTGGGCTCCTCCGCCACGGTCGCCGACAGGAACCGCGACACCCGGTACGTACGTGCGCCGCCGTCGGCGCCGTCGGCGCCGTCAGCGGATGCCACCAGGTACCAGTTGCCCGCCTTGAGGACCAGGCCCAGCGGGTGCAGCTCACGCCGGACGTCGCCGCCCCAGCGCCGGTAGTGCGCCCGCAGGACCCGCTGCCGCCAGACGGCGTCGGCGACCACGTCGAGCAGCGGGGCGGGATCCGCGGTGCGGAACCAGGCGGCCGCGTCGAGGTGGAAGCGCTCCTGGATGCGCCGGGACCGCTCGCCGAGCCCGGCGGGCAGCGCGGCGGCCAACTTGAGCTGTGCGGTGGCCAGTTCCGCGCCGAGGCCCAGGTCGGCGGCGGCTCCCGGCATACCGGCGAGGGCGAGGGAGTCGGCCTCGCCCTCGGTGAGGCCGGTCAGTCGGGTGCGGTAGCCGTCGAGGAGCCGGAAGCCGCCCGCCGGGCCGCGCTCGGCATAGACGGGCACTCCGGAAGCGGCGAGCGCCTCCGCGTCCCGGTAGACGGTCCTGACCGATACCTCGAGCTCAGCGGCGAGCTCCGGCGCGGACATGCCTCCGCGGTTCTGGAGCAGCAGGAGAAGGGCCAGGAGCCGGTCGGCGCGCACCCGGCCAAGTCTGCCGCAGTACCTGACAGAAGGTGTCAGGTACCCCTGTCAGCATCTTCGACGGAGCGGCCCGACCGGGGCCCACCGCCGAGAGGACCCCATGCCCAACCAGACCAGCCAGGCCAACCAGTCCACCCAGACAAGTCGGACCCGACAGACCACCGGCACCTTCACCTTCGCCCGCTGGGACGAGAAGCCCGTCGCGGGCGCGCACGGCGGCACCCGCATCGCCCACGCCGCCGTCACCAACGACTACACCGGCGTCATCGAGGCCGCGGGCACCTCCTGCGAGTACACCATCTCGTACGAGAGCGAGACGGTCGGCTTCTTCGTCGGCTACGAGTTCATCGACGGCACGGTCGACGGCCGGAAGGGCTCGTTCGTCATCGAGCAGCGCGGTTCCTTCGGGGCCGACGGCACCATCGAGTGCTCCTTCACCGTGCTGCCCGGTTCGGCGACCGGCGAGCTGACGGGGCTCACCGGTACCGGTTCGTACACGGCACGGGCCGGTCAGCCCGCCACCCCGTACTCACTCGCCCACGCCCTGGCGGGCTGACGTCAGAGCCTGTCTTTGAACCCCCGCCTGCGCCCCGACGCCCGGCACGCACGCTCGGCGCACGGCGGCCCCGGACAGGTGGCTCCGCCACATGACCGGGCCGCCGCACACCGATCGCACGCACCGACCGCCGCTGCGCCCGCGCTCCGCGCGAACGACGGGGGTTCAAAGACAGGCTCTCAGCCGATGTCGGGGATCCGCCAGTCGATCGGCTCGTGCCCCTGCGCCGCGACCGCTTCGTTGATCTGCGTGAACGGGTGCGAGCCGAAGAACTTCTTGGCGGAGAGCGGCGAGGGGTGGGCGCCCTGCACGACGATGTGCCGCTCCTCGTCGATGAGGGGGAGCTTCTTCTTGGCGTAGTTGCCCCACAGCACGAAGACCGCGGGGTCGGGGCGGTCGGCCACCGAACGGATCACGGCGTCCGTGAACTTCTCCCAGCCCTTGCCCTTGTGGGAGTTGGCCTCGCCGGAGCGGACCGTGAGGACCGCGTTCAGCAGGAGGACGCCCTGCTGGGCCCACGGCATCAGATAGCCGTTGTCCGGCACGGGGTGGCCGAGCTCCTCCTTCATCTCCTTGTAGATGTTCCGCAGCGAGGGCGGCGTCTTCACACCGGGCTGCACGGAGAAGCAGAGGCCGTGGCCCTGGCCCTCGCCGTGGTACGGATCCTGGCCGAGGACCAGGACCTTCACCTGGTCGTACGGCGTCGCGTCGAGAGCCGCGAAGACCTCGTCGCGCGGCGGATAGACGGGACCCTTCGACCGCTCCTCCTCGACGAACTCGGTGAGCTCCTTGAAGTAGGGCTTCTGGAGTTCCTCGCCGAGGACTCCGCGCCAGGACGCGGGCAGCATGGCGATGTCGGTCACGTCAACAACCTCCGGTGTGCGGTCACTTCTCACCACAGAACCTACCGGCGCCCACTGACAACCGACCTTCATCCCCACCTGTCATCAGCTCACCAGCTGGTCTTGCGCTGCAGCTCCCACATCATCATGATCGCCGAAGGGTCGAGGGCCCGCTCGCCGCCCGCGATCTCCTCACTGGACATGATGTACTGCTTGCCCTGCCACAGCGGCAGCAGCCGCACGTCGTCGACGAGGATCTCCTGGGCGCGCTCGAACTGGTCGATCACCGCTCCCCGGTCGGCCTCCCTGCGCTCACGCGGCAGCACCTGGTCCGTGATCTCCTTGGACGGGTAGGGCGTGTTGAGCACGTTCTTGGGGCCGACGAACGGCGCGATGAAGTTGTCCGCGTCCGGGAAGTCGGGGAACCAGCCGCGTCCGAAGACGGGGTACTCACCGTTGCTGTACCCCTCCTGGAACTCGGTCCAGGGGCGGCTCTTGAGCGTGATCTTGAACAGGCCCGAGGCCTCCAGCTGCCGCTTGAGCTCGGCGAACTCCGGCTCGGTCGCCGAGCCGTAGCGGTCGGTGGTGTACCAGAGGGTGAGCGGCACCGGCTCGTGGATCCCGGCGTCGGTGAGGATCTTCTTGGCCTTTGTGACGCTGGGGTTCCCGTACTTGTCGAAGAACCCGGTGGCGTGGCCCGTGAGCCCCCTGGGGACCATCGAGTACAGCGGCTCGACGGTGTCCTTGTAGATCTTGTGGGCGATGGCGCCGCGGTCGACGATCTGCGCGAAGGCGCGCCGGACCGGCAGTTTCCGCGCCCATGGGTCCTTGGTGTTGAACACCAGGTAGCGGATCTCGGTGCCCGAGCCCTCGACGAGCTCGATGTCCTGTTCGCGCCTGCCCCGGCCCTGCATGGTGACGATGTCCTCGGAGGCCAGGCCTCGGAAGGTCACGTCGATCTGCTTGTTCTTGAGGGCGTCGACCATGGCGGACGACTTCTTGAAGTAGCGGATGGTGACGGCGTCGTTCTTGACGTCGGCCGCGCCCTTGTAGTGGTCGTTCTTGACCAGCTCGGCCTTCTCGTTCGGCGCATACCCCTCAAGGGTGTACGGGCCCGAGCCGTTGACCTCGTTGCCCTCGCGGAGCTTGTCCGCCGGGTACTCCCTGGGGTCGACGATCGACATGGCCGGGGTGGCGAGCACGAACGGGAAGGTCGCGTCCGCCTTCTTCAGGCGGAAGACAACCGTCCGGTCCCCCTTCGTCTCCACCTTGTCCAGCGAGCCGAGCAGACCGGTGGGCCCGCCCTTGACCCCGATGGTCCGCATGCGGTCGAAGGAGTACTTCACGGCCGCCGCGTCGAGCTTGTCGCCGTCGGAGAACTGCAGGCCCTCGCGCAGTTCACAGGTGAAGACCGTGCTGGAGGCGTCGCTGAACTTGCAGGACTCGGCGGCGTCGGGCTCGGGCTCGGTGGCCCCCGAGGGGAAGCTCAGCAGCGTTTGAAAAACGTTTCTGTAGAGCTCCCAGGAGCTGTCCCAGGCCTTCGCCGGGTCCAGGGTGCTCGGCGCGCTCATCGTGCCGACGGTGATCTGCTCCTCGTCGTCCGACCCTTCGGAGGACAGCACCCCGCAACCGGCGAGCAGGGATATGGACGCGATCGCCGCGACCGGACGGAGACCCCTGGTCCGCTTAGCAGGGGGAACTTCACTGAACACGCGCACGCTCCTCGATCGGCCATGCCATGGGGTCGGGAGACAATATCGCAGTGCCCTGCCGCGCCAAGTCCTGGCGCCGACAGGGCACTTGATGCGGAGAACATCACCGATAGTGTGTCTCCGCCGGGTGTGGGGCCTTCGTCAGCCGACGCCCGCATTGAGGAAGATGCCGCCATCGACCACGAGTGTCTGACCCGTGATCCAGTCGGACTGGCCGGACGTGAGGAACGCGGCCGCGCCCCCGATGTCCTCCGGCACCCCGAGCCGGCCGAGCGGATAGGCGGCCGCCGCCTCCGCCTCCCGGCCCTCGTACAGCGCCTGGGCGAACTTGGTCTTGACGACCGCGGGCGCGATGGAGTTCACGCGCACCTTCGGGGCGAACTCGTGCGCCAGCTGCAGGGTGAGGTTGACCATGGCGGCCTTGCTCATCCCGTACGCGCCGATGAACGGCGACGCGGAGACACCGGCGACGGAGGCGATGTTCACGATCGCGCCGCCGTTCTCGCTCTGCCAGGCCCGCCAGGTCCGCTGGGCGAAACCGAGCGCCGAGATGACGTTGGTCTCGAACACCTTGCGGGCCACGTTGAGGTCCAGCTCGGCCATCGGACCGAACACCGGGTTCGTACCGGCGTTGTTGATCAGGAAGTCGACGCGGCCGAAGGCCTCCATGGCGCGCTCGACGGCGACCGCCTGGTGGGCCTCGTCGTGCGCCTTGCCCGCGACTCCGATGACCCGGTCGGCGCCGAGCTTCTCGACGGCCTCCTTGAGGGCGTCCTCATTGCGTCCGGTGATGCAGACCCGGTCGCCGCGGGCCACCAGCGCCTCGGCGATGCCGTATCCGATGCCCCGGCTCGCGCCCGTGACGAGCGCGGCCTTTCCACTGTCCTGCACAGCCATGATCTCTGCCTCTGCCTTTCAGGTCAGTTGAGCGGGCCGCCGGCCACGTACATGACCTGCCCGGAGACGAATCCGGCCGCGTCGCCCGTGAAGAAGGCGATGGCGTTGGCGATGTCCTCGGGGCGGCCGACGCGCTGCACGGGGATCTGGGTGGCGGCCGCGGCCTGGAAGTCCTCGAAGCCCATGCCGACACGGTCGGCGGTGGCCTTCGTCATCTCCGTGACGATGAAGCCCGGGGCGACGGAGTTGGCGGTGACGCCGAACTTGCCGAGCTCCTTGGCGAGGGTCTTGGTGAAGCCCTGCAGACCGGCCTTGGCGGCGGCGTAGTTGACCTGGCCCCGGTTGCCGAGCGCGGAGGACGAGGAGAGGTTGACGATACGGCCGAACTTGGCGTCCACCATGTGCTTCTGGCAGGCCTTCGACATCAGGAAGGCGCCGCGCAGGTGCACGTTCATGACCGTGTCCCAGTCGGTCGCGCTCATCTTGAAGAGGAGGTTGTCGCGGAGCACACCGGCGTTGTTGACGAGGATCGTCGGCGCGCCGAGCTCCTCGGCGATGCGGGCGACGGCGGCCTCGACCTGGGCCTCGTCGGACACGTCGCAGCCGACAGCGATCGCCTTGCCACCGGCCGCGGTGATCTGCGCGACGGTGTCCTTGCAGGCGGCCTCGTCGAGGTCGATGACGGCCACGGCGCGGCCCTCGGCGGCGAGCCGTACGGCGGTCGCCGCGCCGATGCCTCGCGCTGCGCCGGTCACGACCGCGACGCGCTGCTCTGTGGTGGACATGCTGGTTCTCCTCGCCCTTGGGATGCGGCTCTACGGATGGGGCCCTGCGGGATGGGACTCCACGGTACGCCCCGATGGTGAGCGACCGCTTAGTACCTTCAGCTGGACGAGACGCTAGAAGCCCTGGCACCGGGTGTCAACGGCCCACAGGAGAGGTGTGACTCTTTACTTCACCAACAGGCCGAGCAGCCGGTTCAGCTCGGCCTCGGGATCCGCCGTGAGACCGGTGTGCACAGGACCCGGCTGGATCACCGTGGAGCGCGGCGCGATCAGCCAGCGGAAGCGCCGCCCCGCGTCGTCGCGCTCGGCCTGGCCCGCTCCCGCGCCGCCCTCGCAGATCCGCTCGACGGCACCGAGCGCGGCCCTGATGCCCGCCGCGTCGGCCGCCGGGTCCAGGGCGAGGAGCTTGCCCTCGTCCAGGTGCGTGCGCGCGGCGACGTACGACTTGGCGCGGCAGTAGAGCACGACGCCCGCGTTGAACTGCTCGCCGCGCTCCACCCGCGGCACGACGCGCACCAGCGCGTACTCGAAGACGTCCCGCGCGGGCGCGGTCTGCTCGCTCATTTGGTGGCGCCCTTCGGTCCGGCACCCGGCAGGGTGATCCGCTCGTGGATGGTCTTGGCGCGCGGCAGGAGGGCCGTCACGTACGCGCGGCGCACGTCGTCCACGCCGTCGAAGCCCGGCTCGTCGGCCAGCCACTCCTCGGGCACCTCGGCCGCGACCTCGGCGAGCAGCTCCTCGGTGACGAGGGGGGCGAGCTCGGCGGCGGCCGCCGCGACGTCGGGGCCGTACGGGGCGAGGACGTGGTCCGACGCGTCGTACGGCTTGGCGGCCGCGGTCTCGGCGGTGCGCCAGTTGTGGTGCCAGATCATGCTCGCCCCGTGGTCGATCAGCCACAGGTCGCCGTGCCACATGAGCAGGTTCGGATTGCGCCAGGAGCGGTCGACGTTGTTGATCAGGGCGTCGAACCAGACGACCCTGCCCGCCTCGGCCGGGTCCACCTCGTGGGCGAGCGGGTCGAAGCCGAGGGCGCCCGACAGGAACTCCATGCCGAGGTTGAGTCCGCCGCTCGCCTTGAGCAGCGCCTGCACCCGTTCGTCGGGCTCACCGAGGCCGAGGACCGGGTCGAGCCGGATCCCCGTGAGCCCCGGCATCCGCAGGCCGAGCCTGCGGGCCAGCTCACCGCAGATCACCTCGGCGACGAGCGTCTTGCGCCCCTGTCCCGCGCCGGTGAACTTCAGGACGTACGTCTCGTACGTGCCGTGGTCGTCGGTCTCGACGAGCCCGGGCAGTGATCCGCCTTCCCGCAGGGGCGTGACGTAGCGGACCGCGGTGACTTCGCTGAGCATGGGCCCAGATTACTGCCGCCGCAGCGCAGTTCGATCATCCGGCCCGCGGCGTCCGGCCCCCGGTGTCCCGGCCCCGGCCTTTCCCGGAGAGATCCTTGACTGTTTGAACACAGGGGCCCGCGGCCCCGTACCACCGGACATGACGACTCCGGACATGACGACTTACGAAGAGACCACCCCCGCACCTGCCCCCGCGCCCTGCCGCCGCACGGTCGTGGCCACGATCGGCGCCGTGGGCCTGGCCGCCGCCCTCACCGCCTGCGGGAGCGACGACAAGAGCCCCGCAGGATCCGCGGGCGACGCACCCTCCAAAGGCGGCGACGGCGGGGTCCTGGCCAGTACGTCCGACATCCCCGTGGGCGGCGGCAAGATCTTCAAGGATGCCCAGGTGGTGGTCACCCAGCCCACGAAGGGCGACTTCAAGGCGTTCTCCAGCCTCTGCACCCACAAGGGGTGCCCGGTGACGAGCGTCGAGGGCGGCACGGTCAACTGCCCCTGCCACGGCAGCAAGTTCGACATCGCCGACGGCAGCGTGCGGGGCGGGCCCGCGCCGAAGCCGCTGCCTCCGGCCCGGATCACCGTGGCGGGCGGCTCGATCAAGCTGGCTTGACCGGTCGGCCCGGCTGCTTCCAGACCCCGAGCACGTCCTGTGTGGTCGTGATGGTGGCGACGAGCGCGAGGGTGTTGCGGACCATGGCCGGGGTGTAGTCGGCGGGGACGCCCGCGATGGCGTCGGCGGGGACGACGGCGGTGTAGCCGAGGTTCACGGCGTCGAACACTGCGTTCGGGATCGCGACGTTGGCCGAGACGCCGGTGACCAGCAGGGTGCGGCAGCCCAGGTTGCGCAGCAGGGGGTCCACGTCGGTGCCCGCGACGGGTGACAGGCCGTGCAGGCGGCGTACGACGAAGTCCTCGTCGGCCACCTCGATCGGCGGGGCGATCCGCACGGCCGCGGTGCCCGAGAGCTGCTGCACGGGGAGCCTCTCGGCGGCGCGGAAGAGGCGGGCGTTGTGGCTGGCCCCGCGCCCGTCGGGCCGCCGCTCGGCAACCGCGTGCAGCACCTGGACACCGCTCTGATGCGCCGCGGACACCAGCCGGGCGACGTTGGCGAGGGCCCCCGACGTCCGCGCCTGTGCGGCGAGTTCGGGCAGGGCGCTCTCGGTGCCGACGACGCCCTGCTGGCACTCGACGGTCAGCAGCGCCGTGGTGGCGGGGTCGAGGATTTCCCTGAGCTTTTCGTACGACGGCATGGCTTCCCCTTGTCGCGGACGTCCGGGACACCGGCCGGCGAGAGGCTAACGGCCATTGCGCCACGAAGGAAGAGCGTCCATGCTGCGTCCATACTTTCCTGACGCACAGTCAGGAACGCGCGGTCCGACCCGCCCGGTCGGACACGGTGAACAGGAGGGCACATGGCCGTCACACAGCGCCGGGGTCGCCGGATCATGATGACGCCGGACGAGCTCGACGCGTTCCTCACCGCGGAGCGCACCTGCCGGGTGGCGACCGTGTCCCCGGACGGTGCCCCGCACGTCAGCACACTCTGGTTCGCCTGGGACGGGACGTCGCTCTGGCTGTACTCGACCACCCGCAGCAAGCGCTGGGCCGACCTCCGCAAGGACCCGCGGGTCGCCGTGGTGGTCGACGCCGGTGAGGAGTACGGCGAGCTGCGCGGCGTGGAGCTGTCCGGCGCCGTGGAGTTCGTGGGCGAGGCCCCGCGCAAGGGCGACCCCTGCCCGGAACTGGCTGCCCCGGAGCGACTGTTCGCCCGCAAGATCTTCGGCTTCGACACGATGCCGCACGACGGGCGCCACGGCTGGATGCGCCTGACCCCGGACGCCGTCGCGTCCTGGGACTTCCGGAAGCTGGCCGACCTGCCGGTCCCTCCGGCGTAAGGGGTTACCTCGTTCGAAGGCGGACGAACGTTTCTGCAGTTCTCGTCCCCTGCCTCCGCGGGCATGGATGCCGCGCCCCGGGCCCCCGGGTCGTCCGCCCGCCCCGGAGGTGTCCCACCGTGGTCCTCGTCATCGTCGTCGCCGTACTGGCCCTGCTCGCGGGACTCGCCGCGAACCGCTATCTGCGGCCCCGGCTCATCACCGCCGACGACGACGAGGGCATGGCGGTCAAGGACCTGGTCGGGCCGCTGCTGACCCTCACGGTGCTGCTGCTCGCGTTCGTCCTGGTCACCGCCTCCGGCTCGTACGGGAAGGCGGAGGTCGCCTCCCGCGGCGAGAGCCGCGCCCTGGACCAGCTCGTCGAGACCGCGGAGTACGCGCCCGCGGAGCAGCGGGCGCGGATCCAGGCCGATGCCGTCTGTTACGCACGCGCCGTGCGGCAGCAGGAGTGGCCGGCCATGGCCGACGGAAAGGGTTCGCCCGCGCCGAGCGTGTGGTCGACCGACGTCCGGCGCGCGTTCAGTGAACTGCAGGGCAAGCCGGTGTTCGGGATGCTGACCGCGGCCGACAACAAGCGCTCCGACGAGCGCGAGGAACGCCTCACGCAGGCGACGGCCAGCATTCCCGGTGCCATCTTCTGGTTCCTCCTGGCCACCCTGACCGTCACGGTCATGGCGCTCGGGACCTGCCTGCCACGCAAGAACAACCGCGGCCAGCTGATCACCCTCGCGGTGATCACAGCACTGCTGACGACGACGCTGTGCATCATCCGGGACGTGGACCGGCCCTTCGGCGGCATCATCTCAGTGCAGCCGACCGCGATGGCCGAGGCCGAGCGGCAGGCCGACCGCGACTTCCTCACGAACCACTCCGCGGCCGAACTGCCCTGCGACGCGGACGGAGACCGCCGCCCCAAGACCTGAGCCGCGGCTCGGCGCCGGGCGCGCGGCTCGCCGCCCCCAGGGCGCGGCCTCCCCCGGCTCGCTACCGCAGGCCCGCCCCCGCCCCCCGCAGCGCCTCCGCCGCCGCCCTGATCGACGGGCGGCGGTCCGCGTCCGCCCGCCACACCACGTACACGTGCCGCCGCACCCGGTGCCGCACCGGGACCGTGCGCACGCCCGACGGCATCGGGTCGCGGCCCAGTTGCGGGGCCACGCACACGCCGAGTCCGGCGGCGACCAGGGCGAGCTGGGTGTGGTGCTCCTCCGCGCGGTGCGAGATGCGCGGCTCGATGCCCTTGCCGCGCAGGGTGAACATCAGCCACTCGTGGCAGAACTCGCCCTCCGCCCAGGTGATCCACTCGTCGTCCGCGAACTCCTCCAGGTCCACCTCGGTCCGGTCGGCGAGGGGATGCGCGGCGGGCATCGCCACGTCGGCGGGATCATCGAGGAGGGGGGCCTTGACCAGGCCTTCCGGGATCGGCAGGGGCTTGTTGTACCAGTCGAGGACGACCGCCATGTCAATGTCGCCGCGCACCACCGCCGCGACGGCCGGCGTCGGCTCCATTTCCTGGCAGCCCACCCGCAGTCCGGGGTGGTCGGCGCGGAGCGCGGACAGGGTGGCGGGCATCAGGCCGCGCATGGCCGTGGGGAACGCGGAGATCCGCAGCTCCCCCACCGCCTTGCCCCGCTGCTCCTCCAGGTCCGCCTGGGCTAGCTCCACCTGCGAGAGGATCCGCGCCGCGTGCTGGGCGAGCAGCCGCCCCGCGTCGGTCAGGCGCACACCCCTGCCGTTCTTGGCGAGCAACTGCTGGCCGACCTCACGCTCCAGCTTCGTCATCTGCTGCGAGACCGCCGACGTCGTCACGTGCAGCCCCGCGGCCGCGCCGCTGACCGATCCGTGCCGGGCGAGGGCGTCGAGCGTACGCAGGCGCTCCAGGTTCAACATGTAAGCGATGCTACGCGATACAGAGAACAAAATCTCGCTTGTGCTACGAGATGGCCGGGTCCATCGTGAGACGCATGACCACCGCGCCCCCGCCGTCGCGTTCAGCCACCGCACCGACCACGCAAGCCACACCGACCACCCCCACCATCCCCGCCCCTTCGGCCACGATGGCAGCCCACCCCGGTCGCCCCGCCCTCGACTGGCGCATCCGCTTCGGCGTCCTCTCGCTGATCTGGGGCTTCAGCTTCCTCCTGATCAAGGTGGGCACCGAGGGGTACGCACCGTTCCAGGTCACCCTGGGAAGGCTGGTGTTCGGCACGGCCGTGATCGCCGCCGTGCTCGCGGTGAAGCGGGAGCGGCTGCCGCGCGGCACACGGACCTGGCTGCACCTGACGGTGGCGGCCTTCCTGCTCAACGCCCTGCCGTTCTCGCTCTTCGCGTACGCGGAACTGTCGATCCCGTCGACACTCGCCGGGATCTGCAACGCGACGTCACCCCTGTGGGGCATGGCCCTCTCCCTCGTCGCGCTCTCCGAGGACCGTCCGACGCGGCGCCGTGTCGCGGGCCTCGGCATCGGGTTCTTCGGAGTGCTCACCGTGCTCGGCGCCTGGCAGGGCTTCAGCGGCCTCGATCTCGGCGGCACGGCGATGGCCCTGCTCGCCTCGCTCAGCTACCCGATCGGCTGGATCTACGTGCGCCGCACGCTGGCCGGTTCCGGGCACTCCAACCTCTCCCTCTCAGGTGCCCAGCTGCTGGTCGCGACCGCCGAACTGGCCCTGGTGACACCGCTGTTCACCTCGCTCCCGACGCACTTCCCCGTCGTGCCGCTGCTGGCGATCGTGGCACTGGGCGCCCTCGGCACCGGAGTCGCCTTCCTGTTGCAGTACGCGCTGGTCGCCGAGGTGGGCCCGACCACCGCCCAGATGGTCACGTACTTCATCCCTGTCATCGCGACCGCCGCGGGCGTCGCGGTGCTCGGCGAGTCCCTGAGCTGGTCGACACCGGTCGGCGCGGTGATCGTCCTGGCGGGCGCGGCGCTCACGCAGTCCCGCCCCCGCGCGGCGAGAACGACGACTACGGCGACCACGAGCGCGACCGCGCGTCCACCCCGTCAATCGTAACGCCGCGCGGGAGCGGGCCCAGTGGCGGAGGCGACGGCGTCCGCCACCGCCACGATGTCCTCGTCCTCCAGCGCCGCCACGGTGATCCGCACCGCGGGCGGCGCGTTCAGCCGGAACCTCGCCCCCGGAGCCACGGCCCATCCCGCGTGCAGCAGCCGCGCGACCGCCCCCGTCTCGTCCGGGACCGGCACCCACGCGTTCATGCCGCTGCGCCCGTACGCGGCAACGCCCCGCTCGGCGAGCGCCGCGATCAGCGCCTCGCGCCGCCGCCCGTAGGACGCCGCCACCACGCGCGCGTCGACCGCGCCCTCGGCCCAGAGCCGCGCGACGGCGCGCTGCAGCAGGCGGCTCACCCAGCCCGGCCCGAGCCGCTGGCGCCCGCGCAGCCGGTCGACGGTGACCGAGTCACTGGTGACCACGGCGAGCCGCAGGTCGGGGCCGTACGCCTTGGCGGTCGAGCGGGTGAGGGCCCAGTTCCTGGTCGACCCCGCCAGCGGATGCAGCGGCAGGTCGACGATGCCGTGGCCGTGGTCGTCCTCGATGAGCAGCACGTCCTCGTGCGCGGCGAACACCTTCCGCAGGGCACGCGCGCGTGGAGCGGTGACAGCGGCGCCCGTGGGGTTCTGCGCCCGGTCCGTCACCACGGCCGCCCGCGCCCCGGATGCCAACGCCCGCTCCACGTCGGCGGGCAGCGGGCCCTCGTCGTCCACGCCCACCGGAACCGCGCGCAGCCCGAGGGCGGAGACGAGATCGAGCAGGCTTCCCCAGCCCGGGTCCTCCAGAGCGACCCCGTCGCCGGGCTTGAGGTGGACGGAGAGCACCCGCTCGATGGCGTCGAGCGATCCGGAGGTGACGGCGAGCGGGCCGTGGGGGACGCCGTCGGCCTCGAAGGCCGCGCGTGCGTACCGCTCAAGCTCCGGGTCCACCGCACCCTCTCCGTAGAGGACGGGTTCCGTGTCACTCTGCGCCGCGGCCGAGACGAAGGCTCCGGAGAGGGCGGGCAACAGCTTCGGGTCCGGATTGCCCATGGAGACGTCGCGTACGCCGGGCGGGGCGTCCACCCTGATGAGTTCGCGCGTCGTGGTCGCGGGCTTGGAGCGCACCCGGCTCCCGCGCCGCCCCGCCGTCTCGATGACGCCGCGTTCGCGCAGCGTGCGGTAGGCGGCCGCCACCGTATTGGGATTCACCCCGAGGCGCGTCGCCAACTCCCGCATGGGGGGCAGCAGTTGCCCCGGTTCGAGGCCGCCGTCACCCACGGCCCGCTCCACACTGGCCGCAATCTCGGCTGCACGCCGCCCACTGATCGGATACTCTCCTAGCACAAACAAGAGTATGCACTAGTGCAATAGAGCTCGCAAGTCGATGATCCGGGCACCACCGCCCGGAGCATCACCTGGGGGCAGATCAGTTCAGGGAGAGCCATGCAGACGACGCCGGGCACCACCGACACCACTTCGCCGGACAGCGCCGCCTACGCACCGACCGACCGCACGATCCCCACCCGCTCCGCGGATCGCGCCGCGTACGACCGGGAGACGGTGCACGCGATACTCGACGAGGCCTACGTGTGCCATCTCGGGTTCGTGCGCGACGGCGCCCCCGTCGTGCTCCCGACGCTCTACGGACGGGTCGGCGACCGCCTGTACGTGCACGGCTCGACGGGTTCCCGGCCGCTGCGCATGGTGCGCGCAGGCTCCGAGGAGCAGGACCCGGGGCTGCAGGTGTGCCTGACCGTCACCCACGTCGACGGCCTGGTCCTGGCCCGGTCCGCCTTCCACCACTCCATCAACTACCGCTCCGTGGTGATCCACGGCACCGCCCACCAGGTCACGGACCCCGAAGAGAAGCGGATGGCGCTGGACGCGCTGGTCGACCACGTGGTGCCCGGCCGGTCCGCCGACTCCCGCCCCGCCAACACCAAGGAGCTCGCGGCGACCGCCGTGATCAGCCTCGACCTCAACGAGGTGTCGGCGAAGGCGCGCACCGGCGGCCCGAACGACGAACTGGAGGACATGGACCTCCCCCACTGGGCGGGCGTCGTCCCGCTCCGCAAGGGCCACGACGCCCTCATCCCCTCGGAGGACCTGTCACCCGACATCAAGGTGCCCGACTACCTGGTCGAGCTGTGATGCTGATCCACCCCTGGGATGCCGCTCGCTCCGACGCCGAGTGGCAGCAGTGGCTCGCCGCCCACGACTTCGGGCAGCTCGCCGTGAACGGCCTCCCGGGCGAGCCGCCCCACGTCCAGCCCCTCCATTTCGTGTACGAGGCCGAACACGGCCCGCACGGCCGGGTGCTCACGCACCTGGCACGCCCGAACCCCCTGTGGCCCGCCCTGGAGGCCGACTCCGAGGTGCTCCTGAGCGTGGTCGACGACTACGTGTACGTGCCGGGCCCTTGGCAGGCCCCGCCTGACGTCCCGGCCGAGCACGGCGTGCCGACCAGTTTCTACGCCGCCGTCCAGTTGCGCTGCACCGCCCGCGTCGTCGACGACCCGGAGGAGAAGGCCGACGTCCTGAACCGCCAGGTCGGCCACTTCCAGCCCGAGGGCGGCTCCGCGCGGGCGGCGGTGGGCGAGGCTCCGTACGGCCGCATGCTCTCCGGCATCCGGGCGCTGTGCCTCGATGTGAGCGACGTACAGGCGAAGTTCAAGTACGCGAGCCACAAGCCGGACGAGGTGCAGGACCGCATCGCCGCGGGCCTCGCCGAACGGCAGGGCCCGGGGGACGCGGCCGCCCGCACGCACCAGGTGCGCCGCCGCGAGGCGTGACCCACCCGGCCCGGGACGGCGCACAGCCAGCGGCAGGACGAGCGGCGGGCCTCGCGAAAGCCACAGCGAAGCCCGCCGCCACCCGCTGCCTCAACACCTGCGCCAGCGCTATCGCCTACACCTGTGCCATTGCCTACACCTGTGCCACCGGCGCCGCCGCCCGCCGCTCCGCCACCGCGCCCCGCGTCTCCGCGACCGCGAGGCCCGTCACCGCGGCCAGCATCAGGGCCGTGCCCGCCACCGTCGCCGCCGTCAGGTCCTCACCGAGCAGCGCGACCGCGATGACCGCGGCACCCACCGGCTCCAGGAGCATGATCACGGAGACGGTGGCGGACCGCACGACGGCAGCCCCTGCGAAGTACAGGGCATACGCGACCGCCGTCGGCACGGCCGCGATGTACAGCAAATACGCACCCACGCGCGCGGGTTCGGCGGTGTGCGGCACCAGGCCCTCGGCCGCGGCCAGCGGCAGCAGGCAGAGCGAGACGACGGCGAACGCCCAGACGGTGGTGTCGGACGAGTCGGCCGTGCCGCCCCTCCCCCACCAGCGCGTGAGCAGCGTCATGACGGCGTACGCGGCCGCGGAGACGAGCCCCCAGACCACACCGGCCGGTCGCAGGGTCGCGCCTCCGCCGCCGTCGCCACCGAGGACGAGAACGACGAGGCCGGTGAGGGCCCCCAGGACGGCGATCACGCCGCCGCGCCCGAGCCGCTCGCCCAGGGCAAGCCGTGCGCCGAGTGCGATGAGGACGGGGCCCGACCCCATGGTGACGACGGTGCCGACCGCGAGGCCGGTCACCTCGACGGCGGCGAAGTAGGCGGTCTGGAACACCGCGAGGGCCACGCCTGTCGCGACGATGCGGCGCGCCCTGCGCCCGAGCGGTTCGGCGACCGCCACGCGCGTGGTCGACCGGCGCGGCCGCGACAGGCGCGTGGCCAGACGTGCGGCGAGCAGCAGCACGAAGCCGCCCGCGCACCGCCAGAAGGAGAGGCTGACCGGCCCCATGTCGCTGGCCCGGAAGACCAGCGCGGCGGCGGCACCCGCGGTTCCCCACGCGATCCCGGCGAAGATCAGATAGAAGAGACCGCGCCCGACCGCAAGACCACCGGCCTGCGGCCCCACACCATTCGTTCCAGCGGCATTCGTTCCAACAGCGTTCGGTCCAACGGCGTTCGGTCCAAGGGCATTCGCGGCCGTGGGCACGTCAGATGTGCGCAACAAGTTCGACACGTGTTTTCTCCGCAGCAGAGAGGGATGTCTGACTCCGTCTGCGGGCAGCACCGTTCCGCCCGGCCACCGGCTCGGGCATGATCCGTGAGCGTCCCGCGCCTAGGCGGCGGGAGGCGGAAGAACGAGTGCGCGTGAATGCATGACCGGAACCCTAGGACGGGCTTCCGCTGTGCGACAACTCCGTTTCGGGGGCTGGGACGGCCCCCGGCACGACGGGCTCGGACGGCGCCGACGACTGGGCGATGAACGCGCCGACCAGCACGATCGCGCCGCCCACGACCTGCGGCGCCGAAAGGTGTTCGCCCAGGACGACCCAGGCAAGGGCGGTCGCGATGACGGCTTCGAGGCAGGCCACGACACCCGCCACCTGGGGCGAGAGCCTGCGCACGGACAGCACGCCGGTGACGTAGGCGACGACCGTCGCGACGAGCACGATCCAGGCGAGCAGGGCCCAGGCCGGGACCGCGGAGCCGTCCAGGTCCGCGTCGCCCGCGAGCACCGACCAGTCCATGCCCCACGGCCGCGCGACGACGGTCAGCACGGCCGTGCCGACGAGCAGGCCGTACGCGATGACGCCGAGCGGGTCCGGGGCGTCGGCGCCCGCGTCGCTGCCCTGGTCGGACAGGACGAAGTAGCCCACCTGACAGCAGGCGGCGCCGAGGGCGAGCAGGAGTCCGACGGCATCGAAGCTCAGCCCCGCCCACACCTCCACGACACAGGCGAGACCGCCGACGGCGAGGACCACGCCGAGCGCGGCGGCCCGCGTCACGGGGCGCCGTTGCACGAAGCGCACCCAGCCGAGGACGAGCGCGGGCGCGAGGTATTCGATCAGCAGGGCGACGCCGACGGGAATGCGGGAGAGCGCGGCGAAGTAGCAGGCCTGGACGCCCGCGACGGCGAGGAGGCCGAATCCGGCGAGCAGCGCGGGCCTGCTCCGCAGCAGTCCGCGGTGGCGCCAGGCGACGGGCAGCATGACCAGGGCGGCGCCCGCCACCCGCAGCCACACCACGTGCAGGGGGTCAAGGCCCGCTTCGATCAGCGGTTTCGCCGCGACACCGGAGCCTCCGAAGGCGACCGCCGACAGCAGGGCGAGCCCGAGACCGACGCCCCTGCCGGGCTTTCCCCGGCTCGGACCACTCCCCCGGTTTCCCGGATCGGTTCGGCCCGCCAGGCTCTCCTGAATCCCCTCAGACGCTTGCACCGGCACATCATGGCAGGAGCCGTCATGAGCGTCACGCCCTTTGACCCCTGTCTCATCCAGCGGACACCGCACCGCACCCTGAAGCGCCGCTGCCGCCCTTCAGGGCCGCGCTCAGACGCCGGAGCCGTTGCTTTCGGTGTATCCGCTGCTTTCGGTGTATCCGTGGCCCCCGACGTGCCCATGACCGTGGCCGCCATCGGAGGCGTACTGCCTGCATCCCGCCTCGATGCGCCCCAGCAGCGCCGGAACGTCGACGCGGGCTCGCGCGAGGACCTCGACGGCCCGGCATTCCGGGTCGGCGACGAGCCCCGCGAGCAGGTCCATGCCGAGGGCCCGCGGTTCGCCGCGCAGCTCGGCACGTTCCAGGGCCACTTCCATGGCCGTGCCCGCGGCGGGCGACCAACCGGTCTCCCTCGCGGGCGTCACCACCGGGACGGCGCCGGAGTCCTCGACGGTGCCCTGCCACTGCAGGCCGTAGCCGATGCTGCGCTGCACGAGGTAGCCGAGGACCCGGACGGCCTGCGCGCCGCTCTCGAAGACGGCGCGCACCTCGGTGTCGGTCTCCAGGAGGGAGTGCAGCAGGTGGGCGGTGTCCATCTGCCGGTCCCCGTCACGGACGGCGCGACGGCGCGCGCCGGAAACCACCGACGCCAGCTCTGCGGTGAGTCGGGAGTCGGGTTCTGCTCGGGTCGGGCCGGGCTCGGCGCCCGACGGGGTACGGCTTTGCACATCTCCCACCACATCAACCCCCAGGGGCATATGCATCGGCGGCGGGAAGCATCTTCGCGTCCGACACAGGTTGGGCACTCCTGCGGTGGTTGTCCTCCTTACGGATGAGATCCGAGGGATCCGCGCGGAGTCACGCGCGCCGTCTTGCCCCGCGCCGGGCGCGCAACCATCGCGCCACCTCGCACGTCCCACAAGCATGGAGAGCAGGTGCTGGATGGTCGCCCTGCCGGCGGTCGACGGCAGGCAGTACGTCTACCGGGTGTACGCACCCGACGACGCGCTGCCCGCCGACCTGTTCTGGGATGCCTGGCACTGCCACGACGAGGGTCCGTTCCCCCGGGCGTCGGACCTTTTCGACGCGGCGGTCATACGACGGGTCGGCTAGGGCCCGCCTGATGGCCCTGGGGCCTGTCTGATGGTCCTAGCCCTGCCACGTCCCGATGACCACCGTCGCGTACATCTCCTCGTCACCCACCACTCGCGCCAGCAGACCGGCCCGCTCGACGGTGTCGACGGCCGCGGACACCTGACCCTCGCTCGTCTCGAAGAGAAGGTGACCGCCGGGCGCCAGCCACGCGGGCGCCTCCTCGGTCACCCGGCGCAGCACGTCGAGCCCGTCCGCACCGCCGTCGAGCGCCACCCGCGCCTCGTGGACGCGGGCCTCTGTGGGCAACAGGCCCACCTCTTCAGTGGGGACGTACGGAACGTTCGCAAGGAGGATGCCGACACGCCCCCGGAGCGCGTCGGGCAGCGGGTCGTAGAGGTCGCCCTCGTAGACCTGGCCTCCGGCATCGATGACGTTGCGGCGGGCGCAGCGGACCGCCGCGGGATCGATGTCGGCCGCGTACAGCTCGACCCGGCCGAGGCCCGCGGCGAGCGCGGCGCCGAGGGCCCCCGACCCGCAGCACAGGTCGACGACGACGGCCGGGCGTCCGGCGAGCTCGGCGGCCTGGGCGACGAGGAACTCGGTGCGGCGGCGCGGGACGAACACCCCCGGGTCCACGGCTATCCGCAGACCTCGGAATTCCGCCCATCCCAGGACGTGTTCGAGCGGCAGTCCTGCCGCGCGACGCTCGACCATGGCGGCCGCTTCGGCGGGGGTCCTCGCGGTGGAGAGGATCAACTCCGCCTCGTCCTCGGCGAAGACGCAGCCCGCGGCACGCAGGGTGCCGACGACGGAGGAGTGGTGTGACGAGGAGTGGTGCGACGAAGAATGGTGCGACGTGGAGAAAGCCGAAACCGACATATGACGAAAACCTTCCGGGAACCCGATGGGGCTCCCTCGGGCCACCTACGCCAGGTGAACCGCGCGGTCGCGAGAGGGGAGCACCCGACCTGCTACTGCGGTAATGGGTCTCACCTCCAAAGCGCGCCGCCTGCGTCCGTCACAGGGCACGGGAACAGTACCTCAAGCCGCGCCCGAAGCCACGCCCGTACCCAGATCTGACAGTTCATCAGTATTGAATGTTCCGGGACCTGCGGCTACGTTCCGCGACACCGCAGCTGCGGTCGTCGCAGCGCCCGACGCGAAGAGGTGGCCGCATGGCCGAAGTCAGCGCGGAAGCACGGATCGAGGCGCCCGCCGAGAAGGTCTGGGCCCAGCTCACCGACTTCTCCTCCTACGGCGAGTGGAACGCCACGCACACGAGCTTCCCCCAGGGCGGCCCCACGACGCTGGAAGTGGGCGGCACCTTCGTGGAGAACATGAAGCTGATGGGCTTCCCCGCCGAGGTCAACTGGACCATCGGCGAACTGGAGACCGCCCGCACCCTGGCCATCGCGGGCAAGGGCCCGATGGGCGTCAACGTCGGCACTCGCTACTCCCTCTCCCCCGAGGGGGCGGCGACGGTGGTCCGCATCGAGGGCGAATTCACCGGAGCAGCCGTGTCCCTGATGGCGGGCAAGCTGAAGGACTCGGCGACCGCCGCCCTCCACGAGTCGCTGCGCAAGCTGGACGGCCTGGTGACCTGACACCCACGAACCTGACGCACACGCACCCTCACACACACCCACACGCCCGCGCACAACGACGACGAGGCGCCCCGCACCATGCGTGCGGGGCGCCTCATCTGCGGCAGGGCCGTCGGCCCCGACCACCTCAGTCCTCATCGGCGAGGATCAAGTACATCTTCTTGCGGGCGTCATTGATGACCGTGACCGCCTTCTCGCGCTGTTCCTTGCTGCCGGTCTTCCAGACCTGGCCGAACGCCTCCATCAGACCGAAACCGGCCTGCCGGATCTCGTTCAGCGTGTCCCAGTCGACCCCGCGTCCGGCCTCTTCCCACGGCGCTTCGGGACCCTCGTCGGCCGCTTCGCGCCCGGCGTCGGTGAGCGAGAAGAGCTTCTTGCCGCCCTCGCTCGCGCTGACGATCAGGCCCTCGTCCTCCAGCAGTTGGAGGGTCGGGTAGACCGAACCGGGGCTGGGCTTCCACGCCCCGCCGCTGCGCTCGGCGATCTCCTGGATCATTTCGTAGCCGTGCATGGACCGGTCCTTCAGGAGCGCCAGGATCGATGCGCGTACGTCGCCGCGCCTCGCCCTGCCGCGCGGTCCGCCACCGCGTCCGCCCCGGCCGCCCCAGGGGCCACCGGGCCCGCCGGGTCCACCGAAGCCGGGACCGAACGGGCCGAACGCGCCGCGCCGCCCCTCGAAGCCACCGAATCCGCCGAAGCCTTCGCGGCCGGAGCCCTCTCGGCCCTCGGGGCCGCCGCGGCGGCCGTGTCCATGTCCGCGTCCGTGCTCGTGTTCAAAACCATGGGTACGCATGGTGATCACTCCTCTTCTTTGATCAGTCGCGAATCTGTCGCGATGCCTCAACGATATATCGGAATAGTTCGGCCGACAACCCCCGGACAGTGATCGACGTCGTAAGCGGGCCTCGAAGGGGTCCAGAACAGCTCCCCACCTGCGTAATTCCACTTCAGGCAATGATTGCGTGCCGAAGTTTCCATTGTGGTAATGCCTGGTGGCTTCGCAGGATGGAGGCATTCCCACCCGGCCCCGCCCGGTCCGAACCGGCCCCCCATTGAGGAAGCTTTCATGATCGTCATCACCGCACCCACCGGGAACATCGGCAGCCACTTGCTCCCCCGGCTCCTCGAGTCCGCCCCGGCCGAGGAAACCCTGCGCGTCGTCGTGCGCGACCCGGCGCGGCTCCCCGCCGACGTGCGCGAACGCGTCGAGGTGATCACCGGCTCGCACGGCGACGCCAAGGTCGTCGACCGTGCCTTCGAGGGCGCCGACGCCGTCTTCTGGGTCGCCCCCCCGGACTCCTCCCTGACCCCGGAGGCAGGCTTCAGCGGCTTCGCCCGTCCCGCCGCGCAAGCCCTGGCCTCCCACGGAGTCGGCCACGTCGTCGGCGTCTCCGCACTCGGCCGCGGCACCCCGGTCGCCGACCGCGCCGGACTCGTGACCGCCTCCCTCGCCATGGACGACGTCATCGCCTCTTCCGGCGTCGCCTACCGCGCCCTGGCCAACCCGTCGTTCTTCGAGAACCTCCTGGAAGAGGCCGACTCGATCCGGGAGACCGGCGTCTTCACCGACTCCGTCGACGCGGACCGCAAGGCGCCGCTGGTGGCCGTCGCCGACATCGCCGCCGCGGCCGCGACCCTGCTCCTGGACCGCACCTGGACCGGCGTCGGCAGCGTGCCCGTCCTCGGACCGCAGGACCTGTCCCCCGCGGACCTGGCCCGCATCATGACCGCGCAGCTCGGACGGCCGGTCCGTTACGAACGCCAGTCCTACGACGACCTGCGCACGACCCTCGTCGGCTACGGCCTCGACAAGACGTTCGTCCAGGGAATCGTGGACATGAAGCGCGCCAAGGACGACGGACTGGATGCCGGAGTGCCCCGCACCGACGCGTCCTCGTCCCCCACCACCTTCGAGCAGTGGTGCGCGCAGGTACTGAAGCCCGCCGTACTCGCCTGACACCGCTCCGGGCCGACGTCCGGCCCCACACCTTCGCCAAGTTCTTCAAGAAAGAGGCACCCCATGCCCGTCGAGGCACCCAAGACACCGGTCACGGCATTCATGCTCGTCAAGACCACACCCGAATGGCTGGCCCTGACCGTCCAGGAACGGGTGGAGGCCTTCACCACCCAGGTCGTCCCCACCATCAAGGCCAGGACGACGGGCGTCAGGTCCCGCTTCTACGACACGGAGTTCTACTCCGCGCGCGTCACCGACGTCTGGGTCTGGGAGGCGGACGACCACAACGCCTACCAGCTCCTGATCGACGCCCTGCGCGAAACCCCGTTCTGGGACCGCTACTTCGAGGTGGTCGACCTCCTCGTCGGCACCGAGAACGGCTACGCGCGTACTTACGGAGTCGACGCCGTCACCACCATCAGCACCTGACCACCTGACCCGTCTCCCCGCACCGAGGAATTCGTTCGCCGCCCGAGGTGATCGCTTCTAGCCTGCGTCATGTGATGACGGCTGAAGAGGTGCTGTCCGTCCTGACCCTGCTGCGGCGGGCACAGGTCGACGTCTGGATCGGCGGAGGGTGGGGGATCGACGCCCTGATCGGCGAGCAGACCCGGGACCACCGCGACATGGACCTGATGCATCGGCAGGATCAGGAAACCGTCGTGGTGGCGGCTCTCTCCGAGGCGGGGTTCGTGGAGAGCCTGAACCAGCGGCCCATCCGATTCGTGGTGACGGCTTCGGACGGCCGGGAGATCGACCTTCATCCGCTCGTCTTCGCCGACGACGGCTCGGCGGTTCAGGCCTCACCCGAACCGGAGCGCCCTTTCACCTATCCCGCCTCGTGCTTCGTGACAGGCACCATCGAGGGAACGCCCGTCCCGTGCCTGTCCGCCGAACAGCAGGTCTACTTCCACCAGGGATACGAGCCCAGGGACCGCGACCGGCACGACATGGCGCAGCTCCGCCGAGCCTTCGGGATCGCCACCCACTTCGTATAAGACACCCCGCCACGCAGAACGAGCCGACGAGCGAACCTCCGGCAGGCCAATCACTCCCCTCAACCAGTCCAGTGAATCCAGATTGGACTTACCCCGCGCACTCCACAGCCCTCTACCGTGATCCCCATGCCGACTTCCCACCGCATCCGCATCGTCGACGCCTTCACCGACCGCCCGTTCGCGGGCAACCCGGCCGGGGTCCTGCTCCTCGACGCCTTTCCCGACGACACCTGGCTGCAGCACGTGGCCAGGGAGGTCAACCACGCGGAGACCGCCTTCGCCCACCCGCTGCCCACGGGCGGGGACGCCGACTGGGCGCTGCGCTGGTTCACGCCCACCACCGAGGTCGACCTGTGCGGCCATGCCACTTTGGCCACGGCACACGTCCTGCACGCCACGGGCGCCGCCTCGGGCACCGTCCGCTTCACCACCCGCAGTGGCGTCCTCACCTCGACCGCGCACGAGGACGGCACCCTCACGCTCGGCTTCCCGACCGCCCCGCTCACCGCGGCCGAACTCCCCGACGGCATCGCCGAGGCCCTCGGCGCCGAGCCGCTCCGCGCGTACGACACGGGCCGGAACGTAGGCGACCTGCTGGTCGAGCTCGCCGACGAGAAGACGGTCAGGTCGCTCGCCCCGGACCACAGGGCCCTCGTCCGGTACTCCGAGCGCGGCATCATCGCCACGGCCGCGGCCGAGGATCCCTCCCTCGGCTACGACTTCGTCTCGCGCTGCTTCTTCCCGCGCGTCGGCATCGACGAGGACCCGGTGACGGGCAGCGCTCACACCGCCCTCGCCCCCTTCTGGTCCGAGCGCCTCGGCCGCACCGAACTGACCGGCCTGCAGGCCTCGGCCCGCACCGGCCTGGTCCGCACGGAGCTCACGGGCGACCGCACCCTCCTGACCGGCCGCGCGGTCACGGTCATCGAGGGCGAGCTCTTCGCCTGACAGCACGAGAGCCCGAAGGGCCGAAGGGCCGAAGGCTCAGAGGCCCCGAGGCCCGGACAGCACGGTGGGGACGTACGAGAATCACGTACGTCCCCACCGGCTCACACACGTCCCCCTCCGCCTCACGAAGGCGTAGGCAGCCACCCCACCTTCCCCGCGAGCAGCCCGTATCCGACGAACGCGCCGATGTCGAGCAGGGAGTGGGCCACGACCAGCGGGCCGACCCGCCCCCACCTGCGGTAGAGCAGCGCGAAGACCACGCCCATCGCGAGGTTTCCGACGAACCCGCCGATGCCCTGGTAGAGGTGGTACGAGCCGCGCAGCACCGAACTGCCCACCAGCGCCGCCATGGGCGTCCACCCCAACTGGCCGAGCCTGCGCAGCAGATACCCGACGACGATCACTTCCTCAAGGACCGCGTTCTGCACCGCGGACAGCACGAGGACGGGGTACTTCCACCACACTTCGGGCAACGCCTCCGGCACCACCGTGAGGTTGAAGCCGAGCCCGCGGGCCGCCAGATAGAAGGCGATCCCGGTGCTGCCGATCACCGCGGCGATCGCGGTGCCGCGCCCCAGATCCGGCCATGGCCGGGTCCGGTCGAAGCCGATCGTCCGCAGCCCCTCCCGTTCGCGCAGCAGGAAGTGCGCGACCAGCGCGACCGGCACCAACGCGGTCGTAATTCCGAACAATTGCCATGCGAGATCCAGCCAAGGCCGACCCGGCGCGGCCGACGCGTTCATCGTGGCCGCCTGGTCCTTCAGACCGCCCGGTTTGGTGACCGACCCGACAAAGCTGATCAGCGCGGACACACCGCTCGCCCCGAGCGAGAGAGCCAGTACGAGCAGCGTCTCATCCCTCAGGATCCGTCGTGACGGCCCGTCCGCTGGAAAAGAACCGGCCATCGGCCCCGGCTCCGCTTGCACTTACGCCTCCAGTTGAGTAATCCCGCCTCATCCCCATCCTCGCCCCGCTAGGGTCTCGAAAGAAGTTACGAAGATCGTGCGCGACAGGCCGAGGGGGACGGACGCCGATTCCAGGCGCACAGGCCCCCTCTTTCCTTGCTTCATCTTCCAAGGAGGGGCACCACCGCCATGGGACGTCACAGCTTGCCCGATGAGCACGGAACGGCAGCGCCCGGCCCCCGAGCGCAGGCACGCGGACGCACGGTCGCCATCGCCACGGCGCTCGTCCTCGTGGTGGCGGGAGGCACGGCGGCCGCCGTCAGCGCCGGTCTGCTCTCCTTCGGCGGCTCCTGCGGCGACGACGCGGTCAGCCTCGACGTCGTCGCCGCTCCTGCCGTGTCCCCCGCCCTGCGCGAGGCGGCCGACGAGGCCCGCGAGCAGGAGATCACCTCGGACGGGCACTGCATCGACGTGCGGGTGACCGCGCGCGACTCGTACAAGGTCGCCGCCGAACTCCGCTCCGGCAAGGGCGATCCGGAGTACGACGTGTGGGTGCCGGACTCCGACGTCTGGGTGCAGCGCGTCGGCATCGGAGGCAAGCAGAGCAAGGTCTCCCCCGCGGGCAACGTCGCCTCCTCGCCCGTCGGCATCGGCATGGTGCCGTCCGCCGCCGAGTCGCTGGGCTGGCCCAAGAAGACGTACGACTGGCCGGAGTTGACCACCGCCGCGACGAAGGGCGACAAGCTGCGCCTGGGCGCGGCCGACCCCGCGCGCAGCGCGACCGGCCTGCTCGCCCTCGCCAAGATGGGCGCGTCCGCGAAGAAGCAGGGCGGCAAGGAGGGCGACACCCGGGCCGCCGCCCTGGCGAAGGCGCTTGCGGCCCGCACCACCGACAGCGACGGCCGACTCCTCGACACCCTGGCCCGCGACGGCTCCGGCACCGAGCAGGGCAACCCCCGCCGCAACCAGGCCCTGATCCTCTCCGAACAGGCCGCATACGCGCACAACGCGTCGGCGGGCGAGGAGAACAGCCTCGACCTCTTCTACCCCAAGGACGGCTCGCCCCGGCTCGACTACCCGTACACGCTGGTCGAGGACGACCGGATGTCCACCGACACGAGCCGGGCCGCCCTGCGCTTCATGACGATGTTCAGCGATGACGAAGGCCGCCGGATCCTGACGGAGCACGGCTTCAGGACCGACCCCGACCAGCCCTCCGACAAGCTGGTCACCGCCGCGGGCGGCCGCACCCCGCAGCCCTACGCGGACGAGGCCACGGACCCGCCGTCGGACAAGCAGCTCCAGGAGACCCTGGGCATGTGGACGATCACGGTGCAGAGCGCCCGGCTCAACACCGTCGTCGACGCCTCGGAGTCCATGGCGCAGTTCGTGCCCGGCCGCAACCAGTCCCGCATGGAGATCACCAAGGCCTCGCTGCTGAGGGCCCTCGCGGGCTTCACCGACGAGGACGAGATCGGCCTGTGGGAGTTCGCCACCCGGCTGGACGGCACCCGCGACTACCGCAAGCTGGAACCGACCCGGCGCCTTGGCGACCGCAAGGGCGGCGCCACCCACCGCGACGAACTGTCGGACGCCTTCAGCAGCCTGCAACCCGTGCCGGGCGGCGCCACCGGTCTGTACGACACCACGCTCGCCGCCTACAAGGAGGCCCGGTCGACGTACGCGCGCGGCAAGTTCAACGCCCTGGTGATCCTGACCGACGGCGTCAACCAAGACCCGGGCAGCATCTCGCGCAGCTCCCTGATCTCCCAGCTGGAGGAGATGTCGGACCGCGAGCACCCGGTGCCGATCATCGCCATCGCGGTCGGCCCGGAGGCGGACAAGGACGAGGTCCAGCAGATCGCCGAGGCGACCGGCGGCTCCGGCCACCAGGTCGACGACCCGGCGCAGATCCACGCGGTCATCCTCAAGGCCATCATGGAAGCGGGCAGCAACCAGGGCTGATGCTCAGCCCAGGACCGCCGGTTCGCGCAGCCCCACCGGCCATGTGTGCACCGGCTCTCCCCTGTGCATCAGCTCGCTGTACCGCTTGGTGGTCGCGGCCAGCGCCTGCTCCCTGGACATCCCGCCGTCCAGGGCCCGGTGGTACGTCGTGGCCTGCCAGGACGCGCCGTTGACCCGCCGCCTGCACCGCTCCTCGATCACGCCGAGGTACAGGTCGCGGTCGGCGGCCTCCACGCCCCACGCGTCCAGCCCCGCCGCCGCGAGCGGCAGCAGCTCGTCGCGTACGAGGTGGACGGCCGCCACCTCGGTGGTGCCGCCGAGCCTGCCGCGCCGGGGCCACTGCAGCCTGGCGTCGATGCCGTGGCGGCACGCGACGTCGAAGTTGCGGGCGGCGGCCTCGAAGGGCAGCCGGGTCCACACGGGCCGCGCCTCCTCCGCGAGCGCCCGCACGAGCCCGTAGTAGAAGGCGGCGTTGGCGATGACGTCGGTGATGGTGGGGCCCGCGGGCAGTACGCGGTTCTCCACCCGCAGGTGCGGGACGCCGTCGGCGATGCCGTACACCGGGCGGTTCCAGCGGTACACGGTGCCGTTGTGCAGGACGAGTTCGCCGAGCCGCGGTACGCCGCCGGCGTCTAGGACACCCAGCGGGTCCTCCTCCTCCATCAGGGGCAGCAGCGCCGGGAAGTACCGCAGGTTCTCCTCGAAGAGCTCCAGCGGCTTGGTGATCCAGCGCTCCCCGAACCAGGTGCGCGGCCGCACGCCCTGGACCTGCAGCTCGGGCGGCCGGGTGTCGGTGGACTGCAGGAACAGCGGCGGCCGCGACTCGCGCCACAGCTCACGGCCGAACAGGAACGGCGCGTTGGCGCCCACGACGATCTGCGCGGCCGCGATCGCCTGCGCCGCGTTCCACACGTCGGCGAACCGGGCGGGCGTGACCTGCAGGTGCAACTGCACGGAGGTGCACGCCGCTTCGGGCGCGATCGACGCCGAGGTGCAGGTCAGCCGCTCCACACCCTGGATGTCCAGCGCGAAGTGTTCGCCGCGTGCCGCCACGATCTGGTCGTTCAGGAGGGCGTAGCGATCGACGTCGGAGAGGTTCGCGGAGACGAGGTCGGCGTCGTTCAGGGTCGGCAGAATGCCGATCATGACAATCCCGGCGGCGAGCTCGTTCGCTTTCCTGTGCGCATAGTTGAGGCCCGTGCGCAGTTCCTCGGCGAGCCGGTCGAGAACGCGGCCACCGAGCCGGTGCGGGGCGATGTTGACTTCGAGATTGAACATTCCGAGTTCCGTCTGGAAATCCCGGCTCGCGATGCGCTCAAGTACCTGCGCATTCAACATCCTCGGCAGCCCGTCGGGCCCGGCGAGATTCAGCTCGATCTCCATGCCCATGAGATTCTTGGGCCGATCGAATCGCTCCTCCTTCAACATCCGCTCCAGCCCCGTAAGACACGCCCGGAGCTTGCCTCGGTAGTGGTGCCTGTCGGCCAGGTCGAACGTGCCCGCCGCGACCTTCTCCCCCATCGAAGCGTCCCTCCTCGAACGGGCAGCCCAGGGTCCGGCCGCTGTGTACGGGGGATGATGCCCAGGCAATGTGATCGATAACGCCCCGCGCGGGACCCCCGACCAGTACGCTCGACGCGGCGGTTGTCCGGCACATTCACCAGGCATGCGGCACGATGCAGATTCTGTACCGAAGCGCCTGGTCAAAAGCACCGGCAGAAATCGGCCGACCGCGCGCATCGGGGAATACGAGGTCACGACCCCGAGACCCGCACTAAAACGGCGTAAAGGCCCGCACAAGGACGTCTCAATAAGTCCTTGCTCGCAATATCCACTGCGTCTAGGTGAAACACCCATCGAACATGGCTCGTATAAACTCCGCAATCTAGGCAGAGAGTTGGCGCTCGCGGCCCCAGCCCCCGCCCCTCTGACCCAGAGCTGACAGCGCCGTCACGCACCTGCCCCCGGCTCCACTGTGCCTGTCGAATGAGAGAGGCGACCCACCATGCCGCTGCATGTCCCCCCGGCTCCCGCGCCCGCCCTGCGCAGCGTTCTCGCGGCACTCGGTTCCCCCACTGCCGTAAGCGAGGCCCGCACACCGTCCCTGCGTACCGCCCAGGGACCCGCGATCCCCGAACTCCCCCTGCCCGTCCACGTGTTGGACCACATCACCCCACAGGCCACTTCACCCACCCGACTGGCCGGCTGGCGCTTCCTGATCCGCTGCGCCGAGCGTTCCGTCGCCGCGGCCGACGCGATCCTCACCCCGGACGGCTGGGCGTTCTCCCATTTCTTCGAAGGGCCCTACATCACCTCCACCGAACGCGCCCTGCGCCACGCGGAGGCCATGCCCATGCCGTGCCAGCCGCGGCTGCTCTCCGTGCCCGAGCTGTATATGCTCACGCTCTGGCTGCACCGCGACTGCACGGACGACGGCGCCGAGGGCTCGCTGGCCGCCACCGATCTGCTCGTGCCCTTGGCCCCCGCCCCGCCCGGCATCGCGGCCCACCGCCCGCACCGCGTCGCCGAACTCCTTCCGATGCTCAACCACCGTCTGACGCCGGCACCGCTGCTGAGCTCACCCGCCTGACAGCGCCCCGCACGCTTCCTGTGCCCCGCAGCCCCCCGGCCGCGGGGCACAGCGCTGCCCACCCAGGTGGACTAGCCCGGTCAGGCCACCCCGAACCACCCGAAGAGTCAGGGAAGTTGGGCTGAACCGTCCGGGCGGGTGATACGTCCTTAAGCAGTAGGAGCCGCTGCGGCAAAATCCCTGCGGATTGACGCCCGGAGGGCAACACTGGGATCGGACCAACTACAACGGGGGGCGGTTATGAATACCGCATCGAGCCACAGGACCGACGTCACAGCCATCTCATCGCAGCGAAAGAACCCTTCCATGTGCCAGCACCAACCACCGTGCCCGACAGCCGACTCCGCCGACCGGGAGGCCGCGCTGCTCGCGGCCAGCCACCCGGAGCAGGGCTGGAGCCTGCTGTGCAACGGCGTCCTGCTCTTCGAGGACACCGGTGAGCTGCTGCCGGACGGCCAGATCATCGCCCCGCACCGACCGCTGGGCACCGACCAGATCATGACGGCGGCCTGAGCACTGGCGCATCCGCACGAGCGCACGGCATCGCCGCACGGCACCACAGCATCACGGGAAAGACGAGGGGCCGGCCCGGAGAGAAGTCTCCGAACCGGCCCCGACGCATGCCCGCTCCACACGGGCGCCTGCATCAGTCCTCGTACGCATCCAGCGGCGGGCAGGAGCAGACGAGGTTCCGGTCGCCGTACGCCTGGTCGATGCGGCGCACCGGCGGCCAGTACTTGTCCGCGACGACGACACCGGCCGGGAAGACCGCCTCCTCGCGGCTGTAGCCGTGCTCCCACTCACCGCTCAGCGCGGCGGCGGTGTGCGGGGCGTTCCGCAGCGGGTTGTCCTCGGCGGTCCACTCGCCGGAACCGACCTTCTCGATCTCCCGGCGGATGGCGATCATCGCCTCGCAGAACCGGTCGATCTCGCCCAGGTCCTCGCTCTCCGTCGGCTCGATCATCAGGGTGCCCGCGACCGGGAACGACATGGTCGGCGCGTGGAAGCCATAGTCGATGAGCCGCTTGGCGATGTCGTCGACACTGACACCGGTCGCCTTGCTGAGCGGCCGCAGGTCGACGATGCACTCGTGCGCGACGAGACCGGCGGGGCCGGTGTAGAGCACCGGGTAGTGCGGCTCGAGGCGCTTGGCGATGTAGTTGGCCGAGAGCACCGCGACCTGGGTGGCCCGCTTGAGGGCCTCGCCACCCATGAGGCGTACGTACGACCAGGAGATCGGCAGGATCCCGGCGGAGCCCCACGGCGCCGCGGAGATCGGACCGACGCCGGTCTCGGGACCTGCCGCGGGCTGCAGCGGATGGTTGGGCAGGTACGGCGCGAGGTGCTCGCGCACACCGACGGGGCCGACGCCGGGGCCGCCGCCGCCGTGCGGGATGCAGAACGTCTTGTGCAGGTTGAGGTGCGAGACGTCGCCGCCGAAGTGGCCCGGCTTGGCGAGGCCCACCAGCGCGTTGAGGTTGGCCCCGTCGACGTACACCTGGCCGCCGGCCTCGTGCACCGACGCGCAGATGTCGGCGACGTGCTCCTCGAAGACGCCGTGCGTCGAGGGGTAGGTGATCATCAGCACGGACAGCTCGTCGCGGTGCTTCTCGATCTTGGCGCGCAGGTCCTCGACGTCGATCTCGCCGTCGTCGGCGGTCTTCACGACGACGACCTTCATGCCCGCCATGACGGCGCTCGCGGCGTTGGTGCCGTGCGCGGAGGACGGGATGAGGCAGACGGTGCGCTGCTCGTCGCCGTTGGCGCGGTGGTACCCACGGACCGCGAGCAGCCCCGCGAGCTCACCCTGCGAACCGGCGTTCGGCTGCAGGGAGACCTTGTCGTACCCGGTGACCTCGGCGAGACGTTCCTCCAGCTCGCGGATGAGCGTGAGGTAGCCCTGCGCCTGCTGGGCGGGCGCGAAGGGGTGCAGCTGGCCGAACTCGGGCCAGGTGACCGGCTCCATCTCGGTGGTCGCGTTGAGCTTCATGGTGCAGGAGCCCAGCGGGATCATGCCGCGGTCGAGCGCGTAGTCGCGGTCGGCGAGCTTGCGCAGGTAGCGCAGCATCGCGGTCTCGGAGCGGTACTGGTGGAAGACCGGGTGCGCCAGGTAGTCGTCGCCGCGCAGCAGGCCCTCGGGCAGCGTGTCCGCGGTGGCGGCATCCAGCTCCTGGACATCGGCCTCGACCCCGAACGCGCCCCACACGGCGGCCAGCGTCGCCCGCGTCGTGGTCTCGTCGCAGGCCAGGGAGACGTGGTCGGCGTCGATCTGGTGGATGTTCACGCCGCCTTCGCGGGCGGCGGAGACCAGCTCCTCGGCCCTGCCCTCGACGCGCACGGTCAGCGTGTCGAAGTACGCGCCGTGGACGACCTCGACGCCTCCGGCGGTGAGCCCGGCGGCGAGCAGCGTCGCGTACCGGTGGGTGCGCCGCGCAATGGACTTGAGGCCCTCGGGCCCGTGGTAGACGGCGTACATTCCGGCCATGACGGCGAGCAGCACCTGAGCGGTACAGATGTTGCTGGTGGCCTTCTCGCGGCGGATGTGCTGCTCACGGGTCTGCAACGCGAGCCGGTAGGCCTTGTTGCCGTCGGCGTCGACGGAGACACCGACGAGGCGCCCCGGGAGGCTGCGCGCGAACTTCTCGCGCACCGCCATGTATCCGGCGTGCGGGCCGCCGAAGCCCATCGGCACGCCGAAGCGCTGCGTCGTGCCGACGGCGATGTCGGCGCCCAGCTCGCCGGGCGAGGTGAGCAGGGTGAGGGCGAGCAGGTCGGCGGCGACGGTGACGACGGCGCCGAGCTCGTGGGCCTGGTCGATGAGCGGCTTTATGTCCCGTACGACACCGGAGGCGCCCGGGTACTGGACGAGCACGCCCACGACGCCACGCTCGGCGACCTCGGCCGGAATGCCCTCGCTCAGATCGGCGACGACGATCTCGACGCCGGTGGGCTCGGCGCGGGTCTGGATGACGGCGATGGTCTGCGGCAGGGCGTCGGCGTCGACGACGAAGACGCCGTTCTTGACCTTGCCCATGCGGCGCGACAGAGCCATGGCCTCCGCGGCGGCGGTGCCCTCGTCGAGGAGCGAGGCCCCGGAGGTGGGCAGGCCGGTCAGCTCGGCGACCATCGTCTGGAAGTTGAGGAGCGCCTCGAGCCTGCCCTGCGAGATCTCGGGCTGGTACGGCGTGTAGGCGGTGTACCAGGCCGGGTTCTCCATCACGTTCCGCAGGATGACCGGCGGGGTGAAGGTGCCGTAGTAGCCGAGTCCGATCATGGAATCGAGGACCTGGTTGCGGTCGGCGAGGGAGCGCAGCTCGGCCAGCACTTCGGCCTCGGTACGCGCGCCGGGCAGGTTCAGCGCCTCGGCATTCTTGATCACATCCGGCACCGCGGCGGCCGTCAGCTCGTCGAGCGAGCCGTACCCGACCTGCGCGAGCATCTTGGCCCGCGCTTCCGCATCGGGCCCGATGTGCCGCTGCTCGAAGGGGATGCCCGCTTCGAGCTCGGAGAGCGGGATGCGATTGGTGGCAGTCATTGCGGAGGCCTCCTGGTCTGCACGACCTGCGAGGGGTACCACGGCGCGGGTACCCGGACGGCCTCCCCCTCTGTCATGTCAACCTGAGAGCTTCACAGGCCCGTCTTGCGACAGATCTGCTTTCACCGTCGGTGAGGAAGGGTTCCGAACGTGCCCGCCCGACGCCCGCCCTGCTTTCCAGAGTGACCTCGTCCGTGCGGTACGGGTGCCTGAGAGATTCCGGGGAGGATTTGCTCCTTCGGCGCCTCCGGGAAGTACATTCCGGAGAGCTCTCCCGCACGGGGTCAGCAGCCAGGCGCCAGCCTACCAGCGAGGACCAGGACCGATCCCTCGAGTGGCCACCTGCCCCGAAGTGCTCTTTCGTAGTGACTACGAATGATTAAGGATGAGTTACGCCCGTTTTCGACAAGCCGCGACCAGCTGGAGGGCCCGTGCAGACCGATATCGATCCGCGCAACCTGATCGGCCGCAAGGCGTTCGACCGGAACGGGGCGAAGATCGGCACGATCGACGAGGTCTACCTCGACGATGCCACCGGCGCACCGGAATGGGCAGCCATACGCACCGGTCTCTTCAGCCGGGACGCCTTCGTCCCCCTGGAACCCAGCGAACTCGTCGAGGACGGCACCCTGCGCATCCCCTTCGACCGGGCCCTGATCAGGGACGCCCCGGACTTCGGAGTGGGCCGCCACCTCTCCCCCGAGCAGGAGCTCCAGCTCTACCACCACTACGGCCTGGACACGACGCCCCCAGGGACCCCGCCCGCCGTGCCGCCCCCGGACCAGAACTTCGGCCACGTCGCGGGCACAGAGACCCCCTGAAGCCACCTCATCCGGAGGCGGCGGCTGGGGGCGCAGCCACCAGCGGCAGCGGCTCCGCAGGCGCCAGCTCCGGGTCGTCCGTACGGAACGTCCGCACCCGCCCCGGCGCCGAAAGGGGCGTCTCGAAGCGCACCGTCACCCGACCCAGGCCGCTTCCCTGCACCCACCCGTGCCCGTACTCGGCATGCCGCACGTCGTGCCCGGCCGACCACCGTCTCTCCACCGGCGCCACCGGCTCTTCGGCACCCTCCTTCTCCGGCCCCTCGGGCCGCCCCGCCTCCCCGGACACGGCCTCGTCGCCCTCGCCCGGAGAGGCCCCTTCCGCCTCGGCCTCCACCGCCGCCTGAGCCTGCTGCGCCTGCGCGAAGAGGTCCTCCTGCGTGTAGTCCGCGAGGCCCGTGACGCCCACTCCCAGGAGCCGGACCCCACCCGTGGTGTCCACGGCCTCCAGCAGCCGCGCCGCGGCCTCCTGCACCACCCCGGGGTCGTCCGTGGGCCCACGGAGCGTCTCGGAGCGCGTCAGCGTGGAGAAGTCGAACCTGCGCACCTTCAGCACGATGGTCCGCCCCGAGTGCCCCGCCGCCCGCAGCCGCTGCACACACCGCTCGGCGAGCCGTGCGACCTCCGCCCTGACCCGCACCCGGTCGTGGATGTCCACGTCGTACGTGTCCTCGACGCTGACCGACTTCGACTCCCGCTCGGCCACCACGGGCCGCTCGTCGTGCGCGAGCGCCATCGCGTACAGAGAGCCGCCGTGGGCCTTCCCCAGGAGCCGTACGAGCTCGTCCTCACCGGCCTCCGCGATCTCGGCGACCGTGAGGATCCCGGCCCGCCGCAGATGGTCGCCCGTGGCAGGCCCCACGCCGGGCAGCGTCCGCACCGACATCGGGCCCAGGAGCGCCCGCTCCGTCCCCGGCGCTATGAGCTTGAGCCCGTCAGGCTTGGCCTCCTCGGAGGCGATCTTCGCCAGCATCTTGGACACGGCGAGCCCCACCGACCCGCAGAGCCCCGTCACCTCTCTGATGTCCGCCCGCAACCGCTCCCCCACGGCCCTGGCCGACTCCGCGTCGTCGGCGACGCCCCCCGCCTCCAGGTCCACGAAGGCCTCGTCCAGGCTGAGCGGCTCCACCAGCGGCGACAGCTCCCGAAGCAGCCCCATCACCTGCTCGCTGACCTCGCGGTACAGCCCGAAGCGCGGCACGAGATAGGCGGCATTGGGCGCCAGCCTGCGCGCCTGCCCCATGGGCATCGCCGAGTGCACGCCGAAGCGCCGTGCCTCATAGGAAGCGGTGGCCACCACACCACGGGGCCCAAGACCGCCCACCACCACGGCTTTTCCGCGCAGGCTCGGCTTCGCGGCCTGCTCCGCGGACGCGTAGAAGGCATCCATGTCCAGATGCAGAATCGTCGGCGCGCTTCTCACACCTCTGATGCTGCCTTACGCCACTGACAACGCGGCTTCAGACGGCCCTGTTGCGCCTTCTGGCCAGCTCATCGGCCGGATTGTGCCCGACGAGCGTCTCCCCGGTGTCGATGCGCTCGCCGTGCAGCTGGGACAGCGCGGCCTCGACGTCGCGCCAGACGACGCCCACGGCGATCCCGAAGACTCCCTGCCCGCCCTGGAGCAGGTCGTGGACCTCGCTGGACGTCGTGCACTCGTAGACCGTCGCCCCGTCGCTCATCAGCGTCATCCGCTCGAGGTCACGGAACCCGCGCTCCCGCAGGTGCTGGACGGTGGTGCGGATGTTCTGCAGCGACACCCCGGTGTCGAGGAAGCGCTTCACGATCTTGAGGACGACCACGTCGCGGAAGCTGTAGAGGCGCTGTGTGCCGGAGCCGCCCGCGGCCCGCACACTGGGCTCCACCAGGCCCGTACGGGCCCAGTAGTCGAGCTGCCGGTAGGTGATGCCCGCGGCCGCGCACGCGGTGGGACCGCGGTAGCCGACCTGCTCGGTCTGTGCCGCATCCTCGGACGTAGCGTCCCCGCTCCCCTGGACCGCCATCGGTCGGTTCGGAGAGGGATCGGCCGCACCGCCGTGGATCGGGTACGGACCGCCCATCGCCGTACCGTCGCCGCTGCTTCTCACGCCGACCTCCCTCCTTGACCTGCCTTCTCGACGGTAGGCAGTCGCCAGGGGCTCGTCAACGATCGCCACACTCGGCACGCCGAGTGATAATCACCCTGAGAGTGGTTTTCCGTGCCTCACCGCGGGGAAAGGCTAGCCGAATGGCCGGATACGGGCCGCCGGAAGTGGCTCACTGGCTGTTGGTGCCGAAGTCCTCGGGCGAGATCTGGTCGAGGAACTCGCGGAACTTCTCCACCTCGTCCTCCTGCTCGTCCGGGATCGCGATACCGGCGTCGTCCAGGACGCCGTCGCTTCCGTAGATCGGCGTCCCGGTGCGCAGCGCCAGCGCTATGGCGTCGGACGGCCGCGCACTCACCTCGACACCGCTGGCGAAGACCAGCTCCGCGTAGAAGACACCTTCTCGCAGGTCAGTGATGCGCACTTCGGAGAGCTCCTGGCCGACCGCTTCCAGCACGTCCTTGAAAAGGTCATGGGTCAGCGGTCGTGCGGGGGCCATGCCCTGCTGCGCAAAGGCAATGGCGGTCGCCTCACCTGGTCCGATCCAGATGGGGAGGTACCGGTCGCCTCCCACTTCACGCAGGAGCACGATCGGCTGGTTGGAGGGCATTTCGACCCGGACACCTACGACGTCGAGCTCGTTCACACAGCAACCCTAGGACGTGGCTGGCAGGTTTGGGTAGTCGGGCACCCGCCGAGTAACGGCCGGGAGCGGTCCAGTCAGGGCAATCTGACGCCGAGCGCGGTCTGTACGAGCGCCGAGTGCAGCCTGCCCGTGAGGCCCGCAAGCTCTTTGGTCCGGGCCTCGGCATGCGCCCTGGTCTGCGGATTGCGGTGCCGCCGCAGTGGGGCGACCACCTGGTCGACGAGCCCGGCCTCGCGCTCCGCGGCGGCCTTCATGACCCGCAAGTGGCGTGGCTCGATACCGAACCGGCCCAGCTCGACCACGAGCGAGGCGACCGTGACGGCCTCCGCGTCGTACCCGCCGTCCGGCAACGGCGCGACGAGGCCGTACGTCTCCCACTCGTGGAGCTGCACCTCGTCGATCTCCGCGGCGGCCAACAGCTCGTCACGGCCCACACGGGCCGCCGTCGGCCCCTCGGCGTCATCCTGGGCCCCGGCGTCACCGGCGTCCCGCTGGCGCCCCAGGGACGGCAGAGGAGGCCTCTCACCGCGCTCCAGCGCGTCCAGGTGCTCACGGATGACCTTGAGAGGCAGATAGTGGTCCCGCTGCATCCTCAGGACGTGACCGAGCCGCTCGACATCCTCCGGGCTGAACTTCCGGTAGCCGGAAGGCGTGCGCTGCGGCTCGATGAGCCCCTCGGCCTCGAGGAACCGAATCTTCGAGATCGTGACCTCGGGAAATTCGTCACGCAGTTCGTTCAGCACGGTACCGATGCTCATCAGCCGGCGGTCCGCGGCGGCGGTGCCGCTACCGGCACCGCCCCTCGGTGTTTGAAGCATGGACCTTCCCTGGGGGTTGTCCCCCCAGACGGCGCCGGGGGGAGGGTCAGAGGCCGACGGCCCGCTGGCTCGCGTAGAAGACCAGTCGGTACTTGCCGATCTGCACCTCGTCGCCGTTCGAAAGCGAGACCGAGTCGATCCGCTCCCGGTTGACGTACGTGCCGTTGAGGCTGCCCACGTCCGCGACGGTGAAGGAACCGTCCTGGACCCGACGGAACTCCACGTGACGACGCGACACCGTCACGTCATCCAGGAAGATGTCGCTCTGCGGGTGACGCCCCGCCGTGGTCAGCTCGCCGTCGAGCAGGAAGCGACTGCCCGAGTTCGGACCGCGGCGCACCACGAGGAGCGCGGAACCGAGCGGCAGCGCGTCCACGGCCGCCTGCGCCTCCGGAGAGAGCGCGGGAGACGGGTTCTGCCCCGTCACCTCGGCGTCGTAGGCCTCCAGGCCCGAGATGGAGATCGTCGAGGTCGTCTCGGCCGCACGCTCCGGGGCGGCTCCGGCCCGCAGCGGCGCACCGCAGTTGGAGCAGAACCGGCTCGCCTCGGCGTTGCGGTTCCCGCACCTCGTACACACCAGGGCCATGGACGGGTCCTCCTGCCGTGGCTGCCCCGCGGGGGCATTCGATCCGTACGGGCCGGGGGCGAACCCTCCACCCGTACTTGAGGTTGAAGGTTCTCCGAAACCTATGCGGCCGGGACCGGCAGGGTCAACAGATGACGCGCCCTGTCCGCCCGAATTGTCACCACCTGGACCAGCGACCTGATCCCGGAACATCGGGCGCCCGGCGCCCTGCTCCTCGGCATCTCCGGAGCGCGGGGCACGGTGCCGGGCAGTGGCCGGATTACCGCTGTCCTCACGTGCACTCTTGCCGAACAACTTCGCAAACAACTTCACGGGCGATTCCCCTTGACCGAAACAGACCCGCCCGTGGGGCAGGACGAACCCTGATTGCACACACCGGCATTCATCGGTGAGCCAGACATTCTCACAACGTCCGTGGCCACCAAACAGTTTCCACCACGCACCGTGCTTCTGGTGCGCCGACCCCCCGCAACCTCATGCCCCCGCCCGACGGCCCTCATGCGTCCGCCCGTCACTGGGAGGACGACCGAGCGTAGCCAGGCCGCTTCGCAGGTCGCAAGGCGTCCACAACGATCTTCTCCGAGCGTTCCACGGTGACCGTGGCCTGCTCCTTCTCCAGAGTCTGCACCACGCCTCCCGGGATGTTCAGCGCAGGTTCCAGATCCTGCGGCTTGCCGATCACCTTGAAGAGGTACGGCTCACCGACCTTGCGGCCGTCCACCCGGACGCCACCGCCTTCGGCGTCCGACAGATACGTGTCGGCGACGATGCGTACGTCGTTGATCTGGATGGCCTCCGCACCGGCGGCGCGCAGCTCCTGAATGGCGTCGAGCAGCATGTCAGCCTCGATCGCCCCTTTCCTGTCCTCGATGGTCAGCGTGATGCCGGGCCCCTGGGCCGCCACCGTGCCGGCCAGGATGCCGAGTTGCCTCTCCCGCTCGACCGTCTGCTTGCGGGCCTCCTCGGCCTGGTCCGAACTGTTCTCCAGCCCGGTCCGCTGCTCCTCGAGGCGCCGCTTCTCTTGTTCCAGACGCTCAGTTCGGTCATCCAGTTCATCGAGGATGCGTACGAGATCTTCTTGCCGTGCCCCGCGCAGCGCGCTGCTGTCGCTGTTGGACCGCACCTGGATGGCCAGACCGAGGCCGAGCACGAACAGGAGCAGGGCGACAATGAGTTGAGGCCGGGTCACGCGCGGGGGCCACAGGCCCTGCGCCAGCCGCTGACGGCCGGTGAGCTGCGGCTTCCCCTCGGGCTCGGGGCCCGCGGGCCCCGCGGGCGTCTCCGGCCCGGGTGTGCCGGGCGCGCTGGGGACCTCGGCGGGGAGTTCCTTGCGCCAGTTGTAGTCGGGGCTCTCGTCGTTGCTCATCGGCGTCACGCCCTGAAGATGTGGCGACGGATCGCCGCGGCATTGGAGAAGATCCGGATGCCGAGAACGACCACCACACCGGTGGAGAGCTGGGCGCCGACGCCCAGCTTGTCGCCCAGGAACACGATGAGTGCGGCCACCACCACGTTCGACAGGAAGGACACCACGAACACCTTGTCGTCGAAGATGCCGTCGAGCATCGCCCGCAGCCCTCCGAACACGGCGTCGAGAGCCGCGACCACGGCGATCGGAAGGTACGGCTCGACCACCGCCGGAACCTCGGGCCGAACCAACAATCCGGCCACGACTCCCACGACGAGGCCCAGTACGGCGATCACGATGTGCCCTTTCCTGCTTTCGGCTCTGCTGTTCGTACGGTCACGCTCGGCGCTGCCGGCAGCCGGAGCTCGTCCGACACGGAGATGCTGGTCCGGATGCCGAAGTTCTCCTGCAGAGCATGCAGGTACTGACCGTCGCGGCTGTTCTGGAACCGGGTGCTCAAGCGTTTCCCGTCTCCCACCGCGAGCACCGTATACGGCGGCACGAGCGGTCGGTTGTCGACCAGTATCGCGTCACCCGCGGCCCTGATCGCCGACAGCGCGGTGAGACGCTGGTCGTTGATGGAAATCGCTTCGGCGCCCGACTGCCACAGGCCGTTGACGACACGCTGCATGTCCCGGTCACGCACCCGCCCCGTGTCGGAGAACCCGGAGCTCTCACGCGGACCGCCGCCACCCTGATCGGCCTGCTTCTTGTCGTCCACGACGAGCTTCACGCCGGGCCCGTGGACTTCCGTGGCGCCGGAGAGGAGCCCCACCAACTCGCCCTGGCTGCCGCCGTGCTTCTTCAGCGCGGCCTCCTGCCGCTCACCCACGTCGTCGCGGAGTTCGTCCACGTCGTCCTCGAGCGCGTCGGCAGCCGCCGTCGCCTCCTCGACACGGTCGATGAGCTCCTCGCGCTCCTTGGCCACCACCGGTGCCTCTATGCGCGCCTGCGCCGCACCCACGGTGACCACCAGCGCGGCCAGCACGAGACCGGCCGCGAGCCCGAGCTTGGCCCGCAGCGGGCGAGGGACACCACCGTCCCCTCTCGCCTTCTTCCGGGCCGCCGCCTCCGCGTATCCCTCGTCCAGGCTGTGGTCCATGACGGTGGTGAGCAGCGACATGGAGGCGTCCGGGCGCCGGGGGCGCGAGGGGGTGCTCCGAACGGGGGGCTGCTGCGGCATGCCGCACATCGTCGCACGTCGCGGGCGCTACCTCCGAATGGCCCCACCGGCGCGCCGGGCGGCACCTGTTGCGGGTGCTGCCCGGCGCCCGGGAAGGTCAGCGACCTGCGCTGTCCACCACCGTGGCCCACTCGTCGAGCAGCGCCTGGGCGGACGCGTCGTCGGGCCCCTCGGCCCACAGATGCGTGACGGCCTCGGCCGGGTCGGGCAGCACGAGCACCCAGCGCCCGTCGGCCTCCACGACCCGCACTCCGTCCGTGGTGTCCACGGACCGCTCCCCCGCGGCCTCGACCACCCGCCGCATCACGAGCCCCTTGACCGCCCACGGTGTCGCCAGATCACGCTTCTGCACATGGGCCCGCGGAATGCGCGCGTCGATCTGACTCAAGGTGAGCTGTGTCCGCGCGACCAGCCCGATGAGCCGTACAAATGCGGCAGTTCCGTCGAAGACGCCACTGAACTCGGGCACGATGAACCCGCCCCGCCCGTCACCGCCGAAGATGGTCGAGTCCCCTCGACCCGCCCTCGTCAGATCGTCGGGCGACGTGGTCGTCCAGTCCACCTGGGTCCCGTGGTACGCCGCGACCTGCTCGGCGATGCGCGTCGTGGTCACCGGCAGCGCCACCCGCCCGCTGCGCCGCTCGGCGGCCACCAGGTCGAGCATGACCAGCAGGGCCCGGTCGTCCTCGACGATCCGGCCCTTCTCGTCCACGAGCGACAGCCGCTCACCGACGGGGTCGAACCGCACCCCGAAGGCGGCCCGCGCGGACGCCACGATCTCCCCGAGCCGGACGAGCCCGGCCCTGCGGGCGTCCGCGGTCTCCGTGGGCCGCGACTCGTCGAGCCCCGGGTTGATGGTCAGCGCGTCCACCCCGAGCTTTCCGAGAAGACTCGGCAGTACGAGACCGGCGCTTCCGTTGGACGCGTCGACGACGACCTTGAGCCCCGACTCGGCGACACCGCTGGTGTCCACGTTCCGCAGCAGCGACCCCGTGTAGGAGTCGAAGACACTGGACGGGAAGTGCAGATCACCGATCTCGCCCGGGAAGGCCCGCCGGTACTCCTGGCGCGCGTAGACCCGGTCGAGCTTGCGCTGACTGCCCTGTGAGAGGTCCGCTCCGTTCCCGTCGAAGAACATGATGTCGACGGAGTCCGGCACACCTGTCGTCGTCCGGATCATGATGCCGCCGGCACTGCCCCGGGCCGTCTGCTGCCGCGCGACCGGCAACGGCACGTTCTCCAGATCCCGTACGTCGATGGCGCTGGCCTGCAGCGCCGAGATCACCGCACGCTTCAGCGCCCGCGCACCACGCGAGTGGTCACGCGCCGTGGTGACGGTGGATCCCTTCTTCAGGGTCGTCGCGTACGCCCCCGCAAGGCGCACGGCGAGCTCGGGCGTGATCTCCACGTTCAGGATTCCGGACACTCCACGCGCCCCGAACAGGTGCGCCTGGCCACGGGACTCCCAGATGACCGAGGTGTTGACGAACGCACCGGCCTCGATCGTCTTGAACGGATACACCCTGACGTTGCCCTGGACGATCGATTCCTCACCGACCAGGCACTCGTCACCGATGACCGCACCGTCCTCGATACGGGCGGCGCGCATGATGTCGGTGTTCTTGCCGACGACGCATCCCCGCAGATTGCTGTGCTGCCCGATGTACACGTTGTCGTGCACGACGGCCTTGTGCAGGAACGCGCCGCTCTTCACCACGACGTTCGAGCCGACGACGGTGTGCTCTCGGATCTCGACGTCCGCCTCGATCTTGGCGTAGTCACCGACGTAGAGCGGCCCGCGCAGGACGGCGTCGGGGTGCACCTCGGCCCCTTCGGCCACCCACACCCCGGGAGAGATCTCGAAGCCGTCCAGCTCGACGTCGACCTTGCCCTCGAGCACGTCGGCCTGCGCCTTGACGTAGCTCTCGTGTGTGCCGACGTCTTCCCAGTAGCCCTCGGCGACATAGCCGTAGACCGGCTTGCCCTCCTTCATGAGCTGCGGGAAGACATCACCCGACCAGTCGACCGGCACATCGGCCTCGACGTAGTCGAACACCTCGGGCTCCATCACGTAGATGCCCGTGTTCACCGTGTCGGAGAAGACCTGCCCCCAGGTCGGCTTCTCCAGGAAGCGCTCGACCTTGCCTTCTTCGTCGACGATGGTGATGCCGAATTCCAGCGGATTGGGTACGCGCGTCAGGCACACGGTGACGAGCGCGCCCTTTTCCTTGTGGAAGGAAATCAGCTCGCTGAGGTCGAAATCGGTGAGAGCGTCACCGGAGATCACGAGGAAGGCATCGTCCTTCAGCGCTTCCTCGGCGTTCTTCACGCTTCCGGCGGTCCCGAGCGGTTTCTCCTCATTGGCATAGGTGAGCTCCATTCCAAGCTCTTCGCCGTCGCCGAAGTAGTTCTTGACCAGAGAGGCCAAGAACTGCACTGTCACTACGGTCTCGGTGAGCCCATGCCTCTTCAGCAGGCGCAGCACATGCTCCATGATCGGCCTATTGGCCACGGGAAGGAGCGGCTTGGGCATGCTCGAGGTCATGGGGCGAAGGCGTGTGCCCTCACCGCCGGCCATCACGACGGCCTTCATGTCGGAAACGTCCTCCTCATTAGACGACGATCCAGCCGACACGGCTCACCGGGATGGGCTCACTCCATCTATGTCAGACGCGAGCCTTCGAGCCTCTGCAGCCGCCAAATGGCGAGCTCAATCGGCTGGCTTGTCCACCTTGACAAGTCGGCGGACCTGAACCACGTAGAGGATCCCTGCCCACCAGTACAGACTTGTACCCCATCCTGCGAACGCCCATCCGAAAATCGCGGCAAGTGTGGCGAGCGAGCCACTTCCGTCGCTGAGGAGCAGTAGTGGAAAGGCGTACATCAGGTTGAAGGTGGCGGCCTTGCCCAGGAAGTTCACCTGCGGCGGCGGATAGCCGTGCCGTCTGAGGATCCCGACCATCACCAGCAGAACCAGCTCGCGCAGCAGCAGAGCCGCGGTCAGCCAGAGCGGGAGAATCTCCCGCCATGTCAGACCGACCAGGGTCGAAAGGATATAAAGCCGGTCGGCCGCGGGGTCGAGCAGTCGGCCCAGGTTGCTGATCTGGTTCCAGCGCCGAGCGAGCTTGCCGTCGAGGTAGTCACTGATTCCGCTCAGCATCAGGACCAGCAGCGCCCATCCGTCGCTGTTGGGCCCTCCGAACTCGGGCCTGAGGATCAGCCACAGGAAGAGGGGCACACCGGCGAGGCGCGCCATGCTGAGGATGTTCGGGATGGTGAGGACTCGGTCCGTCTGGACACGCGTCTCCTGGACCTCCACCCGGGGGCCTCCTGTGGGGAAAGAGCCAATGATGCCCCCTGACCTTACCCTCAGTTGTGGGCCACGGGTGCAGAGGGGTGGCCGAGCACCTCGGCGCAGAAAACAAAAAAGCCGCGGTCCCTGGAATTGAATCCAGGGACCGCGGCTGTAAAAGAAGTTCGGCGGCGTCCTACTCTCCCACAGGGTCCCCCCTGCAGTACCATCGGCGCTGTGAGGCTTAGCTTCCGGGTTCGGAATGTAACCGGGCGTT
>NZ_JBEXJR010000015.1:0-184022 GCF_040609235.1 Streptomyces sp. NPDC004732
CTCACCGAAGTGAGTCGGGGTATCAACATATCTGGCGTTGACTTTTGGCACGCTGTTGAGTTCTCAAGGAACGGACGCTTCCTTTGTACTCACCCTCTCGGGCTTTCCTCCGGGCGCTTCCCTTCGGTGTTTCTTTTTGTTCTTCGTTCTTGCGTTTCCGACTCTATCAGACTCTTTCGTGTCCGACTTCCTCGGTGCCTTTCCGGTTCCCGCTCCGGCCTTTCGGCTTTCGCGTTTCCCTTTCCGGCGGTTCCGACTCTATCAGATCCTTTCGGGCCTGACTCCCAGTCGAAGTGGGTTTGTCTTTGCGGCTGTTGGGCCGTTCCGACGAGTGAGACTTTAGCGGAATCCTGGCTCCCGACCTAATCGGGGGCGTCCTTTCGAACGCCGATTCCTCATTTCGCAAACACGCATGAAAGCAAACCGAAGGCGGGACCCCGAAGAGTGCACGACGTCGATCGTTTTAATGGTTCTTGCGGAATGGCTGCCCGGGGACCGACCATGTGGTCGACGCTCACGTCGGGCAACTCGGAGAACACTACGTAGCCACGCCGGGGGTGTCAACTCCTGACATGGGGCCCCGGCAGGTCTACTCTGGGTGACGTGACTACACGTGCGTACGCCCAACTGTGGTGGGCCGCCTGACGGCGGCCGTACATACGCATGTACTCAACGGCCGCCGCCTCGGCGGCCGTTTCTCGTTCTCCCCCTGGGGGATCCGGAGCCCGGTCGCCGGGCCGGCGGTCCTGACCAGGAGGCGGAGAAATGACGAGGATCTTCAGCGGGGTCAAGCCGACGGGGCACCTGACCCTGGGCAACTACCTGGGAGCCGTCCGGCAGTGGGCTGAGGTCGACCAGTACCGGGCCGACTCGCTGTTCAGCGTCGTCGACCTGCACGCGCTGACCGTGGAGCACGATCCCGGACGGGTGCGCAGGCTCAGTCGGCAGGCGGCGACGCTGTTGCTCGCGTCGGGGATCGATCCCGAGCGGGCCACCGTCTTCGTCCAGAGCCATGTGGACGAGCACGCCCGGCTCTCGTATCTGCTGGAGTGCGTCGCGACGGACGGCGAGATGCGGCGGATGATCCAGTACAAGGAGAAGTCCGTGCTCGAGCGGGCGCGGGGCGGGAGCGTGCGGCTGTCGCTCCTTACTTATCCCGTGTTGATGGCGGCGGACATCCTGGCGTACGACGCCGACGAGGTGCCGGTCGGTGAGGACCAGACCCAGCACGTCGAGCTGACGCGGGACCTGGCGGTGCGGTTCAACCAGCGGTACGGGCAGACCTTCGTCGTGCCGCGGGCCACACCGCCCAAGGTGGCCGCGCGGGTCATGGACCTGCAGGACCCGACGTCGAAGATGGGCAAGTCCCACGAGGCCGGGGCCGGGATCGTCTATCTGCTCGACGAGCCGGAGGTCGTGCGCAAGAAGATCATGCGGGCCGTCACGGACAGCGGCAGCGAGATCGTGTTCGACCGCGAGTCCCAGCCGGGGGTCTCGAACCTGCTGGAGATCCTCGCGGCTTGTCAGGGTGGGAACCCAGAAGCCTTGAGCGGTGCATACGAGTCGTATGGCGCACTGAAGAAGGACACCGCCGAGGCCGTGGTGGAACTGCTCAGGCCCGTACAGCAGCGGCACAAGGAGCTGGTGGCAGACCCCACGTATGTAGAGGAGGTGTTGCGGCGGGGAGCTGAGCGGGCGCGGGGCATGGCCAAGCCGACGGTGGACGGCGCCTATCGGGCGATCGGGCTGCTGCCGCCGGTGAGCGAGGCGCGGTGAGCGAGGCGCGGTAGGCGCGGGAGCTGGTGGCGGGGCGCGATGCGGCGTGGCGGCGCATCGCGACCTCGCTGCCGGGGCCCGCGTGGGTCAGCTGTTGTTGCCGGAGGCCAGTTCGCGGCTGCGGTCGCGGGCTGCTTCCAGGGCCGCGATGAGGGCCGCGCGCACTCCGTGGTTCTCGAGCTCGCGGATGGCGTTGATCGTGGTGCCTGCGGGGGAGGTGACGTTCTCGCGGAGTTTCACCGGGTGCTCGCCGCTGTCGCGGAGCATCACGGACGCGCCGATCGCCGCCTGGACGATCAGGTCGTGGGCCTTGTCGCGGGGCAGGCCGAGGAGGATGCCTGCGTCGGTCATGGCTTCGACGAGGAAGTAGAAGTAGGCGGGGCCCGAGCCGGAGAGGGCCGTGCAGGCGTCCTGCTGTGTCTCGGGGACGCGGAGGGTCTTGCCGACGGCGCCGAAGATCGCCTCCGCGTGGGCCAGCGCCGCGGTGGAGGCGTGGCTGCCGGCCGAGATCACGGACATGCCCTCGTCGACGAGGACGGGAGTGTTCGGCATGACGCGGACGACCGGGGTGGACTCGGTCAGGCGCTCTTCGATGAAGGCCGTGGTGATACCGGCGGCGGCGCTGATGACCAGGCGGTCGGGGGTGACGTGCGGGGCGAGTTCGTCGAGCAGCTTGGCCATGTCCTGCGGCTTGCAGGCGAGGATCAGGGTGTCGGCCTGCTTGGCGGCGTCGGCGTTGCTGACGGGGGTGACGCCGTAGCGGGTGCGGAGTTCGTCGGCGCGTTCCTGGCGGCGGGTGGTGACCAGCAGGTCGGTCGGCGCCCAGCCACCGCGGATCATGCCGCTGAGCAGGGCTTCACCGATCTTTCCGGTGCCGAGGACGGCGACTTTCTGGCTCGTGTTGCTGCTCATGAACGGTGGCCTCCGGGGTTGCTTCGTCCGGGGACCATCCTCGCATCGGTGTGCCGGGGGCAGTGGTGGTGTCCGGTGGGCGGGATGCCGCGTGCCGGGTCCGGCGGGGTGGGTCGGGCGACGTGGGTCAGGCGGTGCGGCGGCGGAGGGTGGCCGCGCCGAGGGCGAGGACGAGGAGTGCGCTGCCCGCGACGATGACGACGTCCCGGATGAAGTCGCCGGTGATGTCGGGGTGGTGGAGGACTTGGTTCATGCCGTCGACGGCGTACGACATGGGAAGGGCGTTGGAGGTCCACTCCAGGACCGGCTGCATGGTGTCGCGGCGGGCGAACAGGCCGCAGAGCAGGAGCTGGGGGAAGATCACGGCCGGCATGAACTGGACGGCCTGGAATTCGGAGGCGGCGAAGGCCGAGACGAAGAGGCCGAGTGCGGTGCCGAGGAGGGCGTCGAGCAGGGCGATCAGGAGCAGCAGCCAGGCGGATCCGGTGACTTCGAGGCCGAGGGCCCACAGGGCGAGTCCCGTGGCGAGGAGGGACTGGACGACGGCGAGGGCGCCGAAGGCGAGGGCGTATCCGGCGATGAGGTCGCCTTTGCCGAGGGGCATGGCGAGGAGGCGTTCGAGGGTTCCCGAGGTGCGTTCGCGCAGGGTGGCGATGGAGGTCACCAGGAACATCGTGATGAGCGGGAAGATTCCGAGGAGCGAGGCGCCGATGGAGTCGAACGTCTGCGGGCTGCCGTCGAAGACGTAGCGCAGGAGGAGCAGCATCACGCAGGGGACCAGGATCATCAGCGCGATGGAGCGGGGGTCGTGGCGGAGCTGGCGCAGGACTCGCGCGGCGGTGGCGAGGGTGCGGTAGAGGTTCATGGGGTGCTCCTCGGCGGGGCCTGGTGGCGTGCGTCGGCCTCGTCCACGAGGTGGAGGAAGGCCTCTTCGACCGTGTCCGAGTGGGTGCGGGCGCGCAGGGCGTCGGGGGTGTCGTCGGCGAGGAGTTCGCCGTCGCGCATGAGGAGGAGGCGGTGGCAGCGTTCGGCCTCGTCCATGACGTGGGAGGAGACGAGGAGCGTGGCGGCGCGGTCGGCGGCGATGGCGTGGAAGAGCTGCCACAGGTCGCGGCGGAGTACGGGGTCGAGGCCGACGGTCGGCTCGTCGAGCACGAGGAGTTCGGGGGCGCCGAGGAGGGCGACTCCCAGGGAGACGCGGCTGCGCTGGCCGCCGGAGAGGTGGCCGGCGAGGGAGTCGGCGTGCGAGGTGAGGGCGACGTCGTCGAGTACGCGGGTGACGTGGTCGCGTCGGCGGTCGGCCGCGGTGCCCGTGCCGGGGTCGAGGATCGCCGCGAAGTAGTCGAGGTTCTGGCGGACGGTCAGGTCGTCGTAGACGGACGGGCTCTGGGTGACGTATCCGATGCGGGAGCGGAGGGCGGGGGCGCCCGCGGGGTGGTCGAGGACGTTCAGGGTGCCGGTGACCTTGGCCTGGGTGCCGACGATCGCGCGCATGAGGGTGGACTTGCCGCAGCCGGAGGGGCCGAGGAGTCCGGTGATCTGGCCTCGGGGGACGGTGAAGTCGAGGCCGCGCAGGACGGTGCGGGGGCCGCGGACGACGGTCAGGCCTTGGGCCAGGACGGCCGGGGACGGGGCGGGGGATGTGGCCGGGGGTGCGGGTGCGGGCGCGTGTGCCGTGGCGGTTTCTGCGGTTCGGGGTTCCGTCGGGACGGGTGCGGTCGGGGCGGGGCGGGGGTCCGTCGCGTCCGGTTGGTTGTCGGCCGGGCGGGCCGCCGAAGCCTCGGGGCAGGCCGCCGGGCTCCTCTTATTCATCATGTGATGAATAATCCTCCCGGCGCCTACCCCTCGTCAACCCAGACCAGTAGTTCGACGGCGTAGCGCTCCTCGACCACGCCGTCCGGGAAGACCTTCAGCAGCTCCGTGCGCTCCTCCGCGACGAAGTCCGCCGTGCGGCGCTCGCCGAGAACGAGGAACGCCGAGTGCGTGGCGAGGTTGGCGAGGTGGGTGTCGACGGGGACCCGGCGGCTCCAGCGGAGCCGGTCGCGGCGGAATTCGAGGGCGGTCGTCAGGTCGCTCGCGCGGCGCGCCGCCTGGTCGGCCGCGCGGTGGGCGTCGTCGGGCGCGCCCAGGAAACGGGCGATGCGGGCGGCCTGCTCGCCGAGCCACGGTGTCTCGGGGTCCGCGTCGCCCTGGCGGTTCCACCACAGGGCGAGGGCGCCGCCGGGGCGCAGCACGCGCAGGGCCTCGGGCACGGAGCGTTCCTGGTCCGTCCAGTGCCAGGCCTGGGCGTACGTGATGAAGTCGGCCGAGCCGTCGGCCAGCGGCAGGGCATTGCCGTTGCCGCGTACGAGGGGGATGTGCGGCAGCGTGCGGCGGAGCTGTTCCGCCATGCCGTCGCCCGGCTCGACCGCGAGGACCTCCGCGCCTCGCTCGGCGAGCAGCGCCGTGGCGATTCCGGTGCCCGCGCCCACGTCGACGACGCGGGCGCCCGCGAGGGGGCGGCCCGCCAGGTGTTCGACGGCGTCGAAGAGGGCGGGCGGATAGGAGGGGCGGTATGCCGCGTACTGGGCGGCGGCCGCGTTGAAGGAGTGGGCGCGGGAAGGGGTGGCAGTCATGGGGAGATCGTGGCGCGCGGAGAGTCACATCCGCCAGGGCCGCCCGCCCGTGCCCCCGGGACCCACAACGGTCCCGGCCCGTGTCTCAGCGCTTGCGCTTCTTGCGGGACGGGTTGCCCGTGCGGCGTTCCGTGCGCTTTGTGTACTGCTCGCGGGCCGCCTCGTACTCCTTGCGGTGCAGTTTCTCGCCCGGGGCCTCCGACAGGGAGCGGAGGAAGTAGGCGAGGAGGCTGCCGACGAAGCCGATCGCCATCAGGCCGCGCGTCGAGGACTGGGACTCCGCGTCGTGGCGCCGGGTGAACCCTTCCCAGGTGCGGCGGAAGGCGAGGGCGCTGCAGATCGCGAACATGACGACGACGAGGGCGTTCACGAGCGTGCCGACGGCCGCGATGGTCAGGCCCTCGTAGGCGAAGCGCAGCACGAAGCAGCCGGCGGCCGCGCCCACCAGCGAGCCGACGGCGACGCCGGCGCGGCGGGCGCCGTAGCCGCCGTCGTGGGCGACCCAGGTCGTCCCGAAGAAGCGGAGTGGCTCGGGCTGCGGTCCGGGCGCGGTGCCGGAGGAGGCGGTCGGGGTTCCTGTGGGTCCCTGGGGGGCGGGTTCTTCGCTCACCGGTTGATTATCGCCTGCCGCCCCGCGAGGCCGGGGCGTCGTGCGGACAGGCACGCCCTATTCGTCCCCCGCCTTGCCAGCCTGTACGTCCCGGCCGCTAGTTTGGGCAGCGAAACGTTGCATCGGTGAACGCGGGGGAGGTCGGTGAGCATGTCGCTCCGTGGAGGAGACCCGGAGGAGATCGGCGGGTACCCGCTGGAGGCCCGTCTCGGGTCGGGCGGCATGGGCACGGTCTTCCTGGCGCGCTCGGCGTCGGGCCGCCCCGTCGCGATCAAGCTGATCCACCAGCAGTTCGCGGACGACGAGGAGTTCCGGATCCGCTTCCGGCAGGAGGTCGCCGCGGCCCGCCGAGTCAGCGGCGCCTTCACCGCGGCCGTGATCGACGCCGACCCCGAGGCCGAGCACCCCTGGATGGCCACCGCGTTCATCGAGGGCCACACCCTCGCCCAGCGCATCGCCAAGCAGGGCCCGATCGGCGGCGCCGAGCTGCGCAGGCTGGCCATCGGGCTCACGGAGGCGCTGCGCGACATCCACCGCGCGGGCGTCGTGCACCGGGACCTCAAGCCGTCCAACGTGGTCCTCTCCCCCGAGGGCCCCCGGGTCATCGACTTCGGCATCTCGCGCGCCGCGGACCAGCAGACGCTGACGATGACGGGCCGGGTGATCGGCACGCCGCCGTTCATGTCGCCCGAGCAGCTGCAGGCACCGCGCGGCGTCGGGCCGCGCTCCGACGTCTTCTCGCTGGCCACGCTGCTGGTGTACGCGGCGACCGGGCAGGGGCCCTTCGACGCGGACAGCCCGTACATGACGGCGTATCAAGTGGTCCACGAGCCGCCCTCGTTGGGCGAGGTGCCGGGCAAGCTGCGGCAGGTGGTCGAGCCGTGCCTCGCGAAGGATCCCGAGGACCGTCCTTCGGCGGACGAACTTCTCGTACGGCTGCGGGATCTGCCGTCCGATCTGGGCGGCGCGACGGGTCCGACGGGTCCTGCCGAGAGCCCGCGCTGCACGCGCGAGACGGACACGCAGCACCATCTGTCGGCCGACGACGACACTCCGGCGCCCGGCGCCGCGTCGCCGTCGACCGCCACGCAGGACACGGGGACCTTCTTCGGCCGTCGGCTGCGCCGCCGCTGGCGTCCGGCGCTCGCGGCCGCCGTGGCCGTGGCCGCGATCGGCGGCGGGGTCGCGGTGGTGCGGGCGGGCGACTCGGGCGGGTCCGGTGGCACGGGTGACGAGGGGCGTGACATCGCGGCGGCCGGGGCGCGGCTGCCGGGCGGCTTCGAGCCGTGGCGCAAGACCCTGCGGGGCGGCCGCCCCGACATTCCGGACGAGGTGCGCTGCGAGGCGCGTGACGACGCGCTGTTCTGCGGGGGCGGCAGCGTCGTCGCGACGCGGATCAGGCTCTCCGACGGCTCCCGTGTCTGGACGGAGAAGAGCCCCGGCGTGCCCATGCAGGGCATGCACATGGTGGGCGTCACCGGCGACACGGTGCTCGGCTACCGCATCGCGGCCCAGGACGATCCGGTCAACCCCGCCACCGAAGTGGTCGCCATCGACGCGGACAGCGGCGACGAGCTGTGGTCGACGCCGTCCGGCGCCCAGTCGACGGCGGTGACGAACCGTGCGCAGGACGCCGTGGTGATCAACTCGACCGTCGTGACGGTCGACGCGTCGAACAACCGCTTCGAGGCGCGGCAGGCCCACAGCGGAAAGGTGGCCTGGAAGCAGCCTTTCCCCGCGGGCAAGCAGTGCGCTCCGGTCCCCGCGGGGACGCGGCTGTACGCGATGTGCGCGCCCCGCTCCGAGCTGGCCGCGACCGATGTGCGCCACCCCGACCTGCGCGTCGTCGACCTCGCGTCGGGCAGCCTCGGCAAGGCCGTCCCCGTCCGGGGCCCCGCCGTGCCGGTCGGTACCGCCGACGACGGCCTCGTACTCCTGCACGAGCGCCACGAGGGGCCCGAGCTGGTGGGCTACGACGGGGTGATGCGGGTGGACAGGGCCTCGCACAAGGTCGCGTACTCGCGGCTGCAGAAGACGTACGACGGGACGCCCGGGATGGCGGACGGCAGCGTCTTCGTGACCGGGCAGACCGGGCTCGTCACGGCGCTCGACCCGGCGACCGGCAGGAAGAAGTGGTCCCGGCAGACGGGCGCGGAGGGCCTGTCCGGGCCGGTGTCCGGGGACGGCGACGGGCTGCTCTACTTCAGCTCGGCCAGCGGCCGGGTCGCCGCGCTCACGTCGCGCAAGGGCGAGCCGCGGTGGACGACGAACCCGCGCGCCGAGGGTCTGGCGGGCGAGGTGAACGCCAGCCCGCGCGTGGCCGTCAAGGGCAGCGTGGTGGTCGTGGCGGCCGCCAAGAACACGGTGTTCGCCTTCGACGCGACGAAGCCGCCGAAGTCCGGCTGAACACCGGCCCCCGGCGGCCCTGGCTCAGCACCTCAGCATCTCAGCACCTCAGCAGCGCGGTGCCACGTACCCACTGCTGCCCGTGCGGACGTACGTGTCCGACACGTACCGCCCGCTGCCGATGCGGTCCCATATCTTCGACGTGCCGGTCGGCCCCGTCACCGTCTCGCCGGGCTTCTGGCAGGCGATGGTGACGCGGGAACCCGCGCTGAGGCGGCCGACCTTGCGGTACGAAGTGCCGGGGCCCGATCGGACGTTGACGTCCGCGACGATCGGGTAGCTCCTTGCGGCCATCGCCTCGATGTCCGTGCCGTCCGCGCTTGCTGCACCATCGACTTCCGGCGCCATGACGTTCTCGCTCACAGTGCTCTCCCCCCGTACACGGCGGCGCGGGCCGCCCTCGGTGTGTATCCCACACCAAGGACGCGCCCGCGCCGCAAAAAGTTTCCGTGTGACGGCCCCGCGCCTCAGCCGAGCTTCGACACGTCCCGGACCGCGCCCTTGTCGGCGCTGGTCGCCATCGCCGCGTACGCGCGCAGAGCCGCGGAGACCTTGCGCTCGCGGGCCTTCGGCTCGTACACCCCGCCGAGCGCCGCGCGGCGGGTGGCCAGCTCCTCCTCGGGGACGAGGAGTTCGATCGAGCGGCCGGGGATGTCGATGCGGATCCGGTCGCCGTCCTCGACGAGCGCGATCGTGCCGCCGGACGCCGCCTCGGGCGAGGCGTGGCCGATCGACAGGCCCGAGGTGCCGCCGGAGAAGCGGCCGTCGGTGACCAGGGCGCAGGCCTTGCCGAGGCCACGGCCCTTCAGGAAGGAGGTGGGGTAGAGCATCTCCTGCATGCCGGGGCCGCCCTTGGGGCCCTCGTAGCGGATGACGACGACGTCGCCTTCCTTGACGCCCTTGTTGAGGATCTTCTCGACGGCCTCTTCCTGCGAGTCGCAGACGACCGCGGGGCCCTCGAAGGTCCAGATCGACTCGTCGACGCCCGCGGTCTTCACGACGCAGCCGTCCACGGCGATGTTGCCCTTGAGGACGCCCAGGCCGCCGTCCTTGGAGTAGGCGTGGGCGACGTCGCGGATGCAGCCGTTCGCGGCGTCCGTGTCGAGGGAGTCCCAGCGCTCGGACTGCGAGAAGGCCTCGGCGGAGCGTCGGCAGCCGGGCGCCGCGTGCCACAGCTCGACGGCCTCGGCTGAGGTGGCGCCGGAGCGGATGTCCCAGGCGTCCAGCCACTCCTTGATGGAGGGCGAGTGGACGGTGTGCACGTCCTCGTTGAGGAGACCGCCCCGGTACAGCTCGCCGAGCAGTGCGGGGATGCCGCCCGCGCGGTGCACGTCCTCCATGTAGTACGTCGTGGTGGGCGCGGCGTTCGGGGCGACCTTGGCCAGGCAGGGGACGCGGCGCGAGACGGCGTCGATGTCGCCCAGGTCGTAGTCGATCTCGGCCTCGCGGGCCGCGGCCAGCAGGTGCAGGATCGTATTGGTCGAACCGCCCATGGCGATGTCGAGGGCCATGGCGTTCTCGAAGGCCGCGTGGGTGGCGACGTTGCGCGGCAGGACGGAGGCGTCGTCGCCGTCGTAGTACCGCTTGGTGATGTCGACGACCGTCCGGCCCGCCCGCTCGTACAGCTCCTTGCGGGCCGTGTGCGTGGCGAGGACCGAGCCGTTGCCCGGCAGGGAGAGGCCGATGGCCTCGGTCAGGCAGTTCATCGAGTTGGCGGTGAACATGCCGGAACAGGAGCCGCAGGTCGGGCAGGCGTTCTCCTCGATGCGGAGGATGTCCTCGTCCGAGATGCTCTCGTCGACCGCGTCGCTGATCGCGTTGACCAGGTCGAGCTTGCGGACCGTGCCGTCGACGAGGGTGGCCTTGCCCGCCTCCATGGGACCGCCGGAGACGAAGACCGTCGGGATGTTGAGGCGCAGGGCGGCCATCAGCATGCCGGGGGTGATCTTGTCGCAGTTGGAGATGCAGATCAGGGCGTCGGCGCAGTGCGCCTCGACCATGTACTCCACGGAGTCCGCGATCAGGTCGCGGGAGGGCAGGGAGTACAGCATTCCGCCGTGGCCCATCGCGATGCCGTCGTCCACGGCGATCGTGTTGAACTCGCGCGGGATGCCGCCCGCCTCGCGGATCGCGTCGGAGACGATGCGGCCGACCGGCTGCAGGTGCGTGTGGCCCGGCACGAACTCCGTGAAGGAGTTGGCCACGGCGATGATCGGCTTCCGCCCGATGTCGGCCCCGGGTACACCGGAGGCGCGCATAAGGGCGCGGGCGCCCGCCATGTTGCGGCCGTGGGTGACTGTGCGGGACCTGAGCTCGGGCATGGTCGCTCGCTCCTTCAGGGATTTCGACGATCTATGGAGAGACGTGACGAGAGATATGACTGCTGTCGAGCGTACGCCGCGGCTCCAGGATCTGGACAGGCTGTCCGGATTGCGGGACGCCGGTCTCACGGCCCCGACTCACGGCCCCGTCAGATGTCCCTGCACCACGGGGGCCAGTCGCGCGACCAGCTGTTCCACGTCCGCCGATGCCAGCGGCTCGACCTGGATCACGTACCGCAGCATCGCGACGCCCACGAGCTGCGCGGCCGCGAGCTCGGCCCGCAGCTCCGCGTCCGGCACCTGGAGCCGCCCCGCGATGCGCCCGAGGAGCTGGGTGGAGATGAGGCGGCGGAAGATCGCGGCGGCCGTTTCGTTGTCCACCGCGGAGCGCACGATGGCCAGCAGCGGGGCGCGCGTCGCGGGGTTCTCCCAGACGCCGAGGACGAAGCGGGTCAGGCGCTCGCCGACCCCGTCCAGTGGTCCCTCGTCGATCGCGGCGGGCGCTTTCAGCGCGGGCGCGAAGGCGATGGTGATGGCCGCCTCGAAGACCTGTTCCTTCGTGCCGAAGTAGTGGTGCACGAGCGCCGGGTCCACCCCGGCGGCCTTGGCGATGCCGCGCACGGACGTCTTCTCGTACCCGCGTACGGAGAATTCCTCGCGGGCCGCCCGCAGGATCTCGTCGCGCGTCGCGGGCCCGGTCTCCGTCTGCGTACGGGACGGGCGGCCCCGGCGCCGCGGCGCGGTGGCCTCCGACGGTGCACCGGAGGTCATGAGCGGGGCACCTTCACCGCGGACGCCAGGTGCAGCCGGGTGAAGGCGAGCGCCTCGGCGAGATCGGCCTCACGTTCGGCGCTGGACATCGCGCGCCGCGTGTTGACCTCGATGACGACGTGCCCGTCGAAGCCGCTGACCGCCAGGCGCTCCAGGAGCTCGGCGCAGGGCTGTGTGCCGCGGCCGGGGACGAGGTGTTCGTCCTTGGCCGAGCCGTTGCCGTCGGCGAGGTGGACGTGGCCGAGCCGGTCGCCCATGCGGTCGACCATGTCCATGGCGTCCGTGCGGGCGGTCGCGGTGTGCGAGAGGTCGACGGTGAAGTGGCGGTAGTCGTCCTTGGTGACGTCCCAGTCGGGGGCGTACGCGAGCATCTCGCGGTCGCGGTAGCGCCAGGGGTACATGTTCTCGACGGCGAACCGCACATCCGTCTCGTCGGCCATGCGCCAGATTCCGTCGACGAAGTCGCGGGAGTACTGCCGCTGCCAGCGGAACGGCGGGTGCACGACGACGGTCGACGCGTCCAGCTTCTCCGCGGCGGCCTTCGCGCGCTGCAGCTTGATCCAGGGGTCCGTGGACCAGACGCGCTGCGTGATGAGCAGGCAGGGCGCGTGCACGGCCAGGATCGGGATCCGGTGGTAGTCGCTCAGCCTGCGCAGGGCCTCGATGTCCTGGCTGACGGGGTCGGTCCAGACCATGACCTCGACGCCGTCGTAGCCCAGGCGCGCGGCGATCTCGAAGGCCGTCGCCGTCGACTCCGGATAGACCGAGGCCGTCGACAGGGCGACCTTCGCATCCGGGATGCGCACCACTGGTTCTGCCACGAGGGACAGCGTACGGGCCCCGTCGTGGCGCCGGGGAGGTGGCCTCGTGCCGCCCTGGTCAGCGCCCGGAGGGTCCGGTTCAGGGTGCATGCCGCGCGCTCACAGCGCCGGAAGGTGGTCGAGCTTGCGCAGGATCACGCCCTCGCGCAGCGCCCACGGGCAGATCTCCAGGGCCTCGACCCCGAAGAGGTCCATCGCGCCCTCCGCCACGAGCGCCCCCGCGAGCAGCTGTCCGGCCCGGCCCTCGGAGACGCCGGGCAGCTCGGAGCGCTCCTGCGTGGTCATCGCGGCGAGCTGCGGCACCCAGTCCTCCAGGGACTTCCGCTTCAGCTCCCGCTGTACGTAGAGCCCCTCGGTCGAGCGTGCGGCGCCCGCGAGACGGGCGAGCTGCTTGAAGGTCTTCGAGGTCGCCACGATGTGGTCGGGGGCGCCGAACCTGCTGAACTCCCCGACCGTCCGGGCGATCTGCGCGCGCACGTGGCGGCGCAGCGCCTTCACGTCGGAGGGGTCCGGCGGGTCCGTCGGCAGCCAGGCGCCGGTGAGGCGTCCGGCGCCGAGCGGCAGGCTGACGGCCGCGTCCGGCTCCTCGTCGAGGCCGTAGGCGATCTCCAGGGAGCCGCCGCCGATGTCGAGGACGAGGAGCTTGCCCGCGGACCAGCCGAACCAGCGCCGGGCGGCCAGGAAGGTCAGCCGGGCCTCCTCCGCGCCGGTCAGGACCTGCAGATCGACGCCTGTCTCGTCCTTGACCCTGGCGAGCACCGCGTCGGCGTTGCTCGCCTCGCGCACCGCGGAGGTGGCGAAGGGCAGTACCTCTTCCACGCCCTTGTCCTCGGCCGCGATCATCGCCTCCCGGACGACGGTGACCAGCCGGTCGACGCCGTCGGGTCCGATCGCCCCCGCGGGGTCGAGGAGTTGGGCAAGGCGCAGATCGGCCTTGTGCGAGTGCGCGGGCAGCGGCCGCGCGCCGGGGTGGGCGTCGACCACGAGCAGATGCACCGTGTTCGACCCCACGTCGAGGACACCGAGTCTCATATACGGAACGCTACGCCGCGTGGGGCGTTCGGCTGGCCTCGGGCGGTCGGCCGCACGCATACCCTGGAGGCGTGCCAAAGACGAAAAAGGCGAAGACCGACAAATCGAAGTCGGGGAAGCCGTCGACCAAGCAGGCCGCGTCGGAGAAGCCGACGAAGAAGGAGAAGCCGGAGAAGGTGGGAAAGCCGGTGAAGCCGGGGAAGTCAGAGAAGCCGGGGAAGCCGGGAAAGGCAGCGAAGCCGGAGCCGGACGAGAAGGGGCTTGACTTCGCCCGCGCCTGGGTGGAGTTCCCTGATCCCGCGGACGACGAGCAGATCTTCCGCTGCGATCTGACATGGCTGACCTCTCGGTGGAACTGCATCTTCGGCAGCGGCTGCCAGGGCATCCAGCCGGGCCGCGCCGCCGACGGCTGCTGCACGCTGGGCGCCCACTTCTCGGACGATGACGACGAGAAGCGGGTCGCCGGGTACGTCGAGCGGCTCACGCCCGACATCTGGCAGCACCATGACGTGGGCCGGGAGACCGGCTGGGTCGCCACGGACGAGGACGGCGACCGCCAGACCCGTCCGTACAACGGCTCGTGCATCTTCCAGAACCGCCCCGGTTTCGAGGGCGGCGCCGGTTGCTCGCTGCACATCCTGGCGCTGAAGGAGGGCCGCGAGCCGCTGGAGACGAAGCCGGACGTGTGCTGGCAGCTGCCGGTGCGCCGGACGTACGAGTGGATCGACCGGCCCGACGACACGCGCATCCTCCAGGTGTCGATCGGTGAGTACGACCGGCGGGGCTGGGGCCCCGGTGGCCACGATCTGCACTGGTGGTGCACGTCGGCGACGTCGGCGCACGGCGCGGGCGACCCGGTGTACGTCTCCTACCGGCCCGAGCTGATCGAGCTGATGGGCAAGGAGGGGTACGACCGGCTCGTGGAGCTGTGCGAGGAGCGTCTTGCCTCCCAACTCCCGCTGCTGGCACCGCATCCGGCGGATCCCGCGACCCACTAGAGCACCGGGCCTAGGGCCTGTCGTCAGACTCCTGTCGTCGCCCGGAGGGCGGCTTCGCGGCGTCTGGTGCGTGCTCTCGGCGTGCCGGGTGGACGCCCTCGTACTGGACGTACGTGGGCGTTCACCCGGTGCGGCGAGAGCGCGTGCCGGACGTCGCGGAGCAGACAGGAGTTTGACGACAGGCCCTAGCTCGGGCTCGGCTCCCCGCCCCCGTCGCTCGGTGGCGGTGACGAGTCGCTCGGCCCCGGGTCCGACGGGGTGGGCGTCGGATCGGACGGGCCCGGGTCCGAGGGCCCGGGATCGGACGGACCAGGATCCGAGGGACCTGGGTCCGAGGGCCCCGGGTCGGAGGGTCCTGGATCGGACGGGCCCGGATCCGAGGGTCCTGGATCGGACGGGCCGGGGTCCGAGGGCCCCGGGCCCGGACCGGGATGGGTCGGCGGCCGCCCGTCCCCGTACCCGTCGATCGCGATGACCGCGCCCGAGGGCGCGAGGGAGACCCGTGCGCTCCAGTGCCCCGCGGGCTCGCGGGTGTGGTCGACGTACACCTGGATGGTGATGGACTGCCCCGGCGCGAGCGTCCCCGACGAGCGGCTCAGATAGAGCCAGGACGCGCTCTCGCTCGCCGACCAGTGCACCGGTGCGCCACCGGACGCCGTCAGCGTGATGAGTGTCGTGTCGCCGCTGGGCTGGGCCTCGACGGTGAGGCGGCCCGGGCCCGTCGACGAGTGGGACGGGGACCCGCCGCTGATGACCTCCACGGAGACGTCGGGTGAGTGGCTGCCCTTGGTGAAGCGGGGCTCGGGGCCCTTGCGGGCGTTGCCCGCGTTCTCGTACCCGTCCTGGGAGCGGTCGCTGCCGAGGCCTCCGGCGCCGCCGTCCTCGCTCGCGGTGACCGAACGGCCGTCCTGGCCCTCGCCGGTGAACGGCGCTCCTCGGTAGGCGGCCCAGAGGGCGAGCACCGGGGCGGCCACCACGGTGGCGACGACGGTCGTCGTGACGGCACGCGCGCGGAAGCGGTCGCGGCGGGCGGCGTGGTCCTTGGGGTCCATCGGGAAACCGCGCCTGTCGTAGCGGGGGCCGCCGCCACGCGCGCGTGGGATGTGCGCCATCGCCATGTGGAGGGCGGGCCGCGGGGCCTCTACGACGGGGAGCGCGGCCGGGCTCACGGCCGTGCCGGGCCAGGCGCCGGCACCGGCGCGCTCGGCGGTGCGGCGGCAGCGCGGGCAGTCGTCGACGTGCCGGACGAGCTCGCGGCGCAGGGCGGTGCCGAGCAGCAGCTGGCTGTCGCCGGTGAGGCGGGCCACGATGGGGCAGCTGCCGGTCTCCACGACGGCGAGGGCGGCGCGGGTGCGCTCCACCTCGCAGGCGGCGGAGGCGAGCAGGCCGCGGGCCTTGGTGAGGTCCATGCCGAGGACGGCGGCGGCCTGGGCGGGGGTGAGCTGGTGGCGGACGGCCAGCTCGAGGGCCTCGCGCTGCTCGGGGGTCGTGCCCGCGGCTTCCGGCCAGGCGAGCTGGGCCAGCTCGCGGCGGCGCTGCCGCTCGGTCTCTTCGGAGGCTTCCTGCGATGCGTCCGCCGGGCTATCCGATTGCTGCCCGGACGGCCCGGAGGGCTTGGCCGGGGTCTTGGCCGGGGCCTTGGAAGGGGTCTTGGAAGGGGTCTTGCCCGCGCCGTGCGCATGCCGTCCGCCCTCCTTGTTGCGCTTGGCCTCGGCCAGTCGGCGCAGGCAGACCCAGCGGGCGAGGGCGTAGAGCCAGGTCTTCAGCTCGGTCTCGGTCTCGGGGCCGCGGGCGCCGCGGCGCTCGGCGTGGTGGAGCACGTCCCCCAGGGCCGCGGTCGCCGCGTCGTGATCGCAGAGCACGGACAGGCAGTACGTGAACAGGCCGTCCAGACACGGTTCGTACCGCGCGGGAGGCATGGTCCGGGGCGCCGGGCGGGGCACCACGCGCTTGCGCGCATCACGGTGCGCCCGGTGTGCGCCGGTTGTGTTCGTGGGAGATTCCGGCCTGCTGCTCATCACCCGTGCGAAGTTAGGCGGATGATGCAGGCCACTTCCGCCCTCTTGAGCACATTTAATCCTTACGGGTGAACAGATCCCTCAAAAGGGGACAGGAATATCGGATTCCGCGGTCTTGGTTCGCACACGCGGCCTACGAGATGCGAACGGGACGGCGCTGTCAGTGGGCTCGGCTACGGTTTCGACCATGGCTGCCCGTACGAAATCCGGGAACACCGGGAAGCAACGCCCGTCCTACCGCTGCACCGAGTGCGGCTGGCAGACGGCCAAGTGGCTCGGCCGCTGCCCAGAGTGCCAGGCCTGGGGGACGGTCGAGGAGTACGGCGCGCCCGCGGTCCGCACGACCGCCCCCGGCCGCGTCACCTCGTCCGCCGTCCCGATCGCCCAGGTCGACGTGCGCCAGGCCACCGCGCGCTCCACCGGCGTGCCCGAGCTGGACCGCGTGCTCGGCGGCGGTCTGGTCCCCGGCGCCGTGGCGCTGCTCGCGGGCGAGCCCGGCGTCGGCAAGTCCACCCTCCTCCTGGACGTCGCGGCGAAGGCGGCGAGCGACGAGCACCGCACGCTCTATGTGACGGGTGAGGAGTCGGCGAGCCAGGTCCGGCTGCGCGCCGACCGCATCGGCGCCATCAACGACCACCTGTATCTGGCGGCCGAGACCGATCTCGCCGCCGTCCTCGGCCACTTGGACGCGGTCAAGCCCTCCCTCCTGATCCTCGACTCGGTCCAGACGGTCGCCTCGCCCGAGATCGACGGGGCGCCCGGCGGCATGGCGCAGGTCCGCGAGGTCGCGGGCGCCCTGATCCGCGCCTCCAAGGAGCGCGGCATGGCCACGCTCCTCGTCGGACACGTCACCAAGGACGGCGCCATCGCGGGCCCCCGCCTCCTGGAGCACCTCGTCGACGTGGTCCTCCAGTTCGAGGGCGACCGGCACGCGCGCCTGCGCCTCGTCCGAGGCGTCAAGAACCGGTACGGCGCGACGGACGAGGTCGGCTGCTTCGAACTGCACGACGAGGGCATCACCGGACTCGCCGACCCCAGCGGCCTCTTCCTCACCCGCCGCGACGAGCCCGTCCCCGGCACCTGTCTGACCGTCACCCTCGAAGGCCGCCGCCCCCTGGTGGCCGAGGTCCAGGCGCTCACCGTCGACTCACAGATCCCGAGCCCCCGCCGCACCACATCCGGCCTGGAGACCTCCCGCGTCTCGATGATGCTGGCCGTCCTGGAGCAGCGCGGCAGGATCACCGCCCTCGGCAAGCGCGACATCTACAGCGCGACGGTCGGCGGCGTGAAGCTCTCCGAGCCCGCCGCGGACCTCGCCGTCGCCCTCGCCCTGGCCAGCGCCGCCAGTGACACTCCCCTGCCGAAGAATCTCGTCGCGATCGGCGAAGTGGGCCTGGCGGGCGAGGTCAGACGGGTCACCGGCGTCCAGCGCAGACTGTCCGAGGCCCACCGTCTGGGCTTCACCCACGCCCTCGTGCCGGCCGATCCGGGGAAGATCCCGGCCGGTATGAAGGTCATCGAAGTCGCCGACATGGGGGACGCCCTCCGTGTCCTTCCGAGGTCGCGTAGCCGAGAGGCCCCACGGGAGGAGGAAGAGCGCCGGTAGACTTTGCCCTGGTCTCGCCCATCCGTACGAAGCAGGGTGGCGGCGAAGACCTGGAGAACCTGCGACCGAGGGAGTGCAGTGGCAGCCAACGACCGGGCAGCGGTTCCCGGCAAGCCGGGTTCGGGCTCCGGTGCCGATGGGCTGATGCGCGCCTCCCTGAGCGCCGTCGCGCCCGGGATGGCACTGCGCGACGGCCTGGAGCGCATCCTCCGCGGCAACACCGGCGGACTGATCGTCCTCGGCTGGGACAAGACCGTCGAGTCGATGTGCACCGGCGGATTCATCCTGGACGTCGAGTTCACGGCGACGCGCCTGCGCGAGCTGTGCAAGCTCGACGGCGGCATCGTCCTGGACAAGGACATCACCAAGATCCTGCGGGCCGGTGTGCAGCTCGTGCCGGATCCGACGATCCCCACGGAGGAGACAGGCACCCGGCACCGCACGGCGGACCGGGTGAGCAAGCAGGTCGGCTTCCCCGTCGTCTCGGTGTCCCAGTCGATGCGGCTGATCGCGCTGTACGTGGACGGGCAGCGGCGCGTCCTGGAGGACTCGGCGGCGATCCTGTCCCGGGCCAACCAGGCACTCGCCACCCTGGAGCGGTACAAGCTCCGCCTCGACGAGGTCGCGGGCACGCTCTCCGCGCTGGAGATCGAGGACCTGGTGACCGTGCGGGACGTCACCGCCGTCGCCCAGCGCCTCGAAATGGTGCGCCGCATCGCCACGGAGATCGCCGAGTACGTGGTGGAGCTCGGCACGGACGGGCGTCTCCTCGCCCTCCAGCTGGACGAGTTGATCGCGGGCGTCGAGCCCGAGCGCGAGCTGGTCGTGCGGGACTACGTTCCCGAGCCCACGGCCAAGCGGTCGCGCACGGTCGACGAGGCGCTGGCCGAGCTGGACTCCCTCACGCACGCGGAGCTCCTCGAACTCCCCACGGTGGCGCGCGCCCTGGGTTACACGGGCTCCCCCGAGGCGCTGGACTCCGCGGTCTCCCCGCGGGGCTTCCGTCTCCTCGCCAAGGTCCCCCGGCTCCCCGGAGCGATCATCGACCGCCTCGTCGAGCACTTCGGCGGCCTGCAGAAGCTGCTCGCCGCCAGCGTGGACGACCTGCAGACGGTGGACGGCGTCGGCGAGGCCCGGGCCCGCAGCGTCCGCGAGGGCCTGTCACGCCTTGCGGAGTCCTCGATCCTCGAACGGTACGTCTGACCTAGCTCGCCACGTCCGACCTGAACGCCGCGCCCGGCCCCGAGCGTCAGTCCTTCTCCAGGACGAAGGACGCCTGGGCCGTGCCGAGGCCGGGGGCCTTGGCCTCGACCAGGTACGTGCCCGGGGCGGCCGATCCCGCCGAAGGCGTGGCGCACTGGGGCTCGCTGGCCCGCCGGTCCCACTGCACCGAGTGCGTGATCCGCCCCTCCGCAGGCACCCGCAGCAGCAGGCTTCCGCTGCCGTCGGGGCAGTCGGCCGAGGACCAGAACTCGTCGTCACCCTCGGCCTGAGTGATCGTCAGCACCGTGCCCTTGCCGCCGAGGTCGAGCTTGCAGGCCTTGCCGCCGCTGTTCTCGGCGATCAGCTCGAACTTCGGCTTCTCGTCGATCGCGTACCGGTTCTCGATGCTGCGGACCTTCAACTTCACGTCGCCGCTGGTGCAGTTGGGCAGTCGCGTACCGGCCGGAAGGCGGTCGCCCGAGCCACCGCCGCCCTTCGCGCCGTCCTCGGAGCCGCCGCCACCGGAACCACCGCCGGAGCCCGAGCCGCCCGAACCGCCGGAACCCGAACCGCCGGAACCGCCCGAGCCGGAGCCCGAGCCCTCGCTCGACTCGTCCCGGCCGCCCGGGTGTTGGCTGATCGCGGGGCCGGACCCGGAGGGTCCTGGCGTGATGGACGTCGCCGGGCCGTTGCCGCCGGGCCCGTCCGCGTTGTTGCCGCCGCCCCCGCCACCAGAGGTGACGACCCAGACGACCAGGAGCAGCAGTAGGCCGAGTAGGGACAGCAGAACGGCCCTCCGACGCCAGTAAATGGTGGAGGGAAGCGGCCCGACCGGATTGCGCAGAGATCCCACGCCCAAACCTTACGAGAGATCCGGTGCTTCTCCCGCCCCACCCGCCGCCTTCGGCGACAAAGTTTCCGGATCATCATCCCGGGACGCCCCTCCGCCCCCTGTCCATCGACAGGTGCGTGACCGGACGATCGCCAGATGTGACGATTCGGTCGTACTCCGTACCGTCCGTAATCATGGACACCATGACCGACGATCTCTACCGCGATATCACCGACTTCGCCCACGACACGCCATCGTGGTTCCAGCACCTCGCCGAGGTGTGGACGGAGCTCGGACTGCTGCTCTTCGGTGTGCTCTTCATCGTCGCCTGGTGGCGGGCCAGGCGCGGCGACCCGCGCGCCCTGGCGGTCGCGGTGCTCGCTCCACTCGCCACGGCGGTGGCCTATGTGTGCAGCGAGTTGCTCAAGTCCGTGATCGACGAGGAGCGGCCCTGCCGGGCGGTGTCCGGCGCGCTGACGCCACTCGTCGAGTGCCCGCCGCACGGCGACTGGTCCTTCCCCAGCAACCACTCGGCGATCGCGGGCGCCGCCGCCGTCGGCCTCGCGCTCGCCTGGCCGCGCATCGCGGCGCTGACCGTGCCGATGGCCGTGCTCATGGCCTTCTCGCGGGTCTTCGTCGGCGTGCACTACCCGCACGACGTGGCGGTGGGTCTCGTCTTCGGCGCGGTGATCGTGTTCCTGCTCGTACGGGTCACCACGCGTCCGGTGGCACGGATCACGCTGGCGATGCGCGGGTCTTCGACGGGCGTCGTGAAGTGGTTCGCGGGCCCGGGTCCCGGCCGGGGACGGGGCCGCGCCCAGGTCCCCGCGCCCGCCCAGGCCCCGGCGCCGCAGCCCCCGGCACCTCAGCCCCCGGCGTACGACCCCGCCGCGTACGACCCGCCGACCATGACGATCCGCCGGGACGACACGCAGCGGCCCTACTGATCCCCCCTCAGCAGAGTCAGTCCGTCTCCGGGACGAGCCCCGCCTCGTACGCGACGATCGCCGCCTGAACGCGGTTCTTGACCCCGAGCCGGTCGAGGACCGCGCTCACATACGCCTTGACCGTGCCTTCCACGAGGTGCAGGCGCGCGGCGATCTCCGGGTTGGACAGGCCCGCGCCGACCAGGCCGAGCACCTCGCGTTCGCGCGGGGTGAGGGCCCCGACGCGGGTGCGGGCGGTGGCGGCGCGGTCCATGCGCCGGGCACCGAAGCCGTCGATGACGTGCCGGGCGACCTTGGGCGAGAGGAAGGCGGCGCCGCCTGCCACCGCCCGTACGCCCGCGATGAGTTCGTGCGGGTCGCCGGACTTCAGCAGGAAGCCGGTGGCTCCGCCGCTCAGGGCCCGCGCGATGTACGCGTCCTCGGAGAACGTCGTCAGCATCGCCACCGCCGTGCCGGGCACCGTCCGCGCGATCTCCTCCCCCGCGGCGAGGCCGTCCAGGAGGGGCATGCGGATGTCGAGCAGCACCACGTCCGGCCGGTGGGCCTGCGCCAGGGACACGGCCTCGCGTCCGTCACCGGCCTCCGCGACCACCTCGATGTCCCGCCCCGCGCCGAGAATGGCCCGCACCCCGGCCCGGATCATGGCCTCGTCGTCGGCCAGCAGCACACGGATGGCGGGGGCGGCGCCGTCCCTCGATCGCGGCTCGTTCATCGCATGCGCTCCGTCTTCTGTAGGTCTTTGTTCCGCTTCTTGTCGGCCTCGCTCGCCGTGGGGATGACCGCCTTGTCCACGAGGCGGCCCTGCTCTCCGCCGCCGAAGCAGAGCCTGAAGTGCGCGACGGCGGTGAAGAGCTCGCCGCTCGCCCGGTAGTACGCGCAGTCGGCGCCCGGTGGCGGCGGAGTCGGCGCGCGTTCGAGCGGCGGGTCGGCGACGGTCCGGTCCGGCAGGACGCGCTCGGCCTCGGCGCGTGGCTCACCGACGCGCAGGCGCGCGTAGTCGGCGGGGGCGAGGACGGAGTGCGTCCGGGAGTACGCGTACCAGGCGAAGGTGCCGCCGACGAGCAGCACTCCCGCGGTGACGGCGGCGCCGAAGGCCAGGGCGGTGCGGCGGCGGGCGTGGGCGAGGCGGGCTCCGGCGGGCGCGGGCGGCAGGGAGGCGACGCCCCGGTGCGGGAGGCGGGCGGTGACCCGGAAGCCGTGGCCGTACGGGCCCGCTTCGAGCGTGCCGCCGAGGTCGGTGAGGCGGGCGTGCAGGGTGCGCAGGCCGGAGCCGCCGTGGGACGGGGTCGCGGGCCCGGCGCCTGCCTCGTCGGTGCGGCCGTCGACATGGCCGTCGATATGGGCGTCGACACGGCCGTTGGTGACGGTCACCGCCGTCGCGGAGCCGTCCCGCGCGACCGTGACGGTGACGTGGGCGCCCGGCGCGTGCTTCGCGGCGTTGGTGAGGGCCTCCTGGACGACACGGTGGACGGTCCCCTCGGTCAACTCAGCCGACTCGGTCAGCTCGGTCAACTCACGACGCGCCGGATCACTCTGCGCGTCGGGGCGGGGCCCGTCATCCGCGTACGTGATGCGGAGCCCCGACTCCGTGGCGCGCGCGACGAGTGCCGCGACGCTCTCGCCCGCCGGGGCCAGCGGCGCCTGCTCGTCGCCCTCCTCGCGGAGCAGGCCGATGATCGCGTGCAGCCGGTCCGTGGCCTGCGAGGCGGCCTCGCGGAGGTCGGCGGCGGCTCCGCGGTGCGGATCCGGCAGGTCGGGGGCGACCTGGAGGGCCCCTGCCCGTACGGCGATCAGGCTCAGCTCGTGCCCCAGGGAGTCGTGCATGTCCTGGGCGATGCGGGCCCGCTCGCGCAGCCTGGCGCGGTCGGCGACGATGCGCTGCTCGCGCTCCAGCTGGTCGGCGCGGGCCCAGCCCGCAGCGGCCAGTTCGCGGCCCTGGCGCCAGTAGCGGCCCGCGAGCCAGGGGAAGACCGCGCCGAACACGAGCGTCGCCATGAGGACGGACCACTCGACGGCCGGGTCGACGTCGCGCACGGCGATCTTGACCGTGCCGACGACGGCGATGCCCCCGAAGCCCAGGAGGGCGGTCCTCGCGCGGTCCGCGCGGCGGCCGAGGAGCAGCGCGAAGACGGCGAACGCCGGGCCGTAGGCGAGGGTGAAGAGGGAGGGGGCGGTGGCGACGCCGAGGGCGGCGGCGAGGAGGAAGGCGGGGAGGGGACGGGCCCGGCAGAGGGCCACGGCGACGGCGAGGACCGTCAGGCCGGTGAGCTGCTGCGCCACGGAGAGGGGTTCGTTCAGGCCCAGCCGGTCCACGGCCACGACGGGCACGGCGAGCGCCGCCCACAGCGGCACGCCCTCCTTGAGCCTCACCACTCCCCTCTTCGCCCCCTTCACCGCGCGCTGAGTCACCCTCCGAGCCCCACCTTGATCCGCACCCCGAGCCACACCTTGATCCGCGCCCCAAGCCACTCGCTGACCCGCCCCCTCCGCCATCCCCCGAGCCACACCCTGCCCCCCCGAGCCACGTCCTCCACCGCACCCCAAGCCACACCTTGACCCGCACCCCGAGCCACTCGCTGACCCGCCCCCGAGCCACTCGCTGACCCACTCCCCGAGCCGCACCCTCCGCCATCCCCCGAGCCACACCCCTGCCCCGCCCCCCGAGCCACGCCCTCCGCCGCCCCCGAACCACTCCCCCGACGCTACTAACCCCCCACCACCCCCCACCCCTGCCGATCGTCAGGTCATCGCCCACCCCCGGGCCCCCCGCGCCGGGGAAACCGGTGAAGCGAGCCGCGCGGTTGGCCCGTGGCCCGGCGACGGCGTGGCAGGATCGGGTGTGCCATGACTGCGCCCACGAAGCCCCTGCCGAACAGCCCCGTCCCCGGGGACGCCCCCGAGCCCGCAGGCGAGTCCCTGCACCGTCCCGTCATCGCGTGGTTCGACACGCATGCCCGTGATCTGCCGTGGCGTCATGAGGACGCCGGGCCGTGGGGCGTGATGGTCAGCGAGTTCATGCTCCAGCAGACGCCCGTCAGCCGCGTGCTGCCCGTGTACGAGCAGTGGCTGGCCCGCTGGCCCCGTCCCGCCGACCTCGCCAAGGAGGCGCCCGGTGAGGCCGTCCGCGCCTGGGGACGGCTCGGCTATCCGCGCCGCGCCCTGCGGCTGCACGGCGCCGCCGTCGCCATAACGGAGCGGCACGGCGGCGACGTACCGAGGCAGCACGCCCAGCTGCTCGCGCTGCCCGGCATCGGGGAGTACACGGCCGCCGCCGTGGCCTCGTTCGCGTACGGGCAGCGGCACGCCGTGCTCGACACGAACGTGCGCCGGGTCTTCGCGCGGGCCGTGACCGGCGTGCAGTACCCGCCGAACGCCACGACCGCCGCCGAGCGCAAGCTCGCCCGTGCCCTGCTGCCCGAGGACGAGGAGACCGCGTCCCGCTGGGCGGCCGCCTCCATGGAGCTCGGCGCCCTGGTCTGCACGGCGAAGAGCGAGAACTGCGCCAAGTGCCCGATCGCCGGGCAGTGCGCCTGGCGCGCGGCGGGGAAGCCCGCGCACGAGGGTCCGGCCCGCCGCGGGCAGACGTACGCGGGGACGGACCGGCAGGTGCGGGGCAAGCTGCTCGCGGTGCTCCGGGAGGCCGTGGCGCCCGTGCCGCAGGCAGCGCTCGACCGGGTGTGGGACGAGCCCGTGCAGCGGGCCCGCGCGCTGGACGGGCTGGTCGCTGACGGGCTCGTGGAGCCGCTGCCGGACGGTTTGTACCGGCTGCCCCTGACGTGACCGGCTTTCTCTTGACCTGACCGGCTTTCCCTGACCTGCCCGCCTTCGACCCGATGGCAGGGGCCCCCGAGGCCCTGGTAAACGCAGGGATTTACTCGGGGCCTACTTCTGTTACACAACCTACGTACAGCCGTGCGTCCGCCGCTGGCTGCTCCGCACAACCCCGTGACAAGGCCTCCGTAGCTTCATACCTGTACCGCACAGCAAGGACCGCGGTCGGCAATGGGGACGGAACGGAGGCGGTTTGATATGGCGCACGGCGAGGTGCTCGAGTTCGAAGAGTACGTCCGCACTCGGCAGGATGCTCTGCTGCGCAGTGCCCGGCGCCTGGTCCCGGACCCCGTCGACGCCCAGGACCTGCTGCAGACCGCGCTCGTGCGGACGTACGGCCGCTGGGACGGCATAGCCGACAAGCGGCTCGCGGACGCCTACCTGCGCCGCGTCATGATCAACACCCGTACGGAGTGGTGGCGCGCCCGCAAGCTCGAAGAGGTGCCCACCGAGCAGTTGCCCGACGCGAGCGTGGAAGACTCCACCGAGCAGCACGCGGACCGCGCGCTGCTGATGGACATCATGAAGGTGCTCGCACCCAAGCAGCGCAGCGTGGTCGTGCTGCGACACTGGGAGCAGATGTCCACAGAGGAGACGGCCGCCGCCCTCGGCATGTCGGCCGGAACGGTCAAGAGCACGCTGCACCGGGCGCTCGCCAGGCTCCGCCAGGAGCTGGAGAGCCGTGACCTGGACGCCCGCGCGCTCGAACGTGAGGAGCGGGAGAGTTGCGCGGCCTAGGCCCTCGGGTCAGACACGGCGTAAAGGCGGCGAGCGCGGCGGTGGCCACGTTCGCCGCCCTCGGCCTTTTGCTCTCCGCCTGCTCGACGGGCGGTTCCGGCGCGCGCGACGAGGGCCCTGCCAGCAGTGAGCCCGTGGCGTCCACGGCGCCGTCCCCTTCGCCCTCGGCCTCCGTGCCGACGAAGAAGATCGACGCGGTGCGGCTCGTCAAGGAGGACCCGAAGGTCAGTACGGCGATCAAGCGGGATCTGAAGCCGTGCGTGGGGAAGGCCTACCCGGTGGACGTCTCGTACGGGAACCTGACCGGCGGATCGGCATCGGATGTTGTGGTGAACGTGCTGACGTGCGGTGATGCCGTGGGGATCGGCAGTTACGTCTATCGCGCTCAGGGCGATAAGTACGAGAATGTCTTCCAGGCCGAGGAGCCCGCCTCCGTCTACGCCGAGATCGACCGGGGCGCCCTGGTCGTGACGAAGCAGCTGTACGAGTCGGGCGACTCGGTGGCCTATCCCTCCGGCGAGGAAGTGATCACGTACCGCTGGTCGACGAACCGCTTCACGGAGTCGGGGCGCACGCGCAACGACTTCGGCAACGCGGTGGGGCCGACCGAGCCGTCCACGGACTGACCTGTCCCGCGGTCCGCCCGCCGGACACCGACACCCCGACGCCCGAACGCCCTACGCACCGAGAAGGACTGAGAGCACCCGATGGCAGAGCAGACCCACGTCCTGTTCGTCGAGGACGACGACGTCATCCGTGAGGCCACCCAGCTCGCCCTGGAGCGCGACGGTTTCGCCGTGACCGCCATGCCGGACGGTCTCGCGGGCCTGGAGGCGTTCCGCGCCGACCGGCCGGACATCGCCCTGCTCGACGTGATGGTGCCGGGCCTGGACGGCGTCTCGCTGTGCCGCCGCATCCGTGACGAGTCGACCGTCCCGGTGATCATGCTGTCGGCCCGTGCCGACTCCATCGACGTCGTGCTCGGCCTGGAGGCGGGCGCCGACGACTACGTGACGAAGCCGTTCGACGGCGCCGTCCTGGTCGCCCGCATCCGCGCCGTCCTGCGCCGCTTCGGGCACGCGAGCGGTCCCGGCTCGGCCGGGTCCGGCCAGGACGAGAGCGGCGCGGAGGACGGCGGGGTGCTGAACTTCGGCGACCTGGAGATCGACACGGTCGGCATGGAGGTGCGCAGGGGCGACGCCCCGGTGGCACTGACGCCGACCGAGATGCGCCTGCTGCTGGAATTCTCCTCCGCCCCCGGCACGGTCCTCTCCCGCGACAAGCTCCTGGAGCGGGTGTGGGACTACGGCTGGGGCGGTGACACCCGCGTCGTCGACGTCCATGTGCAGCGGCTGCGCACGAAGGTGGGCCAGGACCGCATCGAGACGGTCCGCGGCTTCGGTTACAAGCTCAAGGCGTGAGCGGGACCCGTGCCGAGAAGAGAACAGAGCGGACGCCGGGCGACCGGGGGATTCAGGGGACGACGCATATGAACGGGGGGCGCAGGGCGGTCGAGCGGGTCCGCGAGGTGTTCCGGTCCGGCGGGCGCCTGCGCGCGGGCCTGCACGTGCGCACGGGCGTGCGCTGGAAGATCGCCGCGGCGATCGCCCTGGTCGGGGCGCTGGTCGCGATCGCCCTGAGCCTGGTCGTGCACAACGCCGCGCGGGTCTCGATGCTCGACAACGCGCGCGACGTGCAGGACGAGCGCATCCAGTTCGCGCTGCGCCTGTACTCCTCCGCGTCCCAGCGGCAGACGCTGCAGTTCGGCACGAAGGTCGACGACCCCGAGCTGCCGCAGGAGCTGCGGCAGAAGGTCCTCACCGGCCGCCGCGCCACGTACGTCGAGGAGAAGCCCGACGGCGTGCCCGACATCTGGGCCGCCGTGCCGCTCGCGGACGGCCACGTCCTGTCGCTGCACTCCCGTTTCACCGACCGCAGCGCCACCGTCATGAAGGACCTCGACCAGGCCCTCGTCATCGGTTCGATCGCGGTCGTCTTCGGCGGCTGCGCGCTGGGCGTGCTGATCGGCGGGCAGCTGTCGCGGCGCCTGCGCAAGGCGGCGACGGCGGCGAGCGAGGTCGCCCAGGGCCAGACGGACGTCAGCGTCCGTGAGGCGATCGGCGGTGTCGTACGGGACGAGACCGACGACGTGGCGAGCGCCGTGGACGCCATGGCCGACGCACTCAAGCAGCGCCTGGAGGCCGAGCGCCGGGTGACCGCGGACATCGCGCACGAGCTGCGCACGCCGGTGACCGGGCTGCTCACGGCGGCCGAGCTGCTGCCGCCGGGACGGCCGACCGAGCTCGTCAGGGACCGCGCGCAGGCGATGCGCACGCTCGTCGAGGACGTGCTCGAAGTGGCGCGCCTCGACTCCGCCGCCGAGCGCGCGGAGCTGCAGGACATCACCCTCGGCGAGTTCGTGTCCCGGCGCATGGCCGTCCTGAGCACGGACGTGCGGGTGACGGTGGTGCACGAGTCGGAGGTCACCACCGACCCGCGCCGTCTGGAGCGCATCCTCGGCAATCTCGTCGCCAACGCGGCCAAGCACGGCAAGCCGCCCATCGAGGTCAGCGTCGAGGGCCGGGTGGTCCGGGTCCGCGACCACGGCCCCGGCTTCCCCGAGGCGCTCCTCGACGAGGGTCCGAGCCGCTTCCGCACGGGCAGCACCGACCGCGCGGGGCACGGGCACGGCCTCGGTCTGACGATCGCGGCGGGCCAGGCGCGGGTGCTCGGCGCGCGGCTCACCTTCCGCAACGTACGCCCCGCGGGCGCGGCTCCCGATGTGCCTTCCGAGGGCGCGGTCGCGGTGCTGTGGCTGCCGGAGCACGCGCCCACGAACACGGGCAGCTATCCGGTGCTGAAGCTGCCGGACAACCTCTGACATCTCCGTACGCGGATGTGGACAGGGAACGGCCCCCGGCGCACTGCGCGCCGGGGGCCGTTGTCCGCCGAGGGGCGGGCGGTGGAGATCAGACGGGTTCCGCCACCGTCTGCCCGGCCGCCCGCGCGGAGTCCCCTTCCGCGTCCCCGGCAGGCTTGTCCGCGGGGCCCGAGCCGCGCAGCGGGACCTCCTTCACGAAGAAGGAGGCGAGCAGGGCCACCACGCTGATGGCGGCGCCGAGCAGGAAGGCCGAGTGCGTACCGGCCGACACCGCGTGCTTGTAGGCGGCGGCGATGGCATCGGGCAGCTTCTTCAGGCTTTCCGCGTCCAGTTGCGCCGACGTCTCGGTGACCTTGCCGCCCATCGATCCGGCGCGCTCGGCCATCACGTCGTGGACGCGGTTGTTGAAGAGCGCGCCCATGATCGCGACGCCGAAGGAGGAGCCGAGCGTACGGAAGAGCGTGGCCGAGGACGAGGCGACGCCCATGTCCTTCATCTCGACGCTGTTCTGCGCGACCAGCATGGTGATCTGCATCAGGAAGCCCATGCCTGCGCCGAGCACCGCCATGTACAGGCCCGAGGTGAGGCGCGAGGTGCCGGTGTCCATCTGCGACAGCAGGTAGAAGCCGGTGCCCATCAGTACGGTGCCGACGATCGGGAAGAGGCGGTACTTGCCGGTGGAGGTGGTGACGCGGCCCGCGACCATCGAGACGGCCATCATCGAGAGCAGCATCGGCAGCAGCAGCAGACCGGAGTTGGTCGCGGACGCGCCCTGCACCGACTGCTGGAAGAGCGGCAGGAAGAGCATCGCGCCGAACATCACGAAGCCGGTGATGAAGCCGATCACGGCCATCAGCGAGAAGTTGAGGTTGCTGAAGATGTGCAGCGGCAGAATCGGTTCGGCGGCCTTCTTCTGTACGAAGAGGAAGCCGATGAGCGAGGCGACGCCGATGCCGATGAGCTCCATGATCACGGCCGAGCCCCAGGCGTACTCCGAACCGCCCCAGGTGGTGACGAGCACGAGCGCGCTGATGCCCACGGTGAGCAGGATCGCGCCGAGGTAGTCGATGCGCCCCTTCGCCTTCTTCTTGGGCAGGTGCAGGACGGAGGTCACCATGGCGAGGGCGACGGCGCCCAGCGGCAGGTTGATGTAGAAGGCCCAGCGCCAGCCCAGGTGGTCGGTGATGGAGCCGCCGACCAGCGGGCCGCCGATCATCGCGACCGCCATGACGCCGGTCATCATGCCCATGTACTTGCCGCGGTCCCGCGGGGGCACCAGGTCACCGATGATCGCCATGACGCCGACCATCAGTCCGCCCGCGCCGAGGCCCTGGATGGCCCGGAAGCCGATGAGCTGTCCCATGTCCTGCGCCATGCCGCTCAGTGCGGAACCGGCGAGGAAGATGACTATGGCGGTGAGGAAGGAGCCCTTGCGCCCGTACATGTCGCCGAGCTTGCCCCAGATGGGGGTGGAGGCGGCGGTCGCCAGGGTGTAGGCGGTCACCACCCACGACAGGTGCTCCATGCCGCCGAGGTCGCCGACGATCGTCGGCATCGCGGGGCCCACGATCATGTTGTCGAGCATCGCGAGCAGCATCGCGATCATCAGGGCCATCAGCACGACACGCACGCTGCGCGGCTGCGGCTCGCCCTTCTCGAGCTGCGCGGCCGCACCGGTCGCCCCGGCCCCCGCGACCGCCCCGGTCGATTTCTCTGGCATGTGTCCCACTCCCCGTACTCTGCCGAGCACCCCGATACTTACTTGCCGCCCGGCTAGCTGATTACACTGGGGAAGGTAGACCCCTAACTAGCCGGGCGTCAAGTAAGTTCATTCGAAGTTCAGTGGAGCCGAGGAGCACCCCGATGGGCACGGGCACAGGCACGAGCAAGCAGCAGCGCCGCGGGAACACGCGCCAACGGATCCAGGACGTAGCCCTCGAACTCTTCGCCGAGCAGGGGTACGAGAAGACGTCGCTGCGGGAGATCTCCGAGCGCCTGGAGGTCACGAAGGCGGCGCTCTACTACCACTTCAAGACCAAGGAAGACATCCTGACCAGCATCTTCGATGACCTCACCAGGCCCATCGACGAGCTGATCGCCTGGGGCCACGAGCAGCCGCGGCCGGTCTCCCTGGAGACCAAGCAGCTGACCCTGACCCGGTACAGCGAGATCCTCATCCACGCGGCGCCCCTCTTCCGCTTCATGCAGGAGAACCAGGCGACGATGCGCGACCTGAAGACCGGCGAGAGCTTCAAGGACCGCATGCTCGGGATCTACGAGATCCTCAAGGATCCGGACGCGCCGATGTCCGACCAGGTGCGCTGCTTCAGCGCGCTGTTCACCATGCACGGCGGGATGTTCGTGCTCAAGGACGTCGAAGGCGACCCCGAGGAGAAGCGCAAGGCCATCCTGGAGGTCGCCATCGATCTGGTGACACGGGCGCACACGGGCGCCTGAGCGGTTACGGGGCGTGTGTCAGATCTTCACGCCCACCGACGCGAGGAACTTGACCGGGTCCACGGCCGTGCCGTAGTTCGGCGCCGTACGGATCTCGAAGTGCAGGTGCGGACCGCTGGAGTTCCCGGTGTTGCCGGAGAGGGCGATGCGCTGGCCGGTGCCCACGGCCTGGCCCACCCGGACGTCGACCTGCGAGAGGTGCGCGTACTGGGAGAAGGTGCCGTTGCTGTGCTTGATCACGACGGCGTTGCCGTACGCGGGACCGTCACCGGCGCCGTTCGGTCCCGCCTTGACGACGGTGCCGCCGTGCACGGCACCGACCGAGGTGCCGACCGGCACGGCGAAGTCCTGGCCCGAGTGCTTGTGGGACCACATGGTGCCGCCGAGGCCGAAGCTCGCGGAGAGCGTGTAGTTCTTGACCGGGTCGACCCAGGAGGCAGCCTTCGCGGCGACGGCCTTCTTGACGTCCGCGGCCTTCTTGGCCTGTGCGTCGGCCTGCGCCTGGACGGAGTTCACGGCGACGCCGGGCAGCGCCCCACCGCTCTTGGCGTCCCCCGCGGCGACCGAGACCCCCGCGCCGAGGACCGTCGACACTCCGACGCCCGCGGCGACGACGGCCACGCGGGTGCGGAAGAACGACGGGCCGGGACGGTGGGACTTGGTGCGCTTCGACATGGGGATGTCCTCCGGGGTGTGACGACTGCGATGACGACTGCGGTGACGCCTGACGCGACGACCGAGGGGGGCATGAACGGACCCGGCAGGCGGGGCGGGTGGATCACCCGCCGACCGCGCTTCGCCGGGTCGGTCATCCCTTGGTAACCCCCACCCCCGCCGCCACCCAAAACGCCCATCTACTACCCAAAGCCGTAGCGGGAGACGGGGATTTAGTCCGCTTGACACCGCCAAATCCGGACAATTACCCCACAGTCCGGTAACGGGGTTTCCTCTCCTCGCGCGCGTTTAGCCGCACGTCGGAGCCGCTCCCGACCCGCACCCCCACCAGGGCCGCACCCGCCGCGGCCGGACGCGCCCAAGGTCCCGGAGGTTGCGGGCCGAAGGTCCCGACCGGCGATCCCATCGCATCCACTATTCCGCCTAGTACCGGACAAAAGGCCTGTGCGGCATGTCACCGGCCCCCGAGATCCACCCCGCCGCGAATGTGACCCCCACTACGCTCACGCCCATGGATCCCGCGGTCATCGGCACCCGCCTGGCGTCGAGCGCCGTCGCCCCCCTGGTCAAAAGGCTGTTCGTACGGGAGGGCCCCGGCGCGGGCCTGGTGGCGAAGCCGGTGCGGCTGTCCTCCCTGGTGTCGTTCCGGGGCGAGCAGCGCACGCTGGGCAGGCGGGACGTGCGGCGCCTCGCGGAGCGGCTGGTGGCGGCGTCCCTGGCCGCTCCCGGCGAGCGCACCTTCCCGCCGGACGAGGCCCTGGCCGTCACCGACGCCCTGGCCCGGGTGCTGCTCTCGCTCGGGGACCTCGACATGGACGACGTCCAGGCCGTCCGCCTCGGCCACCGGGAGCTGGCCCGCGAACTCGTGCGCGGCGCGGCGGGCAGCGGGCCGCCCCTCGCCGCCGAGCTGTCCCAGGACGCCGCCCTCTACCTCGACTCGGTCACCGAGTGGGCGTGCCTGCACATCCTGCAGTTCTTCACGCAGCGCTCCACGTTCGTCGCGGCGACGCTGGTCGCGCAGAGCCGGAGCCAGGACGAGCTGATCGCGAAGGTCGACGAGCTGATCGCCCGCAGGCCGGTCGCCGGGGCGCAGGACCTCGCCTTCGAGCGGCGCTATCTCGCGTACGTCGCGAAGAAGCACGCCAAGCTGACGATCTTCGGCATCGACCTGTCGCGCTCCCCGGGGAAGTGGCCGCTGGACGCCGCCTACATGTCGCTGGAGGCGGAGCCGCCCGGACGCGTCGGGACCGTCCGCTACCCGTCGGGGGCGGAGCACCACCCGGAAGAGGTGGAGGTCGTCGAGCACACGCCCCCGCTCCCCGCGGACCAAGCCCTCGCCACCCACGACCGGGTCCTCCTCCGGGGCGAGGCGGGCTCCGGCAAGACCACGCTCGTGCAGTGGCTGGCGGTGAGCGCGACCCGCCGGGACGCGGCGGGACCGGATTCCACCGCGGCGCACCGTCCGATGGCGTACCTGGACGACCGCGTCCCCTACGTACTCCCCCTGCGCACCCTCACCCGCCACGGCGAGCGGCTGCCCGCTCCCCCGGACTTCCTCGCCTCGACCGGCTGCCCGCTCGCGGGCACGCAGCCGCAGGGGTGGGAGGCCCGCGTCCTGACGGCGGGCCGCGCCCTGGTCCTGATCGACGGCATCGACGAGATACCGGACGCCGAGCGCGACCGGACCCGGGCCTGGCTGAGCGACCTGATCGACGCGTTTCCCGGCAACCGCTGGCTGGTGACGTCGCGCCCGTCGGCCGTGCGCGAGGACTGGCTCACCGAGGAGGGCTTCACCGAGCTGACGCTCTCCCCGATGGGGAAGGCTGAGGTGGCGGCGTTCATCGAGCGCTGGCACACCGCGGCGACCACCGGCGTCGCGGAGGAGGACGCCGCGCTCGCCGGGTACGAGGAGCAGCTTCTGGAGGCCGTGCGGTCGAAGCCGGATCTGGGCCGCCTCGCCACCAACCCGCTCATGTGCGGCCTGATCTGCGCCCTCCACCGGGACCGGCGGGGCTTCCTGCCGATGGGCCGCAAGGACCTCTACACCGCTGCCCTCTCCATGCTCCTGGTCCGCCGCGACCGCGAACGCCACATGGCCGTGCCGGAGTTGCGGGAGGAGCCGCAGGTGCAGCTCCTGCAGCGGCTCGCGTACTGGCTGATCCGCAACGGCCGTACGGAAATGGACCGTTCGCGGGCGGAGTCCATCGTCGCGGACGTGCTCCCCGCGGTGCCCGAGCTGGCCGGGCTCGGCGACGCGGGGGCCGTCTACACCCACTTCCTGCACCGCAGCGGCCTCCTGCGCGAGCCGGGCCCCGGCACCGTCGACTTCGTCCACCGCACGTTCCAGGACTTCCTGGGCGCGCGGGCCGCGGTCGACGCGGGCGACTTCGGGGTCCTGGTCGAGCATGCGGCGGACGACCAGTGGGAGGACGTCATCCGCATGGCGGTGGCGCAGGCGCGGCCGCGTGAACGGGCGGAGATCCTCGGCGACCTGCTCACGCACGGGGACCACCACCCGCAGGACCGGGCCCGCAAGCGGATCCACCTCCTGGCGGCCGCCTGCCTGGAACACGCGGCGGAGCTGGACCCGGCGGTGCGGGAGGAGGTGGAGCGGCGCACGGCGGCGCTGATTCCGCCGCGGAGCGCGGCGGACGCACGGGCGCTGGCGAAGGTCGGGGCGATGGTGCTCGACCTGCTGCCGGGGCCCGACGGCCTCTCCGACGACGAGGCCCAGCAGGTGGCCGTCACCGCGACGCACGTGGACTCGGACGCCACGATCCCCTTTCTCGCCCGGTTCGCCGGGCACAGCGGTCCCGGCGTACGTAGCCAGCTGATGTGGGGGTGGCACCGCCACGCCTGCCGTCCGTACGCGGAGCAGGTCATCGCCCGGCTCGACGGGCACGGCATCAACTTCACCCTCCGCACCGACGAACAGGTGACCGAGCTCGAACGGCTCGGTCTGCGCCCGCGGCGGCTGGACATCAGACCGGGGCTCAGCCCCGACGTCGCCGCCCGCTTCATAGCGGCCTGCGAACCCACCTTCCTGCTGCTCAACAGGTTCCCGCCGAGCCTCCTGACGGCCGAGGCGCTGGCCGCCCTGGGCCGCCTGGACGGGCTCAGTGTCTTCGGCGCGCAGGAGCCGTGGAGCCTGGCGCCGTTCCCCGCCGAGGCTCCCCTGACGTTCCTCGGCCTGGTGGACTCCCGCGCCGCTCTGACCGACCTGCCGAGCCTGGCCCGCTGGCCGAAGCTGGCGCGGGTGGCCTTCAGCCACGACCATCCGGTGACGTCGAGGGACTGGGAGGTGTTCGCGACCCTGCCGGGGCTCACCGCCCTGAACCTGCCGTCGCGCTCCCTCATGACCATCCCGCCGGGGCTGACCCTGCCCGGCCTGGTCGACCTGCAGCTCACTCCCGACGACTCCTGGGGGGACCTGGCCTCCCGACTCTGCACGGTCGCGCCCGGACTCAAGCGCCTGTTCCTGCTGGACCATCCCGAGAGCAGCCCGGACCGGCACGCCCCCATCGACGTCTCCGCCCTGGCCCACCACCCGAGCCTGACGGAGCTGACGGTCCCCGCCGTGGCGGTGGGCCTGGACAGCATGCCCGCCCACATCGACGTACCCGTCTACGGCCCGCTCATCGATTGAGCTGAAACCACACTCCTTTGCCCGCGCTCGCGGGCGTCACTCCGCACACGTCCGACAGTGCGGTCACGAGGAAGAGCCCCCGTCCACTCTCCTGGTCCGCATCGGGCCTGCGCGGCGTGGGCAGTCGGTCGCCGCCGTCGTACACGGCGATGCGTACGTGGGTGGTGGCGACGGCGGCTCTCAGATGGACGTCGCTCTTCGTGTGCTGGTGCACGTTGGTCACCAGTTCGGAGGTGCAGAGGGCGGCGGCGTCCCCGAGGTGACCGAGGCCGAGGGTTTCCAAGGTGCGTTGTACGAAGTCGCGGCAGATCTTGGCGGAGTGGGCGTTGCCGGGGGTGAACAGGGTGTAGGTGTCCGACGTGAGGTCATGCGCGGGTACGCCCATGAGACGCCTCCATGGCGTTGAGGGTCGCTGTTTCGACTGTTGGATGACCGGCCCCACGTGGCCCGACCGCAGTGGCCTACCGCTCCTCGCGAACAACTCCCCGTCCGGCACGGGGTGTTGGATCGGGCGGTGCGCTTCTGCGGGCGAGCAGGGTGGGGGAATGCGTCGACAGCGAGGCTTCCGACAACAGTGTGTGAGCGTCGCCACACTCAAGGTAGCGAAGAGGGGCTCAGATCTGCAACCGTCTCGCCCAGATTGCTGGACCTTGCCCGATCGATAGCGGCAAACTGTGGTCCAACCACCGGGAGAACCCGCATGGCCCTGCGCACACACATCACCGAACGGCAGAGACGGCTCGGCTCTGAGCTCCGCAAACTTCGCGAAGCCGCAGGGCTTTCGGTCAACGCGGCCAGTAGCCGGATCGGTCTGGGTGCCGCACACCTCAGTCACATCGAGGCAGCCCGGACGGCGATCTCGGCGGACCGCCTTGTCGCACTCCTGTGCGCCTATGACGTCAGATCTGAGCCCTACACCGCTGCGCTGACCAGGATGGCGGAGAGCGACGGCAAAGGGTGGTGGACGGAGTTCCGTAAGTCCCTGTCGCAACACAGCCTCGACTTGGCCGAGTTGGAGTCGCGCGCTACTGGCGTCCAGAGCTACGAAACGCTCCTCATCCCGGGTCTGCTCCAGACCGAGGCCTACATGCGGGCCCTCTTCTACAGCTCGCGACCGGGCGCCTCCCCCACGGAGATCGAGGCACTGGTCGACTTCCGCCGCGCCCGCCAACAGATCCTCTCGGGTGACTCCACCACAGCACTCCACGCCGTCATCCACGAGGCTGCCCTGCGCATCACCGTGGGTAGCCCAGAAGTGATGCGGGGCCAACTCGCTCACCTCGTACGCGCCGCACAGCGCCCTGGCACGACCATCCAGATCCTGCCCTTCGACTCCGGCGCTCGCGCCTGGTTCGGCACGCCGCTCTTGATCCTTGACTCAGACGTAGCGGGGCTGGAAACAGTGCTGTTGGATCACCCGGCCGCTCCCCTCCTGCTGGGCGACGCCGAATCCATCACCCGTTACAAGAGCACGTTCGACTCGCTCCAGCGAAACGCCCTCTCGCCGGTGACGGCCGAGGGGCCACCGGGTAGCCACGAGCAACGGGACTCATGGGGCCTGATTCACCACGTCCTCTACACGCATTAGGGAAGCGCCGTGAACGAACTCGTCTGGCAGAAGTCTTCTTTCAGCGACGGGGCAGGCGTCAATTGCCTCTACGTCGCGGCGAGCCACAACGCCGAAACAGTCCACCTTCGAGAGAGCGACGCCCCCACCACGACCCTCACCACCCACCCCGCCGCGTTCGCCGCTCTCATACGAACCCTCTCCACCCACACGACTACTTCTTGACCCTCCAGGGAGCCCCAGAATGAGCACTCTCAGCTGGCAGAAGTCCTCCTTCAGCGAGGGAGCCGGTGCCAACTGCGTCTACGTGGCCGCACACCCCACCGGGCGGATCCACCTCCAAGAGAGCGACGCCCCGGCCACCACGCTCACCACAAGCCCCACCGCCTTCGCCGCCCTCATACGCACCCTCACCTCGTCCGACCACACGTTCGGGTGACGTGACCCCAAACTCGCCCTGGACAAGGTGCCCTACGCGATCGTCGGCGCCATGAGCAAGAACATCGAGGCCAGAGCAGAGATCCCCGCCCAGCAGAACGGCCTGCCCTCCTGGTACGGCGACCTCCTGAGCGAGATCAAGGGGGCCGTGTCCTGCGCACGGACCCGTGCCCAACGGGCCGTCAACACCGAGCTGGTGCGGCTGCACTGGGAGATCGGGCGTCTCATCCTTGATCGGCAGGCACAGGAGGGGTGGGGCACAAAGGTCGTCACCCGCCTGGCCGCCGACCTGAAGGCGGCCTTCCCGAACCAGCGCGGCTTCTCTCGACGCAACCTGATGTACATGCAGAAGATGGCCCGCACCTGGCCGGGGCCAATTGTGCAACAGCCCGTTGCACAATTGCCCTGGGGACACATCACCGTCCTCATGACCAAGCTGGACACCCCGTCGGAACTGGACTTCTACGCCACTCAAGCCGTCCGCAACGGCTGGTCCCGCGCGATCCTGGACCGCTTTATCCACCAAGGGCTGCACCTCACCCAAGGCGCCGCCGCCAACAACTTCGCGGCGACCGTGCCGGACGGCTCCGACGCACTCAAGGAGCTGGTCCGGGACCCCTACCGCCTCGACTTCCTCGGACTCGACAAGCATCACGCCGAGCGTGAACTGGAGACCGCCATCGTCGACGGGATGATCCGGTTCCTTACGGAGCTCGGTGTCGGCTTCGCCTTCGTGGGGCGCCAGTACCCCGTCGTCATCGGGGGCGACGAGTTCCGTATCGACCTGCTCTTCTACCACCTCAAACTCCACCGCTACTTCGTCTTCGAGCTCAAGACGAAGGACGTGCGCCCCGAGCACGTCGGCAAGCTCAACTTCTACGTGAGCGTGGTCGACCAGATGGTGCGCGAGCCGGAACGAGACGACGCGACCATCGGCTTCCTCATCGGAACCCGCCACAACAAGGCAGCCGTTCAGCTGGCCCTCGACGCCAGCAACAACCCCATGGCAGTCGCCTCCTACTCCACGCTCGCCCCGGCGGAGCGTGAGCTGATCCCCACCGAAGAGGACCTGTCCCGGGTCGTCCAGGAAGCCATCGACGGCATCGAGCAGGCGGAGACCGGCCGACTCGGTGCCCCTTAAACCCCTTCCTGCGTAGGCCTGTTGACCTAACCTCGACCTATGGTCGACCCCGGAGCCCTCGGCGCCCGTCTCGCGTCCAGCGCGGTCGCGCCCCTCGTGAAGAAGCTCTTCGTGACGGACCAGCCGGGCGCCGCGCTGGTCACCAAGCCGGTACGGATCTCCGGGCTCGTGTCGTTCAAGGGCGAGAAGCGGGACGTCACCCCGAAGGACGTCGAGAAGATCGCGGACGAACTCGTCCGCAGGGCGCTCAAGGCGGCCGGACCCGGCGAACTCCCCGTGGACGCCGCCGAGGCCGTCGCAGTGCGGACCGCCCTCGCCCAATCCCTCGCCGCCCTCGGCACCCTCACCATCGAGGACTACGAGGCCGTCGCGCTCGGCCCCGAGGAGTTCGCGCGCACCCTGCGGTCGCAGTCCGCCGTGACCGTCGCGACCTTCGCGCTCAGCCGCGACGCCGAGGTGTTCCTCGACCGGCTGCTGCACACCGCGTCCCTGCACATCCTGAACTTCTTCACGCAGCGCTCCACGTACATCGCCCGGCAGCAGACCCGGCAGAGCCAACAGCTCGCGCAGGTGGTCAAAGCCGTCGACGTACTCCTCGAACGGCTGCCGTCGCAGTCGGCCGAGGACGCCGCGTTCGAGGCGCGGTACGCGTCGTACATCACCGCGCGGCACGGGACCCTCACCATCTACGGCCTCGACGTCTACGCAGGGACCAGCGAGTGGCCGCTCGACACGGCCTACCTCAGCCTGGAGGCGACCAGGGACCGCGCCGGGGAAGGCACGGCGCACGTCGCCGCCGAGCGGGTCCTCGCCAAGAAAAGTCATGTGCTGCTCCGCGGCGTAGCCGGATCCGGCAAGACCACCCTGGTGCAGTGGCTGGCCGTCACGACTGCCGATCGAACGTACAAACACGGACTGACCCACCTCATCGGGCGCGTGCCGTTCGTGCTGCCGATGCGCCGGATCGTCCGGCCGGGTATCGAACTCCCCATCCCGGCAGACTTCTTGACTGCCGTCGGATGCCTCGTCGCCGGGGAGCAGCCCGCGGGATGGGTGGATCGCGTCCTTCGGGCGCGGCGCGGTGTGCTCCTCGTGGACGGTCTCGACGAGATCCCCGAGGACCGGCGCGAGTCCGCCAAGCGGTGGCTGCGCGATCTGACGCGCACCTTCCCCGGCAATCTGTGGCTGATCACGACCCGCCCCTCCGCCGTCCCGGACCGATGGCTGGACACCACCGGCTTCGCCGAGCTGACGCTGTCGCCGATGGCCCGCGACGACGTCGAGACGTTCGTGCGCCGCTGGCACCGCGCCGCGGGCGCCGACGAGGGCATCGGGACCGCTCTGCTGGAGGCGGTGCGGGGCGCCTCCGAGCTGAACCGGCTCGCCACCAATCCGCTGATGTGCGGGATGCTCTGCGCGCTCCACCGCGAGCGGCGCGGATTTCTGCCGCAGGACAGGAAGTCCTTGTACGAGGCCGCCCTGACGATGCTCCTTGAGCGCAGGGACGTCGAGCGGGACGTCAGAGCCATGACACGGCTGTCGTTCGCCACGCAGGTGCAGCTCCTGCAGAAGCTCGCCTGGTGGCTGATCCGCAACAGCCGCGCGGAGATGGACCGTTCGGAAGCCGTGCACATACTTGGGGAAGCCGCACCCGCGATGAACCTGGACGGCAGCGGCGAGGACGTGTACGGCTGGCTGCTGCTGAGGTCGGGGCTGCTGCGGGAACCGGCACACGGACGCGTGGACTTCCTGCACCGCACGTTTCAGGACTACTTGGGGGCCCGTCTCGCCGTACAGGAGCTGGACTTCGACCTGCTTCTGAACAACGCGGAACGGACGGAGTGGGAGGACGTCATCCTGCTGGCGGTCGCGCATGCGCGGCCCAAGGAGGCGGAACGGATGCTGCAGGTGCTGGTATCCAGCGATACGGCTCGCGGCAAGCTGCTCGCGGCGGCCTCGCTGCCGTACGCGGCGGAGGTGGCGCCAGCCGTGCGGCAGCTAGTGGAGGAGGGGGTACGAACACTCATTCCGCCACGGACGGTCAGCGAGGCCCACATCTTGGCGGAGGCGGGCGGCGATCTGGTGCTGCCGCTGCTGCCCGGGCCCGACGAGGGCGAGGGCGAGTTCGTCTACCTGGTGCCTTTCGTGGCCGCCAAGGTCGGCAGCCCCTCGGCATTGCACCTCCTGACGCGCTTTCGCGATCATCCCGACCGGAGGGTCCATGTGATTCTGGCCGCGTATTGGGGGGTCTTCGACCGAGAGCTCTACCTGCGGGAAGTCCTCGCGCACCTGCCGTACCGGCCCACCGTTGCCGTGAACGGTCCCGAGTACCTCCGCGCGCTCCGCTCCATCGGCGGCTGGCCGGACATCCAGATCATCGGCGCCTATCGCGTCGAGGACCTCACCGAACTCATCGTGCCCGAGCAGCTCACCCGTCTCTCGCTGGAAGCACCCCACCCCGTCGAGGGACTCGCCTGGCTCTCGGCCTTCCCGAACCTGGTCGACGTCACCGTGGACACCGACGTGACCGAGGCCGAACGCATGCAGGTCCCTTCGCGCATTCAACTCAATGCCCGTACGTCACAAGGCATTTGACCTACCGTTGACTGGACCGGCAGCATCCGCGACCCAGGGACCCCAATGCCCATGGAGCCCGTAGTACGCACCCCTTCGGCCCGCGCCATGCCCCTCGTACAACGGCTCTTCCGCATTCCGTCCCGGCCCACCACCACCCCCGACCTCATCGCCGCCCTCACCACCTGGCGGGGCCCCGACGCCCCCGCCGACCCGGACCACGTCCACCGCACCGCCGCCGACTTCATCCAGCTCGCCGCCGAGCGGCACACCACGCCGACCGCCGAACTCCCCGCCGTCGCCGAGGTCCTGACCCGCACCCTCCTCGCCATCGGCGAGCTCGACCTCACCGACGCCGACGCCGTGCGGCTCGGCCCGCAGGACTACGCGCGGCGGCTGCGCGGCGCCGTGCAGGGCGCGGACCGCGGGCTGAGCCCCGACGCCGCCTGGTTCCACGACGAGCTGCTCGTCGCCGTCTGTCTGCACGTGCTGCACCACTTCGTGCGCCGCTCCCCGTACATCCAGCGTCACATGCCCGAGCGCGCCAGCCGCGTCCGCCAGCTCGTCGACCTCAACGACGCCGAAGCGGCGGCCACCGTCCGGCGCACGGAACCCTCCCAGGAGGACGCCGAGTTCGAGGCCGCGTACGCCCAAGAGGTCGTGCGCCAGCACGGCTGGCTGACCATCGTGGGCGTCGATCTCGCGAACGCGCCCGACCGGTGGCCCCTGGAGGACACCTATCTCAGCCTCCAGGCGGAGGAGAGCAGCAGCGGCCCTGCCACCGGGTCGGACGGGCCGCAGCGCACCGTGCTCCTCGCCGACCGGGCCCTGGAGGGGCACGAGAGGGTCCTGCTGCGCGGTGTCGCGGGCTCCGGCAAGACGACGCTCGTGCAGTGGCTCGCCGTGGGCGCGGCCCGGGAGGGCGGCCGGGTGCCGTTCGTCCTTCCCGTACGCCGCTTCGCCCGTGAGGGCTTTCCCGCGCCCGATGACTTCCTGCACGCCGTGCGTCACCCGTTGGCCGACCAGGCGCCCGAGGGATGGGTCGTACGGACCCTCCTCGCCGGTCGCGCCCTGCTTCTGGTCGACGGCATCGACGAGGCCCCCGAGGAGACCCGCGGCGCCCTGCGCGATCAGCTCCGCCGCCTCCTGCGCATCTTCTCCGGCACCGCCTGCCTGGTCACCTCGCGGCCCTCCGCCGTGGAGGACGGCTGGCTCTCCCAGGAGCGCCTCGCCGAGGAGGGCTTCACGGAGCTGTCCCTTGCCCCGATGTCCCGCGACCAGATCACCCGCTTCATCCGCGACTGGCACACCGCGGCGATGGGCGACGACCAGTGCAGGGAGCAGCGGGACAGGGACGCCCTCAAGGAGTACGAGCAGCGCCTGCTGCACTCCGTACGGATCTACCGCGAGCTGCGCCGCCTCGCCACCAACCCCCTGATGTGCGGCCTGATCTGCGCCCTCAACCGGGACCGCTCCGGCTCCCTGCCCAAGGGCCGCAAGGAGCTCTACGACGCCGCCCTGGAGATGCTCCTGCAGCGCCGCGACCCCGAACGCGACGTGCTGTACGCCGATGACGTACGGCTCCAGCAGGGCGCCCGCGAGCTGCTGCTGCGCAAGCTCGCCCACGCCATGCTCGACGAGGGCCTCTCGGAGCTGCCGCGCCACCGCGTCATCGACGTCCTGAACGGCGCACTGCCCGCCATCCCGTCCGCCCGTGCCGCGGGCGACGGCGAGAAGATCTTCCGCCACCTGCTGCACCGCACCGGGCTGCTGCGCGAACAGGCGGGCGTCTCCGTCGACTTCATCCACCGCACGTTCCAGGACTATCTGGCCGCCAAGGAGATCGTGGCCCGCGGCCGCCTCGACGGCCTGGTCGACCACGCCCACCAGCCGGAGTGGGAGGAGGTCATCCGCATGTCCGCCGCCCATGCCCGCCCCGAGGAGTGCGCCGACTTCCTGGAGCGGCTCCTTGCCGCCGCCCCCGGCCTGCGCAGGCCGCACGTCAACCACCGGCGCCTGATGGCCGCGGCCTGCCTGGAACACGTCAGCGAGCTCGACCCGGCCGTCCAGGAGCTCGTCCACCGGCGTACGAAGAACCTCCTGCGGCCCACGACGGAACAGGGTGCCCGCAGTCTCGGCTGGGTCGGACCCATCGTCCTGGAGCAGCTGCCCGACCCCGAGCAGGTGCCCGGCGACCAGCAGGCGCTGCTCCTGGCCATCACGGCGACCCGGGTCCAGGAGGACGCGGCGATCGACTACCTCGCCCGGCTGCGCACCCGCTCCTCACTGGCCATCCGCACCGAGCTGGCCCGCCCCTGGCGGCACTTCGACACCGAGCGGTACGCGCGCGAGATCATCGCCCACCTCGATCCGGCGGGCCTGTACTTCCCGGTGTCCGACGCGGCCGAGCTCGCGGCCCTGCGCGGCCTCGGCGGGCGGCCCCGCATCCAGGTGGCCGGTGTCATGCGCCCCGACGAGCTCCTGGCGGGCCTGGTCCCCGAACGGCTCACCCACCTGTGGGTCAATGCGGAGCTGCCCGACCCGGACATGTCGTGGCTGGCCCGCTTCCCCGGCCTTCAGGTGCTGCGCGTCAACCCGCGCCTGCCGCGCGTGCGGAACGTACCGGAGGGCGTCACGATCACGGCCTGACCGCCGCATGCGGAAGGGGCTGCCCCGGACCGTACGAAACGGTCCGGGGCAGCCCCTTCGAGCGTTCAGCCCTGGGCGGGCGTCACGCGTCCTTGCTCAGGTTCGGGCCCGCGCCGCCCGCGGCGGCGTCCTCGATCGGCGGCGCGTCGGGCAGCGCCGCCTTCTCCTCGCCACGGAAGGTGAACGTGGCGGTCTCGCCCTCGCCCTCCGTGTCGACGACCACGATGTGGCCGGGACGCAGCTCGCCGAAGAGGATCTTCTCGGAGAGGGTGTCCTCGACCTCGCGCTGGATCGTGCGCCGCAGCGGACGCGCGCCGAGCACGGGGTCGTAGCCCTTCTTCGAGAGGAGCTCCTTCGCGGACTGGGAGAGCTCGATGCCCATGTCCCGGTCCTTCAGGCGCTCGTCCACCTTGGTGATCATCAGGTCGACGATCTGGAGGATGTCGTCCTGGGTGAGCTGCGGGAAGACGACGACGTCGTCCACGCGGTTCAGGAACTCCGGGCGGAAGTGCTGCTTCAGCTCGTCGCTGACCTTGTTCTTCATCCGCTCGTAGTTGGACTTCGAGTCGCCCTGGGCCGCGAAGCCCAGGTTGAAGCCCTTCGAGATGTCACGGGTTCCAAGGTTGGTCGTCATGATGATGACCGTGTTCTTGAAGTCCACGACGCGGCCCTGGGAGTCGGTCAGACGACCGTCCTCCAGGATCTGCAGGAGCGAGTTGAAGATGTCCGGGTGGGCCTTCTCGACCTCGTCGAAGAGCACGACGGAGAACGGCTTGCGGCGGACCTTCTCGGTCAGCTGGCCGCCCTCTTCGTACCCCACGTAACCGGGAGGCGAACCGAAGAGACGCGAGACCGTGTGCTTCTCGCTGAACTCCGACATGTCGAGGGAGATCAGCGCGTCCTCGTCGCCGAAGAGGAACTCGGCGAGCGCCTTGGACAGCTCGGTCTTACCGACACCGGACGGGCCCGCGAAGATGAACGAACCGCCGGGACGCTTCGGGTCCTTCAGACCCGCACGCGTACGCCGGATCGCCTTCGAGAGCGCCTTGACGGCGTCCTTCTGGCCGATGACGCGCTTGTGGAGCTCGTCCTCCATGCGCAGCAGGCGGCTCGACTCCTCCTCGGTCAGCTTGAAGACCGGGATGCCGGTGGCGGTCGCGAGGACCTCGGCGATCAGCTCGCCGTCGACCTCGGCGACGACGTCCATGTCGCCGGCCTTCCACTCCTTCTCCCGCTTGGCCTTGGCGGCCAGGAGCTGCTTCTCCTTGTCGCGCAGGGAGGCGGCCTTCTCGAAGTCCTGCGAGTCGATCGCGGACTCCTTGTCGCGGCGGACACCCGCGATCTTCTCGTCGAACTCGCGGAGGTCCGGCGGCGCGGTCATCCGGCGGATGCGCATCCGGGAACCGGCCTCGTCGATCAGGTCGATCGCCTTGTCCGGCAGGAAGCGGTCCGAGATGTACCGGTCGGCCAGGGTGGCGGCCTGGACCAGGGCCTCGTCCGTGATGGAGACGCGGTGGTGCGCCTCGTACCGGTCGCGGAGGCCCTTGAGGATCTCGATGGTGTGCGGCAGCGACGGCTCCGCGACCTGGATGGGCTGGAAGCGGCGCTCCAGCGCGGCGTCCTTCTCCAGGTGCTTGCGGTACTCGTCGAGCGTGGTCGCACCGATGGTCTGCAGCTCACCACGGGCCAGCATCGGCTTGAGGATGCTCGCGGCGTCGATCGCGCCCTCGGCGGCACCCGCACCCACCAGGGTGTGGAGCTCGTCGATGAACAGGATGATGTCGCCGCGGGTGCGGATCTCCTTGAGGACCTTCTTCAGGCGCTCCTCGAAGTCACCGCGGTACCGGGAGCCTGCGACCAGCGCGCCGAGGTCCAGGGTGTAGAGGTGCTTGTCCTTGAGGGTCTCGGGCACCTCGCCCTTGACGATGGCCTGGGCGAGGCCCTCGACGACGGCGGTCTTGCCGACGCCGGGCTCACCGATCAGGACCGGGTTGTTCTTCGTACGGCGGGACAGCACCTGCATGACCCGCTCGATCTCCTTCTCGCGCCCGATGACCGGGTCGAGCTTGGACTCACGAGCGGCCTGGGTGAGGTTCCGGCCGAACTGGTCGAGGACCAGGGACGTGGAGGGCGTGCCCTCGGCAGGACCGCCGGCGGTGGCGGTCTCCTTGCCCTGGTAACCGGAGAGCAGCTGGATGACCTGCTGCCGCACCCGGTTGAGATCGGCACCCAGCTTGACCAGGACCTGGGCGGCGACGCCCTCGCCCTCGCGGATCAGGCCGAGCAGGATGTGCTCCGTGCCGATGTAGTTGTGGCCCAGCTGAAGGGCCTCGCGGAGCGAAAGCTCCAGGACCTTCTTGGCACGGGGGGTGAAGGGAATGTGCCCGGACGGAGCCTGCTGGCCCTGCCCGATGATCTCCTCCACCTGCTGGCGGACCGCCTCGAGCGAAATCCCGAGGCTCTCCAGGGCCTTAGCGGCGACACCCTCGCCCTCGTGGATCAAGCCCAGGAGGATGTGCTCGGTGCCGATGTAGTTGTGGTTGAGCATCCGGGCTTCTTCCTGAGCCAGGACGACAACCCGCCGCGCGCGGTCGGTGAACCTCTCGAACATCGTTAATCGCTCCTCAGAGCGGTCAGGCAGTAAAGGGGTCGGTCCCCTCCCTGTCCTTCCGCAGCTTAGTCCCGCAAGCGGGGACCGCTCATTCCAACTGCCGACACCCGGACCCCAACTCGGAGGATCTCCTGACCCCGAACGCCGACAACTGCTCCAACCCGATGGTGCGAGACGATGTTCCCGCAGGCCAGGCAGTTACCCCCACCATCACTACGCCGATGGCGAACGTGAGGTGCCCGAGACTGCGTGTCGCCCCTCCCCACTAGGGATGTCTTACCCGTAAGGACTGACACTCCATGCGGCGCGCCCCGGTTCCCTCAGCTACGGGCGAACACCCTTGCGCCGCCGAACACGCCCTTACGCCCTCTTTCCGGACACGCACCGCAGTCGTGCCGCCACCCTGCGTAACCCGGGCGCCGTTCCGGCTGTTGCCCGGACATGGCCCCCACAGTTCCTCAGCCCCGGGTACCGGTCGAGCAGAGCGACCCGGTGCGGCAGTGGTACGAGAACGAGCTCGGCTGGGCGACCGCCCCGGAACCAGGCCCGGTGCGGCTCCTGACGGGGCTGCGCTTCGACGTCCTCGAGCTTCCGGCGGAGGCGGGCTTCGCGGCACTGCGCCACCTCGGGCCGAAGGCTCCGGTGGCACTGCGCGGGGAGACGATGCGGCTCCTGGTGAGTGCCGGGAGTGCGGACGAGTTGCCGGGGCTGCTCGACTGGCTGGAGTGGGGACACATCCCCCTCGGCCTCACCGCGGTCGGGGCGGGCGGGCGGATCGTCGCACCGACGCCCCCGGGGTGGTCCGGCTCGCGGGGGGCCGCCGTCTGGCTGCGACCCCCGGAGCCCGGCTGTGAGGTGGAGCCGACGCTGCCTGCGCTCCCGTCCCTGCCCGGGGTGGGGGGAGCAGGGACTGCGCACCACAGCGACCCCGCCGTGGGCTCCGGTCTCGTACGACTCGTGGACACGGCGGCAACGCAGTGCCACCGGGTCCGGCTGCGGCGTCGCAGCCGTCAGCCGTTGGCCTTCTCGTAGGCCTCGCGAATGGACGCGGGAACGCGGCCGCGGTCATTGACCTCGAAACCGTTCTCCTTTGCCCAGGCACGGATCGCGGCCGTGTCCTGACCGCCGCCCGCTGCCGCGGCGCGCGCCTTGCCACGGCCGCCCGAACCACGGCCACCGGTACGCCGACCAGCCTTGACGAAGTCCTCAAGGGCGCCACGGAGCTTGTCCGCGTTGCCCGTGGTGAGGTCGATCTCGTACGACTTGCCGTCCAGCGCAAACGTCACGGTCTCGTCTGCCTCGCCACCGTCGAGGTCATCGACAAGAAGGACCTGAACCTTCTGTGCCACCGGATTTCCTTTCATCGATAACTGTGAGACCGGGCCGCAAGCCGCACGACACGCGCCGTCGATTCACCGGCCCCTGTTATATGCAGTACTGCAGTACGTCGGAAAGCAAACCGCTTTTGCTGGAAAAACACAAACCCCTGGGAGAGACCGGGCACCCCTAGAACCCTGGAAACGTGCGCGTTTCGGACATAGGCCACCTGGGCAGGAGACGGTCTGGAATACCGTCGTGACGATCACAGATGCAGAAGCATCCGGCTGTTGCCCAAGGTGTTCGGTTTCACTCGTTCGAGGCCGAGGAACTCGGCGACACCCTCGTCATAGGAACGCAGGAGCTCGCTGTAGACATCTCCGTCGACCGGAGTCTCGCCGATCTCCACGAAGCCGTGCTTCGCGAAGAAGTCGACTTCGAAGGTGAGACAGAAAACCTTGCGGACGCCGAGCCACCCGGCGGTCTGCAGCAACTTGCCCAACAGCTGATGCCCCACTCCGGCACCCTTGACCTCGGGATTCACCGCAAGGGTGCGTACTTCCGCGAGGTCTTCCCACATCACGTGCAGAGCGCCGCAGCCGACCAACTCCGCGTTGTCGTCGCGTTCCGCCACCCAGAACTCCTGGATGTCCTCGTAAAGCGTCACCGTCGCTTTGTCCAGGAGGATGCGCTCGCGGACGTAGGAGTCGAGGAGGCTGCGGACGCCCGGCACATCGGAGGTTCGCGCCCTGCGGACGGAGACCGCTTTTGTGCTGAGTTCGCTGAGTTCGCTGCGTTCGGGGACCTCTGCTGGCATGAACCGGACGCTATCGCTCTGCGCCGCGCTCCGCGGAGGCGGGGTTCTCGGGGCCTTGGACGATACGCATCGCGTCGCTGAGCGCTTCCCGCTGTTCCGCCGACATCATGCCGAAGAAGGCGACGAGAGCGGCGGCGGGGTTGTCGCTCCGCGACCAGGCTTCGTTCATCAGTGCGGCTGCGTAGGCGGCACGAGTGGAGACCGCCTCATATCGATAGGCGCGGCCTTCCGCTTCGCGGCGCACCCAGCCCTTCTGATGGAGATTGTCCAAAACGGTCATCACGGTCGTGTACGCGATGGACCGTTCCTCCTGAAGGTCTTCCAGGACTTCTCGAACGGTCACGGGGCGGTTCCACTTCCACACCCGCGTCATGACTGAGTCTTCGAGTTCTCCCAATGGACGAGGCACAGCAGAACAATAGTGGGAGACGTCACTATTGGCGTGATGCGTGAGGGACGTGGCGTACCTCTAATTTCTGCTCAACTGCAACAAAAAGGGCGTACGACTCGAAAGACACGCGAGTCGTACGCCTCGGGGCCTCGCGGGGGCGGGCGGGGCCGGGGTGCTGGTGGTGCTGGGTGGTGGTGCTGGGAGGGTGCTGGGGGCGGGGCGGGTTAGGCGCCGCCCGCCTCCGGGGTCTGGCGGATGGCTTCGGCGCGGGAGATCGCGGCGTCGACGGCCGCGTCTTCCTTGGCCTTGTTGGCGCCGCCCTGGGTCTTCACGATCGTCACGATGAGCCCCGTGAAGAACACGGCCATCACTACGGGGGGCACGAGCGCGGAAACGTAGTCCATGCCCCCCAGAGTAGCTAGCCCGCGGCGAGCTGGTGCGGCGGGTCCGCGGGTGCGGCGGGTGCCGCGGGCCTCTCCGGTGTCTCGGGCCTGCGCTTCGGCGGGAACACCTCGGCCGGAGTGGGAACGGGGCGGGGCGGGGCCGCCGGGCGTTCGGACGGGGGCTTGGAGCCCGGCGCGGCGTCCAGGCCTCCGGGGAGGGCGAGGAGGCGGGCGCGGGAGGCGGGGATGGGGAGGGGCGCGGGGAGGGGTGCGGAGACGGGGACGGCGCGGCCCGCGAGGCGGGCGCGTACGGCTCGTTCCGCGAGGGTGCGGCAGCGGTCGAGCAGGGCGGCCGCGGTGGGGTTGCCGCGCAGGGCGCGCAGGGCGGCGAGGTCGTCGGCGGTCGGCTGGTAGCCGCCGCTCAGGACGTCGTCGAGTAGGGCGAGGTAGCCGGAGGCGGTGCCGGGCAGGGCGGCCCGGTAGCGGGCGAGGTCGGCCACCAGGAAGGCGCGCAGCCTGGCGCCCTCACGCGCGGCTTCGTCGACCGATTCGGCGAGCCGGAGGCAGTCCTGGACATCCTCGTCGCGGACGGGGCTGGGGTGCAGGGCGAGGGCCAGGGCGCGACGGAGCACACGCAGCTCCTCAGCACTGAAGGCCATGCCGCCCCGGGATCCGTATGGCGTGGGCATGGGCTGACGATACGCGCCAAACGGACAAAATCCGCTTAACGCCAGTCCTGGCGGGTCGCCTTGGGCCCGTGGGCGGGTGCGGGGCCGCGGGGGTATGTACGTACTCGCTATCCCTACGCCCCGCCTGAAGACCTTCCGACCGTCAGGGTGCGCTCGGTGCTCCGTGCGCACATACCCCCACGTCCCCTCCCGTCTCGTACGCGGCTGCGGCCCGGTGGGGGCGGACGGCCTCCCCGGCCCCGCTCACCTGGGCGGCCGCAGTGGTTCCCCACCCGCCCGCGCCTGCAGGCCGACGGGGCCGGAGGACCTCGCCGAGCCCGCCCGCCTGGACGGCCACGGTGATCCCCCACCCGCCCCCGGCTGCGGCCCGGCAAGGACGGAGAGCCTCCCCGAGCCCACTCACCTGGACGGCCACGGTGATCCCCCGCCCACGGCTGCGGCCCGACGAGGTCGGACGGCCCTCCCCGGGCCCGCTCACCTGGACGGTCACGGTGGTCTCCCACCCGCCCCCGGCTGCAGCCCGACGAGGTCGGACGGCCCTCCCCGGGCCCACTCGCCCGGACGGTCGCAGTGGTCCCCCCACCCGCCCGCAGCTGCGGCCCGACGGGGTCGGAGGGCCTCCCCGGGCCCGCCCACCTGGACGGTCACGGCAGTCCCCCACCCGCCCACGGCTAAAGCCCGGCGGGGTCGGACGGCCTACCCGGGCCCGCTCGCCCGGGCGGGCACGGTGGTCTCCACCCGCCCCGCCCGCATGCCCTGGGCGGTCGCGGTGGTTTCCCACCCGCCCCGCCCGTTTGCCCTGGCCGCTGCCGGGCTTCCCCACCCACCCCCCTTGGGTCGCTGAGGCCCCCCACCCCCACCCTGCCCCTGGCCTGAGGGGGGCAGCCCCGGCCCCTACCCCCGCTGGACGTCGCAGGGCAAACGGGTGGGTGGGTGGGAAACATCCGCCGCGAAGCGGCGGGCTTGAGGCTCCTACCCCCGCCGGACGGTGCAGGGTCAGTCCGTGCGGCGGCGGGCCAGGGCGTAGGCCACTGCGCCGATGCCGAGGGCGGCTACCGCTGCTACGGCGAGCCAGGGGAGGATGCCCGCCCCGGCCCCCGCCAGGGAGGTGGAGGAGGGAGCGGCCGCGCGGGCCGTCGTCGCGGGGGCGACCTGCACCGCCATCAGCGCCACCGCAACAGCCCACAGTCGTCTCTTGTGCCTCATCCGCCCCAGCCCGCCCCACACCCACTCAAGTCCCCGTCCCTGCGCAGACTCTTGCAGAAGGCGGGGGGTAGTGCACACATCGCGGTCGGCAATCGGTCAGGAACGGGAGACGTTCCGCTCGTAGACCAGCCGGAGACCGATCAGCGTCAGCCACGGTTCGTGCTCGTCGATGACGGAGGCCTCGCCCAGGACCATGGGAGCCAGGCCACCCGTGGCGATGACCGTGACGTCGTCGGGGTCGCCGCCCGCGCCCGCCAGTTCGCGGGCCATGCGGTTCACGACTCCGTCGACCTGGCCCGCGAAGCCGTACAGGATGCCCGCCTGCATGGCCTCCACCGTGTTCTTGCCGATGACGCTGCGCGGCCGGGCGAGTTCGATCTTGCGGAGCTGTGCGCCGCGTACCCCGAGGGCCTCCACGGAGATCTCGATGCCGGGGGCGATGACCCCGCCCGCGTACTCCCCGCGCGCGGAGACCGCGTCGAAGGTCGTGGCGGTGCCGAAGTCGACGACGATCGCCGGGCCGCCGTAGAGCTCGACCGCCGCGACCGCGTTGATGATGCGGTCGGCGCCGACCTCCTTGGGGTTGTCCATGAGGATCGGGACGCCGGTCTTGATGCCGGGTTCGACGAGGACGGCAGGAACGTCTCCGTAGTACCGGCGGGTGACCTCCCGCAGTTCGTGCAGGACCGAGGGGACGGTCGAGCAGATGGCGATGCCGTCGATGCCGTCGCCGAGCTCGTCGCCTAGCAGGGGGTGCATCCCCATCAGGCCGTGCAGGAGCACGGCGAGTTCGTCGGCGGTGCGGCGCGCGTCGGTGGAGATGCGCCAGTGCTCGACGATGTCCTCGCCGTCGAAGAGGCCGAGGACGGTGTGGGTGTTGCCCACGTCGATGGTCAGCAGCATCAGTCACGCACCGCTTCTCGCAGGTCGAGGCCGATGTCGAGGATCGGGGACGAGTGGGTGAGTGCCCCCACCGCGAGGTAGTCGACGCCCGTCTCCGCGTACGCCCGCGCGTTCTCCACGGTGAGGCGGCCCGAGGACTCCAGGAAGGCGCGGCCGTCGACGATGGCGACCGCCTCCGCCGTCTCGCCGGGCGTGAAGTTGTCCAGGAGGATCAGGTCGGCGCCCGCGTCGACGACCTCGCGCAGCTGGTGGAGCGTGTCGACCTCGACCTCGATGGCCAGGCCGGGGAACTGCTCGCGCACGGCCTTGAAGGCCTGCGCGACGCCGCCCGCCGCCACCACGTGGTTGTCCTTGACCAGGGCCGCGTCCGCGAGCGACATGCGGTGGTTGACGCCGCCGCCCATGCGTACCGCGTACTTCTCCAGGGCGCGGTAGCCCGGCGTCGTCTTGCGGGTGTCGCGGACCTTCGCCTTCGTACCGTCGAGAACGTCCGCCCACGCGCGCGTGGTGGTCGCGATGCCGGAGAGGCGGCACAGGATGTTCAGCGCGCTGCGCTCGGCGGTGAGCAGGTCGCGGGTGCGGGTGGTGACGCTCAGGAGCACGTCGCCCGCCGCGACGCGGTCGCCGTCCTCGACGTGCCGCTCGACCTCGAACTCGTCCTCGCACACCACGGAGATGATGGCTTCGGCGACGCGCAGCCCCGCGACGGTGCCCGCCTCGCGCGCCGCGAAGTCCGCGGTGGCGACGGCGTCCTCGGGGATCGTGGCGACCGTGGTGACGTCCACGCCACCGGCCAGGTCCTCCTCGATGGCCATGTGCGCGATGTCCTCGATCTGCACGGGATCGAGACCGGCCTCGGCCAGGAGCTCTACGAGCGCGGGGTCGAGGCCGCACTCCATCGGGTCGTAGGAGTCGTCCCCGCCGCAGCCGCAGGCGTCGCCGCAGCCACCGCCTGCGGCTGAGGGGTCGGCGAGGGGGAGGTCGTCGGGGGTGCTCACGGTCACTGCTCCTGGGGACTGGGACGGGTCGGAGGGAAGTCGTGGGTCTCGGTCGTGTGCGCCGCCAGCGTCCTGTCCGGATTCAGGCGTACGACGATGTGGCGCCGCCAGGACGCGTCGTCGCGGTCGGCGTGGTCCTCGCGCCAGTGGCAGCCACGGGTCTCCGCGCGGCGCTGGGCGGCGGCGACCAGGACCCGGGCGACGCACAGGAGGTTGGTGGCCTCCCAGGTGTCGACGCCGGGCTCGGCCGTCTTGCCGTGCTCGGCGAGTGCGCCCGCGGCCTCGGCGTGGATGCGGGCCAGCCGGGCGGCGGCCTCGGTGAGGGACGAGGCGGAGCGGACGACTCCGGCGCCTTCGGTCATGACGCGCTGGATGGCGAAGCGGGCCTCGGCCGGGAGGAGGGGGTGCGTCGGGGTGCCGGACGGGGTGACGGGGGCGGGCACGCGCGCGTGGAGGGTGTTCTCCGCGTGGCTGGCCACGATGTCGTCGGCGATGCGCTCGGCGTAGACCAGGCCTTCCAGCAGGGAGTTGGAGGCCAGGCGGTTGGCGCCGTGCACGCCGGTGCAGGCGACCTCCCCGCAGGCGTAGAGCCCCGGGATGGTGGTGCGGCCGTGCGGGTCGGTGCGGACGCCCCCGGAGGCGTAGTGCGCGGCCGGGGCGATGGGGATGGGCTCGGTGACCGGGTCGATGCCGTGCGCCCGGCAGGCGGCGAGGATCGTCGGGAAGCGGTTCTCCCACATGTCGGCGCCGAAGTGCCTGGCGTCCAGGAACATGTGGTCGGTGCCCTTTTCCTGCATGCGGCGCGTGATGCCCTTGGCGACGATGTCGCGGGGCGCCAGCTCGGCCAGCTCGTGCTGGCCGACCATGAAGCGCACGCCGTCGGCGTCCACGAGGTGCGCGCCCTCGCCCCGGACGGCCTCGGAGACCAGCGGCTGCTGGCCCTCGGCGTCGGTGCCGAGGAAGAGCACCGTCGGGTGGAACTGCACGAATTCGAGGTCGGAGACCTCCGCGCCCGCGCGCAGGGCGAGTGCGACGCCGTCGCCCGTGGAGACGGACGGGTTCGTGGTCGCCGAGAAGACCTGGCCCATGCCGCCGGTGGCGAGGACGACCGCGGGGGCGTGGACGGCGCCCACGCCGTCGTGCTGGCCCTCCCCCATGACGTGCAGGGAGACACCGGCGGTGTGGCCTTCGGCGTCGGTGAGGAGGTCGAGGACCAGCGCGTTCTCCACCGTCGGTATGCCGCGCGCGCGGACCGCTTCGACGAGGGCGCGGGAGATCTCCGCGCCGGTCGCGTCACCGCCCGCGTGCACGATGCGGCGGCGGTGGTGGCCGCCCTCGCGGGCCAGCTCGATGACGCCTTCGGAGTCCTTGTCGAAGAGCGCGCCGGTCTCGATGAGGCGGCGCACGGCGCCGGGGCCCTCGGTGACGAGGGTGCGCACGGCCTCCTCGTCGCAGAGGCCCACGCCCGCCACGAGCGTGTCGTCCAGGTGCTGTTCGGGGGTGTCGCCCTCGCCGAGCGCCGCGGCGACGCCGCCCTGCGCCCAGCGGGTGGAACCCGCGTCGAGGCGGGCCTTGGTCACCACGACCGTCCTGAGGCCTGCGGCCGCGCCCCGCAGGGCGGCCGTCAGTCCGGCCACTCCGGAGCCGACGACCACGATGTCGGCGTCGAGGGACCAGCCGGGGGCTGGCGCATGCAGTCGTATGCCGGTGGCGCTCATGCGGGGACTCCGTTCGCGTGGACGGCTGCTGCGGTCGGGCCTGTGCGGTGCGTGCTCACAGGGACGCTCCGAACGTCAGCGGGATGTTGTCGATGAGCCGCGTCGAGCCGACCCTGGCGGCCACGGCGAGAACGGCCTCACCGCGGTGGCCGGGGCGGACCTCGGTGAAGTCGGCCGGGTCGACCAACGTCACGTAGTCCAGCTCCAGCGGGGGGCTCAGGCGGGCCGCCTCGTCGAGGACCAGCCGGGCCGCGGCGACGACGGCGGCGGGACCGCCGGTCGCGGAGGGTTCCGCGGACTCCGCCACGGCGTGGGCGTCGGCCGCCGCGCGGGACTCGCCGAGCTCGCTCAGGGCGACGGCACGCGCGCGTGAGGCGGGGGCGCTGGCGGCCCGCGCGCGCAGCGCCTCCTGCGCGGCGTGCCGGTCGCTGCCCGCGAAGAGGGCCTGGGAGAGGGCGAGGGCGGTGCGCCGCTCGTCCGGGGCGAGGAAGCGGTTGCGGCTGGAGAGGGCCAGGCCGTCGTCCTCGCGGACGGTGGGGACGCCGACGATCTCCATGGGGAAGTTGAGGTCGCGGACCATGCGGCGGATCAGGGCGAGCTGCTGGGCGTCCTTCTGGCCGAACAGCGCCACGTCGGGCGCGGTGAGGTGCAGCAGCTTGGCGACGACGGTGAGCATGCCGTCGAAGTGGCCGGGGCGCGTGGCGCCTTCGAGGACGGTGCCCATGGGGCCCGCGCCGATGCGGACCTGGGGCTCGCCGCCCGGATAGACCTCGTCCACGGCGGGGGCGAAGACGACGTCGGCGCCCGCCTGCTCGGCGATCTTGACGTCGGCTTCCAGGGTGCGGGGATAGCGGTCCAGGTCCTCGCCCGCCCCGAACTGCAGGGGGTTCACGAAGACCGTGACGACGACCTCGCCCTCGGGGCCCACGCCCCCGCGGGCGGCGCGGATCAGGGAGGCGTGCCCGTCGTGCAGGGCGCCCATGGTCATGACGACGGCCCGGCGGCCTGCACGCGCGCGCGTGCGCAGCGACTCGGCGGTGTGCAGGAGCGTGCTGCTCGTGCTGGTCATCGGGGGCCCCCTTCGGCGCCACCGGCGCCGTTGGCACCCTGGGCGCCGTTGGCGAGCACCCCTAGGAGGTCCTCGGCGAGCTCCGGCTTGAGCAGGCCGTGGGCGAGGGCGCGGTCGGCGGTGGCGCGGGCCATCGCGAGATAGCCCGCGACGGTCTGCGGCGCGTGCTTGCGCAACTCGGCGACGTGCGCGGCGACCGTGCCCGCGTCCCCGCGCGCGACGGGTCCCGTGAGCGCCGCGTCACCCGAACGCAGGGCGTTGTCCAAGGCGGCGCCGAGCAGTGGGCCGAGCATGCGGTCGGGGGCCTCGACGCCCGCGTCGCGCAGCAGGTCCATGGACTCGGCGACGAGCGTGACCAGGTGGTTCGCGCCCAGGGCGAGGGCCGCGTGGTAGAGCGGGCGGTTCTCCTCGGCGATCCACTCGGGCTCGCCGCCCATCTCGATGACGAGGGCCTCGGCGGCGAGCCGCAGCTCCTCGGGGGCGGTCACGCCGAAGGAGCATCCGGCGAGACGCTGCACGTCGACGGCGGTGCCGGTGAACGTCATGGCGGGGTGCAGCGCGAGCGGCAGGGCACCGGCGCGCAGGGCGGGCTCGAGGACCTTGGTGCCGTACCTCCCGGAGGTGTGCACGAGCAGCTGGCCCGGGCGCACGGCCCCGGTCTCGGCGAGGCCCTCGACGAGGCCGGGCAGGGCGTCGTCGGGGACGGTCAGGAGCACCAGGTCGGCGCGGTCCAGGACCTCGGCGGGCGGCACGAGGGGGACGTCGGGGAGCATCGCGGCGGCCCGTCGCACCGAGGTGTCGGAGACGCCGGAGGCGGCCACCGGACGGTGCCCTGCGAGCTGCAGCGACGCGGCGAGCGCGGGGCCGACCCGGCCCGCTCCCACCACGCCCACGGTGAGTCTCGCGGGGCGGTCCCGCGGGTCTGGCTGATGCGATGCGTTCACGCTGCGGCGCCTTCCGTTCCAGTCCGCTCGGGGTACCGGACGATTTCTCGTCATGTTAACGCGATCGGTTGGCGCCGCGTCTTTCGCTGTCCACAGGCTGTGGTTATTCATATGACCGGTGGACGGTGAACGGGCCATGCTCGGAGGATGCCCTCTGAAAGCGCAGTACAAGACCAGCCGGAACCACAGGGTGCGGATACGTACGAGATCCAGTCGGCCCGCCGTCGCGCCGCCGCCCGGAGCGCGGCCCGGGCCCTGCACCGTTCCGTCCTGCACGTCCCCCTGACCGAGCGTCTCTCGGCCTTGGCGGCCGCGGCTCCCGAGGTGGCCGCCCCGGAGGACCCCACCGACATCTACGGCAATGCCGTCGTCGCCTCCCTGGAGGGAGAGGTCGCGCGGCTGCTCGGCAAGGAGGACGCGGCGTTCTTCCCGACCGGGACCATGGCACAGCAGGTCGCGTTGCGCTGCTGGGCGGGCCGGACGGGGAACGCGACCGTCGCACTGCATCCGAAGGCGCACCCAGAAATGCACGAAGGGGGCGCCTTCTCCGTGGTCAGCGGGTTGCGGACGGTGCATCCGACGGATGAGCCGCGGCTGCCCACGGCGGACGAAGTACGGGACTTCGAGGAGCCTTTCGGGGCTCTGATGCTCGAACTGCCTCTCCGGGACGCAGGTTTCGTCCTGCCGGAGTGGGAGGAGCTGGAGGCGGTCGTGGCGGCGGCCCGCGAGCGGGACGCGGTCGTGCACTTCGACGGCGCCCGCCTGTGGGAGTGCACGCCGCACTTCGACCGCGGCCTCGCGGAGATCGCCGGTCTGGCCGACTCCGTGTACGTGTCGTTCTACAAGTCCCTCGAAGGGCTGAGCGGCGCCGCGCTGGCCGGTCCGCGCACGCTCGTCGAGGAGGCGAGGGTGTGGCGCCACCGCTATGGAGGGCAGCTGTTCCAGCAGTTCCCGACCGCGGTGTCGGCCCTTCTCGGTCTGAAGCACACGCTGCCCCGACTCCCGGAGTACGTCTCCCACGCGCGCGTGGTCGCCGAGGCGCTGCACGAGGGGTTCGCGGCCGCGGGGGTGCCCTGGTCGCGCGTGCACCCCGAGCGCCCGCACACCCATCAGTTCCAGGTGTGGCTGCCGTACGCACCGGACGTACTGGACGAGGCGGGCGTCGGGCAGGCGGAGGAGACCGGCACCCTGCTCTTCGGGCGCTGGTTCCCGGACGGCCCGCCCGGCCTCTCGGTCACGGAGGTCACCGTGACCGAGGAGGGCCTGAAGTGGACTGCCGACGACGTCAGGGAAGCGGTCGCGGAGTTCGTGCGACGGATCCCCGCATGAGGCGGGCCAGGGCGGCGCGGACCCTGCCGTGCGCGGGGCGTTCCGCCAGGACCGCCTGGAAACGGCCGTAATCGCGGACTTCGCGGACCGCCTGCCAGTCGTGCTGTCCGGGCGCGGGCGGCGTCGGTCCGCCGTGCTGCGCGGCGCGGTAGGAGTCGAGGAGGAACTGCTGGGTGACGCTCATGACGGATACCCTCTCGGTATAAATAGTACTTAACGGACATCGGTGGGCCGGTCGTGCCTCGGCTCGGCCGTCGACAGTGACGGGTGGGGTCGGGGGGTGGGTGTCGGTCACGGCGCCTCTGCCGTGCTCCCGATGACCACAAGCCTGCTCCCGCCGTCCCGCCCCCGTCGCGTCGATTGACGGCGCTCGTCAATCGACGGCCGCGCTGTCGGTGGCGAGGTGCACCATGGGGTCATGAGCGTGAGCATCGACATCAGCGGGCTGCCCCAGGAGCGGATCCACATCGCGCCGTCGCCCCTGTCCGAACTCGGCATGTCGCTGCACGCGCTGTCCGAGCCGGGCCACCACCCCGGGCTGCAGGGCTGGGCGACGGCCGTGTCCACCCGCCTCGACCCGTGCCTCGCGGACCGCCTCTGCGAGGCCGACTTCCTGTGGCGCACGACGTTCTCGGACGTCTTCGCGCCCTTCGCGGGACTGCCCGGACGCAGGTCGCTGCCGGGCGCCACGCTCGCCGAGGAGCTAGACCAGCTGGACAAGCTGACCGACGAACAGTTCGTGGACGCGGCCCTGGAGTTCACCTGCCAGTCGACGTACGAGGAGCCGGACCGCAACCTCCTGGGCGACCCCGTCGTCCAACGCCGTGCGCTGGACCTGGCCGCCGCGCGCGGCCCGCACCAGGTGCGCTTCACCCGGCGGCTCCTCGACGACCCGCCGGTCGTCCGCGCCTGGTTCCGCACGCTCCTTGAGGACTGCGACGAGGCCTTCTTCGCCGACACCTGGGCCCGGGTGAACCATCAACTGGCGGCGGACGCCCGGCACAAGACCGAGCTGCTGCGGCGCAAGGGGCTTTCGGAGGCCCTGAAGGCCATCTCCGGAGCGGTGTCCCTGGACGAGAGCGGACAGCTCATCACCGTGGACAAGATCTCCGTGGGCCGGAGCGCCACCGGCTCGGGCGGCCTGGTGATCGTCCCGACCAGCCTCGGCTGGCCGCACCTCTGGGTGCTGCACCGCAGGGGCTGGCAGGCGTCGATCACGTACCCGATCAGCGCCCCCGGCCTCACCTCCCCGCCCACCGTGGAGCAGCTGACCCGCCGCATGTCCGCACTCGCGCACCCGGTGCGGATGCGCCTGTGCAGGCACCTCGCGCGCGGGGCGTACACGACGAGCGAGCTGGCCGACGCGCACGGCATGACGGCGCCGGAGATATCCCGGCACCTGAGCGTCCTGAAGAAGGCCGACATGATCACCACGCGCCGCCGCGGGCGCTATGTCCAGCACCAGCTGGACATCGGCGTCGTGTCCCGCCTGGGCAGCGACTTCATCGAGGGCGTGCTGCGCTAGAGCCGTCCGGCTAGGAGGAGGCTCCCCCGGCCCGCACGAGCCCCACCTCATACGCAAGGACGACCACCTGCACCCGGTCCCGCAGGTCCAGCTTGGTCAGGATGCGCCCGACGTGCGTCTTCACGGTCGCCTCCGAAAGGACGAGCCGGGCCGCGATCTCACCGTTCGACAGGCCCTGGGCGACCAGCACCATGACCTCGCGCTCCCGGTCGGTGAGGCGCTCCAGGTGCTTGTGCTGCGGCTGGCCGCCGGTGCTCGGCAGCATCGGGGCGAAGCGGTCCAGGAGCCGTCGCGTGGTGGACGGCGCGACCACCGCGTCACCGCTGTGCACGGAGCGGATCGCGGCGAGCAGCTCCCCCGGAGGCACGTCCTTGAGCATGAAGCCGGACGCCCCGGCCTTGAGCCCCGAGAAGGCGTACTCGTCGAGGTCGAACGTCGTCAGGATCAGCACCTTCGGCGGGTTCTCGTCCTGGCAGATGCGCCGGGTCGTCTCCACGCCGTCCAGCTTCGGCATGCGGACGTCCATCAGCACCACGTCGACCTCGGCCCCGCGCAGCACCTCCAGGGCCTCCACGCCGTCACCCGCCTCCGCGACGACCTCCATGTCCGGCTGGGCGGCGAGCACCATCCGGAACCCGGTGCGCAGCAGCACCTGGTCGTCGACGAGCATCACGCGGATCGACATCAAGGAGATCCCTTCGGGGAGGTTCGGTGAGTCGGGTTCGGTGGGTCGGGTTCAGTGTGCGGGTTTCAGCGGCAGCAGTGCACTGATCCGGAAGCCGCCGCCCGGACGCGGCCCCGCGTCCAGCGTGCCGCCGACCATGCCGACCCGCTCGCGCATGCCGATCAGGCCGTGCCCGCTGCCGTCGGCCCCGCCGTCCTCGTACAGCTCGTGCGGGGCGCCCTTGCCGTCGTCCTCGACCAGCAGCCCCAGGCCGTCGTCGAAGTAGACCAGGCGCACGCTCGCCCCCGCGTTCTCCCCGCCGTGCTTGCGGGTGTTGGTGAGGGCCTCCTGCACGATGCGGTACGCGGTGAGCTCCACGCCGCTGGGCAGGGGGCGCGGGGTGCCCTCCACCTTGTAGTCGACGGGCAGACCGGCCGTGCGCACCTGCTCGATGAGTTCGTCGAGCTGCTCGACGTCGGGCTGCGGGACGTACTCCCCGCTCTCCTCGGGCTCACCGGTGCGCAGCACGCCGAGCAGTCGGCGCATCTCGGCCAGGGCCTGGCGGCCGGTGCCCGAGATGGTCTCCAGGGCCTTCCTGGCCTGGTCGGGCGCGGCGTCCATGACGTACGCGGCGCCGTCGGCCTGGACCACCATCACCGAGACGTTGTGCGCCACGACGTCGTGCAGCTCGCGGGCGATCCGGGCCCGCTCGGCCGCCACCGCGACCTTCGACTGCGCCTCGCGCTCCCTCTCCAGGCGGTCGGCGCGCTCCTCCAGCTGTGCGAGGTAGGCGCGGCGGGTGCGGATGGAGTCGCCGAGGACCCAGGCGAGCGCGAAGGGCACGATCTGGAACATCGTGAAGAAGACGAGCCCGAAGACGCTGGTGTCGTTCGTGGGCCAGCGCATCATCGCGAGCGGAGCCGCGCACAAGCCGCCGACCAGCGCGAAGCGCGAGGCCCAGCGCGGTCCGTCGGCCGCCGCGGTGTAGACGATCACCAGCATCGCGAAGTTCGCGGGCAGCGTCTGCACGTCGAAGACGAGCTGCAGGAAACCGAGGACCGCGGCGAGCACCAGCATCTTCTCGGGGACGCGTCGGCGCAGCGCCACCACCAGGGAGAGGCCGATCGCGATGGGGATCGAAAGGATCCGCGGACCACGTCCTCCCCCCTCGGACATGGACAGCAGACCGATCCCGGAGATCCCGAGCAGGACGAAGGCCCAGAAGCCGTCGACCCATGTCGGGTGTCTGCGGAGGAAGTCATAGAGGCGCTGCACGTAACCCAGCGTAGGCAGCCCATTGGCGCCCTTGGGTCAACCGAAGGTCCGATCCGCAGCAGGTACATGTACTCCCCAAGGTGGAGGCCCGCTTAACCTGCGGGCTGTGACGAACGACAAGGACGCGCCGCGAACGGCCGCCCCGCGCGGCTGGCGCGAGGCCACGGAGGCCGCCCTGTACGGCCCGCAGGGCTTCTATCGCCGCCCTGAAGGACCCGCCGCCCACTTCCGCACTTCCGTGCACGCCTCGCCCCTCTACGCGGGCGCCGTGGCGCGCCTGCTGTGCCGCCTGGACGCGGAGCTCGGTCACCCGCACGAGGTGGCGTTCGTGGACATGGGGGCGGGCCGCGGCGAACTCACCACGGCTGTCCTTGCCGCGCTCCCCGCCGATGTGGCGGCACGCGTGCGTGCGTACGCCGTGGAGCTCGCGGAGCGCCCCGCGGGCCTCGACCCGCGCATCGAGTGGTGTGCCGCGCCGCCGTCCGGCGTGAGGGGCCTGCTGTTCGCCAACGAGTGGCTGGACAACGTCCCCGTGGACGTCGCCGAGGTGGCCGCCGACGGAATGCCGTACCGGATGCTCGTACGCACCGACGGCACCGAGTCGCCGGGCGGCCCCGTCGAGGGCCCTGACGCCGACTGGCTGGCCCGCTGGTGGCCGCTGGACCCCGATCCCGGCCTGCGCGCGGAGATCGGGCACCCCAGGGACGAGGCGTGGGCGGCCGCCGTGGCGACGCTGACGCGCGGCCTCGCGGTCGCCGTCGACTACGCCCACACCCGGGACACCCGCCCGCCGTTCGGGACGCTCACGGGCTTCAGGGAGGGCCGCGAGACGGCACCCGTGCCCGACGGCGGCTGCGACATCACCGCTCATGTGGCGCTGGACGCCTGCGCGCGGGACGGCGCCGCGCTGCTCACCCAGCGGGCCGCGCTCGGCGCACTGGGCGTGCACGGCGGCCGCCCGCCACTGGCGCTCGCCTCCAGCGACCCGACGGCGTACGTACGCGCCCTCTCACGCGCGGGAGAGGCCGCCGAGCTGACCGCGCCCGGCGGCCTCGGCGACTTCGGTTGGCTGCTGCAGCCCGTCGGCGTCGCGCTGGACGCGCTACTTGCCGATTGACGCCCTACTTGCCGATCGACGCCTACTTGTCGATGTCCCCGACCACGAAGAACAGTGACCCGAGGATCGCCACCATGTCCGCGACCAGCTGCCCCGGAAGCAGCTCGGTCAGCGCCTGGATGTTGTTGTACGAGGCCGAGCGCAGCTTGAGGCGGTACGGCGTCTTCTCGCCCTTGCTGACGAGGTAGTAGCCGTTGATGCCGAGGGGGTTCTCGGTCCACGCGTACGTGTGGCCCTCGGGGGCCTTGAGGACCTTCGGCAGACGCTGGTTGACCGGCCCCTGCGGGAGCTCGGCGATCCGGTCCAGGCAGGCGTCGGCGAGGTCCAGGGCGACGTGGGTCTGCTCCAGGAGGCACTCGAAGCGGGCCAGGCAGTCGCCCTCCTCGCGCGTGACGACCTTCAGGGTGTCCTGGAGCTCGCCGTACGCCAGATACGGCTCGTCGCGGCGCAGGTCGAAGTCGACTCCGGAGGCACGGGCGATGGGACCGCTCACTCCGAAGCCGTGCACCGCCTCGGGCGTGAGGACGCCGACACCGCGCGTACGACCCCGGAAGATCTCGTTGCCGAGCACGAGACGGTCGTACACGTCCATGCGCGACCGCACCGAAGCGACCGCCTCCCGCGCGCGGGAGGTCCATCCGGCGGGCAGGTCCTCCTTGAGGCCGCCCACGCGGTTGAACATGTAGTGCATGCGGCCGCCGGAGATCTCCTCCATCACGTTCTGGAGCTCCTCGCGCTCGCGGAACGCGTGGAACACCGGAGTGATCCCGCCCAGTTCCAGGGGGTAGGACCCGAGGAACATCAGGTGGTTCAGTACGCGGTTCAGCTCGGCGAGCAGCGTGCGCAGCCAGACGGCGCGCTCGGGGACCTCCATGCCGAGCATCCGCTCCACGGCCAGCACGACGCCCAGCTCGTTCGAGAACGCCGACAGCCAGTCGTGGCGGTTGGCCAGCATCACGATCTGCCGGTAGTCCCGGGCCTCGAAGAGCTTCTCCGCACCGCGGTGCATATAGCCGATGACCGGCTCCGCGTGCTGGATGCGCTCGCCGTCCAAGACCAGGCGGAGGCGGAGCACGCCGTGCGTGGACGGGTGCTGGGGGCCGATGTTGAGCACCATGTCGGTGCTCTCGGCCGCTCCGCCGATGCCGAGCGTGGTCTCCGTGGTGGTCTCCGTCGTGGGACTCATGGCGACAGTCTCTCGCACGCGTCGCCGTGTCAGAGGTCCTACGTACGCTTGAGGCATGGACACGGGGACAGCGGGGCCCGCAGGACCGGCACGGGAGCAGACCGAGCCGGTGTGGACCGGACTGCCGAGAGGGCTGCTGTCGCTGCGGCGGCTCCTCCTGGTGGTCTGGCTGGTGCCGCTCGCGGCGGCCGTCGGCATTCTGCTCGGCCTGTTCGTCGGCCCCGCCTGGGCCGCCTTCGCACTGCTGCCGCTCGCCTTCGTGGCCTGGGGCTGGCCGGTCCTCGGCCGGAACTGGCGCTCCTGGCGGTACGCGGAGCGGGCCGACGACCTCCTCATCAGCCGGGGCGTGCTCTGGCGCGAGGAGACCGTCGTGCCGTACGGCAGGATGCAGCTCGTCGAGGTGACGTCGGGCCCCGTGGAGCGGCGCTTCGGGCTCGCGAGCGTCCAGCTGCACACCGCCGCGGCGGCCACCGACGCGTGCATCCCGGGGCTGCTCCCCGAGGAGGCCGAGCGGCTGCGCGACCGCCTGACCGAGCTGGGCGAGTCCCGATCGGCGGGGCTGTGAAGGACGTACGGGAATCGGCGGACGGCACGATCTCGGCAGCCACCGTGCCCGAGCGGCGGCTGCACCCCGTCACACCGCTGCGCCGCGCGTGGGCGCCCTTCGCGGTCCTGGTGGGCTGGGCGGTCCACGACCCGAACGGCGCACAGCAGCGCCTCTCCGCGCTGACCGCCACCACCCTGCTCCTCGGCAGCGCGGCAGTGGTCATCGGCGGCTCCCTGTACGGCTTCCTGAGCTGGTGGTTCACCCACTTCTCGGTCACCGACACCGAGCTGCGCATCCGCACCGGGCTGTTCTTCCGGCGCACCGCCCACATCCGGCTCGACCGGCTCCAGGCCGTCGACGTGACGCGGCCGCTGCTCGCCCGCATCGCGGGGGTCGCCAAGCTCAAACTGGACGTCGTCGGGGCGGAGAAGAAGGACGAGCTGGCCTACCTCGGCGAGCGCGAGGCCGCCGAGCTGCGGGCCGAACTGCTCGCGCGGGCGGCCGGTTTCGCCCCCGAGGAGGCGCGCGGGGTCGGCGAGGCGCCCGTGCGGGGCCTGCTGCACGTCCAGCCGCGCACGCTCGCCTTCTCCTTGCTGCTGACCGGCGCGCCCTGGGCGATGCTCATCGCCGCGACGGTGGTGCCCGCCTTCCTCTGGTTCGCCACGCACAACGTGTGGACGGTCGTCGCGACCGCCCTCCCCATGCTGGGCGGCGCGTTCGCGAGCAGCGGGGGCCGCTTCATGAAGGAGTACGACTGGACGGTGGGCGAGTCCCCCGACGGCCTCCGCATCGACTACGGGCTGCTCGACAAGGCCCACGAGACCGTGCCGCCGGGCCGGGTGCAGACCGTGCACGTGGTGCAGCCTCTGCTGTGGCGGCGGCGCGGCTGGGTGCGGGTCGAGCTGGACGTGGCGGGCTCGGCCAACAGCGTGCTGGTGCCGGTCGCGCCGCGCGAGCTCGCCGGGGAGGTGATCGGGCGGGTCCTGCCGGGAGTCCGGGTGCCGGAGGCGGCGGACCTCGTGCGGCCGCCCGCGCGTGCGGCGTGGTGTGTGCCGTTCTGGTGGAAGGGGTACGGCCTGGCGGTCACCGACGAGGTCTTCGCGGCCCGCCACGGCCTGTTCAAGCGCCGCCTCTCCCTGGTGCCGCACGCCAAGGTGCAGAGCGTGCGGCTCTCCCAGGGGCCGTGGGAGCGGTACAAGGGCGTCGCCGACGTACGCCTCGACACCGGCGCCAACAAGACGGTGACGGCCCGCCTGCGCCCCGCCGAGGAGGCGTCAGCGCTGCTGTCCTCCCAGGCGGACCGCTCCCGAACGGGCCGCCGGGAGGCCCTCCCTGACCGCTGGATGTCCTGAACGGCTCCGGTGGACTGTCAGGGGCGCGGGGAACCGCGCGACCAACCACAACCGTCCCGCGGCCGCCCTTCGACACCGCCCCACCACAGCGGAGCGTTACGCCCGAAGGGCCGTCCGCAGCTCCGCCACGTCGATCTGTTCCGTCTCGTCATGGGCCGTCAGGTCGATGACCTGGCCGACGCCACGCGCCGCGTCGCCCTCGGGAGCGTCCTTGAACTCTCCCTCGGTCTCCGCCTTGTGGACCGCGAGGGCCTCCTCGCCCACCACGTCGGCGAGGTCCTCGTTCTGCACGGACTCCAGCGCGGCCGGCGTCACGTTCTTCGTGCCGAAGAAGTCGAATCCGCCCTGGGGGGCCTGGCGTCGTGCCTGCGCGGGCGGCGCGACGGCGACCGCGCGCTCGTGCCCGGCGTATCCATCGGCCGCCCCGGGCTTCCCCCGCGACTCGTCCTCCGCTTCCGGCGCGGCTCCTGGCGCCGCTTCCGGTGGTGCGGGGGACGACGGGGCCGGGACCATGCGGTCGAGCGCCGCGTTGGCCCGCAGGAACAGCGAAGGGGTGGGGCTCGTGCCCGGCCTGGCAGCGGCCTTCGAAGGCGCCGCGGAGTTCTCCGTACGAGCGGAAGCTTCGGTACGGGCTGAAGCCTCCGTACGAGCTGAAGCCTCCGTACGCGGAGCAGCCTCCGTACGCGGAGCAGGCTCCGTACGCGGAGCAGGCTCCGTACGCGGAGCAGGCTCCGTACGCGGAGCAGGCTCCGTACGCGCGGACGGCACCGGCGCCCCCGCCCGCACCGCGGGTACGAGGTCCTCGGCGCCGGAACCGGACGTGGCCGCCGCACCGGCCGCGGGCAGCGCGGGGGCCGGTGACGTCGCCTCTATGGCGAGCAGCCGCCGCCCCTCGAGGGCGCTGGCCCGCTCCGTCTCGGCGGTGGCGTACCGCCTCAGGAGCGCGGCGTGTTCGTTGCGCAGGGCCGCGAGCTCGGCGCGCTTGGCGCGCAGCCTCGTCTCCAGCCTGCCCCGCAGCTCGCGGGACTCCTCGAGGTCCGACTCGGCCTCGGCTATCCGTTCCTCGTAGCGCCACTCGTCGCTCGCGCGGGCCCGGCCGAGCTCGGCGACGCGCTTGCCCGCCGCCTGGTCCCAGCGGCGCATGACGACGGAGCCGACGACGGCGGCGGCCGCCGCGGCCGCGACGAGCCCGCGGAGCACGATTGGTTCCGCGAACATCCAGGCGCCGCCGGCGCTGAGAATCGAAACGCCTGCGACCGTCGAGGGGGGAAGCAGCCTGTGCAGGGGTGGGGAATGGCGGTGACGTCCACGTGGCATGGCCAGAAACTTACCGCGCGTAGGCGAAGTCTGGTGCCCCACCCGGCAAAAAGCAGGCACCACGGCCGTAACTCGCCGCAACTCCCCTCCCCCTCTTCCACTTTGTTTCAGCGCTCAACTTCCGCTTCGGTCCCGGAACTTCCCGCGCCTTTCTTGATCAACTTCGATCCTGAGCGACTTCAGATGAGGCCCTTCGACTTCAGATACTCCTGCGCGACGTCCGCTTCCTTCTGACGCTCCTCGTCGACCTTCCGGTTGAGTTCGATGAGGTCGTCCGTCGTGAGCGTCTTCGTCAGCTTGCCGAGCGCGGCGGCTATCTCCTTGCTGCCGGCCTCCTTCGCGTTCACCACGGGAAGGATGTTGTCCGCGTTCTGCAGCTTCTTGTCGTCCTCGAGGATCACGAGGTCGTAGTTCTTCAGCGTCGCGTCGGTCGTCGTCGTCAGCACCAACTGGTCCGTGCCGTTCTTGACGGCCTGCTTGGACTGCGTGGTGCCGACGCCCTTGGGGTCGATTCCGGCGACGTCGATGCCGTACTTCTTCTTCAGACCGGGCGCGCAGAACGGCCGGGACTCGCATTCGTCGCCCGCCGCGATCTTGACCTTCTCACCCGACTTGCCGAGATCCGACAAGGTCTTGAGCTTGTGCTTCGCCGCGTATTCCTTGGAGACCGCGAACGCGTTCTGGTCGACCGCCGCACCGGCCGGGAGCACCTTCAGGCCCTGCGGCTTCGCGAGCTTCTCCAGCGCGCTCACCGTGGCGTCCAGATCGCTGGAGGCGACGGTCTTCGCCTTCGGGCCGTTCTTCTCCAGGTTGAGGAATTCCGCGAGCGTCGCCGCGTATTCGGGCGCGACGTCGATGGAGCCCTTCTTCAGTTCCGGCTTGTAGATCTCGCGGTTCTGCACGGTCTTGACCTCGGCGTCATAACCGGCCTTCTCCAGGACGCCCACGTAGAGCTCGGCGAGCACCTTCTGTTCGGTGAACCGTGCGGAACCCACCACGAGCGAGCCCTTCTTGTCACCGCCCGCCGTGTCCGCCCCCTTGCCGTCGTCCTCCAGGCTGTCCCCGCCGCACGCGGCGAGACCCGCGGTCAGCGCCACGACGACCGCGGCCGCCCCTGCCATCCGTCGCGCGCGACGCGTTGTGCTGTTCATCGGTGAACCACCATTTCGAAAGGAAGGAATTCAGAACTCACTGGAACGGACCGCCGAACCACCGGCCGCCGGACCGCACACACACCGGGACTTCCCCGCCGCCCTACCGCCGCATCGGGTCGAAGAGCCGCCCGGCGGCCACCAGGACCCCCTCCACGAGGAGCGCGAGCAGCGCCACGAGGATGGCTCCCGCGACCACTTGCGGGGTGTTCTGCAGGTTGAACCCGGCCGTGATGATCCGGCCGAGACCGCCCTCGCCCGCCATCGCGGCGAGCGTGGCCGTCGCGACGACCTGCACTCCGGCGGAGCGGATGCCCGTCATGATCAAGGGGTACGCGAGCGGCAGCTCGACCCGCGCGAACAGCTGGCCGCCGCTCATCCCCATCCCGCGGGCGGCCTCCACCACCGCGCGGTCCACCTCGCGCATCCCCAGATAGGCGTTGGTCAGCAGGGGCGGCACGGCGAAGAGCACCAGCGCGATCAGCGTCGGCGCGTCACCGTGCTCGCCGAGCGGGGTGAGCGTCAGCAGGATCAGCAGGGCCAGCGTGGGCACCGCGCGGCCGACGTTCGAGATGTTGACCGCGAGGGCGCCGCCCTTGCCTATGTGGCCGAGGTACAGCGCGAGGGGCAGCGCGATGAGGCAGGCGACGACGAGGCAGACCCCGCTGAAGTACAGGTGCTCGGCGAGGCGGTGCCACACGCCCTTCTCGCCCTGCCAGTTGGCTCCCGTGGTCAGCCAGTCGTACGCACCGGTGATCGCGTTCATGCGGACTCAGCCACCTTGGCCACGGCCGCCTTGCGCGACGCCCGGTTCGGACGGATGCGATGGGCCCTCGTCCACGGTGTCAGCCACCGCTGGAGTCCGAGCAGCAGCAGGTCGGCGGTGACGGCGAGGAGCACGCAGAGCACCGAGGCCGTCAGGACCTGGGCCTTGAAGGTCGTGTCGAGGCCGTCGAGGATGAGCGTGCCCAGGCCTCCGTAGTCCACGATGGCGCCGACGGTGGTCAGCGCGACCGTGGAGACCGTGGTGATGCGCACACCGGCCAGCAGCGCGGGCAGCGCGAGCGGCAGCTCCACCTCCCACAGCAGCCTCAACGGGCCGTACCCCATGCCCTTGGCGGCGTCCCGCGCCTCCTCGGGGACGGCCTGGAGACCGGCCAGGATGTTCCGCACGAGGACCGTCAGGGAGTACAGCACCAGGCCCGTGACGACCAGCGAGACGGAGAGCCCGAAGAGGGGCAGGAGCAGCGAGAACATCGCCAGCGAAGGGACCGAGTAGAGCACGGTCGTGACGCCGAGGATCGGTCCCGCGAGGAAGCGCACGCGCCGTGCGAGCAGCGCGAGCGGCAGGGCCACGGCGACTCCGATCGCCACGGACACGAGCGTGATCCCGACGTGCTCAAGGGTCGCGTCGATCAACTCCTGGCTGCGAGTGCGGAGATATTCCCCGCAGATCCAGTCGTTCGTCACCAGACAGTTCTGCTCGGCCACGCGCCCCACCTCCCCCGAAATCCTGGACGTATGCCGTACACACGTCCCCCCGTGTCTGGCGACCCTAACGTGAGGCACTGACAATCGCAGTGAGTCGTTGTACGGCCGCAACACTGCCTTTACGCAAAGCCCCTCGCCGCCCTCCACAATGGGGAACCATGATCCGGTTCGAGCACGTCACCAAGCGCTACGCGGACGGCACCAAGGCCGTCGACGATCTGTCCTTCGAGGTCGCCGAGGGTGAACTGGTCACGCTCGTGGGCCCTTCGGGCTGCGGCAAGACGACGACGATGAAAATGGTGAACCGGCTCATAGAGCCGAGCGAGGGCCGGATATTCGTCGACGGCGACGACATATCCGGAATTGATCCCGTCCAACTGCGGCGCCGTATCGGCTATGTGATCCAGCAGGTCGGCCTCTTCCCGCACAAGACGGTGCTGGACAACACGGCGACCGTCCCGCATCTCCTCGGCGTCAAGCGCGGCAAGGCCCGCGAGCGCGCCGCCGAACTCCTGGATCTGGTCGGCCTCGACCCCGCCGTCTTCGGCGACCGCTATCCCGAACAGCTCTCGGGCGGCCAGCGCCAACGCGTCGGCGTGGCCCGCGCCCTGGCCGCCGACCCGCCGGTGCTCCTGATGGACGAGCCCTTCGGCGCGGTCGACCCCGTCGTCCGGGAGCATCTGCAGAACGAGTTCCTCCGCCTCCAGCAGGCCGTGCGCAAGACCGTGCTCTTCGTCACGCACGACATCGAGGAGGCGGTCCGCCTCGGCGACCGCATCGCGGTCTACGGCCAGGGCAGCATCGAGCAGTTCGACACCCCTTCGACGGTCCTCGGCGCCCCCGCGAACGACTACGTGGCCGACTTCGTCGGCGCGGACCGCGGCCTGAAGCGGCTCTCCGTGACGCCGATCGAGGAGGGGGATCTGGAACAGCCGCCCGTCGTGCACCTCGACGACCCGCTGCCCAAGGAGCTCGGCGCCCGCTGGGCCGTCGTCCTGGACGGCGAGAACAACCTGCACGGCTGGCTCTCGGCCGAGCACGCGCGCGGGGGGAGCGGCACGGTCCGCGAGCACGCGCGCCGCATGGAGGCGTGGCTGCCGGTCGGCGCGAGCCTGAAGCAGGCGTTCGCGACGATGCTGCAGCACGACGCGGGCTGGATCGCGGTCATCGACAAGGACAGCGAGGGCCGGTTCCTCGGGGTGCTCACACCGGCCCGGCTGCACGAGGCACTGCGGCGCTCGACGGCGGCGGACGCGCGCGACATCGCGCGCGCGGAGGTCGAGTTGGAGACGGTGACGGCGATCAAGGGGGCCTGAGCCCCCGGTCGCCAGGAGGGCCTGAGCCCTAGTCGTCGCTCAGGCGCCCGCTGATCCACTTCAGCGTCGCGGGGATCTCCCGGCGCCAGGTGTTGAAGTTGTGCCCGCCGCTTTCGAGCGTGATCGACGAGACGCGCGTGGGCGCCTTCACCTTGTCGATGAACTTCTTGGTGGCGTCGTAGTTGTCCTCGCCCTTCTTGCTGGTGGTCACGAGGAGGGACGTCTTGGGCGGCGGCATGTGGTCGAGGTACCAGTCCAGGTCGGCGCGCTGCTGCAGCTCCTTGTCACCGTGGAAGAGGTCTCCGGTGGTGACGTCGATGGGCGCCTTGTAGTACGCGGAAAGACCCGCTCCCGCGCCGTACACGCCGGGGTGGTGCATGGCGAGCTTCAGCGCACAGTAGCCACCGGTGGAGTCGCCGATGACGCCCCAGTTCTGCGCCTTGCGGCCCACCCTGTAGTGGTCCGATATCGCTCCGGGCAGGTCCTTGGCGAAGAACGTCTCGGTCTGCGGCCCGCCCGGCACGTCCACGCACTCGGTGTCGCGCGGCGGCGCCACGGTCGGCCGCATCATGATGAGGATCATCGGCTGCATCGTGCCGTCGGCGGCCTGCTTGTGGGCGGTCTGCGGGTAGTGGAGCCCCTTGGTGAGCGCCTCGGCGGTGCCCGGGTAACCGGTGAGCACCACGGCTGCGGGGAACTTGCGGTTCTTGTACTGCGGCTGGAAGTACTCGGGCGGCAGGTAGACGTAGGCGGGGCTGGCTATGTCCGACACCTTCCCGCCCACCTCGATCTTCTGGATCTGGCCCCCGGTGGCGGGCCGGCCGCCGCCGGGTACGTTCACGGGCTGGGTGTCGACGACCTTGACGGGCCCTGCTCCTTTGGCCGGATCGTGATCGACCACCACTCCGGGAGCGGTCTCCTGGCCGAAGAGGTCGGCCCATGTGGCGTAGAAGCCGAAGGCCTGGTTGGCCGACAGGCCCACCGAGGCGAAGACCGCGACCTGGGTGGCGAGGAGCAGCCCGACGCGGCCGGTGATCGCCTTCCAGCTGCGGCGGGCGAGCCGCGGCCAGAGCCAGATCGTGCCGACGAAGAGCAGTACCGCCAGCAAGACCGCAAGGGCGAGGACGTTGTTGCTCGTGAGACCCATGGGGTGTTCTGCCTGCGCTTTCTACCTGTGCCGGGCACGTGCCTCGGCTTGACCGGACCCGGGACGGCCGTGCCGACGTCTGCCGGGGGGCCTGCCTGAGCTTTTCCAGCGGTTTCCGGTCGGGAATGAACCCGTCTCCCTGAAGGACCGTCCTAGAGGTCGCAATGTAGCCGGATGCGCTTTTGGCACCGGATTAAAGCTCTCTCGCAGAACTACGGGATGCGATGTCTGTCAGGATAGATGGGGAAATGTCGGGCGAGGTTCCGGACAGTGAGGTGCGCCACCGCGACGGCCGGCTCCACAAGATGCTGCGCGGTCCACGCCCCGAGGTGGTGCCGACCCTGGTCGCCAGAGCCTGCGCCCTCGTCGGAGTTCTGAACGTCGCGGCAGGCGTGTTCCCCCGGTTCCGGCACAGCCGCATGCATGCCATCGCGGAGGTGCTGCCCGGCGCGCTCGGCCCCTTCGCCGCCGCCCTCGCGCTCAGCTCCGGCATCCTGCTGCTCCTGCTCGCGCACGGCCTGCGGCGCCACAAGCGCCGGGCCTGGCGGGCCGCCGTGGTGCTGCTGCCCGCGGGCGCCGTGGCGCAGTTCGCGTACCGGCACTCGATCATCGGCGTCGTGATCTCGCTCGCGCTGCTCGCACTGCTGTTGCGCCATCGGAGTGAGTTCACCGCCCTGCCCGACCCACGCAGTCGCTGGCGGGCGCTTGCCAACTTCGTCCTCCTCGGTGCCGGATCGATTCTGCTGGGCCTGGTGATCGTCAGCGTCCATCCCGGGAAGGTCATCGGAGACCCGAGCATCACGGAGCGCCTGGAGCACGTCCTCTACGGACTCTTCGGCTTCGAAGGCCCCGTCGACTACTACGGACGCACATCCTGGACCGTCGGTTTCAGTCTCGGCGCCCTCGGTATGCTCACCGCCCTCACCACCATCTACCTGGCCTTCCGCCCCGAGCACCCGGCCGCGCGCCTCACCGAGGACGACGAGACGAAGCTGCGCGCGCTGCTCGACAAGCACGGCAGCCGCGACTCCCTCGGCCACTTCGCGCTCCGCCGCGACAAGGGCGTCGTCTTCTCCCCCAGCGGCAAGGCCGCCGTCACCTACCGCGTCGTCTCCGGAGTGATGCTCGCCAGCGGCGACCCGATCGGCGACGTCGAGGCCTGGCCCGGCGCGATCGAGCGCTTCATGGACGAGGCGAAGGCCCACTCCTGGACGCCCGCCGTCATGGGCTGCTCCGAGACGGGCGGCGAGGTCTGGACCCGCGAGACCGGCCTGGACGCCCTGGAGCTGGGCGACGAGGCGGTGGTGGACGTCGCGGATTTCTCCCTGTCCGGGCGTGCGATGCGCAACGTACGCCAGATGGTCAAGCGGATCGAGCGCAATGGCTACGAGACGCGCGTACGGCGCATCCGTGACCTCGGCGAGAACGAGCTCGCCAGGATCCAGCGCGCCGCCGACGACTGGCGCGGCACCGACACCGAGCGCGGCTTCTCCATGGCGCTCGGCCGCATCGGCGACCCGGACGACGGCGACTGTCTGATCGCCACCGCCCACAAGGCGGACGAGGAGCCGGGCCCCTACGGCGACCTGAAGGCTGTCCTCCACTTCGTCCCGTGGGGCAAGGACGGCGTCTCCCTCGACCTCATGCGCCGCGACCGCTCGGCCGACCCCGGCATGAACGAGCTCCTCATCGTGGCCTCCCTGCAGGCCGCGCCGAAGCTCGGCATCGCGCGCGTGTCCCTCAACTTCGCGATGTTCCGCGCGGCCCTCGCCCGCGGCGAGAAGATCGGCGCGGGCCCGGTCCTGCGCGCCTGGCGGGGCCTGCTGGTCTTCCTGTCCCGCTGGTTCCAGATCGAGTCCCTGTACAAGTTCAACGCGAAGTTCCGCCCCCGCTGGGAGCCCCGCTTCGTCGTCTACCGCTCCAGCAAGGACCTCCCCCGCATCGGCTTCGCCGCCATGCAGGCCGAGGGCTTCGTCACGCTCGCCCTGCCCCGCTTCCTTCGCAGGGGCACCGCCCAGCGCCGCCCCTGCCCGCACGGGGCCGCGGAGCGGGAGGTCCAGGCGGCGTAATCGCGCCGGTTCCGGGCCTAGGCTGGAGGTATGAGTACGTTGCGCGGGCGGGGATCGGTCCAGGGGCTGCCGGAGTGGGACCGCTGTGCGGTCATGGGCGTGGTGAACGTGACGCCGGACTCCTTCTCCGACGGCGGCCGCTGGTTCGACACGACGACCGCCGTCAAGCACGGCATCGACCTGGTCGCGCAGGGTGCCGACCTGGTCGACGTCGGCGGCGAGTCCACCCGTCCCGGCGCCCCCCGCGTGGACGAGGCCGAGGAGCTCAGGCGCGTCGTGCCCGTCGTGCGGGGTCTGGCCGCGGAGGGCGTCACGGTCTCCGTGGACACGATGCGCGCCACCGTCGCCGAGCAGGCGCTCGCCGCGGGCGCCGTCCTCGTCAACGACGTCAGCGGCGGCCTCGCCGACCCGCGCATGGTCCCGGCGGTCGCCGCCGCGCAGGCCCCCTTCGTGGTCATGCACTGGCGCGGCTTCCTCACCGACATCCACGCCGAACCGGTGTACGAAGACGTGGTCTCCGAAGTCGTCGCCGAGCTGCACGCGCGCGTAGCGGCCGCCATCGAGGGCGGTATCGCCCCCGAGCGCATCGTCGTCGACCCCGGCCTCGGCTTCTCCAAGGACGCCGAGCACGACCTGTCGCTCCTCGCCCGCCTGGACCGGCTGCGCGAGCTCGGCCATCCGATCCTCGTCGCCGCCTCCCGCAAGCGCTTCCTCGGGCGGGTCCTCGCGGGCCCGGAGGGCGCCCCGCCGCCCGCCCGCGAGCGGGACGCCGCCACCGCCGCCGTCTCCGCCATCGCCGCCCACCAGGGCGCCTGGGCGGTCCGCGTGCACGAGGTGCGGGCCACCGCCGACGCGGTCCGTGTCGCCCGTGCCGTGACCGGCGCGGCAGGCGGCCCTCAGTGACCGCGGCCAGGACCGACATCGAGCAGGTACAGCTCGCCAACACCGCGTTCTACGAAGCACTGGAACGCGGCGACTTCGACGAGGTGTCCGACCTATGGATGGACTCCGAGAACGCTGTGGACGCCGTGGAGGGCTCGGGCGCCGGGGACGGCGCCGAGGGCACGGAGGACGGCGACGCGGCCGGTGACGCCGTCTCCTGCGTCCACCCAGGCTGGCCGGTCCTCACGGGCCGCGGCGAGGTCCTCAGGTCGTACGCGCTGATCATGGCGAACACCGAGTACATCCAGTTCTTCCTCACCGACCTGAAGGTCGGCGTGGCCGGTGACACCGCCCTGGTGACGTGCACGGAGAACATCCTGAGCGGCGGACCGCCCCCGGAGGGCGGCGGTGAGCTCGGCCCGCTCGTGGGGCAGCTCGTGGTCGCCACCAATGTGTTTCGCCGCACACCGGACGGCTGGAAGCTCTGGTCGCATCACGCGTCACCCGTCCTCGCGGAAACCGATGACGAAGAGGGCGAGGAGACACCCACCTGAGTGGGTAGACGCGCTTCGACCAGTGTGTGCCGTGGGGCCCGACGGGCCCCGCGGGCGAGTGCTGTCAGTGCTCGCAGGTAGATTCGATCGAGGCTGGTGTGCCGACCGCACTCGGTGCAGGCCTGCCGATACCGACGATTGCAGGAGTGATTCGCGTGGATCGTGTCGCGCTGCGCGGCCTCAAGGCCCGCGGGCACCACGGTGTCTATCCGCGGGAGCGCGAAGAGGGCCAGACCTTCATCGTGGACCTGGTGCTTGGTCTGGACACGCGAGCGGCCGCGGCCGACGACGACCTGTCGAAGACCGTGCACTACGGCATCGTGGCCGAGGAGGTCGTCGCCGTCGTGGAGGGCGAGCCCGTCGACCTCATCGAGACGCTCGCGGAGCGCATCGCCCAGGCGTGTCTGAAGCACGACGGAGTTCTGGAGGTCGAGGTCTGCGTGCACAAGCCGGACGCCCCGATCACCGTCCCGTTCGACGACGTGACCGTCACCATCACCCGGAGCCGAGTATGAGTGCGCCCTTCAAGGCGGGTCAGAGCGACCCCACCGTCCAGCCGGTGCCCACCTCCGTGGTCGAGCAGGTGGACGCCGCGGACACGACCCTGTCCAACCCCAAACGCGCCGTGATCTCCCTCGGCAGCAATCTCGGCAACCGCCTGGAGACGCTGCAGGGCGCCATCGACGCCTTGGAGGACACCCCTGGCCTGCGGGTCAAGGCGGTCTCTCCGGTGTACGAGACCGAGCCGTGGGGCGTCGACCCCGGCAGCCAGCCGTCGTACTTCAACGCGGTCGTCGTGGTGAAGACGACCCTGCCGCCCGCCTCGCTCCTGGAGCGCGCGCAGGCGGTCGAGGAGGCCTTCCACCGCGTGCGGGACGAGCGCTGGGGCCCGCGCACGATCGACGTGGACATCGTGGCGTACGCGGACGTGGTCTCCGACGACCCGACGCTCACGCTGCCCCACCCGCGCGCCCACGAGCGCGCCTTCGTCCTCGCCCCCTGGCACGACGTGGAGCCGGAGGCCCAGCTCACCGGCCGGGGCCCGGTGGCGGAGCTGCTGGCCGCGGTCACCCGTGACGGCGTGGCTCCCCGCGCCGACCTGGAACTCCGGCTGCCGGAGTAGTCGTTGGAAGAGGCGGTCGAGGTAAGCAAGCCGATGAAGGGTCACCCGTGAAGGAACTGCGCATCAGGACGCTGGTCGGCCTCTTCCTCGCGGCCGGGGTGCTGTCCTGGTCGGGCGCCCGTCTCTGGGACTCCGTCGGCACGCTGCCTCGCGTGCCGCTGGCCGCGCCCATCGTGCTCGCGGTCATCGCCGTCACCCTGCTGGCGACGGCGCTCTCCCTGCGCTCGCGCCTGCGGGCCCAGCGCGAGCGGCGCCCCGGCGCGAAGGGCGTCGAGCCGATGATGGCGGCCCGTGCCGTCGTCTTCGGCCAGGCCAGCGCCCTGGTCGCGGCGCTCGTCGCGGGGATGTACGGCGGGACGGGAGCGTTCATGCTGGAGTTCCTCGACATCCCGCCCCGCCGTGACCAGGCGGTCTATGCCGGGCTCTCGGTCCTGATGGGCATCGCGGTGATAGCGGCCGCCTTCTTCATGGAGCGGGTCTGCAAGCTCCCCGAGGACGACGACGAGAACGGCGAGACGACCGCGGCGGCGTAAGCGGCACGGGAACGCGGCGGCGTAAGGCGGCATGAGACCGCCGTGGCTGGCTTCCCCGCCCCCACACCCCGCGGGGTCAGGGAAGCCTTCCGAAAGGCCCCTGGTGGGCCCTGCGGCCCTTACAGCAGCGTGCCTTACAGCAGCGTGCCGCCCTCGACCTCCGTCTCCCCCAGGATCCGCTCCAGCCGCCCGAGGACGTCCGCGTCCAGCTTCACGTGCGCCGCCGCGAGGTTCTCCTCGATGTGCTTCGGCGTACGGCTGCCGGGGATCGGCACCACGTTCGGGTCCTGGTGCAGCAGCCAGGCGAGCGCAAGCTGCGCCGGGGTGATGCCCAGCTCCTCCGCGATGCCCCGCACGGGCGCGAAGCGGTCGTTGTTGGCCTTCAGGTTCGCCGCGTCGAAGCGCGGCGCGTTCTGCCGGAAGTCGCCGTCCTTGACCTGGCCGACCGTGCCGGTCAGGAACCCGGCGCCCAGCGGCGACCACGGCACGAGCCCGACGCCCAGCTCACGCGCCGCCGCCAGCATCTCCGGCTCGGCGGGCCGCCACATCGACCACTCGATCTGCACCGCCGCCACCGGGTGCACGGCGTGCGCGGCCCGCAGCTGGTCCGCCGTCACGTTCGAGAGACCCAGGTGCCGCACGAGCCCCGCACTGATCAGCTCGGCGACCGCCCCGACGGTCTCCTCCAGGGGGATCTGCGGGTCGGGGAAGTGCGGGTAGTACAGGTCGATGTAGTCCGTCCCCAGGGCCCGCAGGCTCGCCTCGGCATAGCCGCGTACGTGCTTGGGGTCGCCGTTGACCGCCAGTTCCCCGAAGGCGTATCCGATGGGGAAGGGGTGCGGCTCCACGCCCTCCGGCAGCCGGAAGCCGAACTTGGTGGCTATCGCGACCTGCTCGCGGCGCCCCTTCAGGGCCCTGCCGATGAGCTGTTCGTTGTGGCCGTCGGCCCCGTACCCGTCGGAGGTGTCGATGATCGTTGCGCCCGCGTCGACCGCCGCGAGAACGGCCCGCTCACCGCGCTCGTCGTCGACCTCGCCGTAGACCCCCGGGGAGAGCACCATCGCGCCGTAGCCGAGGGCGGAGACCTCCAGGCCGCCGAGCTTGCGGACGGGCAGGGGCTGCGTATGTGTATTCGTCACCCACGCAGTCTTTCGGCCACCACTCGCACCGTCCACCACTTTGGGCCACAACACCCGCCCGCAGAAAGCGAGTTGAGCGGAACGAGATAATCCGTCTCAGCGAGCCATGATCAGGCTCATCGCCTCATTGCGCGTCGCGGGATCGCGCAGCTGGCCGCGCACCGCGGAAGTGATCGTCTTGGCGCCGGGCTTGCGGATGCCGCGCATCGACATGCACATGTGCTCGCACTCCACGACGACGATGACGCCGCGCGGTTCCAGGATCTCCATGAGCGAGTCCGCGATCTGGGTCGTCATGCGCTCCTGCACCTGCGGGCGGCGCGCATAGACGTCGACGAGCCGGGCCAGCTTCGAAAGGCCGGTGATCTTGCCGCTGGCGGCCGGGATGTACCCCACGTGCGCCACGCCGCGGAAGGGGACCAAATGGTGCTCACAGCATGAAGTGACCTCGATGTCCTTCACGAGGACCATCTCGTCGTGCCCCAGGTCGAACGTCGTCGTCAGGACGTCCTCGGGCTTCTGCCACAGACCGGCGAATATCTCCCGGTACGCACGCGCCACCCGCGCCGGAGTCTCCAGGAGGCCCTCGCGGTCGGGGTCCTCCCCCACGGCGATCAACAGTTCGCGCACGGCGTTCTCGGCCCGCTTCTCGTCGAACTCGCCGATCAAGCCGTCGCCGTCCAGCGTCACCGGGTCGGTCATGTTGTGCCTCGTTCCTGTGCGTCTCACGCGGGCGTACGAAATAAGCCGCGCCCCCCAGGCTAGAACCAGGGGGGCGCGGCTTCCATTCCGGGCCTGTTGAGGCGCGCGGGGTCAGCTCTCGGGGCGGTCCTCCGGGACCACCTCGATGGGCTGGTCCGTGCTGCCCGACGTGACCGCGGGGGTCGCGCCGTTCGCACCGTTCGTCAGCGACAGCTCCTTGGGGGAGAGCACCGGCGGGCGGGTCGAGGGCGTGCGCCGCGAGGAACCGGTCCACGCCGGGCGGGCCGGGCGCTTCACGATCGTCGCGAAGACCTCGGCGATCTGCTCCTTGCCGAGGGTCTCCTTCTCGAGGAGCTGGAGAACCAGGTTGTCGAGAACGTCGCGGTTCTCGACGAGGATCTCCCACGCTTCGTTGTGCGCGGTCTCGATGAGCTTCTTGACCTCTTCGTCGACCAGCGCCGCGACCTCTTCGGAGTAATCGCGCTGGTGGCCCATCTCGCGGCCCAGGAAGGGCTCGGAGTTGTCACCACCGAACTTGATCGCGCCGAGCCGCTCGGTCATGCCGTACTGCGTGACCATCGCGCGGGCCGTGCCCGTGGCCTTCTCGATGTCGTTCGCCGCGCCCGTCGTCGGGTCGTGGAAGACGAGCTCCTCGGCCGCGCGCCCGCCCAGCATGTACGCCAGCTGGTCGAGCATTTCGTTGCGCGTGGTCGAGTACTTGTCCTCTTCGGGCAGGACCATGGTGTAACCCAGGGCCCGGCCGCGGGACAGAATCGTGATCTTGTGGACCGGGTCCGAGTTCGGCGAGGCCGCCGCGACCAGGGCGTGTCCGCCCTCGTGATACGCGGTGATCTTCTTTTCCTTGTCGGACATGATCCGGGTCCGCTTCTGCGGGCCCGCCACGACGCGGTCGATCGCCTCGTCGAGCATGCTGTTGTCGATCAGCTTCAGGTCGCTGCGGGCGGTGAGCAGGGCGGCCTCGTTGAGGACGTTGCTCAGGTCCGCGCCGGTGAAGCCCGGCGTGCGACGGGCGACCGCGGAGAGGTCGACGTCCGGAGCGACCGGCTTGCCCTTCTGGTGAACCTTGAGGATCTCCAGACGGCCCTGCATGTCCGGGCGGTCGACGGCGATCTGCCGGTCGAAACGGCCGGGGCGCAGCAGCGCCGGGTCGAGGATGTCGGGCCGGTTCGTGGCGGCGATCAGGATGACGCCGCCCTTCACGTCGAAGCCGTCCATCTCGACGAGCAGCTGGTTCAGCGTCTGCTCGCGCTCGTCGTGGCCACCGCCGAGACCGGCGCCGCGGTGACGGCCGACCGCGTCGATCTCGTCGACGAAGACGATCGCCGGAGCGTTCGCCTTGGCCTGCTCGAAGAGGTCGCGCACTCGGGAGGCACCGACACCGACGAACATCTCGACGAAGTCGGAACCGGAGATCGAGTAGAACGGAACTCCGGCCTCACCGGCGACGGCACGCGCGAGGAGCGTCTTGCCCGTACCGGGCGGGCCGTAGAGCAGGACGCCCTTGGGGATCTTGGCGCCGACGGCCTGGAACTTCGCCGGCTCCTGGAGGAACTCCTTGATCTCGTGGAGCTCCTCGACCGCCTCGTCGGACCCCGCCACATCGGCGAACGTCGTCTTCGGGGTGTCCTTGGTGATGAGCTTCGCCTTGGACTTCCCGAACTGCATGACCCGGGAGCCGCCGCCCTGCATCTGATTCATCAGGAACAGGAAGACGACGACGATGAGAACGAAGGGGAGCAGGGAGAGCAGGATGCCGACGAAGGGGTTCTGCTTCGACGGCGAGACGGTATAACCGTCCGGGATGTCCTTGGTCTGGTACTTGGACTGCAGGGACTTGGCGAGGTCGACGCCCTGGTCGCCGATGTAGCTCGCCTGGATCTTGCTGCTGTCCTTGACCTTCTGGCCATCCTTGAGCTCGACCTTGATGATCTGCTCGTCACCGGTGGTGATCTTGGCGGATTCGACCTTGTTGTCATTGATCGCCTGGACGACCTGGCCGGTGTCCACCGTCTTGTAGCCACCGGACGAGCCGACGACCTGCATCAACACGACCACGGCAAGGACGGCCAGCACGATCCACATGACTGGCCCACGGAAGTATCGCTTCACGTCCATCCATACGGAGCGATGACGCCCCGTCCCTCCTGCCATAGTGAGTTTGATAAAGACTGTTCTTCGGACGGTACCCCAGCATTGTGACCCGAAGCTGCCCGGGACTGCTGGCAATCCGGCCTTCGCATGCTCCAACGGCGGGAAACGGGTGAGGGTTCCCCAAGCGTCGTAAGCGGTGCTACGAGACGTCAGCCGCCGTAGACGTGCGGGGCGAGCGTTCCGACGAACGGGAGGTTGCGGTACTTCTCGGCGAAGTCGAGGCCGTACCCCACGACGAACTCGTTCGGGATGTCGAAGCCGATCCACTTCACGTCGATCGCGACCTTGGCCGCCTCCGGCTTGCGCAGCAGCGTGCACACCTCGAGGGAGGCGGGCTCGCGCGAGCCGAGGTTGGACAGCAGCCAGGACAGCGTCAGACCGGAGTCGATGATGTCCTCGACGATCAGGACGTGCTTGCCCTTGATGTCGGTGTCCAGGTCCTTGAGGATCCGCACGACGCCGGAGGACTGGGTCCCCGCGCCGTACGACGACACGGCCATCCAGTCCATCGTGACGGGGGTGGACAGCGCACGCGCCAGGTCCGCCATGACCATCACGGCGCCCTTGAGGACACCGACGATGAGCAGGTCCTTGCCCGCGTACTCCGCGTCGACCTTCGCTGCCAGCTCGGCCAGCTTCGCGTCGATCTCTTCCTTGGTGATGAGCACCGACTGTAGGTCGGTGCCCATGTCTTTCGCGTCCACCCGCATCACTTTCGGTCGTCCCACCGGCCGACTCGGCCCGTCAGTCACACGGGCCCCTCGTCAGCCTTGCCGGATCACCAGTCTGCCACCCTGGCGCTGAGCCACGACTTTGCCCGGGAGGTTGATGGCTCCTTGGCCGCGCCAGCCGGTGATCAGGCGGTCGACCTCTTCGATGTGCCGGGCGAACAGCGAACCGGCGGGAGCCCCCGCGTCGATGGCCGCCCTGCGCACGATGCGGCGGCGCACCGCGGGCGGCAGCGCGTAGAGCTTCGCGCACTCCAGGAGGCCGGTGGCGTCGCGCACGGCCGTCTCGGCCTGGGCGGCCCAGGTGTCGAGGGCGTCGGCATCGTCCCGGGACAGTTGGGCCGTGCGGGCGAGCGCCTCGACGACGCCCTTGCCGAGCGCCTTCTCCAGCGCGGGCAGGCCCTCGTGGCGCAGCCGGGAGCGGGTGTAGGCCGGGTCGGCGTTGTGCGGGTCGTCCCAGACGGGCAGCGACTGGACCATGCAGGCCTTGCGTGCGGTCTGCCGGTCGAGGTGCAGGAAGGGGCGGCGGTAACGGCCGGCGACCCCCGAGGTCGCCGCCATTCCGGACAGCGAGCGGATCCCGGAGCCGCGGGCCAGGCCCAGCAGGACGGTCTCGGCTTGGTCGTCCCGGGTGTGGCCGAGCAGGACGGCGGCTGCTGAATGCCGTTCGGCGGCGGCATCCAGGGCTGCGTATCGGGCGTCGCGGGCGGCGGCCTCGGGGCCTCCGTCCCGGCCCACGGCGACGGCCACGGCCTCGACCGGGGCCAGGCCGAGCGCGGTGAGACGCACGAGGACCTCGGCGGCGCGCAGGTCGGAGCCGGGCTGCAGGCCGTGGTCGACGGTGATGCCGCCCGCGCGCATGCCGAGCTTGGGGGCTTCGAAGGCGAGCGCGGAGGCCAGCGCCATGGAGTCGGCACCGCCCGAGCACGCGACGAGCACGAGCGGCGAAGGGGCCTGCTCGTGCGGGGGGTGTGGGGGGTCGTTCTCGGAGCTGCGCTGTACGTCGGTCAGTACGTCGTGGAGTACGCGGCGGACCGCCAGGCGTATCGCCGCGACCGCAGGATGGGGACCCATGTCCGGTTCCCTTCGTGAAAGTTCGGGGGGTGAGCTCGGACCAGTCACTCAGGACCCACTCGGGATGTCCGGACCCTCAGGGGGCCTTGCTTCCCTCGCGTTCGGTCACTCAGAGTGTGTCGATGGTGACAGAGCCGAGCCGTTCCCCGAGCATTGCACGCCTACCCATTGCCTACGGTCCCTCGGACGGGTGATTGCGGGGGCGTTCTCCTGCCGTCGGCCGCATCCGGTCCCTCAGTCTCCCTTACGGTGCACCCGCGCGACCCAGTCCGCCGGTTTGGCGATCTCCGCCTTCGTGGGCAGGGTGTTCGGCGAGGTCCACACGCGGTTGAAGCCGTCCATGCCGACCTCGTCCACGACCGCGCGCACGAAGCGCTCGCCGTCGCGATATTGGCGCAATTTCGCGTCGAGCCCGAGGAGCTTGCGCAGGGCCTGGTCGAGGCGGCTCGCGCCGCGTGCCCGCCGCTGCTGGAACTTCTCGCGGATCTCGCCCACGGACGGCACCACGTCCGGGCCCACGCCGTCCATCACGAAGTCCGCGTGGCCCTCCAGCAGGGACATCACGGCCGTCAGACGGGCGAGGATCTCGCGCTGGGCGGGGGTCTGCACGATCTCGACGAGGGAGCGGCTCTCCTCGGCCTCCGCGCCCTCCGCGTCGGTGCGGCCGCCCGAGAGCGACTGGGCGGCCTCCCTGACGCGCTCCAGGACCGTCATCGGATCGACCTCGGTCTCGCCGAGGAACGACTGGATCTCGGCCTCCAGGTGATCGCGCAGCCAGGGCACGGCGGTGAACTGGGTGCGGTGCGTCTCCTCGTGGAGGCAGACCCAGAGGCGGAAGTCGTGGGGGTCCACGTCCAGCTCGCGCTCGACGTGCACGATGTTCGGTGCGACCAGGAGGAGCCTGCCGCCGCCGTTCGCCCCTGCGGGGAGGTCGCGGGTGGGCGGGGCGAACGTCTCGTACTGCCCGAGGACGCGGGAGGCGAGGAACGACAGGAGCATGCCGAGCTCCACGCCCGTCACCTTGCCGCCGACCGCGCCGAGGACGGCGCCGCCGGGGCCGGTGCGGCGGTCCTGCATCTTGTCGAGGAGGGGCTTGAGGATCTCCCGGAAGCCCGCGACGTTCGCCCGGACCCAGCCTGCGCGGTCCACCACGAGGATCGGGGTGTCGTGGGTGTCCTCCGTGCCCATCCTCGTGAAGGAACGGACGTGTTCCTCCGAGGACTTGGCGTGCCTGCGGAGCTCCGCGACGACTGCTCGCGCCTCGTCCCGGCTCACCTCTGGGCCCGGCCTCACGAGCCGGGTCGCGGTCGCCACCGCGAGATTCCAGTCGACCATCTCCGCACCACCGATGCTCGTCATGCGTCAACGGTACGTGCTGGCTCCCTCCCGTGGAGGGGCTTGCACCCCTGACATTGCCCCGGAGCTCGCCCCTAGGGACCCCGTGGGGTGGGTGGGACTCCTCCCGTTCGGGTGCGGGTGGGTGGGTGGCTTCCCGTTCGGCCGCGGGTCGGTGGGGGCTTGGTGCGCAGTTCCCCGCGCCCCTGGCGGCGAGTCCCCGGGGTCGGACGTGTCGGGCTCGGCGACTCCGGGGGCGGCGGGCCGGTTCGTTCGGCTGGCGGTCGGTGGGGGCTTGGTGCGCAGTTCCTCGCGCCCCTGGCGGCGAGTCCTGGGCGTCGACCCTGTTGTGCCCGGCGGGAGGGCGGTGCTTACCCGGCGTCGGCCGTGTCGTGGGTCGCTTAGCGGCAGCCGCAGTTCGCCACTGTTGAGGCCATGTGGTCCAGGGCCTTCTGGGCCGACTGGGGGTCCGTTGTTCCTGTCGTCATGAAGGCGAAGAGCAGGAGGCGGCCGTCCGCGTCCACCACCGTTCCCGCGAGGCTGTTCACGCCCGTCAGCGTGCCCGTCTTGGCGCGGACCAGGCCCGTGCCCGGCGAGTCCTTGGGGTAGCGGTCGACGAGCGTGCCGGTGAAGCCCGCCACGGGCAGGCCCGTCACGACGGAGCGCAGTTCGGGGCGGCCCGGGTCCGCCGCGTGGTCCAGGAGCGCGGCGAGCAGCTCCGCGGAGACGCGGTCGGCCCGGTCCAGTCCGCTGCCGTCGGCGAACTTCGCCCCGGAGAGCGGCAGCTTCTGCTTGTCCAGCGCGTCGCGTACCGCCTTGCCCGCGCCGTCGAAGCTCACCGGCTCCTTCGCGGCGACGGCCGCCTGCCGGGCGAGCGCCTCGGCGATGTCGTTGTCGCTGTGCGTCAGCATCCGCTCGACCAGGGCCGACAGGGGCGGCGACTCGACCTTCGCGAGGGACTCGGCCCGTCCCGATGCCTTGGACGGGGTGGGCGCGGACTTCGAGCTGGGGTTGGTCTTGATGCCCTCGTCCGACAAGAAGGCGGCGAATTTCTTCGTCGCCTCGGCCGCCGGGTCCGCCGCGCGCGGGGCGGGTCCGCTGGAGGAGTCGTCCAGGCGGCCCTCGTCGGCCATCAGGGCGCTGACCGGCGTGATGTTCTCGTTGGGGCCGATCGGGTGCTGCGCGGGTCCGGAGTACAGCGACGTGTCGTACGAGAGCTTGACCTCGTCGATGTCGCGGCTCTTCAGGGCGTGCGCCGTGTCCTCGGCGAGCGTGCGCAGGCTCGCCGCGGTGTCGGTGTAGCGGCCGTCCTTGCGGGCGGTGAGGGTGGGGTCGCCGCCGCCGACGAGGACGACATCGGAGGAGTCGGGTTCGATCAGCGTCTTCGTGGCGATGCGGTGGTCGGGCCCCACCGAGGACAGCGCAGCGACGGCCGTGGCGATCTTGATCGTCGACGCGGGCGTCAGGCCCTCGCCGCCGCCCTTGCCGTAGAGCTGCTTCCCGGAGACCGCGTCGAGCACGACGGCCGAGCGCTCCGGGCCGAGCGCCGGATCCTTGAGAAGCGGATCGAGCACCTCCGCGAGGGCACTGTCCGTCGGCGCGGGCGCCACACCCGCGGGCGCGCCGAGACCGGCGAGCACGGAAGGGGCGCTGGGGGCGGCATCGGGCGCGCTCCCCGGCGTACGACCAGCGTGATCTGCGCCACCCCAGGCCTCCTGGGAAGCGGCCCGGTCCCGCTCCGCCGTACGCTGACCGGAGGAGTCCCAAGGGCCGGCCGCGGCCACCGCCCCGGCCGCGATGACCAGGCCGAAGGCGGCGGAACCTGCTGTGAGCTGCCAGGTCGTGAGCTTCCCGGAGAACCCGGAAAGTTTGCTGGCGGAAGGCTTTGGCAGCTGTCTCAAAAGCTGTCGAGGCCGCTGCCAAGGCTTGAGCTCCGGCACGACGACCAGCCCCTTTCGCGATCACACATCTGCGTGAGGGACACTTAATCACCCGAAGTATGTGCTGATCATGGAGGAGCCACCCGTGGAGTTCGACGTCACCATCGAGATTCCGAAGGGTTCGCGGAACAAGTACGAGGTGGACCACGAGACCGGCCGGATCCGTCTGGACCGTCGCCTCTTCACGTCGACCAGCTACCCCGCGGACTACGGATTCGTCGAGAACACCCTCGGTGAGGACGGTGACCCGCTGGACGCCCTGGTCATCCTGGACGAGCCGACCTTCCCGGGCTGCCTCATCAAGTGCCGCGCGATCGGCATGTTCCGCATGACCGACGAGGCGGGCGGCGACGACAAGCTGCTCTGCGTCCCGGCCTCCGACCCGCGCGTGGAGCACCTTCGGGACATCCACCACGTCTCCGAGTTCGACCGCCTGGAGATCCAGCACTTCTTCGAGGTCTACAAGGACCTGGAGCCCGGCAAGTCCGTCGAGGGTGCCGACTGGGTCGGCCGCACGGACGCCGAGGCCGAGATCGAGCGTTCCTACAAGCGCTTCAAGGACGAGGGCGGCCACTGAGCCACTCGCCCCGGACGGGCCGTGTGACCCAAGGGGGTCACACGGCCCGTTCGTGTATCTGTGCCCATACTGGCCATACGGAGGGTGCGTACGTGTCGTATGAAAAGTGAGGGCATCAGTGGCCGAGCAGGAGGCCGAGGACCGAAAGCCTCAGTCGGACGAGGCCCGCAGCGCGTTCGTGCAGCCCAGCGGCGTGGTGGCGCAGCAACCGGTTCCTGAGGACGAGTCGCAGACGACATCCGAGTTCGCCCTTCCCACGGGCTTCGCGACGCCGTCGTCGACGACCCAGGAGACCGAGAAATCGGCGTTCACCACGCCGCACACCTACAACTCCCGCGACGCCGCGCAAGGCTTCACGCCCGCGCAGGGCATACCTCTGGTGAGGCTCACCAAGGAGGTGCCCTGGCAGGACCAGATGCGCACGATGCTGCGCATGCCGGTCGCCGAGCGGCCCGCTCCGGAGGCCGCGCAGAAGCAGGAGGACGAGACCGGGCCCGCCGTGCCGCGCGTGCTCGACCTGACGCTGCGCATCGGCGAGCTGCTGCTCGCGGGCGGCGAGGGCGCCGAGGACGTGGAGGCGGCGATGTTCGCCGTCTGCCGCTCGTACGGCCTCGACCGCTGCGAGCCGAACGTGACGTTCACGCTCCTGTCGATCTCGCACCAGCCCTCCCTGGTGGACGACCCCGTCACGGCCTCCAGGACGGTGCGCAGGCGCGGCACCGACTACACGCGTCTCGCGGCGGTCTTCCACCTGGTGGACGACATCAGCGACCCGGAGCTCGAGATCTCCCTGGAGGAGGCCTACCGCCGTCTGGCGGGCATTCGGCGTAACCGTCACCCCTACCCCGGCTGGGCTCTCACGGCGGCCAGCGGGCTGCTCGCGGGCTCCGCGTCCGTGCTGGTGGGCGGTGGCGCCCTGGTCTTCGTGGTGGCCGCGGTCGGCGCGATGCTCGGCGACCGGCTCGCCTGGCTCTGCGCGGGACGCGGGCTGCCGGAGTTCTACCAGTTCGTGGGCGCCGCGATGCCGCCCGCCCTGATGGGTGTGGCGCTCAGCTTCGTGCACACCGAGGCGTCCATGGCCTCGGCCGTGATCACCGGTGGGCTCTTCGCGCTGATCCCCGGGCGGGCCCTGGTGGCAGGCGTGCAGGACGGCCTCACCGGCTACTACATCACCGCGGCCGCACGTCTCCTGGAGGTCATGTACCTCATCGTGGGCATCGTCTGCGGAGTGCTGCTCGTGCTGTCGCTCGGCGTCATGCTCGACGCGACGAACCTGACCCCGGAGACGAAGTTCGGCGTGACGTCGTCGCGGCCGATCATCCAGATCCTGGCGTCGATGGCGCTGAGCCTGGCCTTCGCGATCCTGCTCCAGCAGGAACGTCACACCGTGCTGATGGTGACCCTCAACGGCGGAATCGCCTGGGTGATGTTCGGTGCGCTGGCGCAGACGCCGCTGGAGCTCTCGCCCGTCGCCGCGACGGCCATCGCGGCCGGTCTGGTGGGTCTCTTCGGGCAGCTCTTCTCGCGGTACCGGTTCGCGTCCTCACTGCCCTACGTGACAGCGGCGATCGGCCCACTGCTGCCCGGTAGCGCGACGTACTTCGGGCTGCTCGCCCTGGCGCAGAACGACCTGAACACGGGCATCAACTCGCTCACCAAGGCCGTCGCGACGGCCCTGGCCATCGCGATCGGCGTGAACCTGGGGAGCGAGATCTCCCGGCTGATCCTGAAGGTGCCGGGCGCGACCTCTGCGGTGAACCGCCGCGCGGCCAAGCGGACGCGCGGCTTCTAGAGGCCTTGCGGCGGGTGTCAGCGCTTGGCGTGGCGGCCGCGGGGCTGCGCCGGGGGCGTGCCGCCCGTGGCGCCTTCCGCTGCCGCGGCCTTCTTGGACTTGCTGCGCGCCCGCAGGAACTCGATGGCGATCGGCACCACCGAGATGAGGACGATCAGGATGAGGATCGCCTCGATGTTCTTGTGCACGAACTCGATGTTGCCGAGCCAGGCGCCGAGCAGGGTGACGCCCGCGCCCCACATGATGCCGCCGATGATGTTGAACGTGAGGAACGAGCGGTACCGCATGCCGGAGACGCCCGCGATGATCGGCGTGAAGGTGCGCACGATCGGCACGAAGCGGGCCAGGACCAGGGACTTCGGCCCGTACTTCTCGAAGAATTCGTGGGCCTTGACCACGTTCTCCTGCTTGAAGAGCTTGGAGTCCGGGCGGTTGAAGAGCGAGGGCCCGACCTTCTTGCCGAAGAGATAGCCCGCCTGGTCACCGAGGATCGCGGCGAGGCAGATCAGCACGCAGGCCAGCCACAGCGGGGTGTCCAGCTTGTTCGTGGTGATCAGCAGGCCGGTGGTGAACAGGAGCGAATCGCCCGGCAGGAAGAAGCCGATGAGCAGGCCCGACTCGGCAAAGACGATCAGCAGCAGGCCCCAGAGACCGAACTGGTTGAGCAGGTAATCCGGATCCAGCCAGCTTGGTCCGAGCGCAAGCGTCGTCACGGTTCCGGGCTCCTGAGGGGTGAGGGGGCGGGGCAGGGCAGGTGCAGCCGCCCAAATTTATCAACGTGGGGCGGCCCGGCCAGGTTCCACTGTCCCTCTCAGGACACACTGTGCGACAACTGGGACAAAGCTGAGTGCCGGTCCAGCGGCAGCCGTGCCCATCGGGCCGCTACTTCTTGCCGCCCTTGCCGCTCCGCAGCCGCCCGACGAGCCGCTTGGCCTCGGCCCGGCGCTTGGGGTCCGCGGACGCGCGGCGGGCCTCACGGACGGCCCGCCGGCCTTCGGGGCTGCGGGCGAACTTCGCGACGCGGGAGAGCAGTCCGGACATGACGCGCCTCCTGGAATGGACTGGAACCGATGCGTACCCGCAGTGTCGACCCGCCGCCCCGTGCTGTCACGGGGTCGCACCCTCCTGACCGTTGCGTGCCGCGTTCGCGAGGATGGCGTCCCGCAGATAGACCGCCAGGCCCGGCCTGATGGCTTCGTAGAAGGCCGTGAACCGTTCGTCGGAGACGTACATCTCGCCGAGGCAGGTGTGCATCTCGTACGCGCACGCGTAGTGGTTCGCCGTGATGAAGCGGCGGTGGTCCTCCGCGGCGTCCATGGCCTCCTCGGCGTCGGCGGGGACGCCCCGGGCGAGCAGATCGCCCACGCGCGCGTGGATCGCGGTGAACTCGTCGTTGATCCGCTTCCAGTCGTCCTTGGTATACGAGGCGGACTTGCGCTGCGACTCCCGGTAGGCCTCCGTGTCGCCCCAGCGCTGCTCGACCTCCTCCGCGTACTGGTCGGGGTCGTGGTCCCCGAAGACCTCGAACTTCTCCTCGGGCGTGAGGTTGATGCCCATCTTCTTCGCCTCCATGGCGGTCTCGACGGCGGCGGCCATCTCCTGGAGCCTGTGGATCCGCGCGGTCAGCAGTTCGTGCTGGCGGCGCAGGTGGTCCCACGGGTCCGTCTCCGGGTCGTCCAGGAGGGCCGCCACCTCGTCGAGGGGGAAGCCGAGCTCTCGGTAGAACAGGATCTGCTGCAGCCGGTCGAGGTCGTCGTCGCTGTAGCGCCGGTGCCCCGCGTGGCTGCGCCCGCCGGGCACGAGCAGGCCGATCTCGTCGTAGTGGTGCAGCGTGCGCACCGTCACTCCGGCGAAACCGGCGACCTGTCCCACGGAGTGGCTCATGGCTTCCGCCCTTCTTCTCTCGGTACGCGGACCAGCCTCTGTCCTCACGTCGCGTGAGGTGCAAGCCCACCGGGTCGGAAGGGCCCTAGGTACGCAGCGCCGTGAACCTGCGGACCGCCAACGGCAGGAATACCCCCACCAGCACCACGGGCCACAGCACCGCCAGGAGCTCCGCGTGTTCGGCGGCCCAGGACGTGCCGACCACTCCCGGTTCGTTGCCGAACAGGTCACGGACGGCCGTGGCCGTCGCCGAGAGCGGGTTCCACTCGACCAGGGCGCCCAGCCAGCCCGGCATGTTCTCCGGGACCGTGAAGGCGTTGGAGAGGAAGCCGACCGGCCAGACCAGGACCTGCACGGCCGCCACCAGCTCCGGCCTGCCCGCGATCATCGCCAGGTAGATGCCGAGCCACAGCATCGCGAACCGCAGCATCATCAACAGCCCGAAGGCCCCGACGACCGCCCCGAACGAGCCGTGCCAGCGCCACCCGATCGCTAGCCCGACACCCATCATGACGAGCAGCGAGACGAACGACTGGAGCATGTCGGCGACCGAACGCCCCACCAGGACCGCCCCGTTGGCCATCGGCATGGAACGGAACCGGTCGATCACGCCCTTGTTCAGGTCCTGGGTGACCGCGACCATCGTCGCGTCGAGCCCGAAGACCATGGTCAGCGCGAACATGCCGGGCACGAGGAACTCGGCGTACTCCCCCGCGATGCCCTTTCCGCCGCCCATCAGGTAGGTGAACATCAGCAGCAGCATCACCGGGAAGACGAGGCCCACGAGGACCTGCACCGGCTGCCGTGCCCAGTGGGCGAGTTCGCGCCGCGTCATGGTCCAGGAGTCGGTCACGGCCCAGCCCATCGGCGTACTCACACGGTGTCCTTCGTACGTTCCGTCAGGCTGAGGAAGACCTCGTCCAGCGTGGGCCTGCGCAGCGCCACGTCCTCGGCGTCGATACCGGCATCCCGCAGGGCCCGCACGACGCCCGTGAGGGCCTTCATGCGGTCCGTGACGGGCGCGGAGGCCATCCGGCGGTCCGCGTCCACCGTGGCGCCTTCGGGGAGCAGCGCGGCCGCCCTCGTCAGTTCGGCCGCGTCCCGCACCACCACGTCGATCCGGTCGCCGCCCAGCTTCGCCTTGAGGTCGTCCGCCGTGCCCTCCGCGATGACGCGCCCCCCGTCGATCACCGACATGCGGTCGGCCAGCTGGTCGGCCTCCTCCAGGTACTGCGTGGTCAGGAGCACGGTGGTGCCGCCGCCGACCAGTGAGCGCACCGAGTCCCACACCTCGGAGCGGCCGCGCGGGTCCAGGCCCGTGGTGGGCTCGTCCAGGAAGAGCACCTCGGGGTCGGTGACCAGGGAGGCCGCGAGGTCCAGACGGCGCCGCATGCCGCCGCTGTAGTGCTTGACCGCCTTGCGCCCGGTGTCCGCGAGGCCGAACCTCTCCAGGAGCTCGTCGGCCCGCACGCGCGCGTGGCGGGCGCCCAGGTGGTGGAGCCTCCCGAACATGTCCAGGTTCTGCCGACCGCTCAGCTCCTCGTCCACCGCCGCGTGCTGGCCGAGCAGCCCGATGCGCCTGCGCACCTCGTCGGGCCTGCGCCGCACGTCGTGCCCCGCGACCTCCACGCGCCCCTCGTCGGGCCGCAGGAGGGTGGCGAGCATCCGCACCGCCGTGGTCTTGCCCGCGCCGTTCGGCCCGAGCACTCCGTGCACCGTGCCGCGCTCCACCCGGAGGTCGAGGCCGTTCAGTGCCTTCTTGGGTGCCTTCTTCTGCCCGTACGCCTTGTGCGCGCCCTCGACGACGATCACGTCCGTCATCCGGCTCCCTTCTCCGCCCGTAGTCAAACTTGACTAGGTTGAGGAAGGTAACCGAGGCGACCTCATTCGTCAAACTTGATTAGCGGTCGTCCTCCGCATGCCGGGCCCCCGTCGCGTACGGGTTCTCCTCGCCGTCGGCGAGCACGCCCACGAACGGGTCGCCCTCGCCCGAGAAGGTGTACGAGCCGCCCTCCACGCGCGCGATGAGGCTCCGGGTCCAGTCCGCGCCCGTGTCGGCCGAGTGCACCCAGTAGTTCATGATCTCGCCGATGTGGCCCAGCTGTTCGGGCCCGTCCTCGGGCGTGTAGTACTCGGTGACGGAGGTCCGCCACTCCTCGATGCGCCGCACCCGCTCCTTGAGGAGGCCCACGACCTCCTCGCGCGGCAGGTCCACCATGAGGCCGAGCGCCGCCGTGAGGATGTCGGGCCGCTGGTCGTACATCGTCAGGGACTCACGGAGGAGGGAGAGGTACTCCTCCGTGCCCTGCTCCGTCATCTCGTACTCCGTGCGCGGCGGGCCACCGGCCGTGGAGGGCGCGATCTCGTGCGCGCGCAGCAGCCCTTGCTTCGCCAGTTGCTTCAGGGCGTGGTAGATCGACCCGGGCTTGGCGTTGGACCACTCGTGGGCGCCCCAGTACTCCAGGTCGTTGCGGACCTGATAGCCGTGAGCGCGGCCGTGCTGACGCACGGCCCCCATAACCAGCAACCGGATCGCCGACATGTACCGCGCCCTTTCCCTCAGCCCCCTGTCATCAATTTTGACTAGGGTAGCCCTGCTCCAGCGCCACCAGCTCGAAGGCGGTCTTCCCGTCCAGGGACTCGCGGACGATGTCGGCATGGCCCGCATGCCGCCCGATCTCCTCGACCAGGTGCAGCATCAGCCAGCGCATCGACACGGCGCCGTCCTTCGGGAACCAGGGCGCGTCGGGCAGCGGGAACGTGTCGTCGAGGCTCGGCACCGTGCGGATGAACTCCTCGGTCTCGCGGGCGACCTCGTCCCAGAAGGCCAGCATTTCGGCGAGCGTCTCGTCCTCCACGAGCCGGAAGCTGTCGCCCCAGGTCTCCTGTGTACGGGCCTTCTCGTTGGGCTTCTGCTCGGCCATGCGCAGCCAGTTGAGCTCCGTCTCGGCGACGTGCTTCACGAGGCCGCCGAGGGTCAGCTCGCTGGCGCTCGGGCGGGCCTTCGCCTGCTCCTCGGTCAGGCCGATGACCGAACGGCGGATACCGCCCCGCTGAGCCTCCACAAAGGCGATCAGGGCGCCGCGCTCGTCTCCGTGGGCTTCCGCGCTGACGTGGGTGACCATGGTGTCCGCCTCTACTCCGGTTCCGCCGGGCTTTCCGACACCACAGACGCTACGGAGCCTTGCGGTCAGGTTCTGTCCGCAAGGCTCACGACACGGGAAACAGCCCTAGAACGGGAAGCGCGACCTGCCGTGCTGCACCGAGATCCACTTCTGCGTGGTGAAGGCGTCCACCGTCGACTCGCCGTTCAGCCGTCCCACACCGGAGTTCTTCTCGCCGCCGAACGGCACGATCGCCTCGTCGTGCACGGTGCCGTCGTTCACGTGGATCATGCCGGTCCTGACGCGCTTGGCGACCCGCACACCGCGCTCCGTGTCGGCGGTGTGCACCGCGCCGCTCAGGCCGTACGGAGTGTCGTTGGCGATGCGGACCGCGTCGTCCTCGCCGTCGAAGGGCAGCAGCAGCGCGACGGGGCCGAAGATCTCCTGGCCCAGGATCGGGGAGTCGTGCGGGAAGTCGGTGAGGATCGTGGGGGTGACCACGTTGCCCTGGGTCTCCCCGTGCAGCAGGGCCGTCGCGCCGGACGCCACGGCCTGCTCGATGACGGCCGTGACGGCGTCCGCCTGCGAGGAGTTGATGAGCGGGCCGATGTGGGTGGTGGGGTCGGCCGGGTCGCCGACCTTCAGGCCCGCGACCTTGGCGACGAACTTCTCGGTGAACTCCGCCAGCACGGAGCGGTCGACCAGGATGCGGTTGGCGGCCATGCAGACCTGGCCCTGGTGCACGAATCGGCTGAAGACCGCCGCGTCCACCGCGTAGTCGATGTCGGCGTCGTCCAGGACGATCAGCGCGCTGTTGCCGCCCATCTCCAGGATCGAGCGCTTGAAGTGCGAGGCGCAGACCGTGGCGACATGGCGGCCCACGCGGTCCGAGCCGGTGAAGGAGATGACGCTCGGCACGGGGTGCTCGATGAGGGCGTCGCCTATCTCGGCTATGTCCGTGATCACGACGTTGAGCAGGCCGGGCGGGAGGCCCGCGTCCTCGAAGACCTTCGCGAGCAGGCTGCCGCCCATCACGGGGGCGTTCTGGTGCGGCTTGAGCACCACGGCGTTGCCGAGGGCGAGCGCGGGGGCGACGGTCTTGGTGGAGAGGAACAGCGGGAAGTTGAAGGGGCTGATGACGCCCACGACGCCGACCGGGTTGCGGTAGAGGCGGTTCTCCTTGCCGTCCTCCGGCGAGGGCAGGACGCGGCCCTCGGGGCGCAGCGCGAAGTGGACGGACTCGCGCAGGAACTCCTTGGTGAGGTGGATCTCGAAGGCCGCCTTGAGCCGGGTGCCGCCCAGCTCGGCGATGATCGCCTCGGTGATCTCTTCCTCACGGTCCTCGATGATCCGCAGGGCGCGCTCGAAGACGGCACGGCGCGCGTACGGATTGGTCTCCGCCCATTCCTTCTGCGCACGCTCGGCGGCGCGATAGGCCTGGTCGACCTCGTCCGCGGTGGCGACGGTGATGGACGCCAGCTTCTCCCCGTTGTACGGATTGAAGTCGATGATGTCCCAGGAGCCCGACCCGGCCTTCCACTCCCCGTCGATGTACTGATGAGCCAGGTCGGTGAAGAAGGACATGAGCGGACCCCTTGCCGCGGCAGACGGCCGCAAACGGAAGCAGACACCTGATCTCACGTCATAGTACTTATGTTTCAGGTGAGTTGAAGGAGACCACGCAGAAGATCCCGGCTGCCGACCGGATCGGGGCTGTCCTTCTGCAACTGCGCCACCACACGCTCGTACTGGGCGACTTCCTCCGCCTTGTCGAGATAGAGGGCGCCGGTGAGCTGCTCCACGTACACGACGTCGGAGAGATCGGACTCCGGGAAGCTCAGCATCGTGAAGGCGCCGCTCTCCCCCGCGTGCCCGCCGAAGCTGAACGGCATCACCTGGAGGGTGACGTTCGGACGCTCGGAGATCTCGATGAGGTGCTGGATCTGACCCCTCATCACATCCCGGTCGCCGTAAGGACGTCGGAGCGCGGCCTCGTCCAGCACACAGTGGAAGCGGGGCGCGTGCTCGGAGGTGAGGAGCTTCTGGCGTTCGAGGCGCAGGGCGACACGGCGGTCGATCTCGGCCTTGCTCGCGCCCTTCATGCCGCGGGCGACGACCGCGTGCGCGTACGCCTCGGTCTGCAACAGGCCGTTGACGAACTGGACTTCGTAGACGCGGATGAGCGACGCGGCGCCTTCGAGGCCGATGTACGTCTGGAACCAGCCGGGCAGAACGTCCGAGTAACTGTGCCACCAGCCGGTGAGGTTGGCTTCCTTGGCGAGTGAGAGGAGCGCGCCGCGCTCGGCCTCGTCGGTGACGCCGTAGAGCGTCAGGAGGTCTTCGACATCCCTGGACTTGAAGCTCACCCGTCCCAACTCCATGCGGCTGATCTTCGATTCGGAAGCGCGGATCGAGTACCCGGCAGCTTCGCGGGTGATGCCGCGGGACTCCCTGAGCCGCCTCAGCTGCGAGCCCAGCAGGATGCGCCGTACCACCGAGCCGCTCGACTCGCCTGCGGTCACTTCGCTCAATCCTCCCGATCGACTGGAAGCCAGCAGTCTGCCATTAAACGCTCCGGGCCGTACACGTCCGGTTACAGAAACAGAAAGGGTCCGAAAGCTCCCCTCAAGAAGTCGTGGGAAGAAATGGGCAAGAAGTGGCACGGTATCGACCAAGTCCGGCGCGTGCACGTGCATCTGCCCTTGCATCTGCTGTACGCATTCGGAACCATGGTCCGCGCGCCACTGCTGTACCGACCGCACCATCGGCGACCGACCGCGCCACCGCTCCATCGCTACGTACCGCGAAACCGGGGAGTGCCTCGCATGGGGACGAATGGATCGACCATGCTCGAGCCGTTAAGGCAGGGGCTACCCCCGATCGACCCCTCCGCCGTCTCGGACGCGGCCTCCGTCGCCCTCCCCGCCCGCTACGAAGCCGTGGGCAGCGCCCGGCAGTTCACCCGCAAGACGCTGGGCCAGTGGGACCTCGAGGAGAAGTTCGACGACATCGCGCTGGTGGTCTCCGAACTCGTCACCAACGCACTGCGCCATGCACTGCCCGCCGACACCCCGCGCGATCAGCAGGAGCCGCCCGTGCGGCTGCACCTGATGCACTGGGCGACACGCCTGGTGTGCGCGGTGCGCGACCCCAGCGACGAGAGCCCGGTCGCGCGCGACACGGACGACGACTTCTCCGCGGAGTCGGGACGGGGCCTGTTCCTCGTGGACTCGTTCAGCGACAGCTGGGGCTGGCACCCACTCGCGGGCGCGCTGCGCGGCAAGGTGGTCTGGGCGCTGTTCCGGCTGACCTGAGCGGGTCGTCCGGGCCGGGTCGGCCGCCGATGCCGGGTCGGCCGCCCGTGCCGGGTCAGCCGCCTATCAGGTGGTCGAACTCCCCGTCCTTCATCCCCAGCAGCATCGCCTCGATCTCGGCGCGCGTATAGACGAGCGCCGGGCCGTCCGGGAACCGCGAGTTGCGCACGGCGACATCGCCGCCCGGCAGCTTCGCGAACTCCACGCACGAGCCCTGCGAGTTGCTGTGCCTGCTCTTCTGCCAGACGACCCCGTGAAGCTCCGTGGCCGCCATGCCGTTCATCGCGTGGTGCACAGATCGCTCCCCGGGTGGTGCGGTGCCGTGAGTGGCTCTAGATGCAGTGGTCAACTGTCCCGGATCATAGCTGTGTTCACATGCAGATGCATGGGCAGATGCACGTGCACGCGCGGTGTTCCCTTGGTTACAGGATTGTCAGCACCTGCTCCAGGGCGCGCATGACGTGCGAACGCCAGCCCCCGTCCATGATCTTCCGCGCCATCAGCCGCGCCGGGTCGTCCGGATCGAATCCCTCGTGCACTAGGAAGAGACGCGTTCCGCGCCCTTCGTGTTCCAGGGTCCGCATATTGGTCCGGTCGGCGAAGTTGGCCTGATCCTGATCCATCCGGCATCCATATGGCGGACGCCGAGCGTCCGTTCGGTCTCGTCGGCGCGAACCTGCACGTGAACGGTGCCGGAAAAGTTCGCGTCGGGGCCACGAGACAAACCTCCCGGAGCACCTTGAGGTACTCCGGGAGGCTGGGCCTGCGCTGGTCAGCGGGACGGCCGGGTCAGCGGGACGGCCCCGACGACCCGTACGGCAGGAGCGCCATCTCGCGGGCGTTCTTGATCGCCGCCGCCATCCGCCGCTGCTGCCGCGCCGTCACGCGCGTGACGCGACGGCTGCGGATCTTGCCCCGGTCCGAGAGGAACTTCCGGAGCAGGTCCGTGTCCTTGTAGTCGATGTACGTGATGCCGTCCCGGTCCAGGGGGTTCGGCCTCGATTTCAGCATCAGCTTCTGCGGGCGCGGGGAGTTGCGCGGGGACAAGGGTCAGACCTCCAGGAGGGTGTCGAAGGCAGGGGGCAGGTGTTTCCAGGCGTCGCGCCCGGCGGCGTACTCCTCGTCCGTCAGCAAGCAGGACTCCAGGACCTGTTCGAGCCCGTCGCGGTCCAGCCCCGGCGAGGTGAAGACCAGGTGGTTGCAGCGGTCGCCGTGTTCCGGATGCCAGTCCAGGGCGGCGGCCGCGCGGCGCATCGCGGGGACCATCTCCCACGCGGCGTCCGGCAGCGAGGCCAGCCACGGCCCGGCGCTCTCGACACAGAGCGCGCCGCCCGCCGCGTCCCACCCGAGCAGCGTGTCCGGGTGGTCGGCCAGCCAGAACCGGCCCCGGCTGCGGGCGGCCGCGCAGGTCAGGTCCTCCAGGGCGTCGTAGAGACGCTCCGGGTGGAACGGCCGCTCCCGACGCCATACGAAGGTCGCGACCCCGCACGCGTCGGCCTCGGCGGGCAACAGCGCGCAGGCGGGATGCTGCGCCGCGGCGGCGGCCTCGACGTCGAACCCGGCGAGCGCGGCCGCCGCGAGCTCCCCGCTCCCGACCGGCACCTGGCGGGCCGTCGGGTGGAGTTGGGCAAGGAGGGCCCGGTCCTCGTCGTCGGCCTCCGCGGAGTCGGCGACGGCGAGCACCGGCGCGTACTCCAGCTGGCGCGCCCAGGTGTCCGCGACGGTGCGCTGATCGCTGGGGGCGGCGGCGAGTCCGGCGTCCATGAGGTCGTCGCCGTTGCCGAGGCAGGGCAGGAGGAGGGCCGGGTCGACCGCCGTGACGACGCCGCTGAGCACGAGGGCGTCACCGGCGTGCGCGGCGACCACCTCGGCCATCGCCTTGGGCTCGACCGAGTCCCACAGCTCGACGACCGCGAGCCGGGTGAGGCCCGCGTCCGCGAGGCGGGCGAGCTCGGGCACCAGGTCCTCGCGGAGTGCGCAGCACGCACAGTCGTTGACCAGGAGCGCGTCGCCGGCGGAGAGCACGCCGGTGGTGTCGCGGACGGTGCGGACCACGGTGCCGCGCACGGCGGTCGACAGGTCGTGGTGGAGGGCCACGCTGTCGGGGACGGTGGCGAGGAGGTCGTCGACGGCCGCCCTGCGGGCGACCGCATGGAGGCCGCCGACGATCACGACGTCCATGCGGTGCCGCGCGGGCTGTTCGCCGTCCGGGCGCGCCATCAGCGCTTGCCGAACCGGCGCTCGAAGCGCTCGACGCGGCCCGCCGTGTCCATCACGCGGGACGTGCCCGTGTAGAAGGGGTGGCTCGCGGACGAGACCTCGACGTCGACGACGGGGTAGGTACGGCCGTCCTCCCACTCGATCGTCCTGCCGCCGGTCGCGTTCGCCACCGCCGTCGAGCGGGTGAGGAAGGCGAATCCGGCGGCCTTGTCGCGGAAGACGACGGGGCCGTACGGGGGGTGGGTGTCCTTGCGCATGGCGGTCAGCGCTCCTCTCGGAAGTCGACGTGGCGTCGGGCCATCGGGTCGTACTTGCGGATGGTGAGGCGGTCGGGGTTGTTACGGCGGTTCTTGCGGGTGACGTAGGTGTAGCCGGTTCCCGCCGTCGAGCGGAGCTTGATGACGGGGCGGAGTTCGTTGCGGGCCATGGGGCTAGTATATGAAAATGACTCTCGTTTTCAATAGAGTCCATCACCGATCGACCGAGAGGTGCGTCACCTTGTCCGCCCACTGCCAGCTGACCGGCGCGGAACCCCGCTTCGGCAACAACATCTCCCACTCCCACCGGCGGACGTCCCGCCGCTTCGACCCCAACGTCCAGCGCAAGCGGTACTGGCTGCCGAGCGAGGGCCGGTACGTGCGGCTGCGGCTCAGCACGAAGGGGATCAAGACCGTCGACAGCATCGGGATCGAGGCGGCCGTCGCCAGGATCCGTGCGCGTGGGGTGAGGATCTGATGGCCAAGAAGAGCAAGATCGCCATGAACGAGCGGCGGCGCGTAATCGTCGCGCGGTATGCCGCGAGGCGTGCCGAGCTCAAGGAGCTCATCCGCAAGCCCGGTACGGGGGACGCCGAACGGCTCGCCGCGCAACGGGAGTTGGCGCGTCAGCCGCGTGACGCAAGCGCGACGCGGGTGCGGAACCGGGACAGCGTCGACGGGCGCCCGCGCGGATACGTGGGGGCGTTCGGGCTGTCGAGGGTGAAGCTGCGTGAGCAAGCGCACGCCGGACATCTCCCCGGAGTGCGCAAGTCCTCCTGGTAGCTTGGCGCGCGATTTGGCCGGGTCGTGACCACCGGCAGCGTCGCTGACATCGCTCATGCCGCTGATGTCGCTGATATCGCTTTGGCTAGGGGGAGTGCACGTGCGTACGTACGTCCGTAGTGTCCGTGTCGGTACCGCGGTGGCGGGTCTTGCCGCCGCGCTCGTTCTGAGCGGTTGCGGGAGCGACGGGGACGGGGGCGGGGGCGGCGGCAAGAAGGACCGCGGCTCCTCTGGCACCTCCGACTCCGCCGACTCCTCCGGGTCGAGCTCGTCCGGTGGTTCGGACGGTTCGGACGGCTCGGACGGCTCGGACGGTGGTTCGGGTGCCAAGGGCGGCAGCCTGGAAGGTACGTGGGTCACCACGGCCGACGGGAAGCCGCTGGCCCTCGCCGTCACCGGGAAGACGGCGACGCTGCTGGGCGAGGACGTGCTGTGCAACGGCACCGCGGGTGACGCGACGGGCTCGCAGGTGATCACCCTCAAGTGCCCGAAGGGCACTTCGGACCGCACGACGGGCCGGGTCGAGTCCGTGAACGGCAAGTCGATGAAGGTCGCCTGGGAAGGCGGGGACAAGGACGAGTTCCTGAAGACGGAGGGCACCAAGCTGCCCGAGGGGCTGCCGACGGCGGCTCCGCAGTCCTGACGCGGCCGCGGCGGTTCTGACCCGACTGCGGCGGCTCTGACACGACTGCGGGGGTTCTGACGCCGCGCGCCACTTGCCCGGCCGGGCTTCAACGGGCCGTGGGACCCTCCGGGTTCCGCGGCCCGTCGGCGTCCTGCCGCTTCGTGGCCGAGCCGTCCACCAGCATCGGCGGAGGCGCGGTGTCCAGGGCGTCGGACAGTTCGTCGAGGGTCTCCAGGAGCAGGCCCGCCCCCCTGCGGACCACCCGGTCGGGGACACCCTCGCCGTCCCACTCGTCCAGAGCCGTGCGGACCGCCTCCCACTTGGGCACCCGGCGTTCGCGCAGCGCCTTCGCGCCCTGCTCCGTCGACTTGCGCAGCGCCTCGGCAAGACGGGCCGCCGCGGGCACGGGGGTGTCGCCGCGCTCGGGCAGATGCGCCTCCATCAGCATGGCGACGCGGCCCAGTTGGGCGAGCACCTCCTCCGCGTCGGCGGCCGCGGCGCGGGAGAGGCCGCGGTGGCGTACCGGCTCGTCCTTGGCCCGGTTCAGGGCGTCCTGCCAGGCGACGCGGGCGTCGCGAGCGGCGAGCAGGGCCTCGCGCACGTCGGGGCAGGCCTTGCCCGCGGGGTGGGCGTAGCGGTCGACGACCGCGGCGGCGTAACGGCCGTCGGCGACCAGCCAGTCGGCCAGGCGGGTGCGCAGGCGCGGGGTCTCCCAGGCGGGGTAGAGCGCGTACGCGATCATCGCGAGGACGCCGCCGAGCAGGGTCAGGACCACGCGCTCCGGGACGGTCTGCGTCCACTGCTGGCCGCCCATGCCGAGCAGGAACACGACGTACGCGGCCACGCAGGCCTGGGCCGCCACCTGGCCCGTGCGCATCAGCAGGTACATCATCCCGGCGCAGAGCACGGCGAGCGCGGCGGACAGCCCCGTGCCGGGGTGGGCCAGCTGGACGAGGCCCGTGGCGAGTGCGACGCCGACGAGGGTGCCGCCGAAACGGGCGACCGCGCGGGAGTACGTCTGGGAGAAGTCCGGGCGCATCACCATGACCGAGGCCATGGGGGCCCAGTAGCCGTGCCCCAGGGGCAGCCAGTGCCCGAGCAGGTACCCCGCGGCGGCCACCGCGGTGACGCGGATCGCGTGCCGGGTGACCGGCGAGTCATGCCGGAAGTCGGCCCGAACGGCCCGGAGAGCGGCAGGAGCCAGCGCGAAGAGGGTGGGCCGGAGGAGGGGGACGGGCTGGGTGTCGGACTGGGTGTTGGGCTGGGCGGGGTGGGGGCTGGTGCCGGGGTTGAGGTTGGTGCCGGGGGTGGTGCTGGTGCCCGGGTTGGTGCTGGTGCCGAGGTTGGTGCTGGTGCCGGTGCTGGCGCCGGAGTTGGTGCCGGAGTTGGTGCCGGAGTTGGTGCTGGTGCCTGGGTTGGTGCCGGTGCTGGCGCCTGGGTTGCTGCTGGTGCTGGTGTTGCCTGCTGTCTCCAGGACGTCCTTCAGGAGTGCGACCAGGCGGGTCGCCGCCCGGTACGCCGGGCCCGTGAGGATCGCCCCCGTGTCCGGGGTCTTCAGCGCGCCCAGCGCCGCCGGGGGGATCTTGACCGGTTCGCCGTGCCGGATCGCCCGCGCCGCCGCGTCCAGGACCGCGCCCGCCGCGCCCAGGAGTTCCCGGGCCCTGTCCCGCTCCCTGCCCTCCTCCGGTACGCCGACCGCCGGGTCCGCAAGCGAGGCCAGGACCGGGCGGATCCGTTCGGCGACGCCCCGCGCCCCGTGCAGCTCCGCGGGGCGGGTGCGGGCCTGGCGCGCGGTGATCGTCGCCGCGTCGCGCGCCGCCATCAGGGGTTCGGGGTCGAAGGCGGCCACCGGGTCGTGGCGGAGCCGCCGCGCGTAGTCCGCCTCGGCCGCCAACGCGTCGGCCAGGGCATCCCGGTGGGCGCCCCATCTGCGTACCGGAAAGAGGATCACCAGCGCCGCCTGCACACAGCCGCCGACGATCATCATCGCCGCGTGGCCCGCCGCCGCCGCGACCGACGTGGGGATCGTGACCGTCACCAGCATGATCGCGACGTTGGACGACGCGATGATGCCGACCGTGGGGCCCGCCGCCCAGCTCAGCCCCGCCAGGAAGGTCCACAGACAGAGCAGTGCGAGGAAGAGGAGCAGGTGGGAGCCGGTGAGGTAGCCGAGGAAGGTGGAGACGGCGAGGCTGGTGCCGGAGGCCAGGGCCAGCTCCGGGCGGGGCCGCCAGCTGCGCTGGAACGTGGCGATGGCCGCCTGGAACGCGCCGAACGCGGAGCTCGCCGCCACCGCGGGACCGAACAGCGTGAGGCTGACGCCGATGATGACGGCGAGGCCGGCGGCGCCGCGCAGGGCCACCAGGGGTTCCAGACGTTTGCGCTCGACGGTCAGGCCCGAGCGAGCTGTCTCTTTCAGCGCGCGGAGCCAGGTCACTCTGTGATGATACGGGGCATATAGGGCAACACGGGGCGTGGGGCGGGCGTCGGGGTCACGTCACGTTCAGTGCCACCGTCGGATGGAGACGCGCCGCCCTGACGGCGGGGTAGAGCCCCGCCACCATGCCGATGACCAGCGTCGCCGCGAAGCCCGCCGTCAGGGACCAGGGCGGAACCACCGGGGTCCAGTGCCGGGCCAGGGCGAAGGCGTACGTCGCCGCCGCGCCCAGCAGTGCGCCCGTCGCGCCGCCCAGCGCCGACAGCAGCAGGGACTCCGTCAGGAACTGCAGCCGGATCGCTCCCTTCGTGGCGCCCAGCGCGCGGCGCAGGCCGATCTCCGCGCGGCGCTCCAGGACCGAGATCACCATCGTGTTGGCGACCCCGACCCCGCCGACCAGGAGCGCCACCGCGCCGAGACCCAGCATCAGGGCCGTCAGGCCCTCGTCCGTCGCCGCCTTCGCGGCCAGCGCGTCCGAGGGACGGGAGACCTTCACCGAGCCCTCGTCGCCGGGGCTGACCGTGCGGGCCAGCACCTCCCGTACGTCCTCGACCGTGTGGTCGGGCGACCGCTCGAAGATCATGGACGGATGCCCGTCGAAGCCGAAGTACTTCTCGGCCGCGGGGAAGCCGACCATCGCGACGCGGTCCAGGGTCGGGACCAGCTCGACGGGCTCCAGGATGCCGATGACGACCACGTACTCGTCGCCCATCATGATCTTCTCGCCGGGAGCCGTGACGCCCAGGCGGTCCGCCGCCACCGAGCCGAGAACGGTGACGGGAAGCCTTTCGGAGACGCCGTCCAGCCATCTGCCCGTTCCCACTCGTGCGTTGAGCGCCGACAGGAGGTCGGTGCGGGCCGCCTGCGTCGTCACGCCCGCGGTCCGTTCCTCGGGGACCACGTCGCTGCGGCGGATGCGGGCGTCGACGTTCCCCGTCGCCGTGGCGTGCCGGACCGGGCCGATGCGCTCCACCATCGCCACGGCGGACTTGGGGAGCGGTACGTCGTTGCCCGTCGCGTCCTTGCCCGCCTCCGCGGTGAGGAGGTTCGTGCCGAGCCGGTCGAGCTTCGCCATCAGGTCCGACTTGCTGGACTGGGAGAGGCCGACGACCGCGACCATCGTGGCGATACCGATGGCGATGCCGAGCGCGGAGAGGACGACCCGGGTGCGGCGGGCGCGCAGGCCTGCCGCGCCGACGCGCAGGACGTCTCCGGGCGAGAGGCGGGCGGGCTTCAAGGAGTGGGGAGCGTCCTTCTTTGCCTTCTTCGCCTTCCTTGCCATCTTTGTCATCGGCCCGTCCCCCTCACTTGTGCGGCCGGGTTCGGGTTAGGAGCGGAATCCGGCCCCGGGATGATCTCGCCGTCCCTGAAGCGGACGCGGCGTGGGAGGGCGTCGGCGATGTCGTGGTCGTGCGTGATCACGCAGATCGTCGTGCCGGTCGCGTTGAGCTCGTGGAGCAGCTCCAGCACGATCGCGCCGGACACGGTGTCCAGGGCGCCCGTCGGCTCATCCGCAAGGAGGAGGGACGGCTCGCCCACGAGCGCGCGGGCGATCGCCACGCGCTGCTTCTCGCCGCCGGACAGTTCGCCGGGCCGGTGGCCGAGGCGGTGCCCCAGGCGGACGCGTTCGAGCGCCGCGCGGGCGCGGGTGCGCCTCTCCTTGAGGGGCACTCCCGCATACAGGAGTCCGTCCGCGACGTTGTCGACCGCGTCGCGCCCTGCCGCGAGGTGGAAGTGCTGGAAGACGAAGCCGATGTGGCGGGCGCGCAGGGCCGAGAGCCGGGCGTCGGTGAGCGCGCTCACGTCATGGCCCGCGACGCGGACGGTGCCGGACGTGGGCTTGTCGAGCGTGCCGATGACGTTCAGCATCGTCGACTTGCCGGAGCCCGAAGGACCGACGATCGCGAGGAGCTCGCCCGGGCGGACGGTGAGGCTCACACCGCGCAGGGCGTGCACACCACCGGCGTACGACTTGGTGACGTCCCGGAGTTCGACGAGGGGGGTACTGGAGATCGGGTTCCCGGTCATGGCTTCGCCACCCCGACCTTCGTGCCCTCCGCGATACCGGAGCCGCTGACCTCGATCCTGCCGTCGGCGGTCATGCCCGTCGTCACCCGCACCATGCGCGACGTGCCGTCGCGGACCGTCTGGAGGCCGTAGCCGCCGTCCGCGCCGCGCAGGGCCACCACCGCCTCGACCGGGACCGTGAGCACGTTCTTGCGGGACTCGCTCACGAACCTCACGTTCGCCGTGGCCCTGGCGTCCTCGCCCGCCGCCACCGACCGGCCGCCGTCCAGCGTCACCTCGACCGTGATGCCCTCGGCGGACCCGCCGCCCTCGGCCCCCTCCTGCTCCTCCGGTCTCGCCGTGCCCGTGACCCGGCCCGGCTCCGTCCTGCCGCTGGGCAGCGTGACCTCGACCTTCGTGCCCCGCGCGGTCAGCGACGCGTCGGACTCGTCGAGCACGGCCCGGACGACGGGCTTCGTCGATGCGACGGTGAGGACAGGGCCGTCCGGGCCGACCGGGTCCGCGAGCGCCGCGTCCGCCGAGACCACCTTCACCTGATCGGGCTGGAAGACCACGTCTCCCTTGCCGACCCGGCCCGTCGGCGTGCGGTTGAGGGACTTCTGCCACCGCTTGACGGCGGCCTCGGTCGCCGCGTCGAAACGCGGGTCTACGTAGAGGCCCGCCCCGAAACCGAGGGCGGCCAGATTGCGCTCCAGCTGGAGCACGTCGCTGCCGCGGTCCCCCGCCTTCATCTCGCGGAACGCCGGGACGGGCCCGTACAGAAGGGTCACCGGTTCGTCGTCCCGTTCGTAGAGGGCCTGGCCGCGCGCGACCGTCGCGCCCTCCCGCGCGGCGACCGTGACCGTCCCCTCGACGGGCGACTTCACGGCACGCCGCCCCGCGAAGTCGATCTTCCCGTCGACGGTCTCGGACTTCACGAGGTCGGTGCGGGTCACCGTGGCGGTGGCGGACGGCAGTCCGGCCCGCCCGCTCCCGGTGCCCGCCCCCTCCCCCGAGACGACAAGAACGCCCGCCCCGACCGCGGCGGCGGCCAGCACGGCCGCACCGGCCAGGAATCCCGTACGGCGTCGCATCACTGCATGCCGTCCAGGCCCTCAAGGAGCTTGCCCTTGCAGGCCTCCCGAGCCGCCTTGTACGCGGGCGAGTCACGGTCCATCGACGGGTCCGTGGGGTTCGCCTCGCCGCCGGGCATGACGTTGCCGCCGGACATCGTGGGGTTGGCGAACTTCGACATGCCGTTCTCCCGCATGCACTTGGCGTGCGCGAGCATCGACTCGTAGTCCTTCTGGGCGTCGCGCTCGGGCTCCAGGTTCATGGCGGCCCTCAGCTCCGGGACGCAGACGCCGTTCTTGCCGCCCTTGTACTCCTCGCCGTTCCCCTCCGGGTCGACGACCTTGTCGACCTCGGGCCAGTCGAGGTAGCCGCTCAGTTTCGGGTCAGGGAAGTCCTTCACGCCTGCCTTGGCGCGCATGCACTGGACGTACTTCAGCTGGGCGTCGTAGAAGGCGCTCTTGCCCTCGGTCTTGCTGCCGTCGCCTTCTCCCCCTTCGTCTCCCCCTTCGTCTCCCCCTTCTTCTCCCCCGTTGCTCTTGTCCGCCCCCTTGGACCCGTCCGGGACCGAGGCGACACCGGCGTCCTTCGCCCCGCCGCCGTCGCCTCCCCCGCAGGCCGCCGAGAACACCAGGACGGGGAGGGCGACGAGGCCCGCGATGCGGAGGCGGTGGAGGCGGCGGCCGGCGGGCGCGTCGGCCGGGATGTGGATGTGTGTGCGCATGGTCATGGCGGCAATGTGCCGCCGCCACATGGTGGTCGTTCCACGGGCGCATGATGGACGCGTAACGCCACATGATGAGCACGTAACAATGCCCCGCGGCGCCGAGATCTCCGCCCCAACCCGTCCTGAACTGGGCAAACCCTCGCCCATAATCGTCGGCATGCCCCGAGTCCCCCATGTGTTGCTGATCGAGGACGACGCGTCCGTACGCGACGGAATGGAGCTCGTGCTGCGCCGTCACGGGTACGCCGTCGACACCGCCGCCACCGGTGAGGACGCCCTCGCGCTGCTCGCCAGGCCCGCGGGCCACGACGTCGAACTCGCCGTGCTCGACCTGATGCTGCCCGGCATGGACGGCTTCGAGGTGTGCCGCCGGATCCGCGCCACCGGGTCGACGATCCCCGTCGTCATGCTCACCGCGCGCGGCGACGACAGCGACATCGTGCAGGGGCTGGAGGCGGGCGCCGACGACTACGTGGTCAAACCCGTGACCGCACCCGTCCTGGAGGCGCGGATCCGGGCGGCGCTGCGGCGGGCGGAGCCGGTGCGGGTGCGGCCCGGCGAGGACACGTACGCCGGGCTCGTCATCGACCGCGCCGGGCTCACCGTCACCAAGCGCGGCGCGCCCATCGCCCTGCCGCCGACCGAACTGCGGGTCCTGCTGGAGCTCTCCGCCTCACCGGGGCAGGTGTTCAGCCGCGAGCAGCTGCTGCGTTCGGTCTGGGAGCACGACTTCCTCGGGGACTCGCGGCTCGTGGACGCGGCGGTCGGGCGGCTGCGGGCCAAGATCGAGGACCTGCCGGCCAAGCCGGTGTTCGTACAGACGGTACGGGGCTTCGGGTATCGGTTCGGGCCGGTATGAGGGCGAAGTGGAAGGCGTGGGGCGGGCTGCGGGGGCGGCTCGTCGTCGCGTTCGTGCTGGTCGCGGTGGTCAGTGCGGTCACCGCCACCGGGCTCGCCTACCGCGAGTCCCGCAACGCCGTCCTGGAACGCAAGCAGGACGCGGTGCGCACCGACTTCAAGAACCGTGTCGACCAGGCCTCCGCCGACCTCGCCATGCCGCCCGACGAGGTCTCCCTCACCCGCTTCGCGGTCGGGGTCGCCGAGGGGCTCGCGGACACGGTGGTCGTCGCCGAGTACCGCACGCTGACGGCGTCCTCCGACGCGTCGGCCGACCGGACGCGGATCTCGGGCTCGCTGCGCGACGCCGTACGCACCCGGAACCGGATGAGCCTCCAGCGGGTCGACCGGCACGACAGCCCCTACCTGGTGGTCGGCACGCCCGTCACCTTCGACTCCGGTTCGCCGTCCGGGCTCGACATCTACGCCATCAGCTCGCTGCGCGCCGAACAGGACGACACCGCGGGGATCCTCGACGCCGTGCGGGACGGCCTGCTGCCGGTCCTGCTGCTCACCGTCGCGCTCGCGCTGCTCGCCGCCCGTACGGTGCTGCGGCCCGTGCGGGAACTGGGACGCGCGACGCGTCGGCACGCGGCAGGCGACCTCGCCTCACGCGTCGTGGTCCCGCGGGGCCGGGACGAACTCGCCGACCTGGCAAGGGACTTCAACCGCACCGCCGAGGCCCTCGAAACGTCCGTCGCCGAGCTGCGGGAGCAGGAAGCGAAGGCGCGGCGGTTCGTCGCCGACGTCTCGCACGAGCTGCGCACGCCGCTCGCCGCGATGACGATGGTCGCCACGGTCCTCGACGAGGACGCCGGACAACTGCCGCCCGACGCGGCGCACGCCGCCCGCACGGTCAGCGCGGAGACGGCGCGGCTCGCGCGGCTCGTCGACGACCTGATGGAGATGTCCCGCTTCGACTCCGGCGCGGCACGCCTCAACCTCGGCGAGGTCGACCTCGCCGAGACGGTGCGGAACACGCTGGCGCTGCGCGGCTGGACGGGGCGAGTACGGGCCGAGCTCCCGGACGGCGTACGGGCGGTGGTCGACCCGCGCCGCGTGGACGTGGCCGTCGCCAACCTCGTGGGGAACGCGCTGCGGCACGGTGGCGAGCCGGTGACGCTGACGCTGGCTGCGGGGGCGGGGGGCGTGGGTTCGGGGGGCGTGGGTTCAGGGGGCGCGGGTTCGGCGGACGTTGGCCCGGGTGACGTTGGCCCGGGTGACGTTGGTGATCGCGACTGGGTGACCGTCGAGGTCGCCGACCGTGGGCCCGGCCTCGCCCCGGACGTCCTCCCCCACGTCTTCGACCGCTTCTACAAGGCGGACAGCGCGCGGACGCGGTCGGAGGGCAGCGGCCTCGGCACGGCCATCGCGCTGGAGAACGCGCGGCTGCACGGGGGCACGATCGAAGTGGCCAACAGGCCGGACGGCGGCGCGGTGTTCACGCTGCGGCTGCCGTGGCGGCGGGGCGAAGGAGCAGAGCGATGACTCTCGTACGTCTACGTAGAAGAAGTACGGGGTTTGCTCTGGCTGTCGTCGCGCTGGGCCTCGCGGGGTGCGGGGTGCAGCCCACCGGTGTGGTGGACGCGGGCGAGGCGGCGGGCGGGCTCACCAAGGGCCTGCGGATCTACTTCGTCTCCGAGACAGGGCGACTCGAAGGAGTGACCCGCGCCTTGCCGATCCGCGAACCAGCCGCTGTCATCAAGCTGTTGATGTCGGGCCCCTCGAAGGCGGAACAACAGGCGGGACTCACCACGCTGATCGACAGCGGCCGGTTCGACGTCACGGGAAAGGGCAACCGGATCACGGTCCGGACCCCCGACCTCGCCCTCGACCCCGCCGCCCTCGACGACCGCAACCGCACCGGCCAGCTGGTGTGCAGCCTGGCACGAGCGCAGGCCGTCCTCGACGAACGGGGGCGGACGCGGCCGGACGACGTGCGGGTGACGGTGATCCCGGAGGGGGGCGGGGAGTTGGGACCCTACGTCTGCTCGGACTTCTTGAAGTAGAGCCCGGAGACGCCGGACGCCCGGAGACTCAGAGAGGTCCCAGATGCTCCGCGGCGGCGCGGCCGATGTGGGTGAGGACGGGGAAGGTATCCGGCTCCAGCGCCATCCCCACCACCAGCAGTGCGGTGCCCAGGAGGACCTGCCCGACCAGGCCGTCCCCGTAGCTGTCGCTGTCCCAGTCGAACACCAACGCCAGCGCGAACACGATGAGGATCGTCAGGATCGCCGCAAGCGCGACCGCCGTCGGCGTGAAAGCGGCCATCCATACGATGGCGGGCTTCGGGCGCGAGGCGTACATCGTGTTGAGCGCCGACCCCGCGACCGCCAGCGGAAGAGCGGCCCCCAGATACACCACCGTGCCGATGGTGACGCTCGTCCTGCCGTGCGTCTTCTTGACCTTCGGGGGCACGGATCGTCGAGGCGGGGGCGTAGGGGTAGGCATAGGGGGAGGCGTGGGCGTAGGCCTTGGGTAGTCAGGCCGTCGAGGTGTGGCCCCCCGCACCACATCACCCGGCAGCACGAACGGTTCCGGGTCCCCGGCTCCGTGGCCCATCTGGTCGCTCAGTTGCCGCAGTTCGCTGCGTACCGCTCCCAGCTCGTGTTCCGCCTGCTCGAAGAGGCGCGCGTACTGCGCCGATTCCTGCCGCCCGCGGCCCGCGACACCGGCGACGTCGTCCACAACATCGTCACCAGCCGCCGCACCCCCATGCTTCTCCTGTCGCGCCAACTTCTGCTGGGCCAACTCCTGCTGCGCCTTGCGCAGGAGGGACTCGGCCCGCATCCGCTCCTCCTCCGCCTCGCGCGTCATCCGCTGGGCCTGCACGACGCGCAGTTCGGCCTCCCGCACGCGCTGCGCGAACTCGGCCTGCACCTCGGCCCTACCCTCGGCCTTCGCCCGCCGCGCCTGCTGCTTCCACTCCTCGCACTGGGCCGTCAGCTCGCCCACGGCACGGGTGAGCACCTGCACCACCACGTCGGCCCGCTCCCTGGCCACGTGCGCGGCCCGGCCCTGGGACTGCAGCGTCAGGTGGACGTGGGTCACGTGCTGGTCCCGGCCGGACTGGTACACCTGGCCATGGCCCGACGCGCTGCCCCGGGGCGCGGGCGCAGCGTCCTTGGCATCGTCCGGTCGTTCCTCGCGCTCCGTCACCGCTCGGTGATGTGCTGGTCGCGCGCCGCCTGATAGATGCGGCCGTTGCCCGTGGCGCGGGCCTGCATGTGGATGCCTCCCTCGACCTGCTGGGTGGCGTTCTCCCTGGCCAGGCGAGCCAGGAGGGACTCCAACTCCTGCGCGGCCTGCGGGTGTTCGCTAAGAAGCGTCATCGCCCTGGCGCACCAGTGGCCCTCCAGGCGGGCGGTCACTCCGCCGCCGTCGCCCTCCGCCGCCTCCAACGCCGTGCGGCGCGAAGCCTCCAGCTCGCGGTCCACGTCGTCGGCCGCCTCCGGCTGGAAGCGGCGCCAGAGCGCCACCACGCCGTCCTTGGCCTGCTGCCAGCCGTCGGTCACCAGAAGGGTGACGACGGACGTACCGGCGGTGCCCGCCAGAGTGAGCAGATACGGATCCATACGGTGGCCCCCGAGGTCCCGGCCCAGCAACAGGGCGTGCGTACCAGGGTAGTTGAACTGCCCTTCCGCAGAAGCGTGTTGGCCGGTGCTCGTGTTCCTTCAGGGCAGTGCGGGGCCCCGGCCGCGCGGGGTCACGTGGGCGCGGTCGGCGGCGGCCGTGCCGTGGTGCCAGCCCTCGGCGTCCGTCACGCCCCGCACCCGCGTCGTGGTCGTCTCGGGGAACATCTGCTCGGCGCGGTCGGTGACGGCGACGTCGCGCGCGGCCAGCGCGGGGAGCAGCGCGGCCGTGTCCCGCGCCTCCCCCGCCGCATCCCTCTCCGCTTCTGTCGCCGCCTCCCGCACCGCGTGCTCGCCCGCCTCGGCCAGGCGTCCGCCTATGCGGTTCGCGTACGCCATCAGGAACGCCTGCCGGAACGTCTTCGTGCGCTTGCGGCCCCCGGCACGCTGCCCGGCCTCCGCCTTGGTCATCGCCGCGGTGCCCTGTACCAGGAGGGAGGTGTGGAGGAGTTCGACCGACTCCAGGTCGGATTCGAAGCCGACGACGGTCGAGAAGCCGTACGCCTCGTTCCACACCGCACGGCAGTGGTTCGCGGCGGCGACCGCGTCGAGCAGGATCGCCTTCGCCGTCTCGTACGGGGCGTCCACGCCGATGCGGCAGGCGCCAGGGACGTCCTTCGCGTGGGTGCGGGCCGCGAGGAGCGCCTCGTCGAGCGAGTGCCGCGCCATCAGCTCCTGCGCCTTGGCGGTGAGCGCCTCGGCCTCCTCCGGGTAGTTGGTCGCCTCGGCCTTGGCGAGGAGGGCGCGGATACGGGTGAGCGTGCGGGGCTCGCCGTGGACCGGGCCGGGGACGGTGTCGCCGGGCGGCGGGCCCGCCGGTTCGATCGGGGGGAGGCGCAGGAGGAGGCGGTAGAGCTGGAGGTGGGTGGTGGCGCGGGTGAAGCGGTCACCTGCGCGGGCGGGCTCGCCGGTGGGCCCGAGGTCCGCGAGCTGGGCGGGCCAGCGGGGCGGGAGGTGGGCGTAGCGGGCGGTCTCCTCGCGGATGAGGTCCGCGGTCAGGCGTACGTGCGGGTCGTCCAGGTCGCGGCGGACCAGGCGGATCACGTCGGCGGGCTGCCAGCCGTGGCGCCAGGCGCGGTGCAGGTACTCCTCGCCGCGGCGGCGCAGGTCGGCGTCCGCCTCGGGGGCGGCCGCCAGAAGGGACGCTCCGGTGTCCAGACCGTCGTCGCCGTCGCCGTACAGCGCCGCCGCGAATGCCCTGTCGATCACCGATTCCATGAGGTCAGGGTATGTGGGGTCGGGGGATACCTCGGGCGAGACCCTGAACTCATCCACAGGCTGTGGATGAGTTCAGCTGTCGCCGCCCTCGTCGATCAGGCGGCGCACCTCTCGGTCGACCATGCCGAGCCGCGCCTCCGCGACGAGCGGTACGGCGCGGCGCTGGCGACGCGCCTCGTGCACGTCGATGTCGACCGTCACCAGGCCCGGCTCCCACTTCGGGGCCTGCGCGACGACCGTGCCGCGCGGGTCGACGACGCGGGAGCCGCCCCAGAACGTCGCGCCGTTCTCGTTGCCGACCCGGTTCACGAAGACGACCCAGCACTGCAGCATGCGGGCGGTGTACGAGAGCAGTGTGTCCCAGTACAGACCGGTATCCATGGCCTCGGGGTCCAGGCTCGCCGCACTGTTCGTCGGTACGACGATGACCTCGGCGCCGTCCTGCACGGCGAGCCACGGGAGCACCGGCTGCCACGCGTCGTTGCAGATGAGGGTGGCGGCGCGGCCGTGCCCGCCGGGCAGGTCGTACGCGCGCAGGTGCTGGCCCGGGCTGACGTGCTTGCGTTCCTCCCACGCCAGGTAGTTGGGGAGGTACAGCTTCCGGTGGGCGTGCAGGAGGCGGCCGTTCGCGTAGTACGCCGCGGTGTTGTACGCACGCAGGGCGGTGTGCTCGTGGAGGCCCACGAGGATGTCCGGTCCTTCCGGGCCCGCGGCGTCCTGCAACGCGAGCAGGCGCGGGTCGTCCGTCGTGATCGACGAGTCCTTCTCCAGGCCGCCCAAGTGGTAGCCGTGCAGGCTCAGCTCCGGGAAGACGACGAGGTCTGCGCCCTGGCTCGCGGCCTGGGCGATGTGGTCCCGCGCGGTCTCCAGGTTCTGCCCGACGTCACCCAGGGCGCAGTCGGTCTGTGCCAGCGCGACTCGCATGCGACGAGCTTTGCAGCGGTGTTCGCTCCCCGCACGCGGGGGTCCTCCGGACGGGGTGCGGTTCTGGGTGCGTCCCCCCGCGACGTCCAGCGGCCGTAGGAGCCCCAAGCCCGCCGCTTCGCGGCGGATGTTTCCCACCCACCCACCCGTTTGCCCTGCGACGTCCAGCGGGGGTAGGGGCCGGGGCTGCCCCCCCTCACGCCAGGGGCAGGGTGGGGGTGGGGGGTGGGGGGCCTCAGCGCCCCAAGGGGGGGCGGGTGGGTGGGGAAACCCCGCAGCGGGCGGGGCGGGCGGGTGGGAGATCACCGTGGCCGTCCAGGCGGGCGGGCTCGGGGAGGTCCTCCGACCCCGTCGGGCCGCAGGTGCGGTCGGGCGGGGGATCACCGTGACCGTCCGGGCGAGTGGGCCCGGGGAGGGCCGTCCGACCCCGTTGGGCTGCAGCCGGGGGCGGGTGGGAGACCACCGTGACCGTCCAGGTGAGCGGGCCCGGGGAGGGCCGTCCGACCTCGTCGGGCTGCAGCCGAGGGTGGGTGGGGGATCACTGTGGCCGTCCAGGTGAGCGGGCCCGGGGAGGGCCTCCGTCCCCGTTGGGCTGCAGCCGGGGGCGGGTGGGGGATCACCGTGGCCGTCCAGGTGAGTGGGCTCGGGGAGGCTCTCCGTCCTTGCCGGGCCGCAGCCGGGGGCGGGTGGGGGATCACCGTGGCCGTCCAGGCGGGCGGGCTCGGCGAGGTCCTCCGGCCCCGTCGGCCTGCAGGCGCGGGCGGGTGGGGAACCACTGCGGCCGGCCCAGGTGAGCGGGGCCGGGGAGGCCGTCCGCCCCCGCCGGGCCGCAGGCGCAAGCGAGACGGGAGGGGACGTGGGGGTATGTGCGCACGGAGCACCGAGCACACCCTGACGGGCAGAAGGTCTACAGGCGCGGCGCAGGGATAGCGAGTACGTACATACCCCCACGGCCCCGCACCCACAAGCAGGCCCGAAGCGTGCACCGTCAGCAATGTCAGTGCCGGGTGCGAGACTCGCCGTATGGGTCGGCGGTGGGTCATTGGTGTTGCCGAGGGCGGAGGAGCTGAGCTCGTCGTTCTCGGGGACGACGGCCTGCCCGCGGGCCCCGTCGTCCACGAGCCCGACCTCGCCGAAGCCGTCCGGACGCGGCCGGACGTGGACCGATGGGTCTGGCGGTCCACCGCCGAGATCTACCCGCGCCTCCTCGCCTCCGGCACCCGAGTAGACCGCTGCTACGACATCGAGGCCGCCGAGCTCCTCCTCCTGGGCCACGAGGGCCGCCTGGGCGAGCCCCGCTCCGCCGCCGCAGCCCTCGCCAGGCTCCGCCACACCCCCGTACCCCCCGATCCCCCACCCCGCGCCGCCGAGCCCGGCACCCAGGACTCCCTCTTCGAGCCCCGCCCCAGCGGCACCCCCGTCACGCTCGAAGAGCTCGTCGAGGTGCACGCCGAGCAGCAGCGAAGACACGACGCCACCGCCCACCCCGGCCGCATGCGCCTGCTCACCGCATCGGAGTCCGCGGGCATGCTGGTGGCCGCCGAGATGAACACCGCGGGCCTGCCCTGGCGCGCCGACGTCCACCGCGAGCTCCTGAACGAAATGCTCGGCGAGCGGTATGCGGGCCGGGGCGAGCCCCGCCGCCTCGCCGAGCTAGCCGACGAGGTGTCCGCCGCGTTCGGCCGCCGCGTCCGCCCGGACCTGGCCGCAGACGTCGTCAAGGCCTTCGCGCAGGCCGGTATCAGGGTGAAGTCGACGCGCCGCTGGGAGCTGGAGGAGCTCGACCACCCCGCGGTGAAGCCCCTCATCGAGTACAAGAAGCTGTACCGCATCTGGACGGCCCACGGCTGGAGCTGGCTCCAGGACTGGGTGCACGACGGCCGGTTCCGCCCCGAGTACACCCCGGGCGGCACGGTCAGCGGCCGCTGGACGACCAACGGCGGCGGGGCGCTGCAGATCCCCAAGGTGATCCGCAGGGCCGTCGTCGCCGACCCGGGATGGCGGCTCGTCGTGGCCGACGCCGACCAGATGGAGCCGAGGGTGCTCGCCGCGATCTCCCGCGACCGGGGCCTGATGGAGGTCGCGGGCAGCGAGGAGGACCTGTACACCCGCCTGTCCGACCGCGCCTTCTCCGGCGACCGCGAGCACGCGAAGATCGCGCTGCTGGGCGCGGTGTACGGACAGACGTCCGGCGACGGCCTGAAGAACCTCGCCGCACTCCGCCGCCGCTTCCCGCTGGCCGTCGCGTACGTCGACGACGCGGCGAAGGCGGGCGAGGAGGGCAGGCTCGTGCGGACCTGGCTGGGCCGGACGAGCCCACCGGCGGCGGGCGCCGGGGAGGACGACGAGGCGGGCATCCCTCAGGAGGCCCCGGCCCAGGGACGGACGGCGCCGGGCGGCGGCGATGCGGGAGGACCCGGCTCCTCCGACGGGGAGTTCACGCCTGGGTACGCCTCGACCAACGCCCGCGCCAGAGGCCGTTTCACGCGCAACTTCGTCGTGCAGGGCAGCGCGGCGGACTGGGCGCTGCTGATGCTGGCCGCCCTGCGTCGGACGATCGCGGAGGGCGGGTTCCGGGCCGAGCTCGTGTTCTTCCAGCACGACGAGGTCATCGTGCACTGCCCCGCCGAGGAGGCGGAGACGGTGGCGCGCGCCGTCCGCGAGGCGGGTGATCTCGCGGGCCGGATCGCGTTCGGGGAGACACCGGTCCGTTTCCCGTTCACCACGGCGATCGTGGAGTGCTACGCGGACGCGAAGTGACACCGCAGGGACACCGCATGGCGCTAAGCCGACAGTAGCGCCCTGAGTTCGTCGGCCACCTTGCTGTCCGTGCCGTCCAGCGCCCGAAGCGCCGTCCGCCACTGTTCGTACGCCTCCTGCTCGCGCCCCGCCGCGTGGAGAAGGAGCCCGCGCTGATGGCGGGCGAGGCCGGTCATGTGGGTGTCGCCGCGTTGTTCGGCGCGGTCGAGGAGGACGGTGCACTCGCGTGTCGCGTCCGCGGCGCGGGAGAGGCCGCGCAGGGCGCGGACGAGGCCGAGGCGGGCCTGGGACGCGCCGTGCCAGTCCTCGTACTCGCCGTGCAGGCGCAGGCTCTCCTCGAAGTGGTCGAGCGCGGCGGCCGGTTCGCCGAGGGTGAGGTGGGCGTAGCCGATGTTGCAGTGGGCGGACTGCCGTACGACGGCGTGCCCGATGGTGTCGCCGATGGCGAGGCTGCGTTCGTGGTGGGTGATGGCGGCGCGGGCGTCCGTGTGCTCGTACAGGTTGCCGAGATGGCTGAGGGTGATCGCCTCGCTGAGCGGGTCGGCGAGTTCCTTGGCGAGGTCCAGGCTCTGGTGGAGGGCCTCGGCGGACTCGGCGTGGCGGCCGAGGCCTTCGAGGAGGAGGCCGCGGTTGTTGAGGCCGCGGCGTACGCAGGACACGAGGCCGAGCGCGCGCCAGAGGGTGAGGCCCTCGTCGTTCAGGGCGAGGGCCTCACTGCTCCGCCCCGACATGAAGTGCAGGCCCGCGGCGTCGGTGAGGGCCTGGGCCTCGGCGGCGGTGTCGCCCTGGCGGCGGGCGGCGTTCAGGGCGAGCGTGCCGAGCGCGGCGAGTTCGGTGAGGCGGCCGCGGCGCTGGAGGTAGGGGAAGAGGCAGCGGACGAGGACGGGGAGCAGGCCTGCGGGGTCGTGGTGCCGTTCGGCGAGGGCGAGGATGTTCGCGAGTTCGGTGTCTCCCCAGGCGAAGGCGGCCTCGGCGGAGAGGGGCGGGCCCGCGTCGGCGTCGTCCCGGCCGGGGCGTGCGAGTCGGGATTCCACGCCGCGCAGGCGGTCCGTGCGGTCCAGGCCGGTCGGCAGGATGGCCAGGAGGGTGCGCCGGGCGGACTCGGCGTACCAGCGGAAGGCCTCCTCTACGAGGTCCAGGTCCAGGTCCACGCCTGCGCCTGCGCCTGCGCCCACGTCGCCCGCTGCCGTCTCCCTCGCGAAGTCGCGTACGAGATCGTGCGGGGTGTAGCGGCCGTAGGACGTCTCGTCGAGGAGGGCGACGTCGACGAGGCGGTCCAGGGCCGCGCCCGCGCGCAGTTCGCCGGTGCCCAGCAGGCGGGCCAGGAGTGGCACTCCGTACGTGGGCAGGTCGACCGCGCCGATCCGGGCGAGGGCGAGGGCCGCATCGCGGTCGGCCTCGCGGTCAGAGGTGCGCAGGGCGTCGAGGGCGACGGCGAGGGAGCGGCGCACGCTCAGGTCGTCGTACTCCAGGTGGTGCAGGCGGCCGCCGCTGACGGTGAGGAGTTCGGCGAGGGCGTCGGGGGTGAGGGCGCGGCGGGCGGCGAGACGGGCGGCGACGATGCGCAGGGCGAGGGGGAGGCGGCCCGCGAGTTCGACGAGGGGATGTCCGGCGTCGAGCCCGGCGCGGCCGGAGACGGCACGCAGGAGTGCGGCACTGTCCCCGTCGGAGAGGGGGTCCAGCGGGAAGCGGTCCGCGCCGTCGAGGGCGGTCAGCGGCGAGCGGCTGGTGACGATGACCGCGCAGCCGGGCCCCGCGGGCAGCAGGGGCCGCACCTGCGCGGCCGTCGCGGCGTCGTCGAGGACCATGAGCGTGCGGGTCGGCGCGAGCAGCGAGCGGAGCAACGCGCTTTCCGCGGCGGGGTCTTCGGCGCCGTCCGGGGCGCACCGGGGCTCGGCGCCGAGGTCGCGGAGGAGCGCGGCGAGGGCCTGCCCCGGGGTGAGCGGGGTCGTGCCGGGCGTGGCGCCGCGCAGGTTGACGTAGAGCTGCCCGTCCGGGAACTCCTCCCGCAGCGCGTGCGCGACGTGCACGGCGAGCGCGCTCTTGCCGACACCGGCCATGCCGGAGACGACGGCGACGCGGGGGCTCACCCGGGGGTCTGCCCGGGAGCCACCCCGGGGGCCACCGGCCAGGGCGAGCCGAAGGGACCGCACGGTGTCGTGACGTCCGGTGAAGTGCGCAGGGCTGGGCGGAAGTTGGGCAGGCCGAGCAGGGTCGACCGACCCGGCCTTGCCCCCACCGTCGGGCTCACCCTGCCCTTCGGAGCGGGAAGGCGCGCACTCCCCCGCGGCCTCCGACTGCCCCGAACCTTCGGACTCTCCTGCACCTTCGGACGCCCCCAAAGTCCCCGACGGCTCCGACGGCTCCGACGCCCCCGCCGACCCCGCCGACCCCCGCAACACCTCCCGATGCGCGTCCCGCACCCCCGCCCCCGGCTCCACGCCGAGCTCCTCGACCAGCCTGCGGCGCAGTTCGCGGTGGACGGCGAGGGCCTCCGCCTGGCGGCCCGTGCGGTGGAGCACCAGCATCAGCTGGCGGTGGAAGACCTCGTGGAGGGGGTACTCCGCGACGAGGGAGGCCAGTTCGGGCGCGAGCGCGGCGAGGCCGGTGCCGAGTTCCAGTTCGGCGTCGTAACGCCACTGCTGGGCGAGGAGGCGTGCCTCTTCCAGGCGGGGTACGAGGGGATGGCCGTCCAGCGAGTCGGGGAGGCCGCTCAACGGCGTGCCGCGCCACAGCGCGAGCGCATCCGTGGCGCAGGCCGCCGCCCGCGCCCAGTCCCGCTCCGCGTGCGCGGCCCGCGCCTGCCTGACCAGGCGCTCGAAGACCCGGACGTCCAGCTCGCCCTCGCCGACCCGGAGCCGGTACCCCGGCGGGACCGCGTGCAGCCGCTGCGGGTCGTCGAGGAGGCGGCGCAGCCGGGTCACGTGGTTCTGGAGGGACGCCTGCGCGGACGCGGGTGGAAAGTCGCCCCAGAGGGCTTCCTTGAGCGCGCCGAGGGAGACGACCCTGTCCGGTTCGAGCAGCAGCGCGGCCAGCAGGGCGCGCCCCTTCGCGCTGCGCACGGGGTGCGGCACGCCCTCGGCGTCGTACACGGCAGGCGCCCCGAGCAGACCGAACCGCAGTCCGCATCGCTCACTCAACGCCGTCTCCCCGTGCCGTACTGCCGTGTCCCGCAGTGGGTGCCGGAGGACCGTTGGCCACATGTTAGCGATCTGTTGGCGTGGCCTGATCTGATCGCCGCATCGGACCTGGCCCGCCGGTACTCGCGCACAGCGCGTAGCTCGGGGGAGTGTCGCCGCCGCGGCCGGGTCCGTAGCCGAGAGAGCCCCGGTCGTCGGAGGTGAACGACCGGGGCTTTCGCGCTGCCTACACGGGCCCTTCCCGCACGGGCCCTTCCCGCACGAGCCCTTCTCGCACGAGCTCTTCTCGCACATGGCCTTCCCGCACGAGCCCTTCCCGCACGAGCCCTTCCCCCGTGGACTGCCCAGGGTCGACCCTCGCCCCCACCGGCAAGCGCACCGTGAACAGCGAGCCCTTCCCCGGGATGCTCTGCGCCGACACCGTCCCGTCGTGCGCCTCCACCAGTTTCCGCACGATCGACAGGCCGAGCCCGCTGCCGCCCGTCGCGCGGGTCCGCGACTTGTCCGCCCGCCAGAAGCGGTCGAAGACGTGCGGCAGATCGGCGGACGCGATGCCGGTGCCCGTGTCGGCGACCTCGATCAGCACCGCATCGGACGTGGTGCGGCAGCTGATGCGGACGCTGCCGCCCTCGGGGGTGTGGCGGACGGCGTTGGAGACGAGGTTGCCGATCGCCTGGCGCAGCCGCAGCGGGTCGGCCGTCACCCACGGGTCGCCGAACGCGGTGGCCCTGAGCCGCACCCCCGCGCCGTCCGCGCGCGCCTGGTGCGCCGCGGCGACCTGGTCGGCGATCTCGGCGGCGCGCACCGGCTCGCGGTGCAGCCGGAGCGTACCGGCGTCGGCGGCCGCCAGGTCCTGGAGGTCGTCGACGATGTGCTGGAGCAGCAGGGCCTCTTCGAGGAGCGAGGTGACCAGTTCGGGGTCGGTGTCGACGACACCGTCCTCCGCGGCCTCCAGCCAGCCGCGGATGTTGGACAGCGGGGTGCGCAGTTCGTGCGCCACGTCGCTCACCATGGCCTTGCGCTGTTCCTCGAGGGCCTTCCGATGGGCCGCCATGTCGTTGAAGGCGGCGGCCAGTTGGCTGATCTCGCCCGCCGAGCGGGTGGCGCGCTCGGGGACCGGCTCACTCGACTCACCGGCCTTCATGCGCCGCGTCGCGGTGGTGAGCGCGCGCAGCGGCCGGGTCAGCCGGGTCGCGGCGAGCGCGGTGACGGCGACGGTGACGGCGAGGACGGCGGCTGCGAGCCCGGCCAGGCGGATGGTGTTGGCCCGGGAGAGGCTGAAGCCGGGCGTGCTCCGGGAGCCGTCGGAGCTGGTGATGAAGAGCAGCGCGGGCGACGAGACGTAGGGGCCGAGCTGTTCGCGGCGCGCGGTGTCGACGCAGGACGCGGTGACGGCGGTGGTGGCCTCCGGCCCGACGGCCCCTGCGTACGGACGGATCGACGTGGGCTCGCCGCCGGGCCCGTCGGGACCCACGGCGGGAATCGCCCCGATGGAGGCGGCGACGGGCTTCGGACCGGTCCGCCCCTCCAGGTCGAGGCCGACCGGGACGGGGTCGAGTCCCTGCCGCTTCAGGCAGGCGCCGGTGAGGGAGTTGAGCTTCTTGAGGGCCTTCTGCTCGGTCTCGGTGGGCATTTCGAGGGGCGGCGTACGGCACTGGGTCTGCAGGAACTCGCCCGGGTCGTTGTCGACCCTGATGGTGGGGCGTCCGCTGGGGCCGACGACGACCTGGGGGTTCATGCCAAGGTCCGTCAGACAGGCCGCGCGTCGGTCGGTGGCGTCCTTCAGCCGCGTACGTTCCGCCTTGGTGAGGCGGTAGGGGCCGACCGCGCGGGGGTCGATGCGGTCGGCCGTGGCGTCCTGGTCCGACGGCGCCTCGTCCGCACGGCCCGGGGCCAGCGCGCTGTCGACGGCGAGCGGGTCGAGGACGGCGGAGGCGGTCGGGGGCAGGGGGGCGGGCTTGGTGCCGTTGTTGTCGGTCTCGTTGTTGCCGGTCTCGTTGTTGTCGGTCTCGTTGTTGTCGGTCTCGTTCTCGTCCTTGGCCGAGGAGGACTTGGAGGCATCCGGATCTGCGGGGGCGGTTCCCTTGGCGGAGCTGCCCTTGGCGGAGCTGCCCTTGCCGCCCTGGCCGCCCTTGCCGCCCTGGCCACCCTTGGCCCCCTCCCCCTCCCCCTGCCCTTGGCCACCCGCCTGCGAGCCGCCCCGCTTCGGAGGGGCCGCCGAGTCCGCGATGATCTTGCGATCCTGCGTGGTGAGGGCGATACGGCGGCCGGTCTGCCGGGACAGTTCACGGACGGCCTCGTCGGCGTCCCGCCACTGCGGAGCGCCCGCGCCGACGCCGAGGAGCCTGTCGTAGATGCGGGTGTCGTCGGCGAGGACCTGCCCCTGCTCCTGCCGGAGCGCGCCGGACGTGGTCTGCGCGGCGAGCCATGCGGTGGCGGCGATGGAGCCGATGGAGACCAGCACGGACACGGCGAGGAGACGGGCCAGCAGGCTCTTCCGGAGCGGAACGTCACGCGCCACGCCGCGCCCCCGCCCCACCGGCACCCACGCGCCCGCCGCCCGGACCCGCCTCCGCGTCCACACCGGCATTCGCATCCGCGTCCGCGTCCGCACCCGCACCCGCACCCGCACCCGTCAGCTTGTAACCGACCCCGAAGACCGTCAGAAGGCGGTCGGGGCGGCGCGGGTCGGATTCGATCTTCTTGCGGAGGTTGAGGACGTGCACGTCGACCGTGCGCGCGGATATGTAGCCCGACGATCCGTGGATCCGGTCGAGCAGCTGTGGCCGGGTGAAGACGCGGTCCGGCTCCTCCGCGAGAACGGTGAGCAGCTCGAACTCGCCCGGCGTGCACTCGACGTGCCGTCCGTCGACCGTCACCTCGTGCCGCAGCGGGTCGACGACGAGGCCGCCCACGCGCAGGATCCGCCGGTCGGTGCCGGGCAGCGGCGGGTGGATGCCGCCCGCGCGGCGGAGCAGCGTCCGTACCCGGGCCATCAGCTCGCGCGGGCTGTACGGCTTGGTGAGGTAGTCGTCGGCGCCCGTGTCGAGCCCCATGAGGAGGTCGTCCTCGGTCGAGCGGGCGGTCAGCATCAGGACCGGGAGGCGGGCCAGTTCGGCGGGCCCGTTCCCGTCCCGGAGGAAACGGGTGACCGCGAGGCCGTCGGTGCCCGGCATCATCACGTCGAGGATCAGCAGGTCCGGCAGCCGCCGCCGCACCCCGGCGAGCGCGGCGGACCCGTCATGGACGACGGCGACCTCGTGGCCCTCGCGTTCCAGATAACGGCGGACCAGCTCGGCCTGTTTCTCGTCGTCCTCCGCGACCAGGACAAAAGCGCACATGGCGTTGAGGATAGGCACCGCCCGTCCGGTTCCGGTAAGGCAAATGGGATCGGGACGGCGGCCTGACAGGATCCTCATAAGTGGCTGCCACTCTGGGCCGGGCCCTATCGCCCTCCTGACGAGAGCTCTCCGTTCGTCCAGGCGTAGGCCGTGTTCCCCTGGAGCGCGACCCGGTACTGGTAGCGGTCCCCGCACTCCGCGCGGGCGTCCCGCGGGGTCCGGTCGGGCCACCACGGCGCGTCGAGCCGCGGCGCACCGACCAGGCCCCGGGCCTCGCCCCGAGCCTCGCCCCGGGGCTCCTCCGCACCGCCACACCCCTTGCCGGCTCCCGGTCCGGTCCCGCCCACCGTGAAGCGGATCAGCTTGGCTTCCCCGGTCGTCTTCACCTTCACCTTGACGTTCTTGGCGTCCTTCGGGATCCACGACGGCAGTACGAAGCCGCCATCGCCCTTCTCGGACCCCGGCGCCGGGGCGTCCGCCGCCGTCGCGAAGGACTTCGTCTTCTCCTTGAAGACGTGCTCGCTCACCGCGTCCGGCATCAGCGCGCTGTCCTTGAACGCGGGCGCCGCGACGGCGACGGTCCCCAGGGCGGCGAGACATCCGGCCGCAGTGAGGACGACGACACCGGCCTTCTTCTTGTTCACGGTCATGTGCGGGGGCATGCCACCAGTCTTCGGCCCCGCGCCCCCGATTTCGTACGGCCGGAGGACGAACCTCCGCCCCCACCGGAAGACAGAGGTCGTACGCGCCATCCCCCTCAAGACGTACGTAATCCATTGCACGCCCCCGGCCCCCCGCCTAGCCTCCCGGCATGGCAACCGCACAGGTCAACGGCATCACCATCGGCTATGACGACAACCACCCGGGCGACAACCACCCGGGCGATGACCACCTGGGCGGCGACCACCCGGGCGACGACCGCACCCGAGGCACCCTCGTCCTCCTCCACGGTCACCCCTTCGACCGCTCGATGTGGACCCCGCAGCGCGCCGCGTTCACCGCGACCCACCGCGTGATCACCCCGGACCTCCGCGGCTACGGCGCGTCCACCGTCGTGCCCGGCACCACCGGCTTCGCCACCTTCGCCGAGGACATCGCCGCCCTCATGGACCACCTGGGCGTGCGCGCATTCGCGCTCGGCGGGGTCTCCATGGGCGGCCAACTCGTCATGGAGTGCTACCGCCTCTTCCCCGAGCGCATCACGGGGCTGCTCCTCGCGGACACGTCCCCCGCGGCCGAGACCGCGGACGGCAAGGTGTTCCGCAACGCCCTCGCCGACCGCCTCCTCGCCGAGGGCATGAAGGGGTACGCGGACGAGGTGCGGGACAAGATGGTGGCTCCGTACAACGCGAAGGTGTCCGCGTACGTCCACCGCCTGATGCTGTCCGCCCCGCCGGAAGGCGCGGCCGCCGCCCTGCGCGGCCGGGCCGAGCGCCCCGACTACCGCGACCTGCTGGCCCGCGCCGACGTCCCCTCGCTCGTCGTCGTGGGCCGCGACGACGCGTTCACGCCGGTCTCCGACGCCGAGGCCATGCACGCCGTGCTCCCCGACTCGACGCTGCACATCGTCGAGTCGGCGGCGCACCTGCCGAACCTGGAGCGCCCCGACGACTTCAACTCCGCGGTCCGCACCTGGCTGGCCCGCCTGGACCGCTGAGCTCGCCCACCGGCCGGGGCCTACCAGGTCGGCCGCGCCCCCACCCCGCCGTCCACCACCAGATCCGTCCCCGTGATCCAGGACGCCGCGTCCGAGGCGAGGAACACGCACGCGCTGCCGATGTCCTCGGGCCGCCCGAGCCGCCCGAGCGGTGCCGCCCTGCCCCACCGCTCCACGCCGTCGGGCCAGTCCTCGGCGAGCCCAGGACGGTCGATGAGGCCGGGCGAGACGCTGTTGACGCGGATGCCGCGCGGGCCGTACTCCAGGGCGGCGGAGCGGGCGAACATGATCAGGGCCGCCTTGGACGCGCTGTAGTGCGCGTGGCCGGGGGCGGGGTGCGAGCCCTCGATGGACGCGATCTGTGTGACCGTGCCGCCGCCGTCCTGGCCCGCCATGATCCCGGCGGCCGCCTGCGTGCAGCAGAACGCACTCGTCACGTTCGCCTCGGACAGCTCCCGCCAGTCCGCCGCCGACATCCCGTCGAGCGCCTGAAGGGGCTGGATCCCGGCGTTGTTGACCAGCGCGTCGAGCCGCCCCCGCCAGGAGTGCGCCTCCTCGACGAGGCGGTGGCACTCCTCCTCCCGCGTCAGGTCCGCGGTCACGGCCACGGCGTCACCGCCCGCCGCCACGATCCGTCCAACCAGCTCCTCGGCCCGCTCGCCGCCCCGCCGGTAATGGACGACGACCGCGGCCCCCGCCTGCGCGAACCGCCAGGCGATCCCGGCCCCGATGCCCCCGCTGGCGCCGGTCACCAGAGCGACCCGCCCCGCAAGGCCGGGCAGCGCCTCGTCCCGCATGGAGCCCACGTCATTCACCACTCTCTGCCTCACCCAACTCCCTCTCGTCCCCCCGTCCTCGTCCCCCATCCTCATCCCCCATCCTCATCCCCCGCCTCCATCCGCAACGGCTCCCCCACCCGGCACAACTCCCGAATGAGTCCGGCCCGCCCCGGATACCGTGCGCTCAACTCCCCCGCGTCCCCGCCCTCGTAATCCTCGGGGACGAAACCGGGCGCCATCGTCGTCCCGAAGAGCGCCCAGCCGTGCCGCCCGCCGTCGGCGGGCACGCGCGCGCCCATCCACGTGCCCGCGGGGACGACGAGCTGCACGTCGCCGCCGGGGCCCAGTACGGCGATGCGGTCGGTGCCGTCGGGGGCGAGGAGCAGCAGTTCCAGGGCGTCGCCCTCGTAGAAGTGCCAGACCTCGTCGGTGGGCAGCCGGTGCAGGGCGGAGAAGTCGCCGGGGGCGGTGGTCAGGAGGACGACGATCGCCGAACCCGCGGGGCGCCCGTCCGCGTCCGGCGGCCCCACCCAGGTCCGCCGGAAGAGTCCGCCCTCCACCGGCAGCGGGCGCAGCCCGTGCCGCGCGGCCACCTCTTCTGCTGTTTCGACTGTCTCGGCCATGATCGATCGCTCCCCGGTCCAGGAGCGTCATAACCCCGGAGCTCGCCATTCCGGAAAGCCGCGGAGGGCCGGGCCACGAAATGACTCGTGGCCCGGCCCTCCGCGCTGAACGTGCCTGCTGAACGTACTGCTGAACGCGCCTACTGCGTCGGCGTCGCGTCGTACCCGAAGCGCGCCGCCATGTCGACCAGACCCGGGTGGGCGAAGCGTTCCCGCAGGTCGCCCTCCCCGATCCACTCGCGCCACTCCCCCACCTGACCGCGCCGCATGATGCGCGCGTTCTTGGTGGTGTCGCCCTCACCCGCGGACGCCGCGTCCTCACGGGCCCGCATCGCCTTGAAGGAGCTGCGCTCGGCCGCCTGCTCGACCACCTCGGGCGGCACCGCGAGCCCCAGGGCCGCGAGCATGGCGGTGATGGCGCCCACGGGGTGGGACTTCAGGTCCTCGAACCGTACGACGGCGAACTTCGAGAAGTCCGGCGCCGATTCGAGCCAGCTCCGGTAGAAGCGGGCCCAGCCGGGGATCGAGGGCTCCCCGTCCCCGAGCCTGACGCGGTCGAGGAAGTCGGGGTAGGTGAGCTTCCCGATCATGTCCGCGGCGTCCGGTATCCAGGAGCCGCCGAAGGAGGAGAACCACTTGTACGACGAGTAGATGGTGTCGCGCGGGTCCCGCACCACCAGGATCGCCGTGTTCACCGAGGACTCCGCGAACACCTCCGGGTAGAAGTGCGTCTTGATGAACCTCTTTGCGACGGCCCCGCTCGCCGCCCGGTCCAGAGCCGCCTGGCTCTTCTCGGACGTGGCCGCAAGACGCTGCCGGTAGTAGTCGAGACGGTCCTCCACCGACTGCGCCACACCGTCGGCCTCTTGGGGCGGCTCGACGTACGGGTCGAGGTAGTCGAAGCCGAGCTCGAACACGATGTTGGCCACGAGCGCCTGCCCGGAGCCCGGGTCACCGGCCACGACGATGTCGTGCTCGCCCAGCAGTCGCGCACTGCGCCGGGCCAGTTCGTCCGGACGCAGTTCCCGGGCGGAGTCCTCGGTCATGTCAGAAGTCCTGTCTCTCCCCCGCGGCCCCTCGGCCGAAGGCGTCGGTGCGGAGTCGGAGCGGTGGCGGGTCACTTCTTGGCGCGCGCCGCGACCGCCCTGGTCAGGTAGGTGACCTCAAGCTTCTTCGCGTCGGCGAGGCGCTCGCGGATGTAGTCGAGGAACTGCTCGAACTTGTCGACGCCGAGCTGCACCCGTACGTCGTTCACCGACTGCCACAGGCCGATGTAGTGGTCGATGCTCTGCTCGACGGAGTGCCTGCCCTCCAGCACGACGACGTCGTCGAAGCGCGGGCTGGCGTTGAACTTGTCCGACAGCTCCTTGACCATCTGCGGGTGGGCCGAGGTGATCCGCTTGCGCTCGCCCATCAGGCGCTTGAGCTCGTTCTCGATGTCCACGAGCACCGGGTTGACCTCGATCAGCCGCGGGTTGTAGAGCGCGACGAACCAGCCGCCGGGACGCAGGACACGGCAGAACTCGGCGGTGCCGACCTCGAAGTCGACCCAGTGGAAGGACGACGCCATGCTGATGAGGTCGGCCGACCCGTCATCGAGTCCGGTCTTCTCGCCCTGGCCCTTGCGCCAGGTGATCGAGTAGCCCTCGGAGTCCGAGATGCCCTCGGCGCGCATGTTGTCGTTCGGCTCGACCGCGGTGACCGAGCGGAATCCGCCGTCCGCCACGATGCGGGTCCACAGGCCCGTGCCCGCGCCGACGTCGACGGCGTCGAGCTCGGCGGCCGGGCGGCCCACCAGGCCGATCAGCGCGTCCCGCACCGAGGTCGCGTAACCCTCGCGGTACTTCGAGTAGTCCTTCGCCAGGTCGGTGAAGTCTCCGTGCTTGAGCTTGGTCGAAGTCGTCGTCATGCGGGGCACAGCTCCTTATATGTTCGCTGAAACGCTGAATCAGTAACCGTGAAAGCCAGGTGAGCCAAGTGAGCCAGGTGAGGCTCTATGAGCCCTTGGAATTCGTGCCTCACGCCACGGCGGACGGCAAACGCTGCTCGTGCGCGAGTCGAATCATGGTGGCCGCGGCCTTCGGATCGACATCCCCGTAGTTGGTGACCACGAGATCGGGATCGGTCGGGAACTCGGCGGACTGCCCGATTCCGACCACGTCCTTGTCGTCGTTCTCGCTGTAGATGCCCTTGCTGTCCCGTCGCTTGAGTTCCGCGACGGGCACGTCGAGCAGCACCTCGAAGTAGTCGGGCTGGTTCTCCCGGTTGTGCCGCTGCACCTCGTGGAAGAGCGAGATGGTCGCGACGACCACGAGATGTCCCTGTTCCGCGAGCAGTTGGGAGAGTCGTGCATAGGTCATCGATGTCTTTATCCGGCTTTCACGGTCGAAACCGGAGGTCATCATGCCCAGTGCGGTCCGCACCTCGTTGCCGTCGAGCAGAATCGGCTGTCGGCCGCGCTGGAGCAGCTGGCGGACCAGTTCGCGGGCGACCGTCGTCTTGCCGGCCTCGGCAAGCCCGGTCACCCAGATGACCGCGCCGCCGGAATCGGCGCCTCCAACTCCCGTGGTTCCCATGGATGGCTCCCCTCAGTGGACGTACGGTGGCCCGCTCGGCGCGGACGAACTCTTCACAGCACGACTTCGCTGCTGTAAAATTCCTCAGAAAATTTTGGCACGCAAATTCAGCATGCATTACTCGGAAAATCTCGAGTATCCCCGTGAAAAAAAGGCGACTGCCTGGCCGTTGAATGCGCCGTTGAATGGTCGCTCTTTCCGGCGTTCCACTCGGTCGAGCGGACACTGATCGAGCGACCCCGTCAGTATTGTCCCGGCGTTTACCGGGCGTCCAATATCTGTTCGTACTGAAGCCTAGATCGGTCAGTTATGGAGATACGCCAACTCGAGTACTTCGTCGCTGTCGTCGAGGACGGCAACTTCACCAGAGCGGCGGCCAGGGTCCATGTGACACAACCGGGCGTGAGCGCGCAGATCCGCCGACTCGAACGGGAATTGGGGTACGAACTGCTCGACCGGTCCGGACGCACGGTCCGCCCCACCGCCGTCGGTGAGGCCCTGCTGCCCTACGCCAAGGCCGCGCTGGCCGCGATCCGCAACGCCAGACTCGCGGTCGACCAGGTGGCGGGGCTACTGCGGGGGCAGGTGAACGTGGGCATGGTGACGGTGGTGGCGTCGCTCGACGTGCCCGGCATGCTCGCGGAGTTCCAGGCGGAGCATCCCACCGTGGAGGTGGCACTGCGCCAGGGCAGCACCGACGACCTCGTCGACGCACTGAAGGACGGCGAACTCGACATGGCCTTCCTCGGCATGGCCGTCGAGCCCCCGTCCTTCCTGCGCACGGAGGTCATCCTCGCCGACCCGCTCGTCGCGGTGCTGCGCGCGGACGACGAGTACGCGGAGCGGGATTCCCTGCTGCTCAAGGAGTTGGCGTCCCGTCAGCTGATCTCGCTGCCGAGCGACAGCGGCACCCGGCGCCAGCTCGACAGCTCCCTCGCCACGGCGGGCATCGACGCGCCCATCGCCTTCGCGGCCAGCGATCCGCAGGTCCTGGTGGACATGGCCGCCCGCGGTTTCGGCGTGGCGATCCTGCCGCGGGGGGCGGTCAGGTCAGCGGGCGACGATCTGCGACTGATCCCGTTCCGCGACCCGGACATGCACGGGCGGCTGTATCTGGCGTGGCCCGACGACCGGACGATCGATCCCGCGGCGCAGGCGGTCATCCAGCATGCGCTCCACCGCATTCAGGAACGTAACGCCCCTGCCGCCGAGCCCGGACCCTGACGCATCGTCACTTCACGGGCTCAGGCTCGCCCGCCTCGACACCGGCGTCACCGGCGCCACCGGCGTCCTGCGGCGGCGGCTTGGCGGCCAGGAAGTCCTTGGTGCGGATCAGGAAGAAGGCGAACACCGCTCCGGCCAGGGCCAGTACACCGGTGATGATCAGCAGGTCGTTGAGCGCCTCCGCGTAACCGGAGTGCAGCGCGGCGGCGACCTCGTCCCGCATCGACGCCGGCACCTTCTCGCCGAGCCCCGACACATCGCCGTGCTCGACGGCGGCCGCGACGCCCGGGGCGCTGCTCGCCAGCTCCGGGATGCCCGACAGGTTCCGCAGGACGTCGTCGTGGAGCGACGCCGTGAAGATGGAGCCGAGGATCGGGATGCTGGCGGCCATGCCGACCTGCCGGAAGGTGATGTTGATGCCCGACGCGGTGCCCGACCGGTCCGGCGTGACCACGCCGACGGCGGTGGAGGCGAGCGGCGGGTTGACGACGCCGCTGCCGATACCGGCCACGACGAAGCCGGGGATGAGGTGGGTCCAGCTGCTCGACGCGTCGTTCCCCGACATGAGGAGCAGGCCGATGCCGACGAGAAGGAGACCGGGGCCGATCAGCCACTTCACCGGCAGCTTGCTGCTCAGCCGTCCCGCGACGGTCGACGCCACCAGGGCGCACACGCTGATCACCAGCAGGCGCACGCTGGATTCGAGTACGGAGTAGCCGAGGCCGTTCTGCAGGTAGAGGACCAGGTAGAGGAGCATCGCGAACAGCGAGCCGTTCATGGTGAACGCGGCGATCGAGCCGCCCACGAACGTCGGGGTGCGGAACAGCGACAGGTCGAACAGGGGCTCCGCGGACCGGAGTTCCACGATCAGGAAGGTGACCAGGAGAGCGACGGCCGCACCCAGCCACATCACGACGTCGGTGTTGCCCCACTCCGTCTCACCGGCCCGGATCAGACCGTAGATCAGCGCGACCAGACCGCTGGTGAACAGGACGAAGCCCGGCCAGTCCAGCTTGAGCCTGCCCCGCGCCGGGGACTCGTCGACCTTCCACAGCGTCACCGCGATGGCGACGATGCCGAGGGGAACGTTGATGAGGAAGATGCCGCGCCAGCTGATGTTGGCCGCGATCAACCCGCCGAAGACGGGCCCGAGTCCGGAGGCGAGGCCCGTCACCGCGCCCCAGACGCCGAAGGCGACGCCCCGCTCCTTCCCGGTGAAGGTCCGGGCGAGCAGCGCCAGCGACGTGGCGTACATGACCGATCCGCCGATGCCCTGTGCGGCACGCGAGAGGATCAGCATGAGGGGGGAGGAGGCGACACCGCAGAGCAGCGAGCTGACGGTGAAGACGGCGAGGCCCACCATGAACAGCTTGCGGTAGCCGTAGCGGTCGGCCAGCGAACCGCCGACCAGCAGCATCGCGGCGAGGGTCAGCGAGTAGGCGTCGACCACCCATTGCGCGTCGGCGAAGCTGCTGTCGAGTCCGGTCTGGATCTGCGGCAGGACGACCGTGACGATGGTGGCGTCCAGCAGGAGCATGAAGGTCGACGCACAGACGACCACCAACGTCCACCATCGCTTGGCCATGGCTGATCTCCCCCGGAGTCGGTTACTTGGGCTGGATGAACTCGGGCTGGTCGAGGATGCGCAGCCACGAACCGTCGGGCTGACGGCGCACGACCTGGGCGCGCGCACCCGTGCCGTCCTTCGGCGGGGTGGACGTGAGCGCGATGTCACCGTTGATCAGAGTCGGAAGGGGCTCCTCCGGCTCAAACTTGGGGTTGCGCGTCATCGCCATTTCCCACAGCTTGCGGATGGCCTCGCGCCCCTGGGTGATCTGGCCGGGCGGGAAGGCGACCACCGCGTCCTCCGCGTAGAGCTCCGCCACGCCGGTCGCATCGCCCTTGTTGGCGCGCTCGACGAACAGCCGCGTGATGTCTTCCGGCTTGTAGGCCTTCTCATATTCGGACACAGGGGAGCCTCTCGTTCAGAGCTGATTTCCAGCACCGTCAAGCTTGGCTGCGGGGATCTGGCAAGTCCAACTCCCCTTACTTCTGGCAACCAGAAGCAATAGATCTGGTTCGGAGAACCAGGACGCCTGCCAGGGGGCTGCCGACGACCGCCGGGGGGACTGCTACCGACGACCTCCGGGGGGACTGAGGAATTCCTCAGTCGCCACCTCGGCGTCCGGGCCGAACGCCCCGTACGCTCACTGGCTTCCTCCCCTCCCTCTCTCCTCCCTCCCTCTCTCCCCCCTCCCTCTCCCCTCCCGCCCTCTCACACCGAAGACGGAGGCACCCATGTTCAGTTACGCACCGCACACGATCAGTCACGTCTTGCGAGCACTGCCATGAGGGTAGACGTCGCCTGGTGGCACCTGGACGGCACGCCGCAGACCATCGAGTCCATGCGTGCACATCTGCGCGACCACACGCTCGACCACTGGACCCAGGTGCCCGGCCTGCGACTGAAGATCTACTTCGCGGACCGGGAGCAGAACCGGTGGGGCGCGGTGATGCTCTGGGAGACGGACGAGCGGCCACCGCTGGACGAGCTGCCCCCGAACGCCGCCCTCGCGCTGATCGGGCGGCCCCCGGACATACGCGCCACTTTCGAGGCGGAGGGCACGGTCGAGGGACTGCACGACCTGGCGTCGCTGCAGGCCCTGGGCCCGGCTTTCGCCGGGACAGCGTCCACCGGAACAGCTATCACCGGAACAGCCATCACCGGGACACCCGTGGCGGTGTTGACACCCCCGAACGGCCCCGGTTCCAATGCCACGGTTCTTTCACAAGAGAAAATGTCGGGCGAAAAGCCGGGAAGGACAACGACAACCACATGACGTCGCATACCTGGGACATCCTCGACCTCCCGCCCGGCGTCCGGCCCGACCCGGACGAATACATCAGGGCCGCGATGGAATGGCACTTCGGTCCCGACACCGGCTCCCCCTACTGGCTTGAGCGCGCGAAGTCCCTGGACTTCGACCCGCGGACCGACATCTCCTCGGTGGCCGACCTCGTACGTTTCCCCAATGTCGCCGCCGAACTCCGCACGGTCCGCGCCGAGGACCTGATCCCGCGCGGCTACGGCGAAAACCCGGACGTACGCGGCGTGTTCGAGAGCGGCGGCACCACCGGCGCCCCCAAACGAGTCGTCCTGCACGGCGACTGGCGCCGACGGCTGCTCCACTGGACCGGCGAGCAACTGGACGCCCACGGCTTCCCGCGGGGCGCAAACTGGCTGGGAATCGTTCCCAGTGGCCCGCACATCGTCGGTGAGTTCTTCCGGGGTTCGGCAACCACGCACGGCAAGCACGGATTCACCATCGACCTCGACCCGCGCTGGGTGAAGCGCCTGATATCCGGGGGCCGCGGCGGCGAGGCCGACGACTACGCCGAGCACGTCGTCGACCAGGCGGCGGACGTACTGCGCTCGCAGCACATCGGCATCCTCACCGTCACCCCGCCGATCCTGGACCGGATCGCGCGCCGCGACGAACTCGTGGAGCTCATCAACGAGAAGGTCAGGGCGATCCGTTGGGGCGGCACACAGCTCGACCCCGACTCCCGCCAGGTGTACCGGACGGAGATCTTCCCCGACACCGTCTTCTCCGGGAACTACGGCAGCACGATGATCCTCGGCTTCGCCGGGGAACGCCCCGGCCTCGGCGACGACGACCCCTGTGTCTTCGACACGCTGAGCCCGTACGTCACCTTCTCGGTCGTCGACCCCGAGACGCTCAGGCCGGTCCCGTACGGGGCGCGCGGCCGGGTCGTGGCCAGCCACGTCAGCAAGTCGTTCTTGCTCCCCAACAACCTCGAACGTGACCTCGCCACGCGGGTCGAGCCGCTCGACGGCGGCCCCGGCGACTCCGTGGCCGACATCGCGCCGGTCAGCAGGTTCGAGAACGAGGACGTGGTGGAGGGCGTGTACTAATGGCACCCACCCCGACGCCCCCCACCCCGATGACGCCCGCCCAGGACGGCAATACGGGCGCCCAGGACGGCACTACGGGCAACCTGGTGCAGGAGCTGGTACAGCTCGACGCGCTCGGCCCGCGCGGCGGGTTCCGCGCCAGGAACCGCCAGGTGGTCACGGACGTGACCGGCCGCCCCGCAGCCGAACTGAGCCTCGTACCCCCGCCGTTCGTCAGCCGCACCCACTCCGCGCTCCGCCGCGCGGCCCCCGCACCGGCCGCTGAGCGGGTACGCAGGATCGCCGCCGCGGCCGACCTGTTCGCCACCGGCACCGTCGCCGGGCTGAGCGTGGCGGAGTACCGCCTCCTGGTCAGCCGCGTCGGCGGCGTCCCGCTCACGGAGGTCACCTCGGCCGTCGAGCGGATCGCGGAACGGCTCCGGGACATCGCGACCGGCATCGCCCAGGCACGGCCCGCGGGCGCGGTCACCGACTGGCGGGACCCGCTGGTCAGGAGCGGCCGCGCCGTCCACACTCGGCGCGGCGACACCTTCGCCGTGCACGCGGCGGGCAACCACCCCGGCACCCACAGCCTGTGGCCCGAGGCGCTCGCGCTGGGCTTCCGCGTCGCGGTCCGGCCCTCCCGCCGCGAGCCGTTCACGCCGCACCGGCTCGTCTCCGCGCTACGCATCGCGGGCTTCGGGAACGACGAGATCACGCTGCTGCCCACGGACCACGCAGGCGCGGATGCCGTGCTGCGGGGCGCCGATCTGGGCCTGGTGTACGGCGGCGAGGACGTGGTCCGCAAGTACGGCGCGGACCCGACCGTCCTGCTCCAGGGCCCCGGTCGCTCCAAGGTCCTGCTGACGGCCGACGTGGACTGGCGCGACCACCTGGACACCATCGTGGACTCCGTCGCCGGGCGCGGCGGTACGGGCTGCGTGAACACGACGGCCGTCCTGGTGGAGGGCGACCCGACGCCGCTGTGCGAGGCGCTCGCCGAACGGTTCTCGGCGCTGCCCAGCCTCCCGCCGGACCACCCGAAGGCGGTGCTGCCCGTACAACCGGCCGCCGGTGCCCGGGCGCTCGCGGAGTACGTGGGGCGCCGTGCCGCGGGGGCCCGGGCCTGGCTGGGCGCGGACACGGTGGCGGACGAGCTGGGTGACGGCAGCGCGGTCCTGCGCCCGGCCGTCCACCAGCTCGACCGCGCCGACGCCCCTCAGCTGGGCGCCGAACTCCCCTTCCCCTGCGTCTGGGTGGCGCCCTGGCGCCCGGCGGACGGAATCGCTCCGCTGCGCGACAGCCTGGTGCTCACCGCGCTGACGCACCAGGAACCGCTGCTCGACGGGCTCCTGGCGGAACCGTCCATCGCCAACCTGTACGTCGGCGACCACCCGACCCACTGGATGCGGCCCGGGCTGCCGCACGACGGCTACCTCTCCGATTTCCTGATGCGCACGAAGACGGTCGTACGAGACTGAAGTCGCCCCCGGTACGACCGGCTACCGCCGGTTTCCCCCGGCGTCACCGCTGTCCGGCACGACTGTCCACTTCCTGTGCGACGTTGAGCCAGACCTCTCCGCAGGCGCGCGCCACGTTCGCCACCATGTCGACGCAGTGGGCCGGAACGCTCTCGATGAGCCGGTTCCACTCGTCGGGGGGCAGCGTGGCCGCGTCGAGGAGCCGCAGCAGCAGACGGCCGGAGTCGGTGAAGCGGATGGAGGGGTCCCGCTTCAGGATCGGAATGAGGTCGGCGGCGGCGCTCAGGTCCGCGTCCGCAGGGGTGAGCCGCGCAGAGACGGGCGATGTAACGGCGGAATCGGAGGCGACCCGGGCCGTCAGAGCCACGGCACCCACCGCACTCCCAGCCGCATCTCCCACCGACATGGCCCCCACAGACCCCCTGGACCCCACGGACCCCACAGACTCCACTGTTCCCACGCCTCCCCCCTCCCCCACCGCTCCCAGGGCGGGGACGGCTGTGAGGTCGGTGAGGTCGGGCGCGTCCTGGTGGTGCGGCGAGGGAACGAGCCGCGGCCGCGCCACCACCCCGAGCCCCTGATCCCCCTCCGCCAACTTCCTGCGCACGTCACGGGCGGTGGAACGGGAGACTCCGGCGGCCCCGGCGATCTGCCGCAGCGTCGCGTCGGGGTGGGTCCGGATGAACTCGCCGGTGGCGGCACGTGCACTGCTGCTGTCGACCGGCCGCGTCCGGCCGTCGCGCCCGATGCGCACCGGCGCGGCGGGCAGATCGTCGCCGAGCCTGCGCCGGATGCTCCCGACCGTCTTGGGCGAGAGACCGGCGAACGAGGCGATCATGCGGTCCGACCACTGCGGGTGGGAGTGGATGATGCGGGTGGCCGCGGCGTTGCGGTCGGCCCGTGTCAGGGGCAGCCCGTGGGTGGTGTTGGCCTGGACGGCCACGATGAACACGTCCGGCTCGTATCCGTCGAGAAACCGGACGGCGATCTCCCGCTCACCGCGCAGCACGGTCGCCCGCAGGCGGTGCATACCGTCGATGACGCGCATCGTCGGCCGGTGGACGAGGATCGGCGGCAGGTCGGATCCGGCCTCGGCCAGGACCCGGACGTGGTCGACGTTCTCACCGACCAGCCGCGGTGAGTCGGCCGACCACAAGAGGTCGACGGGTATCCGTTCGACCGGCAGTGAATGCGGCCGTATTTCCCAAGGCTTCTTTTCCGCTGCCACCGCTGCCACGGCTCCAGCAGCTTCCTCGGCTTCCTCGACTTCCTCGACTTCCCATGCTTCCGTCGACTCGCTCGCATACATGAACCCGTCGCCCCCTGTTCAGAGTTCGCCTGTCTGCATCGACACGCAACCGTCGCCCCCGCGAAGCGGAATCAATAATTCCCACCGGCTTGCTCAGAACATGCTTCATGGAATGCGCAGAATGGGCGCCGCGCAGGGCAGAAACGGAACTCGTGACAACGCCGGAACCTGGAATAGTTGTTTACTTAAATTACCGCCCAGGTACCCCGTGGGGCCACTGTGACAGCGACCACGCCCGCCACACTCACACACTTTCAAGCCAAATTCCCCAATTAGCTTGACAGCCAACCTCCCCACTCACACCCCAACCCCCCTCCGCCAAACCTCCATCTCCCCTCAAGCGGAATTTGACCAGAAGCCGAACGAATACCATCACCGATTACTAGAATCACGAGCCATGGAACTCAGGCAGCTCGAATACTTCGTCGCGGTGGCCGAAGAGGAGAACTTCACTCGCGCCGCGGAGCGCGTGCACATCAGCCAGTCCGGAGTGAGCGCCCAGATCCGGCAGTTGGAGCACGACCTCGGGACTTCCCTGTTCGACCGCTCCGGCCGCAGCACCCGACTCACCCCCGCCGGAGTGGCCGCACTGCGACACGCGCGCTCGGCCCTCGCCGCCGTGGACGCCGTGCGTCAGGCGGTCGACGAGGTGAACGGCCTGATCCGGGGCAGGCTCGTGGTCGGCATGGTGACGGCATGCACGGTCACACCGCTCTTCGACGCACTGTCCGCCTTCCACCACCGGCACCCCGGCGTGGAGATCACCCTCCTCGAAGACACCTCCGACCGCCTCCTGGAACGACTGCGCGCGGGCACCGCCGACATAGCGCTGGTCAGCACCTCCGGTTCCACCCCACCGGGCCTGGAGGCATACGAGATCATCCGCGAGCCCCTGGTAGCCGCGATGCCCGTCGGCCACCCGCTCTGCGAAAAGCCCGAGGTGACCCTCGAAGACCTGGCCCGCCACTCGGTGGTGAGCCTCCCGACGGGCGCCGGGGTACGCAGAGTCTTCGACGACGCCTGCGCCGCGGCGGGCGTCCACATGGAGATCGCGTTCCAGGCAGGCGCCCCCAGCGCAATCGCCGACCTGGCCATCCGCGGCCTGGGCGTCGCCATCCTCTCCGAGTCCCTGGTGGCCCAGCACCGCCCCCGCCTGACCACCCGCAGGATCGCGGACATCCACACGGAGCCCGTCCTGTCCCTGGCCTGGTCCACCACGGACAACCCGGCCCTGCGCCAACTGATCCACCACTGCCACGAGTCCTTCACGCGCCCCGCTCCCATCCCGGAGCCGATCGCCTGACCGAACACAGAAAACCCCAGGTCAGAGTGAATCTGACCTGGGGTTCCAGTTGAGCCGCCTTCGGGATTCGAACCCGAGACCTACGCATTACGAGGGCTGACAAGGTCGTCCCGGGTCATGTTAGGCGCTGCCATCGAATCCTCGTTGCTGCGTGTCAGCGGCCTATCGGGCCCCGTCTGACGACCGCTCCAGCGGATGTCAGCCTGTCCGCTCACACAGTGCTCACGCCCCTCGTCCGGCCCTCCGCTCGACGGAATCCTCGAGCACGGATTTGAGAAGCCACGGCTGTCAGGGTTCCGTGGGCTTGTAAATCCGGCAGATCGACCGAGACAGAGCGTGAAACAATCGCCTTGCCGCAGGTCGCAGCCGATCTGGATCACCCCACATGCCCTTGGAGACATCCATGACGACCAGCCCCGGAGGGCTTGAGGCACAACCTACCGCCACCACTTACGAACTCGGAGATTTGATCCCGCTCGCCTGGAGCGGACGGATCCGCGTACCTCACTTTCAACGCGACTTTCGTTGGCAGAGCCAGGACGTCCTACGCCTGTTCGACAGCATCGTCAAGGGCTACCCCATCGGCAACCTGCTGTTGTGGGTGCGCAGGCAGCAGTCGGAGGATTTCATGTTGGGGCGGCTACAGCTGACGGCGCCCGCGCACGATGAGTCTTTGTGGGTCGTGGATGGTCAGCAGCGTCTCACGAGCCTGGCAAACGCCCTGAGCCCTGAGGGTCATCAGTACAAGCCCTTCAACGTGTACTACGACTTGGCCGCGAAAGAGTTCGTGGAAAGCCCGCAGTCGTCGGAACCGCACCACATCGCACTGCCCATCCTGTTCGATCTAAAGAAGCTGCTCACCTGGTTCCGGACAGACGGTCTGACAGCTTCTGAGTACTTCGACGAAGCCGAGCGGGTTGCCACTGCCCTGCGGCAGTACAAGGTCCCCGCTTACCTTGTGCGGCAGGACGACAGAGCTGTTCTAACCGACATCTTCGACCGCATGAACAACTTCGGCCGCAAGCTAAACCGAGGCGAGATCTTCTCCGCGCTGTATTCAGGCGAGGAGAAGGGCGCTGACGAGCGTCTGACGCTGGCCAAGATCTCGGACAACGTCGCGGCTCGGACCGGCTTCGGCAGCATCGATATCGGCACTGTCCTGGCGTCGGTATTGGCACGGCGCGGCCCCGACCCGATGCGAGACATCCGCGTGGAGTTCTCGCTGACGGGGCGCCGTACACAATCAGAGTTCCCCGATGAGGACGAGCCCACGGCGTTCTCCCAGGGCGAGGAAGCGCTGGTTCGGGCGGTCGACTTCCTGATCCGGGAGGCCGGGGTGCCTCACATCTCCCTGCTGCCCTATAGGGCCCTGCTCGTGACTCTTACTCGCTTCTTTTCGCACTTTCCTCATCCGCGCCCTAACAATCTCCGATTGCTGCGGCGGTTGTACTGGCGACTCTCACTCGTCGGCCCCATGGTCTTCAGGGGGAGTTTCACACAGTTCAGCCGCACACTCGGCGGGAAGATCCGGCCGGAGGACGAGGAGGGCTCACTCCACGCCATGCTGGACACCATCTCTGACGCGGACCCGGTACTGCCCAGCGCTGAACGCTTCCGCACCAATGAAGCAACAACGAAAATCATCCTGAGCGCCTGGTGGTCTCTGAGTCCCCGCTCACTGACGACGGGAGAGGTCCTGGACGCGCAGAGTCTCAATGCTCTGCTGGAGCAGGACAGGACCGCAGCAAACGCCGCGCCAATGATCTATCCCCGGTTCGGTGACGCGCGGGCTAGGCTGTCGCCCGCTAATCGTCTGTTCCTGCCCACTGGTGTGGATCCCGTGTCCGAGCTCCCAGCAGCACTCGCCATGCAGCCACTAGAGATCGACGATGAATCCTGGGACGCTGTCCTCGCCTCGCACCAACTCGACCGAGATCTCGCCGCGCTGGCGGAACAGGATCGCGGCACCTTTCTGGCCATGCGCCAAGAACTCGTCCGCAAACAGTTGGGCGATTTCATTCAGCGTGCTGCCGAGTGGAACTACGAGGACACTCCCTCACTGGATGCGTTGGATCTGGACGATGAGTTCGACGAAGTCGAAGAGACCGATGTCCCCTCCGCTCCCGAGGGGTACTGACCACCGCTTCGGGAGCCACCAACGAACGAAACGGACTACTCGGACGATGGGCGCCCTCCCCGAGACCTACTATGCGGTTCTCCTTCACGGACAACGCGTCGGAACGCTGTGCCAGAAGGGGGACTACACCCGATTCGTAATGAATGAACGCTATCTGGAGGACCCACAGCGATTCGTCCTCGGCCTGCGGTTCGAGGAGAACCTCAGAGCGCCATACGCATCGGCACTAAGGCTGCCCAAGTGGTTCTCCAATCTCCTACCCGAGGGCCCTCTGCGCGAGTGGATCGCCGACGACCGAGGAGTCTCCCTCGACCGAGAGATGGAACTCCTGGCACAGGTCGGCCACGACTTGCCAGGAGCCGTCCAAGTTCTTCCGGCAGAAGGACCTGAAGACGGTTGGGAGTGGCAGGACCACACCGCAGGTAAAGAACAGTCGCCAGCAGGGGCAGCCGACTCTCCTTGGCGGTTCTCTCTGGCGGGAGTGGCTCTGAAGTTCTCCATGCTTGCCCATGGCGACCGGCTGACAACGCCAGCTGCCGGAGAGCTCGGCGACTGGCTGGTCAAGTTCCCCGACTATAGGCATGCGGACGTACCGCGCAACGAATTTGCGATCATGTCGCTCGCTAAGACAGTCGGGATCGACACCCCCGAAGTACGCCTGCTCCATCGCGATCAGCTCGAAGGGCTACCTGACCGTATGTGGCCGAACTCCGAGGAATGGGCCTATGCCGTACGACGATTCGATCGTGCTGAAGACGGCATCCGATCGCGGATCCACATTGAGGATCTTGCGCAGGTGCGAGACAAATACCCACAAGACAAATACCTGTCGACCTTCGAGACTGTCGCGGCAATTTCGTACCGAGGGCAGGACGTTGACTCTCTCCGCGAGGCCGCACGCCGAATCGCGTTCTCCGTCGCCGTCGGAAACGGCGATGCGCACCTAAAAAACTGGTCACTCATCTACCGTGACGGCCGCACCCCCTCACTGTCCCCGGTGTACGACTTGGTATCGACAGCCCCCTACGCGCCGGGTGACGAGCCGGAGGACCTAGGGCTGAAGTTCGGCGGCAGCAAACGCTTCAGCAGCGTGAGGCTCTCCGCCTTCAAACGGCTTGAAGGCGCGTTGGACCGACGGTTCGGCGCCTGCGATGCCCATCTCGCCGCTGTGGCGGAGGACACAGTACGAGCAGTCCGCGAACACTGGCTCGCCCACGAAGAGGCGCTCGCGACCAATACCCCACTCCGCGAGGCAGTGGGCACCTGGATCTCCCAGGCCACAGCTCGCCTGCTCGACAAGTAGCGACACTGGGCGCGGGCTACCAGAACAAGAAACCCGGCTCAGACTGTGTCTGAGCCGGGTTTGCAGTGGAGCCGCCTTCGGGATTCGAACCCGAGACCTACGCATTACGAGTGCGTTGCTCTGGCCATCTGAGCTAAGGCGGCGCGCCGTGCGCACCATGGTGCGATCAGCAACGCGGCCAAGTCTACACAGTTTTCGGGGGTGCTCCGTACACCCCCTTCGAACGCCTATGAGCAGCGCTTTCCGTCCTTCGGGACCGTGCCCTTCAGGAGGTACGCGTTGATCGTGGAGTCGATGCACTCGCTGCCGCGGCCGTACGCCGTGTGGCCGTCGCCCTCGTAGGTGAGGAGGCGGCCGGAAGAGAGCTGGGAGGCCAGGGCCTTCGCCCAGGGGTAGGGGGTGGCCGGGTCGCGGGTCGTGCCTGCGACCAGGATCGGTGCCGCGCCCTTCGCCTCGATGCGGTGCGGCTTCCCCGTGGCCCGCACCGGCCAGTACGCGCAGTTCAGCGAGGACCAGGCGAGGCCTTCGCCGAAGACCGGGGAGGCCTCCTTGAACGCGGCGACGCCCTTTTCGACCTCGGCCGGGGTGGCGAAGGCGGGCGGCAGGTCGAGGCAGTTCACGGCCGCGTTGGCGAACATGAGGTTCGCGTACTTTCCGTCGCCGTCCCGCTCGTAGTAGCCGTCGGAGAGGGCGAGCAGGCCCGCGCCGTCCTTGTTCTTCATCGCCGAGGTGAGCGCGTCGCGCAGCTGGGGCCAGCCCGCCTCGTCGTACATCGCGGCGATCACGCCCGTCGTGGCGAGCGCCTCGCCGAGCCGCCTGCCGCCGCTGGCGCCGATGGGCAGCGGCTGCCGGTCCAGGCCGCCGAAGAAGGCCTTGAGGCGCTTGCCCGCGTCCTCGGGGCTCTCGTCGCCCAGGGGGCAGTCCCCGCCGCGCGCCACGCAGTCCTTCGCGAAGGACCGGAACGCCGTCTCGAAGCCCGCGGTCTGGTCGCGGTTCATGCGGCGCGCGGGCAGCGACGGGTCCATCGCCCCGTCCAGGACGAGGCGGCCCACGCGCGCCGGGTACAGCTCCGCGTACGTCGCGCCGAGGAAGGTCCCGTACGAGGCGCCGACGTACGACAGCTTGTCGTCGCCGAGCACCGCCCGCAGGACGTCCATGTCGCGGGCCGCCTCGATCGTGGAGACGTGGGGCAGGACCTTCGCCGACCGCTCCTTGCAGCCGGTTGCGAACGTCTGGAAGGAGGTGCGCAGGTCGTCGGTCTCGCGCCGGTCGTCGGGGGTGACGTCGGTCTGCGTGTACGCGTCCATCTGCTTGCCGTCGAGGCAGGTCACGGGCTCGCTGCGGGCCACGCCGCGCGGGTCGACGGCCACCATGTCGTAGTGGGCGCGGACCTCCGCGGGGTAGCCGAGGGCCGCGTACGACTGGAGGTAGCCGACCGCCGAGCCGCCGGGGCCGCCCGGGTTGACCAGGAGCGAGCCGAGCCGCCCCTTCTTCTTGGTGGCCTGCTTGCGGGAGACCGCCAGCTTGATGTCGCCCGCCGCGGGCTTCGCGTAGTCGAGCGGGACCTTCATCGAGGCGCACTCGAACCCGGGCGCACCGCAGTCGCGCCAGCTCAGCTTCTGCCCGTAGTACGGGGCGAGCTCCGCGGGCGTCGAGCGGGAGAGCGCGGCCGGCGAGGCGTCCGCCGGTGAACTCCCCGACGAACAGCCGGAGATGAGCAGCCCGGCGGTCACGAGCAGGATGCCGCACGTACGGAGAGGGAGATGACGGGTGCGGCGGGTGCGACGGCTGCGACGGCCTCGGCGGCCGCGACTGCTGATGTCCATCACGCGAGAGTAACCCTCCGCGAGCGAGTGATCACTCAACGCGCTCGTAAGAGTGAACTCGTCAACCCATGGCCAGAGCCCGGATGTTCAGAGCCCGGATGTTCAGAGCCCGGATGTTCAGAGCCCGGATGTTCAGAGCCCGGGCGTTCAGAGCCCGGACGTTCACCCCGCCCGCAGCGCCACCGTCATCGCCTCGACCGCGAGCAGCGGCGCCACATTGCGGTCGAGGGCGGTACGGCAGGCGCTGATGGCCTCGATGCGGCGGAGCGTGGCCTCGGGCGAGGCGCCCAGGGCCAGGCGCTGCAGCATGTCCTGCACCTCGGTGTTGGCGATGGCCACCTGCGAGCCGAGCTGCAGGGCGAGCACGTCTCTGTAGAGCGCGGTCAGGTCGGTGAGCGCGAGGTCGAGGCTGTCGCGCTGCGTACGGGTCCTGCGCCGCTTCTGCTTGTCCTCGAGCTCCTTCATCGCACCGGCCGTGCCGCGCGGCATCCGACCGCCCTGGCCCCCGCCGAGCGCCGCCTTGAGCTCCTCGGTCTCCTTGACGTCGACCTCCTCGGCGACCTGCTTCGCGTCCTCGGTCGCCGTGTCGATGAGCTCCTGGGCGGCCTTCAGACAGCCGCCGATCTCCGCCACCCGCATCGGCAGCTTCAGGACGGCGGCCCTGCGCTCACGCGCGCGCGGGTCGGTCGCGAGCCGCCGGGCGCGGTCGATGTGCCCCTGTGTGGCGCGCGCCGCGGCCGCCGCGACGTCCGGCTCGATGCCGTCCCTGCGGATGAGCACGTCGGCGACCGCGGCCACGGGAGGCGTACGCAGCGTCAGGTGCCGACAGCGGGAGCGGATGGTCGGCAGCACGTCCTCCAGGGAAGGCGCGCAGAGCAGCCACACCGTGCGGGGTGCGGGTTCCTCGACGGCCTTCAGGAGCACGTTCCCCGCGCCCTCGGTGAGGCGGTCGGCGTCCTCCATGACGATGACCTGCCACCGCCCGACGGCGGGCGAGAGCTGTGCGCGCCTGACGAGTTCGCGGGTCTCCTTCACGCCGATGGAGAGCATGTCCGTGCGCACCACTTCCACGTCGGCGTGGGTGCCGATGAGGCTGGTGTGGCAGCCGTCGCAGAAGCCGCAGCCGGGGGCGCCGCCGAGCGCGCGGTCCGGGCTCGTGCACTGCAGGGCGGCGGCGAAGGCGCGGGCGGCGGTGGCCCGGCCGGAGCCGGGCGGGCCCGTGAACAGCCAGGCGTGCGTCATCTTCGACGACTCCGGAGGCGGCGTGCCCGTGGCGGCCGCGGTCACCAGCGCGTCGGCGTCCCGAGCGGCGGCGCCCAGCTGCTCGCTCACCCGCTCCTGCCCCACCAGGTCGTCCCACACGCTCATGGGGTCACCGCCTTACGCTGCGCTCTGCTGTTCTGCCGGACTGCCCATTGTGAAGGACGCCTCTGACAATCCGGCCCGGCCGCGGTGTTCAGCGACCTGAGCAACCTCAGCGCCCGCGTCGGCCGCGACGACCCCGCCCGCCGCCTTCGTCGTTCCTGTCGTCCCTGTCGTTCTCGTCCTCGTGCGACCCGAGCAGTTCGTCGGCCAGCGACGGCAGGTCGTCGAGCGGCGTCTCCTCGGCCCAGTCGGAGGGGGACCGCCGGGGCACTCCCTGCTCGTCGACCTGGGGCAGCTCGCGGGTCCTGTCGTTGCCGCCGTCGGACGGGGGCGCGGGCCGCTCGTCCCGGAAGTAGCCCGGCGGAACCTTGTCCTGCCCCACGGCAGGCAGCACGGCCGTCTCGTCCGTGGCGCCTTCCGGAGCGGGCGGCTGCGGCAGCACCGCGGTCTCCTCCGCGCCGGGCCCCTCGGCACCGACGGCCGGGAGCACGGCCGTCTCGTCGGCCGCTCCGGAGGGGAGCTTCACCACGGGCGTGGGCACGGTGGTCTCGTTGTCGGGCACGGGCGGCGCGGCAGGCGCCTTGTCCTCAGGAGCCTGGGCCTGCTGCTCGGGGGCCGCCGTCTGCTGCTCCGCAGCCGGTGTCTTCCGCTCAGGAGCAAGGGCCTTCCGTGCAGGAGCCGGAGCCTTCCGCTCGGGAGCCGGAACCGGATTCGATACCGCCGTGGCCGCCGCCGCAGAAGCCGCCGCGAGCCGTCGCGCCTCCTCGGCCCGCAGCAGCGCCTCCTCGGCCTTCCGCTGCTTCTCGAGCCGACGCTCCTCCGCCTCGGCGCGCAGCCGCGCCTCTTCCTCGGCCTCCCGGCGGCGCCGCGCCTCCTCGGCCGCCCGCACCTTCTCCTCGGCGAGCAGCCGCGCCTTCTCCTCCTCGGCCTTGCGCCGTGCCTCCTCGGCACGCTTCCTGGCCTCCTCGGCCTGGCGCTCGGCCTCGCGGCGCTGGGCCTCCTCCAGCTCGCGCTGCTTGCGCTCCTCCTCCTCGGCACGGAGCTTGGCGAGCTGCTCCTGGCGCTCGCGCTCCAGACGCTCCTCCTCGGCCTTGCGCGCGGCCTCTTCCTCGGCCTTGCGCCGCGCCTCCTCCTCGGCGGCCTTGCGGGCCTCCTCCTGCGCCTTCACCTCGGCCTCGGAGAGCGGGAGCACCAGGTCGAGCCGGTGCCGGATGACGGTCGTGACCGCCTCGGGCTCCTGGGCGGCGTCGACGATCAGGTACCGCCCCGGGTCGGCGGCGGCGAGCGTGAGGAAACCGGACCGCACGCGCGCGTGGAACTCGGCGGGCTCCGACTCCAGTCGGTCGGGCGCCTCCGTGAACCGCTCGCGGGCGGCCTCGGGCGACACGTCGAGCAGGCACGTCAGGTTCGGTACGAGGCCGCCGGTCGCCCAGCGGTTGATGCGGGCGACCTCGGTCGGCGACAGGTCACGTCCTGCGCCCTGGTAGGCGACGGACGAGTCGATGTAGCGGTCGGAGATGACCACGGCGCCGCGTTCGAGGGCGGGGCGCACGACGGTGTCGACGTGCTCCGCGCGGTCGGCGGCGTACAGGAGTGCTTCGGAGCGGTGCGAGAGACCGGCCGACGAGACGTCGAGGAGGATCGACCGCAGCCGCTTGCCGACGGGCGTCGCCCCCGGCTCGCGCGTGACGACGACCTCGTGTCCCTTGGCGCGGATCCACTCGGCGAGCGCCTCGGCCTGCGTCGACTTGCCTGCGCCGTCGCCGCCCTCCAGGGCGATGAAGAAGCCGGTGGCGCAGGCGGACTGCACCGGGTCGTCGCCGCCGCGCAGCGCGTCCAGCAGGTCGTTCCGGAGCGGGACGCCCTGTCGGTCGTCGGCCTTGGCCAGGACGAGCGCGGCCACCGGCAGGAGCAGGGCGCCGACCAGCATGAGCGTGAACGCGGCGCCGCCGTGGTCGAAGACGAACTTGCCGTTGACCATGCGGTGCGGCCCGATCGCGGCGGCGACCACCGGGGCCACCAGCGCGCCGAGCGCGAGGGAGAGACGTACGACCGCGTGGAGGTGCTCCGTGGTGCGGGCCCTGCGGTAGTCCTCGACCTCCTGGTCGAGCAGCGCGTGGCCGATGTTCGCGGCGACGCCCGCGCAGACCCCGGCGAGGGCCAGGAGCAGCAGCACCGTCGTCACGTCGGGCACGAGGCCCGCGGCGAGCAGTGCGATGCCGGTGAGGGCGATGGCGATGGCGAGCAGCCTGCGGCGCGAGAGTGTGGGCAGCAGGGACGGCGCGGTGCGGATGCCGATGGCGGTGCCGCCGGTCAGCGCGAGGACGATCAGGCCGTACGTGACGGGTCCGCCGCCCAGGTCCTTGGCGTGCAGCACGGCGACGGCGACGGCGGCCGCGACGGCCCCCGCGACGGCGGCGCAGGCCGCGACGAACAGCGGGATCGCGCCGGTGCGGCCCTTGTCGGTGCCGGTGCCGGTACGCGGCCTGCGCAGCCCCTCGAGCGGGCTGCGCGCGCGGGGCGTCTGCGTACCGGGAAGTTCGAGGAAGTAGACGATCGACAGCGCAGCGGCGAAGAGCCCGGCCGCCACGAAGGAGGCGAGCCCGGCCTGGTGCAGCTCGAACCAGTCGAGGCCCGCGCCCAGGAGGTTGCCGATGAGGGTGATGCCGACGAGGGTCGCGGCCGCGATGGGCAGCGCCAGGAATCCCGTACGCAGGGACAGGCGCCGCAGTGCGTCCATGTGGTCCGGCAGCGGCCGTACCGTCGCGCCCTCCAGGGGCGGTGCGGGCAGCAGCGCGGGCGCCGCGCTCTCCTTGGCGACCGTCCAGAAGCGTTCGGCGACGCCGATGACGAACGACGTCACCAGGATCACCGCGAGGGCGTTGTCCGGGGTCCAGTCGATCCACAGCGGGGCGACGACGAGCAGCGCGGCCCGCACTCCGTCGGCGCCGATCATGGTCCAGCGCCGGTCGAGCGGGCCGTCCGGAGAGGTGAGCGAGGTGAGCGGGCCCAGCAGCACCGCTCCGAAGAGCAGCGTCGCGAGAACGCGTGCTCCGAAGACGGCGGTCACGGCGAAGGCGACGCCGCGGTAGCCGCCGCCGAAGGCGCCTTCGGCGATGGCCGACTGGAGCGCGAGAATCACCAGGACGAGCAGCGCGAGCGCGTCGCCGACACTGTCGACGAGCTGGGCGCTCCACAGCCTCTTCAGCTGGGGTACGCGCAGCAAGGCGCGGACGGCACGCTCTCGGGAATCTGCGACCAGGGCGTCGTCGGGGGCCGGGTTTCCGGCCGTTGGCTGCTCGGCACGCGTCATCCGTCCAGCCTATCTGGACGGACCCGCTCCCCGCGGAGCCACCCGAACAAACGACCGTCAGGTCCCGTGACGGGCGAGATGCGCGGAATCCACTGTGCCGGGCGCCCAAATCAGGACACCCGGCACGGGAACATCACTCTTCAGAAGCGCCACTTCTCTGAAGGGTCACTTCTCTGAAGGGTCACTCCTCCGAAGCAGCACCCTTGGAAGCGGCCGTCTTCTTGGCGGCAGTCTTCTTTGCGGTGGTCTTCTTCGCGGCAGTGGTCTTCTTGGCCGCCGTCTTCTTGGCGGCGGTCTTCTTGGCAGGCGCCTTCTTGGCGGGTGCCTTCTTCGCCGTCTTCTTGGCCGGGCCCTTGGCCCGCTTCTCCGCGAGGAGCTCGTAACCCCGCTCCGGGGTGATGTCCTCGACGGAGTCGGCCGCCCGCAGCGTCGCGTTCGTCTCGCCGTCCGTGACGTACGCCCCGAAGCGGCCGTCCTTCACGACGACCGGCTTCTTGCTGACCGGGTCCTCGCCGAGCTCCTTCAGGGGCGGCTTGGCGGCGGCGCGGCCACGCTGCTTCGGCTTGGAGTAGATCTCCAGGGCCTCGTCCAGCGTGATGGTGAAGAGCTGCTCCTCGGCGTCGATGGAGCGCGAGTCGGTGCCCTTCTTGAGATACGGCCCGTACCGCCCGTTCTGCGCGGTGATCTCGACGCCTTCCGCGTCGGCACCGACCACGCGCGGCAGGGACATCAGCTTGAGGGCGTCCTCAAGGGTGACCGTGTCGAGCGACATGGACTTGAAGAGGGAGGCCGTGCGCGGCTTGACCGCGTTCTTGCCGGTCTTCGGGGTGCCCTCGGGGAGCACCTCGGTGACGTACGGGCCGTAGCGGCCGTCCTTGGCGACGATCTGGTTGCCGCTGTGCGGGTCCGCGCCGAGCTCGAAGTCGCCGCTCGGCTTGGCGAGCAGCTCCTCCGCGTACTCGACGGTCAGCTCGTCGGGCGCCAGGTCGTCGGGGACGTCGGCGCGCTGGTGGTTCTCGGAGTCCCGCTCGCCGCGCTCGATGTAGGGGCCGTAGCGGCCGACGCGCAGCACGACGTCGTTGCCGACCGGGAAGGACGACACCTCGCGGGCGTCGATCGCACCGAGGTCGGTGACGAGCTCCTTGAGTCCGCCGAGGTGGTCGCCGTCGCCGTTGCCCGCGTCGGCGGCGCCGCCGGAGCCCTCGCCCTCGCCGAAGTAGAAGCGCCGCAGCCACGGCACCGCCTGGGCCTCGCCCCGCGCGATGCGGTCGAGGTCGTCCTCCATCTTGGCGGTGAAGTCGTAGTCGACGAGGCGCCCGAAGTGCTTCTCGAGCAGGTTGACGACGGCGAAGCTCAGGAAGGAGGGCACGAGTGCCGTCCCCTTCTTGAAGACGTAGCCGCGGTCGAGGATCGTGCCGAGGATCGACGCGTACGTCGACGGGCGGCCGATCTCGCGCTCTTCGAGCTCCTTGACGAGGCTGGCCTCGGTGTAGCGGGCCGGGGGCTTCGTCGCGTGGCCGTCGACCGAGATCTCCTCGGCGGAGAGCGCGTCGCCCTCGTTGACCTGCGGGAGCCTGCGCTCGCGGTCGTCCAGCTCGGCGTTCGGGTCGTCGGCGCCCTCGACGTACGCCTTGAGGAAGCCGTGGAAGGTGATGGTCTTGCCGGACGCGCTGAACTCGGCGTCGCGGCCGTCGGCGGCGCGGCCACCGATCTTGACCGTGACGGAGTTGCCCGTCGCGTCCTTCATCTGGGAGGCGACGGTCCGCTTCCAGATCAGTTCGTAGAGCCGGAACTGGTCACCGGTCAGGCCGGTCTCGGCGGGCGTGCGGAAACGATCCCCTGACGGGCGGATCGCCTCGTGCGCCTCCTGCGCGTTCTTGACCTTCCCGGCGTACGTGCGCGGCTTGTCCGGCAGGTAGTCGCTGCCGTAGAGCTGCGTGACCTGCGCACGGGCGGCGGTGACCGCCGTGTCCGACAGGGTCGTGGAGTCCGTACGCATATAGGTGATGAAGCCGTTCTCGTACAGCTTCTGGGCCACCTGCATGGTGGCCTTCGCGCCGAAGCCCAGCTTGCGCGAGGCCTCCTGCTGCATCGTCGTCGTACGGAACGGGGCGTACGGCGAGCGGCGGTAGGGCTTGGACTCGACGGAGCGTACGGAGAAGGCCGTGTCCTGGAGGGCGGCGGCCAGCGCGCGGGCGTTCGCCTCGTCCAGGTGGAGCGTGTCGGATTTGAGCTGTCCGACGGAGTTGAAGTCGCGGCCCTGTGCGACGCGCTTGCCGTCGACCGTGGTGAGGCGGGCGACGAGCTGCGAGGGGTCGGAGGCGTCACCGGCGCGGCCGGTGCCGAAGGTGCCGGTCAGGTCCCAGTACTCGGCGGAGCGGAAGGCGATGCGCTCGCGCTCGCGCTCGACGACGAGGCGGGTGGCCACGGACTGCACACGGCCTGCCGACAGGCGCGGCATGACCTTCTTCCACAGGACCGGCGAGACCTCGTAGCCGTAGAGACGGTCGAGGATGCGGCGGGTCTCCTGCGCGTCGACCATGCGCTTGTTGAGCTCGCGCGGGTTGGCGACGGCGCTGCGGATCGCGTCCTTGGTGATCTCGTGGAAGACCATCCGGTGGACGGGGACCTTGGGCTTCAGTACCTCGAGGAGGTGCCACGCGATGGCTTCGCCCTCGCGGTCCTCATCGGTGGCGAGGAAGAGTTCGTCGGACTCCTTGAGGAGGTCCTTGAGCTTCTTGACCTGCGACTTCTTGTCGGCGTTGACGACGTAGATCGGTTCGAAGTCGTTGTCGACGTCCACGCCGAGGCGGCGCACCTCGCCGGTGTACTTGTCGGGCACCTCCGCGGCGCCGTTGGGAAGGTCACGGATGTGCCCGACGCTGGCCTCGACTACGTAGCCGGGGCCGAGGTAGCTCTTGATCGTCTTCGCCTTGGCAGGCGACTCGACGATGACGAGTCGGCGGCCGCCCTGTGCGGTCTCGCTGGTCGGGGACAACTTCGCTCTTCTCTCCGGTCGACGCTCGGTGGCAGTGCGCGGCAGCAGTGCATCGGTCGCACTGCCGCGTGGCACCGCCCAGTCGCATTGCACGGTGGCAATGCTCGTGGCTGTGCGGTGACAGTGCCCGCATGGCTTGCGTTGCGCTGTCGCTGCGGAGTGTGACGGTACATCCCGCCCCCGTGTCAAACGGGAAAAGCCCGCAACGGCCACTCGAACGGTAACCCGACTACCGCCATTCCTGCCGCCCGGAGTGGCGACCCGCTGTTTCGCCGCCCTGCGTGGCCGGGGCCCGCGCGCCACCTGTGCGATCACTGGGAAGCGGGTGGCCGCAGGGCCTCGGAGAGGGGGTCCGCCCTGCCTGGGCGCGGGTGTCCCGCGGCCGTGCCACGCGTGTCCGATCAACCGGAAGCAAATGCTCCGCCGTGTCGCCCGAGCCGTCTCACAGCCGCGTGAAGCACCACACTCCGAGCAGCAGCGCGCCCGATCCCGCGAGCGTCGCGAACGTCGCCGATGCGATGGGGTTCACACCCTGGGCGACCGGCGAGCGGTGCGCGACACGCGCACCGGTCCACATCAGCAGTCCGGCGCCGAACAGTGCGAACACCGTTCCGGCGAAGATCGCTGGTCCGCTCTCCATGGTCTTGCCTCCCCGTGCCGAGTTGCCCTGCCGGGAGGCTGACACGCACGGGAATCGGGAGTACGAAATCGGGATGAACGGCGGGCGGCCCGCCCGCGTCGCATCCGAAATGCCCGGTGCGGGCGGGAAGTTGGCCGATTCTCCCTCTTCGATCGGCCTTCGATCGGGCTTCGATCGCGCTTCGATCGCGCTTCGATCGGGCGCGATGCGCAGAGCGGTTACGTCCCCGCAGGAAGCAGAAAGCCCTGCTGCACGAGGAGCCTGATCTGCGCGGGCGTCCGGTCCCGCAACAACACCGGGTCCTCCCCGACCAGTTGCGCGATGGCGTCCAGGATCCGTCCGGCGCTCAGCGAGCCATCACAGACACCAGCGAACCCGGCGCCCACCGTGTCCACCTTGGTGGCCCGCCGCATCCCGCGGTGCTGGCGCAGCACGACGTGCTCCGGGTCCTCGGCGCCCGGCAGCCCGACCTGCTCCTGCACGACCTCGTCGGCGAGCTTGAAGTGCGCGGCGAGCAGCGCGGCGTCGTCGTGCGCACGCAGGTACTCCTGCCGCTCGAAGAACTCCCGCACCGTGTCGCCGAGCGGCTGCTCGACGGGGTGCGGCCACTCCTCGACGGTGACGGAAGGCTCGGCGGCGGCCGTCTTCCTGAGCGTGATCCAGCCGAATCCGACGGCCCGCGTGCCCCGCGCCTCGAACTCGTCCAGCCATGCGTCGTACCGCGCGGCGTACTCCGCGGAGTCCGTGCGGTGGTCCCCCGCGTCCCGCAGCCACAGCTCGGCGTACTGCGTGATGTCCTGCACCTCGCGCTGCACGATCCAGGCGTCGCAGTCGCGCGGCACCCAGGACCGCAGCCGGTCCTGCCACTCCTCGCCCTCCACGTGCTGCCAGTTGGCCAGGAAGTGCGCGTAACCCCCTTCGTTCAACCGCTCCCCCGCCTCCTGAACGATCGACCGGCACAGATCGTCCCCGCCCATGCCGCCGTCCCGGTACGTGAGGCGGGCCCCCGGCGAGATCACGAAGGGCGGATTGGACACGATCAGGTCGTACGTCTCGTCCGCCACCGGTTCGAAGAGCGAGCCCTCCCGCAGGTCCGCCTCCGGGGCGCCGGACAGGGCCAGGGTGAGCCGGGTGAACCGCAGGGCACGGGGGTTGAGGTCGGTCGCGGTCACGCGCGTGGCGTGCTGCGCGGCGTGCAGGGCCTGGATGCCGGAGCCGGTGCCCAGGTCGAGGGCGCTCGCGACGGGCCCGCGCACCGTGATGCCCGCCAAGGTGGTGGACGCGCCGCCCACCCCGAGGACGACGCCTTCCTCGTGCTTGCCGATGCCGCCCGCGCCGCCGACCGCGCAGCCCAGGTCGGAGACGATGAACCAGTCCTCACCACTCGGTCCGCCGTACGGGCGCACGTCCACCGTCGCCCACAGCTCGCCGTCCCGCTCAGCCAGCCAGTCGCTCTCCAGGAGTACGTCGACGGGCAGAACGTCCGCCACGCGCGCGTGGGGCACCGATTCCTGCAGCAGGAAGAGGCGTACTAGCGCCGGGAGGGCCCCGTCCCCGCGCGTGGCCCGCAGCGCGGGCACGGTCTCACTGCGTGCGAGCGCGGTGTAGGCGGGGGCGCCGAGCAGGTCGAGCAGCCCGTCGGCGGTGAAGTCGGCGGCGAGCAGCGCGTCGCGCAGGGCGGCGGCGGCATCGGCGCGGTCGGACGAGGGCAGGGGAAGGCTGGCGTTACTCACCCCTCCATTGTGGCCCGCCGGGCACGCCGATGCCCTCGGCACCGCCTGGGTGCCGAGGGCATCGGGAGCATCGGAGCATCGGGAACGTGCGGCCGAAGGAGTCGGCTCGCAGTCGCCCCGGAGTGAGCTCGGGATCAGCCCGGGATCAGCCCGGGGTCAGCTCGGGATCAGCCCGGGATCAGCTCTTGGCGGAGGGCGTGGCGGACGCGCTCTTGCAGCTGTCCTGCTTGCGCATCGCCTTGCCGACCTCCCCCTCCTGGAGCTTCTCCAGCGCCTCGCTGCCGCTCTTGCTCAGCTTGTCCAGGTCGCCCGCGACGTCCTTGAGGCCGTCGGCGAAGTCCGCCTGGTTCTTGGTGTCCAGGCCGTCGACCTGCTTCTTCAGGTCGCCGTACGACTTGGAGATGGCGTTCAGTTCCTTGACGGCGTCGTCCGTCTTCTTCTTGCCGTCGTCGACCGGGGGCGCGCCCGCGTTCTTCACGGCGTCGCCCATCGACTTGTAGGCGTCGGACATGTCCTGGAACGCCTTGGAGTCGGTCTTCTGGACGTCGGCCGGCGCGCTGTTGTCAGAGGTCTCCTTCTGGATCGCGGTGTTGGCGTCCGCGATCTTCTTCGACTGCGGCTGCACCGAGTCACAGACCTTCTTGGCCCAGTCGTCCAGCTTCTTGTTGCCGTCGTCACTGCACCCAGACAAAGCGAGTACCAGTACCGCACCGCCGGACAGTGCGGCTGCAAGCTTCTTGTTCACCGGATTGGTCCCTTCCATGGCTCTCGGCCCCGGAACTTACACGCCAACTGGGCTACATCCGCATGCCGGGGGCCTGGTACATCCCCTATTGCAGCCATTTGCACCAAGCGGCGTAAGGGTGAGGAGCGCGAGATAAGGCTCACGGCTCGCCCCGCACGCGCCGACGGGCGGACGGCGCATCAAAAAGCGCCGCCCGCCCGCGTGTTGGGCAGAGCCCGACTCGGAGTAACCGAATCACCGGGTCAACCGGTCACCCGGCCACCCGGTCATCGGGGGCCGGTCACGAGACCACCGCCGGGTCGGCCGGTTTGGCCACCCGCTCGGAGTTGCCCTCGTCCCCGACGGCGATGCCGCGCCGCTTGGAGACGTAGACCGCGCCGATGATGACCGCCATGGAGAGCGCCGCGATCAGCACCCGCATTCCGACACTGGCGTCGTCCCCATAGCTGAACTTGACGACCGCGGGCGCAATGAGCAGCGCCACCAGGTTCATCACCTTCAGCAGGGGGTTGATCGCGGGACCCGCGGTGTCCTTGAACGGGTCGCCGACCGTGTCACCGATGACGGTCGCGGCATGCGCCTCGCTGCCCTTGCCGCCGTGGTGCCCGTCCTCGACGAGCTTCTTGGCGTTGTCCCAGGCACCACCGGAGTTGGCGAGGAAGACCGCCATGAGCGTGCCCGTGCCGATCGCGCCCGCCAGGAACGAGCCGAGCGCGCCGACGCCGAGCGAGAAGCCGACCGCGATCGGCGTGAGCACGGCGAGCAGACCCGGTGTGGCCAGCTCGCGCAGCGCGTCCTTGGTGCAGATGTCGACGACGCGTCCGTACTCCGGTTCCTCGCTGTAGTCCATGATCCCGGGGTGCTCGCGGAACTGCCGCCGCACCTCGTAGACCACGGCGCCCGCCGACCGCGACACCGCGTTGATCGCAAGCCCCGAGAAGAGGAAGACGACCGCGGCGCCGAGGATCAGGCCCACCAGGTTGTTGGGCTGCGAGATGTCCATCACGAGATTCATCGGGGCGCCGTCGCCCATCTTCTCGCCGACGTCCTTGGCCGCGGTCGCGATGGCGTCGCGATACGACCCGAAGAGCGCCGACGCCGCGAGGACCGCGGTCGCGATGGCGATGCCCTTGGTGATGGCCTTGGTGGTGTTGCCGACGGCGTCCAGGTCGGTGAGCACCTGCGCGCCCGCGCCCTCGACGTCACCGGACATCTCGGCGATGCCCTGCGCGTTGTCGGAGACGGGACCGAAGGTGTCCATGGCGACGATGACGCCGACCGTGGTGAGCAGGCCGGTACCGGCGAGCGCCACCGCGAAGAGGGCGAGCATGATCGACGTGCCGCCGAGCAGGAACGCCCCGTACACGCCGAGCCCGATCAGCAGCGCGGTGTAGACGGCCGATTCCAGACCGATGGAGATACCGGCGAGGACGACGGTGGCCGGGCCGGTGAGCGAGGTCTTGCCGATGTCCCGCACGGGACGCCGGTTGGTCTCGGTGAAGTAGCCGGTGAGCTGCTGGATCAGCGCGGCCATCACGATGCCGATGGCTACGGCGACGAGCGCGAGGATCCGCGGATCGCCGTCGTGGCCCTTGATCGCCGCGTCCGTGACACCGTCCAGGTCGGCGTACGTGGACGGCAGGTAGACGAAGACCGCCACGGCCACGAGGGCGAGCGAGATGACCGCGGAGATGAAGAATCCGCGGTTGATGGCGCTCATCCCGCTGCGGTCGGAGCGCCGGGGCGCCACCGCGAAGATGCCGATCATCGCCGTCACGACGCCGATGGCCGGAACGAGCAGCGGGAAGGCGAGCCCGGAGTCACCGAACGCCACCTTGCCGAGGATCAGCGCGGCGACGAGCGTCACGGCATACGACTCGAAGAGGTCGGCGGCCATACCGGCGCAGTCGCCGACGTTGTCGCCCACGTTGTCGGCGATGGTCGCGGCATTGCGCGGATCGTCCTCCGGAATGCCCTGCTCGACCTTGCCGACCAGGTCGGCGCCGACGTCGGCGGCCTTGGTGAAGATGCCGCCGCCGACACGCATGAACATCGCGATCAGCGCGGCGCCGAGGCCGAAGCCTTCGAGCACCTTCGGCGCGTCGGCCGCGTAGACGAGCACCACACAGGAGGCGCCCAGAAGACCGAGCCCCACCGTGAACATGCCGACGACGCCGCCCGTGCGGAAAGCGATCTTCATGGCCTTGTGCGAGACATCGGTGAGATCCTTTTCGGGTTCACCTTCTGCCGGAGTGGCCTCTCGGGCGGCGGCTGCGACGCGCACATTGCTGCGTACGGCGAGCCACATACCGATATAGCCGGTGGTCGCCGAGAACGCCGCTCCGATCAAGAAGAAGATCGATCTTCCGGCGCGCTGATTCCAGTCGTCCGCGGGCAGCAGCATGAGCAGGAAGAACACCACGACGGCGAATGCGCCGAGAGTGCGCATCTGCCGACCCAGATAGGCATTCGCGCCTTCCTGGACCGCTGCCGCGATCTTCTTCATGCTGTCGGTGCCCTCGCCTGCCGCGAGTACTTGTCGTACGAGCACACCTGCGACGACGAGCGCCGCGAGCGCGACGGCCGCGATCACCATCACGATGAGACGGTTGTCGTCTGTCAGGACTGCGGCTGCGAAGGTTGAGGGATGGTCAAACTGATGAGGGGTAGAAAGCCCCGCCATTCGTCCTCCTTGACGCTGGGGCTGAGCTCAAGATGTGGACGGATTGTAGGGAGCGGAACCTGATCAAAACAGAGCGCCACAAACGGAATTGACCTGAGATTGCTTCCCAGCAAATGATCGCGCGCAGGGATTGGCCCCGAAAGCGGTAATGCCTCAAAACCGTTGACGGCAGATCGTCGATCTAGGTCCATAAATGATCAGAAAAAGAAAAGGCCCAGTTCACCGCGGTGGTGACGGGGCCTGTCGGGGCGGCGGGGCGGGCAGCGCCGAAGGGCGTACGCCGGAGGGTGGGCCGGGACGGAACGGGACACGTCGGGGCCGGAGCCGCGGGGCGCGAAGTCGCGGAACGGGAAGTCCTGGAACGGGAAGCGGGACGCCACGGGACGGGGCGGGATGCCGCAGAGCGAGGTGCTGTGCGGCGGGAGCCGTGAGGCGGTGAGTCGTGGAGCGGGGCGGAGCTTCAGGGCACGAGGGGCGCCGGCGTCGTCGGCCAGCTCATGCGGATCAGGCCGCCGGCCTCGCCTGCCGTGACCTCCACGTCGTCCACGAGGCCGCTGATGACCGCGAGGCCCATCTCGTCCTCGCCCTCGGCCTCCGCCTCTTCACCGTCGTCGAGACGTGAGCCGGGCGCCCGGTCACCGGGCGCCACACGGGGGGCCTCGTCGCCGACCTCGATGGAGAACTGCTTCTCGTCCTCGATCAGCGCCACCCGCACCGGCGCCGTCACTCCGTTGCTCTGATGCAGCCCGACGGCGCGCGTGCAGGCCTCGCCGACCGCGAGCCTGACCTCGTCGAGAACGGCCTCGTCCACCCCGGCCCTGCGCGCCACCGCGGCCGCCACCAGACGGGCGGTCCTGACGTGCTCGGGCAGCGCGCTGAAGCGGAGCTCAACGGTGGCCATGCATCCCCCTCGACAAACGCACGTGCTGTCAGGGGGCCGGGCCGCAGGCCCGGTCCCCTGCTGTACTGCCGTCCCGGGCACGGAGCCCGGGAGGTCCGGCTGCCGGTCGGCCGACGCACGGCCGCCACCTGATCGGTGGCGACCCGGAGTCGGTGGCCGCTCAGTCGGTCGACATCCAGCCGTTGGCCACTCAGTCGGTGGCAGCGACCGCTTCCTCGACCGAGGTGTGAATGGGGAACACCTTGGTCAGGCCGGTGATACGGAAGATCTTGAGAATGCGCTCCTGGTTGCAGACCAGGCGCAGCGAGCCCTCATGGGCACGCACCCGCTTCAGGCCGCCGACCAGCACGCCGAGCCCGGTGGAGTCGAGGAAGTCCACGCCCTCCATGTCGACGACAAGATGAAAACTGCCGTCGTTCACCAGCTCGACCAACTGCTCGCGCAGCTTGGGCGCGGTATAAACATCGATTTCGCCACCGACCTCGACGACCGTACGATCGCCGACGGTACGGGTCGACAGGGACAGGTCCACGGATCCTCCAGCACCTTGCTATCGAGCGGTCATCCCTCGGGACACCTCGGCAGAGCCCCCAGGACGGATCGCCAGCCGCGATGGCATTCAATCACTTACCGGCAGGCGTGCACGACGCCTTCGGACCATTGTCCATCCCGCCAGTGACACACTCGGTGCCGATGGCCAAAATTTCTCCTCCCGGAGGACCCTCTTCGGGCGCCCCGGCACGCACGTCCCCGCGGACCGTTCTTGACCGGCTCACCGCGGGGCCGAGCCGTGCATCGCGCGTCACTCATACGGAGCACCTGCCCCCACGTGAGGCCCGGTATGCAGTCTGGCCCGACCGCATCCGATCCGAGGTCATATCCGCCGTCCAGGCCGCGGGCATCGAGCACCCCTGGGCCCATCAGGCGCTGGCCGCCGAGCACGCCCTGGACGGGGAGTCCGTGGTCGTCGCCACCGGCACCGCATCCGGCAAGTCCCTGGCCTACCTCACCCCGGTCCTCTCCGCCCTCCTGGACGGCTCAGAAGCGCCCAACGGCCGCGGCACCACCGCCCTGTACCTCGCCCCCACGAAGGCCCTCGCCGCCGACCAGCGCCGTGCCGTCCGCGAGCTCGCGGCCCCACTCGGCAACGCGGTGCGCCCCGCCGTCTACGACGGCGACACCCCCTTCGAGGAACGCGAGTGGGTCCGGCAGTACGCCAATTACGTCCTGACCAACCCCGACATGCTGCACCGCGGAATACTCCCCTCCCACCCGCGCTGGTCCTCCTTCCTGCGCTCCCTGCGCTACGTCGTCATCGACGAATGCCACACCTACCGCGGCGTTTTCGGCTCCCACGTCGCCCAGGTCCTGCGCCGCCTGCGCCGCCTCTGCGCCCGCTACGGCTCCGAGCCCGTCTTCCTCCTCGCCTCCGCCACCTGCGCCGATCCCGCGGCGTCCGCGGAGCGTCTCACCGGCCTCCCCGTGAAGGAGGTCGCCGACGACGCCTCACCCCGCGGCGACCTCGTCTTCGCCCTCTGGGAACCCCCGCTCACCGAACTCCACGGCGAGAAGGGCGCCCCGGTCCGCCGCACAGCCACCGCCGAGACCGCCGACCTCCTCACCGATCTCACCGTCCAAGGAGTCCGCTCGGTCGCCTTCGTACGCTCCCGGCGCGGCGCCGAACTGATCGCCGTGATCGCCCAGGAACGCCTCGCCGAGGTCGACCGCTCCCTCCCCCGCCGCGTCGCCGCCTATCGCGGCGGCTACCTCCCGGAGGAGCGCCGCGCCCTGGAGCGCGCCCTGCACTCCGGCGAACTCCTCGGCCTCGCCGCCACCACCGCCCTCGAACTCGGCGTGGACGTCTCGGGGTTGGACGCGGTCGTCATCGCCGGTTACCCGGGGACGCGGGCCTCGCTCTGGCAGCAGGCCGGACGGGCCGGGCGGTCGGCGCAGGGCGCGCTGGCCGTCCTCGTCGCCCGGGACGATCCGCTGGACACGTATCTCGTCCACCACCCCGAAGCGCTGTTCCAGCAGCCCGTCGAATCCACGGTCCTCGACCCCGACAACCCGTACGTCCTCGCGCCCCACCTCTGCGCCGCCGCCTCCGAACTTCCCTTGGTCGAGGAAGACTTGGCTCTTTTCGGGCCCGCCACCGAAGACCTCCTCCCTCAGCTGGAAGCCGCCAAGCTGCTCCGCCGCCGCACGAAGTCCTGGCACTGGACCCGCCGGGAGCGGGCCGCCGACCTCACCGACATCCGCGGCGAGGGCGGCAAGCCCGTCCAGATCGTCGAGGAGGGCACGGGCCGACTGCTCGGCACGGTCGACGCGTCCGCCGCGCACACGACCGTGCACGAAGGCGCGGTCCATCTCCACCAGGGGCTCACGTATCTCGTGCGCCAACTCGACCTGGAGGACTCGGTGGCCCTCGTCGAGGAGGCCTCGCCGCCCTACTCGACGACCGCGCGCGACACGACTGCGATCTCCATCCTGGAGACGGACACCGAGATTCCGTGGGGCGCGGGGCGGCTCTGCTACGGCTCCGTCGAAGTCACCAACCAAGTCGTCTCCTTCCTGCGTCGTCGAGTCATCACCGGCGAGGTCCTCGGCGAGACCAAGCTGGACCTCCCTCCTCGTACGCTCCGTACGCGCGCGGTGTGGTGGACGGTGACCGAGGACCAGCTCGACGCCGCGCGCATCAATCCCGAGATCCTCGGCGGTGCGCTGCACGCCGCCGAACACGCGTCCATCGGCATGCTTCCGCTCTTCGCCACGTGCGACCGGTGGGACATCGGCGGCGTCTCCGTGCCGCTGCACCCGGACACGCTCCTTCCCACGGTCTTCGTGTACGACGGCCACCCCGGCGGGGCGGGCTTCGCCGAGCGGGCCTTCCACACGGCTCGGGAGTGGCTGACGGCCACGCGCCAGGCGATCGCGTCCTGCGAGTGCGAGGCGGGATGCCCGTCATGCATCCAGTCCCCCAAGTGCGGCAATGGCAACGATCCCCTGCACAAGCGGGGGGCTGTGCGGCTCCTTTCGGTTTTGTTGCGGGATGCGGGGGTGGGGGCGTAGGTGGTGTCTGGCGGGGGTCTGCGCCTGCTGCGGTCCGGTGGTGCGGGGCCGCGGGGGTATGTACGTACTCGCTATCCCTACGCCACGCATGAAGACCTTCTAGCCGTCAGGGTGTGCTCGGTGCTCCGTGCGCACATACCCCCACGTCCCCTCCCGTCTCGTACGCGGCTGCGGCCCGGTGGGGGGCGACCTCGGGCCCCTACTCCCGCTGGACGTTGCGGGGCAAACGGGTGGGTGGGTGGGTGGGGAACATCCGCCGCGAAGCGGCGGGCTTGGTGGGCTCCTACCTCTGCCGGACGGCGCGGGGGCGCCCCGGTCGTGGGTGGGGCACATCCGCCGCGAAGCGGCGGGCTTGGGCTCCTACCTCTGCCGGACGGCGCAGAGCCACTCGTGACGTTGCCGGGCCCGCCCGCGCGCTGACCGTCGCGGTGAAGGGGCCCGCAGAGGACGCGGCCGTGACCTCGGAGAGCTCGCCCCGCACCGCGCACCGCAGGACCCGCGCCCCCTGCGCCTCAGCCACCCGCACAGCCCCCGCGCACGCCTCCGTGGAGCCCGTCGGCCATCGGTCCGCCGCCGCGAGTGCCGCCAGGTCCGCCGCGCCGCCCGCCCGGTGCCGGGCCACGACGACCTGAGTCATCGCCAGCACCGCGCCGCAGATCACGCCGAGTACGGCCATCGCGACGACCACCCACACCGTGGCGGCCCCCCGATCGCGGCCCGCACCTCGCCACCCGGCGGCTCTCATACGGCCACCCCCACCGTCTCCTCGGCCAGCGCCACCGCTTCGGACCGCAGGCGCAGGCCCAGGCCCAGCACCTCGGGGCCCGGCGCATCCGCCACCACCTCGACCCGCACCAGGTCGCCCTCGCGCCGCACGGACACGTGTGCCCCGCGCGGCGCTGCCTGCCGTGCCGCAGCCGCGGCCGCGTCGTCCGGGTCCTGTCGGGCCGCCGCCCGCGCACCGGCCCTGGCCGCGTCCACGCACTGGATCTGCGCGGACGCCGCCAGCAGCGTCCAGAGCAGCGCCATGGTGAAGAGCATTAGTGTTGGCAGCACCGCGGCCGCCTCCGCCGTCACGAAACCCCGGTCTGAGAAGGGGGTTTGGAGACCGGTGCGATGTCGCTTTCGCTCTGCCTCAGAACGGGACATCGAGTGCCTTCTCCACCAGCGCCTGCAGCGCCGCCTTGACCTGCCCGCTCGTCACCACCTTGTAGAGCAAGCCGGCGAAACCCACCGCCGCGATCAAGCCCATGGCGTACTCGGACGTGACCATCCCTGCATCCCGGTCCAGCGCACTCGCCCGTCGCCTCAGACCGCGCAGCCCTCGCATCATTCGCCCCCGCATTGCTACCTCCGTTGTTGGGTTCTTCTCGGTCCCGGCCCGTGCTCTGCCTTGCTCTTCGTCAGCCCGTGCTCAGCAAGCCCTCTGCCAGACCCATCACCACCGGCAGCACCCCGACCGCCACGAACGCCGGTAGGAAGCACAGACCCACCGGGGCCGTCATCAGGACCGCTGCTCGGCGTGCTCCGGCCGTCGCCGCTCTGGCGCGCTCCGCCCTCGCGTCCGCGGCCAGGCGGGCCACCGGGTCCGCGGTCGGCGCGCCGGAGTCCCCCGCGCGCTCCAGGAGGCGGGCCAGGGGTGCGGCGCCTTGGATCGCGCCCAACTGGCGCCATGCGTATGAGCATTCGCCGCCCAGGCGTACCTCTGCCGCCCCGTGTGACAGGCGCGCGCCGATCGGGCCCCGCAAGGACTCCCCTACCGCCTGGGCCGCCGCCATGGGGCTCGCCCCGGATGCGATGCAGGCCGCCAGGAGATCTGCCGCCAGGGGGAGTTGGCTTGCCGCTTCTCGTGCTGACTCGTTCGTGGGCTCCTGGCTTTGCGGGGTCGCGTGCTTCCGGTGGAAGTGGCGCCAGGTCAGGTATCCGACGGCCGCCGCTGTCAGCGCGCCGAGCAGGCCGGTGAGCAGTGCGTAGGTGGCGCTCGCCGTGCCGGATGCCAGGAGCCAGTCCCGTTTGCCCCCGAGGCGGTTCGGCCATGGTTTTCTGGGGTGGTGTGCTGGGGGCCTTGTCGTGGGCAGGGCGCTTTCTGCGCGCTGTCGCTGTGCTCTTTCCCTTCGGGCTGCCAGCGCCGTCAGTGCCAGCCAGAGCAGGGCCGCCGATACCCACACGATCACCCCCAGCCTGTGGACAACGTTCATCGCTCCTCCGCCCCGCGCATGATGCGCAGCGCCCACCACGCCCCGACGCCCTCCAGGACTCCGCCCGCCGCGAGGCATGTCAGTCCCGGGCCGGTGTGGAGCAGCACGCGCAGCGGGTCCGCGCCCAGCGCGCCGCCCATCAGCAGGCCCAGCAAGGGGAGGGCCGCCAGCATCACGGCGGTCGACCGGGCGCCTGCCAACTGGGCTCTCAGGTCGGCGCGTTGGTCCCGCTCGGAGCGCAGTGCGCCCTCCAGTCGCTCCAGGCCCGCGGCCAGGCCCGCGCCTCGGTCCACCGCGACGCGCCAGCACGCCGCCAGCCCCCGCAAGCCCTCAGCACCCGGCTCTTGGGCCGCCGCCCGCAGCGCCTCCGGCACGTCTCCTCCGAACCGCGCCGCCGCCAGCACCGCGCTCCGGGCGGTTCCGGGGCCGACACCTGCGTCGACGGGCTCGCGGAGAGTCAGTCGCAGCGCCTCCCCGGGCTGACGTCCCGCCCGCACCTCACCCGCGAGCTCCCCGCACAGTGCGATCACCGCGTCGCCACGCCGCTCCCGGTCCCCGCGCGCCTCCCGGGCCCGCCGCACCCGCGCCGCCAACGGCACCCCGGCCGCGCCCACGACGAGCGGCACCACGGACTCCCCCAGCAGCGCCACCGCCAACCCGGCCACCAGGCACCACCATTCAGGGCGCAACCGGCCGTGGATCGCTTCGATCAGCCTGTGCCAGGGCGAGGCTCGGGGCGGCTGGTGTGTGTGAGGTGCGAAGAGCTTTTGTGAGCGGTGGGCTTCGTGGTTCCGTCGGGCCATCAGCCAGGCTGCGCTTCCGGCACACATCGCCGTCCCCGCTGTCCATAGGGCGGTGGTCATCATCGGTCCTCGCCCCCGTCTCCGGACGTGAGCAGGGTGTTCAGGTGGTTCCAGCCCTGCTCCTGGGTGAAGGCCCGCTCGCCCCATCTCAGCGCCGGTACCGTCACCACCAGGCCTGAGGCGGCTCGCTCCAGGACGTGCACCTCCGCCATGCGGCGGCGGCCCGTCCGGTCGCGTACGAGATGGATCACCACCGACAAGGCGGCCGCCAACTGGCTGTGCAGGGCTGCCCGGTCGAGACCCGCGGTCGTGCCCAGGGCCTCCAGGCGGGCGGGCACGTCCCCTGCGGCGTTGGCATGGACCGTGCCGCAGCCTCCCTCGTGTCCCGTGTTCAGCGCGGCCAGCAGGTGCACCACCTCCGCGCCCCGCACCTCGCCCACGACCAGGCGGTCCGGACGCATCCGCAGGGCCTGGCGCACCAGGTCGTCCAGGCCGACCAGGCCAGCCCCCTCCTGGTTCGCGGGCCTGGACTCCAGACGCACCACGTGCGGGTGCTCGGGCTTCAGCTCCGCGGAGTCCTCGGCCAGCACGATCCGCTCCCTCGGGCCCACCAGGCCCAGCAGCGCGCTCAGCAGCGTCGTCTTTCCGGTGCCGGTGCCGCCGCTGATCAGGAAGGACAGGCGGGCGTCGAGCAGGGCCCGCAGGATCCGATCACCGCCGGGCGGGATGGTGCCCGCCTCGACCAGCTCCGCGAGGGTGAAGGCCCTGGGGCGCACGACCCGCAGGGAGAGGCAGGTCGAGCCGACCGCCACCGGCGGCAGGACCGCATGCAGGCGGGTGCCGTCCGGGAGGCGTGCGTCCACCCAGGGTCGCGCGTCGTCGAGGCGGCGGCCCGCCACGGCCGCGAGGCGCTGCGCGAGCCGACGCAGCGCGGCCGCGTCCGGGAACGTGATGCCCGTGAGCTCCAGGCCGCCGCCCCGGTCCACCCAGACCCGGTCGGGCGCGGAGACCAGCACGTCGGTCACGGAGGCATCCGCGAGCAGCGGCTCCAGAGGGCCCGCCCCGACCAACTCGGAGCGCAGCTGTGCCGCCGCGCCGAGGATCTCGGTGTCACCGAGCACCCGGCCCTGGGCCCGCAGCGCTTCGGCGACCCGGGCGGGGGTCGGCTCCGTGCCGCTCTCCGCGAGCCACTGCCGCACTCCGTCCAGCATCCGGGCCCCGACCACCGCGCTCATACGCCCCCTCCCACGGCGTCGGCCGGCAGGCGGCTCCAGAACGCGGTGCAGAACCGTGCGAGCGGCCCGCGTGCGGCGCCCCCCGGCGGCGATCCCGCGGCCTGCGCCGCCGCAAGCCCCGGCTCCCAGGGCACTTCACCGGCCAGCGGCAGTCCGAGCAGTCCCCCGACCTCCTCGGGGTCGAGCCCGCCGGGTGCCGGACCCCGCGCCGCGACGACCCGCAGGTCCCGCAGCGCCATGCCCGCAGCCGAGGCCACGCGGCGTGCCCCCGCGACCGCCCGCAGCTCCGCGGGCACCACGAGGAGCCCCAGGTCCACTTGGGCCAGCGCCTCGGCGACCGCCTCGTCCACCCGGCGGGGCAGGTCGACGACCACCGCGCCGCCGCGCCTGCGGGCCGCCGCGACGACCGCCCGCACCGCTTCGGGGGCGACCGCGACCGCCTCTCCCCGGTCCCAGCTCAGGATCCGCAGCGCATGGACGTGTGGCAGCGACTCCTCGAGCGCGCCTCCGCCGACCCTGCCCCGCGAAGCGGCGAAGGCAGGCCAGCGGAGCCCTTCGGTGCTCTCGGCGCCGAGGAGGATGTCGAGGCCGCCGCCCAGCGGGTCCGCGTCGACGAGCATCGTGCGCCGCCCCTCCCTGGCCGCCGTGACGGCGAGGGCGCAGGCCAGGGTGGAGGCCCCGGCGCCGCCGCGGCCGCCGATGACCCCGACGGTGAGCGCGGGGCGGCCCACGCCCTCGGCCACATCGGCGATGCGGTCCACGAGCCACTGCTCGCCGTCCGGCAGGACCAGCACGTGATCGGCGCCGATCTCCACCGCCCGCTGCCAGACACCGGGATCGTCCTGATCCCGCCCCACCAGCACGACTCCGCGCCGCCGCACGGCTCCGCGCACCCGGTCCGCCGCGTCGTCCCCGACCAGGACGAGCGGGGCGGTGTCCCAGCTCCTCCTGCGCTCGGGCCCTCCGTGGTGCACCTCGGGCAGCGCTCCCGCCGCGGCGCACAGCCGCAGCAGGTCATCCAGCAGCTCCACGTCCTCCGTGACGATCAGCGGTCCGCCCTGCCGCCCCTCGGCCTGCGCGGCCACGTCACTCGAAATGACTCCGCCCACGATCCCCGTCCCCCTCTTGGCACATGACTCCTGTGAATGCCGCGCTCGTCATCCGCGAAGAACCGGCAAAGCAATCCGGCCATGAACTTCGCGAGTGGAACGGGCGGAATCAGCGTGCGGCGGCGCCGGAAAACATGTGGATCTTGGTCAATAACTGTGGACAAGACGGCGCCTGTGAATATCTCCATCACCCATACCGGTGACATCGCACTGCCTTCACGCTGACTTCCACAGAGCAGCCCTACGACTACGCTCCGTGACGGATCTTGGGCAGGGCGCGAGAAGGTCGAGAAGGGGATGAGAACGGCTCAAGGGCCGGAAGAGGATCAGCGGAGGGTTCAAAAACCCATCCGGACATGCGACGACCCCCGCCGGGGGGGAGAGCGGGGGTCGTCCCCACGGTCCGACTCGGGGGGGGAGGAGCCAGACCGGGTTAGCACGGTCGCGAACGATCCGTGACTTCCATGGTGTACCCGAGAGCCTTCTCAGGCAAACCCACGCGCCTCAGCTTACGCCGAATGGTGGGCGCCTATGCTCGGGCTCGTGGAAAACCACTCCTTGCCCCGCACTGCCGCGTTCTTTGACCTGGACAAGACGGTCATTGCGAAGTCGAGCACTCTCACCTTCAGCAAGTCGTTCTACCAAGGCGGCCTGATCAACCGCAGAGCGGTACTGCGCACTGCGTACGCGCAGTTCGTGTTCCTCGCGGGCGGCGCCGACCACGACCAGATGGAACGGATGCGTTCCTACCTGTCCGCGCTGTGCCGCGGGTGGAACGTGGAACAGGTCAAAGAGATCGTCGCCGAGACGCTGCACGACCTCATCGACCCGATCATCTACGACGAGGCGGCGTCCCTCATCGAGGAGCACCACACCGCGGGCCGCGACGTCGTCATCGTCTCCACGTCGGGTGCCGAGGTCGTCGAGCCGATCGGGGAGCTCCTCGGCGCGGACCGGGTGGTGGCGACCCGCATGGTGGTCGGGGACGACGGATGCTTCACGGGCGAGGTGGAGTACTACGCGTACGGCCCCACCAAGGCGGAGGCGGTCAAGGAGCTCGCCCAGTCGGAGGGGTACGACCTCGACCGCTGCTACGCCTACAGCGACTCGGCGACCGATCTGCCGATGCTGGAGTCGGTGGGGCACCCCTTCGCGGTCAACCCGGACCGCGCACTGCGCCGTGAGGCCCTCACGCGCGCGTGGCCGATCCTCGACTTCCACCGTCCGGTGCGCCTGAAGCAGCGCCTGCCCGCGCCGCCCAGGCCCGCCCTCGTCGCCGCTGCCGCGGTGGGCGCCGCGGCAGCCACGGCGGGTCTGGTCTGGTTCGCCAGCCGACGCCGCGCGGCCACCGGCTGACCGGGCCCGACGCCCCCGAAAGCCCATCTGGCACCCGCCCGACGGACTTGTCTGATTCGCTCCTGTTTGAACCTAAAAGTAAAGAAGTGCAGCCAGCACTTCCGCTTATCCCAGGACAGGAGTACAAAGGAGTCAACGGCCCGCGAGACCAAGGACATCCGAGAGGATCACCTTCAAACGCAGCAAAGGCCCCACGGACCGAAGCATGAACACCGAGCACCCACGCGACGTCGACCCGTCGATTACGGGCCAGCCGCACCAGGTGACGGGCAATGTCCCGACCTGATGGGCAACACTTCGAGGACGCTTGGTAACCCGGTGAACATGCCAGCGGCGGTACGGATTCCGTACCGCCGCAACCCTGTTCAGGCCCTTTTCGGCCAGCCCCTCACGCCGCGCCGCGCTGCAGCGCCTCACAGACCGCCGTCGACTCCCTGACGCCGAGCTCGACCGCCTTGCCACAGTGGGCGATCCAGGCCGCCATGCCCTCCGGTCTGCCGGACGCATAGCCGTCGAGGGCCGCCACATAGGCCGCCCGCCCCAGCTCCGCGTATCCCGCCTCGGCCGGGCAGACCGACTTCGGGTCGAGGCCGCTGCCCACCAGGACGATGCGCTCGGCCGCGCGCGCGACCAGGCCGTTGTGCGAGCCGAAGGGGCGCAGGCTGATCAGTTCGCCGTGGACGACGGCCGCCGTCACCAGCGCAGGCGCCGCGCTGCCCGCGATGATCAGCTGCGACAGGCCCTCCAGGCGGCCCGCCACCTCGTCCGCGTCCGGCAGCGGAAGCTCGACCAACGGCTCGTCGACGGGCTCGCCCGCAAGACGCGGTCGGCCCGCACCCTCCTCGGAGTCGGCCGCGGCGACCAGGTGCAGGCGCGCCAGGACCCGCAGCGGCGACTGCCTCCAGATGGACAGGAGTTGGCCCGCCTCCGCGGTCAGCCGCAGGGCCGCGCCGACCGTGCGCTCCTCGCCGTCACCGCTGAAGTCGGTGCGCCGACGCACCTCTTCGAGAGCCCACTCGGCGCCGGAGAGCGCCGCGGAGCCCCGAGCACCGCGCAGCGCCGCCTCGGAGGTGATCTCGTTGCTGCGGCGTCGCATGACCCGGTGTCCGTAGACCCGGTCCACGGCCTTGCGCACGGAGTCCACTGAGTCGGCCACGCCGGGGAGTGCCCCGAGGGCCGCAATGGGATCGGCTGTCGTACTCATGAGTACGACCCTACGTACTTCCGGGCTCCCCTCCACGAAGGAGTGGTCTTCTTCACGCACATGGCGCACCCGGAGTGATCGAGCCGCTACGCTACGTGGTTATGAAAATCGCTTTCGTCGGGAAGGGCGGCAGCGGCAAGACCACGCTGTCCTCGCTCTTCATCCGTCACCTCGCAAGCACCGGCGCGCCCGTCATCGCGGTCGACGCCGACATCAACCAGCACCTGGGACCCGCCCTGGGCCTCGACGAGGCGGCGGCCGCCGAGCTGCCCGCCCTGGGCGCGCGGCTGCCTCTGATCAAGGACTACCTGCGGGGCTCCAATCCGCGGATCGCCTCCTCGGACACGATGATCAAGACGACGCCCCCCGGTGAGGGCTCGCGGCTCCTGCGGGTGCGCGAGGAGAACCCGGTGTTCGACGCGTGCGCACGGCCCGTGGAACTCGACGACGCCACCGTCCGTTTGATGGTCACCGGGCAGTTCACCGAAGCCGACCTCGGTGTCGCCTGCTACCACTCCAAGACGGGAGCAGTGGAGCTCTGTCTGAACCACCTGGTCGACGGCCGTGACGAGTACGCGGTCGTGGACATGACCGCAGGCTCGGACTCCTTCGCCTCCGGCATGTTCACCCGCTTCGACATGACGTTCCTGGTGGCCGAGCCGACGAAGAAGGGGGTCTCCGTCTATCGCCAGTACAAGGAGTACGCCCGGGACTTCGGCGTGAGCCTCGCGGTCGTCGGCAACAAGGTGCAGGGCCAGGACGACATCGACTTCCTGCGCGAGCAGGTAGGCGACGACCTCCTGGTGACCGTCGGGCACTCGGACTGGGTGCGCGCCATGGAGAAGGGGCGCCCGCCCCGCTTCGAGCTCCTGGAGGAGGAGAACCGCCGCTCCCTCCGGGCGCTGCAGAAGGCGGTCGACGCCTCGTACGAGCGCCGGGACTGGGAGCGGTACACGAGCCAGATGGTCCACTTCCACCTGAAGAACGCGCAGAGTTGGGGCAACGAGCGGACGGGGGCCGACCTGGCTGCCCAGGTCGACCCCGCCTTCGTGCTGCGCGAGCGCATGACCGCCACGGCCTGAACAGGCCGCCGGGTGCTACTGCTTGGCCGCCGGAGCGCCCGGGACGCCCTTCGGGGCCGGGGCGGGCTGGGCGGAGAGGAATGCCGCCCAGCCTTCCTTCGGCGCCTTGCCGACCGGCAGCCCGGTCAGCTTCGCCAGCACCTTCGGGTCCTGCGCGTCGAGCCAGTCCGCGAGTTGGCGGAAGGAGACGCAGCGCACGTCGCGCTTGGTGCAGACCGTTTCGATGGTCTCCTCGATGGCGCGCATGTACGTGCCGCCGTTCCAGGACTCGAAGTGGTTGCCGATGATCAGCGGCGCGCGGTTTCCCTTATAGGCGCGGTCGAAGCCCTGGAGCAGGCCGTCACGCATCTGATCGCCCCAGTACTCGTGCTGGGACGGGTCGCCGTGCGAGGTCGAACCGGACTGGTTGACCATGAAGTTGTAGTCCATGGTGAGCGTCTCGAACTTGCGGCCCGGCACCGGGACGAGCTGCATCGACAGGTCCCACAGCCCTTCCTTCTTCTTGGGCCAGAGCTGGTTGTTGACGCCGCTGGTGTCGTAGCGGAAGCCCAGCTCGCGGGCCGCGCGCATGAAGTTCTTCTGGCCTTCGAGGCAGGGCGTGCGGGCGCCGACCAGTTCCTTGTCGTAGTCGAAGGGCAGGGGGTGCGCCTTCTTCATGCCCGTGTTCGTCTTCCAGGCCTTCACAAAGGACTTGGCCTGGTTGATCTCGCTCTTCCAGTCCTCGACGGACCACTCGCCCACCCCTCGGCCGGCGCCGCAGAAGTGGCCGTTGAAGTGGGTGCCGACTTCGTTGCCCTCGAGCCAGGCGCCGCGGAGCTGGTCCACGGTGTCCTTGATTCCCTTGCGGTCGTTGAAGCCGATGTCCGAGCTTCCGGCCATGTGCTGCGGCGGCTTGTAGAGGCTCCGCTTGCCCTCCGGGAGCATGTACACGCCGCTGAGGAAGTAGGTCATCGTCGCGTCGTTCCGCTTGGCGACCTTGCGGAAGTGCGAGAACAGCTTCTGACTGTCCTCGCCCGCCCCGTCCCAGGAGAAGACCACGAACTGCGGCGGCTTCTGGCCCGGCTTCAGGCGGGCGGGTCTGGGCAGGTTCGGCTGTTTCCCGGTGAAGGCCGTGGAGCCGTCACCGATCATGCGGACGGCGCTCTTGGGGGCGGGGGCACCGGCCCCCTTCTTCGCGCCCTGGGCGCCTTCCTTCGCGCCGGTGCTGCCGTCGGCGCAGCCGGCCAGTGCCGCTCCGCACGCCACGAGGGCGGTCAGGCTCGCGGTGATCCTCCGGGTGGCGGCCATGTTCCGCCCACCTACTTCCGTGCAAGTCGGGACAGTTCGGACCGAACCTCGCACGGTGTCCGGAATCTGATGTTCCGACGAGCCGATTAAATTTCTTATTCACTCATCGGAGTGATTGATTGCCCCATTTGCCATAAAAATCCCTCCCAGACCTTTACTCTGGATTACGATCCGTTTACCGAGAGTTGAGAAATCCCGCCGCTGCACGCCGTGACCCACGGCCGCGATCTGCCCTCCGGAGACCTTCGGAGGACCCCTTGTCCCGCGACCGCGCTGCCCCGGAGGAGACGGGAAACATGTCTGCCTGCGTCCCCACTCGCACCCCTGACTCGGCTCACACGCCACGCGCCAACAACCCCCACGCCCCACCGCCCGGCAAGAGGTTCCGCATCGCCGGTGCCGACCTCTCCGCGTCGGTCGCCGTCTTCCTGATCGCCCTGCCGCTGTCGCTGGGCATCGCCCTCGCCACCGGAGCGCCGCTCCAGGCGGGCCTCGTCGCCGCCGCCGTCGGCGGCATCCTCGCCGGAGCGCTCGGCGGATCACCGCTGCAGGTCAGCGGCCCCGCCGCCGGCCTCACCGTCGTCACCGCCGACCTCATCCACCGGTACGGATGGCGCACCACCTGCGCGATCACCGTCCTCGCCGGACTCGCCCAACTCGGCCTCGGCTGCCTGCACGTGGCCCGCACCGCGCTCGCCGTCAGCCCCGCCGTCGTACACGGCATGCTGACCGGCATCGGGATCACCATCGCCGTCGCCCAGCTGCACATCGTGCTCGGCAGCACCCCGCAGAGCTCCGTGCTCGACAACCTCAAGGCGCTCCCGGCCCAGCTGGCCGACCTGCATCCGGCCGCCCTGACGATCAGCCTGCTGACCCTCGCGATCCTGCTGCTCTGGCCACGGATTCCCGGGCGGGTGGGGCGCTTTACGCGCGTCCTGCCCGCGGCCCTCGTCTCCGTCGCCGCCGCGACGGCCGTCTCCGCGCTCGCCGGACTCCGGGTCGACGAGGTCGACCTGCCGTCCTGGCGCAGCCACGCACTGGCCGGGCTGCCGGAAGGGCCCGCACTCGGGCTCGTCGCCGCCGTCCTCACCATCACGCTGGTCTGCAGCGTGCAGTCGCTGCTCGGCGCCGTCGCCGTGGACAAGGTCATCTCCGGACAGGCCGAGCTGCACCCGGGCGTGCGCCGCTCCGACCTCGACCGCGAGCTGCTCGGCCAGGGCGCGGCGAACATCGTGTCCGGAGCGCTCGGCGGACTCCCCGTCGCCGGAGTCGCCGTGCGCAGCATGGCCAACATCCGCGCGGGCGCCGTCAGCAGGAACTCCACGATGCTGCACGGCGTTTGGGTAGTAGTGGCAGCGCTGCTCCTGGTCCCCGTCCTGGAGCTGATCCCCCTGGCCGCCCTGGCCGCCCTCGTCATGGTCGTCGGCATCCAGATGGTCAGCCTGAACCACATCCGCACCATCACGCGCCACCGCGAGATCGTCGTCTATGCGGTGACGAGCCTCGGCGTGGTCTTCCTCGGCGTCCTGGAAGGTGTGGCGCTCGGCGTCGCCGTGGCCGTGGGCGTCTCGCTGCACCGGCTCGCCCGCACCCGGATCACCCACTGCGAGGACGCAGGCGTCCATCACGTGCGGGTGCGCGGGCAGTTGACGTTCCTCGCGGTGCCGCGGCTCAGCAAGGCGCTGCACCAGGTGCCCCACGGGGCCGACGTGATGGTGGAGTTGGACGGGTCCTTCATGGACCATGCCGCGTACGAATCGTTGCAGTGCTGGCAGGACGCGCACACCGCGCACGGCGGCAGCGTCGAGGTCACAGGACGCGCCGGGACCCGTATCGCCGTCCCCGCCGGGGGCTCGGGTCCGCGCAGCCGGGAGCTGGTGGGTGCCTCCCACTCCTGTTGCAGGCCGTGGGCGCCGTGGCGCAACCACCACTGCGACCGGCCCCAGGAGGAGCGGCAGGAAGGACAGGAGGGGAGGCGGCCCAGCGGGCACCAACTGGCGAGCGGGATCAGCGCCTTCCAGCGGAACACGGCGCCTCACGTGCGCGGCGAGCTGGCCAGGCTCGCGCGCGAGGGGCAGCAGCCCGCACAGCTCTTCCTGACCTGCGCGGACTCCCGGGTCGTCACATCGATGATCACGTCGAGCGGCCCCGGCGATCTCTTCGTCGTCCGCAATGTGGGCAATCTGGTGCCGCTGCCGGGCGCGGAGAGCGGGGACGACTCCGTGGGCGCCGCCATCGAGTACGCGGTGGATGTGCTCAAGGTCCGGTCCATCACCGTGTGCGGGCACTCCGGATGCGGCGCCATGCAGGCGCTGCTCACCACCCCGCCGGGCGGCGCCCAGACCCCGCTGAAGCGGTGGCTGCGGCACGGCCTGCCGAGCCTGGAGCGCATGGGCGCGCAGGACAGGGCATGGGCGCGCCTCGCCGGTCGCGCGCCCGCCGATGCGGTCGAGCAGCTCTGCCTCACCAATGTGGTGCAGCAACTGGAGCACTTGAGGGCGCACGAGTCGGTGGCGCGCCGACTTGCCGAAGGTGATCTTGAGCTGCACGGTATGTACTTCCACGTCGGAGAGGCGCAGTCCTATCTGCTGACGGAGGGCAGTGGTGCCGAGCCGCTTCCCGACGAGGTCTTCGATCAGGTGGCGCCCACAGCGCATGCCGAGGCCCAGCGGACCCCCTCCGGGTAAAGGTCTAAACCAATTTTCGGCAGACCCTTGTCACCGCGGGTTGCGTCTGATGAGCTGTGGCTTCGGACACAACGGTCGCCTCCGGCAAAGCAGCGCAAGGGAGATGTCGTGAGCAACGAAAGCCTGGCCAACCTCTTGAAGGAGGAGCGTCGATTCGCGCCGCCGGCGGAGCTGGCAGCCGCCGCCAACGTCACGGCGGAAGCGTACGAACAGGCCAAGGCTGACCGGCTCGGCTTCTGGGCCGAGCAGGCCCGTCGGCTGACCTGGGCCACGGAGCCGACCGAGACGCTCGACTGGTCGAACCCGCCGTTCGCCAAGTGGTTCGCCGACGGCAAGCTCAACGTCGCGTACAACTGCGTCGACCGCCACGTAGAGGCGGGCAACGGCGACCGTGTCGCGATCCACTTCGAGGGTGAGCCCGGCGACAGCCGGGCCATCACCTATGCGGAGCTGAAGGACGAGGTCAGCCGCGCCGCCAACGCACTGACCGAGCTGGGCGTCCAGAAGGGCGACCGGGTCGCCGTCTATCTGCCGATGATCCCCGAGGCGGTCGTCGCGATGCTGGCCTGTGCCCGCATCGGCGCCGCCCACTCGGTGGTCTTCGGCGGCTTCTCCGCCGACGCGATCGCCAAGCGCATCGAGGACGCGGACGCCAAGGTCGTCATCACCTCCGACGGCGGGTACCGCCGGGGCAAGCCCGCCGCGCTCAAGCCCGCCGTGGACGAGGCCGTCAGCCGCGTCGACGGCGTCCGGCACGTCCTCGTCGTCCAGCGCACCAAGCAGGACGTGGCGTGGACCGAGGGCCGCGACGTGTGGTGGCACGAGATCACCCAGAAGCAGTCCGCCGAGCACACCCCCGAGGCCTTCGACGCGGAGCACCCGCTCTTCATCCTCTACACCTCGGGCACCACGGGTAAGCCGAAGGGCATCCTGCACACCTCCGGCGGTTACCTCACGCAGGCGGCGTACACCCACCACGCCGTCTTCGACCTCAAGCCCGAGACCGACGTCTACTGGTGCACGGCCGACATCGGCTGGGTCACCGGCCACTCGTACATCACGTACGGACCGCTGGCGAACGGCGCGACCCAGGTGATGTACGAGGGCACCCCCGACACCCCGCACCAGGGCCGCTTCTGGGAGATCGTCCAGAAGTACAAGGTCACCATCCTGTACACGGCGCCCACGGCCATTCGTACGTTCATGAAGTGGGGCGACGACATCCCCGCGAAGTTCGACCTCAGCAGCCTGCGGGTGCTCGGGTCGGTCGGTGAGCCGATCAACCCCGAGGCCTGGGTCTGGTACCGGAAGAACATCGGCGGCGACAAGTGCCCCATCGTGGACACCTGGTGGCAGACCGAGACCGGCGCGATGATGATCTCGCCGCTGCCGGGCGTGACCGAGACCAAGCCGGGCAGCGCCCAGCGCGCCCTGCCGGGCATCTCCGCCACCGTCGTCGACGACGACGCGAACGAGGTGCCGGACGGCGGCGGTGGCTATCTGGTCCTGACCGAGCCGTGGCCGTCGATGCTGCGCACCATCTGGGGCGACGACCAGCGGTTCATCGACACGTACTGGTCGCGTTTCGAGGGCAAGTACTTCGCCGGTGACGGCGCCAAGAAGGACGACGACGGCGACATCTGGCTGCTCGGCCGCGTGGACGACGTGATGCTCGTCTCCGGGCACAACATCTCCACCACGGAGGTCGAGTCGGCGCTCGTCTCGCACCCGGCGGTCGCCGAGGCGGCGGTCGTGGGCGCGGCGGACGAGACCACCGGACAGGCCATCGTCGCCTTCGTGATCCTGCGGGGCACGGCGAACGCCGATGACGAAGGGCTCGTCGCCGAGCTGCGCAACCACGTGGGTGCCACGCTCGGCCCGATCGCCAAGCCGAAGCGGGTCCTTCCGGTGGCCGAGCTGCCGAAGACCCGGTCCGGCAAGATCATGCGCCGACTGCTGCGGGACGTCGCGGAGAACCGTGCGGTCGGTGATGTCACCACGCTCGCCGACTCCTCCGTGATGGATCTCATCCAGACCAAGCTCCCGGCCGCGCCGAGCGAGGACTGACCCCGGGAAACAGCGGGTTCACGTAAGCACAAGGAGCCGTCCGGCAGCGCGCCGGGCGGCTCCTCTGTGCTTAAGGTGAAGATCACCGGATACGTCCGGGCGTACGTTAGGTAAGCTAAGAATCGCGTCAACAGCGCGTCAAGAACGCAACGGGACGCGACGAGAAGTACCTAGGTGCGCCGGGAAGTCTGGTCGGCATGTGCTCTGCCCTGCCCACCCGACCGGAGGTCGAATCTCGTGACCGCGCCCGCCCCCCACCGCAGCAACGACCGCAAGGTGCTCGGACGCCTCTCGCTCCCCGAGCGGAACTTCGTCGCGGACGCCCTGCGCACCGAGACCGTCGGCGGCGTACTGCTGCTCGTCGCCGCGGTCGCCGCGCTGATCTGGGCCAATACGGCCGGTGGCTCCTACGACTCCATACGGAGCTTCCACCTCGGCCCCGGCTCCCTCGGGCTCGACCTCTCCATCCAGCACTGGGCGGCCGACGGTCTGCTCGCCGTCTTCTTCTTCGTGGCGGGCATCGAACTCAAGCGCGAGCTGGTCGCGGGCGATCTGCGCGACCCCAAGGCGGCGGCGCTGCCCGTCGTCGCGGCGCTCTGCGGCATGGCCGTGCCCGCGCTCGTGTACGTCCTCACCAACACCGTCGGCGGCGGCTCGATGGACGGCTGGGCCGTGCCGACCGCCACCGACATCGCCTTCGCGCTCGCGGTCCTCGCGGTCATCGGCACCTCGCTGCCGTCCGCGCTGCGCGCCTTCCTGCTGACCCTCGCCGTCGTCGACGACCTCTTCGCGATCCTGATCATCGCGGTCTTCTTCACCAGTGACCTCAACTTCGCCGCGCTCGGCGGCGCCGTCCTCGGCCTCGTCGTGTTCTGGCTGCTGCTCAGGAAGCGGGTCCGGGGCTGGTACATCTACGTTCCGCTGGCGCTCGCCATCTGGGGCCTGATGTACAACAGCGGCATCCACGCCACCATCGCGGGCGTCGCCATGGGCCTGATGCTGCGCTGCCACAAGGAGGACGAGAGCGAGGAGCACTCCCCCGGCGAGCACATCGAACATCTCGTACGTCCCCTCTCCGCGGGCCTGGCCGTGCCGCTGTTCGCCCTGTTCAGCGCGGGAGTGGTGGTCACGGGCGGCGCGCTCGGCGACGTCTTCACCAAGCCGGAGACGCTCGGTGTGGTCCTCGGCCTGGTCGTCGGCAAGGCGGTCGGCATCTTCGGCGGCACCTGGCTCGCGGCGCGCTTCACCAAGGCGGAGCTGAACGACGACCTGGCCTGGCCCGACGTGTTCGCCGTCGCCTCACTGGCGGGCATCGGCTTCACCGTCTCGCTGCTGATCGGCGAGCTCGCCTTCACCGAGGATCCGCTGCTCACCGACGAGATCAAGGCGGCCGTCCTGGCCGGCTCCCTCATCGCGGCCCTGCTCTCCGGGATCCTCCTTAAGATGCGCAACGCCAAGTACCGCAAGCTGTGCGAGGACGAGGAGCGCGACGACGACCTCAGCGGGGTCCCCGACATCTACGAGATGGACGACCCGGAGTACCACCGCCGCATGGCCGCCATCTATGAGAAGAAGGCCGCGGAGCACCGGAGGCTTGCCGAAGTAGCGGGTGGGGAACGCGAGGATGGCAACGGTCCGGCATGATCTGAGCAGACATATCTCAGAAGAGATCAGAAGAGAAAAAGGGGAGAACGCGATGAGCTCACCCGACGGCCCCGTCGGCGCCGAGCGCAGCCTCGGCCAACTGGTCGCCACGGCGACCGGTGAGATGTCCGCGCTGGTGCACGACGAGATCGCGCTGGCCAAGGCCCAGCTGCGACAGGACGTCAAGCGCGGCGCGATCGGCGGTGGCGCGTTCGCCGCGGCCGGTGCGGTCCTCATCTTCTCGCTGCCCATGCTGAGCTTCGCGCTGGCATACGGCATCCGGACCTGGAGCGGCTGGAACCTCGCCGTCTGCTTCCTGCTGTCCTTCGCCGCCAATGTGCTGGTTGCCGGGCTGCTCGCGCTGATCGGCGTCGTCTTCGCGAAGAAGGCCAAGAAGGGCAAGGGCCCGCAGAAGGTCGCCGCTTCGGCCAAGGAGACGGCTGCCGTACTGGGGAACGTCAAGCCGCATCCCCGCGCGGTGAACCCTGCGGGTGCAGTCGACGTCCGAATCGGTGAGACGGGGGCCACTGTGGCACGCTCGTCCTCATGACGGACCCCGCCGCCCCATCGGCCCAACCCTCCGCCTCGGTCGTACGCATCGAGGGACCCTGGACCCACCGGGATGTGGCCGCCAACGGCGCGCGCTTCCACATCGCCGAGATGGGGGACGGGCCGCTGGTCCTGCTCCTGCACGGCTTCCCGCAGTTCTGGTGGACGTGGCGGCACCAGATGGTGGCGCTTGCCGACGCGGGTTTCCGGGCCGTCGCGATGGACCTGCGGGGCGTGGGCGGCAGCGACCGCACGCCCCGTGGCTACGACCCGGCGAACCTCGCCCTCGACATCACGGGCGTCGTGCGCTCCCTAGGCGAGCCGGACGCCGCGCTCGTCGGGCACGACCTGGGCGGGTACCTCGCGTGGACGGCGGCCGTGATGCGGCCCAAGCTGGTGCGCCGCCTCGCCGTCTCCTCGATGCCGCACCCGCGGCGCTGGCGCTCGGCGATGCTGTCGGACCGCAAGCAGACCGCGTCGGCCTCGTACGTGTGGGGCTTCCAGCGGCCCTGGGTGCCGGAGCGTCAACTCGTCGCCGATGACGGGGCCCTGGTGGGCCGTCTGGTGCGGGACTGGTCAGGTCCCGGCCTGCCGGACGACGAGGCGGTCGAGACGTACCGGCGTGCCATGTGCATCCCGTCGACGGCGCACTGCTCGGTCGAGCCGTACCGCTGGATGGTGCGGTCGATGGCGCGGCCCGACGGCATCCAGTTCAACCGCCGCATGAAGCGGCCGGTGCGGGTGCCGACGCTGCATCTGCACGGCTCGCTCGACCCGGTGATGCGGACGAGGAGCGCGGCGGGATCGGGAGAGTACGTCGAAGCGCCCTACCGTTGGCGGCTGTTCGACGGTCTCGGGCACTTCCCGCACGAGGAGGACCCGGTGGCGTTCTCCACGGAGCTGGTGAACTGGCTGAAGGATCCCGAGCCGGATCGGTGAAGGTTCGCGGGGTTTCGCGGGGTGGGGCGTGGAGATTCCCGAGGTTTTCCCGAGCCCTGTGCGAACGCATGTCCTACGAACGCCAATTGCCTCGCGCATAGGCCAATTGGGGCCCCTGTGCGCGATTACCGACCATGAGGCACGGGCAGACGTCGGGGTATGGGCTGGACGCACGACTACAGTGACGTAGCACGCAATCGCCGCTCGGCCACAGCGCTGAACAGCCGTGAGAGGGGCGGGCCACAGGATCCGGGCCACCACGGCCCCCCTCAAGAAATGGGCATTCCCCGCATTCTCCGCCGCAGGGCCCGCTGGGTCTCCGCGCGGCTCCGGCACACGCGCGACTGACCCCGTTCTCCGGGCCCCCCGGCCGCCGCTCTAGAGCGCGCAGCCCTCGCTGTCGACCTCTTGGTTGGCGGTGCGGCCCCGCTCGATGTCCGCGCGCACCTCGTCCGCCGTCAGCGCATAGCCGGTGTCCGGGTCGTCGAGGGACTTCGCGAAGACCACGCCGTAGACCTTGCCGTCGGGCGTGAGCAGCGGGCCGCCGGAGTTGCCCTGGCGGACGGTCGCGTAGAGCGAGTACACATCACGGCGCACGGTGCCGCGGTGGTAGATGTCCGGGCCCTTGGCCGTGATGCGGCCGCGCACGCGCGCGGGACGGACGTCGTAGGGCCCGTCCTCGGGGAAGCCCGCGACGATGGCGCCCGCGCCACTGGTCGCGTCCTTGGACGTGAACTGCAGGGGCGGCGCCTTCAGCGTGGGCACGTCCAGTACGGCGATGTCCCGCTCCCAGTCGTAGAGCACGACCTTCGCGTCGTACACCTGGTTGTGATCGCCTATCTGGACCGTCGGCTCGTCCACGCCGCCGACCACGTGCGCGTTCGTCATCACGCGGCGGTCCGCGAAGACGAAGCCGGTGCCTTCGAGGACCTTGCCGCAACTGCGGGCCTCACCGCGGACCTTCACGATGGAGCGCTTGGCCTTCGTGGCGACCTCGCTCTTGGCGAGCTTGGGGTCCGGCGGCTGGACGTCCTTGATCGGCTCGTTCGAGAACGGGCTGAAGACCTGCGGGAAACCGTTCTGCGCGAGGACCGACGAGAAGTCGTTGAACCACGTGTCGGCCTGGTTGGGCAGGGTGCGGGAGACGCCGAGCAGCACCTTGGAGTTGCGCACTTCCTTGCCCAGCGTCGGCAGCGTGGTGCCCGCGAGGGCGGAGCCGATCAGCCAGGCGACGAGGAGCATCGCCACGACGTTGACCAGGGCGCCGCCCGTCGCGTCCAGCGCGCGGGCCGGCTGCCAGGTGATGTATCTGCGCAGCTTGTTGCCGAGGTGGGTGGTGAAGGCCTGCCCGATCGAGGCACAGACGATCACGATGACGACGGCGACCACCGCCGCGGTCGTGCTCACCGTGCCCGCGTCGTCGTCCGTGAGGGCGTCCCAGACGATCGGCAGGAGATAGACGGCGACGAGACCGCCGCCCAGGAAGCCGATCACCGAGAGGATGCCGACCACGAAGCCCTGGCGGTACCCCACGACCGCGAACCACACGGCGGCGAGCAGCAGCAGGACGTCCAGCACGTTCACCGATTCAATCCTCGCCTCGCATCGCGGTCGCCCGTTCCCCGCAACCTTGTCATGCGCGCCAGTCGAGCGGGACCTGCCTGCTGCGGTCCCAGGGGCGCTCCCAGCCCGCGAAGTGCAGGATTCTATCGATCACTCCGGCCGTGAAACCCCAGACCAGGGCGGACTCGACGAGGAACGCGGGGCCGTGGTGACCGCTGGGGTGCACCGCCGTCGCCCGGTTCTCCGGGTCCGTGAGATCGGCCACGGGAACCGTGAAGACCCGGGCCGTCTCGTTCGGATCGACGACGCCCACCGGCGTCGGGGTGCGCCACCAGCCGAGGACGGGCGTCACGACGAAGTCGCTCACGGGGATGAAGAGCCGAGGCAGCTCGGCGAAGAGCTGGACGCCCCCGGGGTCGAGCCCCGTCTCCTCCTCGGCCTCGCGCAGAGCGGCCCGCAGCGGCCCCTCGCCCTGGGGGTCGCCGTCCTCGGGGTCGAGCGCACCGCCGGGGAAGGAGGGCTGACCGGCGTGCGACCTGAGGGACCCGGCGCGCTCCATCAGGAGCATCTCGGGACCCTGATCACCCTCTCCGAAGAGGATGAGCACGGCGGACTGCCGCCCGGCACCGCTCTCCGGCGGCAGAAAACGGCTCAGCTGAAGCGGCTGGACGGTCTCTGCGGCATGGACGACCGGGTCGAGCCAGGAGGGCAGACCTGCGGTACTGAGCAAGGGGTGGCCTTCATGGGACGCCCGCCCCGCAGAAGGCACCTGGCCCGCGTGGGGCGCCCCGCCCGCGTGGGTCACCCGGCTCGTTCCGCCGTCCATGGCGTTCGTCGTCTCGCTCGCGTGCGTCATCGGCACCCCCGTCCGTCTCTGGACAACGCTCTCTCCCCTGCGGTTCGTTCCACCCTGCGTCGCCGTCACCTCATCCCGTGGCGAGCGGAGGAGCCGGCTTGCCGGGATAGTCCGGCGGCGGCTTCAGGCGCTGGCCCGGGAGGCCGCCCATCTCGTACTTGAGCAGCTTCTTCGCCTTCTCAGGGTCCGTCTCGCCCTCTCCGTACGACGGACAGAGCGGGGCGATCGGGCAGGCACCGCAGGCGGGCTTGCGGGAGTGGCAGATGCGGCGGCCGTGGAAGATCACGCGGTGCGAGAGCATCGTCCACTCGCTCTTCGGGAAGAGCTCGGCGACGGCCGTCTCGACCTTCTCCGGGTCGGTCTCCGCGGTCCACTTCCAGCGGCGGACCAGGCGGCCGAAGTGGGTGTCCACGGTGATGCCGGGGACGCCGAAGGCATTGCCCAGCACGACGAAGGCGGTCTTGCGGCCCACTCCTGGCAGCTTCACGAGATCGTCTATGCGGCCGGGGACCTCGCCGCCGAAGTCGTCCCGCAGGGCCTTCGCCAGGCCCATGATCGACTTGGTCTTGGCGCGGAAGAAGCCGGTCGGCCTGATCAGCTCCTCGACCTCCTCGGGGACGGCCGCGGCCAGGTCCTCCGGAGTCGGGTACTTGGCGAAGAGGCGCGGAGTCGTCTGGTTCACGCGCAGGTCGGTGGTCTGGGCGGAGAGGACCGTGGCGACCAGGAGCTCGAAGGGGTTCTCGAAGTCCAGCTCCGGGTGTGCGTACGAATACACCTCGGCGAGCTCGCGGTTGATCCGCCGGGCGCGGCGGACGAGGGCGGTGCGGGATTCCTGCGGAGCGGTGGCGGTGGAAGTGGCGGAGGCAGTGGCGGCCGGGGGCTTCTTGGCTACGGCGGCCTTCTTGGCTGCCGCGGCCTTCTTGGTCGCGGCCGTCGTCTTGGTCGCGGCCGTCGTCGTCTTCGCCGGGGCCGTCTTCTTCGCCGGGGCCGTCTTCTTTGCCGAGGCTGCCTTCTTGGTCGCGGCCGTCGTCTTGGCTGCGGCCACCTTCTTCGCCGGGGCGGCGGTCTTCTTGGCGGGCGCCTTCTTGGCGACGGCCTTCGCCGTCGTCTTCTTCGCGTTCACAGGGACGACCTCATCGCCGGAGACATCAGGGAAGCTGTCCGATTTGTCGCTTTGTCAGGGGCGTAGGACGCATGTTCGCCCACAGCGGAATTGCGGGGTGCGGCCACCTTCTCAGCCCCCTCGGCCTGCGCTCTCACCGGCTTTTTGGACACCCGGCCAGCCTAGAGCCCGGCACTGACATTCGTCCTTGACCCCATGGATCGGCCCCCAATTGGCCCCCTCCCGCACAGCTCGCGACGTCAGTGCGGCAGACTTGTGACTGATCACACTGTTTGGACCGTCCGGCAAAATGGGGAACACGGACCCCTGATATGCGGGGGAATCAAGATCCCCTGAGCAGGTCGACAAGGAGAGAACTCGTGGACGACGTTCTGCGGCGCGCCCCGCTCTTCGCGGCGCTCGATGACGAGCAGGCCGCGGAGCTTCGCGGCTCCATGAGTGAGGTGACGCTCGCGCGCGGAGACGCCCTTTTCCATGAGGGAGACCCGGGCGACCGCCTCTACGTGGTCACCGAAGGCAAGGTGAAGCTGCACCGCACCTCGCCCGACGGGCGCGAGAACATGCTTGCGGTGCTCGGCCCCGGCGAGCTCATCGGTGAGCTTTCGCTCTTCGACCCGGGCCCGCGGACGGCGACCGCCTCCGCCCTCACCGAGGTGAAGCTCCTCGGCCTGGGCCACGGCGACCTCCAGCCCTGGCTGAACGCCCGCCCCGAGGTGGCATCCGCGCTGCTGCGCGCCGTCGCCCGGCGCCTGCGCAAGACCAACGACCAGATGTCCGACCTGGTCTTCTCCGACGTGCCCGGCCGAGTGGCCCGCGCGCTCCTCGACCTGTCGCGCCGCTTCGGCGTGCAGTCCGAGGAGGGCATCCACGTCGTGCACGACCTCACGCAGGAAGAGCTGGCCCAGCTGGTCGGCGCCTCCCGCGAGACGGTCAACAAGGCGCTCGCGGACTTCGCCGGTCGCGGTTGGCTGCGACTGGAGGCCCGTGCCGTGATCCTGCTGGACGTGGAGCGGCTGGCCAAGCGGTCGCGCTGACGCTGTATCCGTACGTCGATGGGTCCCGCCTCCTGGGAGGCGGGACCCATTCGCGCTTTCCGGACCCACCGGGCTCGGGCCCCTCAGATCAGCCCGTGCTCCCGCAAGTAGTCCAGCTGGGCCCTGACCGAGAGCTCCGCCGCGGGCCACAGTGAGCGGTCCACGTCGGCGTACACGTGCGCGACGACGTCGGCGGCCTCCACGTGGCCGTTCTCCACGGCCGTCTCGACCTGGGCCAGGCGCGTGGCGCGGTGCGCCAGGTAGAACTCGACGGCCCCTTGTGCGTCCTCCAGGACCGGCCCGTGGCCCGGCAGGACCGTGTGGACGCCGTCGTCGACCGTCAGGGAGCGCAGTCGCCGCAGGGAGTCCAGGTAGTCGCCCAGGCGGCCGTCGGGGTGCGCCACGACCGTCGTGCCGCGGCCGAGGATCGTGTCGCCCGTCAGGACCGCGCGGTCCGCGGGGAGGTGGAAGCAGAGCGAGTCCGCCGTGTGGCCGGGGGTCGCCACGACGGGCATCTCCAGGCCTCCCGTGGTGATGACGTCACCGGCGGCCAGGCCCTCGTCGCCGAGGCGCAGGGCGGGGTCCAGGGCGCGCACGGGGGTGCGGGTCAGCTCGGCGAATCGGGCGGCGCCCTCGGCGTGGTCGGGGTGGCCGTGCGTGAGCAGGGTCAGGGCCACGTGCTTGCCCATCTTCTCGGCCGTCTCGATGACGTGGCTCAAGTGGGCGTCGTCCAGCGGGCCCGGGTCGATGACCACCGCCAGCGGGGAGTCGGGCTCGGAGACGATCCAGGTGTTCGTGCCGTCCAGGGTCATCGCC
>NZ_JBEXJR010000016.1:0-183799 GCF_040609235.1 Streptomyces sp. NPDC004732
CACGGCGGTCCCCCACCCGCCCGCGGCTGCAGCCGGACGGGGTCGGGCGGCCTCCCCGGGCCTGCTCGCCTGGGCGGTCACGGTGGCCTCTCACCCGCCCGCGGCTGCAGCCCGGCGGGGTCGGAGGACCTCCCCGGGCCCACTCCCCTGGGCGGTCACGGTGGCCTCCCACCCGCCCGCGGCTGCAGCCCGACGGGGTCGGGCGGCCTCCCCGGGCCCCCTCGCCCGGGCGGTCACGGTGGTCCCCCGCCCGCTTGCCCTGGCCGCTGCGGGGTTTCCCCACCCACCCGCCCCCCTTTGGGTCGCTGAGGTCCCCCCCACCCCCGCCCTGCCCCTGGCGTGAGGGGGGCAGCCCCGGCCCCTACCCCCGCTGGACGGCGCAGGGCAAACGGGTGGGTGGGTGGGGAACATCCGCCGCGGAGCGGCGGGACTGTTTGGGGCTGCGCGGGGCGGCGGGGAGAACCCACCCCCCCCGAAGCCCGGCGCACGCCGCAGCGTGCTGTGGGGCGGTGGGGGCCATACGCTCGACGCATGCCCCGCCGCCACTTCCGCGTGACCGCCGCAGCCGACGCTCCCCTGCGGGCCGCGCTGCGTGAGCTGCGTACGAGACTCGACGTACCGGAAGAGTTCGACGCCGACGTCCTCGCGGACGCGGACCGGGCCGCCGCGTCGCCCCGGCTTCCGGAGCGCGACGCCACGGACCTGCCCCTCTTCACCGTCGACCCGCCCACCTCCGTCGACCTGGACCAGGCCATGCACCTGGCGCGGCGCGACGGCGGCGGGTTCCGGGTGACGTATGCGATCGCCGATGTCGCCGCGTACGTCACGCCCGGCGGGAGGATCGACGGTGAGGCTCATCGCCGCGTCACCACCCTGTACTTCCCCGACGGGAAAGTTCCGCTGCATCCCACCTCGCTGAGCGAGGGCGCCGCCAGCCTGCTCCCCGGGCAGACCTGCCCGGCCGTGCTGTGGACCATCGACCTGGACGGGGAAGGCCGCACCGAGCGGACCGACGTGCGCCGCGCCCTCGTCCGGAGCCGCGCGAAGCTCGACTACGCGGGGGTGCAGGCGGCCATCGACGGGGGTACCGCGGAGGAGCCCGTCGCGCTGCTGCGGGACATCGGCCGGTTGCGCGAGCAACTGGAGGTCGAGCGCGGCGGCATCTCCCTCGACGTGCCCGAGCAGGAGATCGTCGAGCGCGATGGAGCGTACGAGCTCGGCTTCCGCGCCCCGCTTCCCGCCGATGGATGGAACGCGCAGATCTCGCTCCTTACCGGCATGGCCGCCGCCGATCTCATGATCGCCTCGGGGACGGGCGTCCTGCGGACGCTGCCCACCGCCCCCGACGGCGCCGTGAGCCGCCTGCGCCGCACCGCGGGGGCGCTGCACATCGACTGGCCGCACCACGTGTCGTACGCGCAGCTCGTACGCTCCCTCGACCCCCGTCGGCCGCACCACGCCGCCTTCCTCCAGGAGTGCACGACCCTGCTGCGCGGCGCGGGCTACACGACGTTCCGCGGCGGCGACGTCCCCGAGCTCACCACCCACGCCGCGGTCGCCGCCCCCTACACCCACTGCACCGCCCCCCTGCGCCGCCTCGTCGACCGCTACGCCGCCGAGCTCTGCCTCGCGGCCTGCGCCGACGAACCGCCCCCGGAGTGGGTGCTCGCCGCCCTGGACGAGCTGCCCAAGGAGATGGCGGACGGCACCCGGCGCGGCAACACGGTGGAGCGGGAGTGCGTGGACATCGTCGAGGCCGCACTGCTGGAGGGGCGGGTCGGCGAGATGTTCGACGCGGTGGTGGTGGACGTCAAGGAGAGCGAACCTGCCGTCGGGACCGTACAGCTGGCAGAGCCCGCCATCGTGGCCCGGATCGAGGGCGGCTCGGCGAAGCTGCCCCTGGGGGAGCAGCTGCGGGTCCGGCTCACCCAGGCCGACCCCGGCACGGCGAAGGTTCAGTTCGCCCCCGCGTGACGGTGGTCCTCGGGAGACGCCGGTCGGGCGGCGAGCTGCTCCTTGAGTGCGGTGAGGAGCTGTGTCGGCTCGTCCGCGTGCAGCCGGATCCTCTTCACCTCGCGCCGTTTCCCCAAGAAGCCGACGGCCGTCACGGGCTCGGTCAGCTCCAGGGTGAGTGACGTCGTCGAGGCGACCGGCAGGTCCAGCACGCCGTCGGCTGCCTCGTGCGTGAAGAGTCGCTCCGCGCGCACGGCGTCCACCAGCGCGAGCGGTATCCGCAGGTCCCGGTGTGCGCCCTGGCGCACCCGCAGCGCGTCCGGCGAGAGCACGTGCGGCCGGGTCACGGACGCGGCGTGGATGCCGATCATCAGGATCACGCTGTAGACGTCGATGATCAGCATCACGGCGTGGGCCGTGGGGTGGTTGCGCAGCAGTACGGCCATTCCGAATGCCTCTACGACACAGACGAACGTCAGGCCGTACATGATCGGCGCCTGGTCGCGGGCGTGCCCGAAGGCCCGCTCGCCCGCCGCCCCGCCCACCCCGTGCCGCCGCCTGGTCACCCACATCACGAGGCTGACCAGGATGCGCACTTCGTGGCCGATGAGCTTTCGGGCGGGGGTGGGCAGGGCCGTCTTGAGGCTTTCCAGGCAGGGGGTGTGTGCTTTGCGGTCCCTCACGGCGTGCGTCCCCTCTGCGGCGGGTTTTCCGGTGGAGCGGGCGTGCCTCGCTCCGCGAGCAGCCTCATCGCGCGGCGCACCGCCTCCGCCTGTGCGGGTGCGAAGTCGGCGAAGAAGGCGTCCAGGAAGCCGTCGTCACGGTGGCCGCGGCCGTCGGCCACCGCCAGCACGCCCTCCACCCCGAGCTCCGCGAGGAGCGAGTCCGGCAGCATGCCCGCGAGCGTCCGCGCGGCCTCGTCCACCGCGGCGTCCGTGTGCGGGTCCGCGGGGTCGGCGTCGGCGAGGGCGTCGAGCCGCGCGTACACCTCGTGGGCCCGCTCCGCCGCGCCCGGCGCGCCGAACGCCGGGCGGAGCGCGGTGAGGAAGGCGTCCCGGTCCTCCGGTGACGCCGTGGTGTCGAGCAGGACGAGGAACGCGCGGTCCTTCGCCGCCATCACGGACTCCGGGGCGGGGCGCCCCTGCGACGAGCGGGCCATCTCGCCGAAGAAGTCGGCCAGTTCGGGGGAGACGGGGCCCTCCGGCGTGAGGCGGCCGCGCTCCGCGTCGTCGAGCAGGGACCGCAGTCGTGCTCTGCGCTCGCGGATCGCGGCCTCCTGCCGGGCCAGGTCCGCGTCCAGTTCGCCGAGGACCTCGGCGAGCTCGCGGCCTGCGTCGTCCGCCAGTACGTCCCGCACCTCGGCGAGGCCCAGGCCGAGCTCCGTCAGCCGCCGGACGCGGGCCAGGACGACGGCGTGCCGCAGCCCGTACTCGCGGTAGCCGTTGGGGCGCCGCTCGGGCTCCGGCAGCAGGCCCTGGTGGTGGTAGTGCCTGATGGCGCGCGTGGTGACGCCGACCAGGGCGGCAAGTTCTCCGATCCGCATGAGCCCAGTAGAAACGTTGACGCTGCGGCAAGGTCAAGCGTGCGGCGGTCCGGTGGGCGTGTCAGCGGCGGTCCGGTGGGCGTGTCAGGGGATTCGAGGAATCTCGCGGCCCCCCTTGACGGCTAACTGCGTTAGCCGTAGGTTCTGGCTAACGACGTTAGCCCGCGAGGTTCCGTACTTCGGAGGAGGACTCCATGAGCACCCTGACCCCGACCGCCACCCCGGCCCCGGCCACCGCCGTCCCCACGACCACCGTGAAGCGCGCCCTCGCCGTGACCCGGCGTACCGCCTGGTTCGCCAACGCGCTCTTCTGGACCGCCTTCGCCGTGCTCGAAGGCGTCAACCACGGCTGGCTCGCGGGCCTGCTCGCCGGGTTCTTCTTCATCGCCCCGGACCTGACGTTCCTGGTGGGCCTGCGGGACGCGCCCCACATGGCGAAGGGGCAGCTGCCGCCCCGCGCCGTCCCGTACTACAACACCGCGCACCGCGCGCTGCTCCCCGTCGCGCTCATCGCGCTCTACACCTTCGCGCCCGTCGTCTGGGCCCCCGCCTTCGCCGCCCTGTGCGGCTGGCTCGCCCACATCTCGTACGATCGCGCCTTCGGCTATGGACTGCGGACGAAGGACGGCTTCCAGCGTGGCTGACCAGCACGAGAACGAGCAGCACGAGAACGAGCAGCACGAGAACGAGCAGCACGGGTACGAGCAGAAGGCAGGCGGTCTTCCTGCGTGGGGCGCGCACCTCACCCCCCGCGCCAGGGAGATCGTCGCTGCCGCCCGCGGGCTTCTTGAGGAGTCCGGTGCCGAGAAGCTCACGATGCGCTCGCTCGCCGACCGGCTCGGCATCAAGGCGCCCTCCCTCTACAAGCACTTCCCCGACAAGTCCGCGGTGGAGGTGGAGCTGATCGCGCAGATGCTCGACGAGTCCGCGGTGGCCTGCGAGGCGGCCGAGACCGCCGCCCCCGGCTCCCTCGACGCCCTGACCGAGGCCTACCGCGCCTACGCCCTGCGCCACCCGCACCTCTATCGGCTGGCCACCGAACGCCCCCTCCCGCGCCACGCCCTGCCGCAGGGCCTGGAGGAGCGGGCCGCCGCACCCCTGATGCGGGCCTGCGGCGGGGACACCGATCTGGCCCGCGCCGCCTGGGCGTTCGCGCACGGCATGGTCATCCTGGAGATCCACGGACGGTTTCCCGACGGTGCGGACCTCGGGGCGGCATGGAAGAGGGGCTCGCGGGCGTTGCACCGGTGAGACGGCAGGGCGGTGCATCACCGGGGGAGCGGGCAGCGCATGAACGGTGGGGGTAGGGGGGCCGGTCGGACCCGTGAGCAGGCGGTGTGGGCCCGTGCCCCGCTCGGGCCGTGCGGCCCGCCCCTCGACCTGCTCACCGCCCGCTTCGACCGGCACCGCTACGCGCCGCACTTCCACGAGGAGTTCACCGTCGGCGTCTGCGTCGGCGGCTCCGAGGTCATCGACTACCGCGGCGGGCGGCTCGACATCGGGCCCGGCTCCATCGTCGTCCTCGCCCCCGGAGAGGTGCACACGGGCGGCCCCGGCGCGACGGGCGGCTACGCCTACCGGGCCATGTATCCGGCGCTGCCCCTCCTCGCCGAGGGCACCGCGGCTCTGCCGCACTTCCGCGACCCGGTGGTGGACGACCCCGAACTGGCCACCGCCCTGCGCGCCGCCCACACCGAACTGAGCGCGCACGCCGACCCGCTGGAGGCCGAGTCCCGGATCCCGTGGCTGCTCACCGCACTCGCCCGCAGACACGGCACCGCCCGCCCTCTCGACGGCCGCGACGACCGCGTTCCCGGCGCCGACCACATCGCCCGCACCGTGCGCGGCCGCCTCGCCGAAGAGCTCCTGGCCCCGCCCACCCTCACCGAACTCGCCGCCCCGCTCGGCCTCTCCCGCTACCAACTCCTGCGCGCCTTCCGTACGTCGACGGGGCTGCCGCCCTACGCCTGGCTCGCCCAGCACCGTGTCACCCGGGCCCGCGCCCACCTGGAGGCGGGCCTGCGCCCCTCCGAGGTGGCCCCGCTGGTGGGCTTCGCCGACCAGGCGCACCTGACGCGCTGGTTCCGCCGGGTGCTCGGGGTGACCCCGGCCGCGTACCGCAACAGCGTTCAAGACACCGGGCGGTGAGGCGGCCGAAACTGCCCGCATGACGGCACGCGCCTGGTTCCTCTTCTCGCTCATGGGTGTCCTGTGGGGCATCCCCTATCTCATGATCAAAGTGGCGGTCGACAGCGATCTGTCGCCGTCGGTGGTGGTCTTCACGCGCTGTGCCCTCGGCGCGGCACTCCTGCTGCCGTTCGCCCTGCGGCAGGGCGGGCTCCCCGGCGTGCTCAAGAGGCACTGGCGCCCCATGCTGGCCTTCGCCTGCGTGGAGATCCTCGGCCCGTGGTGGACCCTGACCGACGCCGAACGCCGTATCTCCAGCTCCACCGCCGGGCTCCTCATCGCCGCAGTACCGATCATCGGCGCCCTCCTCGCCCGCTTCTTCGGCGACACGGAACGCCTCGGCGCGCGCCGCCTCACCGGCCTCGGCCTCGGTCTCGCGGGTGTCGCCGTCCTCACGGTGCCCCATCTGACCGGCGGCGACGCCTGGTCCCTCACGGAGGTGATGCTGACCGCCCTCGGGTACGCCATCGCCCCGCTGATCGTCGCCCGGCACCTGCGCGGCGTCCCCACCCTGCAGCTGATCGCGCCCTGCCTCGCCCTGGCCGCTCTCGTCTATGCCCCCGCCGCGGTGGCCTCCCGGCCCAGCGCCGTGCCCGACACCGCGACCCTGGCATCGCTCGCGGGCCTCGGCGTCATCTGCACGGCCCTGGCCTTCGTCGTCTTCCTCGAACTGATCAGGGAGGCGGGGCCGACGCGCGCGGTCGTCTTCACGTACGTCAACCCGGCCGTGGCGGTGGCGGCGGGCGTCACCTTCCTCTCCGAGCCGCTGACGGGGGACGTCGTGGCGGCCTTCGCGCTGATCCTCGCCGGATCGTTCCTGGCGACGGCGGCCGCGGCACCGGGCCGGGGGGACCGGCGGGTACCATGGTCGGCACGGCAGACGAGCCGGGCGGGCGGCCGCGTGAAGACCCCTTCGGGGGCCCTTCCCGAGGAACGTCCGGGCTCCACAGGGCAAGGTGGTGGCTAACGGCCACCCGGGGTGACCCGCGGGACAGTGCCACAGAGAACAGACCGCCGGGGACCGCAAGGCCCTCGGTAAGGGTGAAACGGTGGTGTAAGAGACCACCAGCGCCTGAGGTGACTCAGGCGGCTAGGTAAACCCCACCTGGAGCAAGGTCAAGAGGAAGCGCCTCTTCTCAGGAAAAGGCGCTTCTGCGCGGACGATCGAGGGCTGCCCGCCCGAGTCCGCGGGTAGACCGCACGAGGCCGGCAGCAATGCCGGTCCTAGATGGATGGCCGTCACCGCGACGTCCGCGAGGACCCGCGGTACAGAACCCGGCGTACAGCCCGGCTCGTCTGCCCCACCCGCTCCGGCCCGGCCGGAGCGGCGCTCCACTCCGGCCCGCGCCCGCTGGGCCGAAGCCTGCCGGGCCTTCCTCGGTACGCGTACGCTCCCGATGCGGAAGGCTGCTCGCCATGAACCCCCAGGACCGCCCCGGCACCCCGGCCGCCGGGGACTCTCCCGATTCCGGTACTCCTGATTCCGCTGGTTCCGCTTCCGTTTCCGCTTTCGCGGACCTGGGGCTGCCCGCCGCGCTGCTGCGGAAGCTCGACGAACTCGGCGTCACCGAGCCCTTCCCGATCCAGGCCGCCACCCTGCCCAGCGCCCTCGCGGGCCGGGACATCCTGGGGCGCGGGCGCACCGGCTCGGGCAAGACGCTCGCCTTCGGTCTGCCGCTGCTCGCACGGATCGCCGGGCGGCGCGCCGAGTCCAAGCAGCCCCTTGCCCTGGTCCTGGTGCCCACCCGTGAGCTCGCCCAGCAGGTCACCGAGGCGCTCACGCCGTACGCGGAGGCGCTGCGGCTGCGGCTGGCCACGGTCGTCGGCGGCATGTCGATCGGCCGGCAGGCCGCCGCGCTGCGGGACGGGGCCGAGGTCGTCGTGGCCACCCCCGGACGTCTGCACGACCTCATCGACCGCAAGGGCTGCCGACTGGGGCAGGTCCGGATCACCGTCCTCGACGAGGCCGACCAGATGTGCGACATGGGCTTCCTGCCGCAGGTCACGGAGGCCCTCGACCAGGTGCGCCCGGGCGGGCAGCGGATGCTGTTCTCGGCCACCCTGGACCGTGACGTCGACCAGCTGGTCAGCGGCTACCTCAACGACCCCGTCGTCCACTCCGTCGACCCGTCCGCGGGCGCGGTCACGACGATGGACCACCACGTCCTGGTCGTCCACGGCCCCGACCGGTACGCCGTCGTCACGGAGATCGCCGCCCGCGACGGCCGCGTCCTCCTCTTCCTGGACACCAAGCACGCCGTCGACCGGCTCACCCGGCACCTGCGGGACAGCGGCGTCCACGCGGCGGCCCTGCACAGCGGCAAGTCCCAGCCGCAGCGCTCCCGGACCCTCGCGCAGTTCAAGGGCGGCCAGGTCACCGTGCTGGTGGCGACCAACGTCGCGGCCCGCGGCCTGCACGTCGACGACCTCGACCTCGTCGTCAACGTCGACCCGCCCACCGACCCCAAGGACTATCTGCACCGCGCCGGCCGCACCGCCAGGGCCGGTGAGTCCGGCCGCGTCGTCACCCTCGTGCTGTCCGCCCAGCGGCGCGAGATGAGCCGCGTGGCCGCCGAGGCCGGCATCGAGCCGACGGTCACCAAGGTGCGCTCGGGAGAGGCGCAGCTGACCCGGATCACCGGGGCGAAGGCGCCCTCGGGCACCCCGCTCGACGGCGGCCCCGGCGCGGGCCGCAAGAACACCAACGCCCCCTTCCGCGGCCTCGGCACCACCAAGGACTCCTCCGGCGGCACGGGCGGCAAGCCGTCCCGCAAGTCCGGTGAGGCCCGCAAGCTCGCGGAGGCCCGCAGGGCGGCACGGGTGCGGCGCGGCGGCTGAATCGCACCGACCGGAGCCGCCGCCGCGGTACTTCCTGCTCTCCCCCGACGGGCAGGAAGCTCCCCCCGAGCGGCGGCAGCTCCGGTCGTGCCTCATTGATTCCATCGGTCGGCGCGTTGTCTCACAGCCCCTGTTCGTGCCCGTGGACAAAAAACAGGGCCGTCAGCAGTCCTCCGTGCGGCTGAGGTGGATCAGATGGGCCACCGTGGGCGCGGTGCGCTTGCTGCGGATGCGGCGCAGGTACGTGCTCACGGTGTGCACGCTGATGCCCAGGCGCCTGGCGATCTGCTTGTGGGAGAGGCCTGCCGCGATATGGGCCAGCACCTGACGCTCCCTGTGGGACAACGCCGGTGGGTTCGGGGGGCGGCTGCTTACTGGCATCTTCCCTCCGGGAGGGACTGTCAACAGGTACGACGGCTGTGGCCGCAACGTGATCTAACCATGGTCGTGAAGAAACAGAAAGGAAACCCCGCGTACTCAGGGGAGACGTGGCGCTACTGAGCGCGACGGATGGTGTCAAGTCCCCAATTCGAGGGACTGTGTGCGCGCTTCGGGGCGGGTGAGTGTGAAGACGGCCTCGGCTGAGCGCAGCCGTGCACGTTCTCAATGGCAGCCCGGCGCGTGGACCAGGGGGGAAGCTTGCGGCACTTTCGCCTGCTCGTCGTGGGCAACGGCATTTCGGCGTACGGCAGTTACCTGAACATGGTCGCCCTCAACGTCTTCATCTATGAGGTGACCGACAGCGCCCTGGCCGCGGGGATCTTCATGGCCGTACGCCTGTTGACCAGTGTCGTCTCCGGCTTTGTGAGCGGACGGCTGGTCTCGGCGTACGACCGGAAGAGGTTGATGGTCGGCGCCGATCTCACGCAGTGCGCCGCCATGATAGCGCTGCTGCTCGCTCCCGACGGGGGACGTGCGGGGCTGCTGTACGTGCTGGCCGTCGTGACCGGCTTCTGCTCGACGCTCTCCGGCGTCGCGCTGCGCAGCAGCATCCCCGAGATCGTCGGCGGCGAGCTGCGGCTCCGGGCCAACTCGCTCCTCGCGACCGGGCGTTCGCTCGCCATGATCGCCGGTTTCGCCTCCGCGGGTGTCGTGGTCGCGCAACTGGGCTACGTCGCCGCCATCTCCCTGGACGCCGCCACCTTCGCGGTCTCCGCTTGCGTGCTGCTCTCCCTTCCGATCCGTACGAGGGCGGAGCGGGAGAAGGAGGCCGGGGGAGGTGCCGGGGGAGGTGGGGAGGTCGCCCAGGAGAAGGCAGTGACGGGCGCCCTCGGAGGGGGCGGCGGCGCGCTGCTCCTGCTGCGTGCCGCTCCCGTTCTCGCCCTCATGATCGCGCTCAGGGCCGCCGACGGCCTCGGCTCCTCGTCCCACAACGTGGCCCTGCCGGTCTACTCCAGCGACCTCGACCCGTCCCATCCGGCCACGTTCGTCAGCCAGTTCTGGGCCACGTGGGCCATCGGCAACATCGTCATGCAGCAGCTGTGCGGGCGGTGGGCGGGGCGCGGCGGGCGGCAGGGGCCGGGGGAGCGGGCGTTCGCGGTCGGGGCCTGTGTGATGTCGGCGGCGTTCATCGTGGTCTTCGCCGGGCTGCCCACGTACGTGGCGGTCGCGGCCGCCCTGGTCGCGGGCATGGCCGACGGGCTCACCGAGATCGCGTACGTCACCCGTCTCCAGGCGGCCCCCGACGAGCAGCGCGGTCGGCTGTTCGGGCTCTCCGCGTCGGTCGAGAACACCGGATTCGGCCTCGGCATGCTGGTCAGCGGGGCGCTCCTGGACCGCTTCTCGCCGTTCCAAGTGGTGGGCCTGCTGCATGGGTTGGCGATCGTGCTGTGCGTCGGGATGTTCGTCGCCCTGGTGCGCCAAGGGCGAAGGACGGAGCCCCCACCCGTGGTGCAGGATCCGCCGGATCGGACGAGCAACGACCCCGTGGAGCGCGAGAGCGAGAGCGAGAGTGTGCGCGAGAGTGAGAGCGAGGCCAGATGACCACCGCCACCAGCGCCGCCCGTGATGCCGTGGCCGTCGTCGGCATGTCCTTCCGGCTGCCCGGCGCCGACACCCCGGAGGAGTTCTGGCGCACGATCCGCGACGGCGCCGACCGCATCCGCCGCTTCACCGACGCCGAACTCGCGGCCGCCGGGGTGCCCGAGGAGGAGTACCGGGCCGAGGAGTTCGTCGGGGCGAGCGGAGTGCTCGACGGCATCGCGGGGTTCGACGCGGGGTTCTTCGGGATGAGCGCGCACGAGGCGCGGATCACCGACCCGCAGCAACGGCTGTTCCTGGAGTGCGTCCACCATGCGCTGGAGAACGCGGGGTATGCGGGGGACCCGGGGGACTCGGGGGGCACGAAGGGCTCGGGCGGCGGTCGCCATGACGTCGGGGTGTACGCCAGTACCGGCTACCACCTCTACTCCCTCCAGACCTACCTCCAGAACAACGTCCTCCAGGACGGCATCGCGGACTGGGTCGCCGGACTGCAGGTCACCATCGGCAACTTCACCGACTTCACCGCCAACCGCGCCGCCTACCGCCTCGGTTTGACGGGCCCCGCCGTCAACATCCAGACGGCGTGCTCCAGTTCGCTCACCGCCGCCTATCTCGCCGCGCAGTCCGTGGTCGCGGGGGAGTGCGACATCGCTGTCGCCGGTGCCACCGCCCTCCATGTGCCGCAGGTGCTCGGCTACCAGTACGTCAAGGGTTCCATCCTCTCCAAGAGCGGCTTCCTGCGGCCCTTCGACGCCGACGCGGACGGGACCGTCGGCGGCACGGGCGTCGTGGCGGTGGTGCTCAAGCGCCTCGACCGGGCCGTCGCGGACGGCGACCACATCCACGGCGTCATCCGGGGCTGGGGGGTCAACAACGACGGCGCGGACAAGAGGGCGTTCAGCGCACCCAGTGCGGACGGCCAGCGGGGAGCGATCCGCCGCGCCCTGCGGCGGGCGGGCGTCGATGCGGCCACCGTCGGCTATCTGGAGACGCACGGCACCGGCACGTTCAAGGGCGACCCCATCGAGTTCGAGGGCGCCACGGCCGCGTTCCGCGCCGACACCGACCGCACGGGGTACTGCGCGCTCGGCTCGGTCAAGGCCAACATCGGGCACCTCGACGTGTGTTCGGGCCTGGCGAGCCTGGTCAAGGCGCTCCTTGTGCTGCGGCACCGCGTCATCCCGCCGATGGCCAACTTCCGCCGCCCCAACCCCGCCCTGGACCTCGCGGCGAGCCCGTTCTACATCCCGGACTCCGCCCGCCCGTGGCCCGCGGGCGACGGGCCGCGCAGGGCCTGCGTCAGCTCGTTCGGGGTCGGCGGCACCAACGTCCACGTAGTCCTGGAAGAGGCCCCCGAGCCCGCGCCCCGCCCGGCCGCCAACGAGCCGGAATTACGGCCTCCGGGCGTCCTGGTGGTCGCGGGACACACGGAGAAGGCGCTCACCGACAACGCCGAGGCCCTGCGCGACCACCTGCGCGCGCACCCCGCGACGCACCACGCCGACCTCGTGACCACGCTGGCCATCGGCCGCTCCCACCGCAGACACCGGCTCGCGCTGCGGGGCGACACGGTGGCCGCGCTGACCGGTGCGCTGGACGACTGGCTCGCGCAGCGGCAGTCGAAGCAGCCCTCAGTGCCGGTCGTGGGTGGTGCCGAGGCCGGGTTCCTCTTCACGGGGCAGGGCAGCCTCCACCGGGGCACGGCCCGCGACCTCTACGAGCGCTTTCCCGTCGTACGCGAGGTCCTGGACGCCTGCGAGCGGCAGTTCGCCGGGCTCACCGGCGGGGACAGCCTCCTCGTCCCGCTGCTGGGCGCCGCGGGCGAGGGCCCGGGGGAGCCGGTCCTGGCGACCGAAGTGGCGCAGCCCGCCCTCTTCGCGCTGCAGTGCGCCCTGGTCCGGCTGTGGCGGGAGGCCGGGATCGAGCCGGGGGTGGTGGCCGGGCACAGCGTGGGGGAGTACGGCGCGCTGTACGCGGCGGGCGTGCTCAGCATGGCGGACGGGCTGCGGCTGACCGCCGGGCGGGGCAGGCTCATGCGGGAGCAGTGCGCGCCGGGTGCGATGGTCGCGGTCCCGACGGACCTGCGGACGGCGGAGAAGCTGGCCGCCGAGGTGCCCGGTGTGGAGCTCGCCGTCACGAACGGCGAGCACAGCCAGGTGCTCGCGGGCCCGGCGGCCGCCATGGCACGCCTGACGGAACTCCTCGCCGGGCGCGGCATCCACGCACGCGAACTCCCCGTGCGGCACGCCTTCCACACCGCCCTCATGGACCCGGTCCTCGACGGGCTGCGGGAGCTGGCGGGCGGGGTGCGGCCGAGGCCGGGACGCGTGCCGTTCGTGAGCGGCCTCGACGGGCGCACCCGGCCTGCCGGGTGGGTTCCGGACGCCGACTATTTCGTACGTCAGGCGCGTGAACCGGTCCGGTTCCTCGACGTACTGAGGGAGCTGGACGCCTCGTACGACGGCGTGGGGGCGCTGGTGGAGATCGGCCCGCACACGACACTCAGCGGCCTGGCCCGTCGGGAGCTCCGGGAGCTGCCCGGCCGGACGGCACATCCGTCGCTGCGGCGCGGCGCGGGGCTCGAACCGCTGTGGGACGCGGCCGCCGGGCTGTACAGGGCCGGGGCGCCGGTCGACTGGCGGACCTTCATGGGCGGGGCGGGGCGCAGGATTCCGCTGCCGGGATACCGGTTCCAGCACAAGGACTACTGGACGGGGCCGGAGAACCACCTTCCCCGGCCTGTACAACCCGTACGACCCGAACGAGAACGTGTACGAGCGACAAGGGATGGGGCGGAAGTGGCACAGGACGAGGCAGCCGTCGAGCGGGTGCTCCAGCACATCATCAAGGTCACCGCGAAGCACCTCAGCTACGACACCAGCGAGATAGCCGAGGACGCGTCCTTCTTCGACCTCGGCGCGGACTCGCTGCAGATGATCGGGGTGCTCCGGGAACTGGAGGAGGAGCACCGGGTCAAGGTGTCGATGCGGGAGCTCTTCGAGGAGGCGGGGACGGCGAAGGGGCTCGCGGTGATCATCGCGGGGAAGTCCGCGGGGGCGGACGGTCCGTCGCTTGCGGCGGCTCCCTCGGTTTTGCTGGCCCCTTCGGCCCCTTCGGCCCCTTCGGCCCCTTCGGCCCCTTCGGCCCCTTCGGCCCCTTCGGCCCCTTCGGCTCCCTCGATTCCCTCGATTCCCTCGATTCCTTCGCCCGTGACGCCTGCTTCGGCTCCGCCGGCTCCGGCGGCTGAAACCGTTGTGTCGCCGCCGCCCTCCGCCGAGTACGCCACCCGGCGCGAAGTGGACGACCTCGTCCGGCAGGTCCACCAGCTGTCGCAGATGCAGCTCCAACTGATGGGGCAGCTCTCGCAGTTGCTGGCCGCGCAGACGTCGGGCGTCGCCGCCGACGGGAAGGCGGGACGGTGACCGGGACCGAGTACGCCGACCGTTCGGCCGCCGCTGCCGCGGTCGACCAGGATCTCGCCGCGATGGCCGAGCTCTCGCAGCGCATCGCCCGGCAGATGGGCGCCCAAGAGGAGCCCGAGCCGGATGCAGGGCCGGATGCAGGGTCGGATGATGCGGGGCCGGAGGCGGCGGAGTCCCCGGCGTCCAGACCGGCCCAGCACGGGCCGCGTCCGGAGGTCGCCCGCGGCTCGGGGATGATCCGCGGCAACGCCTCCGACAGCCAGCGGGCCCACCTCGACGACCTGGTGCGCCGCTACACCGCGAAGACGCCCACGTCGAAGAGCGTCGCCCAGCGCTACCGCCGCGTGCTCGCCGACAGCAGGGCGGCGGTCGGCTTCCGCAGCAGTACGAAGGAGATGCTGTACCCCATCGCGGGGCGGCGGGCGCGGGGGTCGTGGCTGGAGGACATCGACGGCAACCGGTACGTCGACATCACCATGGGGTTCGGCGTCCTGCTCTTCGGCCACGAGCCCGCCTTCGTCACCGACGCGGTCCGCGAGCACCTCTCGCGCGGCATCCAGCTCGGCCCGCGCAACGTGGAGACCGGCGAGGCCGCCGAGCTGCTCGCCGAGCTGACCGGCATGGAGCGCGTCGCCTTCGCCAACTCCGGTACGGAGGCGAACTCCGCGGCCATCAGGCTCGCCCGCGCCGCCACCGGACGCTCCCGCATCATCACCTTCGAGGGCGCGTACCACGGCCACAACGACAATGTGCTCGGCCGCTCCCCGCGCACCGGCGGCGAAGGCCTCACGACCGTCCCGATGTCCGCGGGCGTCCCGCACAACGCCGTCGCCGACCTGCTCGTCCTGCCGTACGGCAGCGAGGAGAGCCTCGCCGTCATCGAGCAGCAGGCCGCCGACATCGCCGCGGTCGTCGTGGAGCCCGTGCAGAGCCGCCACCCGTCGCTGCGGCCCGCCGACTTCGTGCGGCGGCTGCGCGAGTTGACCCGGCTCCACGGCATCGTGCTGCTCTTCGACGAGATGCTGACCGGCTTCCGCCCCGCGCCGCGCGGCGCCCAGGAGCTCTACGGGGTCACGCCCGACCTGGCCACGTACGGAAAACTGCTCGGCGGCGGCTTCCCCATCGGGGCCATCGCGGGCCGTGCCGACATCATGGACGGCATCGACGGCGGCCACTGGAGCTACGGGGACGCCAGCTACCCGGCCGCCGACACCACCTTCTTCGGCGGCACCTACATCCAGCACCCGGTGTCGATGGTCGCCACCCGTGCCGTGCTCGCCCACCTCAAGGAGCACAGCCCGCGGCTCCAGGAGCGGCTGAACGCCCGCACGGACGAACTGGCCGCCACCCTCAACGCCTTCTTCGAGGCCGAGGGGTTCGCCCTGAGCATGAGCCACTTCGGCTCGATGTTCCGCTTCGAGCACCGCGCGGACATGGAACTGCTCTACCACCACCTCATGCTGCGCGGCGTGCACGTGTGGGAGTGGCGCAACTTCTTCCTGTCCACCGAACACTCGGACGGCGACGTCGAGTTCATCGTGGATGCGGTGCAGGACTCGCTGCGGGAGCTGCGCGGTGCGGGGTTCTCCCTCGGCAGCCCGGGTGGCGCCCGTGCGGGGGCCGCGCGGCGGTCTGCCGTGCCTGTCCCCGAACCTGTCCCTGTCCCTGTCCCCGTACCTGCTCCGGCTCCCGCATCCGCATCCGCTCCTGTGGCCAAGCCGCAGGCCATGGCCTGGAACAGTGCGGCGGCGACCGTGCAGCCGAAGCGGCAGCAGCAGCCCGCCCGCCCGCTCGACTTCGGCGTCTACTTCTTCGGGGACTACCCGCAGGACGATGCGGGCCCCCGGCACGGCAAGTACGACCACCTCCTGGAGACCGCCCGGTTCGCCGACCGGCACGGCTTCCACTCCCTGTGGATCCCCGAGCGGCACTTCCACTCCTTCGGCGGGCTCTTCCCGAACCCCGTCGTGCTCGCCGCCGCGCTCGCCCGCGAGACCGGGCGCATCCGCATCAACGCGGGATCCGTCGTGCTGCCGCTGCACGACCCGATCCGCGTCGCCGAGGAGTGGTCGATGGTCGACAACCTCTCCGGCGGCCGGATCGGCATCGGCTGCGCCAGCGGCTGGCACGCCAACGACTTCGTCTTCTTCCCGGAGCGCTTCGGCTCCCACAAGGAGAAGATGTACGAACAGGTCGCGGAGGTACGGCAGTTGTGGCGCGGCGAGCCCGTGCGCCGCACCACAGGGAACGGCGAGAGCGATCTGCGCCTGTTCCCCCGTCCGGTCCAGGACGCCCCGCCGATGTACACGGCGGTCGTCGGCAACCCGGCCTCGTACGAGCTGGCGGCGCGCAACGACGTCGGCATCGTCACCAACCTCATGACGCAGAGCGTCGAGCAGCTCCGCGACAACGTCGCGCTCTACCGCCGCACGCGCGCCGAGTGCGGCCTGGACCCGGACGCCGGGCACGTGGCCGTACTGCTGCACACCTACCTCGCCGAGGACCACGCGACGGCCCGCGCCGTGGCGCGCGATCCGCTGTCGCGGTACATGCGCTCGTCCCTGTCCCTGTTCGGCAGCATCGCCAACAGCCTGGACCAGCGGATCGACATGTCGGCGATGACCGAGGACGACCTGGACGTGGTCTTCCGCCGCGCCTACGACCGCTACTGCGACCAGCGCGCCCTCATCGGCAGCCCCGAGAGCGTGCGGCCCGTCGTGGACGCGGTGCGCGCTGCGGGCGCCGACGAGGTCGTCGGCCTCGTGGACTTCGGCGTCGAGCCGGGCGCGCTGCGGGACGGCCTGACGCACTTCGATGGACTGCGTCGCGCGTACGTGACACCTGCGGAGGCCGCACCGAAGCCGGAGCCGGTGGCGGAGCCGGTGCCGACTTCGGTGCCGGTTCAGGTGGGTGATCAAGGGGCCGCCCTTTCCCCCGGTCAGCAGCGCGTCTGGTTCCTGGAGCGGATGCTCCCCGGCCGCACCGCGTACAACGAGACCAAGGCCATCGAGCTCGAAGGCCCGCTGGACGTCCCCGCGCTGCGGGCCGCGCTGGGCGAGCTGGCCGCGCGACACGGCCAGCTCCGCACGGTCTTCCGTGAAGTGGCGGGCGAGCCGCGCCAGTTCACGCGTCCGCCGGGCGAGGTGGACTTCGAGGTCGTCGACGGTACGGGAGGCGGTGACCCCGTCGCCGACGTGCTGAAGGCGGAGAGCGGGCGCCGCTTCGATCTGGCGGAAGGGCCGCTGTTCGTCACGCGCCTCGTCCGGCTCGGCGAGCGGCGGCACGTCCTCGTCCTGTCCCTGCACCACATCGTGATGGACGCGGCCTCGGCCGCCGTCCTCGCCCGCGACGTGTCCGCCCTCTACCGCGCACAGCTGCCGGGTGCCCCGGCCGCGGACCTCCCCGCCCTCACCCGCACCTACGCGGATCACGCCCGCGGCCAGCTCGACGCGCTCGGCGGCCCGAAGGCGGCCGAGGACCTGGCGTACTGGAAGAAGGCACTCGACGGCGACCTGCCCGTCCTCGCCCTGCCGACCGACCGGCCGAGGCCCGGCGTGATGACGTCCAACGGCCGCGCCCTGTTCCGCACACTGGACCCGGAACTGTCGGACAAGGTAAGGGAGTTCGGACGTACGCGCCGCAGCACCCTCTTCATGACCCTGCTCGCGGGCTACGCGGCCGCGCTGCACCGCGTCACCGGCCAGGACGACCTCGTCATCGGCACCCCGATGTCCGACCGCACGCCCGAGTACGCGGACGTGGTCGGCTTCTTCGTCAACACCCTGGCGCTCCGCCTCGACCTCTCCGGAGCCCCGGACTTCGGCACGCTCCTCGACCGGGTGCGCGGGGTGGCCCTGGACGCGTACGACCACGCCGACGTGCCCTTCGAGGCGGTCGTACGGGAGCTGGCGCCGCCGCGCGCCCTCGACCGGACGCCCGTGTTCCAGACGCTCGCCGAGTTCGAGACCGGCGACCCCTTCCGCTTCGACCTGCCGGGGGTGCGGGCGACGCCGCTCGACTCGGGCCCTGACAAGGCGCTGACCGACCTCAGCGTCTACTTCACCGACCTGCCCGACGGTATCCGCTGCCACCTGGAGTACCACACCGACCTCTTCGACGAGGCGACGGTCGACGCGCTCTTCACGACGTTCCGGGACGTCCTCGCCGAAGCGGTGGGGGCGGGGGGCGTCACGGATGTGGTGCCGAGGGAGTGGCGGCACGGGCCCGTCCGGCAGCGGACGAGCAGCACGGTCGACTCGCTGACGTCGCGGTGGGCCCAGGTGGCCCCCGGCCGCACCGCGGTGATCAGTGGCGAAGACACCCTGACGTACGGGGAGTTGGAGGAGCGTGCCGAGCGGCTCGCGGCGGTGCTGCGGACCGTGGCGGGAGGCGACGCGCCGGTCGCCCTGTGGCTGCCGCGCGGCGCCGATCTGATCGTCGCGATGCTCGCGGCCCTCAAGTCGGGGCGCGGCTATGTGCCGCTCGACCCCGGTCAGGGCCGCGCGCGGGCCGAGGCGATCCTCGCGGAGAGCGGTGCGCGGATCCTGGTGACGCACGGGAGCACGGACGCGGACACGGGCGCGGAGGCGCGGCGGCCGGAGGTGCCGGACGGGACGGCGGTGCTCGACGTCGCCGCGACCGGCACCCTCTCCGCTGCCCCTGCGGCGACGGCACCGCCCACCTCCGAGTCCCTCTGCTTCGCCATCTACACCTCCGGCAGCACCGGCACCCCCAAGGGTGTCGCCATCCCGCACCGGGCCGTCGTCGACCTCTGCCAGTGGCACCACGAGCGCTTCGGGTTCACCGCGGACGACCGCAGCGCCGCGGTCTGCAGCCAGGGCTTCGACGCCGCGGCGCTGGAGATCTGGCCCGCGCTGACCGCGGGCGCCACGGTCGTCGTGGCCGACGAGGCGGTCCGCAAGGACCCGGCCGCGCTGGCCCGCTGGTATGCGGACCGGCGCGTCACCTTCTCGATCCTGCCGACGGCCCTCGGTGAGGCGGTCCTCGCACTCCCCGAGTCCCAACAGCCGCCGCTGCGGCACCTGTTGCTCGGCGGCGACGTGATGCGCACCCGCCCGCGCCCCGGCGCTCCTTACGAGACGGTGAACGTGTACGGACCCACCGAGGTGACGGTGCTGTGCACGGCCGCGACGGTCGAGCCGCGCCAGGCGGAGCCGCGCACCCCGGAGGGCCCCGGCCGGCCGATCCCGATCGGTCGGCCCGTGCACAACGTCACGCTCCGGGTGCTCGACGCGGACGGCCGGGAGGTGCCCGCCGGAGAGGTGGGGGAGCTGTACGTCGGCGGTCCCGGCGTGGCCGCCGGATACCTGGGCCGTCCCGGCCTGACGGCGGAGCGCTTCGTCCTTGATCCGCGGGGCGCCGAGGGGCGGCTGTACCGCACCGGGGACCTGGTGTGCTGGAGCGGCGGGGGCGCGCTGGAGTTCCGTGGCCGGACAGACGATCAGGTGAAGATACGCGGCTACCGCGTCGAGCCCGAAGAGGTCTCCCGCGCGCTCAACGCCCTGGCCGGAGTCCGCGAGGCGGTCGTCCTGGCCCGACGCGACCGGCACGGCGATGCGCACCTCGGGGCATACGTCGTACCCGAAGGTCACCATGTACCCGAAGGCCACCATGAGCGGGCATCGGCGCAGGGGCTCAGCGACCGGCTGACGACGGAACTCGCCGAGCTGCTGCCCGACCACCTGGTACCCCGCGCCTGGGCCGTCCTGCCCGAGCTGCCCCTTTCCGGCAACGGCAAGCTGGACCGGGCCGCGCTGCCCGAGCCCGGCATCGTGACGAATCCGACCCCGACCCCGAGTGCGCCCCCGACCCCGACCCCGAGCGCAACCCCGGTGCCCGTCGAGGCACGGCTGAAGCGGCTCTGGGCCCGGGAGTTCGACCTCGACGCGTCGGCGATCGCGCCGGACGCCTCCTTCTTCGAGCTGGGCGGCCACTCCATCACGGCGATCCGGCTGGCCAACGGCGTGCGGGAGGAGTTCGGCATCGAGTACCCCGTCGCGCGCTTCTACGAGGAGCCCACGCTCCGGGCGATGGCGGCGTACCTGGTGGGATCCGTCGATGAAACTGATGAAACCGGAGACGGCGCCGCGGCGCGAGACGGCGACGCGGCGGGAGAAAGCGACATCCCGGCCCGCGCCCCCGTCACCGCCCAGCAGGCCGCCTTCATCACCCGCCACAGCACGCACCCCCGCCCGCAGATCTACAACGTGGCGATGCGACTCACCCTGACGGGAGCGCTGGACGTACCGGCCCTGCGCACCGCCCTCACCGAACTCGTGGCCCGGCACGAGGCGTTGCGGACACGCTTCGTGGAAGACGGCGGCGAGTGGTGGCAGGAAGCCGTGCGGCCGCGGCCGGTGGAGTTGCCGGAGGAGGACCTGTTCGCGCGGCACGGCTCGGCGGCCGCCGCGGCCGAGGAGGCGGAGCGCCTGGCGGGAGACACGGCAGCCGTCCCCTTCGACATCCGGGCCGAACTCGCTCCCGTCCTGCGCCTGTTGCGCGTGGACCGCGACCGGTGGGTGCTGCTCTTCGTCCTGCACCACGCGGCCTGCGACGGCTGGTCGGTCAGTCTGCTGCTGCGCGAGCTGGCGGCTCTCTACCGCACGGAGGTCACCGGGACGCCGCACGGCCTCGCGGATTCCGGCAGCATCCCGCAGCCGGGTGCGTACGCGCGCTGGCAGCGTGAGCAGAGCCGTACGCAGGACAAGGGCCGCCTGGTCGACTACTGGGCGCGGCAGTTGGACGGCGCCCCCTTCGGGATGCCGCTGCCGCTGGACCGGCCCCGCCCCGCGGAGCTGAGCGGGGCCGGTGACGTGGTCCTGTTCACGGTGGACCGGGCCGCGCGGGCCGATGTGGAGGCGCTGGCCCGACGGCACCGGACGACCCCCTTCGTGGTGACGGCGGCCGCGATGGCCCGCCTGGTCGAGGAGGTGGGGGAGGGGCCGGACGTCGTGCTCGGCATCTCCTACGCCAACCGTGAGCGGCGGGAGTTCGAGGCGCTCGCGGCCTGCACGGTGTCGTCCTTCACGCTGCGGGTCCGAGGCGGCGCGGCCGCGTCGTTCGGGGCGCTGGTGGACCAGGTGGCGCGCAGCGCGGTCGGCGCCATCGACCATGCCGCGCCGATCCGTGCGGTGGCGGCGGACGTGAGCGCCGTGCTTGGCACCGAGGTGCCGGACCGGCTGCCGGTCGGCTTCCAGTACCAGAGCTCTCTGGAGACGGAGGTCGAGCTGCCCGGCCTGACGACGGCGGTCGAGGACCTCGCGGTCCCGGGCGCGCGCTCGGAGTTCAACTTCGGACTGATCCCGACGGGCGACGTGCTCTCCGGATACCTGGAGTACTCGACCGACCTGTGGGACCGGGCCACGGTCGAGGCCTGGACCGGGCGGTACGTCGGGCTCCTGGCGAGGGAGGCGGGGGAGGCGCTGCGGGGAGAGGGGTGAGCCGGAGGGGGGTGCTGGACCGGCGTGTGCCGGAGCAGGCTGTGCCGTGCGGCTGAAATTGGTCGTGACATGTCAAGAATCATGAGACTCGGCCTTGTTACTCCTGGCCCCCTGTGCCTCAATGGGCAGCGATCCGGGCTGCTGACTACCCGTCAGAAGCGTTTCGGAGTAAGCAGTCCCGGCGCTGCGCAGGCGCATCCCCCCACGCTCCCCCCACCCCATGAAGGCAGGCCCCCATGCGGAACGGCAGACTCGGCAGACTCGGCGGAGGAATCGGAACGGCACTCGGCGTCGGCGCTCTCGCCGTCGGTGCGCTGGCGATGGCGCCCGCGGCAGGCGCCGTGGAACCGCAGAGCGCCACGCTCTCGTTCGACTGCGGAACGTACGGTTCCGGGACGGCGACGCTCACCGCCGCCCAGGACGGCACCAGCGCGACCATAGAGGTGTCGACCTCGGCGATCACGGCCCCGATCGACATCGGCGCGGGCGCCGTCAACTCGACGCTCACCCTCACGAAGAACGGCTCGGGGACGACCGACTTCACCGGCAACTCCAACCCGGCCATCCCGGCGGGCGGCGCGGTCTCCACCGGACCGCTCACCGGGACCGTCGCCGCGGGCGACAGCCTGGAGGGCAAGTCCCTGAAGATCGTGGTCCTCGGCCTCACCGTGACCTGCAACGCGACGTCGGCGCAGTCGCCAGGGCCGTTCGTGTTCTGATCCGGCCCCCACGCGTCGTCCCTGACGCGGGAAGGGAGGCGGTGCCCCGCTCCTGCGGTGGCGCCGCCTTTCTCAGCTCCCGGCCAACGGCCGCCAGTACTGCTCCGTCCCTTCGTCGCGTACGACGTAACCGAGCCCCCGCACCGTCTCGACCAGGTCACCGGCGTCCCGCGGGGCCTTCCGTCCCAGCGCGGCCCTGCGTGCCGCGAGGAGCGCGTGGACCTCGGCGGGCAGGTCCGGGGTGCCGGGGATCCAGCGGTGGAACAGCGAGGCGTGCGGGTCGGCGTCCCGGAACGGGTAACCGTGTGCGCGGAACGCCTCGGCCAGCGCCGCGGCGCGCGGTGCGGGCACGCCGCGCACGAGCTCGCCGGAGTCCGTGCCGAGCAGCACGAGCTGCCTGCCGTCGAGGAACACCGCCGAGACGTCGGCGCGTTCGAAGGTCCGCGACCGGCCGTCCTGACCGACGTGCACCTGCTCGTCGGTCAGCTTCAGCCGCATGTCCTCCGAGACCGCCATCAGGACGAGGAGCACACCGGCCACGAACCCGGCCGCCACGAAGAGCCCGACCTGCCAGGGCGCGTCGAGCCTGCCGAGGAACTGGATGCCGTCCCGCCACGGCAGCACCGGCGACCCGGACGCCCAGCGGGCGAGCCGCGGCACCGCCAGCCCGAGCAGCAGCCCGACGAGCGGCGTGCCGACGAGCAGCAGAAGCAGATCGCTCCGCGGGTGACCGAGCTCAGTGGTCCGGCCCGTCATCTCGCCGTGCTGGCCGTGCTGGCCGTGGTGCTCGTCCCGTACCTCGCTGTGCTCTTTGCCCGGCATCTCGTGGACTCCGTTCCGCCCCGTGACGGGTGGCCGGTCCGGCTGCCCGTCGATCGTCTTCCCGTCAGACGCTAGGAGGGGAGAGGGGCGCCGCACAGCCGCCGAAAGTCGATCGGCGCCCTACTTCAGTAGCCATCGGTGGGCATCGGTAGGCATCGGTAGGCATCGGCAGTCGTCGGCACCCATTCGTGCGGGACGCCGCCCCCGAAAGCCGGTGGCGGCGGCGTCCCGCCCGCTCTACCGTGCCGATCATGCTGCCCGAAGTGAACACGGACGAAGAGTGGGACCGCGTCGTCCCCGACGACGCGATCGTGCGGCCCGGTGCCGAGGATCTGTGCGCACGCCTCGGGTTCGCAGGAGCGCGCCTCACTCGCTACCCGGCAGGCTCCCAGCCGGTCTACGCGGTCGGTGACGCACACGTGCTGAAGCTGTTCCCCGGGATGGACGCGCGGGACGCCGTCACGGAGGCCCGCGTCCTGAGCCATGTGGCGGGCCGCCTCCCCGTCCCCACGCCCCGCGTGCACGACTCGGGAACGTACGAGAACGGCTGGCGCTACGTCCTGATGTCCCGCCTGCCCGGCGAGGACCTCGCCGTCGCCTGGCCGCGCATCCCGCGCGCCGACCGCGAGCGCATCGTCACCGACGCCGCGGAAGCGCTCGCCGCGCTCCACGCGCTCGACCACGCACCGCTCGCCGATGTCCTCGGACCCGGCGACTGGGGCGCTTTCCTCGCCGGGCAGCGGGCCGGGGCGGTCGAGCGGCAGCGCAGGTGCGGGCTGCCGGAGAGCTGGCTGCGGCAGCTCCCCGGGTTCCTGGACTCGGTGCCGATGCCGGACGCGCGGAGCGTGCAACCGGCGCTGCTGCACACCGAGTTCATGCGCCAGCACCTGACCGTCGACCCGGACGACGGCTGGCGGCTCACCGGGCTCCTCGACTTCGAGCCCGCCATGATCGGCGATCCCGCGTACGACTTCGTGGGCGTCGGCCTCTTCGTCACACGCGCCGAGCCGGGGCTGCTCACCCGCTTCACGAAGGCGTACGGCCGGACGTTCGATCCGCGCCAACTCCTCGCGTACACACTGCTCCACGTGTACAGCAACCTGCCCTGGTACCTGCGGGAACTGCCCGCACCGGCCGAGCCGACGCCGGACGCGCTGGCGGAGGCGTGGTTCGGGCAGTAGCCATGGGCAGCCATGGGTGCGGCGCCGTGCCGTCGCCGTCAGCCGACCGGCACCAAGGTCAGATAGGCGATGCCGAGCACCCCGCGGTAGCCGCGCAGCCAGGACGAACGCTGGGCGTCGACGCGGGCGCGGGTCTCCGCCGCCTCGGGGTGGTCCGGGTGCGTGGCCAGCCACTCCTCGACGTCGGAGCGGTAGCCCGACTCGAACTCCTCCCATTCCTCCGCGCTCGCCGTCTCCACCCACAGCGGGCGGAACCCCGCATCGACCGCCGCGTCCACCAGGTCGCCCAGATACAGGTGCTCCCCGGCATCGGCGTCCGGCCACATACCGGCCAGTTCCGCCGCGGTGGGCTCGCGCTGCCAGAAGCCTTCGCCGAGCACGACGCGGCCGCCCGGATTGACCAGGCGGCGCAGCGCGTGCAGCGCCTCGACCGTCGCCTGTGCGGGCGCGGCGGAGCTGAGGGCCTGGCTCGCGCCGAGGCACAGCACGACGTCGGCGGGGCCGCGGGCGGTGTCCTTCGCCGTCTCCTCGGCGAACAGAACCCGTCCGCCGAGCCCGCGCTCCTTCGCGGCGGCGCGGCCGCGGTCCAGGTCCTCGCCCTTGATGTCGACGCCGATGCCGGTGGCCTCGGGGGCGGCTTCGAGGACGCGGAGCAGCAACTCGCCCCATCCGCAGCCCAGATCGAGCACGGTGCGCGGGCCGGACGCCGCGAGGCGTTCGACGAGCCGCCCGGCGCGGGCCTCGGAGAGCGGGCCGTGGAAGGTGAGGCGGGTGAGGCGCGGGGGGTGGGTGATGTCAGGAGTCTCGGTGGTCATGGGCGGGGACGCTAGCCTGCCGACGGGCCGACGGGACATTGGTTTTGGTGGCGCCGACCTTCGCGGAACGCTCGCCCACGCGGCGGAGATGGGCGGCCAGGACCGTCCCCGCGTCCGGGGTCAGCGTGCGCAGGGCGACCATCGCGGTGACGATGACGTCGCAGAGTTCGCCCTGAACGTCGTCCCAGCTGTGGGTGGTGCCCTTGCGCGGGTTCTGCCCGGTGGCGCCGATGACCGCCTGCGCGACCTCGCCGACCTCCTCCGACAGCTTCAGCATCCGTAGCAGCAGGGCCTCCTGGGGCGGCTGCCGGTTGTGGGAATCGAGCCATTCGTAGAGGCGGTCGACGGTCTCCCACGGGTCGTCGTGGTCCTCGGGTGCGCCCTGCTGATCGTCGTCCATGGCCCGCAGCCTGCCATGGTGATTACGCGTCGGGGGAGGCGCTCGCGTCATCGTCCGAGCCCTCCGCCGCCGCCCGGACGTTCTTGTTCCGTGCGCCGAGCGTCGCGAGCACCCCGACCGCCGTGCCCGCGAGCGCGGCGGGCACCATCCAGCCGCGGTTGAGGGAGTGGCCGAGCGCGTGGTCGGCGGAGTAGCGGCCGGGGCCGGTGACGGCGAGGGCCGCGGAGACCATGCCGAGGAACGCCGGGTACTCGTAGCCGCCGCCCTGGCTGAAGAAGCCGTTCGGCGCGTGCAGGGCGACGGCGCCCGCCATCGCGCCCGCCGCGGCCGAGCCCGCCGCGGGGGTTCCGAGGCCGAGGGCGAGGAGCGCGCCGCCGCCCGCCTCGCAGAGGCCCGCGACGACGGCGTTCAGCTTGCCCGGCGCGTAGCCCACGGACTCCATGAAGGCGCCGGTGCCCTCGACGCCGCCCCCGCCGAACCAGCCGAACAGCTTCTGGGCGCCGTGTGCGGCGAGCACCCCTCCGGTGCCCGCGCGGAGCAGCAGCAGCCCGAGGTCACGGCGGTCCAGGCAGGTGCAGGTGGTCATGGGAACTCCCGGTTCGGCCCCTCGGCGGGGTGGCGGATGCGTCCGCCTCCACCGTCCACCGGACCCGGCCGGGCCACCCGGCCCACGGGGCCGTACGGGTGACGCCCGTCCGGCGGGGCAGGGGTGGCGCCCGGCTCGGACCGGTGTGACCGTGGGCCCATGAGCATCCAGGTAAACCGGCTCACCGACCCCACGGTGAGCGCCTTCGTCGCCGCGGTGAACGCCCACGACAAGGCCGCCTTCGACAGCCTGCTGACGCCCGGCGCGACCATGGCGGACGACGGCAGCGACCGGGACATCGCCGACTGGACGGACCGCGAGATCTTCTCGTCCAACGGCCACATGGACGTCGAGTCGGAGTCGGACGGCGGCCGCGGGCTGACGGTCTCGTACCGCAACGACACCTGGGGCGAGATGCGCACGAAGTGGCATTTCACCGTCGAGGGCGACAAGATCTCCCGCTTCGAGACGGGCCAGGCCTGACCGCTCGGCAGGTCCTCACCGGGCGTGCTTCGCAGGGCGACCGTTCCGCGGCGCGGCTCGTTCCCGCGGCCCCAACCGCGGGCCCCCGCCGCGGAGCGGTCGCCCTCCCCCTACCCCCTGATGTTGGTCAGTGGCAGCTGGTGGAGCCGGAACCGGTCCGCGCCCACGAGCAGGAGTCGAGCTGCGAGCCGCTCGGCTTGATCAGGCGGGCCTTGTCGCCGGTGTTGTTCCAGACGTAGTTGGTGCGGCCCCAGTAGCGCACGCCCGAGGCGTTGGAGCCCTTGCCGGTGCGGACCTTGACGGTCTTGCCGGCGCCGATCTTGTAGCTGCCGAAGGTGTACGTGTAGCCGGTGTTGTCCTTCAGCTTGTAGCCCTTGAGCTGGACCGCCGAGCGGCTGTTGTTGTGGATGTTCACCCACTCCGCGTTCAGCGAGGAGTTCGAGCGGGTGTCCCGGCCCGGGCTGTCGTACTGGATGGTGCCGAGGTGCAGCCCGCCCTGGTGGCGCGCCGTCGCCGCCGACGCGGGGGACGCGGCAAGCACAGACACCGACAGGGCGGTGGCGGCGAGGACGGCGGGGGCCGCGGTACGTATGCGCAAGGAGTGCTCCAAGTGTGAAGTTCTCGTGGAGAGAGACTGAGCATAAGGGGAGCACTGACCCGGATTGATGCGGTACTTCCTATTCCACTTGTGGAGATCTCAAAGCCGCTTCCGTGTCATCCCCGCCCGACGTAGGGCATGTTCGTCGCGAGGACCGTCGCGAACTGGACATTCGCCTCAAGCGGCAGCTCCGCCATGTGTCGCACCGTGCGGGCCACGTCCGTCACGTCCATCACCGGCTCGGCCGCCAACTGGCCGTTCGCCTGAAGGATTCCGGACTGCATGCGCTCGGTCATGTCGGTCGCCGCGTTGCCGATGTCGATCTGGCCGACCGCGATCCGGTACGGCCTGCCATCCAGTGAGAGCGACTTCGTCAGGCCCGTCAGGGCGTGCTTCGTCGCCGTGTACGCCACCGAGTTGGGGCGCGGGGCGTGTGCCGAGATGGACCCGTTGTTGATGATCCGGCCGCCCTGCGGGTCCTGCTCCTTCATCTGGCGGAAGGCCGCCTGCGCGCACAGGAACGCGCCGTTCAGGTTGGTGTCGACGACGTGGCGCCACGCGTCGTAGGGGAGCTCCTCGACCGGGACGCCGCCGGGGCCGAACGTACCCGCGTTGTTGAAGAGGAGGTCCAGGCGGCCGAAGTGTTCGCCGACGCGGGAGAAGAGGCCCGCCACGTCCTCGGGGCGCGAGACGTCCGTACGGACGCAGAGGGTGGTGTTGTCCGGTGAGGCGGACGCCAGTGCCGCCGTCTCCTCCAGGGTCTCCGTGCGGCGGCCCGCGAGCGCCACCGACCAGCCCGCGGCGAGCAGTTCGAGGGCGACGGAGCGGCCGATTCCGGAGCCCGCTCCGGTCACCACGGCGATCTTGGGCGAGGCGCCGGAACGGGGGGTCTCCGGGGCGTTCGATGCGGCAGTTCGCTCAGCGTTCATGGCCCCGCAGCGTACGGGAGGGCAGTCCACGCGGACATCATCCGCCCGCCATGCGGCTGTTGTGTACGCGACAGGCGTGCGTCGTCCCCCGCTACTTCCATGCCCCTGACACCAATCGTCAGGGGAGGGCCACATGACACCCGCAGGCCAGCAGCACGCACCCGAGATCCGGGCCGCAGCCCGTCACTTGGGCCGCCGTCGTTTCCTCACCGTCACGGGCGCCGCCGCCGCGCTCGCCTTCGCGACCAACCTGCCCACCGCAGGCGTCGCGGGCGCCGCCGAGCTCGATGCCCGCCGCATCGCCGAAGACCCCTTCACCCTCGGCGTCGCGTCGGGAGACCCGCAGCCCACCTCGGTCCTGCTCTGGACCCGCCTCGCCCCCGCCCCCTACGAGCCCGGCGGCGGCCTCCCCCAGGAGCGCGTCACCGTCCAGTGGGAGATCGCCCACGACTCCCGCTTCCGGCGCGTCGCCAGACGGGGCACGGTCACCGCGCACCCCGAGTTCAGCCACACCGTGCACGTCGAGGTCGACGGCCTGCTCGCGGGCCGCACCTACTACTTCCGCTTCAGGACGGGACGCTGGGTGAGCGAGACGGGCCGCACCCGCACCGCGCCCCCCGCAGGCACCCGCCCCGGCGCCCTCACCCTCGCCGCCGTCTCCTGCCAGGCGTACCACGACGGCTACTTCACCGCGTACAAGCACCTGGCGCAGGACGACGTCGACGTCGTCTTCCACCTCGGCGACTACCTCTACGAGTACGCGGTCAACTCGGTCGGCGGCGCCCGCAACTACACCGACCGCACGCTGCCCGCCCACTTCAACAAGGAGACCCAGACCCTGGAGGACTACCGCCTGCGGTACGCCCTCTACAAGCACGACCCCGACCTGCGCGCCGCACACGCCGCGCACCCCTTCGTCGTCACCTGGGACGACCACGAGGCCGAGAACAACTACGCCGACGACATCTCCGAGAACGACGACCCGCCCGCCGAGTTCCTGCTCCGCCGCGCCGCCGCCTACCGCGCGTACTGGGAGAACCAGCCGCTGCGCCGCCCGCAGCTGCCGAGCGGCCCCGACGCGCAGCTCTACCGGCGGCTGACCTGGGGGCGGCTCGCCCAGTTCGACATCCTCGACACCCGCCAGTACCGCTCCGACCAGGCCTACGGCGACACCGCCCACGTCCCGGGGGCCGAGTCGGACGACCCGGCGCGCACCATCACAGGGGCCAGCCAGGAGCGCTGGCTCATCGACGGCTGGCGCCGCTCGCGCGCCCTGTGGAACGTCGTTCCGCAGCAGGTCACCTTCTCCGAGCGCAGGCTCGACCTCAACGCGCAGGCGAAGCTTTCCATGGACGCCTGGGACGGCTACCGCGCCTCCCGCAAGCGGGTCCTGGCGGGCGCCAAGGCCACGGGCCTGGACAACCTCATGGTCCTCACCGGTGACGTGCACGTCGGCTACGCCTTCGACATCAAGGCCGACTTCGACGACCCGTCCTCGAAGATCGTCGGCACGGAGATCGTCGCCACGTCCATCGCGAGCGGCAAGGACGGCGCGGACAAGCCTGCCAACTGGGACACGTACATGAAGGCCAACCCGCACCTGAAGTTCTACAACGGCCGCCGCGGCTACGTGACGGTCGCCCTCGGCCAGGAGTCCGCGCGGGCCGACTTCAAGACGGTCCCGATGATCTCGAAGCCGGGCGCCCCCATCAGCACGGCGGCGTCGTTCGTGACGGAGGCGGGAAACCCGGGCCTGCGCCCGGCGTAACGGAAACCGGTCCGTACCACCCGCCCGCAGCTGCGACGATAGACGACGGTAAAGGGGATACGCAGCGACTGGGAGGGGCACGATGCCTGAGCTCGGGCAGGCCACCGAAGACCATCCGATAACGAAGGCGGCGGAGCCGACGACCGGCCCCGCCGCCCTCCGTCGTACCGGAGCCCTGGTCACCCTCGTGCTCGGCGGCCTCACCGCCGTCCCCGCGCTCTCCATGGACATGTACCTCCCGGCCCTGCCGGAGGTCACCGACGCCCTGAGCTCCCCGGCGGCGACCGTCCAGCTGACCCTGACCGCCTGCCTCATGGGCATGGCACTCGGCCAGCTCGTCGTCGGCCCGATGAGCGACAAGTGGGGCCGCCGCCGCCCGCTCCTCATCGGCCTGCTCGTCTATGTGGTCGCCACCGCGACCTGCGCCTTCGCCCCCACCGCCGAGCTCCTCATCGGCTTCCGCCTCCTCCAGGGCCTGGCGGGCGCCGCGGGCATCGTCATCGCCCGCGCGATCGTCCGCGACCTGTACGACGGCGTGGCGATGGCCCGCTTCTTCTCCACCCTGATGCTGATCTCCGGCGTCGCCCCCGTCGCCGCGCCCCTCATCGGCGGCCAGGTGCTGCGCTTCACCGACTGGCGCGGCATCTTCGTCGTCCTCACGGTCGTCGGCACCGCCCTGACCCTGCTGGTCTGGCGCCGCCTCCCCGAGACCCTCGCCCCCGAGAAGCGGCACAGCGGCGGCACCGTCGAGGCGCTGCGCACCATGAAGTCGCTCCTCGCCGACCGCGTCTTCGCCGGGTACATGATCGCGGGCGGCTTCGCGTTCGCCGCGCTCTTCGCGTACATCTCCGCCTCGCCCTTCGTCATCCAGGAGATCTACGGCGCGTCCCCGCAGACCTTCAGCCTCCTCTTCGGCGTCAACTCCGTCGGGCTGATCGCCGCGGGCCAGATCAACGGCAAGATCCTCGTCGGCAGGACCAGCCTGAACAAGGTCCTCGGCGTCGGTTTCGCCATGATCACCACCGCCGCGGCGGCGCTGCTGCTCATGACGACCGGTGTCTTCGGCGACGTCGGCCTGTTCCCCGTCGCGGCCGGGCTCTTCGTCCTCATGTCGTCGATGGGCCTCACCCTGCCCAACACCCAGTCCCTGGCCCTGATCCGCACCCCGCACGCGGCGGGCTCCGCCTCCGCCCTGCTCGGCACCACCTCCTTCCTCGTCGGAGCCGTCGCCTCGCCGCTCGTCGGCATCGCGGGTGAGGACACGGCCGTCCCGATGGCCGTCGTCCAACTGGCCTGCGCCCTGGCAGCCATCGCATGCTTCGTAGGACTGTGCCGCCCCTGGCAGCACGGCACCACGACGCCCGCGACGGAGGCGGACCACTGAGCACACCCAGACTCCTGCGCCCCGGCACCCCGGACCGCGCGGGCCTCGACCCCGACGAGATCGGCCACCTCGTCGCCGAGGTGGCCGACCTGACGCGCGGGCCGCGGCCGTGGTGTGCGGGCGCCGTCGTCCTCGTGGGCCGCGGCCCCGTGATCGCGGCCGAGGCGGCGGCGGGCTGGGCGGTGCGCTACGCCTCGTACGACCCGGTCACCGACTCGGGCGTCGAGCTGCCCCGCGGATGGCGGGTGCCGATGCGCACCACCACCCCCTTCGACCTGGCCTCGCTCACCAAGCTCTTCACCACGGTGGCCGCCGTGCAGCAGCTGGAGCGCGGCACGCTCGGCATCGACGCGCTCGTCGGGGCGTACGTCCCCGAGTTCACGGCCGCCGCCCGGCACCGCATCACCGTCCGCCAGCTGCTCACCCACACCTCGGGACTGCGGCCCGAGCTGCCGCTGTACGACTGCCCGGACGCCGACGCACGCCTCGCGGCCCTGCGCGCGGAGGCCCCGGTCACCGAGCCGGGCGACTACGTCTACTCGGACCTGAACATGCTGCTGCTCCAGCAGGTCCTGGAGCGCCTCACCGGCCGCCCCCTCGACGTCCTCGTCTGCGAGGGCATCACCCGGCCGCTCGGCATGACCGCCACCGGCTTCGGGCCGCACCCCGACGCCGCCGCGACGGAGGACCAGCGCAGGCCCTGGGCGAAGGCCGACCGCGGGATGCTGCGCGGCACCGTCCACGACGAGAACGCCTGGGCGCTCGGCGGCGTCGCCGGGCACGCCGGGCTCTTCTCCACCGCCCGGGACCTCGCGGTGCTCTGCCGCACGCTGCTGTGCGGCGGCTCGTACGGCAGGGCCCGCATCCTCGGCCCCGACTTCGTCGAGCTGATGCTGGCGGGGTCCGGGCTCGGCTTCGGCATCGACCAGCCGTGGTTCATGGGGGAGCTCGCGGGGCGCGGGGCTGCGGGGCACACGGGGTTCACCGGGACGTCGCTGGTCCTCGATCCGGCGACGGACACGTTTCTGGTGCTGCTGGCCAACACCGTGCATCCGCGGCGGCGGGACGCGGGCAGCGGTCCGCGTGCGGCTGCGGCGACGCGTCTCGCCCGTGCCGCGCGGGGGCGTTAGCCGTCAGCCGTCAGCCGTTAGCGCGGCTGCGTCTGCCTTCGGCGGTGCTTGGGCGGCTGCGGGCCCGTTCTGGCTGGTCGCGCAGTTCCCCGCGCCCCCAAGCGGCGCGCCCCCAAGCGGCGCGGCCCTTCGGGCGCGCCCCTTGGGGTGCGGCTCCTAGAGGTCGCGGTGGAAGCAGACCCTGTGCTGGCCCGGGCCGTCGTAGTCGGTGTGCACGGGCAGTCCGTCGACCTCGTGGTCGCCCGGTTCGAGGCCGAAGCCCATGGCCCGGTGGAAGGCGATGGAGCGGGTGTTGCGGGGCGAGGTGATCGAGCGGACGTCCTTGCAACCGGCCGCCGCGGCCCGCCGGAAGAACTCCTCGTAGAGCGTGCGGCCCACGCCCTGCCCGCGCAGTGCCGGGGCGACCCCGACGAAGTGGATGTACGCGCCGCGGCCTTCGGCGGCGGTCTCGGGGGAGTGCAGCCCGATGAGGAACGCGTCGATGTCCCCGTCCCGCTCCAGGACCAGGCTGGTCCCCGAGAAGAACTGCAGGAACAGCTTCGGCAGCAGCATCGACAGCTCGCGGGACTGCTCGGGGGAGTGCGTGTCGCCCCACCAGGTCTGCACCCGGTCGATGATCGCGGGGTGGTCGGACACCCGGGCCTGTCGTGTCGCTGTGGTCATTGCGTTCCCTCCGTCGGCTCTTGCGTCCCTCCTACCCCCGTAGAATCACGGGGTGAACGTCCCGATCCCCCCGGCCACGGCAGGTTCCCCGGCCGAGACCCTCCGCACCGCCCTCGCGGGCCTCCTGGACGGCCTCCCGCCCAAGCAGGCGACCCAGGCCGTCGACCGGCTGATCGCGAACTACCGGGGCCGCACCCCGACGGACGCCCCGATCCTGCGCGACCGCGCGGACGTCGTGGCGTACGCCGCGTACCGCATGCCCGCGACCTTCGAGGCGGTCCGCGGCGCGCTGGCGGCCCTCGCGGACGCGGCGCCCGAGGGCTGGGCGCCCGGCAGCCATGTGGACGTGGGCGGCGGGACCGGCGCGGCGACCTGGGCGGTCGCGGCGACCTGGGCGGGGAAGCGGCCCGTGACGGTCCTCGACTGGGCCGAGCCCGCGCTGGCGCTGGGCCGGGAACTGGCGGGCGCGGCGCCGCAGTTGAGCGCCGTCCAGTGGCAGCGCTCTCGTATCGGAGCATCGCTCGCCATCGAGAGCACTGATCTCGTCACGGTGTCGTACGTCCTGGGGGAGCTGACGGAGGCCGACCGTAGCTCGGTCGTCGACGCCGCGGCCGACGCGGCGGAGCAGGCCGTCGTCATCATCGAGCCGGGCACCCCCGACGGCTACGCGCGCATCATGGCGGCCCGCGACCGGCTCATCGCGGCGGGCTACCGGATCGCCGCGCCCTGCCCGCACAGCTCGGCGTGCCCCATCGAGCCCGGCACGGACTGGTGCCACTTCTCCGCGCGGGTCAGCAGGTCGTCCCTGCACCGCCAGGTCAAGGGCGGCTCCCTGGCGTACGAGGACGAGAAGTTCAGCTACGTCGCGGCGGTCCGCTTCGACCCCGGGCCCGCGCCCTCACGCGTGGTGCGCCGCCCGCAGATCCGCAAGGGGCAGGTACTCCTCGACCTGTGCGGGGCCGAGGAGTCCCTGCGCAGGGAGACCGTGACCAAGCGCCACGGCCCCCTCTACCGCGCGGCGCGCGACGCGGACTGGGGCGACGCATGGCCGCCCCCGTCCGCGGACTGAACTACCTGGGGCCCCAGGTCCCCTGGTTGACCGCGCAGTTCCAGCCGGAACCGCGCAGGGTGAACTTCACACCGAACGAGCGGGTGTTGAGCAGGCGCGTCTGCACCTTGAAGCCGAGCTTCGCCTTGCCCTTGAAGGTCGTGTCGTAGACCGAGACGGTCTTCGTCGTGCGGCGGGTGATCTTGCCGCCCGTCGGCGTCGCCTTCTTGAAGCGGACGTTCTTGGTGTTGGTCACCGTGAAGGTGACCTTCTTGATGCTCTTCGTGGTCTTGCTCTTGATGCCGAAGTACAGGCCGCCGTTGGTCACGTTGCCGTTCGCGTCGTAAGAGAAACGCTTCGGGTAGACGATGTCGATCGGGCAGCCGCTGACGGCCCGCGGCGCGGACTTCGTCGCGGTCGGGCCGGACGCCGCGGAGGCGGACCCGGCAAGGCCGAGCTGAGCGGCGGTGAGTGCCCCGGCGGTGGCCAGGACGGCGGCGGACGTGCGCATGCGGTTCACTGCGCTGATACCTCTTCTTCCCCCTGGGCCCCTGTGGACCCAACTGTTTGGTTGTGGTGTTGCGTTCACACAGGACGGTCTGTGCACCTGTGTACCTGTGCGCACGTATTGTTAGCACGTTGTCGGCCAGATGGCTGAACCGCCCCTCTTCTTAAAAGGTTCTTAGAGGCGGCGACTATTCAGATCCCCATGCCGAACAAGAGCAGTTCTCCCGGCCACGCCCGCAGGCGGTCGGAGACCCGATTCCTTGCCCTGTCCCTCGCGCTGGCGGTCACCGCCGTCGGAGCGACCACCTACGCCTTCACCGCCGGGGCCGAGCAGCCGCACGGCCGTGACGTCGAACTCGCCGTCGACGGCGGCACCGCGGTCGTCGACACCGCCACGCTCGCCGTCCGCGCCCGCACCGGCGCGGGCCACGACCTCACCCTCTCCGACGCCGCGGCCACCGACCTCGGCAAGCCGGGCCCGGTGACCCGCACCGGGACGTCCCGGGCCCGCTGGAGCTACCCCGAGCGCGGCATCGACGTCACCGCGCGCACCGACCACGGCCGCCTCTCCCTCAGCATGAAGGCGCACCGCGACACCTCCCTCAGCTGGCCCGTCACCGGCACCGACGCCACCGCGAGCGCCCTCCAGCTCCCGCGGGGCGAAGGCCTGGACATCCCCGTCAAGGACGCCTTCTGGACCAAGGGCAAGGGACAGCTCGCGGGCAGCACCGTCGACATGAGCGAGGGCCTGACGCTGCCGCTGTGGGGCTACTCCCTCGGCAAGCGGACCGGCGTCAGCTACCTCACCCCCACCGACATCGGCACGAGCCTCGGCTTCACCGCGGCAAAGGGGCGGCTGCGCACCACCGCCGAGCACGCCTTCGACCGCGGCGAGGGCACCCGGGACTACACCGTCACCTTCGCGCTGACCGACGGCAACGCGGTCGCGCCCGCCGCCGACTACCGCTCCTACCTCGCCGAGCGCGGCCGCCTCGGCAGCCTGAAGCGGAAGATCGCGAAGAACCCCGCCACGGAGAAGCTCCTCGGCGCCTTCCACGCCTACACCTGGGGCACGGCCCGCAAGGCGGCGGGCGTCGAACAGCTCCGCAAGCTCGGCGTCGACCGGATGTGGCTCGGCTACGACGCGGGCCCCGGCCCCATGGACAAGGCCGCGGTGAGCGCCGCCAAGAAGGCGGGCTACCTCGTCGGCCCCTACGACTCCTTCGCCAACGGCCAGGACCCGAAGAGCGCCGACAGCCCCACCTCCGCCTGGCCGGGCACCGTCTACCCCGACTTCTGCGTGCGCGACGCGAAGGGCAAGCCCGAGACCGGCTTCGGCGGCCGCGGCTGCTACCTCAGCTCCCGGGCCTTCGAGCAGGCGGAGCCGCGCAAGCACTACCTCGCGAAGCGCACCCGCTCCATGGTCGCGAACGGCGCCGACAGCTACTTCCTCGACGTGGACGCCACCGGCGAACTCTTCCGCGACCACGGCAAGGGCCACCGCATGACCAAGGCGGGGGACCGCGCGAACCGCCTGGCGCGGATGAAGCGCATCGAGGAGCACGGGAAGAACGGCCTCGTCCTGGGCTCGGAGTCCGCCGGGGCCTGGGCGAACAAGGCGCTCTCCTTCGACCACGGCGCGGGCACCCCGGTCGCGGACGGCCTGTGGGCGCTCCAGAAGGACCGCGAGAAGTGGGGCGGCTACTACCCGGAGAACGCGCCCGCCATCTTCTTCAAGCCGGTAGACCTGCCCGCCGACCTCGCCAAGGCGATGTACGACCCCCGCTACCGCGTGCCGCTCTACGAGACCGCGCTGCACGGCTCGCTCGTCAACGCCGAGCGCTGGGAGCTCAGTTACGAGAAGCTGCCGCGCCAGAAGAAGGACCGCGCGCTGCTCGCGATGCTCTACAACACGCCCCTCAACTACGTCCTCGACGGCGCGTCGCTGAAGCAGCACGGCAAGGAACTGGCCGCGCTCCAGAAGTACTTCGCGCCGCTGCACAAGGCCGCGGGCACCGAGCCCCTCACCTCCTACCGGCGGCTGACCGCCGATACCGCCGGCAACACGGTCCAGCGCACGGTGTTCGGCAGGGGCACGCTGACCGTCACGGCCAACTTCGGCACCAAGGCGTACGACGGGCTGCCCGGCGGTTGCGTCGACGCCCGCCTCAAGGGCGACGACGCACCGCGCAGGCTCTGCCCCGCGGAACTCGGCTAGCTCCGCAGCTCCTGCGTGCAGCACTTCACGCTGCCGCCGCCCTTGAGCAGTTCGCTCAGGTCCATCCCGACGGGTTCGAAGCCGCGTTCGCGCAGCGGCTCGAAGAGCCCCAGTGCGGCCTGTGGCAGCAGCACGTGGAGTCCGTCGGACACGGCGTTGAGCCCGAGCGCCACGGCGTCGGGCTCCTCGGCGATCACCGCGTCGGGGAAGAGCCGCCGCAGGACCGCGCGGCTGCCGGGCGAGAAGGCGGGCGGGTAGTACATGACCTCGTCCGCCGCGTCGTCCAGGACGGCGAGCGCGGTGTCCAGGTGGTAGTAGCGGGGGTCGATCAGGTCGAGCCCGATCACCGGGCGGCCGAAGCACTCCTGTGCCTCGCCGTGGGAGAGCGGGCTGGCGCGGAAGCCGCGTCCCGCCAGGACGTAGGAGGCGGTGACGGCGAAGTCGCCCTCGCCCTCGTTGATGTGGGTGGGTTCGTGGATCTCGGTGAAGCCGTGGGTGCGGAACCACTCCAGGTGGGCCTCGGCCTCCGGTTCGCGCTCCCGGTAGGCGAAGCGGGCGCCGAGCACCCGGCCCCCGACGACGGTCGCGCCGTTCGCCGCGAAGACCATGTCCGGCAGTCCGGGCCGGGGGGCGAGCTCCTCGACGGTGTGGCCGAGCGAGCGGTAGCGGTCGCGCAGGTCCTCCCACTGGGCGATGGCGAGGGGGACGTCGACCGGTTTGGCGGGGTCCATCCATGGGTTGATGGAGTAGGTGACCTTGAAGTGTGCCGGTGAGCACATCAGGTAGCGCCGGGGTGTGGCGCACCGAGGAGAGCGAGGATTACGGGACAAAGAAGGCTCCTCACGTACCGCAGGGTCATGTTCTGCCCATGGTGGGGCAGTTGATGCCCATAGTGCGGTGTGAGGAGCCTTCGCGCTGTGATCCGAACGGGTGGTTACCGAGATGATCCCTGTGCCGCCCGCTCCCGCGGGTCACGGCCTGCCGTGCGTTTCGCGGCCTTCCTGCAGCTTGCGCAGCAGTTCGCGCTTCTGCTGCTGGGGGCTGAGCGCGCCGCCGACGCGGCCGCTGCGGCCCGCGCCGCGCAGGGCGCCGCGGGAGAGATTGCTGCGGGTGCCGCCGACGCCCAGCATGTTTCCGGATCCGCCTCGGGTCATGTCGTGCCTCCAGCTCGATAGCTCGATCGATGAAGCGAGACGGCGCGTCTCGCGACATCGACCACTATCAACGAGACGATGCGTCTTGTCAAGACGGAACGTCTCGGTTCGGTCGCTGCTACATTCGACGGCATGGCCCAGAAGACCGTCCCTGACTCCACGCGCCGCAGCGAACGCTCGCGCCGCGCGATCTACGACGCAGCCCTCGCCCTCGTCAGCGAGCTCGGCTACGGAAAGCTCACGATCGAGGCCATCGCCGCCCGCGCAGGCGTCGGCAAGCAGACGATCTACCGCTGGTGGTCGTCGAAGGGTGCCGTGCTGCTCGACGCCTTCCTCGACCTCGGCGAGCAGGCGTCCCGGGCTGCCAGCGAGAGCGCGGGCCAGCAGGAGATCCAGACCGAGATCCCGAACTCGGGCGACCTGGAGGCCGACCTCAAGTACGTGATGCGGGCCACCGTCGACGAGTTCAACGACCCCAAGTACGACGCCCCCTACCGCGCGCTCGCCGCCGAGGGGCTGCTCAACCCCGAGCTGGGCGCCGAATTCGTCGAGAAGCTCCTGGAGCCGCAGCTCCAGCTCTTCGTGAAGCGGGTGGAGCAGGCCCGCGACGCGGGCCAGGTTGTGCCCGGCGTCGACCCCCGCATCGCCCTCGAACTCTGGTCGAGCCCGCTCGCCCAGCGCTGGATGATGCGCTCGGGCCCGCTGACCCACGCCTACGCCGACACGCTCGTCGAGTACGCCCTGTACGGCATCGCCTCGCGCCCCCGGACGTCCTGACCGGCTTCACCGCCGGAGGGGCCCGCCCGCCTTCACCGGCCGGTACTTCTTGATCGGCGTGCGCGAGAGCAGGCCCGGGGCGTCCGTGATCACGCCGTTGCAGCCCAGCCACAGCACCCGGTCGCGCTGCTTCGGGGTGGTCACCGTGTGTGCCCACACCCGGGGGACGCCCGAGTTCACCGCGCGCAGCAGATCGCCGTCGCGCGCCTTGTAGTCCACGTCCAGGACGTCCACGAACGGCGCCCAGCCCGCCGGGCGGTCCGTGAGCATCTGCGCCCTGGAGCGCCACAGCTGGGCCAGCAGCCCCATGTGGTGGGCGCGCCTGGCGACCGCCGGGTCGTTGGTGTTCACGAACACCGAGCGGGTCAGGCCGCGCGAGCGGATCAGCCCGCCGAGAGACTTGAGGCTTTTGGGGTCCTTGGCCTCCAGCATCAGCATGATCTTGCCGCCGAACCGGTCGAGGACCTCCGCGACCGTCGGCGGCCGCTCCGGGCGCCAGTGGTCGGGCAGCCTGGTCCCGGGGCGCAGCCGCACGCCGAGCCAGTCCCACCGGTCCATGTTGCGGACCGGGCCCGACGCGTACGTGGTGCGGTCCAGGGTGTCGTCGTGCATGACGACCAGCGTGCCGTCGCGCAGTATCCGCGTATCGAAGTCGATGACCTGGGCGGTGCCGCGCTCGAAGGCCGCCAGCAGGCCCGACATGCTGTTCTCCGGTACCTCCAGGGCTCCGCCGCGGTGCGCCGTGTAGACGACGCGGGGGAGCGCCTCCACGGTCAGGGGCCCGCCGCCCCACTCGATCGGGGCGAGGAAGCCGTTCGGTGCCGTGAGGGTCAGCGCCGTGAGGCCCGTCAGCACAGTCCTAGTGACCATGGCGCCCACGGTAGGCAGGTAAATCCCCACATGGCGCGGAATGACGCGCTATGTCACCCACCGACTGGCATCACCCCCGACCACCCCGGATGTGGGCTCCGGCCCCCCGAGGCGCAGGATGGTGGGACCATGGGTCATGCTTTCGGCACAACGGCGAGGTGAGGGGCTAGATGGGCGCGGAGTTCGGCAGCCGGTCCGGCGGGCAGGGCAGGATTTCCCAGTGGCTGCGTCGGCGCCCCAAGGACACGTCGGCGGATGACCGGGCCCGCGAGGAGCTGCTCCTCGCCGCGGCAGCGGCCGGGCTGCCGCTCGCGCCCGCCGCGTATCCGTCGGGGTATCGATGTTCGTGCGACCGCATCGGCTGTCCCACCCCGGCCCGGCACCCCGTCTCCTTCGCCTGGCAGACGCAGTCCACGACCGACCGCGGCCAGATCGAGCGCTGGGCCCGCAACCAGCCCCAGGCCAACTTCATCACCGCGACCGGCATGGTCCACGACGTCCTCGACGTGCCGCTCGACGCGGGCCTGGAGGCCCTTGAGCGGCTCCTCGCGGCCGGGATCGACGTAGGCCCCGTCGCCGAGTCGGGCGGCAGCAACGGAAGCGGCAGGCTGCTCTTCTTCACCGCGACCCGCGGCACCCCCGAGGACGAGGACGAGTGGTGGCCCTGCGAGCTCGACTGCCACCCCGAGACGATGGACGAGCACCCGGGCCTGCGCTGGCACTGCCGCGGTTCCTACGCCCTGGTGCCGCCCGCCCGGCTCCCCGGTGACCTGGAGGTGCGCTGGCTGCGCGGCCCCGAGCATCCGCTGCCTGACCCGCTGACGCTCCTGGAAACGCTCACCGACGAGTGCGCCCGGGTCGCGGGCGAGCCCCAGCAGGACATCGCCGCCTGGCCGATGCGCGGCTGAGCGGCCCCCGGCGGCTACTCGCCCTTCGCGCCCGTCAGGCCCTGGATGCGGCCCAGGAACGCCACCTTGCCGCCGTCCGCCTTCTTCGGGTCGACGACCACCTGGTTGGAGACCCTGTCCAGCATGAGGGACTGCCGCACCTCGCCCTTGAGCAGGGCTTTCGCGTCCGCGTCGACCTTGGGGCTGAGGCCCTTGAACGCGGTCTGCTTCTCGTAGTGGTGCGTGGAGAAGAACACCAGCGCGCCGCCGTCCGCGGTGCGCAGGCCCAGCGGCGCGAAGGCGCCGCCGTTCTGCGGCTCGTCGATGTACTGCACGGCGAGGCCCGCCCGCTGGCCGTTCCGGTCGCGGTAGGCCTTCCAGCGCGTCGTGTGATCGCCCGGCTCGAATCCGTCGCCGCCCGACTTCAGGTACGACGTGTACTCCTCGCCGAGGTCGGAGGGGCGCATCGCGAGGCTCTTCGTGCCCTGCGCCACCGGCACGGCCGAGCCGTCCGCGTCCTTCTTCAGCTCCGGCATCTTCTGCGGCGACACCAGGTTCAGATAGGTGGCCCGCCACAGCTGGTCGGGGCCGCTCTTCGTGAACACCCACAGCCAGCGCAGGTCCGAGCGGCGGTTGGCCTTCGTGTCGGCCATGAACCAGCGGGGCCAGCCGGCCTTCTTCGGGATCGAGTACGTCACGTCCGTGAGCTCTAGCGGCACGTGGCCCGTGTTGCCGTCGGGGTGCTGCACGCGCCGCGACTTCAGGCCGCCCTGGTTGATGGCGCCCAGCGGGCCCGTGATGCGGGCGGCGTCCAGGGCGGGGTCGTAGGCCTTGTCCGCCGCGTTGTACGCCTTGAGGAAGTCCTCGAGCGCGCGCTTCGCCTCGGGCTTGGTGGCCGAGGGAACGATTTCCCGCTCGCCGTGCACGGTCACGCATCCGCTTGCCGTGAGCGCGAGTGCCGTCACCGCCGCCGACGCCATGACGGGCCTGCCGAGACGGCGGAACCTGCGAACGTTGCTCATCGGATTTCCTTCACCTACCCCTTCCCGGGCCCGAACCTTATCGGGCCCGGGAGGAGGCGTGTGGTGCGGGTCAGATCTCCTGGAGGAGCTGCGCGTTGACCCAGCCGCGCTTGCTGGTGCCCGGCAGGTCGCCGTAGTACCACTGGGTGCCGCGCTTCACCGTGTAGCAGCGGACGTAGACCTGGTCGAACCACTCCAGGCGCTTGCGCTTGCTGTAGCTGTTGCCGGGGCCGGAGCGGGCGGTGGCGCCGACGTTGATGACCATCATCTTGTGGTTCTTGACGTTCTTGGTGCAGGCACTGCCGCCGACCGCGGAAGCCGTGGGGGCGGTCATGAGCGAGGCGCCGAGTGCCACGGCGGTGGCCGCCGTCAGCGTGGCGATGCTCTTCCCGAAGCGGGAGTTGCGCATGGGGGGATCCTCATATGTCGAACAACTGGTGAACGGCGATCATAGGCACGGGAGTTCGGGCCGTGACCTGTGGGGTCAGCCCTGTTCCGGAACTGTTGCTTTCGCCGGTGCCGGGGCCTTGTCGCGGGCCGTACGCCGCGTCGGTGCGAAGAAGAACACCAGCGTCGGCACCAGATACAGCAGCCACACCACGACCTGCAGCACCGTCGGGTCGGGCTGGAAGTTGAAGACGCCCTTCAGGAGCGTGCCGTACCAGCTGTCCGGCGGGATCGTCGCACTGATGTCGAACGCCTTGTCCCGCAGGCCGCCGACGAACTGCGCCTCCTGAAGGTCGTGCACGCCGTACGCGAGGACGCCCGCGGCCACCACGACCAGCATCGCGCCGGTCCAGGTGAAGAACTTCGCGAGGTTGATGCGGACCGTGCCCTTGTAGAACAGCCAGCCCAGCGCGACTGCGGTGAGCAGCCCGAGGATCACGCCGATCAGCGGCGCGTGCGAGCCGTCGCTGGACGCCCGTACCGACGCCCACACGAACAGCGCCGTCTCCAGGCCCTCCCGGCCCACCGCGAGGAACGCGGTCGCCACCAGCGCGGCCGTGCCCATCTGCAGGGCCGCGTCCAGCTTGCCGTGCAGCTCGGCCTTCAAGTGCCGTGCCGTGCGCCGCATCCAGAAGACCATCCACGTCACCAGGCCCACCGCGACGATCGACAGGGAGCCGCCGAGCGCCTCCTGCGCCTCGAACGTCAGCTCCGAGGAGCCGAAGGTGAGCGCGCAGCCGAAGCCGAGCGCCAGCGCCACCGCGACGCCGATGCCGATCCAGATGGGGGCCAGCGCGTCGCGCCGCCCGGTCTTCACCAGGTACGCGATGAGGATGCAGACGACCAGGCTGGCCTCGAGCCCCTCGCGCAGCCCGATCAGATAGTTGCCGAACATCGGCTCACGCCTCCCCGGTGAACAGGCCCTTGCCCCACCAGTCGTCCTTGCCGCGGACGCCCGGCGGGACCGCGAAGACCGCGGAGCCCACGTGCTGGATGTACTCGTTGAGCGCGTCGGAACGCGACAGACTGCGCTGCACCGGGATGAAGCCCTTGCGGACGTCCCGCTGGTACGCGAGGAAGAACAGGCCCGCGTCCAGGCGGCCGAGGCCGTCGGTGCCGTCCGTGAAGGAGTAGCCGCGGCGCAGGATCGTGGCCCCGTCATTGGTGTCGGGGTGGGCGAGCCGGACGTGCGCGTCCGGCTTCATCGCCTTCAGGAACGGCTCGTCGCGCTCCTTGGCCTTGCCGACCGGGGCGCCCCGGCCCTTGTCGCGGCCGAAGACGTCCTCCTGCTCCTGCAGCGAGGTCCGGTCCCACGTCTCGATGTTCATCCGGATCCGGCGGGCCACCAGATAGGAGCCGCCCGCCAGCCAGCCGGGCCCGTCCTTCTCGCCGACCCACACGTGCTTGGCGAGCGCGTCGGCGTCGGTGCCGGAGACGTTCCTCGTGCCGTCCTTGAAGCCCATCATGTTGCGCGGCGTCTGGGCCTCGGGCGTCGTCGACGACGTCTTGCCGAAGCCCAGCTGGGACCAGCGCACGGCGACCTTGCCGAAGCCGATGCGGGCGAGGTTGCGGATGGCGTGCACCGCGACCTGCGGGTCGTCCGCGCAGGCCTGCACGCACAGGTCGCCGCCGCTGCGGGCCCTGTCCAGGTTGTCGCCGGGGAACTTGGGCAGGTCGACCAGGGCCTCGGGCCGCTTGCCGTCGAGCCCGAACTTCCCGAACAGGGAGGGCCCGAAGCCGATCGTGAGCGTCAGCCGGGACGGCCTGAGGCCGAGCGCCTCGCCTGTGTCGTCCGGCGGTGCTTCGGCGAGTCCGCCGTACGCGCCCTCGCCGACCGCGTGCCCCGCGGTCATCCGCCCCGCGGCCTCGGTCCAGTCCTTGAGGAGCTGCACGAACTCCTCCCGGTCGGCCGTCTTCACGTCGAACGCCGCGAAGTGCAGCCGGTCCTGGACGGCGGTCGCGATACCGGCCTGGTGCGCGCCGTGGAAGGCGACGGCCGCCCCCGACTCGGCGGCGGGCGCCACCTCGTCGCCGGAGCGGGTCATCGCCACCGCGCCACCGGCCGCGACCGCGCCGAGCGCGAGCCCGGCACCGCCCCAGCCGAGCACGGAACGCCGCGACGCCGTACGGGAGGCGCCCTCGTCGAGGGTCGCCTCGGGCGCGGTGTCCGCGTCGCCCGTGGTGGTGGTCTCAGCCATCGTTCCCCCTTGCCGCTGCTTGCCGCTGCATGCCGCTACTTCTTGGACCCGGCGACGGCCGCGGCGAGCTTCGACAGCGGCTCGGCCAGTGCGTTGACGCCGTCGTGCAGCTCCTTGCGGTCCGCCTTGCCGACCTTTTCGTACGACGTGAACGCGTACGAGTCGGCGCCGCCCTCGCGGTGCTTCTCCAGGAGCTTGTTCAGGGCCGCGAACTGCTTGTCGAGCTCCTTGGCGAGCTTCGGGTCCTTCTCGGCGGCGACCGGCTTGAGCAGCTCGTACGACTTCTCGGCGCCCTCGACGTTGGCCTTGAAGTCGACCAGGTCGGTGTGCGAGTAGCGCTCCTCCTCGCCGGTGACCTTGCCGGTGGCGACCTCGTCCAGGAGCTCCTTGGCGCCGTTGGCCATCGAGGTCGGCGTGATCACGGCCTTGCCGACGCGCTTCTGCCAGTCCAGGAGGTCCTTGTCGAGCTGCGTGGCGAGCGTCTTCTCCCGCGCGCCGATCTTCTTGTCCTTCCACAGCGCGCGCTCCAGACGGTGCCAGCCCGTCCAGTCCTTCGCCAGGTCCTGGCCCTCTTCGAGGCCGTCCTCGCGGACGTCGACCTTCGGGTCGATGTCGCCGAAGGACTCCGCGACCGGCTCGGTGCGCTCCCAGCCGATGCGGGAGGTGGCGTACGCCTTCTTCGCCGCATCGAGGTCGCCCTTGCGCACGGCGTCGGTGAAGGTCTTCGTCTTCGGCAGCGTCTCGTCGGCCTGCGCCTGCGCGTAGGCGCGGTAGTCGGCGACGGCCTTGTCCAGGCGCGGGTCGCGCTTCGCGGTCTTACCGCCGCCCGTGACGGTGACCTTCTGCCGGATGCCGTCGCCCTTCATGCCGGGCTTGCAGGCGATTTCGTACGAACCGGCCTTCACCTCGGCGGTGAGCTTCTGCTTGGTGCCGGGGCCGATGTTCTCGCGCTCACTGACGATGCGGTCGTCGGGGAAGAGGAGGTAGACCTCGGTGACCTTGGAGCCCTTGTTCTCGATGGCCAGCTCGACGTGTCCGGCGGTGAGCTCCTTCTTGGAGACCTCGCACTTCTTGTCGGTGGCGGTCACGCTGACGTTGTTCGCCCCGCCGTTCTTGGCGTCGCTCTTCTCCGTGCAGCCGGTGACGGCGGTCAGGGCGGCCACGGCGGCGACGGCGGTGACGACGGGGACACGGGCGGGTCGCACGGGTCGCATAGAGGGCTCCAAGGCGGTTCACGGGCAGGTGCCGTCCCCACCGCAGGCCGGTGAGGCGGACCTAACTTAACTGAGCCTTACCTCGGTGATACCCGCTCGTTCCGTGATTCACCTCTCACGCTTCACCCACCCTCACAAACCGATCACAGCGGCCTGATGGATGGCCCATGACCAGGCAAAGCAGCGGTCAAGAGGGGGTGTCCGCGCCCCGCAGCGGAGCGACCACGGGGGCGCCGGTGCGCGGGTGCGGGAAGACCTCGACCGGCTGCCGGTACACCTCCGAGAGCAGCTTCTCCTCGAACACGTCGGCGGGCGCACCCTCCGCGGCGACGCTCCCGCCGCGCAGCACCGCGACCCGGTCCGCGTACGCCGCCGCGAGCCCCAGGTCGTGCAGCACCACCACGACCGCGTCGCCCGCGGCCGCCCGGTCCCGGCAGATCCGCAGGACCAGTTCCTGGTGGCGCAGGTCGAGCGCGGCGGTCGGCTCGTCGAGCAGCAGCAGCGGGGCGCGCTGGGCGAGGACGCGGGCGAGCGCGACCCGGGCCCGCTCGCCGCCGCTGAGCGCGGCGAAGGGCCGCGCGGCGAACCCGGCCACCTCGGTGGCCGCCATGGACGCGCGCACGATCCGGTCGTCGTCGTCCGCCGGGCGGGTCCCGGCCCAGGGCGCACGGCCCATGCGCACGACGTCCTCGACGGGGAAGGGGAAGGAGAGCGCGGCGGACTGCGGCAGCACGGCGCGGCGCAGGGCCAGTTCGGGCGCGGGCCAGTCGGCCGCGGGGCGGCCGCAGACGCGTACGACACCCTCGTCGGCCGGGAGGTCGGCTGCCAGCGCCGCCAACAGGGTCGACTTTCCCGCCCCGTTGGGGCCGACCAGGGCCAGCACCCCGCCCGCGCGGGCGGCCAGCGAGACCCCGCCGAGCACCTCGCGCCCGCCGAGCCGCACCCGCAGCCCCACGGCCTCGGCGAGCACGTCGCCCGGGGCGGTCGGCGCGGGCAGCGCCCGGTCACGGCCCGCGAAGAGCCTCCTGCTCAGCCGCCCGATCATGCCCAACCACCTTGCTTGCGACGGGTCCTGCGCAGCAGCCAGAAGAAGAACGGGCTGCCGAAGAGCGCGGTCAGCACACCGAGCGGCAGCTCGGCGGGCGCGGCCACCGTGCGCGCGGCCAGATCGGCCGCGACGAGGACCAGCGCTCCGCCGAGCGCGCTCCCGGGCACGAGGAAGCGGTGCCCGGGGCCTGCGGCCATCCTCAGCAGATGGGGGACGAGGAGGCCTACGAAGGTGATGATCCCGGCGACGGCCACGGCGGCCGCGGTCAGCAGGGCCACCACGAGGACGAGCACGAGCCGCAGCCGCTCCACGTCCACGCCCAGGTGCCTGGCGGGCCGTTCGCCGAGCGCGAGCAGGTCCAGCTTCCGTGCGGAGAAAGGTGCGACGGCGAGTCCGACGAGCGCGCACGGCAGCACCGCGAGCACCTTGGGCCAGGTCGCCTGGGCGAGCGAGCCGAGCTGCCAGAACGTGATCTGGCTGATCTGTGCGTTGTCCGCGAAGAAGATGCACAGGCCGATGAGCGCGCCCGCGAAGGCGTTCACGGCGATGCCGGTGAGGATCAGCGTGACGACTTCGGTGCGGCCGCCTTCGCGCGACATGGCGTACACGAGCAGCACGGTCGCGAGCCCGGCGACGAACGCGCAGACGGTGACGGTCCAGTTGCCGAAGAAGCCGAGGCCGAGCGCGATGGAGGCGACCGCGCCGACCGCCGCGCCCGAGGAGATCCCGATGACGCCGGGCTCGGCCAGCGGATTGCCGAACACGCCTTGCATCAGCGCGCCCGCGCAGCCGAGCGAGGCGCCGACGAGCAGGGCGAGCACGACGCGCGGCAGCCGCACGTTCCACAGCACGCTCTCGCCGACCCGGTCGAGCGCGGCTCCGCCGAGCCCCATGCGGTGCTGCACGGAGGAGACGACGTCGCCGAGCGGGATGTCGTACGCGCCGACACCGGCGGAGAGCAGACAGAGCAGGACGAGGGCGACGGTGAGGCCCACGGTCAGGGGGAGGGCGGCGCCGCGGCGGCGGGGGGACAGGCCGGGCGGCGCGGGGGCCTCGGCGTCCGCACCGTCCGCGGCCTTGGTCAGGACGCTCACTCGGCGTCCCCGTAGAGCTGCTTCACCAGGGACTTCAGGACCTGGTCGGTGCGCGGCCCGTAGTTGAGGAGCACCCCGTCGTCGATGGAGACGATGCGCCGGTCCAGGCCCGCGGGGGTCTCGGCGACGCCGGGGACCTTGAGGAGTCCGTCCACGCCGTCCACCGATTCGAGCCCCTTCGTCATTACCAGGATCGCGTCCGGCGCGGCCTTGGCGAGCGCCTCGCTCGTGATCGCCGTGAAGTCCTTCTGCAGCCCGGACTCCTTGCCCGCGTCGACCGCGCCCGCCGCCTCCAGGAGCGAACTCGCCCCGGACTCGCGGCCGCCGAGCAGATACACGGACGCCGAGCCGCGCAGATAGAGGAAGGCGACCCGCGGCTTCTTCTTCCGGGTCTCCGCGGGGATGTCGTCGCGGACCGCCGTGATCCGCCGCTCCGTGCGCTTCGTCAGCTCGGCGCCCGACGTCTCGACGCCGAGGGTCTTCGCCACGGCCTCGATGCGCGGGCTCACGTCGTCGAGGCCCTTGGCGGGGTCGAACACGACGAGGGGGATGCCCGCGTCGCGGATCTGGTCGATGGCCTCGGCGGGTCCGGTGGTGGTGTCCGCGAGGACGACGGTCGGTTCGAGCGAGAGGACGCTCTCCGCCGAGACGTCGTGCGCACGCGTCACCACCGGCAGCTTCCCGGCCTGCTCGAAGGTGGCGGTGATGTCGCGGGCGACGACGTTCTTGCCGAGCCCCAGGGTGAAGACGATCTCGCTCAGGCTGCCGGTGAGCGGCACGATGCGGCTGGTGTCCCGCACCGTCACCCGGTGCCCGTCGGCGGAGGTGACGGTGGCGGGGAGTTCGGGCTTCGGGCGGGTCCCGAGCGGTTCGACCCGGTCGGGCGCCGCGGCCGCTGCTTCCGCACCCGCCTTGGGCGGCTGCCCGCCGCCGTCGTCCGCCGTCCCGCACCCGGTGAGGCCGAGGGCGAGCACGGCGGCCCATGCACCGGCGATGCGGAGTGAGCGCGGCATACGCACCGAAGTCCACCGTCCTGTCGCGTAGTTGGTACCCGGTCCGGTCCGGGTTCCGGTTGAGGGCTTCCGGACCGGAGTGATCGTAGTTTAGGTTAGCCTTACCTAATTCGCTAGCCCAGTCAGACCTGGAGGAGTCCCCCCATGCCCTCGTCCGGACAGGCGCGCGCCATCGGCCGCGTCTCAGTCGTGGCCGCGCTCACCGCACTGGCCGGAGCCCTGCTCCCGGCGGCCGCCGCGCACGCCGAGGACCGCACGGTCCAGGGCGGCCGCCTCGACTGGGGCATCAAGTCCTCCTTCCAGAGCTACGTCACAGGGCCGATCGCCCAGGGCAGTTCGACGCTGCAAGGGGGCGCCGCCACGGTCGGCGGCAGCCAGTTCCGCTTCCACTCGGCGAAGGGCTCGTACGACCCGGACAGCGGGGCGTTCAGCGCCGGGTTCTCGGGCGGGGTGCGCTTCACCGGGCACAAGAAGGGCGGCTCGTACGCGCTCGACCTGACGATCAGCCGCCCCACCGTGAAGGTCTCCGGCGGCTCCGGCACGCTCTACGCCGACATGGTCAGCAAGGAGAAGGGCACCGGCAAGGTCACCTCGACCCCGCAGGTGCCGCTCGCCTCCCTCGACGTCTCCGGCATCGACATGAAGGGCGGCACAGGGCCGATCGCCCTCAACAACCTCCCCGCGACGCTCACTTCGCAGGGCGCCAAGGCCTTCGCCGGGTACTACACGGCGGGCACCGCGCTCGATCCGGTGAGCCTGTCGACGGACCTCGTGGCGGAGTCCGGGGGCACGAAGCCCTCGCACAAGCCCGCGGAGAAGGACCCCTCCGACGACAAGGAGAAGGCGAAGAAGAAGGCCGAGGCGGGCCGCATCGAGGACGCCGCCGTCGACTGGGGCGTGCGCCGCACCTTCCGCGAGTACGTCACCGGATCCATCGCCAAGGGCGAGTGGAAGCTGTCCGCGGGCGCCCAGGACGGAGGCGCGCTCTTCCGCTTCCCCCGGGGCAAGGGCACGTACGACGAGAAGAAGCAGACCCTCGCGGCGGACTTCGCCGGATCGGTCCGCTTCACCGGCGAACACGGCCTCGACCTCACGCTCTCCGAGGTCGCCGTCACCGTACGGGACGGCAAGGGCACGCTCTCGGCGGACGTCGACAGCAAGGGAGACCGCGGCGCCACCCTGAAGCACGCCCCGCTGATCACCTTCCCCGCGGCGGAGAAGGAGTTGACGCCGAAGGACGGCCTCGTCTCCCTCTCCGAGGTGCCGTCGAAGCTCACCGCCGAAGGCGCCAAGGCGTTCGGCGGCATGTACAAGCCGGGCTCCGCGATGGATCCGCTGTCGCTCGCCGTCGCCCTCGACGCCGGGGCGGAGCTGCCCGCGCTGCCCGACCTCGGCTCGTCCGCGCGGCCGGACACCGTGCCGGAGAAGCCCGCGCGGCCGAAGACCGAGAACGCCGCGCAGTCCTCCGACTCCTCGTCGAACGCCGTGCCCATCGGCATCGGCGCGGGCGTCGCGGTGCTGCTGGCCGCGGCGGTGGCTTTCGGAGTCGTACGCAAGAAGCGTGCGGAGGCCGCCACTTCCGAATCGGCCCCAGCCTCCACCGACGCCCCCACCTCTGCCTCTACCTCTACCTCCACCTCCGACGAATCCTGACCGGCCGCCCTCACCGGTCACCGTCGCCCCCCTCACCCCCTCTCTCCCAAGGAGAAGCCTGATCATGGCCGCCACCCGTCGCCCCCTGACCCTCGCGGCAGCCGTCGCGACCGCCGTCGCGCTCGGCGCGAGCGTCCTCACCCTGCCCGCGCTCGCCGCCGAGGGCGCGGGCAACAGCAAGGCCGCCCCGCCGAAACTGGAGCTCAAGGACGGCACGCTGCAGTGGGGCCTGAAGGAGTCCTTCCGCAAGTACGTCACGGGCATGGCGCGCGGCAAGATCGAGGCCAAGGCGGGCGCTTCGCAGGCCGCGGACAACGGGGTGTTCACGTTCTCGGACGGCAAGGGGACGTACGACACCGGCACCCACGCCACCGACACCGCCTTCAAGGGCAGCGTCCGCTTCACGTCCACGATCCACAAATTCGACATCAGCATCGCCGACGTCAAGGTCCGCACCAAGGGCAAGACCGGCGCCATCCGGGCGGACGTGACGCTCAACGGCGCCGTCCAGCAGGACATCGACTTCGCCCAGCTCGACCTGAGTGCCGTCGGCCCGGGCCAGGGCGAGGGCGGCGCGATGGTCTTCAAGGACATCCCGGCGACGCTGACCGAGAAGGGCGCCAAGGCGTTCAACGGCATGTACGAGAAGGGCGAGAAGCTGGACCCGGCCACGCTCACGGTGACGCCGGGCGGCCCCGTGACCGACAAGCCCACGGACAAGCCCACCGACAAGCCGACCGACCCGTCCGAGCCGGGCAAGCCCGCCGAACCCAGCAGGCCCTCCAAGCCCTCCAAGCCTGCCAAGCCCGCCGAGCCCGCGGTGAATCCAAAGCCCAGCGCGTCGCAGAAGGCCACGGGCGGCGTCGTCGACGGCAGCCTGTCCTGGGGGCTGAAGGAGTCCTTCCGCAAGTACATCTCCACCGGCGGCAAGGCGACCGTGGCGGGTGGCGCGAAGAAGATCTCCAGCGGCTACCGGTTCCCGTACACCAAGGCGGAGCTGGACTCCGGCGCCAAGAAGGCCGACGCCTCCTTCGGCGGCAGCGTCCGCTTCACCTACCAGGCGCACGGCATCGACATGAAGTTCAGTGACCTCAAGGTGCGGGCGAAGGGCGCCAAGGGCACCCTGCTCGTCGACGTCACCACGCCCAAGGGCACCAACAACGACGTCAAGTTCGCCACGCTCGACCTCTCCAAGGCCTCGTACAAGCCCAAGGGGGACGTCGTGCTGTTCGACAAGGTGCCCGCGACCCTCACGGCGGCGGGCGCGAAGCAGTTCGCCAACGACACGACGGGCTCCCCGTACCCGGCGGGCCAGAAGCTGGACCCGGTGACGGTCGCGCTGTCCGCCAAGGCGGGCGCCGGGGTTCCGGCCGACGGCGGGACCGGTGGCGGCACCGGCGGCGGGGAGGCGGGCGGCACCGGCACGGCGGGCTCGGGCTCGGTGGGCGGCGGCGGATCGGTCGGCGGCACCAGCGAGCTCGCGGCCACCGGCTCCTCCGTCCCCTCGGCCGCGCTGCTCGGCGCGGCGGGCGTGGCGCTGGTGGCGGGCGCGGGCGCGGTCGTCGTGGCGCGACGGCGACGGGGTGCCGAAGCGGTGTGATGCTTCAATGCCCGGGTGACGGAACCACTCGGCATGAGCGACGCACTTGAAACGCTCGACGTAGTACGCGTCTTCTGCGGGCCCGACGGTCGGCACGGCAACCAACTCGGTGTCGTGCGCGACGGGGCATGCATCCCCGTGCGCGAGGACCGCCAGGTGCTGGCCGCGAAGCTCGGCTTCAGCGAGACGGTCTTCGTCGACGACGCCGAGCGCGGCGTCATCGACATCTACACGCCCACCCTGCGGCTGCCGTTCGCGGGCCACCCCTGCGTCGGCACGTCCTGGCTCCTCGACGTGCCCGAACTGGTCACGCCCGCAGGGGTGGTGGCGTCCCGCCAGGACGGCGAGTTCACCTGGATCACGGCGCGGGCCGAGTGGGCGCCGCCGAGGACGCTGCGGCGGTACGGGACGGTGGCGGAGGTCGACGCGCTCGACGTGCCGCCGCCCGGTGCGTGGATCTATGCCTGGGCGTGGGAGGACGAGGCGGCGGGGCGCGTGCGCGCCAGGGGCTTTCCCGGGCGGGACGACGGCATCGACGAGGACGAGGCGACGGGCGCGGCGGCGCTCCTGCTCACGCACGCACTGGGCCGCGCCCTCAACATCAGGCAGGGCCGCGGCTCACAGATCCTTACGGCACCGGGGCCGGGCGGATGGATCGAGGTGGGCGGTCGAGCGAGCCTCGTGGAATCCAGCCCCTCCGGCGTTTGAGGAGCGGGGGCCCGGGGGCAGCGCCCCCGAGTCGTCCACCGGTCAGGCGGTCAGCGGAAACTCTTCCCCGAGCTCAAGGAACATCGCCGTATTCAAAGCGAAAGCGCGCTTGCACTCGTCGACGATCCGCTTCTTCTCCAGGTCGTCGGTGACCACCGCGTCGATCCCGTCGAGCAGCTCGCGGTAACTCCGCTTGAACGCGGCCGGGTTGGGGATGCCCTCGAAGACGTAGAACCGCACGCCGTCGCCCTTGCGGGCGAAGCCCCAGGTCTGTTCGGCCTTGCCGCGGATGATCTGGCCGCCGGAGAGGTCGCCGAGATAGCGCGTGTAGTGGTGGGCGACGTACCCACCGGGCCAGGTGCGGGCGCACTCCTCGACCCGGGCCGCGTACGCCGCCGTGGCGGGCAGCGGGGTGGCGTCCTCGCGCCAGTCCGCGCCGCGCAGGTGCGTGAGGTCGCGCTCCAGCTCGCCCACGCGGGCCAGCTCGGGCTGTATGAACGGCCCGGCGACGGGGTCGTCGCGCAGCGTCTGGGCGCCGTCCTCCAGGGCGCGGTACACGAACCAGAGCTGTTCCGTGTACCGCGTATACGCGTCGACGCCGAGCCTGCCGCCGAGGAGGTCGCTCATGAACGTCGAGGTCTCCGCCTCCGTGTGCTGCTCGTGCGACGCGGTGCGAATGGCCATCGAGAAAGGCGTGAAAGGAGTGAGTGGCGTGAGCGGCGTGACCATGCGGTGCCTCCAGGGGAGCCGAGGGCTGACGGAATGGCGGGAACCAGTGCGACCCCTGCAGATCATGCAAGTTAGGCTTACCTAAGTCAACTGGTTCCCGACATCCTGTCGGTAAAAGAGTTACCCGCCCACGCCCCTCGGAACCTCCTGGTCCTGATCTTCCTCGGGGCAGCTTTCCTCAGGGCAGTGTGAGGATTTCCGTCCCCGTGTCCGTCACCACCAGCGTGTGCTCGAACTGGGCGGTCCGCTTCCTGTCCTTGGTGACGACGGTCCAGCCGTCCTCCCACATGTCGTACTCGTGCGTGCCGAGCGTCAGCATCGGCTCGATCGTGAACGTCATGCCGGGCTGGATGACGGTCGTGGCGTGCGGGCTGTCGTAGTGCGGGACGATCAGGCCGGAGTGGAAGGACGTGTTGATGCCGTGGCCGGTGAAGTCGCGCACCACGCCGTAGCCGAAGCGCTTGGCGTACGACTCGATGACCCGGCCGATGATGTTGATCTGGCGGCCGGGCTTGACGGCCTTGATGGCGCGGTCGAGGGACTCGCGGGTCCGCTCGACGAGCAGCTTCGACTCCTCGTCGACGTCGCCGACGAGGTAGGTGGCGTTGTTGTCGCCGTGCACGCCGCCGATGTAGGCCGTCACGTCGAGGTTCACGATGTCGCCGTCGTTCAGGACGGTCGAGTCCGGGATCCCGTGACAGATGACCTCGTTGACCGAGCTGCACAGCGACTTCGGGAAGCCCCGGTAGCCCAGCGTCGAGGGGTAGGCGCCGTGGTCGCACATGTACTCGTGCGCGACGCGGTCCAGCTCATCGGTGGTCACGCCCGGCGCGATGTGCTTCGCGGCCTCTTCCATGGCGCGGGCGGCGATGCGGCCCGCGGTACGCATCAGCTCGATGGTCTCGGGGGTCTGCACCTCGGGTCCCGAGTACGGGGTCGGCGCGGGTTTCCCCACGTACTCCGGGCGCCGGATGGTGCCGGGGACGGAACGGTGGGGAGAGAGCTCCCCCGGAACGAGCAGTGACTGGCCAGACATGCCAGCGAGTCTAGCCAGCCGTCGTGGGGCAGCATGGCCTCAAGAGCGGTACCCGATCGGGGACGGAAGGAGCGGGGCATGGCGCTGTTCAAGAAGCGGACGGTCGGCAGGCCGGGCGAGTGGTTCTACTGCCTGGAGCACCAGAAGGTCGAGGAGGGCCCGGACTGCCCCGGCAAGGACCGCATGGGTCCCTACGGCTCGCGCGAGGAGGCGGAACGGGCGATGCAGACCGCCGCGGACCGCAACCTGGAGTGGGAGACCGACCCGAAGTGGCACGACAAGGGCGCCCGGGGCGAGGACGAGTAGGCGAGCGGGCGAAGAGCGGCCGGGGCCAGGCTCCTAGAGCGCGGCCGCCCGCTCCCCGGTCCGCTCCCGGCGCAGCTTCGCGTCCGGGTCGGTCGTCGCGTCGTACGAGATGAGCCGCGGCAGCACCGCCGCCAGGATGCCGACCGAGGCCACGCAGGCCAGGCCGCCCGACCAGATGGCGGGCCGGGTGCCGGTCCAGCCCGCCGCCGTGCCCGCGCGGACCTGGCCGAGCTGCGGGCCCACGCTGTACGAGAGCACCTCGATCCCGGCGAGCCGCCCCCGCAGCTCGTCCGGGATGGTCTGGTTCCAGATCGTGGAGCGGCCGAGCCCGCTCGCCATGTCCCCGGCGCCCGCGACCGCGAGGCAGCCGAGCACCACCCAGATGTTCGAGAGCCAGCCCGCCGCGGTGATCGCGAGACCCCAGCCCGCCGCCCCGAACACCACGAGCAGCCCGTGCCGCCGCACCCGCGAGGTCCACCCGCTGGTGAGGCTGAAGAGGAGCGAGCCGACCGCGCCCGCCGCGTACATCAGGCCGAGCGCCCACTTCGCGTCCAGGTCGTCCGCGAGGAACGGGAAGATCGTGTTCGGGAAGGCGAAGAACATCGCCGCCATGTCGATCGCGTACGTACCGAGCAGCACCGGCCGTGACCACGCGTACCGCGCGCCCTCCGCGAGCCCCTTCAGCGACGGCTTCTCCGCGTCGTGCGCGGCGGGCGCGGGGGAGAGGCGGGTGCACAGGAGCACGGACACCGCGAAGCAGGCGATCGTGACCCCGTACGCGGACGCGTGCCCGGCGTACGCGACGACCAGGCCCGCGAGTGAGGGGCCCGCGATGGCCCCCACGTTCCACCGCAGCGAGTTCAGCGCGGCGGCCGCCGTCAGCTGGTCGTGCGGCACGATCCGCGCCATCAGCGAGTCCAGGGCGGGGCGTTGCAGCCCGGCCAGTGCGGAGACGCCCGCCGCGACGACGTACAGCGGCCACAGCAGCGGCTCGGGCAGCAGCGCGTTCACGAGCAGGATGACGGCGAGCAGGCCCAGTGCCGCCTCGGTCAGGAGGATCACCTTGCGACGGTCCACGGCATCGGCGAGCGCGCCGCCGTACAGCCCGAAGACGATCAGCGGCACCAGCTCGACCGCGCCCATCGCGCCGACCGCGACCGGTGAGTCCGTCAACTCCTTGATCTGCAGCGGCAGCGCGACCATCGCCATGAAACTGCCGAAGTACGTGACGAGGCCCTGGACCCACAGCAACCGGAAGTCACGGGTGGATCGCCAGGGGGAGAGATCGGGCAGTATCGCGGAGAGAGGCACGAAAAGTCATGCTCAGCTCGGACCGGTGCGGCGGGCAACTTATTTTCCTCGCCCTCATCCGCTCACCATCGCGTCGGCGGCGGTGACGTCAGCTGGTCGGCGAGCCGGGACAGCCGGTCGCGCAGCCGTCTGCGGCCCCGCGCCTCGGGCAGTGCGTTCTCCCCGGCCGCCGCGCTCACCAGGTGCTGGACCGTGTCCAGGTCCAGGTCGGGGGTCTCGGGCACGGCGAGCACCTCGTGCGAGAGGGAGGCCAGGTCCCGGTCGCCCGAGTCCAGCGCGAGCACCGTCGCACCGGCCCGCCGCGCGTCGTGCACCCGCGTGAGCAGCTCCGCGTCCGGCGCGTCCGGCGCCACGACGAGCAGCGTCTCGCCGCGCCGCGCCGCCTCGATCCGGCCGAGGCCCGTCGACAGGTGCGCCGGGTCCGTGGCGAGGACCCGGTGCCGCACGAGCGTCGGGGTCAGCTCCGGCGTGCCCGACCAGGCCGCCTCGTCGACGAGGTGCGCGGCCAGGTGCCACGGCTCGTAGGCCGCCGTGCCCACGAGCAGCAGCCCGCCGCCGTGCGGCACGACGGAGGTCCTCAGCGTCCCCGCGAAACGACGGGTGGCTCCCAGCCACTCCGTCCCGGCGAGCACTTCGCGCAGCAGCGCGACCCGTACGGCATCCATGGGGTCGCATCCTCCAGCAACAGGACACTCGTCACCGGTAGTTCACGGGGATTTCCCCCGCGCAGGGGAAGGGCGGGGGATGACTGCTGAGACATCTGTTCCCTTCCGCGCGGGCCGCGAGGGATATGCGAGCTTCCGCATCCCCGCCGTCGTCATCAGCGCCGCCGGTACCGTCCTCGCCCTCTGCGAGGGCCGCGTCGGCTCCCAGGACGATTTCGGCAACATCGACATCGTCCTCAAGCGGTCCGCCGACGGCGGCCGCACCTGGGGCCCGCTCCAGATCGTCGGCAAGAACGGCGCCGACCTCGCGGGCAACCCCGCCCCCGTCGTCCTCGACACCGGACGCCTCCTCCTCGTCCAGGTCAGGAACGCCGCCGCGGCCACCGAGGAGGCCATCCGCCGCGGCCAGGTCTCCGCGGCGGCAGGACGCCGCGTCTGGGTGCAGCACAGCGACGACGACGGTCTCACCTGGACCGCGCCGCGCGAGATCACCGGCCAGGTGAAGAAGTCGAACTGGCGGTGGTACGCCACGACACCCGGGCACGCCCTGCAGCTGACCACGGGGCGGGTGCTGGTCCCCGCCAACCACTCCCTGCCGCCCGCGGGGACGGACAACGGCACCGAGGGGAAGTACAACGGCGGGCACTGCCTGCTCAGCGACGACGCGGGCGCGACCTGGCGCATCGGCTACATCGACGACAACACCAACGGCTACATCAACGTGAACGAGACCACCGCCGCCGAACTCCCCGACGGCCGCGTCTACTTCAACACCCGCAACGACTCCCCGGCCCCCGGCACCCGCGGCGACGCCCACTCGCACGACGGCGGCCGCAGCCTGGCCAGACCCTTCCGCCCGCAGGCCGGGCTCACCGGCCCCGTGGTGGAGGGCAGCGTCCTGCAGCTGCGCGACCCCGACGTGCTGCTCTTCTCCGGCCCCGCCGACCCCGGCTTCCGCGCCCTGATGACCGTGCGCCGCTCCACCGACGGCGGCACGACCTGGCAGACCGCCCACACCGTCGACGGGCTCCCGGCCGCGTACTCCGACCTCGCGCGCCTCGACGCGGACACCGTCGGACTGCTCTACGAGACCGGGGACTTCAGCGCGTACGAGACGATTGCCTTCCGGCGGATACCGGTGGCGGAACTGGCATGACGCACGGATGTCCGAACATCCCGTACGGCTGAGTAAGGTCGCCGTATGACCTCTACCGACAGTGTGCAGAAGGCCCCCGCCAAGGACCCCTGGGAGCTGCCCGACGTGTCCGGGCTCGTCGTCGGCGTGCTCGGCGGCACCGGCGACCAGGGGCGGGGGCTCGCCTACCGGCTGGCCCGCGCGGGCCAGAAGGTGATCATCGGCTCCCGCGCCGCCGAGCGGGCGCAGACCGCCGCCGACGAGCTCGGCCTCGGCGTCGAGGGCGCGGACAACGCGGAGTGCGCGCGGCGCAGCGACATCGTGATCGTCGCCGTGCCGTGGGACGGCCACGCCAAGACCCTCGAATCGCTGCGCGAGGAGCTGAGCGGCAAGCTCGTCGTCGACTGCGTGAACCCGCTCGGCTTCGACAAGAAGGGTGCGTACGCCCTCAAGCCCGAGGAGGGCAGCGCCGCCGAGCAGGCCGCCGCGCTGCTCCCCGACTCCCGCGTCACCGCCGCCTTCCACCACCTGTCGGCCGTGCTGCTCCAGGACCCGGCCATCGAGGAGATCGACACCGACGTGATGGTGCTCGGCGAGAGCCGCGCCGACACCGACGTGATCCAGGCCCTCGCCGCCCGCATCCCCGGCATGCGCGGCGTCTTCGCGGGCCGGCTGCGCAACGCCCACCAGGTCGAGTCGCTGGTCGCCAACCTGATCTCCGTGAACCGGCGCTACAAGGCGCACGCGGGGCTGCGGGTCACCGACGTGTAGGGCGGGTGGGGGCGGGGGTGGGTATAAGGGACACTGGACGCGTACGTCTGCACGCTTCAGTCGACAGGAGCCGACCCCCATGCCCCGCCTCGCCGTGTACGCCCTCGTCGTCTGCGCCCTCGCCGTCGCCGCGGCCGTGATCTCCTTCATGCAGGGCAGCTGGCTCGGCATCGTGTGGGTGCTGCTCGCCGGGCTCTCGTCGAACATGGCCTGGTTCTACCTGCGGCGGGCCAAGGTGCAGCGGGACGCGCAGCGGGCGGCCGCCGCCCGCCCCGAGGCGTCCGCTTCGTAACGCGCTCGCCGCCGGGACCCGGTCAGCTGCCGGGGATCTCCTGGGAACCCTCCCAGAAGCGGTACAGCTCGTGGCCCCAGTAGGTGTCCCATTCGGTGACGCCGAGGGCGCGCAGGATCGCGTCGATCGCGTCGAAGAAGGCGCGGTTGACCTCCGGGATCCACAGGATGACGAAGACGGCGATCAGCCCGAACGGCGCGAACGGCTCCACCTGGCGGCGGATCCTGTGCGACAGCCAGGGCTCGATGACGCCGTACCCGTCCAGGCCCGGGATGGGCAGGAAGTTCAGGATCGCGGCGGTCACCTGGAGCAGGGCCAGGAAACCGAGCGCGTAGCGGAACGTGTCGGGGACGCCGTCCAGGGCGTCCAGCCAGAACGGCGCCGTGCAGACGACGGCGAAGAGCACATTGGTCAGCGGGCCCGCCGCCGAGATCAGGCTGTGCCGCCAGCGGCCCCGGATGCGGCCCCGCTCGATGAAGACGGCGCCGCCGGGCAGGCCGATGCCGCCCATGATCACGAACAGCACGGGCAGCACGATGCTGAGCAGCGCATGCGTGTACTTGAGCGGGTTGAGGGTCAGATAGCCCTTCGCGCCGATGGAGATGTCGCCGCTGTGCAGGGCGGTGCGCGCGTGCGCGTACTCGTGCAGGCAGAGCGAGACGATCCAGGCGGCCGTCACGAAGAGGAAGACGGCGAGCCCCGGGTTGTCGGCGAAACCGGTCCAGGCGGCCCAGCCGGAGACCGCCGTGACGGCGGCGATCCCCAGGAAGACGGGGCTGATCCGCCGGTCGCTGCGGCGGATGGGGGTGCTGGTCATGGGGTGGGGCTCTCCTGGGATGTGGCGGCGGCGGTCGGCCGTGCGGCGGCCGGGCGTGCCGACCGTACCCCGCGCTTCCGGGCTCGAAGCGAAAACGTCTCGCACGCGCCACCGAGTTCCGGGGAGGGTGGAGACATGACGCTGTGGAACGTGATGTATCAGGACTGGCAGATGGAGTGCTGCGGAAAGCCGTTCCGCGTGGGCGAGGAGATGACGTGGCAGCTCCTGGTCGACCCGGCCGTGCGGGGGCCCGAGTGGGCCGCGGAACTCAGCGGGATCGAGGGTCCTGTGGAGTCGGCGGGCGGCGGGCCCGTCGTGTGCTCGGGCGGGGTGACGGTGCCGTGGCAGGGGGACGGGGGGTGGCCTCCGCGGGCGCTGTTGACGGGGCTGCTCTCGGTGGAGCGGCACGGGGGGAAGTGGCCGCCGACGGTGGGGGTGGTGCGGGGCATCCAGGTGGTCGGCCAGGGCTTCGTGGCGGACAGCGCGGTGCCGGGGAAGCGGCGGCTGCGGGCGGTGGACGCGTGCCCGAAGTGGTTCGAGCGGGTGGGGAGGGCGACGGCGGGGGCGGCGCTCCGGTGGGAGGAGACGGGGGTGCTGGTGTCGCTGGAGGTTCGGTGAGATGGGCGACGATGGCGTCCCGGGCGGTGTGCGCCCGGCGTTCGCCGGTGGGTGCGGGGCCGTCGGGCGTGTGCTGAGCGGGGGAGAATGAGACAGTGCGATATTGCGTTCTGGGGGCGGCCCGAGCCGCTCGCCCCGATGGAAGTCCCGTTGCCGTCGGCGGCGCACGTCTGCGTGCCCTCCTGACGGCGCTCGCCCTGCACCCCGGCCGCCCGGTCCCCGCCCAGGCGCTGGTCGACGACGTGTGGGCGGGCGAGCCGCCCGCGGACGCGAGCGGCGCGCTGCAGGCGCTGGTGGGGCGCCTGCGCCGGGTCATCGGCGCGGACGCCGTCGCCTCTGCGGACGGCGGATACCGGCTCCGGGCGCACCCCGACGACGTGGACGTGTTCCGCTTCGACCGCCTGGTGGGCGAGGGCACCCGCGCCCTCGCGGACGGCGACCCGGTGAAGGCGGCCGAAGCCCTGGACGACGCGCTCGCCCTGTGGGCCGGCGAGCCCCTCGCCGACCTCCCGGAACGCACCGCGGACGCCGCCCGCTGGCGGGCCCGCCACCTCGACGCCCGGCGCGCCGGGATGGCCGCGGCCCTCGCCCTGGGGGACGGCGAGCGGGTGCTGCCCGAGCTCGCCGAGCTGTGCGCCGCCCACCCCCTGGACGAACCGCTGCAGGCCCTGCGGCTGCGCGCGCTGCGCGCCACGGGCCGCGCCGCGGAGGCCCTCGCCACGTACGAAGGGGTGCGGCGCGGCATCGCGGACCGGCTCGGCGCCGACCCGGGGCCCGAACTCCGCGCCCTGCACGAGGAGTTGCTGCGGGAGCCGCCCGCCGCCCCCGTGCGGGAGCGCGCGCCGGGAAACCTCCGTGCCCGGCTCACCTCCTTCGTCGGGCGCGAGGCCGACATCGACGCGCTGCGGGACGACCTGGCGAAGGCGCGGCTCGTGACGCTGCTCGGACCCGGCGGCGCCGGGAAGACACGGCTCTCGCAGGAGGCCGCCGAGGCCGTCGCCGGGGGCCTCCCGGACGGCGTGTGGCTGGCCGAGCTCGCGCCGGTCGAGGACCCCGCGGACGTCCCCGCCGCCGTCCTCACCGCACTCGGCGCCCGCGAGTCCGTGCTGCGCGGCGCGGGCGCCGAGGAGATGCGGGCCATGTCGGAGCGGCACGGCGAGGACCCGGCGGCCCGGCTCGTCGAGCACTGCGGCGCGCGCCGCATGCTGATCGTCCTCGACAACTGCGAGCACGTCGTCGAGGCCGCCGCCCACCTCGCCGACGAGCTCCTCGCCCGCTGCCCGGGGGTGACGGTGCTCGCCACGAGCCGCGAACCCCTCGGCGTACCGGGCGAGTTGCTGCGGCCCGTCGAGCCGCTGCCCGAGCCGGTCGCGCTGCGGCTGTTCGCCGAGCGCGGCGCCGCCGCACAGCCGGGGTTCACCGTCGAGGGGGATCCGGCGGCCGCCGCCGAGATCTGCCGCCGCCTCGACGGCCTGCCGCTCGCCATCGAACTCGCCGCGGCCCGCCTGCGGATGCTCACCCCGCGCCAGATCGCCGACCGCCTCGACGACCGCTTCCGGCTGCTCACCAGCGGCGCCCGCACGGTCCTGCCCCGCCAGCAGACCCTGCGGGCCGTCGTCGACTGGTCCTGGGACCTCCTGGACGAGGCCGAGCGGACGGTCCTGCGCCGGCTCTCCGTCTTCGCGGGCGGCTGTGATCTGACCGCGGCGGAGGAGGTGTGCGCGGAAGCGGGTGGCCTGCACGACGTCGCGGACCTGCTCGGGTCGCTCGTCGACAAGTCCCTGGTCGTCGCCGCGCCTTCGCCGCTGTCCGACGGCGGCATGCGCTACCGGCTCCTGGAGACCGTCGCGGAGTACGCGGGCGAGCGGCTCGACGAGACGGGCGGCCGGGCCGCCGCCGAGCGGGCGCACCTCGTGCACTACCGCGAGCTCGCCAGGACCACCGACCCCCAGCTGCGCGGCCACGGGCAGCACGCCGCCGTGGAGCGGCTGGAGACCGAGTACGAGAACCTGCGCACCGCCCTGCGGCACGCGGTCGCCGCACAGGACGAGCAGGAGGCCCTCTGCCTCGTCCTGTCCCTCTCCTGGTACTGGCAGATCCGCGGTCTGCGCGTGGAGACCCGCAACTGGTCGCGCGACATCACGGCCCTCGGCCCCGACCCCTTCGCCCCGCCCGTCGCTCCCGCACCCCCGCTGTACGAGTCGTGCACGGACGCGCCCCCGCCGATGAGCCCCGAGATGCTCGTGGAGGCCCGCCGCGAGGTGCACCTGCTCCTCCTCTCCTGCATGGAGATGGACATGGTCGACTGGCAGTCGCCCGCGTCGGCGACGAAGCTGGAGGGCATCAGGCGCGCGTACCGCCCCGGCCTCCCGCAGACCTGCCGGACACCCGGCAACCTCTGGTTCTTCGCCGTGCTGCTCGGCGGCGGCATGGAGGAGCTGCGGACCACCCTCGCCGAGACGGTCGACACCTGCCGCGCCCTCGGGTACGAGTGGGAGCTCGCCGCCGCCCTCCAGACCCGGGCCAACATCCTCGCCAACCGCACCGACTGGGCGGGCGACGCCATCCGCGACGCGGACGAGGCGCTGCAGGGGTTCCAGCGGCTCGGTGACGTCTGGGGCATCGCCGAGGCGCTCGCCGCACGGGGCGAATCGCATGAGCGGCGCGGCGAGTTCGCGGCGGCCATGGAGGACTACGAGGCCGCGGTCGGGTACGCCGAAAAGCTCGGCGCCCAGAGCCAGGTGGCCCTGCTCAAGGCCCGGCTCGGCTCGATCCTGACGGACTCCCCGGCGCAGCGGGACCTCTTCGACAGGGGTGAGGCGTTGCTGTGGGAGGTCCTCGAAAACCCCGGACGGCACGGTGCGGGCGACGCGATGCCCGCCGCCCGGCTCTTCCTCGCCCTGGCGCTGGGCCGCGTCCGCCGCCTCGACGACGCGCGCGAGCAACTGCGGCGGCTGCGCGAGGAGTTCAGCGGCATCGGATACGCGATCTTCGACAGCTCCGTGCTCGGCATCACCGCCTGGCTGGACGCGCTGGACGGGCGGCACGCCGAGAGCCTCGTGGGGGCGTGCGGGGCCTTCGAGAAGGCTCTCGACCCGCTGTCGCGGATCGTCGCTCCGCAGATGGTCTCCGTCCATCTGTCCGTCGTCGCCCTGGCGTCGGCCGGGTACGGCGAGCGGGATCGCGCGTACGACGCCGCACGGCTGCTCGCGCTCGCGGACCGGGAACTGCCGCCGGGGCACTTCGCGAACACGATGGAGCGGGAGATCCGCGCGGAGGCGGAGCTGCGGTCCCGCGCCGTGCTCGGGGACGACGCGTACGAAGCGGCGTACGCGAAGGGCGGCGGCCTCGCTCTGGAGGAGGCCACCGCCCTGTGCACCGCGTGGGCCGAAGCGGCCCGGTGATCAGTTCTTCGTGCGGAACTTGTGGATCGCGATCGGCGCCATCACCAGTGTGAGCGCCACCGACCAGCCGACCGTCACCCACAGGTCGTGGGCGACGGGCCCGCCGACCATCAGGCCGCGCGCGGAGTCCGCGAGCGCGGAGAGCGGGTTGTAGTCGGTGAAGCCCTGCAGCCAGCCCGGCATCGACTTGGTCGGCGCGAAGATCGACGAGCCGAACTGCAGCGGCATCAGGACCAGGAAGCCCATCGCCTGCACGGACTGGGCGCTCTTCATCGAGACGCCGAGGACCAGGAAGATCCACATGATGGACGTGCCGAAGAGCGCGGAGAGGCCCACGGCGGCGAACAGGCCGCCCCAGTTCGTGATGTCGAAGCCCACCAGGACGCCGACGATCATCATGATCGTCGTCGCGATGAGCAGCCGCATCAGCTCCACCACGATCTTGGCGAAGAGGACCGAGCCCTGGCCGATCGGCAGGGTCTTGAACCGGTCCATGATGCCGTTCTGGAAGTCCTGGTTGAAGCCGGTGCCGACGGCCATGGCGATGTTCATGCTCATCATCGCCATCATGCCCGGCACCACGTACTGCACGTACTGGTCCTGACCGCCGCCGAGCGCCTGCCCGATGGAGCCGCCGAAGACGTACACGAACAGGAGCGTGAAGACGATCGGCATCAGGACCGCGTCGAACATCGACTCCGGGTCCTGCCGGATCCACAGCAGATTGCGGCGGACCAGCGCGCCGGTGTGCCGGACGTGGCCGCGCAGGCCGATGTGGGCGTCCGCCTCCTGCTTCTTGAGGGGGGCCGTGAGTGTGGTGGCGCTCATACGGCGACCTCCTCGAGTTCAGTGGGGCGGGCGTCCTGGGGGGCACTGGCCTTCTGGCCGGTGATGGACAGGAACACCTCGTCCAGGCTGGGCAGTTCGGTGGCTATCGAGCCGATCGTGATGCCGCGCGCGGTGACCGCGCCGACGACGGCGGTCAGCTGCTCGTCGCTGAGGATCGGGACGAGGACCGTGCCGGTCTCGACGTCGACCGACGAGGTGGCGAGGCCGGTCAGGCCCAGGTCGTCGAGGGCGTTCGCCAGCGGGCTCAGCTCCAGCGGGTCGGCCGGGCGGATGCGCAGGGTGCGGCCGCCGACCTTCGCCTTCAGCTCGTCGATGCCGCCGTTGGCGATGACCTTGCCGCGGTCGATGACCGTCAGCTCGGAGGCCAGCTGCTCGGCCTCCTCCATGTACTGGGTGGTCAGCAGCACAGTCACACCGTCGCCGACCATGCGCTTGACCTCGCTCCACACCTCGTTGCGGGTGCGGGGGTCGAGGCCGGTCGTCGGCTCGTCCAGGTAGAGGACGGACGGGCTGCCGATCATCGACGCGGCGAGGTCGAGGCGGCGGCGCATACCGCCGGAGTACGTGCTCGCGGGGCGCTTGGCCGCCTCGGTGAGCGAGAACCGCTCCAGGAGGCCGTCGGCGCGGGACCTGGCCTCCTTGCGGGACAGGTCGAGCAGCCGCCCGATCATGTAGAGGTTCTCGCGGCCCGACAGCTTCTCGTCCACCGCGGCGTACTGACCGGTGAGGCCGATCACGCGGCGGAGCTGGCGGGGCTGGCGGACCACGTCGTACCCGGCGACGAGGGCGGAGCCCGCGTCCGGGGTGACGAGGGTGGACAGGCAGCGCACGAGGGTGGTCTTGCCCGCGCCGTTGGGCCCGAGGACGCCGAGGACGGTGCCCTCGCGCACGTCGAGGTCCACGCCGTCCAGTGCTTTGGTCTCGCCGTAGTGCTTGACCAGTCCCCTTACGGTGACCGCGCTCCCTGCGCCGCCGGGGTTCATGTCGATTCGCTTCATGACCTCAAGATGTCAGAGGCCACCGACAAACCACCGACATCCCACCGACAGGCGCCCCGACATGCGGTGGACGGCCACCCGCAGAAAGAGCGGCAGCCCGTCGACGGGGGAAGATCGACGGGCTGCCGTGGTGCCGCATTGGACTCAGGCGGTCATCGGTGGACCGCGTGCTCGGGTGCCGGGAACGCGCCGCCCACGACATCCTCGGCGAACGCCTTCGCCGCGCCCGCCATGACGTTGCGCAGCTCCGCGTACTGCTTCACGAAGCGCGGCATCTTCCCGCCGGTCAGGCCCATCATGTCCGTCCAGACCAGGACCTGCGCGTCGCAGTCGGAGCCCGCGCCGATCCCGACGGTCGGGATGTGCAGGGAGCGGGTGACCTCGGCGGCGAGCTCCGCGGGGACCAGCTCCAGGACGACCGCGAACGCGCCCGCGTCCTGCGCGGCCTTGGCGTCGTTGAGGAGCCGGTGGGCGGCCTCGTCGCCGCGGCCCTGCACGCGGTAGCCCATGGTGTTCACGGACTGCGGGGTCAGGCCGAGGTGGGACATGACGGGGATGCCCGACTGGACCAGCAACTCGGTCTGGGCGAGGGAGCGTTCGCCGCCCTCCAGCTTGACCGCGCCGACGCCCGCCTCCTTCACCAGGCGGGTCGCCGACCGGAGCGCCTGTACGGGGCCCTCCTGGTACGAGCCGAACGGCAGGTCGCCGACGATCAGGGCACGGTTCGTGCCCCGGACGACCGCCGCGGACAGCATGGTCATCTCGTCGAGGGTGACGGGCACGGTGGTCTCGTACCCGAGGTGGCAGTTGCCCGCCGAGTCGCCGACGAGCATCACGGGGATGCCCGCCTCGTCGAAGACGGACGCGGTCATCGCGTCGTAGGCGGTCAGCATGGGCCACTTCTCGCCGCGCTCCTTGGCGGCGGTGATGTCGCGCACGGTGATGCGCCGGGTGCCCTTGCCGCCGTACAGCGCTTTGCTGCTGTCGGGGCTCTGCGGGGCGTCGGTGCTCTTCTGGGCAGCCGAGAGCTGCGTCATCGCAACGGCTCCTTCTGTCATCTCGAGGCGCCCTGACGGCGTCCCCGGATCACCTCCATGGTGGCACCACGTGCCGGTCCGGGGCTAGGGGGCTTCTGATGGATCTCCGCGGAAGGAGGAGCGGCGTTCGGTGCGTCCTCTCGGTGTGCCGGGCGGAAGTCCTCGTAGCGGAGCTACTAGGGCTTTTGCCCGGTGCGGCGAGAGGGCGTGCCGGGCGTCGCGACGCCGCGGAGATCCATCAGAAGCCCCCTAGTGCGGTGCCTTGTGATGCCGATCGGGTAAAGCGCGTCTATACCGTTCGGCAAGGATTTCCAATACGAGACGGTCTCGTATCGAAATAGATTTACGCTGTTCGCATGTCTTCCCCCGCCATGCCCGCCCCGCCCCGCATACCGGAAGCCGTCCACCGGCGCCGGTGGGCGATCCTCGGGGTGCTGATGCTCAGCCTGCTGATCGTCGTACTCGACAACTCGATCCTGAACGTCGCCATCAAGACGATCTCCACCCCCGAACCGACCGGCCTCGGAGCCACCCAGAGCGAGCTCGAATGGGCGATCAACGCCTACACGCTCGTCTTCGCGGGCCTCCTCTTCACCGCGGGCCTGCTCGGCGACCGGCTCGGCCGCAAGAAGGTCCTGCTCGGCGGCCTCGTCGTCTTCGGCATCGGATCGGCGCTCGCCGCGATGTCGGGCTCGCCCGTCCAGCTCATCGCCTTCCGCGCGGTGATGGGCCTCGGCGCGGCCTTCGTGATGCCGGCCACCCTCGCCGTCCTCATGAACGTCTTCGAGCGCGAGGAACAGCCCAAGGCCATCGGCATCTGGGCGGGCGGAGTCGGCCTCGCCATCGCCATCGGCCCCATCACGGGCGGCGTTCTGCTCGACCACTTCTGGTGGGGCTCGGTCTTCCTCATCAACGTACCGATCGTGATCGTCGCCCTGGCCCTGATGGCCTGGCTGGTGCCCGACTCCCGCGACCCCGCGCCCGGCCGCATCGACCTCTTCGGCGTCGCGCTCTCCGTCGTCGGCCTGGTGCTCCTCGTCTACGGCATCATCAAGGGCGGCCAGCTCGCCGACTTCACCGACCCGGCCGTGCTCGGCACCGTCATCGCGGGCCTCGTCGTGCTGATCGCCTTCGTGCTGTACGAGAAGCGCAGCGACCATCCCTCCATCGACATCACGTACTTCAAGAACCGGGTGTTCTCCGCGGCGATCGCCGCCATAGCACTGGTCTTCTTCGCGCTGATGGGCGTCACCTTCTTCTCGGTCTTCTACACCCAGAGCGTGCGGGGCTACTCGCCGCTGCAGACCGGCCTCCTGATGCTGCCGCTGGCCGTCGCCCAGCTCATCTTCGCGCCGCGCGCCCGCCTCGTCGTCGACCGCTTCGGCGTACGGGCCGTGTGCACCGGCGGACTGCTCCTGCTCACGGCGACCCTGGCCGCCTTCACGCTCCTCGACGCCGACACCCCGATCTGGCTCCTGGAAGTCGTCTTCTTCCTGATGGGCACCGGCATGGCGCACGTCATGACGCCCACCAGCGTCGTGATCATGCAGGCCCTGCCGCGCGAGAAGGCCGGTTCCGCGTCCGCGCTGAGCAACACCTTCCGGCAGGTCGGCGGCGCCCTCGGCATCGCGGTCCTCGGCTCCGTGCTGTCCACGGCGTACCGCAACGGGATCGAGGACAAGCTGACCCTGCTGCCCGAAGGGGTGCGGCACACCGCGGGCGAGTCCATCGAAGCGACCCTCGGCGTCGCCGCGAAGCTCGGCCCCAGGGGCGAACCCCTGGTGTCCGCCGCCAACGACTCCTTCCTGCACGCCATGCACGTCACGGCGCTCTGCGGCGCGGGCGTCGCCGTGCTCGGCGCGCTGGTCACCTTCCTCTTCCTGCCGGGACGGACGCCGCAGGACGCCGGGCCGCGGGAGGAAACGGACGAGGCGGTCGGCGCCGCCGGGCGCTGAGGCAGAATCGGCCCGGCGGTCGGCCGGGGGGCCGGCGTGGAGAGAGGGAGAGACGACGTGATCCACAAGCGCGTGCGTGTCGCGGACGGCGATGACGCGGCGGAGGTGACGCCCCTCGTCAGGAGCGGCCGGGGACGGCCCAGGAGCGAGGCCGTGGAGCAGGCGATCATCGAGGGCGTCGTGCGGCTCCTGGAGGACGGCGTCTCCCTCACCGAGCTGTCCATAGAGCGGATCGCCCGCACCGCCGGTGTCGGCAAGGCCACCATCTACCGCCGCTGGGACGGCAAGGAGGCACTCTTCGTCGACGTCATGCGCGCCTTCGAGGAGCCCGACCCCGAGCGGCCCGGCACCTCGATGCGCGACGACCTCGTCTGCATCCTGGAGAGCCTGCGCCGCCGCGGCCTGACCATGCGCTCATCGGCCCTGCTGCACAACGTCTTCGCACAGATGAAGGCCCTGCCCAAGCTGGCGGAGGCGTATCAGGAGACGGTCGTCGCGCCCCGCCGCCGCATCATCCTCGACGTGCTGCGGCAGGGCGTCGCCGACGGCGAACTGCGCCCGGACATCGACCTGGAGATGGCCAACGACCTGTTCGTGGGGCCCATGCTGCTGCGCACGATCCTGCGGCCCGGCGCACCGCTCGACGACCACCTCGCGGAGCGGATCGTCGACACCGCACTCGAAGGTCTGCGGCCCTCCGCGCGCTGACTCGCAGTTATGCGCATTTCGTCACAGAGAAAGCCCTCCGCCGCTGATCAGGAACCCGTCGCGGCGCCCCGTTCGTCCTGGTGCCTGTACGGCCGTCGTGGACGGCAGGGACGACACCGGATCATCGCCTAGGGTTTCAGGGGCGGGACAGACGGTGGGCACGGCAGGCAGTGAGGCGACGAGAGCATGGCGCAGGCGTATATGACGGAGACGGGCGACGGCGGCTCGGGCCCCGAGCGTCCGGGATCCCGGTTCCGCCGCCTGCTGGAAGGCTGGCGGGGCGACCCGAACTTCTGGCGGCGCGGGCTGGTCACGGCGGGGATCGCGATCTTCCTCGCGCTGGTGATGCTCTTCCACGCGCAGATCCCGAACAACGTGGGCAACCTCGGCTCGCTGACCGAGACCTTCCTGCCCTGGCTCGGCCTCTTCATCCCGGTGCTGCTGGTCGTCGCGGTGGTCCGCAAGTCCGCCACCGCGCTCATCGCCCTGCTGCTGCCCGTGATCATCTGGACCAACTCCTTCGGCGGGCTGATCACCGGCAAGTCGGGCACCGGCGGCGACCTCACCGTCGCCACGCACAACGTGAACGCGGACAACCCCGATCCGACGGGCACCGCCCAGGACGTCGCGGCCTCCGGCGCCGACGTGGTCGCCCTCGAGGAGCTCACGCCGGACGCCGTGCCCGTGTACGAGAAGGCGCTCGCGGGCGAGTACAAGTACCACGCGGTCAAGGGCACCGTCGGCCTCTGGAGCAAGTACCCGCTGTCCGACACCCGGCCCGTCGACATCAAGCTGGGCTGGGTCCGCGCGATGCGCACGACCGTGACCACGCCCAAGGGCGAGGTCGCCGTCCATGTCGCGCACCTGCCCTCGGTGCGCGTGAAGCTCGACGCGGGCTTCACCGCCAGCCAGCGCGACGACAGCGCCGACGCCCTCGGCGAGGCCATCGCCGACGAGAAGATCGGCAAGGTCATCCTGCTCGGCGACCTGAACGGCACGATGAACGACCGCGCGCTGAACGCGGTCACCTCGCAGCTGCGGTCCACGCAGGGCGCGGCGGGCGACGGCTTCGGCTTCAGCTGGCCCGCGTCGTTCCCGATGGCGCGCATCGACCAGATCATGGTCAAGGGCGTCGAGCCGGTCTCCTCCTGGACGCTGCCGGAGACGGGCAGCGACCATCTGCCGATCGCGGCGCGGGTCGACCTCTCGTAGTAACGCCCGCGTCGTCGTAACGCCCGCGTCGTCCGTACGTGACCTCGCTGACCCCTGACTGATCCGCCCGCACGGAATACTCGGTGCGCGGGACTTTGTTCCGCAAGTAAACTTACGGGTTCTCTGTCACTCCGCACCGCTCCTGTTTCCGTGGAAGGTACTTCTTCATGCCCCTGGCCCTGCTCGCCCTCGCCGTGGGCGCCTTCGGCATCGGCACGACCGAGTTCGTGATGATGGGCCTGCTGCCCAACGTCGCCGACGACCTGGACATATCCCTCCCCGTCGCCGGACACCTGGTCTCCGCGTACGCGCTCGGTGTCGTCATCGGCGCCCCGCTGCTCGCCGCCGTCACCGCGAAGCTCCCGCGCCGCCGCGTCCTCATCGGCCTCATGGTGCTCTTCGTGGTCGGCAACGCGCTCTCGGCGGCCGCCCCCGACTACCACCTCCTGATGGCCGCGCGCTTCCTCTCCGGACTGCCGCACGGCGCGTTCTTCGGCGTCGGCGCGGTCGTCGCCACCGGGCTCGTCGGCCCCGAGCGCAAGGCCCGCTCGGTGTCCCTGATGTTCCTCGGCCTGACCGTCGCCAACATCGTGGGCGTGCCGGTCGGCACGGCGATGGGACAGCAGCTCGGCTGGCGTGCCACGTTCCTCGCGGTGAGCGCCATCGGCCTCGCGGCCATCGCCGCGCTCGCCCTCCTGGTCCCCGCCGACCACGGCCACGGCGACGCCACCGGCCTGCGCGGCGAGCTCCGGGCGCTGCGCAGCGTTCCGGTCTGGCTGGCGCTCGGCACGACCGTCGCCGGATTCGGCGCGCTGTTCTCGGCGTACAGCTACATCACGCCGATGCTGACGGACTCGGCGGGCTACGCGGAGTCCAGCGTCACGCTCCTCCTGGCGCTGTTCGGCGTGGGCGCGACCGTGGGCAACCTCCTGGGCGGCCGCCTCGCCGACCACTCCCTGCGCGGCACGCTCTTCGGCGGGCTCATGGCCCTCGCCGTGGTCCTCGCCCTCTTCCCGCTGCTCATGAGCGCCGGGTGGAGCGCGGCGGTCGCGGTCTTCCTGCTCGGCATGGCGGCCTTCACGACGGGCTCGCCGCTGCAGCTCATGGTCATGGAGAAGGCGGCCGCGGCCCCGTCCCTGGCCTCCTCCGCCAACCAGGGTGCGTTCAACCTCGCCAACGCGGGCGGCGCCTGGATCGGCGGCCTCGCCCTGGCGGCGAACCTCGGCGTGACGTCTCCCGCGGTGACGGGCGCCCTCCTCGCGGTCCTCGGCCTCGCGGTGGCCGGGGTGGCGTACGTGGTGGATCTGCGCCGGGGGCCCGTGGCGGGCGTGGAGCGGGTGGTGGCGACGGGCACGCCGTCGCGGGAGCCGTCGCACCACTGAGCGACGCCGCCTCGCTGAGGCGGTCTTCCTCCGAACCGATCTGCCCCCTGTCGCCACACGGCGGCAGGGGGCAGATCGCGTCCGGACGTACCGGTCAGCCGGTCGCGGACTCACGCCAGCGGTTGGTGATGGGCAGTCGGCGGTCCTTGCCGAAGCCCTTCGCGGAGATCTTCGTCCCCGGCGGGTACTGGCGCCGCTTGTACTCGGCGGTGTCCACCATCCGCAGCGTCTTCGTGACCAGTTCCCGGTCGTAGCCCGCGGCCACGATCGTGTCGGCACCCTGGTCCCGGTCGACGTAGAGCTCCAGGATCGCGTCCAGGACCGGGTAGTCGGGGAGCGAGTCCGTGTCGACCTGGTCCGGGCGCAGCTCGGCGCTCGGCGGCTTGCTGATGGAGTTCTCCGGGATCGGCGGCGTCTGCCCCCGCTCCTGCGCCGCGCGGTTGCGCCACTGGGCGAGCCGGAAGATCGACGTCTTGTAGACGTCCTTGATGGGGCCGTACGCGCCGACGGAGTCGCCGTAGAGCGTCGAATAGCCGACCGCCAGCTCGGACTTGTTGCCGGGCGCGAGCACGATGTGCCCCTCCTGGTTGGAGAGGGCCATCAGCATCGTGCCGCGCAGCCGCGACTGCAGGTTCTCCTCGGCGAGACCGGTGAGGCCGAGCGAGCCCATGTAGGCGTCGAACATCGGCGCGATCGGTACGGTCCGGAAGTTCAGGCCGGTGCGCCGCGCCAGCTCCTCCGCGTCGCCGATGGAGTGGTCCGACGAGTAGCGGGACGGCATGGCCACGCCGTACACGTTCTGCGCGCCGAGCGCGTCGCAGGCGATGGCGGCGGTGATCGCGGAGTCGATGCCGCCGGAGAGCCCGATCAGGACGCTGCTGAAACCGTTCTTCGCGGCGTACGCGCGCAGCCCCACGACCAGCGCCGAGTACACCTCCTCGTCGTCGTCGAGCCGCTCGGCGTACCCGCCGGTGAGCTCGCCCTCGTACGCGGGAAGGGGCTCCTCCGACAGCGTGACGTGCTCGATGCGCAGCCCGTCGTCCACGGTGCCGGACGGCGGCACGGGCGCGGCGGCCGGCAGCTCCAGGTCCAGCACGATGCAGCCCTCGGCGAACTGCGGGGCGCGCGCGATGACGTCGCCGTCCTTGTCGACCACGATCGAGTCGCCGTCGAAGACCAGCTCGTCCTGCCCGCCGATCATCGCGAGGTAGGCGGTGGTGCAACCGGCCTCCTGCGCGCGCTTGCGCACGAGCTCCAGGCGCTGGTCGTCCTTGTTCTGCTCGTACGGCGACGCGTTGATGGAGAGCAGCAGCCCCGCCCCCGCGCTGCGGGTCGCCGGTACGCGGCCGCCGTCCTGCCAGAGGTCCTCGCAGATGGCGAGCGCGACATCGACGCCGTGCACGCGCACGACCGGCAGCGTCTCGCCCGGCACGAAGTAGCGGAACTCGTCGAAGACGCCGTAGTTGGGGAGGTGGTGCTTGGAGTAGGTCAGGACGGCCTCGCCGCGGTACAGCACGGCGCCCGCGTTGCGCGGGGCCCCGGCGGGCTGGCCGAACTTCGGCTTGGCCTCCTCGGTGCGGTCGAGATACCCGACGACGACCGGCAGCTCCCCGAACCCCTCGTCCCGCAGCCGCACGGCGAGCGCGCGCAGCGCGTCCCGAGAGGCCTGGACGAAGGACGAACGCAGGGCGAGGTCCTCGACGGGGTACCCGGTCAGCACCATCTCGGGGAACGCGACGAGATGCGCCCCCTGCTCGGCGGAGTGCCGGGTCCAGTGGACGACCGCCTCGGCGTTCCCGGCGAGATCGCCGACGGTCGAGTCGATCTGATTCAGAGCGAGGCGTAGTTGAGGCACGAATTCAGTGTAATCGTCAGAGCGACGCGATGGCCTGTCGGGCGGGTCACCTCAAGGGGCCCGACCAGCTCTCGCTGTCGTACGCGAGTACGCCGGGCTCGACCTGGACCTTCAGGGTGCGTACGGCGTCGGCGGGGAGACTGACGGCGTACGTGGCGACGGACTGCTTGCCGGGCTGCAGCTGTCCGGCGAGCTCCCTCGGCAGATCACCGTCGAAGACCTTCTCCGCCTCGGCGCCGTCGGCGTCCTTGAAGGTGACGGTGGTCAGATCCAGATCGACCGACTTGTCCGAGCCGTTGATGACGGTGATCTTGACGGTCAGGGCCTTCTTGCCCTGGGCGTGGCCCAGCGCGTAGGGGCCCGGCTGGTAGGGGGCGGGCCGGGCCACGGTCACCTTCACACCGTCGTCGTACGCAAACGTCTCCCCGAACCGCAGGGTGCCGGAGCCGCTCTCCGTGCGATGTCCGGACGGCTCGTCGGTCGTGATCGACGACTCCTTCTTGCCGCCCGTGCTGTGCAGCTCGTCCACCGCGTCGTTGACGGCCGAGACGGTGATGGCGAGCCCGATGACCGCGAGGATCGCGGCGACCGCACCGAGCGACGTGCCCCAGATCGCCACGCCCTTGTTGTCGGCCTGGCCCTTGCGGGCGCGCCCGATCCCGACGCAGCCGAAGACCAGCGCCAGGACGGCGAGGACCCCCGCGGCCCAGAACAGCAGCGGAATCAGCCCGCACAGCACGCCGATGATGCCGAGCACCAGGGACGCGACACCGAGGCCGTTGCGGAGCGGCTGCGGAGGTGGCTGCGGCTGGGGCTGGGGCTGGGGCGGCCGTTGCCCCCATTGGGGTGGTGGGGGAGAGGCGCCGGGCGTGGTCATGGCAGGGCCCCTTCGGGAAGGGGCAGGTCAGGTGGCGGCCTGCGGGGGTTATGCGGACATTGTCCCTCTTTCTTTCGAGAGTGCCCACTTTTGCGGGGAGCCCGGGTGGTGCTCCCGGACGGGTGTCCGGGAGCACCACTCACACGCTCCGGCCTGCGGAAATACCCGTCAGGCGCGGTAACCGAGCACCGTCATCATTCCTGCCTCCGCGTGGTACACGTTGTGGCAGTGGAGCATCCACAGGCCCGGGTTGTCCGCCTCGAAGTCCACCGACAGGCTGCCGTTCGGCAGGATGATCGCCGTGTCCTTGCGGGGGCCGCCGCGGACGCCCGCCAGGGCGAAGGTGTGGCCGTGCAGGTGGACGGGGTGCCACATCGTGGTCGCGTTGGCGAAGGTCAGGCGGACCCGCTCGCCCGCGCGGACGGGGTGGCGCTGCCCCGGGGAGTAGGGCTTCTTGTCGAAGGCCCAGTCGTACTTCGCCATGCCGCCCGTCAGGCGGATCCTGATCGTGCGGTCCGGCCTGCGGGAGGGCAGGGCCACGGATGCGTGCGACCGCAGCTTGTCCGCCGTCAGGAGGCGGCCCGTCAGCTCGCCGGGCCGTGTCGACGACGTCGGCGGGGCACCGCCGCCCGTGCGCAGCACCGCGAGCGCCGCCGCCTTCTTGCCCTCGGCCAGCGCGGTCAGCGGGAAGACGCCGTCCTTGGCGGTGACGACCACGTCGTACCGCTCGCCCATGCCGAGGAGCAGCGCGTCGGTCTTCGCGTGCCGCACGGGGAAGCCGTCCGTGTGCGTCACCGTCATCTCGTGCCCGCCGAGCGCCACGCGGAACGCCGTGTCCCCGCCCGCGTTGATGATGCGCAGGCGGATGCGGTCGCCGGGGCGGGCGCGGAACTGCGAAGGCGCCTTGGCCGTGCGCCCGTTGATCAGGTAGTGCGGGTAGGCGACGTCGCCCGCGTCGCCGCCGAGCAGGTCGCTCTTGGCGCCCATCATCATGCGGGAGGGGCCGGTTGGTGTGGTCGGTGTGGGCGGCGTGTTCGTCGCTTTCATCGGGCTCGACATGTTCGACATGTCGTGGCCGCCGTGGCCCCCGGAGTCGTCGCCTCCCATGTCGTGGTCGGCCATGCCCTTGCTCAGCTCCGCGAGCACGCCGTCCGGGGTCGATCCGTCCACTCCGTCGACCCAGTCGTCGAGGACGATCACCCACTCCTTGTCGTACTTCAGGGGCTCCCTGGGGTCCTCGACGATCAGTGGCGCGTACAGACCGCGGTCCTGCTGGGTGCCGGAGTGGGGGTGGAACCAGTACGTCCCCGGGTGCGGCACCGCGAAGCGGTAGGTGAAGTCGGAACCCGGCTTCACGTCCTGCTGGGTGAGGCCGGGGACGCCGTCCATGTCGTTGCGCAGGGCGATGCCGTGCCAGTGCAGGGACGTGGCCTGCGGGAGGTGGTTGGCGAGGGTGAGGGCGAGGGTGTCGCCCGCGGTGACGCGGACCTCCTTGCCGGGGAGCCGGTCCCCGTACGCCCACGTCCTGACCGTGGGGCCGCCCAGGTCGAGCTTGGCTGCCACGGCCGTCAGCTTCACCTCGCGGGTCCTGCCGCCCCGGCCGCGCTTCTTCTCGGCGGCCGCGACCTCCTTGCCCGCCGGGTCCACATAACCCCCGGGTCCCTCGGATCCGGACGCCCCGCCCCGGCCGCCATGACCGCCGTGGCCGCCCGCGTCCGTGTCGGAACAGGCCGTCAGGATTCCCGTCCCCGCGACCGCGGCCGCGGCGCCGAGCACGGAGCGCCGCGAAGGGACGCGCGGAGAAGCATTTTCACGCATGACTGTTTTACGCATGACTGAGTGACACCTCGTCGTGTGGTGCGTACAGATGGGCGCGTCCGCTGCTTCTGGTCCACCGCTCGACACCCGCAGGTTCCCACCAGGACCCCACGAGCTCCGCGGGCAGCACGAAGCAGCCGGTGCGCAGGCCTAAATGCGCAGCACCGACAGCTGGGCGAGGAGTATCCGGGGTGGCGGCGGGTTGGGCCGCAGGGCGTGCAGGAGCCGTCCCGGCGAGGGCAGCTGGGCGAGCGTCCCACCCGGCCGCAGCAGCCCGGCCCGCACCAGTACGAGGAGCGTGAACGCGCCGAGCACCGCCAGGCACACGGACAGCGGATCCATCGCCATCCCGCCGTGCGAGTCGGGGGCGGGAGTGGAAGCGGAGGTGGGTGCGGCAACGTGTCCGGGCGAGGTCGTACCGGGCTCGGACGAGGTCGCACCGCGCTCGTGCGGCGCTGTACCCCGCTCGTCCAGCGCCCGCGCCCCGCCCATGCCGTGCCCCATCGCGGACGACACGGTGCCGGACCCGGCGGACCGGGCCGCCCCACCCTCATGCCCGCCCGAGGGATGCCCCAACGTATGCATCGTCACGATCCCGAGCAGCAGCGCGGCGAGCAGCAGCAGCCGCCCGTGACCCGTGCCGTTCCTCGTCGTCGCCATGCGGCGAACCCTACCCCCGCCGGGTATCCGGCGACATGCGGACCCCCACCGCTCCGACGATCATGAGCGCATGACGAACACGGACGAACCGGTACAGACCGGTGCGGGGAGCCTGCCGGAGCCGGACCCCGCGATTCCGCGGCAGTTCATCTCCTGGGTGACGCTCGCCCTGATGACCACCGCGTCCGTCGCCAGCCTGCGCCCCTCGCCGTCGATGGCCATCTACGGCCTGGCCGCGGTCTTCCTCTATCTCCTGCCCGCCGTGGTCTTCCTGCTCCCCACCGCCCTCGTCGGCGCCGAGCTCGCCTCCGGGTGGTCCGGCGGCATCTACAGGTGGGTGAGCGAGGGGCTGGGCAAGCCGCTGGGGTTCGTGGCCGTGTGGTGCCAGTTCGCGATGACCATCGCGTACTACCCGAGCCTGCTCGCCTACGTGGCCTCGACGTTCGCGTACGTCATCCATCCGAGCCTCGCCGAGAACGGCCCCTACGTAGCGATCGTCATCGTCGTCATCTACTGGACGGGCGTCTGGATCACGTGCCGGGGGACCAGGACGGTCGCCGGGCTCTCCTCCCTGGGGCTGATCATCGGCACCCTCATCCCCGGTGTCGTCCTCGTCGTCCTCGGCATCGTCTTCCTGGGACAGGGCAACGCGTCCGCCGCACCCATGAACCCCGACCACTGGCTGCCCCCGTGGACCGGCCTCGCCAGCCTGGTGCTCATCGTCAACAACTTCCTCTCCTACGCGGGCATGGAGATGAACGGCGTCCATGTCTCGTCGCTGCGCCATCCCCGCGCCGAGTACCCGCGCTCGATCTTCCTCGCCACCGGCCTCGTCCTGCTGATCTTCATCCTTCCGGCCCTGGCCATCAGCTGGGTCATGCCGTCGGAGGAGCTCAGTCTCACCGCCGGTCTGATGCAGGCCTTCCAGGCCTTCTTCGACCACTTCCACGTCGGCTGGATGACGAAGGTCGTCGGGATCATGCTCGTGATGGCGGCGCTCGGCGGCATGCTCACCTGGCTCGCGGGGCCCGCGAAGGGGCTGGTGACGCTCGCCCGGCAGGAGGGCTATCTGCCGCCGTTCCTGCAGAAGTTCAACAAGGCGGGCGTCCCGCGCAACATCATGATCGCGCAGGGTGTGGTCACCACGCTGATCGGCGTCCTCTACGCCTTCAGTGACGACGTCTCCAGCGCGTACTGGATGTTCTCCGTCATCACCGTGCAGATCTACCTCATCGCGTACCTGCTGATGTTCGTGACCGTCGTGCGGCTGCGGGCGTCGCAGCCGCAGGTGCCGCGCGGCTTCGTGGTCCCCGCGGTGAAGGCCGTCGCGGCCGTCGGCTTCGTCGCGTCGCTCGCCGCGCTCGCCATCGGCTTCGTGCCGCCCGACCAGTTCGGCAAGGGCCCGCTGTGGCGCTATCTGCTGATCGTCGGCGGCGGACTGCTCGCGCTCGGCGTCCTGGCGCCCGCCGCCTTCCTCAAGTACCGCAAACCCGGCTGGATCCACCCCGAACACAGGGCGACACATGCGACGAAATAGCGTGTACCCACCGATGTCATCCCCTACGACGGCAGCCGTCCCCATGGCGAAACAGCAGCCCCGTACCGGGCGGCCCGCCCGGACCTCGCGATCAACCGCCGCACGCGTCCTCGCGGGCCTCCTGCTGGCCGGTGCCCTCGCGTACAGCACCTGGGCGGTCGAGGTGTTCCTGCCGACCGGGCTCTCGCCCCGCACGGCCTACGTCAGTGAACTCGCCGCAGAGGACCAGCCGTACGGGACGTTCTTCCGCACTGTGGACCTCTTCGCGGGCCTCCTCGTCCTCGCGGGAGCGCTGTGGGCGCTGCTGCTGCGGCGGCCGCCGCAGGGGCGGTGGGTCACGGTGGGCTGGGCGGGGCTCGCGCTGTTCGGGGCCGCCACCGCGGCCGACTCGCGGCTGCCGCTGAGCTGCGCGGCGACCGCCGACCCCGGCTGCCTCGCGCGGGAGCGGGCGGGCGAGGTCCCCTGGACGCACTCCGCGCATGCGGTCAGCAGCAGCGTCGCCGTCACCGGGGCGCTGGTCGCCATGGTGCTGCTCACGGTCGCCGCCCGCCGCCACGCCGACCCGTGGCCCGCGCTGGCGCGCACCGGGCCGGTTCTCGTCGTCCTCGAACTGGCCGCCACCGGCTGGACCCTGGCGTCGGTCGCCGCGTTCGACGCCGGTCGCGGGACGTGGGGCCTCGGGATCGGCCAGCGGCTGCAGGTGCTGTTCATCGCGGCGTGGCTCGTGGCGCTCGCGTGGTCGGTGGTGGCTCGCGCAGCCGCGGAGGCACGGCGGGAGTGACGTTCGTACGGGTCGGGGGAGTGCCGCACCACGTCGAGGTGACGGGGAGCGGGCCGGTGTGCGTGCTCGGCGCCGGGCTCGGGCTCGGCTGGTTCGACTGGGACCCGGTGGTGCCGCTGCTGGCCCCGCACCGGACCGTGGTCCGCTTCGACCGGCCGGGCCTCGGACTCAGCGGCCCCGCGCGCGTGGCGCCCGCCGTGCGGGACGAGGCGGAGCGGATCCTGCGGGTCCTGGCGGCGGTGGGGCTCGGCCGGGCACGGGTGACGGTGGTCGGGCACTCGCTCGCCGGGTTCCACGCGGAGGCGTTCGCGCGGCTGTACCCGGAGCGTACGGAGGGGCTCGTCCTCGTCGACTCCAGCGTGGAGGAGCGGCCGCGCACGTTCCTGCCGCGCGGGGCGCGGGTGGCGGCCACGCGCGCGTGCGGGACGTTGTTGTGCGCGGCGGGGCTGCCGCGGGCGACGGGGCCGACCCTGCGACGGCTTGCGGCGCCGACGCCCTGGGCGTGGCTGTACGGGAGCAGCAGGGTGTGGCGGGCGGCGCTCATGGAGTACGCGACGTACGGCGACGCGGCACATGAACTCGCCGCGCTCCGGCGGCGCCTGCCGCTGCCGGAGGGGGTCCCGGTGACGGTGCTCGCCGCGCACGGGGGTGGCTCGCGGCGGTGGCTGGAGCGCCAGCGACGGCTGGCCCGCGGCCTCGGCGGGGCCTTCCGCGTGGCGCAGCCCTCGGGGCACCTCGTGATGCGGGACCGTCCCGCGGACGTGGCGGATGCGGTGCTCGCCACGGTGCGGGGCACCTCGTGACGGCCGCGTACCTCACGTACCTCACGTACCTCGCGAACCCCGCCCCCCCCAACTCACCCGCACCCCTACCCAGCGGCCCCCCGAACCGGCCGCACACTGTCCCTGATGACGATGTGCGTGCCGAGGACGTGGCGTTCCTGGCCCGCGCGCGGGGAGCCGGAGAGTGCGCGGCGCACGGCCGTGCGGCCCATCTCCTCGGCGGGGATGTGGACGGTCGTCAGGCCTGGGGTGATGTCCCCGGCGACCGGGTCGTCGTTGTAGCCGACCACCGACATGTCCTCCGGGACCCGGAGCCCGTACTCCCGCAGCGCGATGATCGCCGCCGCCGCGGCCCGGTCGTCGCCCGCGAAGACCGCCGTGAAGCCGGGCTTCCCGTCCGCCCGGTCGAGCAGCTCGCGCATCGCCTGGTAGCCGTGGTTCTGCCCGAAGCCCGTCCCGTGCACGACGGCCTCGCCGCGCGGCACCCCGTGGTCGTCCAGCGCCCGCAGATAGCCCGCGAGACGGTCCTCGCCGGTCGTGTTGCCCGGCTCGTAGCCGAGCAGGGCGATCCGCCGGTGTCCGGCGCCGAGCAGGTGGCTGGTCACGGCGTGGGCGCCCGCTTCGTTGTCGTACTCGACGACCAGCGCGGGCACGTCGGGCGTCGGCGCGGGGCGCCCGCACAGCACGAGGCGGGACCCGGCCGCCGCGAGCGCCTCGGCGTAGCGCGCCATCCGCTGCCGGTACTCGTCGTCCTGGATGACGCCGCCCACCAGCATCACTGCCTCGGCGGCCTGTTCGCGCATCATCTGGACCAGGGCGAGCTCGCGGGCCGGATCGCTGCCCGTGGACGCGACCAGGGTGAGGCGGCCGCGCTGGGCGGCCTCCATCTCGACGCCCTGTGCGACCTGTGAGTAGAACGCCCCGACCACGTCGAACATCAGCACAGCGATCGTCTTGCGGCCCGCGCCCGCCAACGCGCGCGCGTGCGCGTTGGCGACGTAGTCCAGGTCCTTGACCGCCCGCAGCACCTTGGCGCGCGACGCCGTGGACGTCGGGTAGTTGCCCGCGAGGACCCGCGAGACGGTCGCTACCGAGACGCCCGCGCGCGCGGCCACCTCGCGGATGGTGACCCGCTCACCCACTGTGTCTCCCTCACCCGGCCATCGACCGGCTCTCGTCCGGCGGCCAACCCGCCGGATCCGGGGCGGAGTTGCCCCCACGGCAGTCCGCCCCGGACCCATCATCCCGTGCCCCGCTCCCGGGTCAGTGCGCGGCCTCGTACTCCTTCAGGAACTCCTCCGCGGCCCGCTTGCCGCCCTGCGACTGCCACTTCTGGTGGATGCCGTCCCACTCGGAGAGCCCCTTGCGGCCGGAGACGATCGCCGTGACGCCGTCCTCGATGATCTGCTGCATCGTGGCGCCCTGCCGGTTGAACGTCTCCGACATCAGGCCCCAGTGGTCGTCGGGCACGAGGAGCGGGACGACCTTCTTCTCCCAGGCGTGCAGCCGCTCGGTGAGGTCGGGGAAGCCGGGGAAGTACAGCGGCTGCGGCGCGTCCATGAGGTAGGGGAAGGGCAGATTGGTCTTGGAGTCGATCAGGCCGGTCTCCGTGGCGACCGGGTCGCCGTCCTTGTTGTACTTGAAGTGGGTGCCCTCGACGCCGTAGTGCATCAGCTCGTACTCCTTCGAACCGAACGGCGAGGCAAGCCAGTTGAGCACCCGCAGCATCAGCTCGATGCGCTCCTTGGAGGCCTTCTTGACGACGGTGTAGCCGAAACAGCCGCGGTTCTGCTGGTAGACGGGCGTGACGCCGTCGACCTTGTACGGCTCGGCGACGTCGAGGGTGAACTCGTCCTTGATCCCCTGGGCGTTGGAGATGACGGCGCCCCAGCCGTCGGTCATCGAGCGGACGGTCCCGTTGTAGAACTGGGTCTTCAGATCGACCTGGGAGATCGACGTGGCGTCCGGGTTGTACGAACCCGCCTTGCGTACCTTCGCCATGTACTCCAGGGCCGCCTTGAACGCGTCGGTCCCGTACATGTCGGTGGCCTTGCCGCCCTTGATCTGCCACTGGTTGGGCGCGCCGTGCCACATCGCGTGGTACAGGTACCCGTAGAAGCCCACGGTGGAGGCGCCGAGGGCGGACTTCCTGCCCTGCGAGGCCTCCGCGGCCATCGCCTGGAAGTCGGGCGCGGACATGCCGGGACGGTACCCGGCCGCGTCGAACGCCTCGCGGTTGATGAACATCGCGCCCTGCACCTTGGCCCGCTCGATCGGCAGTCCGTAGATGCGCCCGGCGATGCGTCCCATGCCCTCCCAGGCGTACGTGGGGATGTTGGCGAGGTTGGGGTATTCCTTGACGGCGGCACCGGACAGGTAGTCGCTCAGGTCGGCGCAGCGCGACTTCACGAACTGCGACTCCCTCGGGAGCACGTATCCGCCACCGAAGTTGATCATGTCGGGCAGGTCGTCGCCCGACATGAGCGTGGACATCTTGGCGCGGAAGTCCGCGTCGGGCACGACGGTGAACTCGACCTCGACGCCCAGCGCTTCGTTGACGGCCTGCCAGTACTTGTTCTGCCCGACCGGCTTCGGCGGGGTGCCGTAAGTGATCGTCATGACCTTGATCTTCTGCTTGCCGGTGCCGGGCTTCTCGGCCACCGCCCTTACTAGGTTCTCCGGGTACTTCGTGTACCCGGGCTGCACGCCTTCGGCGGTCGGCGCGAGGTCGGGGGTGGGGCCCTTCGCCGGGCTGTACTTCGGCCAGGGCACGACCTTCTTGCCCGCGTTGGAGACGTTGCCGCCGCCGCTCGAATCGGTCGAGCAGGCGGTGAGGACGGCCGGGGCGGCAAGGGCGGCGCCGCCGACGGCTATGGAGCGGAGCAGGGTGCGGCGCGACATCGAGGAACCGGACACGTGAAGGAGCCCTTCTGGACGACGAGGTGAGGTATCAGCTCTTGATGGCGCCGGTGAGCACGCCCTTGGTGAAGTACTTCTGGAGGAAGGGGTAGACGATCAGGATCGGCACGGTGGCGATCACCAGGACGGCCATCTGGGTCGTCTGCGGGGCGGAGACCATGCCTGCCTCGCTCAGGCCGGTGTCGGCGATCTGCGAGCCGCCGATGACGTACGTACGCAGCACCTGCGACAGCGGCCAGTGGCCGGACTCCATGTAGATGGAGGCATGGAACCAGGCGTTCCAGTAGCTCACGGCGTAGAACAGGGAGACCACGGCGAGCGCCGCCTTGGACAGCGGGAGCACGATCCGCCACAGGATCTGCCAGTCCCCGGCGCCGTCGAGCCTGGCCGCCTCGTACAACTCCTCGGGTATCCCCTGGAAGAAGCCGCGCAGCACGATCAGATTGAAGACGTTGATGAGGACGGGCGCGACGAGCGCGGCATACGTATCCATCATCCCCATGCCCTTGACCAGCAGGAACGCGGGGATCATGCCGGGCGGGAAGAGGAAGGTGAAGAGGATGAGCAGCAGCACGGGCTTGCCGCCGAAGACGCCGGGGCGGGCCAGGGCGTACGCGAGGAAGGTGGTGCACGCGAGGGAGAAGAGCGTGCCCACGACGGTGAGGCCGACGCTCACGCCGAGCGCCTTGGTGACGATGCCGCCTTCGAGGATGGTCCGGTAGGCGCGCAGCGTCGGATCGCTCGGCCACAGGACCCAGCCGCCGTTGTCGACGACCTCGCGGTTGGAGGCGAGCGAGGTCGAGACGATGACGAGGAACGGGATCAGTACGAGCCCGAGGGCGACCGTCACCGCCACCGCCTTGGCGGCCTTCGTCGCGAACCGCGGCTTCTCCATCCAGGCGGGCCTGGTGACGTGACCGGTACTCACTTGTAGACCCCCTGCTCGCCGAGTCGGTGGGCGATCCGGTTGGCGGTGAAGACGAGCGCCGCGCCGACGACGCCCTTGAACAGGCCCGCGGCCGCGGCATAGCCGGTGTCGCCGCCGACGATGCCCTGCCAGAAGACGAAGGTGTCGAGCACCTCGCCGACCTCGGGCCCCACGGACTGCCGCTGCAGCAGCATCTGTTCGAAGCCGACGGAGAGGATGTCGCCGAGCCGCATGATCAGCAGCAGGATGACGATGGGCCGGATGCTGGGCAGCGTGACGTGCCAGAAGCGCCGCCAGGGCCCGGCCCCGTCGATCGCCGAGGCCTCGTACAGCTGCTCGTCGACCTGCATCAGCGCGGCGAGGAAGATGATCGTCCCCCACCCGGCGTCCTTCCAGATCACCTCGATGACGACGAGCGGCTTGTACGCGTCCGGGTTGCCGATGATGTCGACGGTGTGCAGCCCGGAGTCGCTCAGGAAGGTGTTCAACAGGCCCGTGTCACTGAGCACTTGCTGGAAGAGCGCCACGACGACGACCCACGAAAGGAAGTGCGGCAGATAGATCACGGACTGTGTGAACCTGCGCAGCAGGTCCGAGGTCAGGCTGTGCAGGAGCAGGGCGAGGGCGAGCGGTGCGGGGAAGAAGAAGACGAGCTGCAGCACGGCGATGAACAGGGTGTTCCACGTCGCGTGCCAGAAGTCCGGATCACCGAACATCCGCGAGAAGTTCTCCGTGCCCACCCAGGGGCTGGCCCACAGGCCGTCGAACGGGACGTACTCCTTGAAGGCCACCGCGTTGGCGACGAAGGCGCCGTAGTGGAAGACCAGGAAGTACACGAGCCCCGGCACCATGAGCAGCACCAGGACACGCGTGCGCTGAAACCGTTTCCACAGTTCACCACGCCCTGATTTTCCGCTACTTGTCCCGCTTTTGCGGCTGCCGGGCGGCTTCACCGCCTCGGTTTCCGCCCGTTCCTTCGTCACCGTCGGCACGGCAACCCCTCCGTCGTCGGAATAAGGTGCCCGGAATCTAAAGCGGTTACTTCGCCCGGTCAACCCCCCTCGCCCCGCGCTCTCTTGACCACGCTCCCGGATTGGTCCTAGCCTCCAGGCGCTGGTTGGTAACCGGTTACTACGAGGGACGGTCACGCGTGGCAGATCAGGCAGAGCGAGCGGATCGGCGAGAGCGGAGCGGTGGCGGCCCGCCGGTCGCGGCCCTGGCCATGGGCGTCGAGGTCGCGAACCGCGTGTTCGCACCGGACCTGCGCGAACGGCTCGCCCGCAGCGTGGAGTTGGCGCCGCTGCTGCTGTCGGGACCGCTCACGACACCCGAGGCGCGAGCGGTCCTGGCCGACACGGAAATCCTGGTCACGGGCTGGGAGTGCCCGCCCCTGACCCCGGAGATCCTGGCCTGCGCGCCCCGGCTGCGCGCCGTCGTCCACGCGGCGGGCTCCGTCAAGCCGATGGTCACCGACGCGGTCTGGGACCGGGGCGTCGTCGTCTCCTCGGCGGCGGACGCCAACGCGGACCCGGTGGTGGCCTTCACCCTGGCGGCGATCACGTTCGCGGCGAAGGGGGCGCTGTCGACCGCGGCCGGATACGCGGCCGGGTGGCCCCCCTTCACCGGGCGCACCGGAGCGGACGCGCGCACGGTCGGCGTCGTCGGCGCGTCACGGATCGGACGGCGGGTGATCGCGGCGCTGCGGGCCTCGGACGCGGGCTGCCGGATCCTCCTCACAGACCCCTACGTGGCCCCCGCGGAGGCGGCCGCGCTGGGCGTGGAACTCGTGGAACTGCCGGAGCTGTGCGAGCACAGCAGCATCGTCACGATTCACGCGCCACAACTACCGGAAACACGCGGCCTCTTGAGTGCCGACATGCTGAAATTGATTCCTGACGGCGGGGTCGTCATCAACACGGCCCGCGGGTCGCTGGTCGACACGGACGCGCTGGCGCGGGAGTGCGGGGAGGGACGCCTGGACGCGTTCCTCGACGTCACGGATCCCGAGCCGCTGCCGCCGGACCACGTGCTGCTCCGGCTGCGCAATGTGCTGGTGACCCCACACATCGCAGGGGCGCAGGGGAGCGAGGTGCGCAGGCTCGGGGAGTATGCGGTCGGGGAGGTCGAGCGCTACGTCTCCGGGGCGCCGCTCCGGGGGCACCTCCTGCGCGAGGACCTGCCCCGTCTGGCCTGAGCGTCACGCAGCGGAACTGCCGGGCGGATTATTCACCAGTCGGAAGGAGGATGTCCGAGGTACGGAGAATCACGGTCGGTAGTCATATGCCCTCGGTAACGTAGGAGCCACCTGCCTTCGAGTAGATGGGTGGTGCGGACCCGCGCCAGTGGGTTCCCTTCGATGGCTTCGTTGCCCGAGCAGACGAGCTCCTGCGGTGTAGGTACCGCCGCGCAGCACGGTGCCCCGTATCCGGCGCTGGGAGTGGACGCGGCAGGCACCGTGCTGTTCCACAACGAGCAGGCTGCCGTGCTGCTGGCGCAGATCGGTGTCGGCGTCCCGCTGGGCGATGTCGCGCCCGCATGGCTGGTCGAGGCGCATCTGCGGCGTGTCGGCGCCGCGGGGGAGGAGTCACCCGCCTGGGCGGACGGCCGGATCGGCGGGCAGCCGGTGAAGGCGCTCGCCGGGCCGGGCGCGGACGGCACGATGATCTGGTGGCTGGTCGCCGACGGCGCCCCGGTCGGTGCCGCAAAGGAGTTGGCGCGCGAGCGATCGAGAGCGGGTCTGCTGCAGGAGTTCTCCTCGGAGCTGCTCGCCTCGCTGAACGTCGAGCGCTGCATGGAAGTCGTCGGGCGGCAGGCGGCCCGGCATCTGGCGGACGCGGCCGTCGTCGTCGGGACCGGCGACCGAAGCGGCTTCCCCGTGACGCGCTGCATCACCGACGGTCCTGTGGTGCAGGGGCGGATCGCCCTGGACCCGGAGCAACTGCCGGGCCTGGCCGAGGCGTTGCAGGGGCTCCCCGCGGTGTCCTCCCGCTGGATCGACCCCCAGGAGATGCCGCCATGGGTCATGCCCGAGGAATTCTCGGGCGACGCCACCACCATCGGTTCGGTCGTGGTGGTGCCGCTGCCGGGGCACGGCGCGCCTGCCGGGTGCCTCGTGCTGCTGCGCCACCGCCGCAAGGCGACGTTCACTCCCGCCGAGGAGTCCTTCGCCCGGCTCTTCGCCGCGCGTGCGGGCGCCGCCCTCTCCGTGGCCCGCAGCCACGCCTGCCAGGCGTACGGCACCGAAGTACTGATGCGTGGCCTGCTGCCGCCGGTCCTCGGCCGGGTGCACGGCATCTGCTTCTCCGGCCGCTACCGGGCCTCGGCGCCGGGCGAGCGCATCGGCGGCGACTTCTACGACCTGCACCCCGCAGGCACCCCCGGGGCCGAGACCGTCGTGGTGCTGGGCGACGTGTGCGGCAAGGGCCTTGAGGCCGCCGTCACGGCGGGCCGGATCCGCAACGCACTGCAGGCGCTGGTCCCGTTCGCCGCCGACCACACCCGCCTGCTGACCCTCCTCAACCGGGCACAACTGGCCTCGGACCAGACCCCCTTCGTGACGCTGGTCCTGGTCACCGCCGTACGCCAGGGCGCACGGGTGAGGCTGCGCCTCTCCAGCGCGGGCCATCCCGCCCCGCTCATCGTGCGCGCCGACGGCCGGGTGGAGGAGGCAGCCACCGGCGGCACGCTGATCGGCGCGTTCGCCGACGTCGAGTTCAGGACCGCCGAGGTCGTCCTGGAACCGGGCGAGACCTGCCTGCTGTACTCCGACGGGATCACCGAAGCGCGCGGGGGACCGCTGGGTGACGTGATGTTCGGCGAGGACAGGCTGCGCTCCGTGCTGGCCCAGTGCGCCGGGATGCCCGCGGAAGCAGTCACCGAACGCGTGCAGATGATCAGCGCCCAGTGGGTGGGGCAGGGCCTGCACGACGACATGGCCGTGCTGGCGATCGGCGCGCCCCGCGACAGCCGTCCGACAACGATGGCGGAGCCCACACAGATGTCCGAACCGACAGAGACGACACAGACGACACAGACGACCGAGCCGGTCGGAGGAAGGCGAAACGAGTGAACGGTGGCAAAGAGGCTCCCTTCTCGGGCGAGCCGGGCAAGTCGCACGAGCCGAACCAGTCGTACCAGCCATACGAGTCGCACGAACCGCACGAGCCGCGTGAGCAGTTGTGGCAGGCGCTCTGCGAGGGCGACGAGACCCGCGCGGTCGCCGTGGTGCGCCGCGCACTCGCCGCGGCGGGGGCGGAGCAAGGGATTTCCGGCCGGGCCTGCGGCGGGGCGTCCGCCGAGGCTTCGGCCCATGGACGTACGCGGGCCGCGGGCGAACGGGTCCTGCTCGACCTGATCGCACCGTCCCAGGAGCGGCTGGGCACCGCCTGGGCGGCCAACGACATCACGGTGGCGCAGGAGCACGCCGCCACGGTGATCAGCGAGCGGTGCGTCGCGGCCGTCGCCGACAGCACCGCGCCCGCTCTCGCCGCTCCGTTCCGGGGGCGGGTCCTGGTGTCGTGCGTCGGCGGCGAGTGGCATTCCCTGCCGGCGCGGCTGGTCAGCGAAGTGCTGCGGTTGCGGGGCTGGCGGGTCGACCATCTCGGGGCGCAGGTCCCCACCGAGCACGTGGTCGCGCACGTGCGCCGCACGCGTGCGCAGGCGGTGCTGCTCTCCTCGTCCATCCCGACGCTGCTGCCCGGCGCCCACAATGCGATCAGCTCCTGCCAGGGCGCCGGTGTCCGGGTGATCGCCGGAGGCGCCGCCTTCGGTCCGCAGGGCCGCTACGCCCGGCTGATGCGGGCCGAATGGGCCGAGGACGCGCGCGGCGCGGCCGTCCTCCTCGCCCGGGATCCGGCACCGCCGGTCCGGGCGGCCCGCCCGCCGGACCTGGACCTGCCCCACCTGGCCGACCAGGAATACACCATGGTCTGCCGCACCAGACTGCAGTTGGTCAAGCAGGCCCTCGCCGACGTCGAGGAGGGCTTCCCCGAAATGCGCGGGTACAGCGAGTACCAGCGGGAGCGCACCGTCGAGGACATCGACCACATCGTCGGCTATCTGGCCACGGCCCTGTACGTGGACGACCCCGGCCTGTTCACGAGGTTCATCGTGTGGACCGCGGGCATCCTGGCGGCCCGTGACGTACCGCCGCGGTGCCTGCTCCCCGCCCTGGACTCGCTGCTGAACCGGCTCAAGGACTTCCCCCGCGGGGTGGCCGTCCTGACCGCAGCCCGCCGCCTCCTCGAACCTCCACGGCCCGCCTGATCACCTCGTGGCCCGGCGGGCCCCGGCGAGCGGGCCCCGGCGCGGACCTACGGCTTCGCGCCCCGCGCCTTCAGCATCGTCGACATCAGCGCGATCTCCGACTCCTGCGACTCCACCATGCCCCGCGCAAGCCGCCGTTCGGCGGACACCTCGCACCGCTCCACGCAGCCCTGCGCCATGTGCACCCCGCCCCGGTGGTGCCGCGTCATCAGCTGCAGGTACAGCACCTCCGCCTGCTTGCCGCTGAGCTTCCCCAGCTTCTTCAGCTCCGCCCCCGTGGCCATCCCCGGCATCAGCGCGCCGTCCTCGCCCGGCGGCATGTCACCCATGCCCATCCAGTCCATGGGCGCCCCGTCCGGCACCTTCGGGAGCTCCCACAGGTCCAGCCAGCCGAGCAGCATCCCGCGCTGGTTGGCCTGGGTCTGGGCGATGTCGTACGCGAGGCGCCGTACGTCCTCGTCCTTGGTCCTGTCCCGCACGATGTACGACATCTCCACCGCCTGCTGGTGGTGGACGGCCATGTCGCGGGCGAACCCCGCGTCGGCCGACGAACTCGCGGGCGAGCCGCCCGAGTCGGAGTCCGTGGCGGCCACCGCCGCCGTGATGCCGCCCCCGGCGACGACCGCCGCCACGGCACAGCCGACGATCCAGTTGGTACGCCGCCTCATGCTGATCCCCACTCCACTCACTGCGCCAGCCCATTGGTGCAGGCGGCCCCGGGCTCCGGAGTCTGCTTGCCCTGGACGTACTTGGAGAAGAACTCCTTGACCTTCGGGTCGTCCGCGCCCGTGACCGTCCGCTGGTGTGCCCACGCGGTCAGCATCACGGGGTCCTTCTGATCCTTCACCGGGCTCATCAACGAGTACGGCGTGGCCTTGACCTTGGCTTCCAGCTTCTTCAGGTCGGCGGGCTTCGCCTTGTCGTTGTACGTGACCCAGACGGCGCCGTGCTCAAGGGAGTGCACGGCGTTCATCTCCGGCAGCTCCTTCTTGTAGACGTCGCCGTTGCAGTTCATCCACACCTGATTGTGGTCCCCGCCGACGGGCGGCGTCATGGGGTAGTTCACGGTCTTCGTGACGTGCGTACGGCCGAGTTTGCCCCAGACCTTCTCGCCGTCCGCCGAGACCTTGTACTTCGGCCAGCCCTTTCCGTCGCTCTTCGCGTCGGAGTCGTCGGAGGCCTTGTCGAAGAGGAAGAAGCCGCCCACGCCGAGCGCCGCGACGACGACCGCGCTGACCGTGATCGTCAGGGCCCGGCCCCGGCGGTCACGTGCGCGCTCGGCCCGGCGCATCTCCTCTATCCGGGCCTTGCGGGAAGCGTTGCTCGTGTTCTTGGCGGAACCCATGGTGTGTCCTTCTGCGGAAAGGGACGGACGGGACGACGAACGAGTCCGCTGATCGTAAGGGGAGGGAGGGCCCCTTCCACAGGGCGTCCTCGTATCGATCCGTGGTGGGACCAGAAGAATTTGAGCCGCAGATGCGCATTACCTACGCTCGAAGGCATGCGGCTGATGCGATCCACCGACCTGGCACTGCGCACGCTCATGCGCCTGGCCGTGGTGGGCCGGGAGGCCTCGGCGCCCACGACGCGCGAGGTGGCCGCCGACATGGCGGTGCCCTACACCCATGAGGCGAAGGTCGTCGCCGAGCTCCAGAAGATGGGCCTGCTGGAGGCCCGCAGGGGCAGGGGCGGCGGGCTCGCGCTGACCGAGGCGGGCCGCGGGGCGTCGGTGGGCGCGCTGGTGCGGGCCTTCGAGGGGGCGGGCGACGTGGTGGACTGCGAGGGCGGCACGCCGTGTCCGCTGAACTCGGCATGCCGCCTGCGTGACGCCCTGCGCAGGGCGCAGGAGGCCTTCTACGCCTCGCTTGACCCGCTGACGGTGGCGGACATCGTCGCGAGCCCGACGGGCCCGCTGCTGCTGGGCATCACGACCCGCGCCGACGGCTGACCCGCCCTGCCCGCTAGGGGGCTTCTGATGGATCTCCGCGGCGTCGCGACGCCCGGCACACCGAGAGGACGCACCGAACGCCGCTCCTCCTTCCGCGGAGATCCATCAGAAGCCCCCTAGCCCTGCGCCAGCCAGAGGTCGGGACCGAACACTTCGTAGTGGATGTCGGCGGCGGCGACCCCGCGCCCGATCAGCTGGGAACGTACCGCCCGCATGAAGGGCAGCGGCCCGCACAGGTACGCGCGCGTGCCCGCCGCGACCGCGGTCGGCAGGGCCGCGAGGTCGACGCGCCCGGTGAGCTCCGCGGGGTGGCCCGCGTCCGGCCGCTCGTAGAAGAAGTGCGCGGCGCCGTCCGGGAGTTTGCCGGTGTACGTCTCGTGGTCGGCGCGCAGTGCGTGCTCGGCGGGGGAGCGGTCGGCGTGCACGACGGTGACGGGCGCCCGGTGCCCCGACACGGCGAGCTGCTCCAGCATGGCGATCATCGGGGTCACACCGATGCCCGCGGAGGCGAGCAGCAGCGGAACATCCGCGTCCGAGTCGTCGAGGACGAGATCCCCGTACGGTGCGGAGACGCGGAGGACGTCGCCCTCGTGCACGCGCGCGTGCAGCTGGTTGGAGACCTCGCCCTCGGGCGTCCCCGCAGCCCCCCGCACCCGCTTCACACTGATCTGCCGCACCTCGGAGCCGGGCCCTCCGGAGAGGCTGTACTGCCGTATCTGCCGTGCCCCGTCGTCGAGTCGGACCTGTACGGACACGTACTGCCCCGCCCGGAAGCCCGGCGCGGGCGCCCCGTCGACGGGCCGCAGCCGGAACGTGGCGACGTCCTCGGTCTCCTCGACGCGCTCGACGACCTGCCACCCGCGCCACGTGTCCTCGCCCGCGGCGACGCCCTGCCCTGCGTAGAGCCGGGCCTCGATGGCGATGAGGGCGTTGGCCAGCAGCCAGTAGACGTCGTCCCAGGCGGCCGCGACCTCGGGGGTGACCGCGTCGCCGAGCACCTCGGCGATGGCGGCGAACAGGTGGCGGTGCACCGTCCCGTACTGGTCGGGGGCCACGCCGAGCGAGGCGTGCTTGTGCGCGATGCGGTTCAGCATCACGTCGGGCCGCTCGTCGGGGTGCTCCACCAGGTGCGTCGCGAAGGCGGCGATGGAACCGGCCAGGGCCTGTCGCTGGGTCCCTGCGGCCTGGTTGCCGCGGTTGAAGAGGTCCCTGAGCAGCTCGGGGTGGGCGGTGAAGAGCCGGTCGTAGAAGCGCTCGGTGATCTCGCCGATCGCCGCTCCGACGACGGGAAGCGTGGCGCGGACGGTCGCGGCTGACTGTGGTGACAGCAACGTGGGCTCCTCAGTGCCTGGAGACGATGAGCAGGGCTCGGTAAGGGAGGGTTGCGCCCCCCTTGTCTGTTTCGGCACTCAAATTAGCATCTCAGATGCAAGTTATAGCGCCGGGGTCCCGGTACGGGGTGGGCGACGGTCGGGCGGGGAGCCGGGGCCCGCCGCCGTTACGGCCGGACGGTGCAGCAGGCACTATGGGCACAGAGCGGCAAGAGAAACGGCTCGCACGCCGCGGCCCGGGGCCCGCAACGCGCGCGAAACCAAGGAGTGGGATGCTCGTGTGCCCGGTGTGTCCCGGGGCGCGGGTGCAGGTGGCCTGACCAGCAAGGATGGGTGGAAGCGGAAGATGAACAAGCAGCAGGAATTCGTGCTCCGTACGTTGGAGGAGCGCGACATCCGGTTCGTGCGCCTGTGGTTCACGGACGTCCTCGGCTTCCTGAAGTCGGTGGCCGTGGCCCCGGCCGAGCTGGAGCAGGCCTTCGACGAGGGCATCGGCTTCGACGGCTCGGCCATCGAGGGTTTCGCCCGGGTGTACGAGTCGGACATGATCGCCAAGCCGGACCCCTCCACCTTCCAGGTGCTGCCCTGGCGCGCGGAGGCCCCCGGCACGGCCCGCATGTTCTGCGACATCCTGATGCCGGACGGCTCCCCGTCCTTCGCGGACCCGCGCTACGTACTGAAGCGCGCCCTCGCCAAGACCTCGGACCTGGGCTTCACCTTCTACACCCACCCCGAGATCGAGTTCTTCCTGCTGAAGGACAAGCCGCTGGACGGCTCGCGGCCCACCCCCGCCGACAACTCCGGCTACTTCGACCACACCCCGCAGAACGTGGGCATGGACTTCCGCCGCCAGGCCATCACGATGCTGGAGTCCATGGGCATCTCGGTGGAGTTCAGCCACCACGAGGGCGCCCCCGGCCAGCAGGAGATCGACCTCCGCTACGCCGACGCGCTCTCCACGGCCGACAACATCATGACCTTCCGCCTGGTCATGAAGCAGGTCGCCCTGGAGCAGGGGGTGCAGGCCACCTTCATGCCGAAGCCGTTCTCCGAGCACCCCGGCTCGGGCATGCACACCCACCTCTCCCTCTTCGAGGGCGACCGCAACGCGTTCTACGAGTCGGGCGCCGAGTACCAGCTCTCCAAGGTCGGCCGCTCCTTCATCGCGGGCCTGCTGCGGCACGCCGCGGAGATCTCCGCGGTCACCAACCAGTGGGTGAACTCCTACAAGCGCATCTGGGGCGGCTCCGAGCGCACCGCGGGCGCGGGCGGCGAGGCCCCCTCGTACATCTGCTGGGGCCACAACAACCGCTCGGCCCTGATCCGCGTCCCGATGTACAAGCCCGGCAAGACGGGCTCCGCACGCGTCGAGGTCCGCTCGATCGACTCGGGCGCCAACCCCTACCTGACGTACGCGGTGCTGCTCGCCGCCGGACTCAAGGGCATCGAGGAGGGGTACGAGCTCCCGCCGGGCGCCGACGACGACGTGTGGGCGCTGCGCGACGCCGAGCGCCGCGCGCTGGGCATCGAGCCGCTCCCGCAGAACCTGGGCGAGGCCATCGCGCTCATGGAGAAGTCCGAACTGGTCGCCGAGACCCTCGGCGAGCACGTCTACGACTTCTTCCTCAGGAACAAGAAGCAGGAGTGGGAGGAGTACAGGTCGGAAGTCACGGCCTTCGAGCTCCGGAAGAACCTGCCGGTGCTGTAGCGGCGCCGTCCGGTGAAGGCCCGGTCCCGTGCGGGACCGGGCCCGTGGGTCAGCCCTGCGGCACGATCGCCTCGCGCAGCGGCGTCGTCGCCCGCACCCGGTACTCCTGGATCGCCCAGCCGTTGCCGTCCGGGTCCGTGAAGTACATGAAGGTGCCGCCGTCCTGCGGCGCGTGCTGCACCGGCTCGGAGACGTCCAGGCCACGCGCGACGAGCTCGGCGTGTGCGGCCTTGGCGTCGGCGACGCACAGCTGGAGGCCCTGGTAGGAGCCGGGGGCCGGAGTGGGGCCTTCCATCGTCTCCCAGAGCGTGTCGGCCAGCGCGATGGAACAGCCCGAACCCGGCGGGGTCAGCTGCACGATGCGCATCCCCGGCATGACCTCCGTGTCGATGTCGACGTGGAAGCCCAGCTTGTCGCTGTAGAACTCCTTCGCCCGGTCGATGTCACTGACCGGCAGCGGGATCACTTCGAGTGTGTATTCCATGGCCCGCAGTACACCAGGGAGTTGAGGCCCTGTCAGCGGCCGTGCGCAGGGTGTCGCGGGGCGGCCGGGCGCCGGTTCGCCGGGGAGGCCGTAGGCTCGGGCCGAGGGGTGATCGAACGGAGGCTCGGATGACGGTGCCGCAAGGGCGACGGAGCAGTACGTTCACGCGGCTGCTGCGGCACGGCTTCACCGACCCGTCCGCCGCGGAGCGGCTCCTCGACGACCCCGCGCTGAGCGCCGTGCGCGACGACCCGCTGCTCCTGGACGCGCTCGGCGCCACCGCCGACCCCGACCTCGCGCTGCTGGGCCTCGTCCGGCTGGTGGAGGGGCAGGACGACGACCTCGGCCGACGGGAGCTGCTCGACACCCTCGTCACCGCGAAGCCCCTGCGCGACCGCCTCCTCGGCGTGCTCGGCGCCTCCGAGGCCCTCGCCGACCACCTGGCCAGGCACCCGCTGGACTGGCGGGCCCTCGTCACCTACGAATCGGCCGACCTGCACCCCGGCGTGGAGGAGTTCGAGCGGGGCCTCGCCGACGCCACCGACCCGGTGTCGCTGCGCGTCGCCTACCGCCGCTGCCTGCTCTCCATCGCGGCACGCGACGTGTGCGGCACGACCGACGTCGCCCAGGCGGCGGCCGAGCTCGCGGACCTCGCCACGGCGACGCTGCGGGCGGCGCTCGCCATGGCCCGCGCGGCGGCGCCCGGCGACGCCGCGCAGTGCAGGCTCGCGGTGATCGCCATGGGCAAGTGCGGCGGCCACGAGCTCAACTACGTGTCCGACGTCGACGTCATCTTCGTCGGCGAGCCCGCCGACGGGGCCGACGGCGCCGACGAGGACAAGGCGATGCGGGCCGCGACCCGGCTCGCCTCGCACATGATGCGGATCTGCTCCGAGACGAACGTCGAGGGCACCATCTGGCCCGTCGACGCGAACCTCCGCCCCGAGGGCCGGAACGGCCCCCTGGTCCGCACGCTCTCCAGCCACCTCGCGTACTACCAGCGCTGGGCCAAGACCTGGGAGTTCCAGGCGCTGCTCAAGGCCCGGCCGGTCGCGGGCGACCTCGCGCTCGGCGAGGAGTACGTCACCACGCTCGCGCCCCTCGTCTGGCAGGCCGCGGAGCGCGAGAACTTCGTGCCCGACGTGCAGAAGATGCGCCGCAGGGTCGTCGAGAACATCCCGGTGGGCGAGGTCGACCGGGAGCTGAAGCTCGGCCCCGGCGGGCTGCGCGACGTCGAATTCGCCGTCCAGATGCTGCAGTTGGTGCACGGCCGCAGCGACCGTTCGATCCGCAGTGGGTCGACGCTCGTCGCGCTCCAGGCGCTGGGCGCGGGCGGCTACGTGGGACGCGTGGACGCCGCCCAGCTCGACGACGCGTACCGCTTCCTGCGCGCCCTCGAACACCGCATCCAGCTCTACAAGCTGCGCCGCACCCACCTCGTGCCGGAGGGCGACCCGGACCTGCGGCGCATCGGCCGCTCCCTGGGCATGCGCACCGAGCCGATCACCGACCTGGGCCGCGCCTGGAAGCGGCACACCTCCGTCGTACGCCGCCTGCACGAGAAGCTCTTCTACCGCCCCCTGCTCGACGCCGTCGCCCAGCTCGCCCCCGGCGAGACCCGGCTGAGCACCGAGGCGGCCCGCGAACGCCTGGTCGCGCTCGGCTACGCGGACCCCAGCGCGGCGCTCAGGCACCTGGAGGCGCTGGCGTCCGGCGTGACCCGCAAGGCGGCCATCCAGCGCACCCTGCTGCCGGTCCTGCTCGGCTGGTTCGCGGACTCCGCCGACCCGGACGCCGGTCTCCTCGGCTTCCGCAAGGTGTCCGACGCGCTCGGCAAGACCCCGTGGTACCTGCGGCTGCTGCGGGACGAGGGCGCGGCGGCGGAGAACCTCGCCCGCGTCCTTTCCGCCGGACGCCTCGCCCCCGACCTGCTGCTGCGCGCCCCCGAGGCCGTCGCCCTGCTCGGCGACCAGCGGGGCCTCGAACCGCGCGGCCGCGGCCACCTGGAGCAGGAGATCCTGGCGGCGGTGCGCCGCGCGGACGGCGCCGAGCAGGCCGTGAGGGTGGCGCGCGGGGTGCGCCGCCGCGAGCTGTTCCGTACCGCGGCGGGCGACCTCGTCCGCTCGTACGGCACGGAGGACAGCCCCGCGGAGGAAGACCCCGGCACGCTCGTGGACCGGGTGGGCGACGCGGTGTCCGACCTGACGGCCGCCACGATCGCGGGCACGCTGCGCGCGGTCGTCCGCGACGGCTGGGGCGACACGCTCCCCACCCGCTTCGCCGTCATCGGCATGGGCCGCTTCGGCGGCCACGAGCTGAGCTACGGCTCGGACGCGGACGTCCTCTTCGTGCACGAGCCGCGCGAGGGCGCCGACGAGCAGGAGGCGGCGAAGGCGGCGGCCAAGGTCGTCGCCGAGATGCGCCGACTGCTCCAACTGCCGTCGGCCGACCCGCCGTTGCTCATCGACGCCGACCTGCGCCCGGAGGGCAGGAGCGGGCCGCTGGTGCGCACCCTGCGCTCGTACGAGGCGTACTACCGCCGCTGGTCCCTGGTCTGGGAGTCCCAGGCGCTGCTGCGGGCCGAGCCGGTCGCGGGGGACGAGGAGCTGGGGCGCGCCTTCATCGGCCTCGTCGACCCCCTGCGCTATCCGGCGGAGGGCCTCGGCGAGGACGCGGTCCGCGAGATCCGCCGCCTCAAGGCCCGCATGGAGGCGGAGCGGATGCCGCGCGGCGCCGACCCGACGCTGAACGCGAAGCTGGGCCGCGGCGGCCTCTCCGACGTCGAGTGGACCGTCCAGCTCCTCCAGCTGGAGCACGGCTGGGCCGAGCCGGGGCTGCGCACGACCCGCACCCGGGAGGCCCTGGCCGCGGCCTGCGCGGCGGAGCTGATCCCGACGCAGGACGCGGCGACCCTCGACGAGGCGTGGGTCCTCGCGGCCCGGGTCCGCAACGCGGTCATGCTGGTGCGCGGCCGGGCGGGCGACACGTTCCCCTCCGACGGCCGGGAACTGGCGGCCGTCGCCCGCTACCTGGGATACGACCCGGGCCACGTGGGCGACATGCTGGACGACTACCGGCGCATCACGCGCAGGGCGCGGGCCGTGATGGAGGAGCGCTTCTACGGCGCGTGAGGCCGGAGCGCCGCCCGCACTGCCCCAACAGACACGAGACGCTGCCCTTGCGCACCTGGTCCGGTGGCCGCTCCATGGCGTATCCAGGAAGCGTACGATCCGTCTGCCTGGAGGCCCCATGCGTGCCCGTGAAACCGCCCGACCCGCCGACGGTGAGCGAGCAGGCCGCGCACCGGCCCGTCCCGCCGCGTCGCCGTCGAGCGCGGGCGGCGGCATGACCGCTCAGGAGATCACTGCGCTGCAGCGCACCGCGGGCAACGCGGCCGTCGTCCAGGCGGTGCAGCGGTCCGCCGTCCACGACGTGCTCCGCGGCGGCGGGCGGCCGCTCGACACGGGCACCCGCACCGACATGGAGGCCCGCCTCGGCGCGGACTTCTCCGACGTCCGCGTCCACGACGACAGCGCCGCGAAGGCCTCCGCGGCCGAGGTCGGCGCCCGCGCCTACACCTCGGGCAGCCACGTCGTCATCGGCGACGGCGGCGCGGACCGCCACACGCTCGCCCACGAGCTGACGCACGTCATCCAGCAGCGGCAGGGCCCGGTCGCGGGCACCGACCACGGCAACGGGCTCAAGGTGTCGGACCCGTCCGACCGGTTCGAGCGCGAGGCCGAGGCGAACGCCCACCGGGTCCTGTCGGGTCCGGCGCCCGAGGCCCACACGGAGGCGGCCCCGGAAGGGCACGCGGCCGCAGAAGGTACTGAGGTACAGCGCGCCCCGAGCACCCAGACGGCCCCGCGCGTGGACTGGAACCAGCTCCTGGACACCATCGTCGGCCAGGACCGTTCGCTCGCCGGGTTCCAGTTCGGGTCCGAGTGCCGGAACAACGGCGGCAACAACCTCATCTCCCGGCCCGTGGAGGTGACCGTCAGCGCCGGCGGCACCACCGCCAAGCTGGCCGTCCACCTCAATGTGATGCTCACCAGCGGCGGCGAGGTGCGGGACCGCAAGACCGGCGACTCCACGGCGTCGATCAGGGGCTCCCTCTTCCACCTGACGGCCCGCCCGATGGCAGGCCAGAACCTGATCCACGCAGCGGGCGCGTCCAGCCTCACGGCGCAGGAGTCGATCCACGTGGGCCGCAACAACGCCGACGGCTGGAACAACCGCCCCGGCAACACCGAGGCCCTCGCCGGATCCGTCGACGTGCCGCGCGAGGCCCTCCTCGCCGCGCTGGACGCGAAGTACCCGCACAGCGGCATCGAAGGCCTGATCGAACGCTTCAAGAAGGACGTCGGCCGCGCCGTCATCCACGGCCTCGCCCCGGACGTCGTCCACGTGAACTGGGACGGCGACGAGTCGTTCAAGTAGGGCCGGGACCGCCCCGCACCGCCACCTCGCGCGGCAGCGCATAGGGCATCGAGCCGTACCAGAGACGGGCCACCGCGAAGCCGAAGGCCAGGCAGATCATGCCGCCGACCGCGTCGAGCCAGAAGTGGTTGGCGGTGGCCACGATGACGACGAGGGTGGCGACGGGGTAGAGCAGGCCGAGGATCTTCGCCCAGGGCGCCGACGCCAGGGCGAAGATCGTCAGGCCGCACCACAGGGACCAGCCGATGTGCATCGACGGCATCGCCGCGTACTGGTTCGACATGTTCTTCAGGTCGCCGGAGGCCATCGAGCCCCACGTCTGGTGCACGACCACCGTGTCGATGAAGTGGGTGCCGTTCATCAGGCGCGGCGGGGCCAGCGGGTAGAAGTAGTAGCCGAGCAGGGCCACCGCCGTCGTCGCGAAGAGGACGAGGCGCGTGGCCGCGTACCGCCCGGGATGCTTGCGGAAGAGCCACACCAGGACACCGAGCGTGACGATGAAATGCAGGGTGGCGTAGTAGTAGTTCATGCCGACGATGAGCCATGTCACCGAGTCGACTGCGTGGTTGACGCTCTTCTCGAAGGCGACCCCCAGATCGCTCTCGACGCGCCAGATCCAGTCCGCGTTGCTCAGCGCCTGCGCCTTCTGTTCCGGCACGGCGTTGCGGATCAGTGAGTACGTCCAGTAACTGACCGCGATCAGCAGGATCTCGAACCACAGACGGGGGCGGCGGGGTGTTCTGAGCCGACGGAAATGACGCAGGACATTCTGCCCATTGCGGCCGTTCTTCTCGTCCGCGATGGGTGATGCAGTGGGCCTTTCCTGGCCCTCAAGTGTCGTCACGGTGGTCTCACCCATAGGGACAGAGTCTGCCAGATCCCCACCCTTCGACCGATCATCCCTTGGTCGCGTTCGGACCGCATTCTCTACGACGCAGGAAGGAGACGGCGTCCCTGAGGTGACCCTAGGGGCGCCTGGGACCCGATGCTGTTGAACCCCGAACCACCAGTTCGGGCATGAAGACGAATTCGCCGGGTGGCGCGGGGGTGCCGCCGATCTCCTCCAGGAGCGTGCGCACCGCGGCCTGGCCCATCGCGGGCACCGGCTTGCGCACGGTGGTCAGCGGCGGGTCCGTGAACGCGATCAGCGGCGAGTCGTCGAAGCCGACCACCGAGACGTCGTCCGGCACCTCGAGGCCGCGCTGGCGCGCCGCCCGTATCGCCCCGAGCGCCATCATGTCGCTGGCGCACGCGACGGCCGTGCAGCCGCGGTCCAGGAGCGCGGAGGCCGCGGCCTGACCGCCCTCCAGGGTGTACAGGGAGTGCTGGACCAGCTCCGTCTCGACGGCGTCGGGGGACAGTCCCAGCTGGTCCGCCATCGTGCGGACGAACCCCTCGATCTTCCGCTGGACGGGCACGAAGCGCTTCGGCCCCAGGGCGAGCCCGATGCGGGTGTGCCCCAGGGAGACGAGGTGGGTCACCGCGAGGCGCATCGCCGCGCGGTCGTCCGGTGAGACGGCCGGTGCCTGCACCTTCGGCGAGAAGCCGTCCACCAGGACGAACGGGACGCCCTGGGCCCGCAGCTGTTCGTAGCGGTGCATGTCGGCCGAGGTGTCCGCGTGCAGCCCCGAGACGAAGATGATCCCCGCGACCCCGCGGTCGACCAGCATCTCGGTGAGCTCGTCCTCCGTGGAGCCGCCGGGGGTCTGCGTGGCGAGCACCGGCGTATACCCCTGCCGGGTCAGGGCCTGCCCGACGACCTGCGCGAGCGCGGGGAATATCGGGTTCTCCAGCTCCGGCGTGATCAGCCCGATCAGGCCCTCGCTGCGTCGGCGCAGCCGCACCGGGCGTTCGTAGCCGAGCACGTCGAGCGCGGCGAGCACGGACTGGCGGGTGCCCGCGGCGACGCCCGGCTTGCCGTTGAGCACGCGGCTTACTGTCGCTTCGCTGACCCCCGCCTGGGCTGCGATGTCGGCTAGCCGTGCGGTCACAGGATTGGACTGTACCGGTCGTGTCTCAGGCTGCCCACCAGACCGCCGAATCCGCCGGAAGCACGGTCCGTCCGGCGCCGGGCACGACCTCCGTGCTCGCGAGGAGCGGCGTGCCGGGCGTCGGCAGCGCGACGGGCGACGCCGAGAGGTTCACCGTGCACACGAACGAACCGGCGGGGGTGACGCGGCGGAAGGCCAGGACGCCGTCCGGCGACGGCAGCCACGTGATGTCGCGGCCCGCGCCGAGCGCCGGATGCGCGCGGCGCACGGCCAGCGCGCGGCGGTAGAACTCCAGCGTCGACGCCGGATCGCCCGACTGCGCGGCCACCGAAAGATCCTTCCAGGAGTCCGGCTGCGGCAGCCAGCTCGGGCCGCCCTCGCGGGGCCCGAAGCCGAACGGCGCGCGCTCCCCGGACCAAGGCAGCGGCACCCGGCACCCGTCGCGCGTGCCGTCCTGCCCCGCGCTGCGGAAGAACGCCGGGTCCTGGCGCACCTCGTCCGGCAGCTCCGTCACCTCGGGCAGGCCGAGCTCCTCGCCCTGGTACAGGTATGCGGAGCCGGGCAGAGCCAGCATCAGCAGCGTGGCCGCCCGCGCCCGGCGCAGACCGCGGGCCTCGCTGCCGTCGGCGAAGCGCGTCGCGTGGCGTACGACGTCGTGGTTGGAGAGCACCCAGGTGGCGGGCGCGGCCACGGCGTTCATCGCGGTGAGGGAGCGGTCGATGACCTCGCGCAGCGCGACGGCGTCCCAGCCGGTCGTCAGATACTCGAAGTTGAAGGCCTGGTGCAGCTCGCCGCGGCGCAGGTAGCGGGCGCTGCGCTCGACCGTCGGCGTCCACGCCTCGGCGACGGCGATCCGCCGTCCCCCTGCCCCCTCCCCGTACGCGTCGAGGATCCCGCGCCAGTCGCGGTAGATCTCGTGCACGCCGTCCTGGTCGAAGTACGGCACGGCCTGCTTGCCGAGCAGCTTGACCTGCTCCGCGTGGCCGATGTCCGGCAGGCCCGCCGCCTTGACCAGGCCGTGCGCGACGTCGATGCGGAAGCCGTCGACGCCGAGGTCGAGCCAGAAGCGCAGGACGGAGCGGAACTCGTCGTGGACGTCCGGGTGCTCCCAGTTGAAGTCGGGCTGCTCGGGCGCGAAGAGGTGGAGGTACCACTGCCCGTCCTCGACCCGGGTCCAGGCGGGACCGCCGAAGACGGACTCCCAGTCGTTCGGTGGCAGTCCGCCGTCCGCGCCCCGGCCCGGCCGGAACAGGAAGCGGTCGCGGGCCGCGGAACCGGGGCCCTCGCGCACCGCGCGCTCGAACCACTCGTGCCGGTCGGAGCAGTGGTTGGGCACGATGTCGACGATGACGCGCAGGCCGAGCGCGTGCGCCTCGCCGATGAGGCGGTCGGCGTCGGTGAGGGTGCCGAACATCGGGTCGACGGCGCGGTAGTCCGCCACGTCGTACCCGGCGTCGGCCTGCGGCGACGCATAGAAGGGGGAGAGCCAGACGGCGTCCACGCCCAGGTCGCGCAGGTACGGCAGGCGGGCCGTGATGCCGGGCAGATCGCCCATGCCGTCGCCGTTCCCGTCGGCGAAGCTGCGCGGATAGACCTGGTAGATGACGGCGTCGCGCCACCACTCTCCTGCGGACGAGGACTCGGTGGCGGGCGCGGCGGTGACGTGCTGGGTCATGTGGTCCCTCAGGACGGGCGGGGCGGTCGGAGTCTCCGGTAGAACGCCCGGCGGAACGCGAAGGTCACGAGCGTGTCCCCCGCACCGGTGGCGTCACGGGCCGGGCGGGCCGCAGATTCTACCGCCAAGTACCCCTCCTGCCACGGAAGTTCCCTGAGCTTCACCGATCCCGGTCGGAGCCGCTCATCGTCTCCCGTCGGGTGCGCCGGGGCGCTAACTTGGTCGGGCAGGCCCGCGGGAGGTCTGCCCCGCCAGCCCCAAAGGGGCCCGTGTGAGCGTGAACGCCAAAGCAGGCACCACGATCCTGGTGGTGGACGACGTCGCCGCCAGCCGATACGCGCTGGGCGCGGTCCTGCGCAGGGACGGCCACCGCGTCGTCCTCGCCGCCAGCGCGGGCGACGCCCTCATCGAGCTCGACGTGCGCCGCCGCGCGGGGCGGCTGCCCGACGTGGCGCTCGTCGACGTCGGCCTGCCCGACATGAGCGGCTTCGACCTGTGCCGCCGCCTCAAGGAGACGCCGCCGTTCGCCGCCCTGCCCGTCGTGCACTTCTCGGCCGCCCGGATAGCCCCCGCCGACCGGTGCCTCGGCCTGGACGCGGGCGGCGAGGCCTATCTGACGGTGCCCGCCGAACCCGAGGAGATCCAGGCCGTCGTGCGCGCCGCGGCCCGCGGCGCACGCCACCGCAGCGACGCCGAGGCGCAGGCCGGGCACCTGACCCGGCTCGCCGAGACGATCCTCGCCGTGCAGTCGGCCCGCTGCCCGCGCGAGCTCGCCGAGGCCGCCGCGGTCGGCACGGCCCGCCTCACCCACGGCCCCGCGGCCGCCTTCGTCATCGGCGACGACGGCGAGCTCCACCGGAGCCTGTCCCGGCGCAGGGCCCACGCCGCACTGCCCGACGAGGGCGCGCACGACGCCGTGGTGCGCCTGATCCAGCGCCGCATGACGGGCCACGTCGGCGTGCACGACACCATCGTGCCCGCACCCCTGTGGCCGTCGGGCTTCTTCCACGCCGAGCCGTCCGACGGCACCGCGCGCCCCGTCGGGGCCCGCCTCGCCATGGCCCGCGCCCACGAAGGCGCCGCGCCCGTCTGCCTCGCCACACCCGTGTACGACCAAGGACCCGCGCCCGGCACCGGGCGGTTCGTGGGACGGCTCGCCCACGCCACCGCGGTCGCCGCCGAACGACTGCTGATGTACGAGATGGAACGCCACATCGCCCTCACCCTCCAGCGCAGCTTCCTGCCCGCGCACGTGCCGCAGACCCCCGGCACCGAAGTCGTCGTCCGCTACGAACCCGCCACCCGCGACACGGAGATCGGCGGCGACTTCTACGCCTCGCTCGACACCTCGCAGGGCCTCCTCACCGGCATCGGCGACGTCGTCGGCCACTCGCTGGAAGCCGCCACCGTCATGGTCGAGATCCGGCACGCGCTGCGCGCCTACTGCATAGAGGACCCCGACCCCAGGTCGCTCGCCCGGCGCCTCGACGGCATGCTGCAGCGCTACCACCCCGAGGTGACGGCCACCCTCTGCCTGGCCCTCGTCGACCCCGCCACCGGCCGCACCCGCGTCGCCAACGCCGGACACATCCCGCCCCTCGTCGTCGCCGACGACGGCACCGCCCACTACCTCAGGGCGTGCGGCCCGCTGCTCGGCCTCGGCCTGGACAGGCCGCCGCCCACCGAGACGGTCCTGCGCCCCACGGACCGGCTCCTCCTGGTCACCGACGGGCTCATCGAGACCCGCGGTACCGACCTCGCCGAATCCATGGAGCACCTGCGCACGGTCGCGGCCGAAGCGCCCCTGGGCGTCGCCGCCCTCTGCGACACCCTGCTCGCCTGCCTGGGCCACGGCCGCGACGACGACATCGCGCTCCTCGCCATGCGGCTGCGCGCCGACGGCCAGGGCCCTTCCGGCACAGGCCCTAGCCGACCGACCGCTCCATGAGCAGCACGCCGTACGGGGCGCCGTCCGCGGCGGCCTTGTCCGCCAGCTCACCCACGACCCCGTAACCGGCCTCTTCGTAGTACGTGCGCAGCCGGGGGTTGGTCACCACGACGTCCAGGCGGCTCACCGCACGGCCCGCCGCCGCTATCCGGCGCTCGGCGTCCCTGAGCAGCGACCGGCCCGTGCCCGCGGGCGCCCCGCGCCGCGTCATCAGCCGGTGCACGTACCCGGCGACCGGCGGCTGCGCGCCCCACGCCTGCTCGTCGGTCCACCACAGCTCGTACGCGCCGAGGGCCCCCGACCCGTCGTACGCGAGCCACACCTCCGCCGTCGAGGAGCCGATCACCCGCTCGAAGTGCCGCTCGTCCTTGGCGCCCGGCTGCCACTGGTCGATGCCGTGGTCCAGCATCCAGCGTGCCGCACCTTCGTAGAGGCCGGTCAGGAGGGCCGCGTCGCCGAGGTCCGCGCCGCGGAAGGTCAGTTGTGCTGTCATGGGGCCAGTGTGGCAAGCCGTTCGAGGAGCTCCGCGAACGGGCCGTCGGCCGGTTCCGAGGCGAGGACCTCGCGCAGCAGCTCCGCCATCCCCTTGTCGTAGGCGGCGCTCACCGCGGCCAGTGCCGCGAAGTCGTGCACCAGCTGCAGCTCGAGCTCCGCGCGCGGGATGCGTCGGCCGTCCAGCCAGATCAGCGCCGTCGACTCGGCGAGGGAGATCCAGGACCGCACGACGAGTTCGAGCCTGGCGGACGGCTCGGTGACGTCGAGCTGGACGAGGACCTGCTCGTACGCCGCCTGGCGCACCGAGTCGACCAGCGCGTTCGTCGTCGAGGAGCCGACCGCGGGGCCGCCCCGCATCAGCGCGGAGAAGCCGGGCCCGTGCTCGTCGACGAAGGAGAAGAAGCGGCCCATCACCCGCAGCAGCCGGGCCCCGGGCGGCCCTTCGCGGGGCTCCACGAACCGCCCGGCCAGGTCGTCCGCCGCACGGCGCAACGCCGCCTCGTACAGGCTGAGTTTGCCGGGGAAGTAGTGGTAGACCAGCGGGCGCGAGATGCCCGCGGCCGCTGCTATCTCGTCGATGGACACGTCGTCGGGGGAGCGGTGGCTGAACAGTTCGAGCGCGACCCCGATCAACTGCTGCCGCCGCTCCTCGACACCCATCCTGCGGCGCACCCCGGTTGTCATGCGAACACCTTACCGAGCAGAACCGGCCCCGCCACCGGCCGGTCCCCGTCCGTCCCGGACGTCCGCCTCACATGTCCAGGACGAGCCGTTCGCCGCTCGCCCGCGAGACGCAGATGAGCATCGAGTCCGCCCGCTCGCCGTCCGTGAGCAGCTCGTCGCGGTGGTCGATCTCCCCTTCCACGACGCGCTGTTGGCACGTTCCGCAGAATCCCTGCTCGCAGCTGTACGCGGTGTTGGGCAGCTCGGCGCGGACGGCGGCGAGCACCGTGGTGTCCGCGGCGACCGCCACCGTGCGTCCGCTGCGCCGCAGTTCGACCTCGAACGCGGCGTTGCCTTCGGTCGAAGTGCGTGGCGTGAACCTTTCCAAGTGCAGCGAACATCCGTCGGGCAGGACGGCGTCGACGGCGTCCATCAGGGCCTCGGGACCGCACACATGGACGGCCGCGCCCTGCGGGGTTCCGGCGAGGAAGGCGGCCAGGTCCGGCCGTCCCGACTCGTCCTCGGCGACGACGGTGACGCGCCCGCGCCCGGCGCCGCCGAGCTTCTCCACCTCTTCGAGGAACGGCATCGACGCACGGGAACGCCCCCCGTACAGCAGCCGCCACTGCGCCCCGGCCGCCTCGGCGGCCCGCAGCATCGGCAGGATCGGGGTGATCCCGATGCCGCCCGCCACGAACACGTACGACGCCGCGTCGGCCAGCGGGAAGCGGTTGCGCGGCCCGCGCACCTCGACCTCGACGCCCTCCCCGAGCTGCTCGTGCACCTCGCGCGAGCCGCCCCTGCCGCCCTGGTCCGCGGCGATCAGGCGGGTCGCGACGGTGTACGAGGAGGTGTCCTCGGGGTCGCCGCAGAGCGAGTACTGCCGCACGAGCCCCGACGGCAGCACGATGTCGAGGTGGGCGCCGGGCTGCCAGCCGGGCAAGTCCCGTCCCTCCAGGCGCAGTTGCACGACTCCTTCGGCGACGGCCTCGTGCCGGGCGACGCGCAGCCGCAGGGCCCGGGAGCGCGGCTGCCCGGAGATCGGCTCCTCCAGGGCGGGCAGCGGCCACAGCGGGGAGGCCCCGATGCGGCGGCGCATGGCCCGCCTGGTGAGCAGGGCGACGCCCGCGAGGAGGGCGACGGTGCGGATGCGGGGCATGTCAGGCGGTCCCCTTCTCGGCGGCGAGCGCCGCGACGGCGGCGGGCGAGGAGGCGAGATAGGCGGCGGCCTGCTCCGTGCTGCCCTCCTGCGAGGGGTGGTAGGCCCGGCTGAGATAGCGGGGGATGGAGCGGATCATGTCGCCGGTGGAGGGCAGGGTCCCCGCCTGTCCGCTGCGGTAGAACTCCTTGAAGCTCGCCCTGCCGTCGACGAGCGTCGGGTCGTTCTCCATGAAGAACCGCGCCCCGCGCTGCCAGAGGAAGACCAGGGCGCTGAACGCCGTCGCCCACGTCCTGGCCCGGCGCCGGTAGCCGCCGTCGACGTGCATGAACAGCTCGAAGGCGACGGACCGGTGCTCGACCTCCTCCGCGCCGTGCCAGCGCAGCAGGTCAAGCATCGTGGGGTCGGCGCCCCTGCGGTCCAGCTCGTCGGCGTTGAGCACCCAGTTGCCGAGGAACGCGGTGTAGTGCTCGATGGCCGCGATGATCGCGACGCGCTCCATCAGCCACCACTGGCGCGGCTTGCCGGGCGGCAGTGTCCGGTCGCCGAGCAGCTTCTCGAAGAGCCAGTCCACCTGGGCGGTGTACGGCGTCGGGTCGAGCCCCTGCTCCTTGAGGTGCGGAAGCACCTCGTCATGGGCCTGCGAGTGCATGGCCTCCTGCCCGATGAACCCGATGACGTCCTCGCGCAGTCTGTCGTCGCGGATCAGCGGCAGGACCTGCTTGTAGACGTGCACGAACCAGCGCTCACCGGCGGGCAGCAGCAGGTGCAGCACGTTGATGGTGTGCGTGGCGAACGGGTCGTTCGGGAGCCAGTGGAGCGGGGTGTTCTCCCAGGAGAAGGAGACGTTGCGTGCCTTGAGCGCGATGTGCTCGGACGCGACGGGCTCGGGCGCCCGGCTCTGCGTATTAGACATGGCGTCAATGTACTGATGGGTAGTTCAGCGGTACAGGGGTCTGCGCGGGTAACTTCCGTCAGCGGAGTGTCGTGACCTTCGTTCCGTCGGCCAGTCGGCCGGTGAGCCGGGCCTTCGTGGACCGCTCGGTCCGCGCCGCCAGGACGTTGCCCACCGCGCGCTCACCGCCGGACGCGGTGACGGACGTGACGTTCTTGCTGCCCGCGCCCAGGAGGTACCAGGAGCCCGCCCGGGACTTCCACAGCACGCCCGCGAGGACCTTCGGGTCGCGGCTGCCGCACGCGGGGGAGTCCTCGGCCTTGGCGGCGACGGCGCCCGCGGGCCCGTCGGAGGTCTGGAACTGGGCGAGGATCCGGCTGCCCTCGCCCCGCCAGGTGTCGGCGCGGGTGCAGACCCAGTCGGCGGCGCCATTGGCCTCGGGCAGGAGCTGCTGGGCGTACGTCCACGCGTTCACGGAGCGGACGCCGTGCGAGCGCACCGTGGCGAGGGAGCACGCGGACTTCGACCACTCGGCGGGCGTGGCCTCGCGGGGGGCCTGCGGGCGGCCCGCGGTCAGATGGGCGGGGACGAGCTCGCCGAGGTCGGTCGACATGCGCACCGCGCCCGAGTCGTCGCGCAGCCGCAGCGCGTTCCACGTGGTGCACGCGCCGGACTGCACGGGGCCCGCGAAGGGGGCGGTGACGCCGTCCGCGGAGCGGCGCAGCGCGACGGCCTTCGCGGCGGGCTTCAGCAGGTCCTGCACCCCCGCGGCCTTGATCCACGGAGCGGTCAGATAGCGGATGTTCCCGTCGGCGCGGTCGACGACGACGGCGTTCGCCTCGGTGCCGGTCGCGCCGTCCACGCGCGCGAAGTCGAGGGCCGCGCCGCCCGTGCCCTCCTTCGGCTCGGCGTACCGCACGATGCGCAGGCCGTCGTAGAGCAGCACCACGCGCGCGGAGTCGACCTCGCCCGCGTAGAGCAGCCGGGCAGGTCCGGGCGGCGCCCCGGCCGCGGTGCCCGGCGTCGCCGAGACCTGTACGGACTCGCCGGGGCGGGCCCAGACGGCGAGGGCGCGGCGGAGCAGCCCCGTGTCGCCGATCAGGTCTCCGCGCGCGGGCCACACGGAGAAGTCGGTACGAGCGGAACGTTTCCACGCCCCTGCGGAGGCCGTCGTCAGCTGCCCTGGATCGAGGGCGGCCTGACCGGCGGGGTTCTGCGCGTAGGGCGGGGCGGCGGCGCCGTCGGGTCCCCAGCCGTCGCCCGGCAGCCCGAGCAGCGCCCCGCAGACCAGCACGGCGACGGCCGCGATGCCCGCGGCCTTCATGTGCTGCCTGCGTCGCATCAGGTCGGTCGGCCTCGCCTGCAGTGAGCAGGGGTCGAACTCGGGGGACCCGAGCAGGTCGTACCGGGCCTCGACGCCGTCGGCCTCGTCCAGCGCGTCCTCGGGGTCGTCGCAGCCCGCGGCGGCGAGCACGGCATACACGCCGTCGTCGTCGAGCCCTTCGAGGCCCCGCAGGACGTAGGCGGCGCGGGCGTCGCCCGACAGGGCGGACAGACGCTGGTCCAGGGCGAGTTCGTCGGCGCCGCCCGAGCGCGGGAAGAGCCGCAGCCCCCGGACGTGCGGCAGCAGCGGCGGCAGCTGGGCCCGCTTGGGCCAGGAGTTCCAGCGCAGGGGGAGTCCGGCGTCGAGGGCGCCGCACAGCACCTGGAGCCGGATGTACGCGTAGGCGGGATCGCCGAGCGCCCGTGACCTGTCGCCCTCACCGCCCCCTCCCCGCTGGCCGGGGACGGCCGCTTCCCCCGTCCTGCGGCTGCGCGGCAGGGCGCGCTGGGTCAGGGCGTGGGCGGTCAGGACCCGGCGGTTGCGGCCGAGGCTCGGTGGCAGCACGAGATACGCGAGCCGGACGAGCCGCGGGTAGTGCTCGACGAGGGCGGCCTCGGCCTGCTCCACGTCGACCACCGGGGTGGGGCGGCTGGACTTGGGGGACTTCGACGGAGACTGCACATTCGACGACACGTTCAGCAAAACGAGCGAATCGTCGGATGGTCACCTCATGACTGGCCGTCCGCCACGAGCTCGCGGGCGTAATGGGCCATCGACCTCTGGTAGCGCGGCAGATGAGGGGCGAGGGCGCCGAGCACGAGGGCGAGGCCTTCGCGCTCGCGGCCGAGGTTCGCGAGGCACAGGGCGAGGCAGGCGCGCAGCGCGTCCTCCAACTCGCCCTCGCCCCTCTCCAGTTCGGCGGTGAGCAGGGCGACGCCCTCTTCGGCCCGCCCGACGTTCCGCAGCGAACTGGCGAGCTGAACGGCCGTGCGGCGCCTGCGGTATCCGTCGAGCCCGCGCTCCAGGGCCTCCTGGTAGAGCGGCACCGCCCGGTCCGAGTGCCCCGTGGAATCAAAGGCACTGGCCCGCTCGAAGAGCCCGACGGGGTGCCCTTCCGGCAACTCACCCGCGAGCCCGTCGATCACCGCACGAAACTCCCCGGCCCTGTCCTCCTCATAGGAGTCCAGCGTCCCCCAGGCAGCCTCGACCCGCTTCTCCCAATCTGCATCCATCCCCCCACCCTGGCACCCCCCTCCCCCCACGTCACGCCCTTTTCCGGTGGTCAGGCGCCACTACCCCAGCCGCCACCCGCTGAACTCCACCGTCCCGCGCCCCCCGTCACCCCCGTTCGTCGCACTCATGAAGAACCCCACGTCCTGCGCCGCCGCCACCCCCGGCACCGGCACCGTCGCCACCGTCCGCCACGTCGCGCCCTCGTCCGTCGAGCACGCACCTGTGAAAGTGCCGCCTGCGCGGGAGAGCCGGAGCAGTACGGGGGCCGAGATGCCCGTGATGCGTTTGTACGTGTCCAGGGTGCCGTCGCCGTTCGTGTCGTACGAGAGGACGACCCCGTTGCCGGGCGTCACGGCCAGGTCCAGGAAGCCCGGGGAGAGCGGCTTCGACAGGGAGTTGCGGGCGATCAGGCCCGCGCGGGCCCAGGGGCCCGTCACCTCCTGCTTGTCGACCCGTACCGTGACCGACACCCCGTCCCGCAGGGCGCCCTCCCGGTACAGCGTCCCGAACTCGGCCGTGCCCTTCCAGAGGTCGGCGCCGCCTCCGTCGATCGCGTACCGCTCCTTCAGCTGGCCGAAGACTGCCGCGTTGTTCGTGTAGGACTTCCAGGCGTCGTCCACCGGACCCGCCTCGAACAGCACGCCCTCGTGGACGGAGCGCACCCGCCGCTCGCCCGCGGGCCCGTACCGCACGGCGATCTCGTACGGGAGCGGGCGCAGCGGCCGGTCCAGGGGAGTGTCCGGTGCCGAGGCCCGCCACGTCACCTTCCCCGTGCCCGCGGGTGCGACCCGCGGCAGGGAGACGGGTCCCGTCGGCTCCGCCTCGATGCCGGTCAACTCGAAGTCGACGCGCCCCGTGGCGCGCAGCCCGTTGACGTTGCGGAAGGAGGCCGTCAGGCGGGCGTGACCGGCGGGCGGGAAAGCGGGCGGGTCCGCGGTGACCTCCAGGGTGCCCTGGTAGGGCGCGCGCGCCAGGGCGTCCCGGACCCGGGTGGCGATCCGGTGCGGGGAGCCGGTGGGCGGGCGCAGCGGGTAGTCCTTGCGTTCCCGCGTCCACTTCTCTTCGAGCGCGAACCAGTCCACGGGCTTCGGCGCCCGCCCGGCCGCCAGCGCGTCGGCAAGCTCGTCCAGCCACTGCTGCCAGCGCGGGACGTACAAGTCGCCGATGAGGCCGTGCCATTCGCGGTTGCCGTAGTCGTGCAGCCGCCCCGCGTCGGCCGTGGCGCGCTCGCCCCACACGGTGATCAGGACCTTGGCGGTCCGCTCGAACTCGGCGCGTTCCGTGTCGCTCGTCCCCATCCGCCGGGCCGCCTCGATCCAGGGGCCGAGGAGGAACGCCGCGTGGGTGCCCGTCACCTCGTCGGTGAGCCGCATCAGGCGCAGCCACAGCGCCGCGAGGGTGGCGAAGGTCTGCCGGTCCTTGCGCTCGTACGCGGCCCGTAGCTGTGGCAGCAGCTGACGGCTGCGGTGGGCGAGGGCCTGCCGGGCCACGTCGACCACGTCGTGGCGGTAGGCGGCGCTGCCCCGCAGCGGCCCGGCCACGCCGAGGATCCCGGTGAGCGCCGCGTCGAACAGACCGGGGTCGTAGGTGAGCGCGCGCGGTGCGTACTCCGCGGCGCGCGCCGCCGCGAGGTCGGGCCGCGCGGCGAAGAGCGAGTCGTGCGGGTCGCTGCGTTCGACGGCGGTGTGCTGGTAGGCGGTGTCGTTGAGGGCCCGCCAGGCGGACCGCGCGGCACGGTCGTGCCCGCCGTACCGGAAGTCGGCGTAGGAGGAGAACCAGTCGGCGCGGTCCACCGGCTCCTGCGTCCAGGCCAGCTCGGAGAAGAGCTCGAAGGCCGCGGGGTCCCGGTCCGTGGCCTCCGGCATGAAAGCGGTGCCGGTCAGCGCGCTGCCCGCCTTGTCGCGCCAGGCGAAGAACCGCTCGTTCCAGAGGTGGGTGCGGGCCCCGATCGTCGTGCGCCCGCCGAAGTTGGGGATGGTCCCGAAGGCGTACGGGGTGCCGCCCCAGTCCTTCTCCCGGTCCGGCACCTTCGCGTACCGGTCGGAGACGCCGTCGACGATCAGCATCCGCTTCTTGTCGACGGCGTCGAGCAGCGCGGGCAGCGGGTTGGCCTCCCAGCCGAGGATCACCCAGGTGGCGCCGGGCCGCGCCTTTCGCAGAGCCGCCTCCACACCGCGGGCGGCGTCGGGCACGGGCACGTCGCCCGCGGTGCCGCCCTCGTGCAGCAGGTCCATCTTGAAGAGGTCGGCGGGGCCGAAGAGCTGTTCCTGGTGGCGGTAGAAGGCGGCGGCGACCTTGGCGAACGTCGAGGTGCGGGGGTCGAGCCAGTCGGGTCTCGCGAACCCGTGCCACGAGCCCTGCGGGACGACGCGCGCGTCGCCGCCGTTGCGCTCGACGAACCCGTCGGGCACGTGGCCGTAGTAGCCGGGGAAGGCGGGCGCGATGCCGAGCTCGCGCAGCCGCCGGACGATGCGCTGCCCCAGCTCGACCCGGTCGTCGATCAGCCGGTCCGAGAGCGGCCCGCCGTACCCGGAGAGGTTCTGCAGCAGCCACCAGGGCTGGTGCGAGGGGGCGGGCAGCCACGCCCTGGCCTCCGCGTCGGAGTAGCCGAACTCCGTCAGGATGCGCCGGTACACCGCTTCGGCGCCCGCGATGACGAGAACCTCGTTGCACCCGTGCAGGGCGAGCACGTCGATCATCCGCTCCCAGTACGCCCAGTCGGCGTACGGCGCGGTGTACCCGTCGTTGGTGTCGTTCAGGGCGAACCGGTGGGGGAGCGAGGTGGACCGCTCCAGCGTCCTGGCCGGTGCGGGCAGCCTGCGCGGCAGGTCCAGCTGGCTGCCGTGCCAGGTGATGTGGGCCCCGCAGACGTACTTCAGGTACCAGTGGACGCCGGTGAGCAGGACGGCGGGCGTCGTGCCGGACACCTCGATCCGGCCGGTGCTGCCGGTGACCTTGAAGCGGTCCTCGCGGCCGCGGGCGGGGAGGAGTCTGAGCCGGAACTGTTCCGCGTGATGCGGCAGGAGTCTGTTGAGCGCGGAGCGCGCGGAATCCGTATCGAAGGCGGGGCCCGCGTCGGGCCCGGTGGGTCCGGCGGGCCCGTCGGCGGCGTGGGCCGACAGCGGTACGCCGACGGCGGCGCCGAGGCCGAGGGCCCCCGCGGTGCCGAGCACGGTACGTCGGGACGGTTCGGACATGTGTACCCCCTGGGGTGACGGCTGCGGCGCACGGTATCCGCGCGGCCGACCGTCCTCAACGGTGCATACGAGACAGGCGAGTTCGGCTCGTCGGAAGAGGCTGGTGGGACGGGTGAAGACGGTGCGGGCAGCGCGGTACGCGCTTTCGGGCATGGCTGTGGGAGCCCTGATGATGGTGGTGGGATGCGGCTCGGGGGGTGACGACACACCACGCACGGCGAGCGGCAGCCTTGAGCAGCTGGCGGCCGAGGCGGGATGCCGGCCGGACGTCCAGACGGACGCGGCAGAACTGCGCCAGGCCACCTGTCAGAACGGTGCCCGGCGCTACGTGCTCGTAACCTTTACAAACGCCCGTGGCCAGGCCGAATGGCTCGACGAGGCGAACGACTACGGGGGTACGTACCTCGTCGGCGGCAGCAGCTGGGTGGCGGTCGGCGGCGCCGACGACATCGCGGCGCTGCACGACCGCCTCGGCGGGACCGTGGTGGACGCCGCGGGGAGGCACGGCGGTGGCCACCACGGCCACCACGAGGGGTGAGAGCCTGTCTTTGAACCCCCGCCTGCGCCCCGACGCCCGGTGCGCACGCTCGCCGCACGGTGTCCCAGGACAGGTGGCTCCGCCACATGACCTGGGACACCGCACGCCGATCGCACGCACCGACCGCCGCTGCGCCCGCGCTTCGCGCGGACGACGGGGGTTCAAAGACAGGCTCTGAGCGGCGCCGTCAGGCGCAGCGCTGACCGGAATTGACGCACTTCGCGACGCGCCGCATCAGCCGCTCGTCGAAGACGTTGATGAAGTCGCCGTGGTCGGTGACGGGCTTGTGCAGCTGCTCGGGGAACGAGTCGACGGCGAAGCCGGGGCCCGGCGGCACGTCGTACACGATGCGCTGCACCAGCTGGGGGACGGCACGGAAGCCGCTCGGGCAGGCGCCGGACCGCGGGTCGGCGAAGGCGACGTGGGTGCGGTGGTTGGCGCTGTCGGTGTTCTGCCCGTCCCAGCAGCTCTGGAAGTTGAACGTCCGGACGACCTTGCTGCCCTCGGGGCAGATCGGATACTTGTCCTTCAGCTGCCGGTTCTCGAATCCGGTGCAGCTCCACGACGCGTTCGCGTTGGCGTCGCCGTTCGTGAACGCCTTGGCGTCCCCCGTGATGATGCGCAGGAAGCGCGGCATCGCGACGACCTTGCTCCGCGGATTTCCGGCGAACTTCAGCGACACGGAAGCCGGTGTCTGGATCTCGCCGACGTTCTGGTCCTTGCCGCCGCCGTCGGCCTGGGCGTCGTCCTCGTTCTGCCCGTTCTGCAGCCGCAGGACGGGCCAGTAGTACGTCGACTTGTCGCCCTGATTGCGGCAACTGGTCCGGCCGTTCGCGAGGTCGTCGTCGCTGGAGAAGGCGTCCGTCGCCTGGTTTCCCACGTAGTCGTGCATGTGGTGGGCCCCATTGCTGACGCCGGGCGCGACGATGACGTTGTCGGGATTGAACTTCCCGTTCTCGTTGCGCCCGCACTTCGTGGTGAAGGTTCCGCGCGAGGCGTTGCGGCCGTCGCGGGGGCGGCTGACGTTGGGCCGGACGGACTGGATCCTGACGAAGTCACCGGCTTCGGGCCCATTGCCGGACGGGCCCTGACCTTGCTCTTGACCCTGCTCCTGATCATCGGCGGCATCGGCGGCATCGGCACGCAACGTACAAGGCGCCATGCTGTCGAGCCCCTCGGGCCGGGCGCCCGACCGGTCGAGCGTGTCCGTGATGCCGCCGAGGGTTGCCCGGCGCTTCTCCTCGAGGGGTGCCAGCAGGGACTCCTTGTCCTGTGTCTGCTCGAACTGCCCGTACGCCTCCGTGATCTGGCCGTCCAGGTCGGCGAGTTGCCGGTCCACGTCGCCGCGCGCGGCATCCGGCACCTCGGGCAGCTGGTTGCCGACGTCCGGACAGCTGATGGTCGACGCCTGCTGTCCGGCGCTCTGCGGGGGAGGCTGATCAGCGCCTTCTTCGGCATTCGCGTAGACGTTCACGGCGATCAGGCCGCCGCCGCCCATGATTACCGCTGCGGACGCGGCGACCATGCGCCGCGCCAGCCTTGATCGTTTTCGTGAGGTACGTCCCATGGGGCTACATACGCATCAGCGACCCGGTGCGTTCAGCGCCCCTGGTCCAGATAGGCGAGGACCGCGAGGACCCGGCGGTTGTCGTCGTCGGAGACCGCCAGATCCAGTTTTCCGAAGATGTTGGACGTGTGCTTCGCGATGGCCCGCTCGGTGACGACGAGCTGCGCCGCGATGGCCGCGTTCGACCGGCCCTGCGCCATGAGTTCGAGCACCTCGCGCTCGCGCGGGGTCAGCGCGCCCAGCGGTTCGTCGGCGGCGGACCGCCGGGACAGGAGCTGCTGGATGACCTGCGGGTCCATCGCGGTGCCGCCGCCCGCGACCCGGTGCACGGCGTCGATGAACTGCGCCGCGTCGAAGACCCGGTCCTTGAGGAGATAGCCGACGCCGCCGTTCCCGTCGGCCAGGAGCTCGCGGGCGTAGAGCTGCTCCACGTGCTGCGAGAGGACGAGGACCGGCAGGCCCGGCCTGGCCCGGCGGGCGGCGAGCGCGCACTGGAGCCCCTCGTCGGTGTGGGACGGCGGAAGCCGGACGTCGACGACAGCGACGTCCGGCTGCAACTCCGCGAGGGCCTTGGTGAGTTCGGGCCCGCTCTCCACCGCGGCCGCGATCTCGAAGTCGAACGCCTCCAGCATCCGCACCAGGCCGTCGCGCAGCAGGAAGAGGTCTTCGGCTAGGACAACTCGCAAGGGATCTCCATGGTCACCATGGTCGGGCCGCCAACCGGGCTGCTGACGGCCAGTACGCCGTCGAATGTACCGAGTCGGCGTTCGATCCCGCTCAGCCCGGAGCCCGCACCGGCGACCGCGCCGCCCTTGCCGTTGTCGGTGACCGCGATGCGCAGCATGCCGTCGGCGTGGTGCAGGTCGACCCAGATGCGCTCGGCGCCCGAGTGCTTGATCGCGTTCGTCAGGGTCTCGCTGATCGCGAAGTACGCCGCCGACTCGACCGGCGCCTCGGCCCTGCCGTGCAGTTCCACGTCGACCTCGGTGGTGACGGGGAGCCGCAGCGCGAGGGCCTTGACCGCGTCGCCGAGGCCGCGTTCGGCGAGGACCGGCGGGTGGATGCCGCGGACCAGGTCGCGCAGCTCGGTCAGCGCCTCGCCGGAGTTCTGCCGGGCCTTGGCGAGCAGCTCCTTGGCCTTGGCGGGGTTGCTCTCGATCATCGCCTCGATGGTGCCGAGGTCCATGCCCATGGCGACCAGGCGGGCCTGCGCCCCGTCGTGCAGATCGCGCTCGATGCGGCGCAGCTCGGCGGCCGACGTGTCCACGGCGTCGTGCCGGGTCTCCGTCAAGTGGTCCACGCGCAGGGCCAGTTCGCGCTCACGCATGCTCGCGGTGGGGGCGATGAGGGTGCGCGCCAGGCCGAAGTGGGCGCGGATGAGGGTGGGGTTCACGAAGAGCCCGACGACCAGCAGGGCCGTGCCGAGCGCGGCCGCGTAGTTCGCGTCGGTCTGTGAGGTGACGTGGATGAAGCCGTACCACTCGCCGCCGCCCGCGTTGTAGATCGGCTCCCACACGCCGAGCGCCAGCACCCAGCCGTACAGCATGTAGAGGAGCAGCGAGGGCGCCAGGATCGCGAGGGCGAAGCCCGCGGTCATGTCGGCGAGCAGCCACTGCAGATCGCGCCAGGTCGCCGGGTCCTTCAGCATCAGCTGGCAGCGCTCGACCTGCCCCATGAGTCCGCGTCGCATGGTCGGCGGGAAGGGCCGGTACGGGATCGGGATGCGGACGTCCGACCATTCACCGGCCTGGACGCGGCGCAGGTTGGCGTGCTTGCGCACGGCGGTCAGCACCACCGGGGTGGTGAGTACGCCGATGCCCAGGGGGATGAAGGCGATCGCCAGGACCGCGTTGACGAACAAGATGATCCCGCCCGCCAGCGAGACGACCGCCAGATACAGGCCGCGTGCACCCGCTATCACGGCCCTGCCCACCCGTGATGTCCCCATGATGTCCCTCTCCTCAAGCTGCCTGTCAGAAGGACAGTCTCCCTGGTCACGGCGGTACGGGTCACTGGGTCCTTCACCCGGGCGGGGGTGTACCTGACGACACCCCCGAGCCTCGCCCTGTGCTTCCGGCAGAGGGGGTCTCGGCGGCTGGGGCGCGCGGCCCCCGGTTTCTAGCGTGAGTCACGTCTTATCCGACGCATACTCACGCAGACTTGATGGGGGCGAAGCGCCATGAGGCGGAACCTCGCGGCACGACTCGGTGTGTGGAGCGCACACCACCGGAAGGCGGCCATCTTCGGCTGGCTGGTCTTCGTGGTCCTGGCCACGGTCATCGGCGGGGCCACCGGCACGGTCACCGCCTCCGACGACGAGATGGGGGTCGGCGACTCGGGCCGGGCCGCCGGGATCCTGAAGGACGCGGACATCGACGAGCCCGCGGGTGAGCTCGTCATGGTCACCGCACGGACCGCCGACGGCTGGCGGGACGCGGCCGCCGACCTCTCGAAGGCCCTGACCGCGACCGGTGACGTACGCGGCCTCAAGGCGCCGCTGCCCTCCGAGGACGGCAAGGACGCGCTGCTCCGCTTTGAGATCAAGGGTCCTTCGGACGAGGCGGCCGACCGCGTCCAGCCGGTGCTCGATGCCGTGGCGAAGGCCCAGGAGGACGGCGCGGGGCGGGGCATCTCCGTCCACCAGTTCGGCGACGCGAGCTCCGAGAAGGAGCTGTCCGACCTGCTCGCGGACGACCTGAAGAAGGCCGAGTTCACGGCGGTGCCGCTGGCGCTCGGCATCCTTCTGATCGCCTTCGGGGCCGTGGTCGCCGCGCTGCTCCCGGTGGGGCTCGCGCTCACCGCGTGCGTGGCGGCGTTCGGGCTGCTCTCGCTGGCCAGCCACCAGTTGCACCTGTTCGAGACGACGTACTCCGTGATGTTCCTGATGGGCCTCGCGGTCGGCGTCGACTACTGCCTCTTCTACCTGCGCAGGGAACGGGACGAACGCGCGGCGGGACGGGACGCGGAGACGGCCCTGCGGATCGCGGCGGCCACCAGCGGACGCGCCGTCCTGGTCTCGGGCCTGACCGTGATGGTCGCGATGGCGGGCATGTTCCTGTCCGGTCTGCTGCTCTTCAAGGGCTTCGCCATCGCCACGATCCTCGTGGTGTGCGTGGCGATGCTCGGCTCGGTCACCGTCCTGCCCGCACTGCTCGCCGGGCTCGGCGACCGCATCGACGCGGGCCGCATCCCGTTCCTGAACCGGCGTGCCAAGAAGGGCGTGCACGCCAGTGGCGGCATGGCGGGCAAGGTGCTGCGGCCCGTCCTGGCCCGCCCGAAGTTCTTCGCCGTCGGCGCCGCGGTCCTGCTGCTCGCCCTCGCCGCGCCCGCGCTCGGCATGAAGACCGAACAGCTCGGCCTGGAGAAGCAGTTCGGCTCCGACGCGCCGCTGTCCGTCTCGTACGAGAAGATCACCGGGAAGTTCCCCGGCGGGCCCGCCCCGGCCCGGGTGGTCGTCAAGGCCGACGACGCCGACGGCATCGCCGCGCAGCCCGTGCGGACCGCGCTCGACTCGCTGACGCGCAAGGCCGGTGACGGCGCCGAGCTCACCGTCCACAAGGCGGCGGGCGTCGCCGAGGTCGCGATCCCGCTCCCGGGCAATGGCACCGACGCCGAGGCGAAGAAGGCCCTGCACGAACTGCGGGACGACACGGTCCCCGCGGCCTTCGACGGGCTGGACGTCCAGGCGTATGTGGGCGGGGACCTGGCCTCCTCGGAGGACTTCAGCGATCAGCTCGGCAAGGGCATCGTGCCGGTCTTCGCCTTCATCACCGGGGTGACGTTCCTCCTGATGCTCTTCAGCTTCCGCTCGACGGTGATCGCGGTGACCTCGATCGCGCTCAACCTGCTGTCGGTGGGCGCCGCCTACGGCATCATGACCGCCGTCTTCCAGCACGGCTGGGGCGCGGAGCTGATCGGCTCGGAGAAGGTCGGCGCGATCGAGAACTGGATGCCGCTGTTCGTCCTCGTCGTCCTCTTCGGCCTCTCCATGGACTACCACGTGTTCGTGGTCTCCCGGATCCGCGAGTCCCGCGACCGGGGCATGGACAACCGCGCGGCGATCCGCGAGGGCATCACGCGCACGGCGGGCGCCGTCACGGGCGCGGCCGTGATCATGGTGGCGGTCTTCGCGGTGTTCGGCACGCTGTCCATGCAGGACATGCAGCAGATGGGGGTGGGCCTGGGAGTTGCGGTCCTCCTGGACGCGACGGTGGTCCGCATGATCCTGCTGCCGTCCCTGATGACCCTCCTGGGCGAGCGCAACTGGCACACGCCGCGGTACCTGCGGTGGCTGCCGAAGATCTCCCACGAGGAGGAGGGTCCTGCCGTCCCGCCGCAGGGCGCCCCGTACAACACCCGGGTACCGAGCGGGCGTTGACGTAAGGACGCACGTGGCCCCGGCGCGCGGTCAGCGCCGGGGCCACGTCACGTCAGGTCACCTCACCTCACAGGCCGAGCGCCTTCGCCTCCTTCTCGGGGGCGAGCCCGACGACCGGCCGGTCAGGGCGCTGCGGCGCCGTGCCGCCGATGGACCGCAGCCACTCCCACGTGTCGCGCACCGTCTCGGCGGCGGACCGGGTCCTGAGCCCCGCCGCGACCGCCTTCTCCGACGACGTCCGGTGCATCGTGTCGTGCAGCTCGCCGGGGGGCAGCCACACCGGCAGCTCCATCCAGGGCTCGATGCCCGCGTCGAGCACCGCCTGCGGCTCGGTCCAGCGCAGCGTCGCGGTCGACTCCGTCACCTTCGCGCAGGCGTCGAGGAGTTCGCCCATGGTGATCTGCCCCATGGGGCTGACCAGGTTGTACGGGCCGTGCAGCCCGGCGGCCGCCGCGTCCAGGACCCACTCGGCGAGGTCCCGCACGTCGACGTACTGGATGGCGAGGTCCCGCGGCCCGGGGGCCAGCACGGTTCCGCCGCGCACCATCCGGTTCAGCCACCACGGCAGCCGCCCGATGTTCTCGCACGGTCCGAGGATCAGCCCGGCCCGCACGAGCACCGTCCGCTCGGCCCCGAACCCGGCGATGGCGGCGAGCTCCCCGCCCCGCTTGTCCTCCGCGTACGCCGACGCGTCCGCGTCCGGGTCGCCGTCCACCACGGGGAAGCTCTCGTCCGATCCTGCCTCGCCCGGGTAGCGGTACACGGAAGCGCTGGAGACGTACACGTACCGCCCCGCGCGCTCCGCGAGCAGCCGGGCCGCGTCCCGCACCACCCGCGGTGCCGCCGACCAGGTGTCCACCACCACGTCCCACTCGCCATCGGCGAGCCCGGCGAGGCCGCCGTCGGCGGTGCGGTCGCCGTGGACGGCGCGGGCCCCCTCGGGCGCCGCGTGGTGACCGCGGTGGAAGACGGTCACCTCCCAGCCCCGGGCGAGCGCCGCCTCGGTGACCGCACGCCCCACGAACTCGGTACCACCCAGCATCAGAAGTCTCATGGCGGTGACTCTGCCCCGAGCACCCGTGTTCCGGGAAGCGGATTCTGCTCGGGGCAGAGAGGGGAACCGCAGGTCAGCGTTGGGCGGGCGGCGCGTACTTGTAGCCGACCCGGCGCACCGTCTGGATCGTCCTGCGGTGCTCGGCGCCCAGCTTGCGGCGCAGCCGCGCGACATGGACGTCGACGGTGCGGCCGTCGCCCACGTGTCCGTACCCCCACACCGTGGTGACCAACTGGTCGCGGGTGTGCACCCGGTGGGGGTGCGCGACGAGGTGGGCGAGGAGCTCGAACTCCAGGTACGTGAGGTCGAGGAGGCGCCCGTCGACCTCGGCGGCGCGCTGCACGCCGTCGATCCTGATCGGTCCCTGGGCGGGCGCGGGCGGCGCCTCGGGCAGCACGGGTTCGGCGGCGGCCGTGGGGGCCTGGCCGGCCGGTACGAGGACGAGGTAGCCGACCATCGGGGGCTGGCCCGGCAGGGTCGGCAGGGTGTGCTGCGGCGCGGGCAGCCAGGTGGCGCCCGGCGGCAGGAAGTCGGTGATGTGCACCACCTCGTCGGGGTCGACGGCCCGCAGGCGGCCCCGGCCCGTGAGCGGGGGAGGGGTGAGGGTGGTGGGGCCGGAAGCGGCGGTGGAGACGGTGAAGGAACGGGAATTCGCCATGGTGGGGTCAGCTCTTTCGCGCGAAGAAGGAGTCGTCGAGAACGAGACGTACGTCGTGCGCGTCAGGCGAAGGCCGGGTGAACGGCTTTAGAGGGCCCGCGCGTTCGTCGCGCGGCAACACACCCGGTCGAAGTCGTGATGCTGACGGGAGGGCCAGAAAGGCTCGAGGTCATGACGACCCGTCGCGGTGTTCTGGTGGCTGCCCATGGGCCCATTGAATCAGATGAAGAGAGGGTCGCCCACCGTAATCGGCGGGCGACCCTGTGGAAACGGTCGGGATCAGACCTGCCCGGCCTTCTCCAGCGCGGTGCAGCACGTGTCGACGAGCAGCCGCGTCACGACGTACGGGTCGACGTTCGCGTTCGGGCGGCGGTCCTCGATGTAGCCCTTCTGCTCCACCTCGACCTGCCACGGGATGCGGACCGATGCGCCGCGGTCGGAGACGCCGTACTTGTACTCGTCCCAGGGCGCGGTCTCGTGCAGACCGGTGAGGCGGTCGTCGATGCCCGCGCCGTAGTTCTTGACGTGGTCCAGCGGCTTCGAGCCCTCACCGAGGGACTCGCAGGCGGTGATGATCGGGGCGTAGCCCTCGCGCATCGCCTTGGTGGAGAAGTTGGTGTGCGCGCCCGCGCCGTTCCAGTCGCCCTTGACGGGCTTGGGGTCGAGGGTCGCGGAGACCTTGAAGTCCTCGGCGGTGCGGTAGAGCAGCCAGCGGGCGATCCACAGCTGGTCGGAGACCTCCAGCGGGGCGAGCGGCCCGACCTGGAACTCCCACTGTCCCGGCATGACCTCGGCGTTGATGCCGGAGATGCCGAGACCGGCCTGCAGACAGTTCTCCAGGTGCGCCTCGACGACGTCACGGCCGAAGATCTCGTCCGAGCCCACGCCGCAGTAGTAGCCGCCCTGCGCGGCGGGGAAGCCGCCGACGGGGAAGCCGAGCGGGCGGTCGCCCTCGAAGAACGTGTACTCCTGCTCGATGCCGAAGATCGGCTCCTGCGCGCCGAAGCGGGCCTCGGCCTCGGCCAGTTCGGCGCGGGTGTTGGACTCGTGCGGCGTCATGTCCGTGTTGAGGACCTCGCACAGGACGAGGATGTCCGCGCCGCCGCGGATCGGGTCCGGGCAGGTGAAGACCGGCTTGAGCACGCGGTCCGAGGCGTGGCCCTTGGCCTGGTTCGTGCTGGATCCGTCGAAGCCCCAGAGCGGCAGCTCGGCGCCCTTCGCGTCGTCCGCAAGGATCTTCGTCTTGGAACGGAGCTTGGCGGTCGGCGCGGTGCCGTCGATCCAGATGTACTCAGCCTTGAAGGTCACGGGGCCTCATCCTCATAACGCTCGGTACGGCGCAGAACGTGCGGGTGCTGCGGTGCCGTGGTGATGAGCAGCAGAGTGGCAACCGGCGATTTCCCGACCGTTGCCCGTATGTGAACCCCGTGTTACCTGGGGCGAGTGTGGCTGACGTCACGAAGGGGCTTCACTTGATGACCGCGTTGGCGGCCGCTATCGCGAGCCCGATCGTCGCGTCGGCGCCGCCGATCAGCACGGCCGAGCGCCGCCGGTAGCCGACCCGCACCGCGGCCACCGTGCCCCAGGCGAAGAGGAGGGCGGCGTTCAGGAGCAGCCCGCCGTAGGTGACGCGGCTCTCGGGCCAGTCGAGGGCACCGGCCAGGATCAGCAGCAGGACGGTCGGCCAGCAGGCGATGATCACCGGCCACTCGTCCACGAGCGCCCAGGCCAACTGCCGCCAGCGGTGGGTGCCCCGCCCCGGCTGGTGCGTCGACATGTGGTGCGCGTAGCCGTGCGCGAGGGCGGCCGTGCCCGCGGTCACCATGACCCAGGCCGCGTCGTAGTAGGGCGTGTAGGTGTCGCCCTGCGACTGCAGCGCCGCGAGCAGCGCGCTCGCGAGGACCGTTCCGTATACACCCCCGAACATCCAGCTCCGCACGGCGCCTCCTCTCCGTGTGCCGGATCCTGCGTCCGGTCGACGGCGTGTGGAGCACTCCACGCTAGGCAGGCATATGTAACGGTTTGCCGGACTTCGGCCATCGGTCGGCGGTCAACTGCGCGCCCTCAGCGTGACAGCGCGTCCCGCACCGCCTCCTCCGTGCGCGCCACGACCGCCGTGCCGTCGTCCGCCGTGATGATCGGGCGCTGGATCAGCTTGGGGTGGTCGGCGAGGGCCTTGATCCAGCGGTCGCGGCCCGCGGCGTCGCGCGGCCAGGCCTCGCGGTCCTTGAGGTCCAGGTCCTTGGCGGCCTGCTCCTGGGTCCTTGTGATGTCCCAGGGTTCGAGGCCGAGGCGGTCGAGGGCGGCGCGGATCTCGTCCTCGGTGGGGACGTCGTCGAGGTAGCGGCGCACGGTGTAGTCGGCGCCCTCCGCGTCGAGCAGCGTGAGCGCGCTGCGGCACTTCGAGCAGGCGGGATTGATCCAGATCTCCATGCCCACACGCTACCTGCGAACCACCCGTCGCAGGCTCATCGGCAGGCTTCTGTTCGATTACCTCAAAGGCGGTCTGGCCAGCGGCGATTGTCAGTGCCTGGCAGTAGAATCACAGTAGTGTTCGAGGGCGCCCGACGGGGGGTCCTGACCGCGACAGGAGGATGCCAGTGCCCGCTGCCGCACTCACATCGAAGCGTGTGTCCAAGACCGTTCCGAAGCCCGTCCTGATCGACCTGCCGTACGTACCGCTGGAGAAGAAGGCGCTGCCCGCCGGACGCCCGCGCGAGTGGTACATCAACCACAACCGCCGCCTGAAGGCCATGCGTCTGGCGATAGCACTGCTCGACTCGGGCGTCTATCTCCCCAATCAGGCTAAAAACAGCACGATACGGAGGATGGCGGAGGACGTCGGGATTCATCCGCCGTCCGACGTCACGTGCCACATGGTGCGGGCCCTCATGCGCTACAGCCGCTGAGGCAAGTGCGGGCCACCTGGAGGGAATTGGCCTCCAGGTGCCCCGTTTCCGCGCGCGATCCCGTGCGTTCACATGTGCGATGGGACATGCTGTGCCCCATGACCAAGCAGGACCCCGTCGGCGAACTGCCGCTCCTGACCACCGCTGAACTCCCGGACGGCACCCGCCTTCCCGTGCGCGCGCTCCGCGCCCCCGCGCCCGAACGCTTCCTGCCGTCCGGCTCGGGACCGGCGCCGGGACCGCCCCCGGCCCCCGCGGTGCTCATCCTGCCCGCCATGGGCACCCCCGCCCGCTTCTACCGCCGCTTCGCGCACCAACTCCACGGCGAGGGACTGACGGTGCTCACCGTCGACCTGCGCGGCCAGGGCGAGGCGACGCCGTCCGCCGCCGGGCGCGGAGCGCCGAGCGGCGGGTACCGCGCGATCGTCGAGGAGGACCTGCCCGCGGTCGTGGCGGCGATCCGCGACGAGCTCGGCACCGAACCGCCCCTGCACCTGCTCGGCCACAGCCTCGGCGGCCAGCTCGGCCTGGTGCACGCCGCGCTGTCGCGGCGCTCCGGAGGATCAAGCTGCGCCAGTGGCTCCGGAGTTGACGGGGTGGCCGTCGTCGCCACGGGGTCGGTCTGGTTCCGCGCGTACGGGCCGCTGCACGGCCCCGGCCTGCTCCTGGTGCAGTTGCTGATCGCGGGCACGGCGACCGTGCTCGGCCGCTGGCCCGGCACCCGGCTCGGCTTCGGCGGCAACCAGCCCAAGGGCGTCATGCGCGACTGGGCGCGGCAGGTGCGGACGGGCCGCTACAGCGGGAAGGGCTCCGCGCGCGACTACGAGAAGGCGCTCGGCACCCTGGACCTGCCCGTGCTCGCGGTCTCCGTCGACCACGACTCCTTCGCACCCGCCTCCGCCCTGGACCACCTGCTCGGCAAGGTCCCCGGAGCCCGTCTCACCCGCTGCCACTACACGGCGCAGGAGGCCGGTGGCCGACTCGACCACTTCGCGTGGACGCGGGCTGGTGGCACGCTGGCCAAGTGGGTGGCGGCGTGGGCGGCGGACGAGGAACTGCCGGGCAGGACCGCCACCGGGCACTGACCCGGCCCCGGGCCCTGCCGCCGACTGTGTCCGGCCCGGTCCGACCGCGTCACCCGTTCGGCGTACCCGGCATGCGCACGGGCCCGTGGCCGCATTGGCTGCAGCTGAGGGCAGTCGGCGACCGCGGCGCGCGGAGCGGCCGGTGTCCGCCACGAGCGCGAGAGGGGGAGCGAGCATGACGGCCCCGGAGCCACGCGCGACGACCCCGGAAGCACGCGCGCGTACGGGCAGGGAGGCCCGCAAACGCGCCTCGCGCTCCTCCCACGGCGCCTGGATCCCCTCCGCCGACCGCCCGGACCCGGTCTCGGTCCTCGAACGCCAGGGCGCCGACCGGCTCCAGGACCTGCTGCCCGTCCGCTACGGCCGGATGTCCGCGTCCCCCTTCGCCTTCCTGCGCGGCGCCGCGGCCGTCATGGCGGGCGACCTCGCCGCCCAGCGGCACACCGGCCTCGGCGTGCAGCTCTGCGGCGACGCCCACCTCTCGAACTTCGGTCTGTTCGCGTCGCCCGAGCGTTCCCTGCTCTTCGACCTCGACGACTTCGACGAGACCTGCCCAGGACCCTTCGAATGGGACGTCAAGCGGCTCGCCGCCAGCGCGGTCGTCGCCGCCCGCGAGAACGGGGCCACGGAGAACGCCGCCCGCGCCACGGCACAGGACGCCGTGACCGCGTACCGCACCGGCATGCGGCGCCTGGCCGGTCTCGGGGAGCTCGCCGTCTGGTACGAGCACGTCGACGCGCACGACCTGCTCCCTCTCGTACGTTCCGCGGGCTCCCGCAAGCGCGCGGCGGCGCGCCTCGACCACGCCCGCAGACGCACGAGCCTGCACGCACTCGGCAAGCTCACCGAGGTCGTGGACGGCGAGCGCCGCATCATCCACGACCCGCCGCTCCTCGAACCGGTGGGCGCCCCCGACACGGCCGCCCTGCGCAAGATCTTCGGCGACTACCGCTCCACGCTCGCCGAGGAGCGCCGCCTCCTCCTGGACCGCTACCGCTTCGTCGACGCGGCCCGCAAGGTGGTCGGCGTCGGCAGCGTCGGCACCCGGTGCTACGTCGTGCTGCTCGCCGGGCGCGACGCGGGCGACCCGCTCTTCCTGCAGATCAAGGAGGCGGTCCGATCGGTGGTCGAGGAGCATCTGACGACCGGGCCCTATCTGCACCCCGGGCACCGCGTGGTGGCGGGCCAGCGGCTGCTGCAGGCCGCGGGCGACATCTTCCTCGGCTGGATGACGGGACCCCGGGGCCGCGCCTTCTACTGGCGCCAACTGCGCGACATGAAGGGCTCGGTGAACCCCGCCGCCCTCTCCCCGGCCGAACTCCGCGCCTACGCACGCCTCTGCGGCACGGTCCTGGCCCGCGCGCACGCCCGCTCCGGCGACCGCATAGCGATAGCCGCCTATCTGGGCGGCTCCGACACCTTCGACCGCGCCGTGGCCGACTTCGCGCTGCGCTATGCGGCCCAGAACACGCGGGACCACGCGGCGCTGGTGGCGGCGGTCGACTCGGGCGTGCTCGCGGCGACACCGGGCGTATGACGGGGGTTCAAAGACAGGCTCTCACCCGAGCAGCGCGTCCACCACCCGCCGCCGGTCCTCCGCGTGGTCCCGCAGCCAGGCTCCCAACGCGTGGTCGGCGTCGGGCAGTTCGAGCCGCGTGAACCGTGACCCGGTGGTGAGTGCCTCGGCGACGGCGGCCGTCACCGCGGGCGGGATCACCGCGTCGGTCCCGGGCACCACGAGCACCGCACGGCCGCCGAAGCCCCGGTAGACGTCGAGTGCTGCCGAGTCCCGCCACCGGTCCGGCGTACGGATGATCTCGGTGAAGCGGCCGTCGCCGTCGCCGAAGGGGAGCGGCCAGGCCTCCGCCGCGTACACCGCGGGCGCGCAGAGCCCGACAGCCGTGACCTGCGCGCCGAAGTGCGCCACCAGATCCGCCACGGTCTGCCCGCTCATGCTGAACCCGACGAAGACCAGCTCGTCGGAGGCGGGCACCCGTTCCTCGACCACCGCGACGGCCTGTGCGCACCGCCGCCGCAGGCTCAACTCCCCTAGCGCGCCCGTGCTCTCGCCGTGCCCGGAGAAGTCGAGCGCCAGCGCCCGGCAGCCGCGTGCCGCGAAGTCGGCCTGGAGGGCGGCCAGCCGCGCCTTGCTGCCCGCGCCCGCGCCGTGCAGCAGCACGACCGTGGTCGCCGGGGCCCGCGCGGCATCGGGCAGCGCCTCGGTGCAGCTGAGCGTCTCGCCGTCGCAGGCGAAGGTGAAGGCGACGGCGGCGGAGTCCTGAGCGGTGGTGCGGGAGTCCTGAGCGGTGGTGAGGGAGTTCTGAGTCATGCCGCTCATCCTCGGCCGGGCCGGGTGCGTGGGGGAAGATGGGGCGTATGGCGACGACCGTGTCCGTGTTCACCCTCGGCGGGACCATCTCCGCGCGGGGTGGCGGCAGTTCGCCGCGGCTGACCGGCGCCGAGATCCTCGCGGCGGCCGGTGCCGTCCCGCCCGGCGTCGAGGTCGAGGTCCACGACGTCCGCAGGCTGCCCAGCTCCTCCCTGACCGTCGAGGACGTGGCCGACCTCGCCGAGCGGGTCGACGCGGCGACGGCCCAGGGGCACGGCGTCGTCGTGGTGCAGGGCACCGACACCCTGGAGGAGACCGCCTTCCTCCTCGACCTCGCCTGCGTGCCCCGCACCCCCGTCGTCGTGACCGGGGCGATGCGGCGGCCCGACCTGCCGGGCGCCGACGGCCCCGCGAACCTGGCCGCGGCCCTCGCCGTCGCCGCCGACCCCGGCTGCGCGGGCCTCGGCGTCGTCGTGGTCCTCGCCGACGAGATCCACGCGGCGCGGCACGCGCGGAAGACCCACACCACCTCCGTCGCGGCCTTCGCGTCGCCGGGCGCGGGCCCGCTCGGCCGCGTCGTGGAGGGCAGGCCGCGGGTCCTGCTCCGGCCCGCGGGACCGCCTGCCGACCGTCCCCTGGACCTGCGCGGCGCCGCCCGCGTAGCCCTGGTCACGCTCACCCTCGGGGACCGCGGCGAACTCCTCGAAGCGGTCGACGCGCGCTTCGACGGCCTGGTCGTGGCGGCGTTCGGCGCGGGCCACGTCCCCACCTGGCTCGTCGACCCGCTGGCCGCGCTCGCCGCCCGCATGCCGGTCGTCCTCGCCTCCCGCACGGGCGCGGGCCCGCTGCTGAGCGAGACGTACCAAGGTCCTGGCTCGGAGCACGACATGCTCGGCCGCGGCCTGCTCTCCGCGGGGCCGCTGGACGCGCCGAAGGCCAGACTCCTGCTGCACGCCCTGCTGGCGGACGGCGCCGACTACCCCCGAGTGGCCGACGCCTTCCGCGCGTTGGGGAGCTGGGGCCCTAGCCGATCTGGTCGGGCGTGACCGTCAGCCACCGCTTGTCGGCGGTCACCTTCTGGCCGAGCTCGCGCTGCCGCTCCGCGTTCTTCTTCTTCATCCCGTCGAGCTGCTTCATGTACGAGTCCTTGCGGTTGACCCAGACCCGCACGCCGCCGTGCGCCACGTCCGCGGAGTGGAACAGCATCGGGCCGTCGCTGGCCGGGGTGTCACCGGCGGCGAGGACCGGCTTCTTCCACTCGTCGATGTAGGTGTTGATCGCCGCGGGCTTGCCCTCGTACCAGGTGAGCGGCGCCCACAGGTTCGGCGTCAGCTCGCGCTTCGCGAGCTTCGCGCGGTCCTTCTCGCCGAAGCGGCCCTCGGCGATCTCCTTGCGGGAGCTGGTGACCTCACCGGTCTTGCGGTCCTTGAGCTGCATGGCGACGCCGATGACGTTCTGCGGCTTCACGCCGTAGCCGTACTTCGGGTCGGCGAGGACCATGCGCACCAGATCCTCGCTGGCCGCGCTGACGACGTACACCTCGATGCCGTGCGCCTGCAGCGTCTTGTAGAGCTGCTGCATGCCGCGCGAGAACTCCGGCGGCTTCACCTCGGTCTTCGTCGGCTTGCCGTCCTCGAAGTACTCGGCGGGGATCGGCTTCTTGTACGCCAGGAGCTCGTCGACGTACCCCTTGAGCTCCTTCAGCGTGAAGCCGGAGAAGATCTGCGCGGCCCAGGGGTAGCAGACCTGGTCGTCCACCTCGCACAGCCGGTTGTAGTAGCTGTAGAGGCTCTCCTTGTGCCCGGCCTTGTCCTTGAAGGGGATGATCTTCAGGGACGGGTCCATGGTCTTGCGGGTGAGGACGCCCTTCATCTCCAGGAAGGGGAGCAGCGACTCCTCGAGGTCGTTGCGGTACGTCGTGTTGTCCGCGTCGAAGACCGCGTACGCACCCTTGTGGTCGTTCTTCGCGATGACCTTGCCCAGCTTCTTGGCGACCGGCTTCGGCCAGTGCGACAGCTCGCGGGCGGTGGCCGCCGAGGTGTCGGCGGCGTTCGCCTCGTCCGTCGGCCACAGGGCGCTGCCCGCGAGAACGGCGGCGGCCAGCGCGCCCGTGGTGCCGATGACGGCCAGCTTGCTCTTTGCCCGTACTGCCATGTCTCTACGTCCCTGCCGTTCCCTGCGAGCGATGTGCGGCCCCGACCGGAGCGGCGCGCAATGCTATGGGGCGGCAGGGACATTTCCCATGATCGACGTCACCGTGGCGCGGTGGCATGGGGCGGGTGAACAGGGGTAGCAGAAGGGTTCCGCGCATACTGGGCCCATGGACTCCCGTGAGTTCGTCCGCGCCGCTCCACGGCTCGACGGCATGGTCGTCTCCGCGGTCGGCTACCGCACCGCGGGGCAGCGGCCGGGGCTGCACCGGGGGCTCCCTTCGCCGTATCTGACGGTGATCTTCTCCCTGGACGGGACCATCGCCACCGGCAGCACCCCGGACCGGGCGACGGGACCGGACGCGACGCGCACCGACATCATCGTGGGCGGCCTGCACCAGAGCCCCGCGTACGTCGTCCAGCCCGAGCACGAGGCGGGCATCCAGCTCGCCGTGCATCCCCTCGCGGCCCGCGCCCTCCTCGGCCTGCCCGCCGCCGGGCTCACCGGGCAGCTCGTCGTCGGCGGCACGGACGTCCTCGGCGACCCGGCCGCCGAGATCCGCGAGCGGCTGTGCGAGCTGGACCGCTGGGAGGAGCGCTTCGCCCTCCTGTCGGCCTACCTGAGGCGGCGCGCGGCCACGGACCGCGCCGCCGGATCCGTCCGCCCCGAGGTCGCGGAGGCCTGGGCGTGGCTGGCCAGGCACCGGGGCGCGGGCACCCTCGGCGGCCTCTCCCGGCACGTCGCGCTCAGCGAGCGCAGGCTGACCGCGCTGTTCCGCGCCGAGACGGGACTCACCCCCAAGCAGGCCGCCCGCCTGATGCGCTTCCAGCACGCCAAGGCCACCGTGACCCGCGCCGTCGCGGCGGGCGCCCCGCCGGACCTGGCCGGGGTCGCGGCCGACACCGGGTACTACGACCACTCCCACCTCGTACGCGACTTCCGGCAGTACACCGGCGAGACCCCCACCCGCTGGCTGGCCGAAGAGTGCCGGAATATCCAAGCCGGGGCGCACGGCCGGGGCGAAGAGTAGAGCCATGGAAACCAACCGGAACACCACGCAAGAACAGCAGCTCAGCACGCCCGCCCCGGCGATCTGGCCGGGCCTCCAGGCCCAGGACGCCCCCGCCCTGATCGACTTCCTCGTCGGCACCGTCGGCTTCCTGCGCACCGCCGTCTACGAGGACGAGGGCCGGGTCGCCCACGCCCAGCTCGACTGGCCCGAGGGCGGTGGGGTCATGCTCGGCTCGTACGACCCGGCCGACGAGGCGACCTGCGGCAGGCCCGGCACCGCGGGCGCCTACGTCGTCACCGACCACGTGGACGACCTCTACCGCAGGCTCGCCGAGGCCGGTGTGAAGGTGATCAGCGAGATCGAGGACAAGCCCTACGGAAGCCGTGAATTCGGCATCGAGGATCCGGAGGGCAACCGCTGGTCCTTCGGGACGTACCGCGGCGAGCCCAGGCCCGCGCCGACCACCGCGACGACGCCCGGGCCGACCGCGTGAACTCGCGTGATAACTTGCGCAAGCCAGTCAAACCCACACCTGGGCCAGGGAATCCGGTGCGAATCCGGAGCTGACGCGCAGCGGTGAGGGGGACGGGCGGGGCCACGGCCACTGGGCGTCACAGGACGCCCGGGAAGGCGCCCCGCCCGGCCGATCCCCGAGTCCGAAGACCTGCTGGCGCCCTCCCCGCTCACCCTGCGGCGGAGGTCACGACGCAGGCCAGGCTCCGCGTATGAGCCGTGACACCCAAGGGATCACGTGTCCTCGACAGCCCGTATATCCGCCCTCCTCTGTGCCTGCCTGTTCGCGCTCACCGCGTGCGGCGGCTCCGCGCAGAAGACATCGCAGTCCGGGCAGCAGAGCACCGAGGGCTACCCGGTCACGGTCACCTCCTGCGGCAAGGACGCGAAGGTCGGGGCACCCCCGCAGCGGGCCGTCTCCCTCGACCAGGGCTCCACGGAGATCCTGCTCTCCCTCGGCCTCGCCGACCGCATGGTGGGCACCGGCACCTGGACCGACCCGGTCCTGGAGAACCTGGCGAAGGACAACGCGAAGGTGGAGCGGCTCGCCGACCGCTACCCGTCCCTGGAGAAGGTCCTGTCCAAGGAGCCGGACTTCGTCAGCGCCTCCTTCCTCTACACGGTCGGCAAGGGCGGCGTCGCCGACCGCGCGAAGTTCGACGAGCTCGGCGTGCCCGTCTACGTCTCGCCCACCGACTGCGCGGGCAAGGACAACGACGGCGGCGGCGACGGCAAGCGCGTCAAGACCCTCACCATGGACACCGTCTACGGCGAGGTGCGCGACCTGGCGAAGGTCTTCCACGTCGAGAAGCGCGGCGAGCAGCTGATCGCCGACATGAAGCGCCGGGTCGGCAGGGCCACCAAGGACATCAACACCGCCGACGCCTCCGGCACCAAGCTCATGTACTGGTTCGCCAACTCCGACGCCCCGTACCTGGCGGGCTGCTGCGGCGCCCCCGGCATCATCACCCGCGAACTCGGCGCGAAGAACGTCTTCGACGACACCCACGAGGAATGGCCCCAGATCAACTGGGAGACCGTCGCCGACCGCGACCCCGACGTCCTCGTCATCGGCGACCTCACCCGCAAGTCGCAGTCCGCGGAGAGCGCCGCGGCGAAGATCAAGTTCCTGGAGTCCAACCCGGCGACCAAGAACCTGACGGCCGTGAAGAAGAAGCGGTACGTCCTGCTCAGCGGCCAGGCCATGAACCCCACGATCCGCACGGTCGACGGCATCGAGCAAGTGGCCGCCGGGCTGCGGAAGTTCGGACTCGTCAAGTGACGGAGGCCGCGCCGGACACGGGCAGTGTCACCGGCGCCGCCCCCGCCCGCGTGCGGCAGGGGCTGCTGTGGCTCGCCGGGGCCGCCGCGCTCCTCCTCTCCGTCTCCGTGGCCGTCACCATCGGCCCCGCGGAGATCTCCGTGTCCGACGTGTGGTCGACCGTCGCCGCCCACCTCGGCTGGGGCGAGAGCCCGCTCACCCCGATCAGGGACGGCATCGTCTGGAACCTGCGGATGCCGCGCACCGTGCTCGCCGCCGTCTGCGGCGCGGGCCTCGCGGTCTGCGGTGCGGTCATGCAGTCCCTGCTCCGCAACCCCCTCGCCGACCCCTTCGTGCTCGGGGTGTCGTCCGGGGCGTCCACGGGAGCGGTCGCGGTCGTCGTCCTCGGGGTCGGCGGGGGAGTGGTGTCGGTCTCCGCGGGCGCCTTCGCGGGCGCGCTCTGCTCCTTCGCGCTCGTGCTGCTCCTGAGCCACACCCTCGGCGACACCACGGACCGGGTCGTGCTGTCCGGCGTCGCGGCCATGCAGCTCTTCTCCGCGCTGACGTCGTTCGTCGTCCTCACGGCGGGCGACGCGGAGACGACGCGCGGCGTGCTGTTCTGGCTCCTGGGCTCGCTCAGCGGGGTCGGCTGGACGGACGTGTGGCTGTGCGGCGCGGTGCTCGTGGCGGCGCTGGTCGTCTGCCTCGGCCACGCCCGCACGCTGGACGCCTTCGCGTTCGGCCCGGAGGCCGCGGCGGCGCTGGGCGTCCGGGTGGCCCGCACCCGCCTCGTCCTGCTCTGCACGACGGCGCTGCTCACGGCGGCCCTGGTCAGCTCGGCGGGCGCCATCGGCTTCGTCGGCCTGGTCCTGCCGCACGCGGCCCGCGCGGTCGTCGGCTCCGGACACGCCAGACTGCTCCCGGTCACGGCGCTCGCCGGGGCGGTCTTCCTGGTCTGGGTGGACACGCTGGCCCGCACGGCGCTTGACCCGCAGGAGGTCCCGGTCGGCGTGGTGACCTCACTCATCGGCGTACCCGCGTTCGTGGCGGTGCTGTACCGGACGCGGAGGACGACGTGACGCACGACATCAGGGACGGCGCGACCGTCCTGAGCGACGCCGCGGGCCTGCGCGCCGACCGCGTCAGCAGGGAGGCGGGCGGTCGGCTCGTCGTCGACGGCGTCAGCCTCGCCCCGCCCGGCGGCGCCACCGTGGGGCTCCTCGGCCCCAACGGATCCGGCAAGTCCACGCTCCTGCGCATCCTCGCGGGCGTCCTCGCCCCGGCCTCCGGCGTGGTCACCCTGGACGGCCGCACCCTCCCCGACACGGGCCGCCGCGCGGTGGCCCGCCGGATCGCCGTGGTCGAGCAGCACGCCGCGACGCAGGTCGAACTGTCCGTACGCGACGTCGTACGTCTGGGCCGTATCCCGCACCGCCGCGCTTGGTCGACCCCCACGCCGCACGACGAGCAGGCCGTGCGCGAGGCCCTCGCGCGCACCGGCCTCACCGAACGCGCCGCCCAGGCCTGGCACACCCTCTCCGGCGGCGAGCGCCAGCGCGTCCAGATCGCCCGCGCCCTGGCACAGGAGCCCCGCGAACTCCTCCTGGACGAGCCCACCAACCACCTGGACATCCAGCACCAGTTGGACCTGCTGTCCCTGGTCGCGGAGCTCCCCGTCACCAGCGTGATCGCCCTGCACGACCTCAACCTGGCGGCGATGTTCTGCGACCACCTGCTGATCCTCAAGGAGGGCGTGGCGTATGCGTCGGGCACTCCGGCGGAGGTCATCACGGAGAAGCTGATCGCGGAGGTGTACGGGGTGCGGGCGGTGGTGACACCAGGGGAGGGCGAAGGGCCGGTGGGCGGGCGTCCTTCGGTGCGGTTCCTGCGGGGCTGAACGCTGCGACCAGGCCAGACGCGTACGAATGGCCCTTAACACGGGCCTGCGGGCACCCCTAGGTTCACCGAAGGACCCCCATCGGCCCGTCAGGAACCGCAAGCAGGAAGGCCCGTAGCGATGCCAGAGACACCGGCCGTGCCGACGACGTCACCGATATCGGTGATCGCGCACCTGAGCGACACTCACATCGACACCGGTACGGCGGACGGCGGCCGCAGCGTCGGCCGCACCCGGGCCGTCATGGAGTACCTGAACGGCCTCCCGTACGACCTGGACGCCGTCATCGCCACCGGTGACATCGCCGACCACGCCACCCCGTCCGAGTACGAGGCGGCCCGCGAGCTCCTGACGACCCGGCACCCGCTGCTGATCTGCCCCGGAAACCACGACGAGCGCGCCGCGTTCCGCGAGCACCTGCTCGGCGAACCCCCGAGCACGGCCCCGGTCGACACCGCACACGTCACGGACCGCTTCACCCTGGCCCTGTGCGACACGTCGGTGCCCGGCGAGGACCACGGGAGGCTGGCGGACGAGACCCTGGAGTGGCTGTCCGCCCTCCTCGCCGACACCCCGCCCGCACGCCCGGTCCTGATCGGCTTCCACCACCCGCCGGTCCCGCTGCACACGCCCTACGTGGACGGCATCCGCCAGCTCGACGAGCACCGCCTGGCCGAGCTGACGGCACGCCACCCGAACGTCACGGCGTTCCTCGCGGGCCACGCCCACACCCCCGCGGCGACGACGTTCGCGGACCGCCCCCTCCTGGTGGCCCCCGGCGTGGTCTCCACGCTCCGCCTCCCCTGGGAAGCCCAGGACCACCCGTCCCACCACGTCCACCACGACCTGCCCCCGGCCGTCGCCTTCCACGTCCTGGACGACACGGGCCGCCTGACGACGCACTACCGCCCTGTCCCCTGATGCCCGATCGTGATCCACGGGTGTGCAACCCCGGGTGGACCCCGGCTGTCTGAAAGGCGCCGGAGGAGGGCTCTCCGGCGCCTTTCGGCACAGAGATGCAGGGATCGGAGATCAGGTGGGCAAGAAGGTCTGGAGAGCTGTCGTGGCCGGTGGCGCGGCGGCGGTGTTCACGGGCGTGGCCGCGGTGCCTGCCGGGGCGGCCGAGGGCGGGGTCGCCTTCACCCGTGTCCAGGTGAACGGTGGCAAGCCGATCGTGATCGGGGTGTCCAAGGAGGTCGCGGTGCCCACCTCCTTCCGGATGGCGACCACCCACAAGTGGAAGTGGCCCGCAGTGTTCCTGTACCGCGGCAACACGAGGGAACGACTGTGGCACGCCGTCGAGACGAGCGACTGCCACCAGGCGGGCCCGGGCGTCTGTGACTTCAACGAGACGATGTACTTCGACCCCAGCGTGTGGGACATGCGCAACAGCGAGGCCGGAGCCTGGAAGGTCGCGGCCGAGGTGTCCTTCAAGGGCGGCGGCGGTGACACGGACGACAAGGGCCTGACCGCCTACGTCAAGCGCAACTCCCGCCTGAGTGTGAACGCCGCGCCCGAGCCGGTGGCCAAGGGCAGGACCATCACCGTGACCGGCAAGGTGACGCGGGCCAACTGGGAGACGAAGAAGTACGCCTCCTACGGAAGCCGCCTGGTGAGCCTGCAGTTCAAGCCCGGCGGAGCCACCTCCTACACCACGGTGAAGAAGGTGCACGCCAACGGCTCGGGCCAGCTCAGGACGACCGTGAAGGCGTCCAAGACGGGCGCGTGGCGCTGGGTGTACTACGGCAACACCACCACCGGCCCTTCGACTTCGGCCGCGGACAACGTCGTGGTGCGGTGAGACGAACCCGTCCTGCCTTCTGAGGCGGGCCCGACCCGTTCACCGCGAGAGGGCGGAGAGGCTGAGCAGGAGGTGCGCGGACTCGGGATGGTGGAAGTCCGAGTGCGCCCCGGCAGGAAGCAGCCGCCCCGCCCGCCCGCCGCGGAACCGCCACCCCGCGTCCACGTTGACGATGCGATGGTCGAGGACGTCCAGGGCGTACGGCTCCTCGACCGTGAGCAGGCGGGTGGAGTACTGCGGCACGGGCGCGGTGCCCACACCGGAGTGGCCGATGCCGGGAGCCGCCTCCGCCCGCAGATGCCAGAAGCCGGTGGCGCGGTCCCAGCGGGAGTGGGTCAGGGTGAGCGGCCCGCGCAGGGGAGCGGCGGGGCGGCCGTCGCGCGGGAACAGCGCGGGGAACAACTCGTCGAAGCTGTTGCGCGGCGCGGCCATCTGGAAGACGAGGGCGCTGTCCACCGTGAAGGGCCGCAGCGGGTCCGCGGCGCCGCTCCAGCCGAGCACCCGCGGCCCGCGGGGCGGCGCGGCGGCCCACTGCACCGCCTCGCAGAGGAACCGTCCGCCGAAGGAGTGCCCGATCAGATGCAGGTACTGGCCATGGCGGTTGGCCAGCACCTCGGGGGCGGCGGGATCGGCCCGTTTCGCGTCCAGATAGCCGAGCAGATGGCCGAGGACATGAGCGGCATGGCCGGTGCCCGGCGCGCTCATCGCATGGGCACGGTCGCGGATGCGGCGGTAACCGGCCAGCGTCGGCAGGCTGGAGGACGGCCAGCAGACGACCACGACCCAGGGCCGGTATCCGTCGGCCAGCCCCGCGTACCCCTCGGGCCGGGCCGCGGCCAGCTCCTTGGCCTGCCGGAGCAGTCGGCCCGCGCTGCGGACGGCGCTGCCCGGCTCGGTCTGCCAGCCGTGCACGTAGACGTAGATGTCGGTCGCCCGGTCAGGGATGCGGAGCAGCCGGGCGAGGTGCTCGGAGAGCCGGTCCGGACGGACGGGGGCGTCGGAACCGGGCGCGCACAGCCGCCCCTTGTCGTCGAGTCGGACGACGGTCATGGACACGGGTGCGCCCGCACGGGACGGACGCGGCTTCACGGACTTCGCGGGGCTCACAGCGCCGTCTCCAGCCTGCTGTCGATGCCGCAGTACAGCGAGTAGGCCAGCGCCAGCGGATTGTGGAAGTCGTCGGCGTACTCGCGGGCGAGCGCCATCGCGATCTCTCCCGCCGTGCTGTCGCCGCCGAGATAGCGGTCCAGGAAGGCCAAGGCGTACTCGGAGGCGAAGAGTTGGGGTATCTCTATCTGCGGGCCGAGGACCCCGTCCGCCCCGAGGTTCACCAGGACCCCGCCGAGGTGCTTGAGTCCGGGCTCCGGCGCCGTCTGCCCGGTGTGGCAGGCGTTGAGCAGGACGAAGGGGTGGAAGACCGCGTCGGCGGAGCCCCGGTGCCGACGGCGTTTGCGCATGACCAGGTCGGCGTCTATGGGCCGGTCGTCGGAGAGCCGGACCGCCAGATGGGGATGGGGCGAACCGTTCTCGACGAACGCGCCGTGGCACCAGAAATACATGACGTCGTCGTTCAGCAGGGGAGCGGCGAGATCGTCGAGCAGGGTCTCCGACTCGGTGCGCACGGTGAGCTGGGAACGCTCCTCCAGCAGCTTGCGGACGTCGGCGGCCCGGCCGACGTTGTCGAGCGTGGAGTCGGTGTTGAGGCTGGTCACGGGGAGGTGCTGGCCGACGGCGGAGGCCGGGGCGGCGGCCGGGTAGGCCGACGCGCCGGTCTGCTCGACCTGGTGCCGGTAGCCGAGGAAGCCGTGCCGCGGCTCGGCGTCGCCGGGCAGTTCCACCGCGAGCATCGGCCAGGGCAGGTGCAGGTCCGAGTCGAAGGTGATGCGCAGCCCTTCCTCGCCCGCGAGTACGCCCTTGAGGAAGGCCCGGAAGGCGGAGATCTGCTCGTCCGTACCCGCGAGCAGCTCCTCCAGGAGGTGCTGCCCCTCGTCGGCGAGATCGTCCGTCAGCTGCCGCGAGGGCTTGGCGTGCGCGGACAGGTCGACCACGTCGCTGAAGGGATGACCGTTCAGCGGCATGCCGTCCGCGTCGCACGGCCGGTGGTGCACCAGCCGGTCGCGCCAGACCGTGCGCAGCCGCGCCGCCTTCTGCAGCATGTCGCCCGCGGTGACGGTGAGGTACGCGTGCGGTGTCCCGTTCTTCGGGGTGCGTTGCCCGGGGGCGATGGCGGCGATGTGCAGACGGTCGCCGTGCTGGCGGAGCATCACCACCAGGTCGAGGGGTTCCTTCGTACGGGCCGGGCTCTGAGGACGACGCTGACGCGGCGGAAGCGCAGTGAAGTCGAGCGAGGGATTCTGGATGACGTCCGCCACGAGCTCTTTGGACACCTGCTCAGTTCCTCCTGGGACCGGGGGCCTCACTGACAAGAGAAGGGGTGCAGGACACGACGTCGATGCTGGTCTCCACGTCCTGGAGGACCACGCCGACATCGCGGTCGTACACGGTGAACCGCAGGCGGTGCGTGCCCGGTTCCGGCGCCGTGAACGCGAAGACCGCGGGCGCGTCCCCGGCCGAGTACTCCGCGAGGGGCGGCTCGACCGTGGCGCCCGAGCGGGCCGCGACGACCAGCAGGAGCGGGGGCAGCTCCGGGGCGTCGAGGGGGAGTTCGGGGTCGTCCAGGGGCAGCTCCGATGCGGCGGGCGTGCCGTGCTGTCCGGACTGCTCGATGCGGACCTCGATGCGCACCGTCTCGCCCGCCCGCACCTCGTCGTCGAGGAGCCGCAGCCGCAGCGCCCACGTGGGCAGCAGCCCCGTCATGCGCCGACGCAGGTCCTGGGCCCGCGGGTGGTCGGGCCCGAGCAGCCGCTCCACGTCGGCGAGCAGCCGCGCGCCGTCGGCGGAGGCCCCCTGCACGTCGCCCGCCGCGGCCCGCGCGAAGACCGCTCCGGTGCGGCTGTCGAGGGTGGCGGGGTGCGCCTCGCCGAGGACCTGTTCCCGCCCGGCGGCGACCGCTTCGTACAGCGCCGTGGCGCGTTCGTGGTCCCCTGCGTCGCCGTACGCCTGGGCGAGTGCGTCGATGGCGGTGGGGTGCGTGCGGTCCTGGAGGCGACTGCAGTACGTTGATACGGTTGGGAGGGCCTCCACGCCCCGCTCGTGGGCTGCGGCGACACCGGCCGCGGTGTCCGGGTGGCCGAGGCCCAGGATGCGGGAGCGGTCGGCGATGACGGCCTCGAAGAGGTCGATCGCACGGCGGCTGTCACCGGCCCGCAGCCAGGCGTAGGCCAGACGTTCGCGACAGCCGAGGGTCTCGGTGTGGTCGGCTCCGAGCACCCGGACGTGATCGGTGAGGAGCGTCTCGCACAGGGAGATCACGTGCTCGGCGGAACGGATCGGCAGCGAGGCGAGGGCGAGAGCACCGCGGGTGTCCAGGGTGGCGCCGTGCTCCGGCCCCAACACGCGGGACCGATCAGCGCCGAGCTCCTTGTAGACCTGTACGGCACGGGTGTGGTCGCCCGCACCACGGCATGTGTACGCCAAGTCTGCGCGGGCGGCCAGGGTTGCGGGGTGGTCAGCGCCCTGGACGCGGGTGCGGTCGGCGATCAGAGCTTCCGCATCCTGCAGTGCCTCCGTGTGCTGTCCGGCGAGTTGTCGTGCGTAGGCGAGGCCGTCGCGGCAGGACAACGTGTCGATATGGTCGGTTCCCCGCACACGGGTGAGATCCGCGAGTGCCGCCTCGTGCAGAGAGACGGACCGCGTGTAGTACCCGGCCTGACTGCAGCACCAGCCGAGCCAGCGCCTGGTGTTGAGGGAGTCCGGATGATCGGGGCCGAGCACCCTTGCCCGGTCCGCGGTCAGGGCTTCGTACTGGGCGATGGCGGAGTCGTGAGCGCCGGAGCAGCTGTGGGCATCGGCGAGGTTCTCACGCCTGCCGAAGGTGATGGGATGGTCCGGGCCGTGCATTCGGATGCTGTCGGTGACCAGTTCTTCGGAGAGACGGATGTCACGGATGTGGTCGCCCGCGCCACGGCAGGCGTAGGCGAGGTTGGCCCGGCTGGCCAGGGTTGCTGGGTGGTCGGCGCCCTGGATGCGGGTGCGGTCGGCGACCAGCGCCTCGATCTCTCGCAGCGCCGCGCTGTATTGGCCTGCCCATTGCCGTGCGGAGCCGAGATTGTCGCGGCAGGCCAGGGCGTCGAGGTGGTCCGGGCCGTAGATGCGCACGTAGTCGTCAAGGAGCCGCTCGTACAGGCCGATCGCACGCCGATGGTCCCCGGAGGCGCGGACGGCAGCGGCCAGATCTCCGAGACTGCCGAGCACATTCGGATGTTCCTGACCGTGGATCCGGATGCGGTCGTCGACGAGCTGTTCGTAGAGGGACACAGCGTGGTGGTGGTCCCCCGCGCACAGACAAATGTAAGCGACGTTGGCCCGGCTGATCAGCGTGTCGGCGTGGGACGGGCCTTGGATGCGGGTGCGGTCCGCGACGAGTGCGTCGTTTTCCCGCCGGGCCTTGTGGTGCAGCCGTTCGGACAGCCAGGCACCCGCCAGGAGCTCCCGGGTGAGAAGCGTGCTCGCGTGCTCCGGGCCGATCACGCGGTTCTGGTCGTCCCGGAGTTCCTCGTAGAGACGCACGCCCCGGGCGTACTGCCTGGCCACGCAGCAGGCACGAGCGAGCGCCCGGCGTCGGGCGAAGGTGGTGGGGTGGTCCGGGCCGTCCAGTCGGGTGGTGTCGGCGATGAGCTCTTCGTAGAGGCGGATGTCACGGGTGTGGTCGCCCGCGTCGCGGCATGCGTAGGCGAGGTTGGCCCGGCTGATCAGGGTTGCGGGGTGGTCGGCGCCCTGGATGCGGGTGCGGTCGGCGACCAGCGCCTCCATGTCCCGCACCGCCTCCGTGTGCCGACCGGCCAACTGGCGCGCGAGGCCGAGGTCGTTGCGGCAGGTCAGGGTGGCGAGGTGGTCCGGGCCGCAGACGCGTACGTAGTCGTCGAGGAGCTGCCCGTACAGGGCGACCGCATGTGGATGGTCCCCGCCTCCCTGGACGGCGTCGGCCAGACTGCCGCGAGCACCGAGCACGTCGAGGTGGTCCGCGCCCAACACCTCGGTGCGCTCCGCGACCACTTCCCTGAATAATTCGGCCGCCCGGCGGTGGTTGCCCTCGACGTCCCAGGCGAGGGCGAGGTAGTAACGGGTCGTGAGGACCTCTGGGTGGCGCGGGCCGTGGATGCGGACGCGGTCCGGGATGAGCTGTTCGTACAGCTCGATGGCTCGGTGGTGCGCTCCTGCGTGGCGGCAGGCGAGGGCCAGCCAGGACCGGACGTTCAGCACACCGAGATGGTCGGGGCCGTGCAGGCGGACGTAATCCGCGAGCAGCTCCTCGAACCCACGCACAGCTGTTGCCGTGTCACCTGCGAGGTCGTGGGCATGGTAGAGGCCGATGCGAGTGTTCAGGGTGCTGGGGTGATCCGGCCCCTGGACGCGGGTACGGTCTTCGGTGAGGGAGGTGAACTCCGCGACGGCAACGGTGTACTGCTCCGCTAGCCGCCGGATGATCGCCAGTTGCTCGCGGCACCCCAGTGTGGTGGGGTGCCCGGCACCCAACAGTTCGGTGGCGTCCGCGACGACGGGCTCGCACCATGCGAGCGCCCGTGCGTAGTCGCCGGCGGCACGGTAGGCATAGGCCACGTTGTCACGTGCCCAGAGCGCGGCAGGGTGCCGAGAGCCCCGGGTCCGGGTTAGCCGCGAGACCAAGGCTTGGTTGAGCCTGATGGCGCGGGCGTGCTCCCCGGCTGCCGAGCAGGCGAAGGCGAGGTTTTCCCGGCAGTCCAGGGTCGCCGGGTGGGACGGCCCCTGGACACGGACCCGGTCCGCCAGCACGGATTCGTAGAGGTCGATCGCACGCCGGTGGTCGCCCATGGCCCGGCAGGCGAGCGCCAGGTCCTCGCGGCCGTCGAGCGTCGCGGGGTGGTCGGCGCCCTGGACGCGGGAGCGGTCCGTGACGAGGAGGCTCAGTTCCCGTACGGCGGCGGCCGGGTCACCGGCGCTCTGGCGTGCGTACGCGAGATCGCCCCGGCTGTCGAAGGTGTCGGGGTGATCGCTCCCCTGCAGCCGCGTGCGGTCCGCCACGATGGCCCCGAAACCGTCCACGGCCGCGTGGTGGTCCCTGGCCACCCGCTGGGCGTGGGCCAGCCAGCCGCGGCTGGTGAGCGTGTCCGGGTGGTCGGGTCCCAGCACGCGGGTGCGGTCCGCGATCGCCGCCTCGTAGAGGGCTATGGCGCGCCGGTGGTCGCCTGCGGCACGGCAGGCGTAGGCGAGGCTGTTGCGGCTGGTGAGCGTCGACGGATCGTCGGCGCCGAAGAGCCGCGTCCGGTCGGCGACCACGGCCTCGTACTCCTGGACGGCGGCCTGGTGGGCACCGGCCGTCTGGTGCGCGTAGGCGAGGCCGTCGCGGCTGCCGAGCGTGTCGCGGTGCTCCGGACCGAGGGCCCGGGCCCGGTCCGCCGCGACCGCCTCGAACTCCTGGACCGCCGACTGATGGTCACCCGCCTTCCGCAGCGCGTGCGCGTACGTGTGACGGCTGGCCAGTGTGGTCGGGTGGTCGGGGCCGAACACCCGGCCGCGGTCGGCGATGAGCTTGCGGCAGAGCGCCACGGCCCGGTGCGGGTCGCCGTCCCTGCTCTGCGCGTCGGCGAGGGCGTCGCGGCTGTCGAGGGTGTCCGGGTGGTCGTTCCCGTGGAGCAGGACGAGCCCGTCGACCACGGCCTCGAGGAGGGGGACGGCGAGGACCTTCTGGTCGCGCTGGACCAGTTCCCGCGCCGCCCGCTCGTACAGCCGGACGGTTGCTTCTTCGGGCTGTACGCCGACGGGGCGGGTGGCGGCCAACGCCTGGATGTGGGGCAGCAGTTCCTGCCAGCGGGCCTGCACCTCCCGCTCGGCGCGCGGGCCGTCGGGCAGCGCACGGGCCAAGACGGCCTCGGCCCACGCGCGGCCCGTCCGCGCGACGGAACCGGCGGTCAGGGCGGAGGTGCGCAGCACGGTCTGCACGAGCCGGTGCACCGTGACGGTGCTCTCGGTGAGCGTGATCATGTTGTAGTCGGCGAGCAGCCGCAGGGCGGCGTCGACGCGGACGTCCGCGAGCGCGGAGAGCGCGTGGCGCGGCACCGCCTCGGGCGCGTACCAGGCCAGGGTGTGCAGCAGGGTGGCCGCCGACGGGTCGGTCCGGTCGACGGCGCGCAGGGTGGCCCGCCAGATGCGGGCGATCGTACGGGTGGCGTCGCCGGCCTCCGCGGTGGTGTCGAGCACCGTGGCGGGATCTTCCCTCAGGAGGGCGCGGTAGGCGGCGAAGGACGTGCCGGTCTGCCGCAGATAGGCGCCGGCCTGCGCCAGCGCCAGGGGTAAGTGCCCCAGCTCGACGGCGAGTTCGGCGGCCTGCCGCCGCTCTTCGGGTGTCGGCTCCCGCCGGTCGGCCTGGGACAGGGCGAGTCCGCACAGCAGGTTCACCGACGACTCGGAGGCCAGGACGTCGAGGGGGAGGGGCCGGGCGCTGGTGTGCCAGCCGTCGGCGCGGCGGCTGGTCACGAGCTGGTGCCCGTGGCCGTGCAGCCGTCCGAGGTAGGGATTCAGGTCGGCGGGCGCCTCGGCGTTGTCGAAGACCAGGAGCCAGCCGCTGTGCGCCTGCAGCCACAGCAGGGCCCATTCCGTCTGCTGCTTCGGCAGGGCGGTGAGCGCCCAGCCGGGGTGGAGGAAGACGGCGAGGTCGGCGAGGGCGGCGTCCACCTGCTCGCGGCTGTCGGCGACGATCCACCAGATGACGGTGTAGTCGTGACGGTGCGTCAGCGCGTACCGCAGCGCGAGCGCGGTCTTTCCGACGCCGCCGAGCCCGTGCAGGGTCTGCGGCTGGGTGATGACGCCCTCGCCCGCGCCGAGCGCCCGCCGGATGCTCACCAGGTCGTCGGAGCGGCCGACGAAGACCTCGGTCGCGCTCTGCGGCAGATTGTCCATCTCGGCCGGCGGCGCGATCGAGAGGGCGGCGGCCACGGCGTGGGGCGGGACTCCGGCGCGCTCCTCGGTGTGCGGGTTGCCGCTGACGTCGGTGGGCGCGTGCGCGCGGCGCAGCTCCAGGACGTCCGACTCGGACTGCTCGGTGGCTTCCGAACGGTGCAGCCGCTCCGTGATCACCTCGGCCTCCCACCTGCGTTCACGCCCGCACTCGCGTGGGGGTGCGCATTCTGGGAGCCCCCCAACTGCCCTGCTCGAAATGGTAGTTCAGGTCACGGTGCACTGTCATGCGGACGGAGGTGGGCGCCGCACATCGCCACCCGCACTCCGCCGTCACTTGAACTCGGCCGTCCAGGTGCCGTTCTCGGTGGCGGGCGGGGTGAGGTCCATCTCGCCGTCCGCGCCGTCATAGGCGCCTGTGCCTCCGGTGACCACACCGGTGACCAGGGCATGGTCGTCCTTGGGATCGCCCGACACCGCACGGGATGCCTGGAAGGCGACTTTCCCCTTGTCCTCGACCTCGATGATCCCGGAGCAGTACGCGGTGACCGCGCTGCCCCCGACCATCTCTTTGGCACACGTCTCGAAGGCTCCGCCGACCTTCGCACCGGCGCGGTCCGTGACGGTGAACCGGGAGGCGATGACGGTGCCGTCCTTGCCGGACGGGGGAGTGGAGGACGGATGCGGCAGTTCCTGCTTCAGATAAAGCGTAGGGATCGGCTCTTCCCCCTGCCGCTGCCCCTGCCCCTGCGTCGCCACGGCGGGCCCCATGGTGACGTAGGTGCAGGTGGTAGCAACGAGAGCGAGCCCTCCGGCCGCCGCCCAGACTCGAACCACCGACTCCTCCAAGGAACAGAACGGAACGTGAACTGATTCAGGAGGAATCAAAGTAACAACGGGGAGGTCATTGCCTGTAATTCGCGGTGTTTATCTTGCGTCGAATTCGATAATCAAGATGATACGACTTCGGCCGAAACTCGAATGAGCGTCTGCTGTCCATTGGCGACGAGTTTCCGCGTGCGGAACTCCCTAGCGGGCAGCGGCTTTCAGTGCTGCCTCGATCACGTGGGCGAGTCGGTCCAGGTACGCGTCACCGCTGTCCCCCTCCGTGATCAGCAGGCGGAAGCCCAACGGTGCCATCAGGAGGTCCGCGGCCAGTTCCTGGTCCAGGAGGGCCGGGAGTTCGCCCCGGTCGATCGCGGCCTGCAGCATGGTGCGCGCCACCGCCCGGCGCGGTGCCGCCACGCCCGTGTGGATCACATCCGCGAGCGCGCTCGTGTGGCGGCTCTGCGCGAGCAGTCCGGGGCCGATGCCGCGCACCACCGGGTTGGTGAGCTGGCTGCGGATGGTGCCGAGGAACTCGCGCAGATCGGTGCGCAGGGCTCCGGTGTCCGGAGTCGGCGGCAGCGCGCCCTTCACCGCTTCCCTGACCAGTTCGGCGAGCATCTCCTGCTTCGATGCCCAGCGTCGGTACAGCGCGGCCTTGCCCACGCCCGCGCGCCGGGCGACCGCCTCCATGGACATCCGCTCGTAGCCGCTCTCCGCGAGTTCGGCGAAGGCCGCCTCGGTGATCGCCTCGGTCACCCGCTCCCGCAGGGCCGCGCCGCCGGTTGCCCTGCGTTCTGCTGCCATCCGCACAGCATAGATGAACGGAACGGGTGCGTTCCGTTCCGCGGTGAGCTAGCATCGCCCTCATCGAACGGAACGGCACCGTTCCGTTCCGCTTCACCTGGGAGGCACTGACGATGAAATTCCTCTACGACAACGAGTCCTTCTCCTTCGAGGCGCTGAGGGCTGCCGGTTACGCCACGTACGGCGGCGCCGAGCTCGGCGAGGTCCTGGTGACCTGCCGCCTGATTCCGGACGGCGACGAAGAGGCATGGTCGGCCCAGTGGGCCGCGACGGCGGCGCGGGTCGAGCGCATCGGCCGGGACGCGCTGACCGCAGGACACCGGGTGAGCGCGCGGGAGGCGCTGCTGCGGGCCTCGAACTACTACCGGACCGCCGACTTCTACCGGCGCGCGGACCCGGCGAACGACACCGAGTCCGCGCGACTGGCGAAGGCGTCCCGGCTGGCCTTCGCGGACGCGGCCGCCCTGCTCGACGTCCCTGCCCGTGCCGTGCGCATCCCTTACGAGGACACCACCTTGCCGGGCTATCTGTTCCTCGCGGACGACTCGGGTGAGCCGCGCCCGACCGTGCTCTACCACGGCGGTTACGACTCCACCCTGGAAGAGGCCTACTTCGCGCTGGCCGCGGGAGCCCTGCGGCGGGGCTTCCACGTCCTGGCCTTCGACGGTCCCGGCCAGGGCAGCGCCGTGCGCGAGCAGGGCCTGCACTTCCGGCCGGACTGGGAGGCCGTGGTCACCCCGGTCGTCGATTTCGCGCTCGCCCTGCCCGAGGTGGACACGGACCGGCTCACGCTCATCGGCACCAGCCTCGGCGGGTACCTCGCCGCACGGGCGGTCGCCTTCGAGCACCGCATCGCCGCATGCGTACTGCACGACGGCGTGTACGACGTCCACCCCACGTTTCAGGCGGTCGCCCGGACCGCGGCCGAGACCCCCGGCGGCTGGGAAGCCGTGCTGGCGCAGAGCGTCTCGGCGCGCTGGCTGGTCCGCAACGGCCTGTGGACCCTCGGGGTCCCCGACGCCGACGGACTCGTCGAGGCGTCCAAGGCCTACACCATGGAGGGACTCGCGGAGCGGATCACCTGCCCGATGCTCGTTCTGGAGGCGGAGAACGACCAGTTCTTCACCGGCCAGCCGCAGCGCATCTTCGACGCGCTGACCTGCCCGAAGGAACTGATTGCCTTCCCCGAGTCGGAGGGCGGCGGCGAGCACTGCCACGAAGGCGCGGTCGCCCTGTGGCACCAGCGCACCTTCGACTGGCTGGGCACGGTGTTCGCCGCGTGAGCGGCCCTGTCCGCGTCTCGCGCGCGCCGAGCGCCTAAGGTGCCCGTGTGCCCACATTCAGCATCGGTCAGGCCGCGCGGCTGCTCGGCGTGAGTTCGGAGACCGTCCGGCGGTGGGGTGACGGTGGGCAGCTGCGGACGGAGCGGGACGACTCCGGGAACCGGCTGGTCGACGGCGTGAGCCTGGCCGAGCTCGCCAAGGAGCGGGCACGGGGGATGCACCCGGTCTCCGGTGAGGTGCTGACCTCGGTGCGCAACTCCTTCGCGGGGATCGTCACTTCGGTGCGCACCGACGACGTGGCGGCTCAGGTCGAGATCCAGTCGGGGCCCCACCGGCTGGTGTCCGTGGTCAGCCGTGAGGCCGTCGAGGAGCTGGAGATCGAGGTCGGGGTCACGGTCACCGCGCGGGTGAAGTCGACGAACGTACACATCGACAGGCCCGGCTCCCGGGGGTGACGGCGGCGGTCACCGGCACTGCAGGGCCGCGTACAGGTCGAGCTTGTGGTCGAGGTGGGCCAGGTCCCGGCCGGTGAGGGACTCGATGCGCTGGATGCGGTAGTGCACGGTGTTGACGTGCGTGCTGGGCGGCGAGGCGTTCGACTGCGCGGGCCGCGTGATCACGCTGAAGGAGCTGCACGAGGCCGCCCACGCGCAGGGTGCGCAGGGCGAGCTCACGGCGGACGGGCACTGGGGCGGCAGCCCGCGCTCGGTGGCGTTCAACGCCCAGTGGTTCAAGGTCGCCGTCGATCCGGACACCGGCGAGATGCGCATCCTGCGCAGCGTGCACGCCGCCGACGCGGGCAAGGTCATGAACCCGATGCAGTGCCGCGGACAGGTGGAGGGCGGGGTGGCCCAGGCGCTGGGCGCCACGCTCTTCGAGAACGTACGCGTCGACGAACGCGGCGAGGTCACGACGGCCGCCTTCCGCCGCTACCGGCTGCCGCAGTACGCCGACGTGCCGCCCACGGAGGTCCACTTCATGGAGACCCGGGACGCCATCGGCCCGCTGGGCGCCAAGTCGATGAGCGAGAGCCCTTTCAACCCGGTCGCCCCGGCCTTCGCCAACGCACTGCGGGACGCGACCGGCCACCGCTTCACGGAGCTGCCGCTGACCAGGGACCGCGTATGGCTCGCCTTGAACGAATCAGCACCTGCCACCCAACCTCCCGTACTCGGCTCATTGTTGCCATGTTCGACGGCGTCTTGAGTGGGCATCCTCGGAGAGGGAAAAGAGGGGGGACGGAGATGAGCCGACCGGCGATTGCGGGAGAGCTGGCACTGGTGGGAGAGCTGGCCCTTGTGGGAGAGGTCGAAAGACCATCCCGGCTCAGCGTCGCCGATCTGCGCGACCGCTGGCCCGAGCGGAAGGCCGAAGTGACCTTCGACTGCGCGACCAGCGGACCCCGCCGCCACACCTTCCAGGGGCCGCTGCTGCGCGAGGTGATCGAGACGGCAGGCCCGGGCTTCGACCCGACCCGCCGCAAGGACCGCTCCCGCTACCTCCTGGAGATCACCGGCGAGGACGGACACGCCACCGTGCTCTCCTGGGCCGAGATCGACGAGGACTTCGGAAACGCCCCCGTGCTCCTGGCCACCGCACTCGACGGACACGAACTCGACGGGTGCGGCAGCCAGTTGGTGGTACCGACCGACCACTGCGGGGCCCGCTACATCAGCGGCATCACCCGGATCAGACTCGGCGCGTCCGGCTGAGCGGAGCTCAGGCCGTGGCGAGGGAGATCTCGGTCGACTTCACCAGGGCCACCACCGAGGTACCGGCGGCCAGTCCGAGGTCGGCAACGGCGTCCTTGGTGATGGCGGCGGTGAGCGCGCCGCCCGCGATGTCGACCTTGACCGAGGCCATGGCGCCGCCGGTGGCGATGTCGGCGACGGTGCCCGGGATCTGGTTGCGGATCGAAAGCCCCGCGACCGGCCCGGTAGCCAGCGCCACCTCGGTGGACTTGACCAGCGCGAGCACGGCCGACCCCTCGGCGATGCCCAGCTCCTTGACGGCCTCCAGGGTGATGGCGGCGGTGATGCCCTGCCCGCTCTCCAGACGCACCTTGACGGTGGCCATCACCTCGCCGGAGGTGACGGAGGTGACGGTGCCGGGGACCTGGTTGCGGATGGACAGGCTCATGAAGAAACGCCTCGAATACAGATCGTGATGGGCGGATGATGACGGAATGCCGCGTTTACCCGGCATTCCTTTCAGCACTGTAGCCATCCATCGGCGATCGGTCCGGACACGAACCGCAGGTGCCAGGCCAACCCACCGGATCCGCTGGCAAAGCCGCCCGCACCCCGAGTGGTGCACATGACACCTCGGCGCGCAGACGGCGCCCAGAAGCTGCTACGTAGGTTGCGGGCTCAAATCCTCGTAGGCCTCCCGGAGGTCGCGCCCCTCGGGGAGCTGCCGCGCCTCTACCGCCCGGACGATCTCCAAGACGCGCCAGAAGTTCGCGGGCAGGAGACGCCCGGACAAGATCGCCTTGTTGGCGACGTCCGTCGCCTCGTCCAGGCGGTCCAAGGAGAGCAGTGTCAGTGCAAGATCAAGGTGAGCCGAGACGACGCGACGCGGCCACTCGCTCGGCGCGATGCCGGTGGCGGTGTGCCCGATCACTTCCTTTGCCGCGCTCTCGGCTGCGGGGTCGCCGATCCAACTCAGTGTGGTCGCCAGGTAGCTCGTCGCCTTGCGTGGATCGTAGACGTAGTGATGTTCCGGCTGTGCCCGCATGACCAGGGTCGCGGCCAGTCGGTGTACGCGGTCGATGGCTTCGCGGGCTTCCTTCTTCTCCCCGAGCCGGGCACGCGCGCGGCCCTCCTGCGCCGCTGACTGGACTTCGGCGGAGCTGCCGCGTGGCGCGATGTCCTGAGCGGCTCGGGACAGCTCGACGGCGCGTCCGTAGTTGCCTGCGGTGAGCGCCGTCCACGCCTTCGTCTCGAACACCCACCCTAGGATCTCGGGGTGCTCGGCATGCCGGGCGAGCAGCGCCGCCGTCCGCAGCCTGGACGTGGCTGCGGCGCCTTGCTTGAGATCAACGTGAAGGGTTGCACCGAGCAGCGACAGCCATCCGCCGATCACGAGAAGACGACGGTGCTCGGCGAGCGTCTTCCGCTCGTCCAGGAGCTTGGTCACGTAAGCGGAGTGCCGTCGTACGTCTCGGAGGAGAGCACCGGGCCTGGCCGTCTGATATGCCACGGCCAGACCGTCGAAGGCTGCTTCGAGGCGGTCCAGCGTCTCCGCGCCGACGTCGCTCGCCTCGACGCGGCGGGCGAGTTCCAGGGCTTCCAAGTCATCGTCCGACCCGGGGCCCGCGTCCCATGACGGGTGTGGCGCAGTGATCGCCGACCAGGGACCAGGGCTGACCAGGGCCGCTAGCGCACCGTCGGCACCGCTGAGTTGGTCAAGGCCCTGAGCCAGCTTCGCGGATGGTTGCTGCCGCCCGTTCAGGACCCGGCTGACGTACGCGGGGTCGTAGTTGAGCGCGCGGGCGGCGGCGCGTATCGAGATGCCTTTCTCCGTGAGGGCGGCACGGGCGCTGACGGCGAAGTCGGTCATGGGCGGCCTCCCGCAGAAGCGTTGACCCAGCTGTCACCACCCTAGTCAACGGCTGTCCACTCCCGCCCTGTTCGCGGCTGCCGAAGCATCGAAGGGTCAGACCCCGGCGACCGCGCGAACGGCCCCGGGGCGTGATCGATCCGAATGGAGCAGACCGACATGGCCGACAATAGCCAGACCTCCGACGCGGCCGGAACGATGCCCGAGAGGGCTGAGGAGTACGCCGTCGGCACGCTGATCATCGACGAGGCGAGGAAGCGGATGGGCGTGCTGATGGATCACGTCGGTGGGTGCCTTCAGCTTCGGCCCCCCGCAGGGGGCCGCGAGTGGGATTGCGGACCCGAATACGCTCGCCCCGCGCGCGAGGACGAGATCCTGCGCGTGAACGTCGCCACCGTGACCGCGACGGATCAGGGACGGCGCGCATGACCAAGTCACTGACCCGCGAGGTGACATGGCATCTGTCCCCGGACCGCGAACCGGATGCGGAGCCGATCACCCGCCGCATGGTGTGCGTCGTCTGCGAGGACGACGGTACGGGTCCGGCTGCCATGTCGGAGCCGTACGAAGAGTCCGAGCACGGCGTACTGGCCGCCCAGTCCTGGGTGTTCGAGCACGTGGGACGCCACCCGTGCCACCACACGTTCCGGGAGGTCATCTGCCGTCCGTGGCGGGCCGTCATGGAGTAGGCGGCGCACGGGCCGTCCACGACAACGCTCCCGCCCTGTGATGTGACCAGGGCGCGGGCGCGGCGGTGTGTGGCCAGGCGGATTCCTCCCCGCCCTCCAGGGCGGCGGAGGCAGAGCCGTGCAGCAGATCGTGGATGCACTCCAGGCCTTCTATGCCCTCGCGGCGCAGGGGCGGCAGGCCTTTGGCCATGTCCTTGGCCATGCGTCCAAGGCGGCTTCGTCGTGTGGCTCCGGCTCGGAGTCGGGCGGCCCTTACAGGTCGCGTACGACGACTTCGCACATGTTCGCGCGCGCCCTGGCTGGGTCCCCGGCGAGCGTGCCGTGGGTGCCGTCGGCGTCCGCCAGGGTGTACGCCAGGACGGCCGCCACCGCGGTGGAGAGGTACTGGTTGAGGTGCCGTTCCCACGTCTCGGCCCATGCCCGGTTGTCCGTGCCGACGGCGAGGGCGAACTCGTACACGGCGGCGTGCAGCACCTCTTCGGAGGTGTCGTCACCGACCTGTCCGGCTCCGGTGAGACGGAGCAGCTCTTCGGGGAAGGCCATCCTCCGATCGCCGTGCACCTGTGGATGGGGGGCCGGTTGACCCCGTCGTGCACCCCCTGGCGCCCGCCAAGGGTCGGAGTTCACCGAGAACAGGCGTGCTGTCAGTGGCTGTGCGTAATCTGATGTAACGGATCGGCTTCGACACAGGGGGCGTTGCGTGGCGTTGGATGGTGGGCGGGTTGCTGCTCGGGGGTTCCAGTACCAGTACCTGCGCACAGTGGAGGCGCTGCTAGCCAGCATGAGGGATGCAGAGGTCACTGCATGCCGTATTGAAGGCCCCGGGGATACGGTCTCGTTGCAGCATGTGGACGCGGTCGACTTTGACCTGGTCGATGCTGCCGGTCGTTCGCTGATGGCGGTGCAGGTCAAGAGTGCTGGCTCAGCGCGGGTGGTTCGAGCGCGGGAGGCCATCTCGGTGCTGGTGCATCTGGTCACCGGTTTCGAAGCCCGAGAGTACCGATTGATCACGTCAGCTGTTCCGGACGAGGGCTGCCTGCGGCTCGCCGAGTTGCTTCGGCGCCACGGTGATGACGTCGCAGTGCTGCAGGAGGAAATCAAGAAGCTGCTGACACGGGCCCCGGCAGCGTGGGGTCTGTGCGAGGCGCTCTCGGTACAGCAATGGCAGCGTCTGGGGCAAGCGGGGATCGAGTTCGACGGACGAGATGAAGCGCAGCTGCGTGAGGACCTCAGCAGCGCGTTGCGTTGTCAGCGGGAGCAGGCGGGCCGTGGCCTCTCGCACCGGTCCGGTGGCCTGGTGTTGGGGTACTTGGTGGCGGAGGTCATGCGTCGGGCGGTGGATCCTGGCCTGGCCTGCTGGGATGTAGAGGACTTTCGGCGCTGCGTGTTGGTGGGCGATGGGGAGTTGCTCGCGGCTGTGGGGCGACAGGATTTTGGCCTCATCTACGGGCAGATGCCGTTGCTGCCTGATGTAGAGCGGTCGGATCTGGTGGACCGTATCCGCGACGTCCTCGGCGTGCCTGACACCGGCTGCGAGAGGGCGGCTATTTGCGTCATCACGGGCCTGTCAGGGCTGGGCAAGTCCAGCCTGGCAGCAGCTCATATCGCTGATCAGGCATTCCGCTACGACGCGATCTATTGGGTGGATGCGGAGACCGAGGAGTCGTTGATCGCGTCGTTTGCCCGCGTCCTGGCGCACTTGACCGGCTCCGGCGAACCGTCCGAGGTGACGGATCCGCAGTTGTTGCGGGAGCGAGTGCACGCCCAGTTGCAGTCTCTGCCAGGCCCGTGGCTGATGGTGTTTGACGACGCCAACGCACGCACTGCTGCGGCGTGGCTGCCGCGCAGTGGACGAGGCCGGGTCATTGTGACGTCGCTGGGCGGGAACTGGCGCAGCGTGCAGGGACGTATTGAACTGAGCCCGATGAGCAGCGGCGAAGCGATGCAACTGTTACGGCTACGGTTGGGATTGAACGAGCAGGAAGCTACGGAACACCAGGCGCCATTGTTACAGCTGACGCAGACGCTGGAGCACTGGCCGTTGGCGATTGAAGTCGCTTGTGGCTATCTGGTCAGCTGCGATATCAGTGTGGACCGACTTGCCATCTACGCGGATACGTTGCTCATGCGCGCTGCGGACGATGAGGATTCGGTGCCGACTGGTTATCCCCGAACCCTCGCGGCCGCCGTCGCGTTGAGCTTTGAACGCCTCGTAAGTGGGGCACGGGCCAGGAACCTTCTACGGGAGACGCTGAACACTTTGGCCGCCTTGTGCTGGCTTGGCCCGCGCCGGGTACCGGTTCATCTAGCCCTGGCGGGAACGTTCATTGCCCCAGAGGAGTTGCCGCCAGCACCGGGATGGGCCGTGTTCGACGAGACGCATACCCCAGTCAGGGAAGTGATCCGCGAGCTGCTCAATGTCTCCCTCGTGCGGTACGACGAGCCGCTGCCGGCACGCGTGAAAGCGTTTCCCGGTAGCGAGGACACCCTGTCGATGAACGCGGTGCTGCAGGTGATCCTGGCGCAGCGTCTGCGACTATCCGAAACCGCCTCTGATGGATTGCCGCTAGTGGCAAGCCACACCGACCGCTGGCTTCGCGGGGCCATGCACACTGGACAAGCGGAGCGTGCCTGGGAACTGGCCCAGCACGCGGCAGCGTTGGTCCGGCACATTGAGGCAGCTGAGGTAGCGGACTTGTACACGTCGCTACTCATGGGCAACCTCGCCGCCTTCCATCACGCTCACGGTCAATACGATGCTGCGCAGAGGCTGCTGGAGCTGGAGCTAGAGTGGCTGCGGCGGTCTGGTGATCCGGATAGGAGCTTGGCAGCCCAGGCGCATACTGTTCTGGCGCGCATCGCTCAGTTACGCCAGCACACCGATACCGCTGAAAAGCTCACTGCCCACCTGCGCCCTGTACTTGCCTACCTCCAGCAGCTTCCTGACCCTTTGGGCCCAGCAATCGCCGACCTCGCCACCGAGGCGTTACTGATGCTGCAGACCCAGACACGTATTGCCTCGGACGACGGTCTAGCCAAGGTGCTGAAGGGCTTCTGCGCAGTGGCCCGTAGGTTGCCGCCCACCGAGGCATCGCAGGCGGTCAAGGATCTCACCAACATCCAAGACCTGCTGAGTAGCGGTGCTGCTGACCGCGCTGAGCAGGCAATCACTACCGCGCTGGCTCAGAGCCCCAACCCCTGGGCAGCTACCACGGCGGACTTGAAGCGTCTGCTCGTTGAGGCTTTTGTTATGCAGGACAAGTGGGAGGAAGCGAATGCTGCGCTCACTGACTTCCTGCCTTACGCAGGTTCTCGGACCTTATACGGGTTCGCCGTCCACCATCTCGTGCATAACATTGGTTGCCAATGTGCCTGGAAATGGGTAGTGACGGGTGAGCAGCAGGCGGTCGAACTACTCGGGCGCCTCTGGGAAGAGACCGGCATACGTGAAAATCCGGCACTCCAGACAGCTACTGATCATGCACGGTTCCTGCTGCTTCAGGTGGTGTACGACGGCTGGCGGGCCATGAAAGGGGATGCCCAGGGCAGCGGGTTCTTGGAGCTGATGGGACAGCTTAGTGACAAGACCTTCACGGATCCGCATGACCCCAGCAGTGTGTGGGAGCGCATTTACGGCGGCCTGATGTCACGGATGTCAGCAGTCCTCGGAGACACGGTAGAGCGCAACTATCAGGCAGAAACGGAAGCCATCATGGCTGCTGATGGCGGTCTCCTCTTGCAGGACCCCATGCTGGCAGCTACGTACGCAGCAGCTACCTGCCATGCTGTGCTGGCCTTGTCAACCGACCCTGTCTACGAAGTCCTCAACGGGACGTCGAACATTGATGTGCTGTTGCCGGAGGCGCGCCAGTGGCTGCCGCCTACGAGGCCACTGGTGATTCTGCAGCCGATCACAATGCTCGGTGCCACGTCACCCGAGACTGGCAAGTCGGTTGAGTTGCAGATTCAGCGGGCTTGCGCCAAGGGGATGCGACGCTTAATCGGGCCGATACCCACGGTGCCTTGGGCCGATGAGTTGACCCTCACCTTGAACAGTCAGGGTGTAATACTTGGGCACGCGGATGGCACGATCTTAGCTCGCGCATTCGCGCAGACGTCGGGACCTTGGCGCAATGCGGCACAGGCCGGCCGCGCCGCGATGGTCTATTTCGGCTACGGCTTTGACATCCATGATCGCGTTGAGCACCAGCGAATTATGGCTTCGCCTGCCGAGGCAGCTCAACTACTCGATGTGGTAAGGGAACAGGGGTTGCTCGCCGGAGCGCTCGTGTCTGTGTATGTGAAGCCCTTCCCTCGCAATCCGGACGCGCAGCAATGTGGTCCAGTCGCTGCGCGCACTCAGCCCCGAAGGACGACTCGAAGCGGACGGAAGAAGAGGCGCCAGTGATGCGACCCTGGCCACGTTCGTCCGTGGGTGCTCTCAGGAGATTGGAGGCGCCACCTGTCATCATGCGATGAGTCGATACCGCTTCCCGATTGCCTTCCATGCCTTCTCAACAGCACCCGTCACGCGGTGCACGTACCGACGGAGAGTTAAGGCTGGGTCGTCGTGGCCGAGCAGATCAGCGAGGTGTAGATGTCGACGCCCTCGTTGATCGCCTCCGAGGCGAACAGGTGCCGCAGGGCTGCATCATCCTGTCGCGGCACGCCTCCCACTGAGCAGCTCACCAACATCCGCGCCATCTACCCACCAGAGAAGGAAGCACTCGGTGCCCTCGCCATCCAGATGGAACGCCTGGACTGAGAGGACGGGGCATCCTGCAGTAGCTTCGGGACTGAGGTCATACAAGTGCTTTGGTGACCCAAGCAGGGTTGGATCAGCCTTCGACTTCTGCGATCCACGGTAGGCAAGGTGCGTGCCTGCGCAGGGTCCGATCGGCAGGCACGAAGCCGCGGGTGAGGTCTCTGGGGGCAGCGTTTTCCAGGCGGTGGCACTCTCCGGCGAGAACTTCGGCAAAGGCCAGCAGCTTGCGTCGGGCTTGATTCTCAAGCAAGTCGGCTGCAGCCTTGGCGCCGCTGCTGATCAGCCTAGTGGCGCTGATCAATTCCTTCTTGGCGGCTGGATCCCCGTGTGCAAGAGCACGCGCCAGGCGGTCGCGCTCTCCAACTACATGGGCTGCAGCCAGAGAAAGAATCGATGATGCTGCGATTTCGGCTGGTTCTCCTGCATTGGTCATGGCGTTTGCCAGCAGGGGGAGTTCGGCGAACGGCAGCGGATCGACGCTATCCCATAGGGATTCCGAGAGCCGGAGCCCGACGCGTGTTCCCGTGATGTCCACGCACAGTGGCGGCAGGCCCCGTGAGGGTTGCCGCAACTCCCAACGCTCGACACCGGGGTCTGCTATGGAGCCCCTCAGAATTGCACGGAACGCCTCTCTCACGTCCTTGATGGAGAGATCGGGAACGTCTAGGCGTACGAGACTGCCATGGCGTCGGATGTCCAGCACCGAGAATCTGGCCTCTCCAGCGGCTTGAAGTATGGCGAGGTCTCGGCTGACGTAAGTTTCCTCCTCCACACCCCGATTGACCAAGGATGCGTTCTGCGCGTAGGCCACAGCGACTCCGTGCTCGAACCCGTGGCAGATGGTGCGGGCTCGGATCACGGCGTCCAATACCGCCTGCACGTCAGTCGGCTGGCTGCCTAGAACGAGCGTGCTGTCGACGGGATCCCAGCGGAAGTCTTCGTGCGCGTTCGCGTTGCGCCAATCAGAGTGGATCGTGGAAGCGAGCAATTGGCACAGCGACTGTCCTCCCTCGGCCACGAGCAGGTCTCGAATGGTCGAGAGAGAGGCCCCTTTTGGGATCGTCCTGCCCAACAGTTCCAAGACCACAGTCGCAGTACGCTTGACGTCGCCTTCCAGCGCAGCTCGATGCATGTCCAAGGCCGCACGCGCCTTCTCTTCCTGGTGCTCCGCCCGGTTGTAGGCATCGCGATAGGAGATCTGTCCGCGGTGGGAGGACAGCAACTCCCGTTCTTGACTGACGTGCCGTGCCATCACCGAACACGTAAGTTCTGGTTCTGACTTGAGATGGGACACCACCAGATCACGCGATAGGAGTGTGGCGCGGTGCGCCTCCAAAGGACGGTCGGACAGTGCGAGCATGGCAAGGTGATTAAGCAGTTTCACCGTCAGCGGTAGCGGGTCATCGATCACGTGTCTCATGCTCTGGCGTAGCCGACGATCGAGTTTCTTTGGATTCTTCGCCCAGGCAGCCAGCAAACGAGCTCGTACCGCTACACCCGAGCCGTGACCCACTTCCTCGGCCGACAGCCCGAGTGTTCGTCGGTATACGTCCTCGTCAGGAGCGCTGGCCTGATGATGATTGCTGGTTGCAGTCTCCAGAGCCCGCGCAATTGCTCGGGCCGCTTGAGCATGCCTTTGTACCGGAGCCCAGGCGGCCTCTAGCCACCCCTGTTTGAGGCAGGCGAACAGTGCTTGGACCTCGCATTGATTTGCTTGTGCCAGGTCAGCAGCTAACCGTCGCTCAGCCGCGCTGGTGCGGGAAGGGCTGAAGCGGGATACCTCAGCTGCCACGGAGCTAAGGGTGACAACCGACGTGCCGAGACGCTGCAACAACTCTGGAAGTCGCCTCCCGACCGTCGCGCCGGAGGCGGTCCTCAGGAGCAGGATCTCCATGGCCGTCTCGTCGGTTTCCTGCTGAAGCCTGGGTAGGTCGGCGTCCTTCAGTACGGACTTCCACTGCGCACGGGTCACCGGTATGAAGGCAACGTCCTGTTGCTCCGGCGGCTGCACATGAGGTGCGGTGAGCTTCAGACGTTCGATGAGTGCTTGCGTAGCAGCACGGGATTCTCGCTCGACCGTGCCCAGTTGGCCGGGGAAGGCTATGTCCACCAACACAGAATGCCACCGGCGCCTGGGCTGAAGCTCGCCCTTTTACTTGATGGCCGCCACACGACGAGGATCGGTACGGGACGCACGCTACAGAGTAAGGCCGCCACCCTGATGTGAGTGACGGCCTTACTGTTGCTGACGCTACGTCAGTGAATCAGCCGAGCGGTGCACACACGGTGCACAAGAGGGCCGAAATCAAGCGGCAACAGCGAGCACTGCCGAGCAGCGTTTTCGCAGGTCAACGCATTTTTCCAGGAGCCCACCCAGGTCGCCCGGACCTGATCTTTAGATGTCGAAGTACAGCTCGAACTCGTGCGGGTGCGGCCGCAGCTGGATCGGGGCGATTTCGTTCGTGCGCTTGTAGTCGATCCACGTCTCGATCAGGTCGGACGTGAAGACGCCGCCCGCCTGCAGGTACTCGTTGTCCGCCTCCAGGGCGTCGAGGACCGCGGGGAGGGAGGTCGGGACCTGGGCGACGCCCGCGTGCTCCTCGGGGGCGAGCTCGTAGAGGTCCTTGTCGATCGGCTCCGGCGGCTCGATCTTGTTCTTGACGCCGTCCAGGCCCGCGAGGAGCAGCGCCGAGAAGGCGAGGTACGGGTTCGAGGACGGGTCGGGCGCGCGGAACTCGACGCGCTTGGCCTTCGGGTTCGAGCCCGTGATCGGGATGCGCATCGCGGCGGAGCGGTTGCGCTGCGAGTAGACCATGTTGACCGGGGCCTCGAAGCCGGGGACCAGGCGGTGGTACGAGTTGACGGTGGGGTTCGTGAACGCCAGCAGCGACGGGGCGTGCTTGAGGATGCCGCCGATGTAGTAGCGCGCGGTGTCCGAGAGGCCCGCGTAGCCCTGCTCGTCGTAGAAGAGCGGGTCGCCACCGGCCCACAGGGACTGGTGGACGTGCATGCCCGAGCCGTTGTCGCCGAAGATCGGCTTCGGCATGAAGGTCGCGGTCTTCTCGTTGCGCCAGGCGACGTTCTTCACGATGTACTTGAAGAGCATCAGGTCGTCGGCCGCGGCGAGCAGCGTGTTGAACTTGTAGTTGATCTCCGCCTGACCGGCGGTGCCGACCTCGTGGTGCTGGCGCTCGACCTGGAGGCCGTTCTTGTCCAGCTCCAGGGAGATCTCGGCGCGGAGGTCGGCGAAGTGGTCGACCGGCGGGGCCGGGAAGTAACCGCCCTTGTAGCGGACCTTGTAGCCACGGTTGTTCTCGACCGCACCGGTGTTCCAGGCGCCTGCCTCGGAGTCGATGTGGTAAAAGCTCTCGTTCGCCGACGTCTGGAAGCGGACGTTGTCGAAGACGTAGAACTCGGCCTCGGGGCCGAAGTAGGCCGTGTCGGCGATGCCGGTGGAGGCCAGGTACGCCTCGGCCTTCTTCGCGACGTTCCGCGGGTCACGGCTGTACTGCTCGCCCGTGATCGGGTCGTGGATGAAGAAGTTGATGTTGACGGTCTTGTCGCGGCGGAAGGGGTCCACGCGCGCCGTCGACAGGTCGGCGCGGAGCGCCATGTCGGACTCGTGGATGGCCTGGAAGCCACGGATCGACGAACCGTCGAAGGCCAGCTCCTCCTCCGGGTCGAACGCCGCCGCCGGGATCGTGAAGTGCTGCATCACACCGGGCAGGTCGCAGAAGCGGACGTCGATGAACTTGACGTCCTCGTCCGCGATGTACTTCTTTGCGTCGTCGGCGTTCTGGAACAACATCCAACTCCTCCTACTCCCGCCCGAGGCGGGACGGGGTTGCAGCTCGTTGTGCGGCCAGTGCGGTGGCACACGCTGGGACCCGACCATAAGGACGGGGGATTTCTCAAGCATGACCCATTTGTTTCGTCGAAGTTAACCGAGCCGGGTGCCGTGTGCACTGTTACGACCACCCCGCACCCGGCTCCACGGCGCCCCGCAGTACCGTGGACGGGTGGACAAGAGGCAAGCAATCGGATCGTGGCTGTCCGGACCCCGCGCGGCCGCGGAGGACGCCGGTGTCGACTTCGGGTACCGGGGCGAGCAGCTCGGACTGCCCGAGGAGGGGCCGGGAGCGATCGCCCGCCCGGGCCGCCGCATCGGCGCCATCGCCGTGGACTGGGGCCTGTGCATGCTGATCGCATACGGCCTGTTCGCGGGCGATGACCAGCAGGCGATGGGCAACTGGGCCCTCGGCATCTTCTTCGTCATGAGCGTCCTGACCGTAGGCACGGTCGGCTGCACCCCGGGCAAGGCCCTCTTCCGGCTGCGCGTCATCGCCGAGGGCGGCGGCAGGCTCGCCCCCGGCTGGGTCCTGGTCCGCAGCATCCTGCTGTGCCTGGTCATCCCGGCCCTGATCTGGGACCGCGACGGCCGCGGCCTCCACGACCGGCTTGCCCGCGCGGTGCAGGTCCGGATCTAGGGCATCTAGGACGTTTCCACGCGCAGAAGACGCCGCTACGACGATGAGGGCCCGGAACCGATCGGTTCCGGGCCCTCATCGTCGTAGCAGGACGGTCGCCGGGTCAGCTGTCGATGGCCTGGTAGAGGGTGGTCCAGAAGTCGTGCATGGCCCGTGCCGAGTCCGGGGTGGACATCCCGGTCTGGGTGAGGAGGATGCCGACGAGCCGGTGGTGCGGGTCGGCGTAGGTCGTGGTGCCGGCTCCGCCGTCCCAGCCGAACTGGCCGATGGGTGCGTAGTCGCTCCGGTAGGTGCGCACCGCCATCCCGAAGCCCCAGCCGCCGTGCTGCCCCGTGCCGTGTGCGAGATGGACGACGTTGCGAGCCCATGCCTCGCGGGCGGACTGCTGCTCGGGGGTGAGGCGGTTGGTGGTCATCAGTTCGACGGCCGGCCGGGACAGGATGCGCTCGGTGCCGTGCTTCCCGTGGTTGAGCAGCATCCGGAAGTAGGCGTGGTAGTCGTCGGCGGTGGAGTCGAGGCCGCCGCCGCTGGAGGGGAACGCCGGGGGTGTGCTGTGGTGTCCTCCTTCGGCCGGGTCCCCCACGGTCAACTCGCCGGTCTGCGGGTCGGGAGCGTACAGCGGCGGCAGTCTGTGCATCTTGTCGGCGGGCACGTGGAAGCCGGTGTCCTTCATGCCCAGCGGGTCGAAGATGCGCTCGCGCAGGAAGGCCTCGAACGGCTGGCCGGTGGCCCTGGCCACCAACACCCCGAGCACGTCGTCGCTGACGTTGTACAGCCAGCGCTCTCCCGGTTGGTACATCAGCGGGAGCGTGCCCAGGCGGCGCATCCACTCATCCGGTTCCACCGCCGGGAGCAACCAGCCGTTCTCGCCGTAGACCTTCCGCTCGAAGTACGCGCCCATCATGGGAGAGTCCTTCGCGGTCATGTCGAGGCCGAGCCCGCAGGTGGAGGTGAGCAGGTCCCGCACGGTGATCGGGCGCCGCGCGGGGACGGTGTCGTCCAGTGGACTGTCGGGCTTCTTCAGTACCTGCCGGTCGGCCAGTTCCGGCAGCCACTGGTCTATCGGGTCGTCAAGTCGCAGTCGGCACTCGTCCAGCAGGATCATCGTCGCGGAGACCGCGACCGGCTTGCTCGTCGAGGCCATCCGGAAGATGGTGTCCCGGCGCATCGGCGCGCCACCGTCATGGCGCATCGTGCCGATCGCTTCGACGTGGGTTTCCTCGCCACGGCCCACCAGAGCCACGAGTCCGGGGATCTTCTTGGATTCCACATGCGCTTCCAGGACCTCGCGCAGTCGACGCAGTCCCGCTTCGGGCAAGCCTTCGCGGCCCGTGTTTCCGTTTCTCATCATGGATCTCCTTGCGCGCAGAACCGCGCGTAGAACGGCACGTGTCGTGCCGCATAGCAGAGCGCAGAGGTCCATCCTTCGTCAAGCACGGCACGTGCCGTGCCGGTAAGGTGGCGGTATGACGACTCCCCACCGTGGTGCCGCCCGGACCGAAGCCATCATGCGGGCGACGCTGGAACTGGGCCAGGAGATCGGCTACGCCAAGCTCAGCATCGAAGCGATCGCGGCCCGGGCCGGCGCGGGGAAGCACACCGTCTATCGCAGGTGGCCCTCCAAGGGGGCCCTGCTCCTGGATTCACTGCTGTCGCTGCACCAGTCCAGCCTGGACTTCCCCGACACGGGCGACATCGTGGCCGACCTGTGCACGCAGATGCACGCGGCCATCGACCTGCTGGGCAGCCCGCCCTTCGGCCCGCTCTATCAAGCCCTGGTCGGCGAGGCACAGAACGACCCTCAGGTCGCCGCCGCCCTCAATGAGCGCTTCATCGCCCCACAGGCCGACAAGACGGTCGCCCGGCTGAAGGCGGCGCAGGAGCAAGGTCAGCTGTCGCCCGCCTTCGACCTGAGCCTGGCCATGGCGATCCTCTCCGGACCGCTCTACTTCCAGTTCCTGATCACTCAGGAGCCGCTGACCCGCGAGTACGCCGACCGCGTCATCCACGCGCTCTTCGGCGGCATGGGCACACCTTGAATCGCGGGCGGCGACCACCAACAGGCTGCCGTGTCTCGTCATGACGACGATGAGGGCCCCGGAACCGATCGGTTCCGGGGCCCTCATCGACGTAGAAGGAAATGGGCTACTTCGCCTTCGGGCCGCCGCGAGGCATCCGCATGCCCTTCGGCATGGGTCCCTTCGGGAGCGGCATGTTGGACATGAGGTCCCCCATCGCGCGCAGCCGGTCGTTCGTCGCAGTGACCTGCGGGCCCGTGAGGACGCGGGGGAGCTTCAGGAGCGTCGTGCGGAGCTTCTTCAGCGAGACCGTGTCGTCCGCGGTGCCGACGATGACGTCGTGGACGGGGACGTCCGCCACGATGCGTGCCATCTTCTTCTTCTCGGCGGCCAGCAGGCCCTTCACGCGGTTCGGGTTGCCCTCGGCGACCAGGACGATGCCTGCCTTGCCGACGGTCCGGTGCACCACGTCCTGGCTGCGGTTCATCGCGACCGCGGGGGTCGTCGTCCAGCCGCGGCCGATCTTGTCGAGCACCGCGGCCGCCGCGCCGGGCTGGCCCTCCATCTGCCCGAAGGCGGCCCGCTCAGCCCTGCGTCCGAAGACGATCGCCATCGCGAGGAAGGCGAGCAGGAAGCCGAGAATGCCCAGGTAGACCGGGTGGCCGAGCCAGAAGCCGATCGCGAGGAAGACACCAAAGGTGACGATTCCCACAGCCGCGATGATGAGGCCGATTTTGGAGTCGGCCCGCCGGGTCATCTTGTAGGTCAGAGCGATCTGCTTGAGTCGCCCCGGTTCCGCGGCCGCATCCGCCGCGGTGGATTCCTTCCTCGCCATGCCGTGAGTCTACGTGGCTCCGGAGACGTCTACGACGTGCGGGTTGTCGTCACGGCCTCTTCGAGCACGCGCAGCGCCTCGACCCGGTCCTTGGCACGGCGCCGGTCCTCGAGCACGGAGGTCCAGGCATTGCGCCGTGCGGTGCGCTGGCCGCCGCTCATCAGCAGCGACTCGACGGCGCGCAGGGCGTCGGCGACGGACGGGATGGCGGTGGCGCGAACGGGCGCGGCCTGCATGATGGGGCCCTCCTGGAGAGCGGCTCGGGTGGGGGGAGCGGCTATGGGTAAGGCTGTACGTGCGGTAGTACCAGGGTCACTGATTGGTGTTACCAGGGCGTGACCGAGTGGTCAAACGCCGATGAAACCTTGATGCGGGGGCCCAAAACGCTGACGCGGCCCATACGGTCCCGTTCACCTGCGGGGATCGTATGGGCCGCGTCATTACGGCCACTACTGGTCGGTAGGAGCTTGTGCGCCGATTCACACAGTGTGTGGGCGCGGGGCATGTGCCTGCGTCACACCGCCTGCGACGCCACGTACGAACCGCGCTTCTCGATCGCCATCTGGTAGAGGCGTCCCGCGCGGTACGAGGAGCGGACCAGCGGGCCCGACATGACACCCGAGAAGCCGATCTGCTCGGCCTCCTCCTTCAGCTCCACGAACTCGGCGGGCTTCACCCAGCGCTCGACGGGGTGGTGCCGGGGGGTGGGGCGCAGGTACTGGGTGATCGTGACGAGCTCCGTGCCCGCCTCGTGCAGCTGGCGCAGCGCCTCGCTGACCTCTTCGCGGGTCTCGCCCATGCCCAGGATCAGGTTGGACTTGGTGACCAGACCGGCCTCGCGGGCCTTGGTGATGACCTCGAGGGAGCGCTCGTACCGGAAGCCGGGGCGGATCCGCTTGAAGATCCGCGGCACCGTCTCCACGTTGTGCCCGAGGACCTCGGGCTTGGACGAGAAGACCTCGGCCAGCTGGTCGGGGTCGGCGTTGAAGTCCGGGATGAGCAGCTCGACCTTGGTGTAGCCCTCGGCGCGCTCGGCCGTCATGGCGTGGATCTGGCGGACCGTCTCCGCGTACAGCCAGGCGCCGCCGTCCTCCAGGTCGTCGCGGGCGACGCCGGTGATCGTGGCGTAGTTCAGGTCCATCGTGACGACGGACTCGCCGACGCGGCGGGGCTCGTCGCGGTCGAGGGCCTGCGGCTTGCCGGTGTCGATCTGGCAGAAGTCGCAGCGCCGGGTGCACTGGTCGCCGCCGATGAGGAACGTGGCCTCGCGGTCTTCCCAGCACTCGTAGATGTTCGGACAGCCCGCTTCCTGGCAGACCGTGTGCAGGCCCTCGCTCTTCACGAGCTTCTGCAGGGCGTTGTACTCGGGGCCCATTTTCGCCCGGGTCTTGATCCACTCGGGCTTGCGCTCGATGGGGGTCTGGGCGTTCCGGACCTCCAGGCGCAGCATCTTGCGTCCGTCGGGTGCGACTGCGGACACATCGGCTCCCTATTAGCTGGCGTAACTTCGATTCTGCGGCGCACACCAGGGTACGCCCGTGATGTCGTTGGGCTTACTTCTGGCCAACCTCTGGCCAAGGGGGTGCATTCCCACGAGCCCGGGTGGATCTATGCGGAGGCGGGCTCCACGTCGCGCGGCTTCAGCTCCGCGTTCTCCAGTACGTCGCGCAGGTGCCGCTCGGCGACGGGCAGCACATCGGCGATGGTGATCGCGCGGTCCAGCTCGTACGAGAGGGACGTCACGCCCGCGTCGCGGATGCCGCACGGGATGATCCGGTCGAACCAGGTGTTGTCCGGGTTCACGTTCAGGGCGAAGCCGTGCATCGTCACGCCCTTGGCGACGCGGATGCCGATCGCGGCGATCTTGCGGTCCTCGCGGCGCTGACCGGCGTTCGAGGGCGCGTACTCCGGGCCGTTGAAGCGTGCGTCGAATTCGTCGTCCTGGAGCCGCGGGTCGAAGTCCAGGGACAGGCCGCCGAGCGCCGGACGCTGCTCTGTTTCTTGTCGGGGATCACCCAGGACCCAGACGCCGCTGCGCCCCTCGATGCGCGTCGTCTCGAGGCCGAACTCCGCACACGTGCGGATCAGCGCCTCCTCCAGGCGGCGCACGTGCGCCACGACGTCCACCGGGCGCGGCAGCTTCTGGATCGGATAGCCCACCAGCTGGCCCGGGCCGTGCCAGGTGATCTTGCCGCCGCGGTCCACGTCGACGACGGGGGTGCCGTCCAGCGGGCGCTCGCTGTCCTCGGTGCGGCGGCCCGCGGTGTAGACCGGCGGGTGCTCCAGGAGGAGGCAGGTGTCCGGGACCTCGTCGGCGAAGCGGGCGGCGTGCACGCGGCGCTGCTCGTCCCACGCCTCTTGGTACTCCACGGAGTCCGGGCCGAAGCCCAGCCGGACGAACCGAAACTCACTCACGGCAGGTGCCTCCCTGAACGTTCACCGTGCACACATCGCGCCCCTGCCACTGTACGGGCCACCTTCGGCGGCAACTTCGGCCCGGGTTACTCACACGATCGGATGAATGACGCGTGAAGGAGCGCTCACGGACTGTTATCGCCGCTACATTCACGCCGTTCACGAGGCCATAAGGGCTGCTCAAGGCAGGCCCGAAAGGCAGGAGACCGCACAGCCGATGACGGAACGACCCCCGCAGCGCACCCCGAACCGCCAGCTAGCCGCGCTCATCTCGGAAGCCGGATTCTCCAATGCGGGCCTTGCCCGCCGCGTCGACCAGCTGGGCCTTGAACATGGCCTGGACCTGCGTTACGACAAGACATCGGTGACCCGCTGGCTCCGCGGTCAGCAGCCCAGAGGCACCACACCCGCGCTGATCGCCGAGGTCTTCACGAGACGGCTCGGACGCCGCCTGTCCGCCCAGGACCTCGGGCTCGACGCGTGCGCCCCGGTTTACGCGGGTCTTGAGTTCGCCGCCTCTCCCGAGGAGGCCGTCGACATCGTCGGCGGACTGTGGCGCAAGGACTCCGGCAGCCATGCGGAACTGCGGAAGATCGCCTTCACCCCGGCCGGGCTCGTGGTGCCCAGCCGGGACTGGCTGATCGGCCGCGCCGACGAACGCGTCGGCCGCGGGGACGTCGACCCGGCCCATGTGCGCGTACCCGTGCAGGGCCGTCCCGGCGTGCCCCGGCAGCGCCAGGGACCCGAGCGCGGCCCCGGCCTGAAGGTCAGCAGCGGGGACATCGCGGCGCTGCGCTCCGTGGGCGAGCTGTTCCGCGCCCTCGATCACGCCTACGGCGGCGGGCACGCCCGCCAGGCCCTCGTCCGCTATCTGGAGCACGAGGCCGAGCCGATGCTCCGGGGTGTCTACGGCGAACAGGCCGGGCGCAGGCTCTTCGCGGCCGCCGCCGACCTGACCCGCCTCGCGGGCTGGACCTCGTACGACATCGCGGCCCACGGCCTCGCCCAGCGGTACTACGTGCAGGCGCTGCGCCTCTCGCAGGCGGCGGGCGACCGGGCCTACGGCTCCTACGTCCTGGTCACGATGAGCCGTCAGGCCGTCTACCTCGGCCACGGACGCGAGGCCGTGCAGCTCGCGCGGGTGGCCCAGCAGGGCGTCGGCTCCTCGGCGCCGCACGTCGTGCAGTCGCTGTTGTACGCAGCAGAGGCGCGCGGCCACGGCGTGCTCGGCGAGGTGCGGGCCTGCACGGCCGCCCTCGTGCGGGCCGAGCGGTCGCTCGAGGCGGCGCGACCGGGCGACGAAGTGCCGCACTGGGCGCGGTTCTTCGACGAGGCCCAGCTGGCGGACGAGTTCGGGCACAGCTACCGCGACCTGCAGCAGTACCGCGCAGCGGCCCAGCACGCCGAGCGCTCCCTGCAGCTGCGCGCCCCCGCCTTCGCGCGCAGCCGTCTCTTCTGCCGGGTGGTGCTCGCCACCGCGCGGCTCGGCCTCGGTGAGCTGGAGACGGCCTGCCAGCTGGGCTCCGAGGCCGCGCAGGCGGCGGGCGAGATGCGGTCTGCGCGGGCGCACGAGTACGTACGCGAATTCGAGCGTCGGCTTGAGCCCTACCGGGACGCGGCGCCCGTGCGCGGGTACCGCGACCGGGTCGCGGCGCTCGGGTGAGGGCGGGCCCCGCCCCGGTCGCTCACTTTTGGCGGGCGACCTCGGCGGGGCTCAACGCCTCGTCCCACGTGACCAGTTCGTCGAGGTCGCCCCGCAGGCTCGCCTTCTCGGTGCCGATGGAGCGCAGGGGCAGGGGGATCGAGGCGGCGACGGAGCCGACCCGCTCCCCGTCGGCGTACAGCGTCGTGCTGCCCGGCGTGGTCACCCACGTCAGCCGCGTCCAGCGGTCCAGCGGCAGGGTGAAGTCGAAGCTGTGGTCCGCCTCGCCGTACCGCGTGAAGCCGACCCGGCCCGTGCCGTACTGCATCAGCTTCAGGGCGCCCGCCTTGGAGCTGAGCAGGACCTGGTCGGCGGTCCGTGAGGTGGCGCGGACCCGGACCGAGACGGTCCACGGCTCGGCGACGTCCAGGCCCCCGAAGCCCACGCCGTCCCGGTCGGAGTCGAAGCGCCAGGCCTGACCGCGCGGTCCCGGCACGGGCGTCGGGTTGTCGATGATGTACGAGGTGCCGGGCAGGTCACCGGCCCTGTCCTCGGCGAAGATCGTGTTGCCGGGACTGCCCGCGTACGTCCAGCCCTTGGGGTACGCCGCGTCGTCGAAGGTCCAGTGGTGGCTCGGCCTGCCCTCGACGCGGGGCGGCACGGGGGCGGGCGTGGTGCCAGGAGGGTCGCCGATGCGGGCGGTGCGGGCGCGGAAGTCGGCCGGTGCGTCCGGCGTCGCGGACCTGTTCCAGGCGCGGTCGGCGAGGATCGCCCGGGCGCCCGCCATGTGCTGCTCGAAGTAGCCGTCGTCGGCCCAGAAGTTGTAGTCGGCCCAGTTCGTGACGCCGGAGCCGAGCATGTCCGGGGCGGTGCTGGGGGCCCAGCTGTCGTACATCCAGGGCTCGTCCGGGTACTTGTGGTGGTAGTTGTTCGGGGTGTTGTAGAACGGTCCGATGGCGATCTCGTCGTGGCCGGGGATCTCCGGCTCGGCGCCCGTGCCCTCCCAGGTGAGGAAGACGACCGGGGCGTGCACCTTCTGCTGGGGCGCGGGCAGGTGCTCGGAGCCGTTGTAGACGGCGGTGCGTTTGCCGTGCGAAGCGACCACGTCGTCCAGGGTGTTGATGTAGCGGTTGAGCAGGTCGCCGAGGGTGGAGACGTCGGGCGACGACGCCAGGTGGTCCTTCACACGCGGGCACTCGGCGAGCTGCACAGGAACCTCCTCCGCGCCGATGGAGAACAGCGGCGCGTCGAACCACCCGGTGAACTCGTCGACGATCTCCTTCGACTTCGCGACCGCCTTGTCGCTGGTCATGTCGATGATCCAGTCGGGCGTGAGGTGGGAGTGCGTGTGTGCGCCCGTGCACGGGGAGGGGCCCGAGCCGAAGCCGATGCCGAAGGCCTGACTGATCACGGTGGCGTGGCCGGGGAGTTCGAGCCCCGGCATCAGCTGGACGTGGTGGCGGGCGGCGAAGGCCTTCAGGTGCTCGATGTCGGCGCGGCTGTAGCTGTGCTCCGGGTCGGCGAGGCCAGGGAACTTCGGGCTGTCGAGGCGGAAGCCCTCCGACTCGGAGAGGTGCAGCAGCAGCGTGTTGAGCTTCTGGTCGCCCATGCGGCGGATCAGGTTCTCCAGGTACGGGATCCGCCAGTACTTGCGGCCCGCGTCGAGGTGGACCATGCGGATCGCCTGCGCGGGACGGTCGGTGGCCGTGGCGCGGGGCACCTGGCGGTGGTCGTCGGCCGTGGCGCGCAGGAGCTGCAGGAGGGTGCGGGTGCCGTAGTAGAGGCCGTGGGTGGAGGCGGCCTCGATGCGGACGGGGCCCCTGCTGTCGAAGCGGTAGCCCTCCGCGCCGGGCGCCCCCTTCTCGGTGAGGGTGAGCACGATGTCGGCGGGCGCCGGACGGCCGGTGTCGGTGATGCGCGGGGTGAAGCCGGTGACCTGCTCGATCTCCGTACGCAGCTGGGTGGCGAGGCGGCGCACGGACTGCCGTGCCGGGCCCGGGAGTTCGGCGCGTCCGGCGGGCAGCGCGGTGGTGGAGGCGGTGCGCGGGTCGATGAGGATGCGGGTGGCGCGGGTGAGAGAGGTGTGGCCGTCGAGCGCGGTCCAGTCGGTGGGCCTGGGGACGACGTAGGGCGGCGCGGCCGCACCGGCCGCCTCCTCGCGTGGAGTGGGGGGAGGGTGTGGAGCGTCTGCTTGGGCGGAGGGCAAGGCTATAGCTCCTATGAATAGGGCGAGGATGAGCGATACCACCGGCAAGGTGCGACGCACTTCGGTCCTCCCGCTGCTTGGCGACCCGGCTGGGACCGTAGCCGCGTACTACCGCAGTGGCAAGGGAAGTTGCAGGGGCTGGCGGCAGGGCGGCGGGCAGAAGGAAGCCCCCGCGTGGGGGCGCGAGGGCTTCCGGGGGAGCGGGACAATAGATCGGATGAGTCAGGCTGCGGTGGGCAGCGTCTCCTGGGTGTACGAGGGGGCGATGCCGAAGTCCGTGAGGACGGCGTGGGCCGCGCGCCGCCCCGAGTGCAGGGCGCCCTGGACCGTGCTGGTGTCCCGGTGGTCCCCGCAGACGTAGAGCCCGGAGAGCAGGCGCACGGGCCGCCGGATGTCGTGCGGGGGCGGCATCGCGGGGACGGCCTCACGGGTGTGGTGGACGGCCAGTTGCTCCCAGCGGTCGGTCGGCGTGCCGTACAGCGCGGCGAGGTGCGCGCGGACGGCGGACTCCTCCGGCGGCGGGCCGAGGACGGTCGAGGAGACGAGGACCCGGCCTGCGGGTGCGCGCGACGGGTCCACCTGGCTGATGACCGCCGTGTGCGCGACCGGGCCCGCGCGGTCCGCGTCCAGGAGCAGCGCGGGTCCGTCGAGCGGCGGTTCGGGCGCGGCGTGGTGGACCACCGTCACCTCGTGGAACGGCGGTACGCGCAGGCCGGGAAGGAGCTCGGCGGCGGCGCGCGCGTCGGTGGCCAGGAGGACGGCGCGGCACGGGAAGTCGCCGTGCTCGGCGGTCCCGACGGAGCTCGTGGAGACCGAGGTGACGCGGACGCCGGTGCGGACCACGCCGGGCGGCAGAGTGGCCGCGAGGCGCTCCGGCAGGACTTCGGCGCCGCCCTCGGGCAGGCAGAGGCGGCCGCGCGCGAAGGCGTGCAGGGCGAGGTCAGCGCACCGGCTCGACGTGGTCAGGCCCGGGTCGCAGAGCAGCGCGGAGAGCAGCGGGCGCAGGAATCCGTCGATGGTGCGGGAGGGTAGTCCGCGGGCGAAGAGGGCGTCCGCCGCGGGGAGTTCGGGCCGGGTGAGGAGGCGGTCGACGGGCGTCGCGGCGAGGCGGGCCAGGGCGGTGCCGAGCCGGGCCTGGTCGAGCGGCGTGCCGAGCGGGGCGGGGCGAGGGGGTGTGCCGGAGGCGGCCCTCCCGGGCGCCCGTGCGGCCAGCGGACCGAGGGGGGCGCTTGCCAGGGCGCGTGCCGTAGTGAGTGCGCCCCTTGCGCTCCGTGCGGGCAGGCGCTCGGCCGCCCGGTGGTGGCGCCCTTCGCTGTGCACCAGGAGGCCCGGCGCGAAGGGGCGCAGCACGAGGGAGTCGAGCCCCGGGGTCCGGCGCAGTTCCGGATACGAGGTGGTGAGGAGCTGGCCGATCCTGTCCAGCCGGAACCCGTCGACCTTCTCGGTCGACATTCTGCCGCCGACGTAAGGGGCGGCTTCCAGGACGACGGTCGTTACACCGGCGCTGGTCAGCCGATGTGCTGCCGAGAGCCCCGCGGCCCCGGCTCCCACGATGACGACATCCGCATGGTGCGCATGCTCTGGCACGTGCCCCTCCCGAGGTCGCGCGGCTGGTGAGGTGCTGATGCCCCCAACAGGGCTCCGAATACCCGCGTTGGGCACGAGGGTAGGAGCGGTTCCGGTCAGAGGCAGTCGCGCACGAACCGGGCACGGTCGCACGTAGGTCGCACAGTGGTCATGCTGCGAAAGGAAATCGATCGCTTTCTGTCAAGGGCGTACGCCGGAGACTGCGCCCCCTCCGGGGCCCGCCGGGGCTCTCCGGGGCGCTCCGGGGGTTCACCGCAGCGCGGCCCTGATCGCCTCGTCGATGGCGGGGAACGCGAAGGCGAAGCCGGAGTCCAGGAGCCGGGTCGGCAGCACCCGCTGGCTGCCGAGGACGTCCCCCGCCATCTCCCCGAGCACCAGCCGCAGCGCGGGTGCGGGCGCGGGCAGGAGAGCGGGCCGGTGCAGCACCCGCCCCATCGCGGCCGTCACCTCACGGTTGGTGAGCGGCTCGGGCGCCGTGAGGTTGAAGGGCCCGGACAGCGTCTCCGTGTCGATCAGGTGCCGGAGCGCGGCCACCTCGTCGTGCAGGGAGATGTAGCTCCAGTACTGCCTGCCGTTGCCGAGACGGCCGCCGAGCCCCGCCTTGAAGAGCGGGAAGAGACGGCCCCAGGCCCCGCCCTCCCGGCCGATCACCAGGCCGTTGCGGGCCAGCACGGTCCGGATCCCGGCATCCCGCGCGGCGGCGGCCGAGTCCTCCCACTCCACGCACAGCGAGGGCAGGAAACCCTCCCCGGCAGGGGCGCTCTCGTCGACCGCGCGCTGACCCGTGTCTCCGTAGTAGCCGATCGCGCTGGCGTTCACGAACACCCGCGGCGGCTCGTCCAGCGACGCCGCGGCGGTGGCGAGCGTCTCCGTGCCGAGCACCCTGCTGTCCCGCAGCTCCCGCTTGTAGGCGGCCGTCCAGCGGTGGTCGCCGATGCCCGCACCGGCGAGATTGACCACCGCGGAGCAGCCCGCGAGCCCGGCCGTGTCGACGTACCGCTCCTTGGGGTCCCAGCGCACCTCGTCCTTGGAGCGGGGCGCCCTGCGCACCAGACGCACCACCTCGTGCCCGTCGGCGGCGAGGGAGCGCGTGAGCGCCGTACCGATGAGCCCGGAGGCGCCCGCCACGGCGACGCGCGACTGTGTGGTTTCCATGGCCCCCATCCTGCCCCGTGGAACCGGGAACGTGCCTGCCCCGCAGACCCGGGGTGGCGCGCGCCCCGCCGCCGTACAGTGGCGCCATGCCGGACTTGCACATACGCACCGCACTGCACGAGGACGACGACGCCCTCGCCCGTCTCGACCGCGCCACCTGGTCCACGCTCCACGCGGTCCAGCCCCGCCCCCAGCCTCCGTACGACCCCTTCTTCGACGACCGCTTCGGGCCCCATGACCACCTGGTCGCCGAGGTGGAAGGGCGGCTCGTCGGCTATGTGAAGCTCGGCTACCCCACCCCCCTGCTCGCCAACGCGCACGTGCGCCAGATCCAGGGCTTCGCCGTCGCCGAGGAGGTCCGCGGCCGCGGCATCGGCAGACGGCTGATCCGGGCGGCCATGGACGAGGCCCGCCGCCAGCGCGCGGTCCGGATCACCCTGCGCGTGCTCGGCCACAACACTCCGGCCCGCAAGCTCTACGAGGCGGAGGGCTTCGTCATCGAGGGCGTGCTGCCCGGCGAGTTCCTGCTGGAGGGCGCGTACGTCGACGACGTCCTCATGGGACGCCCCCTCTGACCCGCCCTCGACGAGCCCGGTCCGCCGGGTGTGCGGCACCCGACGGACCGGCCCGGCGTGCGGGGGCGCCGTGCGCGTAGGAGCGTGAAGAGATGATCAGGGCTGAGGCCAGACGGCGCGAGGCGGACCAGCGCGACTGGCTGCTGCGCGGCACGCCGCCGCCGCCCTGGGTGCGTTGGCCCCCGCCGCTGCTCCTGCTCGCGATCACCCTCGTCCAGCTGCTCACCCCGAGAACGCTGGACCTCAGCTTCCTGATCGCGGCCGTCCCGCCGCTCGCCGCCCTGTCGTACGGGCCCGCCCTGACCGCCCTCGTCGGCGCCGTCGTGCTCGCGCTCCTCTCCCTGCCGGTCTTCGACCTCGGCCACCCGGGCAACAGCGACGAGCTGACGATCAGCTTCATCGCGCTGCTCAGCGTGCTCTTCGCCTGGGTGCGCAGCCGCCGTGAGGCCCAGCTCGTCACGGTCCGCACGGTCGCCGAGGCGGCCCAGCTCGCCGTCCTGCCACCGCTGCAGGAGCAGGTCGGCAGGGTGCGGTGCGCGGGTCTCTACGAGGCGGCGCAGCACGAGACGCTGGTCGGCGGCGACTTCTTCGACGTACGCAGGGGGCCCTCCGGAGTACGCGCCCTGATCGGCGACGTGCAGGGGCACGGGCTCGCGGCCGTCGGCACGGTCGCCGCACTGCTCGGGGCGTTCCGTGAAGCGGTCCTCGACCGGGCGGACCTGGAAGGGGTCGCCGCCCAGCTGGACCGCAGACTCGTCGTGGACTCGGCCGGGCAGGAGCACGCGGAGCTGTTCGCGACGGCGGTGCTCCTGGAGTTCCCCGACGACGCCTCCGTCGTCCGGATCGTCTCCTGCGGGCACCCGCAGCCCCTGCTGCTCCGCGGTTGCGAGGTCACCGAGCTGGACGTGCCGTCCGGGGCGCCGCTCGGCCTCGGCATCGCGGGGCTCGCCCCGCCCGAGGGCCTCACGGTGCCGCTGCGCGCCGGTGACCTGCTGCTCGGCCTGACCGACGGGGTGGGCGAGGCACGGGACGCGTCCGGCGCGTTCTACCCGCTGACCGAGCGCCTCACCGCGATGCTCCGGGCGGACACGGCGCTGTCGGAGGAGCCGGGCGGGCTCGCGGAGCGCGTGTGGGCGGACGTGCTCGACTACGCGGGGCGCGTACGGGACGACGTGACGCTGATGGTGTTCGCGCCGGGACCGGTGGCGGAGGCGGTCCCGCAGCCGGAGCCGAGGCCGGAACCGCGCCCGCAGCCGGACGCCGCATAGCGGCCCGCTCGCCTCAGTCCGCTCGCCTCAGTCCGCTCGCCTCAGTCCGGGGTCTCGGTCCGCGTCAGCGGCCCCGTCCCGCCCATGAGTTCCCGCAGGCACCGCGCCGCGAGGTCCGCGGGGGACCCCGGGCCCGTGACGTCCGCGTCCGTCTGCGCCCAGGTCTCCAGGGCGATCCGGATCGCGGCCGTCGCGGCGGCCGCGGCCACCCGGACCGCCAGCTGCTCCGGGCCCGCGCCCGCGCCCGCGCCCGCACCCGTTCCCGCGCCCGCGAGCTCCGCGACGACAGGACGCAGCTTGTCCTCGGACTCCTGGTTCACGCGGTACCAGACCGCCCGCAGCGCCGGGTCGTCGACCGCCGCGCGGAGCAGCCCGCGGGTCTGCCGCAGCCCGTCCGCCGCCGTGTCGTCCGGCACGGCCAGCGCTTCGGAGATCGCGCCGTGCAGGGCGTCGGGGAGCGCCGCGCCGGGCTCGGCCGCGGCGAGCAGCGCCCGCCAGCGGTCCCCGCCGACGGCGAGCAGCGGGCCCACCGCGTCCTGCTTGGTGCGGAAGTACCGGTAGAAGGTGCGCAGCGCGACCCCGGCACGGGCCGCGATGGCCTCGGCCGTCGTGCCGTCGGTCCCGTGCGCGGTGAAGAGCTCGGCCGCGGCGCGTGCGATCTCCAGCTGGGTCGCCAGCTTGCGGCGCTCCGTGAGGGAGAGGGGCGGGGTGGACGGCTGGGTGCTCACTCGGGGAAGCCTACGTCGAGTACGACAGGAAGGCATGTCTGGACGACATGGCACAACGTGCCATGTGGGCGTATTGTGTAGGACGCAAGTACTACACGTGAGAAGACCGGGAGACCGCCATGAGCGCCACGCAGAACCTGAACCGCTACGAAGGCCGTCGCGCCCTGGTCACCGGCGGTGGCTCCGGCATCGGCCAGGCGACCGTGCTGCGCATGCTGGCCGAGGGCGGCAGGGTCGTCGCCGCCGACGTCAGCGAGGACGGCCTGAAGGACACCGTGGCCAAGGCGGGCACCGACGCGGAGCGCCTCACCACCGTCGTCGTGAACATCGCGGACGAGGCCTCGGTCCGCGCGGGCGTCGCCGCGGCCACCGACGCGCTCGGCGGCCTGGACGTCCTCGTGAACGCCGCGGGCATCCTGCGCTCCTCGCACACCCACGAGACCACCCTCGACGCCTTCAACCAGGTCATAGGCGTCAACCTCACCGGCACCTTCCTGATGATCCGCGAGGCGATCCCGGCACTGCTGCGGGGCAACGGCTCCGCCGTCGTCAACTTCAGCTCCACGTCCGCGACGTTCGCCCACCCGTACATGGCGGCGTACGCGGCGAGCAAGGGCGGCATCCAGTCGATGACGCACGCCCTCGCCGCCGAGTACGGCAAGCAGGGCGTCCGTTTCACCGCCGTGCAGCCCGGCTCCATCTCCTCCGGGATGACCGACGGTTCCGGCGCCAGCAGGCAGAGCGTCGGCCCCGGCCTGCCCGAGGACGCCGACATGAGCCTGTTCGTGAAGCTCGCGCCCGCCCTCGGCCAGGGCTTCGCGGGCCCCGAGACCGTCGCCTCCGTCGTCGCGATGCTCGCCTCGGACGACGGCCGCTTCATCACCGGCACCGAGGTCCGCATCGACGGCGGCACGCACTTCTGACCCAGGTCCGCTGAGGGGGTCAGTCCTCCATGAAGCGGTCCCAGAGCTTCGGGTAGCGCTGCGCCATCACCGACTCGTTCTCGAAGTCCATCGACGTGCCCTCCGGCTCGGCCGGGGCGGGCGCGACGCCGAGGTCCGGCGCGACGACGCCGGTGAGCTGCTCGTACGCCTCGTCCGCGGCGTAACCGAGCTCCTCGCCGTCGCCGTCGAGCTCCTCGTCGAAGTCGTCGAGGAGGTCGGCGAGCGAGTCCGGGTCGTGCACCGCGCCCTCGAAGACCTCCCGACCCTGGCCGATCAGCCAGCACCGGAAGTAGTCGAAGGCGTCGTCGCTCGCACCGCCGAGGAGCACCCAGGCCGCGCCCCACAGATCCCAGCGGTAGGCGCGGTTGTAGCGGGCCTCGAAGTGGCGGGCGAAGTCGAGGACGGAGTCCGGGTCGGACTGCAGCAGTCTCTCGACGAGCAGCTCGGCGTGGTCCTCGGGGTCGCCGCCGGCGGCCTCGCGGGTACGGTCCACGATCTCCCAGAACTCCGTCTCGTCCATCACGGGTCCAGCATCGGTCCTGCGGGGTGGGGGCGCACGCGGAGTGCGCCGGAATGCGGCTGTCTCGTTATGCGTGCACATGCCCATGGAAAGACCGACAGAGGTTGTCGGCTTTTGGTGGAAGCCTCACAGACATGGAGACCACCCAGAACCTGACCGGAAAGATCGCCCTCGTCGCGGGCGCCACCCGCGGCGCGGGCCGTGCCATGGCGGTGGAGCTCGGCCGCGCCGGAGCCACCGTGTACGTGACGGGCCGCACCACCCGCACCCACACCAGCGAGACCGGCCGCACCACCGAGACCATCGAGGAGACCGCCGAACTCGTCGACGCGGCGGGCGGCCGCGGCATCGCCGTGCCCACCGACCACCTGGAGCCCGAGCAGGTCGAGGCCCTCGTCACGCGCATCGACCAGGAGCAGGGCCGCCTGGACATCCTCGTCAACGACATCTGGGGCGGCGACGTCCACGTCGAGTGGGACAAGAAGATGTGGGAGCACGACCTCGACAAGGGGCTGCGCATCCTGCGCCTGGGCATGGAGACCCACATCGTCACCAGCAGGTACGCGCTGCCGCTCCTGATCAGGAACCCCGGCGGCCTGGTCGTCGAGGTCACCGACGGCACCGAGGAGTACAACCGCGCCAACTACCGCAAGCCCTTCTACTACGACCTCGCCAAGGCGGCCCCGCTGCGGATGGCGCACGACCTCGCCAAGGAGGTCGAGGAGTACGGCTGCACGGCGCTCTGTCTGACGCCGGGCTGGCTGCGCTCGGAGTTCATGCTCGACACCGCCTTCAAGGTGACCGAGGAGAACTGGCAGGACGGCTGCGAGCAGAACCCGCACTTCGCGATCTCCGAGACGCCGGCGTTCGTGGGCCGCGCCCTGGTCGCACTCGCCGCCGACCCCGACGTCAAGCGCTGGAACGGCGCCTCGCTCTCCAGCGGCGGACTCGCCAAGGAGTACGGCTTCACGGACGTGGACGGCTCCGCTCCGGACGCCTGGCGCTACATCGCGGAGGTCGAACAGACGGGCAAGGAGGCGGACGTCACCGGCTACCGGTAGAGCTCGGCGGCCCGCGCGGCGGCGTCCGCGAACCGCGCGCGCAGCCCCGCGGGCGCCACCACCTCCACCTCCGGGCCGAGCGACAGGAGCTGGGTGTACGCCACGTCCTCGTTCTCGACGGGCAGCGTGACCGTCACCCGGCCCGTCGCGTCGGGCTCGCCCGCCGACTCCAGCGCCTCCCGCACGGAGACGGCGTCGGTGGCGTGCGGCAGCCTCCGCACGCCCGCCTCGGTCAGCCGCACCACCACCTCGGCCCGCAGGATCCCCCGCGCGAACTGCGCGGCCCGCTCGTCCCAGAAGCCCGGCAGGTCGAACTCCTCGTCCCGCACGAACCGTTCCTCGTCCGCGTCGACCGCGGTGAACCGGTCGATGCGGTACACGCGGTACGCACCCGACTCGGGCACTCGCGCGCACAGGTACCAGACACCCGCCTTCAGCACGAGCCCGTACGGCTCCAACTCCCGCTCCACCTCGGTGTCCTGGCGGCGGTAGCGGGCGCGCACCCGCCGGTCGTCCCACACCGCGTCCGCCACGGCGGGCAGCAGCTCGGGGGCGGGCGTGTCCTGGAACCAGCCGGGGGCGTCCAGGTGGAACCGCTGCGAGGCGCTCTGCGAGGCGTCCCGCAGCGAGGGCATGAGCGCCGCCGACACCTTGAGCCGGGCCGCCGACGCTGCGTCGGCCAGCCCCATCTCCCGCAGCGCGCCCGGCACCCCGGACAGGAACAGGGCCTCCGCCTCACTGCGGCCGAGCCCCGTGAGGCGGGTGCGGTAGCCGCCGATGAGCCGGTAGCCGCCGGTGCGCCCCCGGTCCGCGTAGACCGGCACGCCCGCCTCGGACAGCGCCTGCGCGTCGCGGGTGATCGTCCGCTCGGACACCTCGAGCTCGGCGGCCAGCTCGGCGGCGGTCATGGCGGGCCGGGCCTGCAGCAGCAGGACCATCTTGATGAGGCGGGCAGCGCGCATGGCCCCATGATGCCGGTGCGCACATACGGGTGCGGCCCCCGCCGTCAGGCAGGGGCCGCACCCGTATGTCGAGCCGGAGGGCTACAGGCCGTACTTGGCCCGTGCCTCCTTCACCGCGGAGGCGGGCACCTCGCCGCGGCGGGCGAGCTGCGCCAGCGTGGCGACGACGATCGACTCCGCGTCGATGCCGAAGTGGCGACGGGCGGCGTCACGCGTGTCGGAGAGACCGAAGCCGTCCGCACCGAGCGAGGAGTAGTCCTGCTCGACCCACTGCGCGATCTGGTCGGGGACCTGGCGCATGTAGTCGGAGACCGCGAGCACCGGACCCTGAGCACCCTCGAGCGCCGTACGGATGAACGGCGTCCGCTCCTCGCCGCGCAGGATGGCCTCGTCGGCCTCCAGCGCGTCGCGGCGCAGCTCCGTCCAGGACGTCGCGGACCACACGTCGGCGGCCACGCCCCACTCCTCGGCGAGCATCTTCTGCGCGGCGAGGGTCCAGTGGATGGCCGTACCCGAGCCGATCAGCTGGATGCGCGCGGCGTTGGCCGCGGGCGAGAGACCGGCGGTCTCGGCGGTGTTGAAGCGGTACAGGCCCTTGATGATGCCCTCGTCGACACCCGCGGGCTTCGCGGGCTGCGGCATCGGCTCGTTGTAGACGGTGAGGTAGTAGAAGACGTTCTGGTCTTCGCCCTCGTGGGCCTCGCCGTACATGCGGCGCAGACCCTCCTTGACGATCGCGGCGATCTCGTACGCGAACGCCGGGTCGTACGACAGCGCGGCCGGGTTGGTCGCGGCGATCACCGGCGAGTGGCCGTCCGCGTGCTGCAGACCCTCACCCGTCAGCGTCGTGCGGCCCGCGGTGGCGCCGACGAGGAAGCCGCGGCCGAGCTGGTCGCCGAGCTGCCACATCTGGTCGGCCGTGCGCTGCCAGCCGAACATCGAGTAGAAGATGTAGAACGGGATCATCGCTTCGCCGTGCGTGGCGTACGCGGTGGACGCGGCGATGAAGTCCGCCATCGAACCGGCCTCGGTGATCCCCTCGTTGAGGATCTGGCCGTCCTTGGCTTCCTTGTAGTACATCAGCTGGTCGCGGTCGACCGGGTCGTACGTCTGGCCCTTCGGCGAGTAGATGCCGAGCGACGGGAAGAGCGACTCCATGCCGAAGGTGCGCGCCTCGTCGGGGACGATCGGCACCCAGCGCTTGCCGGACTCCTTGTCGCGTACGAGGTCCTTCACCAGGCGTACGAAGGCCATGGTGGTCGCGATCGACTGGCTGCCGGAGCCCTTGTCGAACGAGGCGAAGGACTTGTCGGCCGGGGCGGGCAGCGGCGCGAGCGGCTGCGTGCGGCGGGCCGGGGCGGGACCGCCGAGCGCGGCACGGCGCTCCTGGAGGTAGCGGACCTCGGGGGAGTCGGCGCCGGGGTGGCCGTAGGGCACCTGGCCGTCGACGAAGTCGCTGTCCGGGATCGGCAGACCGAGCAGGTCGCGCATGTCCTTGAACTCGTCCACCGAGAGCTTCTTCATCTGGTGGTTGGCGTTCTTGGACTCGAAGCCCTTGCCGAGGGTGAAGCCCTTGACCGTCTGCGCGAGGATCACGGTCGGCGCGCCCTTGTGGGTCAGCGCCGCACGGTAGGCCGCGTAGACCTTGCGGGCCTCGTGGCCGCCGCGCGAGAGGTGGAAGCACTCGCTGATCTTGTCGTCGCTGAGCAGCTTGCCCAGCTCGACGAGTGCGGGCTCGGCACCGAAGAAGTGCTCGCGGATGTAGGCGGCGTCACGCGTCGCGTACGTCTGGAACTGCGCGTCCGGCACCTCGCGGAGGCGGCGGACCAGGGCGCCGGTGGTGTCGAGCTGGAAGAGCTCGTCCCAGGCGTTGCCCCACATGATCTTGATGACGTTCCAGCCGGCGCCGCGGAACTGGGCCTCCAGCTCCTGGACCACGCGGAAGTTGGCGCGGACCGGGCCGTCGAGGCGCTGCAGGTTGCAGTTGATGACGTACGTGAGGTTGTCGAGGCCCTCACGCGCGGCCAGTGCGAGGGCCGCCGTCGACTCGGGCTCGTCCATCTCGCCGTCACCGAGGAACGCCCACACGTGCGAGGCGGAGACGTCCTTGATGCCGCGGTTGGTGAGGTACCGGTTGAAGCGCGCCTGGTAGATGGCGGAGAGCGGGCCCAGACCCATGGAGACGGTCGGGAACTCCCACAGCCAGGGCAGGCGGCGCGGGTGCGGGTAGGAGGGCAGGCCGTTGCCGCCCGCCTCCTGCCGGAAGTTGTCGAGCTGCGCCTCGTTCAGACGGCCGTCGAGGAAGGCGCGGGCGTAGATGCCGGGGGAGGCGTGGCCCTGGATGTACAGCTGGTCACCCGACCCGTCCCCCTCCTTGCCCTTGAAGAAGTGGTTGAAGCCGGTCTCGTACAGCCAGGCCGCGGACGCGAAGGTCGCGATGTGGCCGCCGACGCCGTGCTTGGAGCCGCGCGTGACCATGGCGGCCGCGTTCCAGCGGTTCCACGCCGTGATCTTCCGCTCCATCTCCTCGTCACCGTCGACGGACGGCTCGGCGGAGGTGGGGATGGTGTTGACGTAGTCCGTCTCCAGCAGCTTGGGCAGCGCCAGGCCCGCGCCCTCGGCGCGCTCCAGCGTGCGGCGCATCAAGTACGCGGCACGGTGCGGCCCGGCCGCCTTGGTGACGGCGTCCAGGGAGGCCTGCCATTCGGCGGTCTCCTCGGGGTCGCGGTCCGGGAGCTGGTCGAGCTCGCTCGGCTGGATTGCGGAGGGGTCGGTCATGTCGCCGCCTTCCTGAGTCGGAGGGGGTCCCCTGTTCGGTAAGGGGTGGGGGTGCCCGGTTCTTGGCAGGACAGGGCGTAAGGCTCGGGTGGGAGCCCGTCGGAGACTCTAACTCCGTGATCGATGATCGATCAAAGGGTTGAAGGGGAAAACTCCTTCATACCGAGAAAGTCGGCATCCGGTGCCAGCAATGCGGGCACGCGGTGCCTTCGATTTAAAGGGTTTACGCAGGTGAGAGCACGTATGGAGTCGAGGCACCACGGATGAGCGCCCCGCGTCCGCAGTCCTCAGGCCCGCGGCGCGCACCCCAGGACATGGGACTTGACCAGGTCCGCGATCGCGGGATCCCGGCGCCGGAAGGCGGAGACCAGGGCCTCGTGCTCCTCCGCGTACGACTGCTGGACCGTGCCCAGCCAGCGGATCGACAGCGCGGTGAAGACCTCGATGCCGAGGCCCTCCCAGGTGTGCAGGAGGACGGAGTTGCCCGCGGCCCGCACCAGCTCGCGGTGGAAGCCGACGGTGTGCCGCACCTGGGCCGTGCCGTCGGTGGCCCGGTCCGCCTCGTAGAGCGCCGCGACGTGGGGTTCCAGGGCCGAGCAGTCCTCGGCGAGCCGCTCGGCCGCCAGCTCGGCGGCGATGGCCTCCAGGCCCGCCCGGACCGGGTAGCTCTCCTCCAGATCGGCGGCCGTCAAATTGCGTACGCGTACACCTTTGTTGGGCGCCGACTCGATCAGCCGGAGCGTCTCCAGCTCGCGCAGCGCCTCACGGACGGGGGTCTGGGAGACCTCGAGCTCGACCGCGATCCGGCGCTCCACGATGCGCTCGCCCGGCTTCCAGCGCCCGCTGACGATCCCCTCCACGATGTGCTCGCGGATCTGTTCGCGCAGCGAGTGAACAACGGGCGCGGTCATGTGGGCTCCTCCGGCGGGGCAGCGCCCCAGGGCGTTGTGACCCCTAGACAATACGGCGACGCCCCCGCTCGGAAACCTCCGAACGGGGGCGTACGCGCTGATGAGACGAGTCTTACAGCCTCAGGGCCGCAGGACTACAGGCCGAGCTCGACCTCGAACTCGCCGGCCTCCAGGATCGCCTTGACCGCGGTCAGGTAGCGGGCGGCGTCCGCGCCGTCCACCAGACGGTGGTCGTAGGAGAGCGACAGGTACGTCATGTCACGGACGGCGATGGTCTCGCCGAGGTCCGGGTGGTTGATGACGACCGGGCGCTTGACCGTGGCACCGATGCCGAGGATCGCGGCCTGGTTCGGCGGCACGATGACCGTGTCGAACAGGGCGCCGCGCGAACCGGTGTTGGAGATCGTGAAGGTGGCGCCGGACATGTCGTCCGGGGTGAGGCCACCGCCACGGGCCTTGCCCGCGAGCTCCGCGGTCTTCTTCGAGATACCGGCGATGTTCAGGTCGCCCGCACCCTTGATGACCGGCGTCATCAGACCCTTCTCGGCGTCAACGGCGATGCCGATGTTCTCCGAGTCGAAGTACGTGATGGTGCCTTCGTCGTCGTTGATCCGGGCGTTGACGACCGGGTGGGCCTTCAGCGCCTGGGCGGCGGCCTTGACGAAGAACGGCATCGGGGAGAGCTTGACGCCCTCGCGAGCCGCGAACGAGTCCTTCGCCTTGGCGCGCAGCTTCATCAGCTTGGTGATGTCGACCTCGACGACCGAGGTCAGCTGGGCCTGCGAGTGCAGCGCCTTCATCATGTTGTCGCCGATGACCTTGCGCATGCGGGTCATCTTGACCGTCTGGCCGCGGAGGGGGGAGACCTCCAGGGCCGGGGCCTTCGAGGCGGCCGGGGCAGCGGCGGCCGGGGCCGGGGCCGACTTCTTGGCCTCGGCGGCGGCGATGACGTCCTGCTTGCGGATGCGGCCGCCGACACCGGAACCGGTGACCTCGGAGAGGTTCACGCCGTTCTCGGAGGCGAGCTTGCGCACCAGCGGGGTGACGTAGGCACCGTCGTCGGCCGGGGTGGCCTGCGCCGGGGCGGCAGGCGCGGCCGGGGCCGGCTGGGCCGGGGCGGCGGGCTTGGCCGGAGCCGGGGCGGCAGCGGCGGGCGCGGCCGGAGCGGCGGG
>NZ_JBEXJR010000017.1:0-174652 GCF_040609235.1 Streptomyces sp. NPDC004732
AGCGCAGCGGAATCGGCGCAGCCGACGCGACGCAGGAGCGCCCTTTACTCCCGGCCCGGAACCGCCACACTCCGCAAAAAACCGGGCGGCCCCGGCGACCATCCGGTGCAGGCCCACCAAAGCCGCCGCGTCGTCTTCACGACATACTTCCCCCGCCGGACGGGCAGCAGTCACACCCCCGACCCACCCCCACTTGGCCGACGCACCACCGCTTCCGGGACGCCCCCACCCCGTACCACCCGGTCACCCTTGGCCAACGCTTCCACCCCCTCCCGGCCCTCGCACGGGAACGGCCGAACGCACCCTGGCCGAAAGGCCGTTGAGGCCCTGCCCCCGATCACCGCGCGTACCGATGATGGCACCCCACGTCATCGAAGCGGCACGACCGGAGGGGACCCTCATGACCGACTCCAACGAGCCCACCCAGCCCGACCTGGAGCAGCTGGACGAGCGCGAGATGGCCGAAGCGATCGGGGCCGCGGCCCGCATCACCCTGGCCCCCGGCCCGAAGGAGGCGAGGGAGGCCCCCGCCGAGGCGCCCGCGCCGGACGACACGTGGACGTTGCCGGGCGGCACCGCGTGGGTGTACCTGGCCGACCCGAAGAAGGGGCTGGTCCGGCCCGTCATCCTCGCCGACGGCTTCAACTCGGGGCCGAGCGAGCTCGACTTCTCCTGGGAGATCCTGGAGCGCGGACCGTACGCGTTCATCAGCGCGCTGCACGGGCGCGGACATGACGTCATCCTGCTCGGCTTCGACGAGCGCAGCGCGTCGATCCTGGAGAACGCGGAGGTCGCGAGGGCCGCGATCCTGGAGGCGATCGCGCGCCGCACGGGCGACCGCCCGCTGACGGTGGGCGGGTTCAGCATGGGCGGACTCGTGACGCGGTACGCGCTGGCGAAGATGGAGCACGAGGGCGGGCCGGAGAACGACCACCAGACGGCGCTGTACTTCTCGTACGACAGCCCGCACCGCGGCGCCTGGATCCCCATCGCGCTGCAGGCGTTCGCGCACTACATCCGCAGCCTCAACGCCGCGTTCTCGAACCAGATGAACAGCCCGGCCGCACGGCAACTGCTGTGGCAGCACATCTCGGAGTGGCGGGACAGCCCGGAGACGGACAAGGAGCGCGGCACGTTCCTCGCGGAGCTGGAGCGGGTGGGCGGGTGGCCGTCGCGGCCCAGGAAGATCGGCGTGGCCAACGGGGTGCGCATCGGGGAGAGCAACGGGATACGCCCCGGTGAGCAGGCCTTCCACGGCAGGGGGATCGCCATCACCGGCACGCGTCTGTACACGCAGCCCGCGGGCGAGGAGGAACTCGTCGCACAGCTGAGGGTCGTGACCCTGCGCAGGCCGCACATCAACACCTCCGGACTGCCGGAGATCGACGGCGCCCCGGGCGGCACCCTGGAGGGCTTCGGCATCCTCGCCGACGAGCTGAACAAGGTCCCGGCCCTGATCGGCCTCCGCTCCGAGGCGGACATCCGGGAGCACTGCTTCGTGCCGACGGTCAGCGCCATCGCCCTGCGCGACATCGACACCCACGAGAAGCTGTACGAGCCGGTGACGGACGCCGCGGAGAAGGACAGCGAGCTGGACGAATTCCTCTGCGCCTCCCAGAACGAGGGCCACACCTTGGTCACCGAGGAACTCTGCACCTGGCTCCTGGAACGGCTGCCGTAGTTTCCGGCCGCCCAAGCGGGAGCTGGCGTACACTTTCCTGTACGTACAGGATCCTGTACATCCCAAAGGAGTCGCCATGCGCACGATGACCGCCACCGAGTCCCGGGCCAACTACGCCGAGACGCTGAATGCCGTGGTGGACGACCGCGAGGAGGTCATAGTGACCCGCGCGGGACACGAACCGGTGGTGATCGTCGCCCTGTCGGAGTACGAGTCCCTGAAGGAGACCGCCTATCTCCTGCGGAGCCCGGAGAACGCGCGGCGCCTGCTGGCTTCCATCGACCGCTTGGAGAATGGCGGCGGCACGGTTCGGGAGCTTGCCGAGTGAAGTTCGTCTGGGACGAATCCAGTTGGGCCGATTACGTGTGGTGGCAGGCCCAGGACCGCAGGGTGCTCAGGCGGATCAACACCCTGCTCCAGGACATCGCCCGCAACGGCAACGAGGGCATCGGAAAGCCGGAACCTCTGAAGCACGGATTCCAGGGTTACTGGTCCCGTCGCATCACGGACGAGCACCGGCTCGTCTACAAGGTCGTCGAGGACGAAATCCGCATCGCGGCCTGCCGCTACCACTACGAACGCTGAAGCGTCCGGTTCGAGAAACGCCCGAGGGCGGCACCCCTTCGTGAGAAGGAGTGCCGCCCTCGGTACGTCAGGACGTGATCAACCAGAGGTCGATCAGAAGTCCATGTCACCGCCCGGCATGCCGCCGCCGGCCGGGGCAGCGCCCGCCTTCTCCGGCTTGTCGGCGATGACGGCCTCGGTGGTGAGGAACAGCGCGGCGATGGAGGCGGCGTTCTGCAGGGCAGAGCGCGTCACCTTCGCCGGGTCGAGGATGCCCTCGGCGATCATGTCCACGTACTCACCGGTCGCGGCGTTGAGGCCGTGGCCGACGGTGAGGTTGCGGACCTTCTCCACGACGACGCCACCCTCGAGACCACCGTTGACGGCGATCTGCTTGAGCGGTGCCTCCAGGGCGAGCTTCACGGCGTTGGCGCCGGTCGCCTCGTCACCGTCGAGCTCGAGCTTCTCGAAGACGGCAGCGGCCTGCAGCAGGGCCACGCCACCACCGGCGACGATGCCCTCTTCGACGGCAGCCTTCGCGTTGCGAACGGCGTCCTCGATGCGGTGCTTGCGCTCCTTGAGCTCGACCTCGGTCGCGGCACCGGCCTTGATGACGGCCACGCCGCCCGCGAGCTTCGCCAGGCGCTCCTGGAGCTTCTCGCGGTCGTAGTCCGAGTCGCTGTTCTCGATCTCGGCGCGGATCTGGTTGACACGACCCTGGACCTGGTCGCTCTCACCGGAGCCGTCGACGATCGTCGTCTCGTCCTTGGTGATGACGACCTTGCGGGCGCGGCCGAGCAGGTCGAGACCGGCGTTCTCCAGCTTGAGGCCGACCTCCTCGGAGATGACGGTGCCACCGGTGAGGATGGCGATGTCGCCGAGCATGGCCTTGCGGCGGTCACCGAAGCCGGGCGCCTTGACGGCGACGGACTTGAAGGTGCCACGGATCTTGTTGACGACCAGGGTCGACAGGGCCTCGCCCTCGACGTCCTCGGCGATGATCAGCAGCGGCTTGCCGGACTGCATGACCTTCTCGAGGAGCGGAAGGAGGTCCTTCACGTTCGAGATCTTCGAGTTGACGATCAGGATGTACGGGTCGTCGAGCGACGCCTCCATACGCTCCATGTCGGTGGCGAAGTACGCCGAGATGTAGCCCTTGTCGAAGCGCATGCCCTCGGTGAGCTCAAGCTCGAGCCCGAAGGTCTGCGACTCCTCGACGGTGATGACGCCTTCCTTGCCGACCTTGTCCATCGCCTCGGCGATGAGCTCGCCGATCTGGGTGTCGGCGGCGGAGATGGAGGCCGTGGAAGCGATCTGCTCCTTGGTCTCGACATCCTTCGCCTGCTCAAGGAGGGCGCCGGAGACGGCCTCGACGGCCTTCTCGATGCCGCGCTTGAGGGCCATCGGGTTGGCACCAGCGGCCACGTTGCGCAGACCCTCGCGCACCAGGGCCTGGGCCAGGACGGTCGCGGTCGTCGTGCCGTCACCGGCGACGTCGTCCGTCTTCTTCGCGACCTCCTTGACCAGCTCGGCGCCGATCTTCTCGTACGGGTCCTCGAGCTCGATCTCCTTGGCGATGGAAACACCATCGTTGGTGATCGTGGGGGCGCCCCACTTCTTCTCGAGGACGACGTTGCGACCCTTGGGGCCCAGGGTCACCTTGACGGCGTCGGCGAGCTGGTTCATGCCGCGCTCGAGGCCGCGCCGTGCCTCCTCGTCGAACGCGATGATCTTGGCCATGTGAAGTGGTCCTCCCGGACGCGGTGGAAACACAAACGGATCGTGGGGTGCCCGCGACGGACGGCCTGCAGCCCTTGTGGTTCCTTGCCCCACTCGGCCTGCGGACCTCACCGGTCCGATCCAAGTTCTGTCACTCTCACTGGGAGAGTGCTAAGCCCAATGATTAGCACTCGACCCCTGCGAGTGCAAGCGCCTCTCGCAGATCCCGGACAGGCCCCTGGCCTACCCCGGACACCCCGGACGCACACGAGGGGCCCGTACCCCAGATGGGATACGAGCCCCTCGCGATGCTTGCTTCGGTGGTCGGTCGCGCCGAGCTAGACGGCGAGCTTGACCATGTCCGCCTGCGGACCCTTCTGGCCCTGCGAGATCTCGAACTCGACTCGCTGACCTTCTTCAAGGGTGCGGTAACCGTCCATCTGGATCGCGCTGTAGTGGACGAAAACATCCGCACCACCGTCGACCGCGATGAAGCCGTACCCCTTCTCCGCGTTGAACCACTTGACGGTGCCCTGAGCCATGCCTAACTCCCCTATTACTGGCCCTTGCACAGGACCGCACTTCGCGGACCCGGGTCAGACCTCACCCCCCACTGGTAGGGGTGTGCGCCGGAACGCGTCGACCGCCGCTGAATGTATCTGTCCAACTGCCGTCTGCAACAGGTCAATCGGACGAGAATTCTGGGCACGCGCGATCGGTAATATGCGGAGAATTCACCGGAAGTCAGGGCAAGTCGGGCCAGGCAAATGCCGCATAAGGATCAAATGGGCAGCGCTCTTTGGCTACTTCTTGTCGGCTCCAGGCCGACTTCGTATATGCACTCGGCACTGACGGCGAAGCACGCTTCCCAACTGTACCGCGCTCAACCATGCAGAATTGCCCCCTCCGTTTCTCTCGCGGAGGGGGCAATTCAGATAACGCAGGGTGCTTGCGTAAAGATTCAGCCGCCGGCGACGGCGGGAATGATCGAGACGCCGGCGCCGTCCGGAGTGGCCGTCTCCAGGCCCTGCTCAAAACGGACGTCGTCGTCGTTCACGTACACGTTGACGAAGCGGCGCAGCTTGCCCTGGTCGTCCAGGACGCGGGCGGCGATGCCGGTGTGGTTCTTCTCCAGGTCGGCGATGACCTCCCCGAGGTTCGCCCCCTCGGCGGCGACCTCGGACTTGCCGTCGGTGTAGGTGCGGAGAATGGTGGGGATCCGGACGTTGACGCTCATGGTGTTCACCTCAGAGGTTCGGGGGAGACGGCGCCCCTGGAAGGGGCGCGGGGAACTGCGCGACCAGCCACAGCGGGCCCGCAGGGAAGCTACGACCTATCCGGCAAGACCCGCGGAGCGAAACGCGTCGAGGCTCGGCTTGATCGTCGCGGTCGCCTGAGACCTCTCGGCGACCGCGTCGAGGGTCTTCAGACCGTCCCCGGTGTTCAGCACCACGGTGGTGAGGTTCGGGTCGATGAGCCCGGCGTCGACCAGCTTCTTGGTCACGCCGACCGTCACGCCCCCGGCGGTCTCCGCGAAGATCCCCTCACTCCGAGCGAGCAGCTCGATCGCTTCGACCACCTGCTCGTCGTTCACGTCCTCCACCGCACCACCCGTGCGCCGCGCGATGTCCAGCACGTAAGGCCCGTCGGCCGGGTTGCCGATCGCCAGCGACTTCGCGATGGTGTTCGGCTTCTGCGGGCGGACCACGTCCTGGCCCGCCTTGAAGGCCGCCGACACCGGCGAGCAGCCCTCGGCCTGCGCGCCGAAGATCTTGTAGGGCTTGTCCTCGACGAGACCGAGGGCGATGAGCTCCTTGAGCCCCTTGTCGATCTTCGTGAGCTGCGAGCCGGAGGCGATCGGGATGACGAGCTGGTCGGGCAGCTGCCAGCCGAGCTGCTCGCAGATCTCGTACGCGAGGGTCTTGGAGCCCTCGCCGTAGTACGGCCGCAGGTTGACGTTGACGAAGCCCCAGCCCTCGCCCAGCGGGTCGCCGATGAGCTCGGAGCAGAAACGGTTCACGTCGTCGTAGTTGCCCTCGATGCCGACGAGCTCGCCGCCGTACACCGCGGCCATGACGACCTTGCCCTGCTCCAGGTCGTGCGGGATGAACACGCAGGAGCGGAAACCGGCGCGGGCCGCGGCGGCGCCGACGGCGCCCGCGAGGTTGCCGGTGGAGGAGCACGACAGGGTGGTGAAGCCGAAGGCGCGCGCCGCTTCGAGCGCCTGCGCGACGACGCGGTCCTTGAAGGAGTGCGTGGGGTTGCCGGAGTCGTCCTTGACGAACAGCTTGCCCTGTTCGATGCCGAGCGCCGCGGCGAGGTTGTCGGCCTTGACGAGCTTGGTCCAGCCCGGGTTCAGGTTGGGCTTGTCGGCCACGTCGGCGGGGACGGGCAGGAGGGGGGCGTAGCGCCAGATGTTGGCGGGGCCCGACTCGATCTGCTTGCGGAGGGCTTCCGGGTCGCCGAGCGGCAGGTCGTACGCGACTTCGAGGGGACCGAAACACTCGGCACAGGCGAAGATCGGACCGAGCGGGAACTTGGTGCCGCACTCACGGCAGGAGAGGCCGGAGGCGGGCCCGAGGTCTACGGAAGAGGTGGTGCTTTCGGTGGCGACAGTCTGCACAGCCATGGAGGCGAGGCCCTTTCTCCTCATCTTCCTCGCGACGCATCTCGCCACGAGACGGAATTGGCACCTTCCCGAGCCGGGAGCCTCGCGGCGCTTACTGCGCACACGGTGACGAATGCGTCTACCGACGCGTGGCGGCTGGGTGGTTGCCGGGGCTTCAACGGGCCGTATCCCTCTGCCCCTCTGGATGAGCGGTATTCGATTATGGGTTTCAGTTGTCGATCTCAACGCGGCGGCGACCCCGACATGCGATGGTCACCGGCGTTGTTCAAGACTGTAACCGAAGCCCCGGACCCTTGAGATAGTCGTCCGAACCGCGAGATGGATCACATATGGGAGGACCACGACCGTGCTGGAAGAGGTCGAGCACTGGCTGAGCAGGCGTTCCTGGTCCGTCGCCGACCGCCCGCGGGACCGACTGGCCGCCGCAAAACGTGCGGGCGGCGCGTCGGTGAGCGTCGTGCTGCCCGCGCTCGACGAGGAGGGGACGGTCGGCGAGATCGTCGCCGAGATCCGTCGTGAGCTGATGGAGAAGGTCCCGCTGGTCGACGAGCTCGTGGTGATCGACTCCGGCTCCGGCGACCGTACCGCCGAGGTCGCCGCGGCCGCGGGCGCCAAGGTCGTCCACCGTGACGCGATCCTGCCGCGCGTGCCCGCGGTCCCGGGCAAGGGCGAGGTGCTGTGGCGCTCGCTGCTGGTGACGGGCGGCGACATCGTGGCGTTCGTCGACGCGGACCTGCGGGACTTCTCGGCGGACTTCGTCTCCGGCATCGTGGGCCCGCTGCTCACCGACCCGGACGTGGCGTTCGTGAAGGCGATGTACGACCGTCCGCTGGCCGGGGCCGCCGGGCAGGGCGGCCGGGTCACCGAGCTGATGGCGCGGCCGCTGCTGAACATGCACTGGCCGCAGTTGGCCGGTTTCGTACAGCCGCTGGGCGGTGAGTACGCGGCCCGCAGGTCGCTCCTGGAGCGGCTGCCGTTCCCCGTCGGGTACGGCGTGGAGCTCGGCCTGCTCGTGGACGCGCTGCATACCGTGGGCCTGGACGCGCTGGCGCAGGTCGACGTGGGGGTGCGCAGGCACCGGCACCAGGACGGGCAGGCGCTCGGGCGGATGGCGGCGGCGATCTACCGGACGGCGCAGCTGCGGCTCGCGCGCGGGCATCTCGTACGTCCCGAGCTGACGCAGTTCGTCCGCGGCGAGCACGGGTTCGAGCCGAGGACCCATCCGGTGGACACGGAGGAGCGGCCACCCATGGCCGATATCGCCGAGTATGCGCACCGTCGCGTGGCGTAACCGCTGGTTATGATCCGTTTTGCCTACATTGCCCTTTTATGTGGGTCAGACGTATGTGGGCACGAGATGCCATGAGAGCCATGCGGCGAGCGGGCGGACTGACGCTCGCCACCGCCACCGTCGCCGCCGGGGTGCTCACCGCGACCGCGACGCCCGCTTCCGCCGAGGTCATCGAGCCCTTCGCGAAGCGCTACGACGAATCGCTGTACGGGGACTTCAAGACCATCGGCAACACGGTCCTGGACTGCCCGACGAGCCCCGCCGACGTGGCCGCCTCCTGCAAGGAGACCCAGCAGGCCAAGGGCACCAAGAACAACAACAACTTCATCGAGCGCCGGATCGACACCGCGGGCCTGACCGGCACCTTCGACTCCAGCACCGGCCGGGTGACCGTCCCGCCGGGCGCCCAGGTCGACTACGCGCGCCTGTTCTGGGGCGGCAACGCGGGCACGCACCGCTTCGGCAGGACCGTGCGCGACATCTGCGACCTCAACCGCGAGGGCAACGAGCCCGTGGACCCGGCCCCCGGCGACCCGCTCACCACGAGCCCGGTCATCCGCGTCGGCGGCGGCGCCCAGTCCACGGTGAACGTCGAGAACGCGGTCCGCTCCCCGAACGCGACGCAGGGCCCGCACTACTACACGGCCGAGGCCGACGTCACCGACGCCTTCCAGGGCGCGCCCACCGGCAGCCCCGTCGAGGTGGCCGTCGGCAACGTCTGGGCGCCGTCCGGCCAGGGCTGTGTCGGCGGCTGGTCGCTGACCGTCGTCTACAAGTACGACGGGCCGAACGAGCAGTACGCGCCGGACCGCCGCAACGTCTACCTCTGGGGCGGCCACGTCATCCAGCGCTCGACCAGGCGCGCCGCGGCCCCGGACGGCTCCACCACCGTCCCCGTCGACGGCTTCTACCGCACCGAGGGCGACATCCACGCCAGCGTGACCGCTTACGAGGGCGACTGGAACACCAAGGGCGACCGGTTCCTCGTCGACGGCAAGCCGGTCACCGAGCCGCACTCGGGCAAGGCCGACAACTTCTTCGTCAGCGAGGACGACGGCGCGGTCAAGCCCAAGTACCGCAACAACCTGAGCATCGACGCCAAGGCGTTCGAGGTGCCGGACGGGGCGATCCCCGTGGGCGCCACGTCGGCGAAGCTGACCTTCACCAGCACCGGCGACGTGTACGTCCCCTCCCAGCTGGCGCTCTCCGTGCCGGTGCCGGACCTGGAGGTCACCAAGACCGCCTCGCCCGCGAAGGTGCAGCCGGGCGACAAGCTGACGTACACGGTCAAGGCGAAGAACATCAGCAAACTGCCCTATCCCGGCGCGAAGTTCAGCGACGACCTGAGCGGCAACCTCGACGACGCGACGTACAACCACGACGCGAAGGCCTCCACCGGGTCCGTCTCGTACACGAAACCGAAGATCGGTTACGTCGGTGACATCGGTCCCGGCGAGACCGCGACCGTCACCTACTCGGTCACCGTGAACGATCCGGTCAGCGGCGACGGCAAGCTGCTCAACAACGTCGACGTCCAGACCCCGCGCTCCAACTGCGACAAGGGCAGCACCGACCCGAACTGCACGTCCGAGCCGGTCATCGACATGCCCGTGCCACCGGTCGTCGTGGGCAGCTCCCCCGCCCGGCGGGTCGTCCCCGCATGCGGCTCGACCACGAACACGATCACCGTGCGCAACCCGTCGCGCGACCCCCGCATCGGCGCCACCGCGTCCTGGCCCGTGCGGCCCGGCACCAAGCCCGTGGCCAGTGCGGGCAAGGTCACCAAGCGGGGCTCCAGCTACGTGTGGCAGGGCAACGTCCGCGCCAAGGGGAAGGTCACCATCACCCAGCAGATCAAGGTGTCCTGCACCCCCGGCAAGGTCACCGTCATCACCGTGACGGCACCGGGCAGCAACTGCGCCAGGACGCGGCGCGGCGGCGACGACCCCTGCACCACGGCGATCCTCGCCCAGCGGGTGCAGGGCAGGGCCGCACCGGCACCGGAGCAGCCCGGACAGCCCGAGCAGCGGCAGTCCGGAGCGCAGCGGCCCGGCAAGCAGCAGCCCCGTGCGCGCGGTGAGCTCGCCGCGGCGGGCCACTCCCCGACCCTGCTCTACAGCGGGGCCGCGGCCGCGCTGTGCGGGCTCGGCGTGCTCGTGCTCGTCGCGGCACGCGGGCGCCGCGACTGACCCGCCCGGCACAGCGGAGCACGGCGGCCGGACCCCCTTCCCAGGGAGTCCGGCCGCCGTACGTTTGAGGGTTTCCGGGACTGGCTACGTTCTGCCACATGGTCTCCGAGTCCGCATCGTCAGCAGCGCACGTCCTCGTCGCGTCCAACCGCGGCCCCGTCTCGTACAGCGTGGGAGAGGACGGGGAGCTGAGCGCCAGGCGCGGCGGCGGCGGTCTCGTCTCCGGGCTCAGCGCCATCGGCGACACCGCCGATGGCCCCAGCGCCCTGTGGGTGTGCGCGGCGCTCGGCGAGGGCGACCGCGAGGCGGTGCGGCGCGGCGTCGGGGAGCCCGGCGTGCGGATGCTGGACATCGACGCGGCGATCCACGCGGACGCGTACAACGGCATCGCGAACTCGGTGCTGTGGTTCGTCCACCACATGCTCTACCAGACACCGCTCGAGCCGGTCTTCGGGCCGGAGTTCCGCGCGCAGTGGGCGGCGTACGAGACGTACAACCGGGCGTTCGCCGAGGCGCTGGCCCGGGAAGCGGCGCCGGGGGCGGCGGTCCTGGTGCAGGACTACCACCTGGCGCTGGTGCCGGGCATGCTCCGCGAACTCCGCGAGGACCTGCGCATCGGCCACTTCTCGCACACCCCGTGGGCGCCCTCCGACTACTTCCGGATGCTCCCCGACGACGTGGCCGAACAGCTGCTGCGCGGGATGCTCGGCGCGGACCGGCTCGGCTTCCTCACCGGGCGGTGGGCGGACGCGTTCACCGAGTGCTGCGTGCGGGTCGTCGGCGGCACGTCGGGCACCCGGATCGGGGTGCACGGGCTCGGCGCCGACGCGGACTTCCTGCGGGAGCGGTCGCGGCGGGACGACGTCGAGGAGCGGATGCGGGCGCTGCGGGAGCAGGCGGGCGAGCAGGACGGGGAGCGGCGCAGGCTGATCGTCCGGGTGGACCGCACGGAGCTGTCCAAGAACATCGTGCGCGGCCTGCTGGCCTACCGGGAGCTGCTCGACACCCGCCCCGAGTGGCGCGAGCGCGTCGTGCACGTCGCCTTCGCCTACCCGTCCCGGCAGGACCTCGCCGTCTACCGCGACTACACGGAGGAGGTCTCGCGGGTCGCCGCGGAGATCAACTCCACGTTCGGCACGGAGGGCTGGACCCCGGTCGTCCTGCACGTCAAGGACGACTTCGCGCGTTCGCTCGCCGCCTACCGGATGGCGGACGTGGCCCTGGTCAACCCCATCCGCGACGGCATGAACCTCGTCGCGAAGGAGGTCCCCGTCGTCTCCGACGAGGGCTGCGCGCTGGTCCTTTCGCGGGAGGCGGGCGCCCACGAGGAGCTCGCCGAGGACGTCCTCTCCGTGAACCCCTTCGACGTGACGGCCACGGCCGAGGCGCTGCACGCGGGCCTCCTCATGCCACTGGACGAGCGCGCCGAACGCACCAAGCGGCTCGCGGCGGCGGCGACGGCGCTGCCGCCCGCGCAGTGGTTCCTGGACCAGCTGCGGGCGCTCACCGGCTGACCCCGGGCAGTCCAAGCACCCCTTCCGTTTGTCCATGGGCGCCGGGGCGCGGGCGTCACTACGGTCCACGGCATGACTCTGCGTCGCACGAGCATCGTGGCAGCCGTGGTCCTGGCCGCGGCGGCGGCACCGCTGGCCCCCTCCGCCTCCGGTGCCTCCTCCGCCTCCGCCTCAGTGAAGGCGGCCACCCACTACGTCGACTGCGCCGCGGGCGACGACTCCGCGTCCGGCACCTCCGCGAGGACGGCCTGGCGCACGGTGGCCAAGGCGAGCGGGCACGCCTTCGGCCCCGGCGACCGGCTCCTGCTGAAGCGGGGCACGAGCTGCACGGGGGTGCTGGCTCCCAAAGGTGCGGGTGCGGCCGGCGCCCCCGTGCTCATCGACGCGTACGGAAGCAAGCGGGCCGCCAAGCCGCACATCGAGGGCGGCGGCGCCCGCGCGGCCCTCCACCTGGTCAACACCGAACAGTGGGAGATCCGGAACCTGGACCTCTCCAACACCGGGCCCGCCACCACCACCGAGCGCCGCGCGGGCCTCTACGTCCGGCTGGCCGACTACGGCGTGGCCCACCACTTCGTCGTCGACGGGGTGGACGTGCACGACGTGAACGGCGCCGACTTCAAGGACCCCGACCCCAGCGGCGGCATCCTCTTCACCGTCCAGGGCAGCGCGAAGCCCACCCGATTCGACGGCGTCCGCGTCGAGAACTCCACCGTGCGCCACGTCGACCGCACCGGCATCGCCACCTCCTCCACCTGGGGCCGCGACGTCGAGGGCGCCAACTGGCTCTCCACCGGCGTGCAGTTCCGGCGCAACAAGGTGTACGACGCGGGCGGCGACGGCATCGTCGTGCAGAAGGCCAGGGGCGCGCTCGCGGAGCACAACTACGTCGACGGCTTCAACATGCGCTCCGGCGGCTACAACGCGGGGCTGTGGGCCTGGCAGTCCGATGACGTGGTCTACCAGTACAACGAGGTGACCGGCGGCCACGGGACGCGCGACTCCATGGCGTACGACATCGACGGCGGCAACAACCGCAACGTCTACCGCTACAACTACAGCCACGACAACGAGGGCGGCTTCCTGCTGGTCTGCAACGCCGAGGACACGATCAGCGACGGCAACCGCGTCCACGACAACATCAGCATCAACGACCGCAACACCGCGTCGCCCTACGCCGTGATCTCCGTGGTCTGCGGCGCGTCGACGGACACGCAGGTCTACCGCAACACGGTCGTCACCGACCGCTCCGACACCGCCCTCGTCTCCAACAACGGGCCGTCCGGCGTCACCTTCCGCGACAACGTCTTCGTCGGCGCGCCCGGCGCGGGCTCCCCCATCAAGGACACGGTCAGCACGTACGAGGGCAACCTGTACTGGAACACCGCGCAGCCCCGCGACCCGAAGGCCGTGAACGCCGACCCGCGCCTGGTCTCCACCGCGCCGCGCGCCCCCGGCGACGTACGCCTGAAGCCCGGTTCACCGGCGCGGGGCGCGGGCACACCGACCGCCGACGGGACCACGCACGACTACTTCGGCCATCCGATCCCGAACCCGCCCAACATCGGGGCGGATCAGTCCAGTTGAACCAGAGATCAGTCGAGTCGAGCGCCGATCCACGACAGCAGCCCCACCACTCCGGCGGGACCGTCCACCACCAGGTCGGCCCGCCCGGCAAGCTCCGCGACCTCCGAACTGCCGCTGCACACGAGCAGACCCGCGATCCCGTCCGAGCGGAGCTTCTCCACGGCACCGAACGCGGGCAGGTCGCCGAGGTCGTCCCCGGCGTAGAGCACGGACTCGGCGCCCACCTCCCGCAGGTACTCGGCGAGGGCCACGCCCTTGTCCATGCCGGGCGGCCGCAGCTCCAGGACGAGACGGCCCGGCTCGACGATCAGGCCGTGCCGCGCGGCCAGCTCGCCCAGCGGCTCCCGCAGCGCCTCGAAGGCCGCCTGCGGATCCTGCGCCCGGCGCGTGTGCACCGCGACGGCCCGCCCCTTCTCCTCTATCCACGTGCCGCGCCAGGCGCCGCGCGCGTCCAGGAACCCGGGGAGCTCGGCGCGCACGGCCGCGACCCCGGGATGCGGCTCGGCGGCGCGCACCGTGCCGGTGACGGCGTCCCAGCGCTCGGCGCCGTAGTGCCCGAGGACGACGAGGTGCTCCAGGCCCGGCACGCCAGCGAAGCCGCCGTACCGCACGGCGACGCCCGCGGGGCGGCCCGTGACCACCGCCACCGAGCGCAGCCGCGGGGCGAGCGCGGCGAGCACGGGCGCCGCGTCGGGATGGGCGCGCGCCTGCTCGGGGTCGGGCACGATCGGGGCGAGCGTGCCGTCGAAGTCCAGTGCCACGACGGCCCGTTCGGGCCGGGCGAGCAGCGCGGCGAGACCGTCGCGCCCCGCCGGTGTCACGGGCTCGGGCCGGTCCGACAGTGAGTACGTAGGGTCACCCATGGGCCCGACCATAGTCGCGTCAGCGCTCGTCGCGCCGGGACTCCCGCACCCGGCGCAGCCTATTGACCGTAATCGGGTCGTGGGCGAGCGCCCGCGTGTCGTCGAGGAGGGCGTTCAGGATCTGGTAGTAGCGCACCGGAACCATCCCGAGCTCCTCGCGGATGGCACGCTCCTTGGCTCCCGGCCCCGTCCACTGCCGCCGCTCGAGGGCCAGCACGGCACGGTCCCGCGCGGAGAGCTCGTCGGACTCATCGGGCACGTCGGGCTCGCCGGGTCCGTCGGACTCGTGATCGGTCATGCCCGCACGCTACTCGGCGTTCTCCTCGGTCATCGCCCGGCTCTGGATCCGGCTCAGCACCGACTTGGGGTTGCCGCCCTCGCCGACCGTCTTGCCGATGTCCTTCTTGATGTCGGCCGAGACCTGCGCCCAGGACGTCTTGCCCACCGGGTACAGCTCGGAGGTCGGCAGTTCGTCGAGGAACTTGCCGAGCTCGGTGTGGCCGCGGTCCTTGGCCATCGCCTGGGACGCGGAGGTCGTCACCGGCAGGATGTCGTACTCGTTCGAGAACTCCAGCACGTTCTTCTTGCTGTAGGCGTAGTCCAGGAACTTGCCGACCTCCTTGCGGTGGCCGTTCTGCTTGAACGCCATCATCCAGTCGGCGACGCCCATCGTGCCCTGCGCCTTGCCGTTGACGCCGGGCGCCGGCACCATGCCGAACTTCACGCCCTTCTTGGCGGCCATCTTCATCAGCGTCGGGTGGCCGTTGAGCATGCCGACCTCACCGCGGGAGAACGCCGCGAACGCCTCGGCACGGTTCATCTTCGAGGGCGGCGTCGGGCCGGTGAGGCCCTTGCCGACGAGCTCGTCCCTGAGCCAGTCGAACGTCTTGGCGTTCTGCGGGGAGTCGATGGCGTACGAGCCGACGTTGTCGGTGTAACCGCCGCCGCCGCTGAGCATCCACATCAGCGTCTCGGCGGGCGCCTCCTCGGGGCCGAGGGGCAGCGCGTACGGGATCTTCACGCCGCGCGCCTTCAGCGCCTTCGCGTCGGACTGCAGCTCGCTCCAGCTCTGCGGGGGCGTGAGGTTCGCGTCCTTGAAGAGCTTGGTGTTGTAGAAGAGCAGGCGGGTCGAGGAGGCGAACGGCATGCCGTACTGGATGCGGTTGACCTCTCCGGCGCGCGAGAGGGGGGCCAGGAAGTCGGCCTGGGTGGCGATGGAGAGGAGCTCGTCGGCCTCGTAGAGCTTGCCCTGCGCGGCGTAGTCGGCGTACGCGCCGATCTGTGCCAGGTCGGGGGCCTCGCCCTTCTTGACCATCTCCTTGACCTCGCGGTCGACGTCGTTCCAGGAGTGGACGGTGACGTCGACCTTGATGCCGGGGTTCTCTTCCTCGAACCCCTTGGCGACCTTGTCCCAGTACTTCTGGGAGCTGTTCGCCGCGGAGTCGCCGTAGTCGGCGGCCACCAGCTTGAGGGTGACGTCGCCGGAGTCGCCGGGACCGCCGCAGCCGGCGAGTACGCCCGCCATGCCCAGTGCGGCCACCGCCGCGGTCAGTCCTGTCACGCGCCGCTGCACAGCTGTCCCACCCTCATTGCTTCCACGTTCCGGGCGCCTTTGCGCCCCCATGCCCTTGAACTGCTGAACTGCGAGTTTCCCCCGAGCCCGGACACAAGGTCTACACCACCCGAGTATCACTTGTGCAACGGCCTCCACAACTGCCCCCGCGCCGCCGCCCGCGGGCCCCCGCGGACCTCCCGCCGGGCGGCCGACCATTGCAGCCCGCCCCTGGCTGCTGCTATGCACATCACGTTCATGCACAGCACAACGGAAATGCACAACGGAAACCCCGCACCAGTCCCGCACTGACGAGGAGCCTCGGCGCATGTCGCGTACCGCAGAAGAAATAGCCACCCAGCCCGCATGCTGGCGCCGGGCGGTGGAAGCGGCCGCCGCCTTCGACGATCTGCCCAGGCCCGGTGAGCGGGTCGCCGTCACCGGCTGCGGGACGTCCTGGTTCATGGCCATCGCCTACGCGACGCTGCGCGAAGCGGCGGGCCTCGGCGAGACGGACGCGTTCGCCTCCTCGGAGTTCCCGGCGGGCCGCAGCTACGACCGCGTCGTGGCGATCACCCGCTCCGGCACGACGACGGAGGTCCTCGACCTCCTGACCCGCCTGAAGGGCACGGTCCCGACGCTCGCGCTCACGGCCGACCCGAAGACCCCCGTCATGGACGCGGCGGACGCGGTGGCGGTCCTGGACTGGGCGGACGAGGAGTCGGTCGTCCAGACCCGCTTCGCGACGACGGCCTTCGCCTTCCTGCGGGCCGGGCTCGGCCACATCCCCGGCCTGAAGACGCTCGACGAGGCGGCGGTCGACGCGGAGCTCGCGGTGACCGAGCCGCTGCCCGCGTCGGTCGTCGAAGCGGAGCAGTGGACGTTCCTCGGCCGCGGCTGGACGTACGGCCTCGCGCTCGAAGCGGCGCTGAAGATGCGGGAGGCCGCGGGCGCGTGGACGGAGTCCTACCCGGCGATGGAGTACCGCCACGGCCCCATCTCCATCACCGGCCCCGGCCGGGTGGCCTGGATGTTCGGCACGCTGCCGGAGGGTCTGGCGGCGGACGTGTCCCGGGTCGGCGGCGAACTGGTGGCCCGCCAGGAGTCGGACCCGCTCGCCGACCTCATCCGCGCCCAGCGCCTCGCCGTGGCCCTCGCGGAATCCCGCGGCTACGACCCGGACCACCCGCGCAACCTGACGCGGAGCGTGATCCTCAGCTGAGTCTGGCGGGGGCGCCCGGGGCGGTGGGGGCACCGAAGCCCCACCCGGCCCTGGGCGGCGGGGGTAACGGAGCCCCACCCGGCCCTGGGCGGCGGCCTTCGGCGCCCTGTCCCGCCACTCCGCGCCGGAAACCTCCCCTGACCGCCGGTCCCCGGCTCCCCGCCCGGAGGGACGCCCCCGGAAGCCGCCCACCACACCATCGGTTCCCGACTCCCCGCCCGGAGGGACGACCCCAGACCCACCGCTCCGCGGCGGAGACCTCCCTCACCGTCGATTCCCGACTCCCCGCCCGGACGAACGAACCCGGAAGCCGCCCACACCACCGGTCCCCGGCTCTCCGCCCGGAGGGGCAAACCCTGACCCGCCGCTCCGCGGCGGAAACCTCCCACACCGTCGGTTCCCGGCTCTCCGCCCGGAGGGGCGAACCCAGACCCGCCGCTCCGCGGCGGAGACCTCCCACCCACCCACCCGTTTACCCCGCACCGAACCGCCCCGTAGGAGCCGCCGCGGAGCGGCAAGGCATTACCGGGGGTCGCAGGTGCAGAGCAACGGGCGGGCGGGTGGGAAAAACGCCGCGGAGCGGCGGGGTATCGCCGCGGAGCGGCGGGGCATTACCGGGGCCGCAGGTGCGGGGTGCCGGGTGGGCGGGTGGGAAGGCCGCCGCGGAGCGGCGGGGTGTTGCCGGGGGCCGTAGGTGCGGGGTGACGGGAAGGGCCGCCGCGGAGCGGCGGGGTATTACCGGGGGCCGTAGGTGCGGAGGAACGGGAAGGGCCGCCGCGGAGCGGTGGGGTTGTTCCGGCGCCCCCCCGGGCAGGGCTCACAAGCGGACAGGTCACCTGAAAAGGACCTTGGACCCGACACGGGTACCCGAAGTGGACTAGACCTCTCACGGGTGACGCGCGACACTGTCCCCCGTGAGACACGTCATCGCCCTCGATGTGGGCGGCACCGGAATGAAGGCCGCCCTGGTAGGGGCGGACGGCACGCTGCTGCACGAGGCGCGCCGCCCGACAGGCCGCACCCGCGGCGCCGACGCAGTCGTCGAGAGCATCCTCGACTTCGCCGCGGCCCTCCGCGCCCACGGCATCGCCCACTTCGGCGAGCCCGCAGAAGCGGCAGGAGTGGCCGTCCCCGGCATCGTCGACGCCGAGCGCGGCATAGCCGTCTACGCGGCCAACCTCGGCTGGAGCGACGTCCCCCTGCGGGACCTCCTCAGCGCCCGCCTGGAAGGCGTCCCCGTGGCCCTCGGCCACGACGTCCGCACGGGCGGCCTCGCCGAGGGCCGCATCGGCGCGGGCAAGGGCGCCGACCGGTTCCTGTTCGTCCCCCTCGGCACCGGCATCGCAGGCGCCATCGGCATCGGCGGCGCCATCGAACCCGGCGCCCACGGCTCGGCGGGCGAGATCGGCCACATCGTCGTGCGCCCCGGCGGCCCGCCCTGCGGCTGCGGCCAGCACGGCTGCCTGGAGCGCCTCGCCTCCGCGTCCGCGGTCAGCAAGGCGTGGGCCGAGGCGAGCGGCGACCCGGAGGCGGACGCCGCGGACTGCGCGAAGGCCGTGGAGTCCGGCGACCCGCGGGCCGAGGAGGTCTGGCGGAACGCCGTCGACGCCCTGGCCGACGGTCTGCTCACCGCCCTCACTCTGCTGGACCCGCACACGCTGATCATCGGTGGCGGTCTGGCCGAGGCCGGGGAAACGTTGTTCACGCCGCTGCGGGCCGCCGTCGCGGCACGCATCGTCCGGTTCCAGACGCTCCCCGAGATCGTCCCCGCGGCCCTCGGCGACACCGCCGGGTGCCTGGGCGCGGGTCTGCTGGCCTGGGACCTCGTAGAGAAGACCGCCACCACCCCCACCGCCACCACCCCGACGGACACCGCCCCGACAAACACCACCCCCACTGACATTGACCCCACGGAGGTATCCACCTGATGGCCACTAGCAAGGTTCTCGCCGGTGCACAGGTGGTCCTGCCCACCGGGACCCTCACGAACGGCCGCGTGATCGTCGACGGCACGCGCATCGTCGGGAGCGCTCCCGCGGACGCGGAGACGACCGACCTCACCGGCCACTGGGTGGTCCCCGGCTTCGTCGACATCCACAACCACGGCGGCGGCGGCGCCTCCTTCACCTCCGGCACCGTCGAGGACGTGCTGAAGGGCATCCACACCCACCGCCTGCACGGCACGACCACCGTCGCCGCGTCCTTCGTCACCGGCGAGATGGACTTCCTGATCCAGCGGGCCGGGCTGCTCTCCGAGCTCGCCGAGCAGGGCGACCTCGCGGGCATCCACTTCGAGGGCCCGTTCATCTCTCCGTGCCGCAAGGGCGCCCACGACGAGACGCTGCTCCGCGACCCCGACCCGGCCGACGTCCGCAAGCTCATCGACGCGGCCCGCGGCCACGCCAAGATGGTCACGCTCGCCACCGAACTCCCGGGCGGCCTTGACTCCGTGCGGCTGCTCGCCGAGCACGGCGTGATCGCGGCCATCGGCCACACGGACGCCACGTACGAGCAGACCGTCGAGGCGATCGACGCGGGCGCCACCGTCGCGACGCACCTCTTCAACGCCATGCCGGGCCTCGGCCACCGCGTCCCAGGACCGATCGCCGCCCTCCTCGAGGACGAGCGGATCACCGTCGAGCTGATCAACGACGGCACCCACCTCCACCCGGCCTCCTTCGAGCTGGCCTTCCACCACGCGGGCGCCTCCCGCGTCGCGCTGATCACCGACGCGATGGACGCGGCGGGCTTCGGCGACGGCCGCTACATGCTCGGCCCGCTGGAGGTGGAGGTGAAGGACAGCGTGGCGCGGCTCGTCGAGGGCGGCTCGATCGCGGGCTCCACCCTCACCCTGGACCGCGCGTTCAAGCGCTCGGTGACCGTGGACGGGCTGTCCGTCGAGGACACCGTCCGCGCCATCTCCGCCAACCCGGCGAAGCTCCTCGGCCAGTACGACACGGTGGGCTCCCTTGAGCCCGGAAAGGACGCGGACCTGGTGGTCCTGGACGCGTCCTTCGACGTCAAGGGCGTGATGCGCAAGGGCGAATGGGTGGTTGAGCCCGTTTAACCCCTTCTGATAACCCCTCCTGAACTCAAGGCGGTTGGCCCTCACCTCTGGGCCAACCGCCTTCTGTTTGGCATGATCAGAACCCTGAAAACGCCGCACGTACAGGTACTTCGGGGGTGGTACGAGTGATCCTCACCGTCACGTTGAACGCGGCCCTCGACATCACCTACCGCGTCCCCGCCCTCACCCCGCACGCCTCGCACCGCGTCACCGAGGTGACCGAACGCCCCGGCGGCAAGGGCCTGAACGTCGCCCGCGTGCTCGCCGCCCTCGGCCACGACGTGACCGTCACCGGCTTCGCGGGCGGCGACACCGGCCGCACCCTGCGCGAGCGCCTCGCCGCCGAACCGCACCTCACGGACGCCCTCGCCCCGGTCGCGGGCGCCACCCGCCGCACCCTCGCCGTGGTCGACGCGGCGACCGGCGACACCACCCAGCTCAACGAGCCGGGCCCGGCCGTCACCCCCGCCGAGTGGACCGCCTTCCTGGACTCCTACGAGGAGTTGGTGCACCGCGAGGGCCTGACCGCGGTCGCCCTGTGCGGCAGCCTGCCCCCCGGCGTCCCCGTGGGCGCGTACGCCAGCCTCATACGGTCCGCGCGGACCGCCCGCGTCCCCGTCCTGCTCGACACGAGCGGGGAGCCGCTGCGCCGCGGCGTCGCCGCCCGCCCCGACATCGTCAAGCCCAACGCGGACGAGCTCGCCGAGCTCACCGGCTCCCACGAGCCCGCGCAGGCCACCCGCGACGCCCGCCGCAGGGGCGCGCACGCCGTGGTCGCCTCGCTCGGCGCCGAAGGACTCCTCGCGGTGACCGCGGACGGCGGCTGGCGGGCCCGCCCCCCGAAGCGGGTGCGCGGCAATCCGACCGGCGCGGGCGACTCGGCGGTCGCGGGGCTGCTCTCCGGCCTGGCCGAGCGCCTCCCGTGGCCGGACCGCCTGGCCCGCGCCGTGGCCCTGTCGGCGGCGACGGTGGTGGCGCCGGTGGCGGGCGAGTTCGACCCCTCTACGTACAGAGATCTGCTGCCTCGTGTCGCGGTGACCGGGCAGGTCACCGCGGCCTGAACCGCCGCACCGCCTACAGCAATTGGGGAGCACCGTGCCACTGGTCAGCACCGGCGAACTCGTCGCGGAGGCCCGCGCCGCGGGTCACGGCGTCGCCGCGTTCAACGTCATCACCCTGGAGCACGCGGAGGCGGTCGCGCTGGGCGCGGAGCGGGCCGGGGCCCCCGCGATCCTGCAGATATCCGAGAACGCGGTGAAGTTCCACGGCGGCCGCCTGTCCGCGATAGCCGCGGCGACGTCGGCGGTGGCCCGCGCCTCCTCGGCCCGCCTCGCGCTCCACCTGGACCACGTGATGGACGTCGAACTCCTGCGGGCCGCGCACCCCGAGGGCTTCAGCTCGGTGATGTTCGACGCGTCGAAGCTGTCGTACGGCGAGAACGTGAAGGCGACGGCGGACGCCGTCCGCTGGGGCCACGAGCGCGGCATCTGGATCGAGGCGGAGCTCGGCAAGGTGGGCGGCAAGGAGGGTGAGGCGCCGCTGGACGCGCACGCGCCGGGGGTGCGGACCGATCCGGCGGAGGCGGCCGCGTACGTCGCGGAGACGGGCGTGGACGCCCTCGCGGTGGCGGTGGGCTCCTCGCACGCCATGACGGAGCGCACGGCGGCCCTGGACCACGAGCTGATCGGCTCCCTCGCGGCGGCCGTGCCCGTGCCCCTGGTGCTGCACGGTTCGAGCGGCGTGCCGGACGACGAGATCCGGCAGGCCATCACGTCCGGCATGGTGAAGATCAACGTGGGCACGGCCCTCAACACCGCGTTCACGGGCGAGGTCCGCGCCTACCTCGACGCCCACGAGACGGGCGTCGACCCCCGGAAATACCTCGCCCCGGCCCGCGAGGCGATGGCCGGGACGGTGGCGGGATTCCTGGGGCTGCTGAAGTAGCCGTTACCGGTAACCAGTAGTCAGCCGTTGCTGCCCTCTACGAGCCACATCTGGTCGATGTTCGCCCCGGTCGTCCCGCACAGGTCGCTCTGGGCGCAGGTGAGCGTGACGGTGTTGGTGCCCTTGGTGAGCTGGACCACCGCCCAGGTGTTGGTCCAGCCCTTCTCCCAGTTCCCCTCTTCCCCGTGCGCGAAGTTCTTCATGTTCAGGGGACGAGTCTGCTTCTTGCCGTTGACGAGGATGGTGGCGTTGGAGTCCTTGCCCGGGACTCCGTAGTTCACGCGGAGGCTGTACGCCCCGGCCTTGGGGATGCCGTTGACGGTCCACGTCACCTGGGCGCCGACCTTGTCGAACCCGGCCACGTAGACCCCGCCCGCGGCCTTGGCGCCTTCGATGTCGGACGCCGTGCTCGTGCCGCCCTCCAGCTTCAGGGCCTTCGCGTCCGTCTCGGGCAGCTTGACCTTCTTGTCGGGCTTCTTCTCCGGCTTCTCGCTGGGCTGGACGGACTCGGCCTGCGACGGCTTGCCGCCCGCGTCCGCGCCCTCGTCCTTCTTGTCCCCGCCGCCGAAGATCATCGCGGCGCCGATGCCGATGGCGACGACCGCCACCACGGCGATGGCGGCGATCAGCAGCCCCTTGGTGTTGGGGCCCCTGCCGCGGCCGCCGTCCGCGGGCGCGTACTGCGGCGCCGCGGCGGGTGCGCCGCCGGGCTGCGCCTCGGGGGCGGTGTAGTGGGCGTTGGGCTGGCCGTAGGCCTGCTGCTGGGTCTGCTGCGGGACCTGCTGGCCGTACGCCTGCTGGCCGCCGTAGGTCTGCTGGCCGTACGCCGGCCGCCGGTCGCCGACCGCTCGGACCTGGTTGTACGAGGACCGGGGACCCGGGTACCCGTAGCCGCCCCCACCGCTGGGCGGGGTCGCACCGGCGGCCTGTCCGTCCTCGTACAGGTAGCCGAACGGATCGTCGTCGCCCTGCGGCGCGCTCGGCGTGTTCTCGCCGTTATTGCCGGGCGTCATTCCCTGGTCACTCCCTCACATCGCTGACGCGGGGAGCCTACCCGGTCCCAGTACGGCCAAGGGGTGGCGTTGGCCTCATCCAGGTCGCTATCCGGCCCGCCTGTGCTGCTTGGCACGTGACCGTTTCTCCACGTACATCCGCTGGTCAGCGGAGTGCAACACTTCGTCGGCGGACATCCCGCAGTGGGCCCATCCGATGCCGAAACTGGCCCCTACGCGCACTGCCCTTCCGTCGACCCGGATCGGCGGGATGATCGCGTTCCGCAGCCGGACGGCGAGGTCCTGCGCGTCGGCGCGGCCGAGCCCGTCGGCCAGGACCACGAACTCGTCGCCGCCGAGCCGCGCCACCGTGTCCCCGTCCCGGACCCCGCTGGTCAGGCGCCTTGCGACCTCGATGAGGACGGCGTCGCCGGTGTGGTGGCCGAACCGGTCGTTGATGGACTTGAAGCCGTCGAGGTCGCAGAAGAGGACCGCGAGGCCCTTCGTGCCGTCGTCCACGTCGTCGTCCCCGCCCTCGGGGGCGACGGTGTGGACGTGGTGGTCGAAGCCTTCTTCCTGCTGGTGCGAGGTGTGCCCGAAGTCGAAGCCGTGTTCGTAGGCGGCGTCCAGGGAGTCCACCGCGCTGGGCTGGCCCGCGTGGGGCCTGCGACAGAGACGGGCGCTGAGGCGGGCGCGGAGCTCGGCGGAGTTGGGCAGTCCGGTGAGAGAGTCGTGGCTGGCCCGGTGGGCGAGCTGCAGCTCGCGGCGCTTGCGGTCCTCGATGTCCTCGACGTGCGTGAGGAGGAAGCGCGGCCCGTCGGCGGCGTCCGCGACGACGGAGTTGCGCAGCGACACCCATACGTACGTCCCGTCGCGCCGCGCGAGCCGCAGTTCGGCGCGGCCGCCCTCGGCGGAGGTGCGCAGGAGCGTACCGATGTCCTCGGGGTGCACGAGGTCGGAGAACGAGTAGCGCCGCATGGCCGACGCGGGCCTTCCCAAAAGGCGACAGAGCGCGTCGTTCGTGCGCAGGATCCGCCCGTGCTGGTCGCCGCCCATCTCGGCGATGGCCATGCCGGACGGCGCGTACTCGAAGGCCTGCCGGAAGCTCTCCTCGCTGGCCCGCAGTGCCTGCTGTTCGCGCTCCAGGCGGACCAGGGCGCGCTGCATGTTGGCCCGCAGGCGGGCGTTGCTGATCGCGATGGCGGCCTGGAAGGCGTACATCTGCAGGGCCTCGCGGCCCCAGGCGCCGGGCCTGCGGCCGTTGCGCGGCCGGTCCACGGAGATCACGCCGAGCAGCTCGCCACCGGCTGCCCCGGTCGCGTACATGGGGGCGAAGAGGCGGTCCGAGGGGTGCCACTCGTCCTCGAAGCGGGGCTCGGGCCCTTCCGTGTACCACTGCGGGACGTCGTCGTCGTCGAGGACCCAGCCCTCGGTGTACGAGATGAAGCGCAGGGCCCCCCAGGCCTCGCCCATGGCGAGGCGGCGCTCCCAGGCGTCGCGGGAGCCGACGCGTCCGGTGATGAGGGCCTCGGCGGAGGGGTTGCCCGCGAAGGCGGCGACGACCAGGTCGCCGTCGGGGCGCACGAGATTGACGCAGGCCAGCTCGTAGCCAAGGCCGTTGACGACGCCGTCGGCGACGGTCTGCAGCGTGTCCGCCAGGCTCCGGGCCGTGTTCAGCTCCGCTACCACCTGGTGCAGCTGCCGCAGGGTCGCAAGACGGACGTACGGCTCCGACTCGGTCTCCATGCTCGTTCTCCCCGAGACCTCGACAGCAACTCCAGGATGCGCAGCGCCCGCAGTGTTCTTCGGTGTGGACCTCTGTCGGCGATGGTCTTCGATGACCTTGCGCCTTTGTGCCCTCAGTGTCTTATTGCCACCGTCACTGAATCACAGCGAGCTGCTCACTCGGTACACAGGGTCAACAAAATATGGGTCCTGTGACTCAAGTCACAGGTGAGAAGCCGCCGTTGGTCCAGTCCCTTGGACTAGTCCACCGCATCGCGCGGCACTGCGTGCCAACTTTGCCGAGTCCGCTGAAGTCTTTACCCGGCCCGCGGAACCCGGCCCGCGCAAGCGCACGGGTCCGCCGTCGGTCCTAGGACTCCTCTGGGCCCACAGCCCGATGTTTCAGGGGGCACGCACCGGCTAGCTTCGACGATGTGGCTCACGTACTGAAGACTCTCCCGGCCCCGCCTTCCCCACGCCTCCCGTCATCGGATGGGCATGCTGATGGGGTGAGCAACGACGAGTTCCGCGCGGCGATGTCCCGCCTGGCCGCGGGTGTGGTCCTGGTGACGGCGCGCGAGCCCGGCCTGGACCCGGACGACCCGACCGCCCCTGCGGGCGAGGACGTGGGCATGACGGCCACGGCCTTCCTGTCGGTCTCCCTCGACCCGCCCCTGGTCATGGTGAGCCTGCGCGAGGGCTCCCGGATGGACGACCTGCTGGCCGAGCAGCCGCTGTGGGCGGTGTCGGTGCTCTCGGAGAGCCAGCGCCACATCGCGGGCCGCTTCGCGATGAAGGGCCGGATCAGCGACCGGCTGCTCTTCGAGGACATCCCGTACGTACGGGGTGCGGCGTCGGGCGCCCCGCTGATGGGCGGCGCGCTGTCGACGCTGGAGTGCCGCACAGAGCAGACGGTTCCGGCAGGCGACCACACGCTGGTGATCGGCCGCGTGCTGACTGCGTCGCTGCCGAGCGGTGAGGGTGGACCCCTGACGTACTTCCGGGGCCGCTACCGACAGCTGGGCTGAGCGCGCCCCGTAAGGGGCGCGGGGAACTGCGCGAGCAACCAGAGAAAAGCCGCAGTCGCATGTGCCGGGATCCCGGCAGACGCGTCTGCGGCTTTTCGCGCGCTGAGCGCGCAGTTCCCCGCGCCCCTGACGGGGAGCGTCAGGACCAACCCTGTCCAGAGCGCCCCCGCTTGGTGTCACTGCGCTGCTTCTTGTTGCGCAAACGGCGTTCGTTGATGCCGCGGGGGATCTTCGTGGCGCGGCGCGGCCTGGGCGGCGGGGCGGTGGCCTCGGCGAGCAGGGACGCGAGCCGGGTGGCGGCCATCTCCCTGTTCCGCCACTGGGAGCGGTGCTCGCTCGCCCGCACGCTGACGACGCCGTCGACGAGCCGGGACTCGAGCCGCTCCAGGGCCCGCTGCTTCCACACCTCGGGGAGCGCGTTGGTGGCGGCGAGGTCGAACCGCAGCTCGACCTGGGAGTCGGTGGTGTTCACGTGCTGCCCGCCCGGCCCTGACGACCGCGAGAAACGCCACATGAGCTCGGCCTCGGGCAGGGAGACGGAGCCGCGGATGACATGGGGACCGGACATGCCCCTATGGTCCCGCGTCTGTCGGGCTCACGTCACGCTCTTTTCCCGCGGGTAAAGAAAGTAAAGCGATGTGGAACCCCGGGGACCCTGGTCCGCGTTGTTAGGGGTGACGGTAGCTTCGTCCCCAGTACGAAGCCCGTACGTATGCAACGAGGGAAGGGACTCCCAACAATGGCAGTAAGCCTGTCCAAGGGTGGCAACGTCTCGCTCACCAAGGAGGCTCCGGGCCTGACCGCCGTCACCGTGGGCCTCGGCTGGGACGTCCGCACCACCACTGGCACCGACTTCGACCTGGACGCCTCCGCGATCGCGGTGAACACCGAGGGCAAGGTCTACTCGGACGGTCACTTCGTCTTCTTCAACAACAAGGCGACGCCGGACCAGACCATCGTCCACACCGGTGACAACGTCACGGGCCAGGGCGAGGGCGACGACGAGCAGATCAACGTGAACCTCGCGGGCCTCCCGGCCGACATCGAGAAGATCGTCTTCCCGGTCTCGATCTACGACGCCGAGAACCGCTCGCAGAACTTCGGCCAGGTGCGGAACGCCTTCATCCGCATCATCAACCAGGCCGGTGGCACGGAGATCGCGCGTTACGACCTCTCCGAGGACGCCGCCACCGAGACCGCCATGGTCTTCGGCGAGCTGTACCGCAACGGCGCGGAGTGGAAGTTCCGCGCGGTCGGCCAGGGCTACGCCTCGGGCCTGGTCGGCATCGCCCAGGACTTCGGCGTGAACGTCTGAGCGAGCGTCCGTGTGACGTGACCGGCTGAGACCGGCCGGAAGTTCGAGGGGCCCCGGTGGCAGTGCCGCCGGGGCCCTTCGGCGTCCCTGCCACCGCCCCCACCGCCCCCACCGCCGGACTCGCCCCTTTCCGGCCTTCCGGGCCTTTCGGGCCTTTGCGCCCCACCCCTCCCCTACGCTCTCCGCCATGATCGCCGAACTGCAATGCGTGGTCCTCGACTGTCCCGACCCCACGGCCCTGGCGGAGTTCTACCGCACGGTCCTGGGCGGCACCGTGAACCAACCGGACCCCCGCTGGTCCACCGACGCCGAATGGGCGACCCTGCACACCCCCACGGGCCAGGTCCTGGCCTTCCAGCGCGCCCTTGACCACGTCCCGCCCCGCTGGCAGGACCCGACGTCCCCCCAGCAGTTCCACCTGGACCTCCAGGTCCCCGACCTGCACGCCCCCCGCGAGCAGCTCATCGCGGCAGGCGCGGTCCTGCTCGACGAGCACACGGGCGGCACCTACTGGCACGTCTACGCGGACCCGGCGGGCCACCCGTTCTGCCTGGTCCGCCACTGATCCCGCCCCTTGGCCTGCACCCCGGCCCGCCCCTCGGCCCGCCCAGGGATTTACAGGAGCCCGACTATTCTGGATACTGTAATAGTCAGAGACGCCGACTAGAGCACGGTCGAAACCGTCGAAAAGGAGGGACCCGTGGCCGCACCCACCGCCTGGACCCGCGCCGCGCTCCCCCTCTGCCTGCTCGGAATCCTCGACGGCGAGCCGAAGAGCTACGGGTACGCCCTGCTCAGCCGCCTCGGCGACGCCGGGCTCGACGGGGTGAAGGCCGCGACCCTCTACCCCGCACTCGCGCGCCTCGAAGAGGAAGGCGCCGTCGAGGTCGAGTGGGGCGCCGGTGACGGCGGCCCCGGGCGGAAGTACTACCGGATCACCGAGGAGGGGCGAGCGAGGCTGCGGCGCGACCAGGCCGCATGGGGGGACTTCTCCCGGACCATCGACTCGCTCCTGCCTGCCAAGGGGGATGCACATGAGCAAGACACCTGCGCCTGAGCTGAGCTGGGCGCGCAAGGAGGACCAGGACTGGGCCGACGCCGTCCAGGTGCGGCTCGCGTTCGACGAGGACGCGCCCGTCGGATTCGCCGACGAGATCCTCGCCGAGGCCCATCAGCTCGTCGAGGAAGCCGGGCAGCCCGCCCAGGAAGTGTTCGGCGACCCCGCCGCGTACGCCCGTACGGCCGCCGCCGAGCGGGTCAGCGAGCGGTACCGGGCCGGGATCGACACGCGTGGGCTGCGCCCCGGGGAGCGGATCGCCGCCTCGCTCGGCTCGCTCGGGTTCCTCCTGTTCGCCCTCTTCGGCCTGACCTGGCTCCAGGACGGCCTGTGGATCGACGTGACCTGGTCCGCGGTCGCGGGCTTCACGGGGATCGCGGTGGCCGTCTCGGCGGGGTGCGTCGCCTTCGTCGCGCGCGCCGCCGGGCTGTTCCATGGCATGTGGTGGTTCCTGGCGGGCGCGGCCGTCGCCATGGTGAGCGCGGTCGCCCTCCTCGAAGTGCTCCCCGACGAGCGGCTGTTCCGCTTGCCCGCCCCGGTCCTGATGCTGTTCGGCGCCCTGCTGTGCGTCGCCGCGTTCCGGCTCCCCGAAGCCACGATCGACCGCTGGTTCACCCCGGCCCGCCCGGACGGCGGCCCCGACGACGAGCGGTGGCTGACCCGTCTGGAGGGCCTGCTGCGCGGGCGGCACGGCATGCAGGCCGCCGAGGCCCGCGCCCACGTGAAGGAAGTGCGCCAGCACCTCGCAGCGGCCCCCGGGAGCGGGACCGCCGAGGACGCCTTCGGTGACGTCGAGATCTACGCCCTGCGGCTCTCCGAGGGCCCGCGCAGGCAACAGCGCATCACACGTCAGAAGTTCTACGGCGCCCTGGCCTCGGCCGTGCTCTTCGGTGTCCTCACCGTCGACAGGCTGCTCGACCCGCAGGAGCGCTCCTCCGGCTGGGTCGCCTGCTTCGTGGGCGCGTTCGGTTGCGCGGCCTGGGGTGCGGTGAGCGAATGGCGCACCCTGCGCAAGCAGCGCGCGGCCCTGGCAGCGCCCAGGCCTTAGCCTGCCCCGCATGATCCTCGAACCGCTCGTCGCCGTCGACGGCGCCCTGCCCGGCCACCTCCTCACCGAGGTGACCGGGCTGTACGCGTCGAACCGTGAGTTCTTCGCGCTCAGCGGCGACTTCCCCGACCCCGACGACATCCGCGTCGAGCAGGTCGCCAAGGCCCTCGCGGACGAGCTCGCGCACCCGGACGCCGAGGTGCTGCTCGTGCGCTCGCGGGGACGGCTCGCGGGCGTCGCGATCACCCTCGCCCGCCACCCGGACCCCACCGACCCCGACCCCTGGATCGGCCTGCTCATGGTCGACGCGGGCCTGCACCGCACGGGCGTGGGAAGGGAGTTGACGGCACTCGTCGAGGAGCGGTTCCGTGCCGCGGGGCACGACGCCGTGCGCCTCGCCGTCCTGGAGAACAACCCGAAGGCGCTGCGCTTCTGGACCGCGCTCGGCTACCTCGTCATCGGGCACCGCGAGGACCGCGCCCTGCACCGGCCGTGCGCGGTCCTGCGCAAGGCGCTCGCCTAGCCGCGCTACGGCTTGTCCGGCTTGCCTTCCCCGTACAGCCAGTCGCCCCAGATCGCGGCGACCTTCTTGCGCGCCCCTTCACTGCCCGCGTGCTCCTCGACGTACTCCGTGAAGTCCTTGGTGTCCGCGTTCTTGTGCCGGTACGTCTTCGTCCAGCCCTGCACGATGTCGTAGAACGTGTCGTCGCCCACGGCCTTGCGGATCTTGTGGATGATCATCCCGCCGCGTTCGTAGACGGGCGAGTCGGAGATGTGCTCGGCGCTCGTGGGCTTGGCGGGCGGGAAGGCCCAGACGGCCTCGTTGTCCTCGTCGTCTTCGTAGAGCGCGTCGAAGGTCTCCTGCGCGCTGTCGCCCCCGTTGTCCTCCTCGTACAGCCACTCCGCGTACGTCGCGAAGCCCTCGTTGAGCCACATGTCCCGCCACGTCTTGGGCGTGACGGAGTTGCCGAACCACTGGTGGGCCATCTCGTGGACGACGAGGCCGGTTTCGGGGGCGCCGGGGTAGGTGGGGCGGTTCTGTGTCTCCAGGGCGTACTTCGCCTCTTCCTTGCGGAGGACGGTGGCGCCGGTCGAGGAGAAGGGGTACGGGCCGAAGTTGTACTCCTCCCACTCGATGATGTCCGGGATCTTCGCGAGGACCTTCTTGCTCGCCTTGGCCTCGTCCGGGGCGACCGCGTTGATGACGGGCAGCCCCGACTCGGTCGTGGAGGTCTTCAGCTCGTAGTCGCCGATGGCCACCGTCGCCAGGTAGCTCGCCATGGGTTCGGCACTGTGCCAGGCGAAGGTGGTGCGGCCGTTCTTGGTCGACTCGCGGGTCAACTCGCCGTTGGAGACGGCCTTGAGGCCCTTGGGGACGGTGACCTGTATGTCGTACGAGGCCTTGTCGCTCGGGTGGTGGTTGCCGGGGAACCAGCTCATCGAGCCGTTCGGCTCGCCGAGCGCGACCGCACCGTCCGCAGTCTTGAGCCAGCCCTCCTTGGAGCCGTCCTCGTCCGTGATGGTCTCCGGGGTGCCGGAGTAGCGGACGGTCGCGCGGAACGTTTCGCCCCGGTCGAGGTCGTGGGCCGGGCGGACCCTCAGCTCCTGGCCCGCGCGCTGGAACCGGGCGGCCTTGCCCTCGACGGTGATGCCGGAGACGTCGAGGCCCTTGAGGTCGAGGTTGAAGGAGCTGAGGTTCTTGGTGGCGCGGGCGGTGATGTCGGCGGTCCCTGTGAGGTGCCGGGCCTCGGGGTCGTAGCCGAGGGTCAGGTCGTAGTGCGCCACGTCGTAGCCGCCGTTGCCCTGCTTGGGGAAGTACGGGTCGCGCACGCCGTCCGCGCCGGGGGTGCCGTCGACGCCCGCGCCGCTGCAGGCGCTGAGGGTGGCGAGCAGGGCGAGGGCACAGGTGACGGTGGCGGCTCGGGCGGCCGGTGATCGCAGTTCCACGCGGTGATCTTATGCGGCAAATGTTCGGAGCAGGGAGGTATTAGGCCCCGTCCGCGGGAGCCCCGCGGCCGCGTGCGCGCCGCTCAGAGCACTGCCCAGAGCACGGCTCAGAGCACGGCTCAGAGCACCGCGATGCCCAACGGCCGCTCGCCCGCGGGGAGTCGGCGCACGGACCCGTCCTCCGTGTCGACGACCGAGATCCCGTTCCAGTAGCCGTCGCGCGTGAAGCCGCCCGTGACGTACGCGGTACGGCCGTCGGCGGACACGGCGACGTCCTCGTGCGGTCCGTCCAGCGGGATCACCCGCTCCTTGCCGTCCTTCGTCCGCACGGTCAGCGAGGGCCCCTCGTCGGCGTCCGGGTCGATGGGTCCGGTGCCGACCGCGTACAGCGTGCCGTCGTCGGTGACCGTCGCGCCGTGCTGGTGGGTGTTGGCGGTCATCTTCTCGACGTCGTACGCGCCGGTGCGCGGATCGAGCACGACGAGCTTCTCGCCCTCGAAGGGCAGCAGGAGCTTGCCGTCCGACGGCCGTACGGCGGTGTAGTGCGGCTTCAGCCAGGAGCCGAGGCCGCCCTCGGTTCCGTAGGGGGCGACTTCGATGCGGCGCGGCTTCAGCGAGTCGGCGCGTACGGCGGTCACGTCGAAGGAGTCGTGGTCGGTGGCGTAGACCTCGCGGCCGTCCTTCGACACGTCGACGTCGAAGGGCCGCCGCCCCACGGGCACGGTGTCGGTGACCTCGCGCTCGCCCGTGTCGATGACCTCTAGGACCCCGTTCCCGTCGGGCACGTTGACGCCCACGTAGACGTGCTCGCCGTCGGGCGCGAGGGCGATGCCCATGCCGCCGCCGCGGTACTCGCCCGTCGTGACGGGACCGGTCTCCGTCTCGTACGGGATGCGGTCGACGCGCTTGCGGGCGGCGACGTCGACGACGGCCACGCCTTCCGCCGTCGCCACCCAGGCGCGGCCGTCCTCGCCGACCGCCAGCCCGTAGGGCGCCTTCCCGACCCTCACCGAGTCGACGGGGCCCTTCTCCGGGTCCACGAAGGTCACCGTGTCGGAGCCGAAGTCGGCCACCAGGAGGGTGCCTTCGGGGGTCTTCGTCGCGGCGGGGAGCGTGGCGGTGGCGCGGGCGGGCTCGGGGGCGGCCGCGGCGGGGCCTACGTCGCCGGTGCCGCAGCCCGCGAGGACGGCGGCGGCCAGCACGGCGGTCCCGGCGGCGAGGGCCCGCCGGGGCGCCTTCCGGGGTGCCTTCCGTGGCGTCTTCACGACGCGCTCCGCAGCAGCTCCGCCATGCGGTCGAAGCCGCGCCGCTCCGCGTGCGCGAGCGGGGTGACGCCGTCCCGGTCGGCGAGGTCCGGCGCGGCGCCCGCGGCGAGGAGCAGCTCGACGATCTCCTGGTGCGCGCGGCCGCCGTCGCCGAGGATCACGGCCTCCAGGAGGGCGGTCCAGCCGAGGTCGTTGACGTGGTCGACGTCGATGTCGGTGACGCGCAGCACTTCCCGTACGTACGCGACGTGGCCGCGCTCCGACGCGGGGATCACGGAGATCCCGCCGAAGCGGTTGCGCAGCTTCAGGTCGGGCCCCGCGGGCAGCAGCACATGCAGCATGGCGACGCTGCCCGTCACGCCGGTGACCAGCCAGGGGCTGTCGGAACGGTGGTCCTGCGCGTCGATGTCGGCGCCCGCGGCGACGAGCACCCGGGCGGCCTCGACGTGGTCGCCGGTCGCGGCGAGCAGCAGCGGGCTGCGCAGCTCGGTGTCACGCGCCTCGACGCGGGCGCCCGCGTCCAGGGCGGCGGTCACTTCGGCGGCGTTCCCCGACCGGGCGGCGTCGAGCAGCCGCCGGTCGGCAGCGGTGGTGTTCATGGCGGATCTCCTCGTCGTGCGGGCCCCCGCGCGGACGGGCGCGGGGGCCGGGAACAGCCTGTGCAGCATGGGGCTCGGCGAGCGCGGTTCAGCGTCCGAGATCGTCTCAGCGGTTGAGCGCCGCGACGCCCGCCTTCGCGAACTTCTCGTCCAGGTCGCCGCTCGGGGCGCCCGCGACACCGATGCCCGCGACCGGCGCGCCCTTGGCGGTGACCGGCGCGCCACCGGCGAGGAACAGGGTGCCGGGGATGTCCTTCAGGGTCGGGGCCTGCTCCAGGCGCTTGGTCAGCTCGGAGGTGGGCGCGTTCCAGGAGACGGCGGTGTAGGCCTTCTTCACGGCCGACTCGGGGGACTGCGGGCCCGCGCCGTCGCCGCGGAGCTGGACGATGGTGTTGCCGTTGCGGTCGACGACGGCGACGGAGACGCGCTGGTTCTCCTTCTTCGCGGCGTCGAGGGTGGCCTGCGCGGCCTTGGTGGCGGCGGCGACGGTCAGGTGCGTCGACTGCGTGAGGTTCTTGTTGCCCGCGTCGGCGGTGACGGCGGCCTTGGTCGCGGCGTCGGGGGTACCGGCGGTGGCGGAGACGGCGCCGAAGGTACCGGCGCCGAGGACGGCGGCGGTGGCGGCGATGGTGAGGACGCGGGTGCGGCGGGAGAGCTTCTGCATCGGGGGCTCCTGGGGTGGCGGTCTCGTGAGGCGTTCGAGGGGTTCTTGCCTCTGCCCTCAATCCTGTGGCCGCACCCGGGCCCCACCCCTCGACGTACCGGCTCGTCGCCGCGCGCGACTCGGCCGACACCAGGGTCAACCGATCGGTTGACCCCTTCGTGGTCCCGGCGGGCCACAATGAGGGTGTTTGCCCAGTTCAACGGCCACGTGACGGCAGTAGTACGAGAGGGAGGCGCCCCCAGTGGAACAGCGCACGCCGGGCCCCATCCCCCGCACGCCGGACCCCACCCCTCGCACGCCGGGCCTCACCCCTCGCACGCCGGGCCCCACCCCCCGCACGCCGGACCTCCACGCCCGCGCCCCGGACCCCGACGCCCGCTGGCTCGCGGCCGTCATCCACGCCACGTTCTACCTGCTCCTGGCGACCTCGCTGGCCCGCTTCCTGCTGCGCCACCCCGGCGGCGCCCGCGTCCCGTGGATCATCGCGCTGTCCGCGGTCCTGGCCGTCCTCTACGCGGTCCCTCCCCTGACCGGCGCCCTCCGTCGGCAGCGGCCCGCGGCCCGCCCCTCGGGCCCGGCGCCGGACACCCGCCCCACCCCCTGCCACCTCGCCTGGCTCGCCCTGGTCGTCGGGGTCTGGCTGGTCCTCGTCGTGCTCGCGCCGAGCTTCGGGTGGTGTGCGGTGCCGCTCTTCTACACCGGCCTGCGGACGCTGCCGCCGCGCGCGGCCCTGGCCCTGGTGGCCGTCCTGACCGCCTGCGTGATCGCCTCGCAGCTGCGTCTTGCGGGCCGCTACGACCCCGACCTGATCCTCGGGCCGCCGGCCGTGTCGGCGATCGCCACGGCGGTCTTCACCTACATGCGGCGGCAGGCGGTGCGCCAGCGCGAACTGATCGACGACCTCATCCGCACCCGCCGCGAACTGGCCGCCACCGAGCGCCGCGAAGGCACCCTCGCCGAGCGCCAGCGCCTCTCCATGGAGATCCACGACACCCTCGCGCAGGGCCTGTCCAGCCAGCAGATGCTGCTCCAGGCCGCCGACCGCGTCTGGGACACCGACCCGGCCAAGGCCCGCACCCACGTCCGCACCGCCGAGTCGATCACCGAACTCGGCCTCACCGAGGCCCGCCGCTTCGTGCACGACCTGGCCCCGGCCGACCTCGCCGACGGCGGCGGCCTCGCCGAGGCGCTGCGAGGCCTCGCGGAACGGGAGTCCGGCGCCGGGCTCACCGTCCGGTTCCACGCGGAGGGCGGCCCGGCGCCGCTGCCCGACCGGGTCAGCTCGGCGCTCCTGCGGATCGCGCAGGGCGCGCTGGCGAACGTACGCGAGCACGCGGACGCGACCGCGGCGGCGCTCACCCTCACCCTCCTCGACGACCAGGTGGTCCTGGACGTCGCGGACAACGGCCGCGGCTTCACCCCACCGCCCGTCACGGGCACCGGCACGGGCGCTGCCGCCGGCACCGGCGTACGCGGACACGGACTCCCCGCGATCCGCGCCCGGGCCCACCAGCTCGGCGGCACACTGACCATCGAGTCGGCGCCCGGCGAAGGCGCGGTCCTTTCCGTATCGATCCCGCTGGAGGCACAGTGACCGACACCGCACCCGTCCGCCTGCTGGTCTGCGACGACCACGTCGTCGTGCGCGCCGGACTCCTCGCCCTGCTCGGCAGCGCACCCGGCATCGAGGTGGTCGGCGAGGCGGGCACCGGCGAGGAGGCGGTCGCCCTCGCCGCGAAGCTGGCGCCGGACGTGGTCCTGATGGACCTGCAGCTGGGCGAGGGCATCGACGGCGTGGAGGCCACCCGCCGCATCACGTCGGCCCCGGCGCCCACCCCGCACGTCCTGGTCCTCACCACGTACGACACGGACGCGGACATCACCCGCGCCATCGAGGCGGGCGCGACGGGCTACCTGCTCAAGGCTGAGCGCCCCGAGGAACTCTTCTCCGCGATCCAGGCCGCCTCCCAGGGCCGCACCGCGCTCTCACCCCCGGTCGCCTCCCGCGTCATGGCCCGCATGCGCGCCCCGCACCCCACCCTCACCGACCGCGAACGCGACATCCTCGGCCAGCTCTCCCAGGGCCTCGGCAACCGCGACATCGCCCGCGCCCTGTTCATCAGCGAGGCCACGGTAAAAACCCACCTGGGCCGCATCTACGACAAGCTCGGCGTGGACACCCGGGCGGGCGCGGTCTCGGTGGCAAAGGAACAGCGACTACTGCCGTGAGGCCCCGTACCGGGGTTCAAAACCCGCCGGTCAGAACGCGCCGGTGTCGAGCTCGAAGCCGAGGGGCTCCGGGAGGGGGACGACCTTGGAGAGCTTGAAGATCTCCTGGTGCTCGTACTCCGGAAGTGGCAGTGCTGCCATGACGGAACCTCCTTCGCTCAGCGCGACAGTGTCAGCCTGGGCCTCATCGCTCCGACGGAACCGGAAACCGTTCACCCGAACGCGTGAGCGGCATCGTTTCTGCAGGTCAGAGGCCTGATGCCGACCCGCACACCCGGACCATGACACCATCGACCCCGTGCTCGACATCGGCTACGCGCTCTCCCGCCGCTTCCCTGACCCCGCCCAGCTGGACTACAGCCGTGCGGACGTCCACAGCCTGCGTCACGACCTGTTCTGCGGGGACGTGTATCTGGCGGACACCAAGGCGGACCGGGAGCTGTCCACAGCCTGGGGATGGGTTCCCGTGCTGGACTTCGCGTGGGCGCTGTGCGACATCGTGGAGACGCTCGACCAGGATCCGATGGGCAGCCGGGCCTCCCGCCCCCAGTACGCGGAGCTCGACTTCACCGAGTCGACGGACCGCATGCTGTTCGCCCGCCGCTTCGGCTGGGTGGACATCGAGGCGGACTGGATGGACCCGGACGACGCGCCGCTGACCTTCTCCCACACAGCGCTCCGCCGCGAGGCCCGGGACTTCCTCCACGACCTGGTGGCCGACCTCACCGACCTCCACGACACCCTGGCGGACAACCCCGCGATCTGGTCCCTCCTGTCCCGCTTCCCCCGCACCGACTAGGGACCAGAGGGGGACAGGCCTACGCCCCGGGTGCCGCCACCCTGACCCCCGCCTGCGCCGCGAACGCCGGTGCCAGCTCCATCAGCTGCGTCGGGCTGATCACCGCCCCGGCCAGCCGCTCGATCCCCCGCGCGATGTCCAGCTCCCCCGCGTCCCGCAGATCCACGTCCTTCATCCGCACCCCCGTGAGATCGGCCCCCCGCACCACACAGCCCGGGAACTCCACCCGCTCCAGCGACGCCTGCGCGAAGTCCGGCTCCACCAGCACGCACCCCTCGAACACGACGTCCCGCAGGCGCGCCTTCCGCAGGTTCAGGTAGTCGATCTTCCCGCCGCGCACCACGACCCGCTCCAGCACGCCCCCGTGCAACTGCACGCCCCCGAGCCGCGCGTCGACGACCTCCATGTCCCGCAACGACGCCTCGGCGAGGTCGGTCCCCACCCCCCGCAGCTCCGTCAGCACGGAGTCCACGAACCGCGCCCTGACCAGCCGCGTCTCGTCGACCGCGCACCCCGTCACCGCGCAGTCCACGAACAGGGCGCCGCCACCGTCCTGCCCGCCCAGGTCGAGGTCCCGGAACTCCACCCCGTCGTAATCCCCGTCGGGCCGCAACTCCCCGCCCTCGAAGGGCCGGAGCGGAGGCAACCGCACCGCTGCCCGCCGCGCCGCTTCGACCACCCGCACCGGTTTCGTCCTCTGAGCCATCTCTCCATCGTGCACCCCCGCACTGACAACGCCCGCCGCCCCGATGTCACATCCGGCCCACCCCGATACGTCCAAGAGGTGACGCCCGAACAGGCCCAAGCCCAAGCATCCGCCCCGAGGGAGCCCACCTCCATGCCCACCACCAGGCCAAGCCTCAAACTCACCGTCATCGGCGGCGGCCTCGCCGGTCTCACCGCGGCCATCAGCGCCGCCGAGGCCGGCGCCCGCGTGACCCTCCGGGAGGCGCACCACACCCTCGGCGGCCGCGCCCGCACCTCCGAAGGCACGTACAAGACGAACGAGGGTCCGCACGCCCTCTACAGCGGCGGCCCCCAATGGACCTGGCTCAAGCAGCGCGACCTGATCGGCCCGCTCGCCCCGATCCCGCCTCTCGAAGGCGCCCGACTGCGCCTGCTCCACGGTGGCGTGCTGCGCCGCACCCCGCCCCTCGCCATGCTCAAGCTGCTGCGCCGCAGGACGGAACAGGCCCCCGTGGACCGGGACTTCATGGCGTGGGCCACGGACGAGGTCGGCGAGGAGGGCGCACGCGCCGCCGCGCGCTACGTCGCCGTCGCCACCTTCCACCACGACCCCGGCTCGCTCTCCGCCCGCTTCGTGCACGAGCGCCTGCGCCGCACCACCAAGCTGCCCCCGCAGGCGCACTATCCGCGCGGCGGCTGGGGCTCGGTCGTCGACCGCATGGCCGCGCTCGCCTGGAACATGGGCGTACGCACGGAGACCCTGGACCGCGTCGACACCCTCTCCGACCTCCCCCAGGACGGCCCCGTCATCGTCGCGACGTCCCTCGACGCGGCCCGGCGGCTCCTCGACGACGAGTCCCTGCACTGGCAGAGCGGCCGCACCACGCTCGTCGACGTGGCGTTCCGTTCCCGGCGGGGCGACCTCTTCGCCGTCTCCGACCTGGACAGGACGGGCTGGGTCGAGCGTTTCACCGCCCAGGACCGCACGCTCGCCCCCGCCGGAGAGCAGCTCGTGCAGGCGCAGGTCCCCCTCTCCCCCGACGAGACCAAGGCGGACGGCGTGGCCCACGCCGAGCACCTGCTCGACCTCGGCTATCCGGGCTGGCGCGAGCGCCTGACCTGGCACCGCGCCTCGGTCGCCAACGGCCGTACGGGCGCGGTGGACCACCCCGGTACGACCTGGCGGGACCGCCCCGCGATCGACCACGGCGACGGCGTCTACCTGGTGGGCGACCAAGTGGCGGCCCCGGGGCTGCTGTCCGAGGTGTCGTTCAACAGCGCGGTGGAGGCGGTGTCGCTGGCGCTGACGAGGTCGACGCTCGGTCTCAGGACGAGGTGAGCCTGCTCTTGACCTCAAGTGCGCTTCAGGTTGAAGGGTGAGGGCATACCGGAACACCACCAAGGAGCCCCCATGCAGGCCACGCAAGCCATGCGCGCCATCCGCCTCCACGCCTTCGGCCCCGCCGAGAACCTCGTCCTGGAGGAGATCGCGACCCCCGAACCGGCGAGGGGCCAGGTCCGCATCACCGTGTCGGCGGCGGGCGTGCACCTCCTCGACACCTCGGTCCGCGAGGGCATACAGGGCCCCCTGCCCGAACTCCCCGCCCTGCCCACCGTCCCCGGCCGGGAGGTCGCGGGCATCGTCGACGCACTCGGCGAGGGCGTCCCCGCGCACTGGCTGGGCAAGCGCGTCGTCGCCCACATCGGCTTCGCCCCCGGTGGCTACGCCGAGCGCGTCGTCACCGAGGCGGCCCGTCTGCACGAGGTGCCCGAGGGGCTGGACTCCGCGGAGGCGGTCGCCCTGATCGGCACGGGGCGTACGACGATGGGAATCCTGCAGTTCACCAAGTTGACGTCCGACTCCGTGGCCGTCGTGCCCGCCGCCGCGGGCGGCATCGGCACGCTCCTCACGAAGTACGCCAAGCACCGCGGCGCCACCGTGATCGGCCTGGCGGGCGGCCCGGAGAAGACGGACCGCGTCCGTGCGAACGGCGCCGACCTCGCCGTGGACTACACCGACCCCAAGTGGCCCGAGGAGGTCCGCACGTACCTCACGGAGCAGCTCGACGGCCGCGCGGCCACCGTCGTCTTCGACGGCGTGGGCGGCGCGGCGGGCCTGGCCGCGGTGGACCTGCTCGGCCCCGGCGGCACCCACGTCGTCTTCGGCTGGTCGGGCAAGGGGCCGGGGGCCGACGACGGCGGGGCGGAGCTGGAGTTCACCGAGGAGGAGCTGGCCGGGCGCGGCATCACGCAGCTCAACGTCCTCGGCCCGGCGATGATGCGGAAGGCGGGCGGCGGCAACCCGGTCCGCACCCTGGAGCTCGCCGCCCTCACCGCCGCGTCGCTCGGCCACTTCACCCCGGCCGTGCAGCGCTTCCCCCTCGCGGAGGCGGCCGCGGCACACCGCGCCCTGGAATCCCGCGCCACGATGGGCAAGGTCGTCCTGATCCCCTGAAGGCCGGGAAAATCCGGATGCCCGCACGGCATCCGGGAACTACCGTCCGTTATATGGGTATGGAATCCGTCCAATCCGTCCAGTTCCGCGACATCCCCGAGGCGGGGATCGACCGCGCGCTCTCCCTCGCCTACCTCGTCTTCCACGAAAACCCGGAGGACGAGAAGCGCAAGCACCACCACGACCTGCTGCGCGGCTGCACCCGCATCGGCGCGTACGAGAACGGCGAACTCGTCGGCCTCGTCGCGGCGTTCCCCTTCACCGTGTCCGTGCCGGGCGGCGAACTGCCCTGCCCCTGCCTGACGTTCGTGTCCGTGGCCCCGACGCACCGGCGCCGCGGCGTGCTCTCCGGCATGCTCGCGGAGCTGTTCGCGCGCACGGCGGCGGACGGCGCCCCGATCGCGTCCCTGTGGGCCTCAGAGGACGCGATCTACGGCAGGTTCGGCTTCGGCCCCGCCACCCACGGCCACACCGTGGAGATCGACTCCCGGCGCCCGCTCGCCCTGCGCATCGCCCCGGACGACCGCCCGCTCCGCCTGATCGACCCGTCCGAGGCGCCCGACCTGCTCGGGGGGTATTACGACGGCACGCGCGCCGAGCGCGCGGGCCGCATCGCCCGCCCCGAGTCCTGGTGGCGCGAGGAGTGGCTCGTGGCGGAGGACGAGGAGGACGACGAGCTGTCGCCGCCCCGCGTGGTCGTCGTCGGCGACCCCGGCGGCCCGGTCGCCGGTTATGCGATCTACCGCACCAGGACCCGCGACGACGCCCCCGGCCTGGTCCGGCTCGACGAGCTGGAGGCGGACACGCCCGCCGTCGCGGCCGCGCTCTGGCGCTATCTCGCGTCGATCGACCTGACGGGCCTGATCCGCGCCTGGGGACGCCCCGTCGACGACCCGCTGTACCTGTTCGCCGCCGACCGCGACCAGGTGCGCGTCACGGGCCAGTTCCCGGCGCTGTGGGTCCGCCTCGTCGACGTGCGCGGGGCGCTGGTGGCCCGCTCCTGGGCCGCCCCGGTGGACGTCGTCCTGGACGTGCGCGACGACCGCCTCCCGGCCAACGAGGGCCGCCACCGCCTGACGGCGTCCCCCGAGGGGTGTACGTACGAGAGGACGGAGGACCCCGCGGACCTCACCCTCGACGTGCGCGACCTGGCGGCCTGCTATCTGGGCGGCACGCGGACCGACGCCCTGCTCCGGGCGGGCCTGGCCACGGAGCACACGGCGGGCACGGCCGCGGCACTGGACGCGGCCCTGCACACGCCGCTGCTGCCGCACACGGTGGACGAGTTCTAGGCCCGGCTTCTAGGCCCGGCCCAACGCGTCGAGCGCGTCGTCGGTCAGCCGGTACACGGTCCACTCGTCCTGGGGCAGCGCCCCCAGCGACCGGTAGAAGTTGATCGACGGCTCGTTCCAGTCGAGGACGGACCATTCGAGGCGCTCGTAGCCGTGCTCCACGCAGATCCGTGCGAGCTCGGTGAGGAGCGCCTTGCCGTGCCCGCCGCCGCGCGCCTCGGGGCGTACGTACAGGTCCTCCAGGTAGATCCCGTGCACACCGCGCCACGTCGAGAAGTTGAGGAACCACAGCGCGAAGCCGACCACCTCGCCGGACGCGTCGTCCTGCGCGATGTGGGCGAAGGCGGCGGGGCGCTCCCCGAAGAGCGCCTCGCGCAGCTGCTCCTCGGTGGCCTTCGCCTCGTCGGGCACCTTCTCGTACGCGGCGAGGTCACGGACCAGGGCGTGGATGACGGGGACGTCGGCAGGCGTGGCGGTACGAATCATGAGGGCAGCAAGCCATGCGGGCCGCGCCCAGTCAACGGCGTCTCAACGGCCGGGCGGCCGCGCGGTGTACGTGCCGCGCCTCACCGGCCGAGCAGCCGCCGCGCGATCTCCATGTCGTCGGGCTCCACCGGCCGCCCGTCCTCGACCTCCCACAGCGCGTTCTGCAGGACCCGGCCGAGCGTCCAGGCGCGCGCCCGCTCACGGTCGAGGCCGAGCACCTCCGTCATCGCGTCGAACCGCCACAGCACGTCGTCCGCGTCGAACTTGTTGTCGATGGCGGGCCACAGGTCGAAGCCGGGGTCCCCCGCGAGCGGTTTCGGGTCGATGGCGAGCCACGGCTCGCGGTCGCTGGCCAGGACGTTCTCGAAGTGCAGGTCCCAGTGCAGCATCCGGTCGCCGGGCTCCCCCATGACCTCGCGCACCGCGCCCCCGCACCGCTCGACGATCGCCCGCTCGGCCGGGTCGGCGATCGCCTTCAGCGCTCCCGGCAGGTCGTCGACCATCTCGGCCGCGATGTCGCCGAGCCCGCGCATGCCTTCGGGTGCGGGGGTCGCGGTGAGCCGGGCGAGGAGTTCGGCGATGACGAGGACGGCCTTGCGGGTGTCGGCCATCGTCGACAGCATCCGCGCGGAGTCGAGGCGTTCGAGCAGCATCGTGCCCGTGTCGGCGTCGTGGTCGAGGAGGCGCACGGCCCCGTCGCCGTCCCACACGCGCAGCGCGACCGGCTCGCCCTCGGTCTCCTCGTCCAGGAGCTGGAACTTGACCGCGGCGGGCATGCCGTCGGCGCGCCGCACGGGCAGCACGAGCGCGGCCATGCCGTGCATCGGATCGCCGTCGAGGGTGAGGTCCCACCGGTCGACGAACTCCCGCACGCGCGCGGGGAGCGCGGCGATGAAGGCGCGCCCCGGCTCTCCCGCGTACAGGTGCTGCGACTCGACCAGCTCGTCCGGAATGCGAATGTCGATCACGCCGGGGACATTACCGGCGCGGCCGCGCCACCGCACGGGGATATTCCGGGAGGCGCACCGGTACGCCTCCCGGCCCCTCGGGTCAGGAAATCCCCGCCGCCTTCAGCTCCTTGGCGAACGCCGCCTGCTCGTACAGACCGCCGTCCGCGGACTTCTTGCCGTCGATGAAGACGGTCGGCGTGCCCTTGATGCCGTCGGCGCTGAAGGACTCCATCGCCTGACCGACCCACTTCTTGTACGTCCCGTTGGTGACCGCCTTGTCGAAGGCGCCGCCGCGCAGCCCCTCGACCTTGTCGGCGATCTTCAGCAGGAACGCCGGGGTGTAGGCGTCGTCCGACTCGTCCTCCGCCTGGTTGGCGAAGACGGCGGCGTGGAACTGCGGGAACTTGCCCGCTTCCACGGAGGCCCGCAGCGCGTTGGCCGCGTTCACCGAGCCGCTGCCGCCGAGGTTGCTGTCGAGGAACGAGGCGATCGTGTACTCGACCTTGACCTTGCCGTCGGCCACCGGCTTGACCAGCGCCTGCGCCCCGCCGTCCTCGAACTTCTTGCAGAACGGGCAGCGCGGGTCCTCGTAGACCTTGACCGTATGCTTGGCCTTCGGGTCACCGACGGTGATCACACCGCCCTTCACCGAGGCGGGCACGTCCGCGAGCTGCGCACCGGCCGCCGGGGGCGCCTTGGCCTCGGGGGCATCGGACTCGGGGGACTTCGTCCCGGACGACGACGAGGACGACGAAGACGAAGACGACTCGGGCTTCTCGCTGACGCTGCCGCCCTTGCCGTTGTCGCTGCCGTTGTCGTCGCCGGGGCCACAGGCGGACGCGGCCACCCCGATCAGTGCCGCCGCTGCCACCGCGGTGGCGACGCGTCCGGCCTTGCGTCCGGCCTTGTGTACGGCCATGAGTTGAGCCCTCCAGGATTTCGACACGTACCGCTCAAAGTATCGGAATCTACCCCGCGCCCCGACCGCCGAACGACCCGCCCCTCAGGACTTACGGCCCTGCGGACGGCCCTTGGGCCCCGCCCCCTGCCCACGGCCCCCACCTGCGCAGTAACGTCCGCCCATGAGCAGCGCGAGCAACACGCACCACGGGCCCGGCACGGTCAACGGCGGCATATCGTTCTGGTACGCGGACGAAGGGCTGCCCACCGCCCGCGAGCCCCTCACCTCCGACGCGACCGCGGACGTCTGCATCGTCGGCGGCGGCTACACCGGCCTGTGGACCGCGTACTACCTGAAGAAGGCCGCCCCCTTCCTCCGCGTCACCGTCCTGGAGCAGAAGTTCTGCGGCTACGGCGCCTCCGGCCGCAACGGCGGCTGGCTCTACAACGGCATCGCGGGCCGCGACCGCTACGCGAAACTGCACGGCCACGAAGCGGCGGTCCGCCTCCAGCGGGCGATGAACGACACCGTCGACGAAGTGATCCGCGCCGCGGCCGAGGAGTCCATCGACGCGGACATCCACCACGGCGGCGTACTCGAAGTGGCCAACACCCCCGCCCAGTTGGCCCGCCTCAAGGCGTTCCACGAGGCGGAACTCGCGTACGGCGAGAAGGACCGCACCCTGCACGGCGCGCGCGAGACGGCCGAGCGGGTGCGCGTGGCCGGAGCCGTCGGCTCGACGTGGACCCCGCACGGCGCCCGTCTGCACCCGGTCAAACTGGTCCAGGGCCTGGCCGCCACCGTGGAGGCCCTCGGCGTCACCATCCACGAGTCGACGCCGGTCACGGAGATCAAGCCGAAGCACGCGATCACCCCGTACGGGACCGTGCGCGCGCCCTACGTCCTGCGCTGCACGGAGGGCTTCACGGCAGCCCTGAAGGGCCAGCGCCGCACCTGGCTCCCCATGAACTCCTCGATGATCGCCACCGATCCGCTCACCGACGAGCAGTGGGAGTCCATCGGCTGGGAGGGCCGCGAGACGCTCGGCGACATGGCGCACGCGTACATGTACGCCCAGCGCACCGCCGACGGCCGCATCGCGCTCGGCGGCCGCGGCGTCCCGTACCGCTACGGCTCGAAGACGGACAACGACGGCCGCACCCAGCCCGCCACGATCGACGCGCTGCGGGCCGTCCTCGTCCGCTTCTTCCCGCAGCTCGCGGGCGTCGGCATCGCCCACGCCTGGTCCGGTGTCCTCGGCGTCCCGCGCGACTGGTGCGCCACGGTCACCCTGGACCGCGCCACGGGCCTCGGCTGGGCGGGCGGCTACGTCGGCTCGGGCGTCGCCACCACCAACCTCGCCGCCCGCACCCTGCGCGACCTGGTCCAGCAGGACTCGGGCCAGGCCGGTCCCACGGACCTCACGACGCTGCCCTGGGTCAACCACAAGGTCCGCCGCTGGGAGCCGGAGCCGTTCCGCTGGCTCGGCGTCCACGCGATGTACGCCACGTACAACGCGGCCGACCACCGCGAACTGACCACCCACACGGCGAACTCGTCCCGGCTGGCCCAGTGGGCGGACAAGGTGGCGGGACGCCACTGACGCCTCACAGGCACCACTGACACCACACATCGGTGGCCCCTCCAGCACTCAGTGTCACACCCCTGTGCCACGATCGCCCGAACATTCATTCAGCCTGGGGGGGCCACCGATGCCTGAACCACGTCCTGTTGCAAGACGCGAGAGACGCACGAGACGCGCGGCACACACCGCGGCGCTGCTCGCCCTGACCGCACTGCTGTCCCTGTTCGTACCGTCCGTGCTGCCGACGACGGCCGCCCACGCCACCGAACCGGAGTGCGCGCCGCTGGCCCTCGCGCCGTTCGGGGACCCGGGCACGGCGGTCGGCAGAGCGACGGTCGCGCCCGACACGACGGCCTGTCACACCTTCTCCGCCACCGAGGCCGGACTCCACCAGATCTCGCTCACCAGCAGCGGCAACGAGTCGTACACGCAGGTCTACGCCGGTGAGACCGAGATCAACTGCAAGAGCAGGGTCTGTGACCTGCCCGCTGCGGGCGACTACACGCTGAAGGTCGGCAACAACGGCTGGGAGGACGCGGAGACCGCCGTCACCGTCGTGCCACTGACCGGCACCCGCGGCTGCGACGAGTCCGTCGGCACCTCCTGGGACCTGCCGCCCGCCACGCACACCGTCGCCGGTGGCCTGGAGATCGGCTGCCGCCCCTTCGACGCCGAGCCCGGCGACCGCGTCCTGCTCACCGACGGCACCAAGGCGTACGACGACTCCCGCGCCTGGATCACGGACGCCACCGGCGCCGACGCCTGCACGTCCGAGGACGAGGAGATCAGCTGTCTCCTGGGCGGCCGGGCCCCCTACCGCGTACTGTCCCGCGTCACCACGACCGAGGCGGGGTTCCCCGCCGAGTACGGGATCCAGGTCCGTCGCCTGAACGACCCGCAGGGCTGCCCGTCCTCCCCGGTCCGGCCCTACGGTCCGCTGGCGCCACAGGAGTTCACCAAGACCTCCTGCTTCACCGCCACCGTCGAGAAGGCGGGCCGCCACTCCCTCAAGTCCGTCGACGGTGAGGGCGACACCGAGGCCGTACGCGTCTACGACCGCACCGGGAAGACCGTCTGCCGCACCACCGAGCAGGGCTGCCGCCTGCCCTCCGCAGGGACCTACACCGCCGTACTCAGCGGCTCGTCCCCCTTCCACACCACCGCACGCGGCCTGATCGTCCTGGACCGGTCCTCCGAGCGCGGCTGTCTGAAGAGCGACCTGGGCGTCCACAGGGGCGAGTTCGGCACGGCGGGCCAGTACGACTGCCTGACGCTGCCCGTGCCGAAGGACTCCCGCGTCGCGGCGCTCACCCCGCTCAACGCCTCCGGGATCGACGCCGACGTGGAGGTCGTCGACAGCGAGGGCGCCGAGCAGTGCGAGGCGGAGCAGCTGGGCGCGGGCGACTGCGCGCTCACCGGCCCCGCGCCGTACCGCGCCCTCGTCCACGCCGACGGCAGCCCCCGCACCGGCCCGTACACGGTCGCCGTGCACCGCACGGACGCCGCGAACGACTGCCCCGTCCTGCCCGCGGGCAGCTTCGCCGCGGACGGCGCCAAGGCATCCTTCGCCACCGGCGACGGCGTCTTCTCGCGCTGCCTGACCATCCCGGCGGACGCCCACACGGCGGCCGAGGTGCTGCAGCTCGTCGCCGCCTCCGGCGACGTGCCCGCCAAGTTCTCCGTGCTCGACTCCACCGGCAAGCGCGTCTGCGACCGTTACGCCACCACCAACGGCTGGACGCTCTGCTCCCTCACCCCCGGCAAGGCCCACACGGTCCTGATCACGGGCAGCGACCAGGCCGCCGAGTACACCCTGACGCGGCGCGACGTGACGTCGACGGCGTCATCGGCGGGCTGCACGAAGGTACCGGCGGGCAAGGTGGGCGGCCCTTCGGTCAAGGGCACGTCGGGCGCGCCCGGCACCCTCGGCTGCCACCAGGTCACCACGTCCGCGGCCACCGACGTCGTACACCTGAACGTGCGGGACGCGCTGGGCGCCGCCGACATGTACGTCTTCGACGGCGACGGCAAGGGCGAGTGCGACTCGCGCGCCCAGGCCTGCGCGGCCACCGGCTCCACCACCCACCAGGTCCTCGTGCAGACCCCGTCGAACCGCGCCACCGCGCCCCAGTACCGCCTCGACGCCCTGCGCATCGCCACGGCGGACGGCCCCGCGGCAGAGTGCACCAAGGTCCCGTCGGTCGCCTTCGGCTACGGCCCGGTCACCGGCACCCTCGACGAGACGCACACGGCCACCTGCGCCACGCTGCCCACGTCCCGCAACGACCACTTCGACGTCGAGATCTCCGACACCACCGGAGCCACTGAGGAAGCGGTCCCTGCGCTCTACAACAGCGCCTGGAAGAACGGCTGCTCGCGAGCCGTGCCGATGGACTACCGCTGTGGCGTGAACGACCCGGCGGAGACCCCGAAGCAGCCCTCCGTGCTCGTCCTCGGCCTCCCGGACAAGGCCTCGGCCACCTCCTACAGCGCCACGCTGAAGTGCTGGTCCAGCCGCTGCGGCGACGAGAAGACCACGGTCACCGGCGTCACCCCGACCACGGCCGCCACCGGCAGCAAGCCCACGCTCACCGTGACGGGCACCGCCATCAACCCCGACGCCACGGTCCGCCTGACGCAGTCGGGCAGAACCCTCACCGCGAAGACGAAGTCCGTCTCCGCGGACTACCGCACCCTGAAGGCCACGCTCGACCTGACGGACGTCCCCGAGGGCACCTGGCACGTCAGCGTCATCGCGGGCGGCTGGGAATTCTCGCAGGGCACCTTCACCGTCACCGCCCCGCAGCTGAGCAACACCACCGCCCCCGAGGCAACGGGCACGGCGGCCGTCGGCGCCAAGCTCACCGCGACAACCGGGAGTTGGTCGGCAACCCCCTCCTCGTACACCTACCAATGGAAGGCGAACGGCGAGGCGATCCCCGACGCCACCACCTCGACGTACAAGATCCCGGCAGCACACCTGGCCAAAAAACTGACCGTCACCGTCACGGCCCACAAGCCGGGCCACCGCGACGCGTCCGCGAGCTCCGCCCCGGTGACGGTCGCCAAGGGCGCAGCCCCCAAGGCCACAACAAAGCCCACGATCACCGGCACCACCAAGGTCGGCAAGACCCTCAAATCCACCAAGGGCACCTGGTCACCCACCCCGACCTCGTACGCCTACCAGTGGTACGCAAACGGCACGAAGATCACCGGCGCGACCAAGTCCTCGCTGCCCCTGAAATCCGCCCACCGCGGCAAAAAGATCACACTCAAGGTGACAACCCACCGCACGGGCCACCACGACGGAACATCAACAACAAAGCCCACACCAAAGATCACCTGACCCCACCGCACACCCCCAGCAACACCACAAAGGCCCAGGCCACCACCAAGGTGACCTGGGCCTTCGCCTACGGGAGCCCCCTGTCGGATTCGCACCGACGACCTACGCATTACAAGCTGGCCGGGCTAGTTCTGCCGTGGTCCGGGGACGTCCCTGGGTGGGCTGCCTCGCAGGTCAAAGGGTGTTGCAGACGTTCGCGGACGCGTGCAGACCATGCCGGATTGGGCGGCGATCGAGACTAGAACTGAGACTGGTCGAGCCGTCCGAGCGCCCTGAGGCAGGTGCGCAACTACGGCTTGGGCAGCTCGGTGACGAAGGTTCCGATGCCCGGTTGCATCTGCGCGAGCCCGGCTTCCCGAAGCTCAGTAAGTACTCGCCGGGCGGTCATCTGCGCGATCCCGAACTCACCCTGGATCGCGAGGACACCCGGCAGCTGGCTCCCCGGCGGGTACTCGCCGTCGGCGATCCGCTGCTCAAAGACGGCGTAGACCTGCTTCCACCGCGGGATGTCCGGCTTCCAATCCATGATCCGAAGCTAGGCAGTACAGGCTGGATCGGCGAGACGATATAGCTTGCATGGCCTAGCCACCCTAGCTAGCTAGCCCTACGCTGCGTGAACGCACATCACCCCCGCGGCCGCGCGAACGACCCGGGGGCGTGGACGACTGACGTGGAGTCGACATGAACGAGGCTACGCAGCACCCGAACACTCCGAACAGCCCAAGCACAGCCAGCATGGAGCCCGGCAGCTACGGCTACTGCTCGTGGCACCGCGCCTATAGCGCAGGCGTCCGCGTCATCAACGTGGTGGAACAGGGATCCGGCCCAGGGCGTGTGGACTTCGCCTGCCTCCCCTGCCGCGAGCAGCACCACCTAGTCCCGTTCGCCGACCGGCCATGACCGAGACCTCGCGCCCGAAGCCACCGCGCGCCAAGACGCTCAACGGCTGGCAGTACCTCGGCTGGCACTGCTGCTGGTGCGACGCCACGATCTGGGAAGGGGCAAGGTCCGCTGGCCGTGCCCAAGGGCACGTAGGGGCACACGACTTGTCCATCGAGGTGTACGAGTGCGGCCCGCACTGCCCGAAACGCCCGGTCGGGACCGCACCGGCGTAATCAGGCTCGAAAACGGCGCGGCGCGCGCTTAGCGAGCCGCACACCAGACTCGGGCGGTGGTGATGCTGCGCTGTTCGACCACAACTGAACACCGGCGGTCGTACCTGCGGCCGCTTCAACGATCACCGCCCTGACCTGCGGCCGAGCTGTCGGCAGTTGTCGACGTAGGTCACCATTGAGCACCCTTCCGCGGCCCCAGGACGGCCCGGGAAGGCGCTTCTGCTCTGAGTCTGTCCAGGGCCACAGCACTCAACCCCGACCGGCGCGCAGCCGCGACGCCCAAAGCGGAAGGACTGCCTCCGTCGGAATCTCCTCCGGCAAACACGATTCGCTATCGTCTCGGCAAAAAAAGATACACCGAGAACTCCTGACGCAACTGTCCCGGAAGCTAGAATCGGGTGGTGGCATGGACCGTGGCTTACGCATTTGATCAGTTCTACTCCACCATCAACCTTCCGGGTGATCACCGCACCATGGCCAACACCCGGAAAGACTGGATCCTTCGCCGGATCGGTAGCTCTCTGGATGTTTTGGATAGCTTCCCCATGGGCTCAATCCCCAGGTTTACAGCCCTTAAGGGGCATGCCGACCTCGACATCATGCTTGTCCTCAATTTTGGGAAGCACATCAAGGACAAGAAACCGTCCTCTGTCCTTATGAATCTGAAGTCTGCCTTGGGTTCAGGTGCCGGCACTGTGCGCCGCAATGGACAGGCTGTGACCATGAAGTTCCTCTCATGGCCTGACGTGGATGTCGTTCCTGCTGCACGCTATCGCAATGACGATGGGAAAGTTTCGCACTACGAGATTCCCGACATGAACCGAGAGGAGTGGATCGAGACGAAGCCAAATCTTCACTCTCGACAAATGTTGGACGCATCCTCGGAGAGGGGGTCTAACTTTAAGCGAGTCGTCAAGATGGTGAAAGATTGGAATAGGCGCCAAGACGTCAAAATTCAGAGCTATCACGTGGAAGTTATTGCGCTAAAAATGCAGGGAATCGACTGGGATGATACTGGATACGCCGTATACCAATGGTTCCTGGAGGCAGAGACCTCCCTTCAATGGCTGTGGCATGAGGGTAAGGATGTTTCAGAATATCTCAGCCTTGAGCGAGCGTTGCAGGCGAAAAATCAAGTCGCCGATGCGAAGAGTAAGGCTTTGTCAGCCTGGTTTCAGACCTATACCGAACGAGACAATCATCGTGAAGCGATTCGCATCTGGCGTTCTGTATTTGGGAATAACTTCCCCACCTATGGTTGACTGGAAGTGATCCCATGCTCCAGTCGACGAATCCCGCTATCACCGATGCGCAGAATTCGGTTAGGTCACTAAGGGTACTTGCCGCACAAAGGAGACTCTATGCGGACGCCAAGCTGATTCATAACGTCAGGCTCACTGTTGTTATCGGGGCAGGCGTTATCGGTGTGGCCTTGGCGCTTTACTTCCCGTCGGCTCGCGCCCCTATTGGCTTCGGATCTGCGGTTGTGCTCCTGCTGATCAGCATTGTGGGCAGCGCGAGAGAGCGGAGGAAGAGCAAGGAGGCCGCCTATGTACAGGAGGAGTTCGATACCGGGATTTTTCAACTCCCATGGAACAGTGTGCTCGCCGATCGCCCAACAAACGGGCTTGTGGTGGAGGCTGCTCATCGGCATAAGGGAGATGGCCTTGAGGATTGGTATAGCGACACTGAATCTCTGGCCCGCCCCCTCGACGTCCTCGTTTGCCAACGGAGCAACTTGGCCTGGGGTGTTTCGAATCACCGCCGATGGGCCGCGACTGTGATGACGGCCATAATTTTATGGGCGTCCGGGATCATCGCTATTTGCTACTCACTTGAGTTATCATTCGCAAGTTCAATTTCTGCGGTGGTTACGCCGCTCCTGCCCACATTCCGAGAGTACATCGAGATGTGGCGGTCCAACATGGATAGCGTTCGAGCAAAAGAGAAGGCGGAATCGAAGATCTCTGACATTTGGGAATCTGCTATGAAGGGCCGCCGACTTCCCTCCATAGCCAAGTGTCGCGAGGTGCAAGATCGCATTTGCGCTATCCGTCAAACCAATCCAATCATTCCCGATTGGTTCTATTGGGCTTTCCGGGAAAGAGGAGAGAAGGTGATGCGGGTTAGTGTTGCCGATTATGTCGAGCAGGCGAGATCTAAGGAACTTGCCTGATTCCACTCGCCACATCGCGCGGGATATTGCAAACCGGTCGGCGGGGCGGCTTTGGGGCGAGCGATCATGGCCCCGTGAGCTCATCGCGAGTCGGACAGTCTGTGGACCTGCCCGTAAAGCACGACGTTGGGGCCATGCTCTTCGAGACTCGCCCCAAAGCGGCTACCTAAAGCTGTGGAGCCGACCGCCCCAGCCACGATGTGCCCATTCTCTGAGATCAGTTGGCCGCTAGCTCTTGTCGCGCGGCCTCGTAGACCGGGCCGGAGCGGGGCGGAGACAGGAGCGGCGGCCCGGGGAGCCAGGCCGCGCGCGGGTAGCGGAGCGAGCCGCCTTGACCGTGTAGAGAAAGTTCTATCGTGCTGACCCAACAACGGCTCCTGGGGGTCCACGCGGAACCTCCAGAGCGCCCATTCCCCTGATCCACAAAAAGCCCCGGGCGCAATGCCCGGGGCTCATGCGTCGGCAGCGTTCAGGTGGTGGGGAAGTACCGACGCGCAAGGGCTTCCGCATGCTTGCCGATTGCCCCCATCCTGGCCTCCCACTCAGCACCGCCACGGTGGTCAGGGTGGGCGGTCGTCTGGTCCGCGTGCTTGCGGTAGTGGAGTCCTGCCTCGCCGATGAACCAGCCGTCGGCCATCACGTCGAGAGCCAGCAATAGGGCGGTGTCTTCCGACGCAGGTAGCGCCATCCACCCCCCGGCTTCGGCAAGCAGGTCCCCCCGGATGCAGAGCGACGCGGGATGCACCGCGGGCCGGTGCGTGGTCGTCCAGTAGGCGTACAGCTCGCCCCTGGTGAGCTGGCCGGGGTCCGGATCGCCGAGTGTGTAGTGCACCAGTGAGCCGTCCGGCATGAGGTCGAGCACCTTGCACACCGTCCAGCCGACGGACGGGTGCGCCTCCATCACCTCGATGTCTCGGGCGAGGGCGCCAGCGGGCAGGACATCGTCAGCGTCCAGGACCTTCACCAGCTCGCCCCGGCTGCGGCCCCAGGCCATGGTCCGGGCAACGCCAGGGCCGCCGCGCCTGTTGTCGCCGACCGCGACGCGCGCGTCTTCGCGAATGTCGGCAGGCACATCGGTCGCCTTGCCACCGTCGACCTGGATCAGCCACTCCCAGTCCCAGCCCGTCGGCAACTCCTGCGAACGGAGCGAGGCGAAGGCTTCGGGCAGGAAGGGCAACGCCGCATCGTGAACCGGCGTCACGATCGACATGATCCGGGTCATGGGGTCCACCTCTCCAACGGCACGGAGTACCGGAGCTCAGTCCGCTCGCCGGGGAGCACCACGTGCGAGTACTCGACGACGTCGCCCTCGGTCGAAACGCTGGTCTTGTCGAGGAGGAGCACCGCACTGCCGGTCGGGATGCCCAGCTTCCGGGCCTCGGCCTGGGTGGCGAGCCGAGTCCTGACCCCGTCGTCGATGCGGTCGATCTCAAGCCCGATGGTGCTCAGCTGATGGTGCGTTCCCCCGGGCCACGGTTCCTTCGCGCTGTCCAACAGGTCGGGGTTACGGGCCGCGACCTCGTGGACGAGGTAGGAGTCGATCAGCGATAGCGCGGTCGGGTCATCCCCGGCGCTGTGCCAGTACTGCCGGTGCAGCATCAGGGTGCCTGCGTCCACCCCGAACCGTTCGGCGAGCTCTGCATCGGCGGGGATGGCCCTGAACGTCGCGTGCGTCTCGATCTGGTCGTGCCCCAGGCCCGTGTCCTTGTCGACCACGCCAGTGGTGCGGCGCACCTCGTCGGGCCGCAGTGCCAGTTTCTTCTCCCAGACGTACCGCTCCTGGTGGCGGCGGATCTGGTGCGGCGGGCGCTGGCGGACCTTCGTCCCGTGCCCGCGGACCATGCTGACCAGCCCTTCGGCCTCCAACGCCTTGTAGGCCGCAAGGACGGTGGTCTTCGATCCCTTGCCTTGCGCAACCAGGTCCCGAATCTGTGGGAGCTGGTCACCGGGTTGGTACCCGGATGCGCCAGCCGCGATGTCTCGAGCGATCTGGTCCGCGAGTCCACGCCATTGCGGCGTTTTGGGTGCCATACAGAACCCCTCCTCCATCAACCAGGCCAGTGAACCACAGTCCCGGGATTGACGGCTATCCCGGGACTGTTGACAGTCCCGGGACTTAGTGCCAATCTCTTGCCATGCCGAACGACAGTCCCGGGACAACGTTCCGGAGCTGGGCGGCATGGCACGTCCGGTGAGCCGTTCTTGGGGCGCTCGTGGCGTGTCGGTTCGGGACAGCTCGCCTTCACGTGGAGCCCCCTGCTGGCCGTTGGTTGAGAACTCAAAAGAGTGCTGGCCCAGCTACCTGCTCACGGGTGGTCGATGGGTCTGAGGTCAGTCCGCCCCACCTCGGCAAGAGGGCGGACGCGCACGAGTTCTGTCTCCGTGCGTGGAACAGCGCATCGACTTCCCGCGGCCTACTGCTGCGGCCGGTTGCCTCCGCTGCTCGTCTCGCACGAGCAGCGCTGAGGGGAGCCGGATCTACCGACTTCAACGGCGCGCGGCCCCAGTGCTGGAACACCGAGGCCGCTGTAGGGCCGTTGCCACCTGCTAGGGAGAACACGACCCATGAAGTACATCGGTGCACTTCAGGCGGCCGTTACCGCCAACGAGTTCGACGGCGGGCCGACGGCCGCCGAGCTGGACGCCATCGAGCAGGAGATGCCGCTGATCGAGGCGGGCATCGAGCTGCTGGACGCGCAGATCATCACCCTCGACCGCACCCCGTCCGAGCTGGACGCGCGGCGGATCCGGCGGGCCCACCGCAAGGTGCTCGCCGCCCGCCGCGCCCTCACCAACACGGTCACCGTCACCGCGGAGGTGGGCGCGTGAGTGCCATCGACTCGAACCTGTCGGCCGCGCACGCCGAGGTGAAGGCGGAGATCGCGCGCACCGACACCAAGACCAGCCTGCTGCTCGCCTTCGTCGGTGCGCTGCTGGCCGGTACGTGGACGGTGGCCAAGGACGCCTCCCTGTCCGTGCCCGTCTACGTGGTGGGCGGTCTGGGCACGGCGCTGCTACTCGCCGCGGCGAGCCTGTTGCTGTCGTCGGTGCGCCCGGCCCTGGGTGGTGCCCGACCGGTCGGCTTCCCCCGGTGGGCGACGCTGACCGCCGAGGAGATCACCGCCGAACTCGCCCACGACCAGCGGGCGCAGCACATCGCGGAACTCGCCCGGATCGCGGTCAGGAAGTTCACCGGTCTGCAGCGGGCGGTGGACCTGACCCGCGCGGGCGGGGCCCTGCTCGTCCTCGCTGCGCTCATCGCGGTCGGGGGTGCGCTGTGAAGGGGAAGACGGGACTGCCCGCCGTCGCGATGACGGCCGTGTCCATGGTGCTCACCCTCACTGTGCTCATGATGTGGCTGGGCAGCGCGGTGCCGTGGCCGGTCGCCCTGGTCGTCGGTCTGGGCATCGACGGCGGCTGGCTGGCCACCCTCGCCTACGAACGCCGCCTGGCCGCGCAGGGCGACCACAACCGCGCCGTGACCGCCGTCGGCTGGTCCTTCGGCCTCCTGGCTGCCGGGGTCCTGGTCGCCCACGCAGTGAACGCCGACCACTCCACCGGGGCGTGGCTGGCGGTGGCCTGGCTGCCGGTCGCCGCGAAGGCGCTGTGGCTGGTGCACGGTCTGTGGGAGCGCACCGCGCTCACCCCTCACGCGCTGGATGCCATCCAGGGCATTCAGCAGGAGGCGCGCGATGAGGCGGCCGTGGCCCGTGCCCGGCTGCGGGCCGAAGCGGCCACCGAGGAGACGCGGCTGACGGCCGTGACGGCTGCTGGGGCGCGCGTCGCCCGCGTCCAGGCCAAGACCGCCCGCACTCTGTCCGGGGCGTGGTCGACGCTGGAGACGGCCCGCAAGGGCGAGGGCACGGGCAGGGCGCTGACCAGCGTGACGCGCCCCGTCACGCCCGGCGTCACGGCCCGCTGGGACCTGCCCGTATGGGGCCCCAGCGAGCAGGTCCCCGCGCTGGACGCGGCCGCGCCCGCGCTCACCGATGCCGCGCTCGACGTGCTGGTCGATGACATCCGCACCAGCCAGGACCCGGCCCTGTCCTACCGCGACATGGCCGCCCGCTTCCGCGCCGCCGGACACTCCGCCTCCGAAGTCCGGCTCCGGGCCGCCTGGAAGCGCGTCGCCTGATGCCCACCGCGTCGGCCGAGTGCCCCAACCCGACCGGCACCGCCGACGCCTCTCGCACTTCTTCCCCCTGACCTGGCACGTTTCCTCACGAGGAGGCCCCCTGTGGGTACCCCTGACACGAACCGCATCGACCGTGAGATCCGCACCACGAAGCTCAAGCTGGAAGCCGCCGCCAAGCGCGAGATGTGGGCACTGAACGGCCGCGAGCGCCGCGCCCTGGTGTCCGCGATGGCCAGCGGGACGAAGGCCGTCGTGCGGCACAAGAGCACCACCCGCGCCGAAGAGAAGGGCGCGGCGACCTGGGAGTCGGCCGCGATCCGGCTTCAGGCAGAGATCAACGCCCTGCAGGTCGAGCGGGACGAGGCCGTGAAGCGGGCCGCCGCCGACAAGGCCGCCAAGAAGGCCGCGAAGTCCTCGGGGTGGTGGTGACCGTGGCCACCCCTCCGGGTGAGTGCCCGCAGTGCTGGGAGCACGCCCACAACCCGAGCATCCACCGCGCCCTCAAGGGCGCGCAGTGCGAGCCCTGCCTGGACCACCTGCACAACGGCTGCCCCGTCCTGGTGCCCAAGAAGCCGTCCATGTGGTGGTGACCACCCCCACCGCGCGCCTCACACCCCCCGGATCTTTCCGCCCCTGCCGGGGCAGTCAGGAGTGATGCCGTCATGAGCGGCACCGTCGTTCCCCTGCACAAAACCCCCGCCCCGCCCGACACCGAGCCGGGCCCGAACCTCACCGTCGTGCCCGAGCCCGCCCCGGCGCCGGTCGTGCCGCTGTGGGTGCGCTCCGGCCGCGCCCTCAAGACGGCGGTCACTCACGAACACACCAAGAACGCGGGCCGGTTGGCGGTCCGGCACAGCATGTACGTGATCGGCGGCACCCGCATCGTGACCCGCCGCACCTGGGACGGGCGCACCGGCGCCCGATACGAACGCCTCCTGCGCGCCGCCGAAGCCGCCGGGAACTATGAGGTGGCCGCGGAGTGGGAGGAGCGCCTGCAGCGCTTCCGCGAGGCCCGCCACCGCCGCCGCATGGACCTCCTCACATCCCCCGTCGACGCGGCCAAGGGACTCGCCGTCGGGACCGGCGCGGGCATCGGCACGTTGGTCGGGCTCGGGGTGGTGCTGGCCATCGCCAATGAGGACGTCACCGATGTGCTCACCCCGTTGATGGCAGTCATCGAGCTCATCCGCCTGCTCATCAACATCGTCTCCGTCGTTTGGGGTCCCGCTATGAAGGTCGGTCCGCTGCTGGCACTGCTCGCCCTGTGGTCGGTGGGCCGCAAGGCGCAGGCCGCACCGAACTGGGTCCTGCCTGCCAACGTCCGCAACGGGGAGGGCGAGCCCATCACCCCCTCCATCGTCGTCAAGGCCCTGCGCGACCTCGGCGTACCCGCGCTGCGCAACGCCATCAAGGAGATGGGCGATGCGGGCGCGGCGATGCTGGGGCCGATCCGAATCGCCGGATGCGGCGTCGAAGTCGACGTCACCCTCCCGTCCGGGGTGTCCACGGTCGAAGTCCAGCAGCGGCGCCGGAAGTTGGCGGAGAACCTGACCCGGCACGAGCACGAGGTGTTCATCACCCTCCCCGAAGCCGCCCGCACCGTGCGCCTGTGGGTGGCCGACTCGGGGGCGCTGGACGAGCCGATCGGCCCGTCCCCGCTGGTCACCGACGAGACGATGACCGCCGACTACACCAAGGGCAAGGCCCCCTGGGGGCAGGACCTGCGCGGCGATGCCGCCGCGCTCAGCCTCTACCAACGCCACCTGCTCATCACCGGCCTGTCCAACCAGGGCAAGACCGTCGCCCTGCGCTCCCTGGCCCTGTGGCTGGCCCTGGACAAGTCGGTGCAGTTCCTGATGGGCGACCTCAAGGGCGTCGGCGACTGGGCCATGTTCGACGGCCTCGCCTCGACCCTGATCCAGGGGCCGACCGACGAGCACGTCATCGAGGTGACGGAGATGGTCGAGGGTGCGGTGGAGGAGATGAACCGCCGCATCCAGGCCCCGCCCGGCACCATCTTCCCGCCGCTGATCGTGCTGGTCGACGAGGCGCAGGTGGCGTTCATGTGCCCGGCCAAGGACGACCAGAAGCGCCCCTACGGCGGCTCCAAGGCCAACTCCCGCTACTTCATGGCCGTCCGCAAAATCCACAACCAGGGCCGGGCCGTGAACGTCCTGATGTGGCAGGGCACCCAGGACCCGACCAACGAGAACCTGCCCAAGCTCGTCCGCGAAGGCGCCCACACCCGCGCCTCCCTCGCCCTGGGCACGGAATCGCAGGCCCGCATGGCACTCGGGGACAAGGCCGTCGACGGCGGTGCGGCCCCCAACCTGCTCCGTCCGGGCCTGGACCGGGGAACCCTGGTTGTCGCCTCCGACGGCATCGCGATTCCGGCCGGACAGTCCTCCATCACGGTGCGCACGCACTACATCAACGACGACGACGCCAAGGCCATCACCGACCGCGCGAAGGCCCTGCGCGACGGGGTCACCACCCTGCACGCCATCGACCGCGGCGAGCAGCGCGATGAGCTCACCGACATCCTCTCCGTGCTCGGGGACGCGCCCCGCGTGCGCACCAAGGACGTTCTCGCGCGGCTCGCCACGCTCAGTGCGGACGCGTACGGCACGTGGTCGTTCATCAACCTCAAGCGCGTTCTCGACGAGGCCGGGGCGGAGCCGTACAAGTCCGACGGCGTGATGGTCGTCTCCCGCGACCGAGTCGCCCGCGCCCTCGCCAACCGGCCCGACGACGAGGGTCCGGACGCTTCCATTTCGCACGTCGATTAGAGGGAGCCGAGCCGCTTCGGGTCAGGGAGGCAGGGAGAACTCCCTGACCGCCTCCCTGACCCGCCTCCCTGGCCCTGACCTGCACGAATGATCGTTCAGGGAGACAGGGAGGCACCACACGCCAGCCCCCGGAAACCCCCTCCACACGCACCCCGCAAGGGGATGCCGCAGCCTCCCTGAACCCTCACCCGAAGGGATTCCGCATGTATCCCGACCACACCGGCCGCGCGCCCACGGAAGGGGCCGTGACCGTCCACCAGCCCGCCCCCGTCACCGTCATCCCCAGCGTTCCGCTCGCACCGGTCCAGCCGTCCACGGTGGCGGCCGTGCAGTCCATCGTGCTGCCCGACGGCCGCATCGTCACCGGCTACGCCATCGACGCCGCCAAGCCCGAACCGGTGGCCGCCAAACCGGCAATCTCACGGACGGCGGTGAACATCGCGCTCGGCGGTATCGGCTTCGGCGCCATCTGCGGCGGGCTGCTCCTGCTCACCACGTTCATCGCTGCCCTGGCCGCCCTGGTGCAACAGCTCATCATCCTCGCCGCCGTCATCTTCGGCGGATGGATCGCCATCCAGATCTTCGGCGGCGGTTCGCGCGGCGGGATCACGGTCAACGCCCGCAAGGCCGTGATCAAGCGCAATCACTTCCACGGCTGAGCCCGCCCACAGTCACGATCGCTCTCGCTGGACCCAACCGGCCACGAGACCCAAGACCGTCGGCACCAACGCCCACACCGATGCCTCCAGGGCCGCCTGTGGCCACGGCAGTTCGTCAATCCAGTGCTTCACCCCCATGAAGACCACGACCCCCACCCCGTAGGCGGCAACCACCACCCCGGCCTTGTGCCAACCCGTCATGGTCCTGCGCCTACTCCCGCTCGCCCGCCATACGAGGCAAAGGCGGCCCCTGCATCTCGCCAAAGAACCGGGGCCGCCCTTGTCCACCCGTCCTCTACAGACCTGATGGAGGTCTCCAGCATGACGCAACCCACCGATGTTCGGGGAGAGCGCCTGCAGACCGCTCTTTCCCTCGCAATCTCCGGGGCACCGGTCCTGCCATTGCGAGCCGGGAAGACACCGTTCGGCAACTGCCGCAGCTGCGCGGACAACGCGTGCGGCGGCCGACCGAACATGAAGACCCCCGGCCCCTGCACCTGCCCCGCCCCCTGCCACGCCTGGGCCGCCGCGACCACCGACCCGGACGTCATCAGCTCCGGTATCTGGCGCAGGGCGTGGCTGCGCGCGAGCGCGGTTGCGTACCACCCGGGCGGGGCGGGGCTGACGGTCGTCGACCTGGACAACTCCGACGCCATCACCTGGGCCCGCAAGCATCTGCCCGCCACACGCACCGTGCCCACCACGCGCGGTGAGCACTGGATCTACCGGGGCGCGACGCAGTCCGCGAACGCCGTGCGGCCCGGCGTCGACATCAAGTCCACGATGGCCTATGCCCGGTGGCTCGGGTTCGGCACCGGCACCATCACCGCCCTGCCGGATGCCGTCCGTGCGCTGGCCGTGAAAGCGACTCCCCCGGTCCGGACCGCGCCACAGGCCATCACCGTGCCCACGCCGGTCGAGGACGGGACGTGCCCGCACCGCACGCCCACCTACCTGGCCCGCGGCCTCGCCATGGCGGAGCAGCGCATCACCCAGGCCGCCACCGGCGTGCACGCCACCGTCTACCGCACCTTCCTGGCCGTGCTCTCCACCCACGGCCGATGCGGCTGCCTCACTGACGCCCACATCACACGCCTGTTCACCGCCGCGCAGACCAAGGGCGAAACCGTCCGGCACTGCACCACCGCGTGGACCAACGCCCGCACCGCGCTGGGGCTGTGACATGTCCGAGGACGACAAGAACCCCGCGCGCGAGGTCATCACCGACTACGCGCAAAGCCACTTCCGGTACTTCCGCACCGCCGACGGGACCGTCTACGCCCAGAAGAACGGCCATCCCGTCGCCCGCCCGATCCGTTCCCAGGGCACTACCGGCAGTCACCGCCAAGAACTCATGGTCGGGCTGTTCAAGGACGGACTCGGCGTGTTCAACGGCACCGCCCTCAAAGAGGCGTTGGACCTGATCGAAGCCCTCGCACTGAGCGAGGACGTACAGGCCGTGCATATCCGCGTCGCCCCCGGGTACGACGGGGCGACCTGGTTGGACCTGGGCCGCAGCGATGGGCAGTCCGTGCGTATCCACCCCGCCGGGTGGGACATCGCCGTCCCCGACCCGCGGGAAGTGTGCTGGCGGCGCACTCAGCTCACCGGGGAACTGCCCCTGCCGACCAAGGACACCAACGGCAAGGGCATCGACCTGTTGATGCGGTTGTGCAACTTCGCCACCGCGGAAACCGAGTGCCTGGCCATCGCGTGGTTGATCGGCTGCCTGGGTCCGTCGGTGCCCGTCCCGGCCCCGTTCCTGACCGGGCCACAGGGCGCGGGCAAATCCACCGCGGGCCGCATGCTCCTGCGGATCGTGGAGGGCATGAGCGGCGACCTGCGCCGCGCCCCGAAGGATGAGGAGAACCTGCTCGCGGCCGTGGCGGCCGGTTGGGTCACCGCGCTGGACAATCTCTCCTACATGACGCCGGACCTGTCGGATGCCATGTGCTGCATCGTCACCGGGGCCGAGAACGTCAAGCGTGCTCTGTTCACCGACGGCGACGTCTTCCGCGTCGGCTACCGCCGCCCGCTGCTCATGACGGGCATCGACGTCGGCGTCATCCGCCCCGACCTAGCTGAACGGCTCCTGCCCCTGCGCCTGGTACGACCCCGGGTCCGGCGCACCGAGGCGGAGCTGTGGGCGGAGTACGCCGAGGTGCTGCCCGTTGTCCTGGGCTCGCTCCTCGACCTCACCGTCAAGGTCCGCGCGGCCGAAGCCGAGACGCCCACGGATCTGCGGATGGCGGACTTCGCGCACCTGTGCGCGCAGCTCGACGCCGCGACCGGCCTGGGCGTGCTGCCCGCCTACCGGGCGGCTTTGGATGACCTGAACGACGACGTGATCGAGGGCGATCTCCTCGCACAGACCGTCCTCAAGCACGCCGACGGCATCGAGCCCGGCACAGCCCTGCGGATGACCTCCACGGAGTGGCTGCACTGCCTCAGCGGCCTCTACAGCGGCGAGGACTTCCGCCCCCTGCCCAAAGGGTGGCCGACCACCGGCAAAGTCCTCTCCGACCGCCTCAAGCGGCTCCAACCCACCCTCGCCGCCCGCGGTGTCCTCGTCGACTCCGGGCGCACCAGGGAGGGCCGCTACCTCGAAATGACCCGCTCACTCACCACGGCAGCGCACGAACAGCAAGCGTTCTGACCCGCGCACAGGCGCACAAGCAAGAGGAGCACCACCGGCAATGCGTGCTCCTCTTGCTGTTCGGCGGCGGCGCCGCCCTGCGTTGGACGCGCCGCGAAGCGGCACCTTCTTCACGCTCTGAGCCGCGCGCACCGCCACAGACACGCTCCCCTTTTTCCTAAGTGAGAAACGCTGCGTCACCTGCGTCACGGCCACCCCGGAAACGACCGCTGACCTGCGGGTACGTGCGTGACGCAGACGGCCGATCTCTGCGTCACGCCGCGTCACCTGCGTCACGCGTGACGAACAGCCTGCGTCACACGTGACGCACCCCAAGCGCCCTGCGTCACCCGAAACCCACAGGTCAGAGGCGCGGGTGTCGCAGGTGACGCGGTGACGCAGAAATCCCAGCCTCGGACACACACCGGCCAGGCCCCAAGGCCAACTCCCCTAAGGCACAGACGAACTGCCCAGGAGGCACCCCGGATGAGCACCGCTCTCCCGCCCACCGACCAGCTTCTCTACACCCCCAAGGAAGCCGCCTCCGTGCTCCGCTTCGGACGCTCAACGGTCTACGAGCTCATGGCCGACGGAGTCCTGAGGTACGTGAAACAGGGGCGCTCGCGCCGCATCAAGCGCCGGGATCTCGAAGCGTTCGTCGACAGCCTCGAATCCCTGCCCAACTGACCAGCGCACGCCCAAGGCGCCCCGAGCACTCCGCTCGGGGCGCCTTCCGCATGGAGGAACCCATGAGCCCCCGCAAGGCCAACAACGAGTCATCCGTCTACCTGGGCGACGACGGTTGGTACCACGGCCGCGTCACCATGGGCGTGCTGCCCGACGGAAGCCCTGACCGCCGCCACCGCATGGCACGCACCGAACCCGCGGTGCGCCGCAAGGTCCGCGAACTGGAGAAGCTGCGTGATGAGGGCCGCGCGACCAAAGCGGGCCGTAAGCCCACGGTCGGCCAGTGGATGGAGACCTACCTGACCGACATCGCCAGCCTGAAGCTGAAGCCGCGCTCCCTCGACGACTACTGGTCCAAGACCCGCAACGACATCGTCCCCGGCGTCGGGAAGCACCGCATCGACAAGCTCGCCCCCGAGCACCTGGAGCAGATGTACCGGGCCATGCTCGATGCCGGGCACGCCCCCTCCCACGTGGTGAAAGTGCACCGCATCCTGTCGCGAGCCCTGAAGATTGCCCACCGGCGCCGCATGATCAGCGAGAACGTCGCCACCTTGGTCGACCCGCCCAGCATCGACGAGACCGAGGCGAACCCGTTCACCCAGGAAGAGGCGAAAGCCTTCCTGGAAGCAGCGGCCAAGAGGCCCACGTTCATGCGGTGGATCGTCGGCGTCGGCATGGGGTTCCGGCAGGGCGAGACCCTCGGTCTGCGCTGGCCCTACGTCGACCTGGAAGCAGAGCTCTTCCACCCGAAGTGGCAGCTTCAGCGCCTCACCTGGCGCCACGGCTGCGGCGACGCGCACACCTGCGGAGCGCGCCTGCACCGCTTCGAGCCCTGCCCGCCGGGCTGCGCCACGCACAAGGGCTACAAGCGCGGTTGCCCGAAGCCCTGCACCAAGACGTGCGTCAAGCACGCGAGCGTCTGCCCCGCCCGCAAGGGCGGCGGTCTGGCCTTCACCCGGCCCAAAACGAAGAAGAGCACCAACCCCGTGCCGATCCCGCCCGCCTTCATTCCCTACCTGATCGCGCACAAGGCACAGCAGGAGGAGCTACGGGAGGCAGTCGGCGAACTCTGGGAGGAGCACCAGGCCGTGTTCACCCGGGCCGACGGACGCCCCATCGACCCCCGCGACGACTGGGGAGAGTTCAAGGAGCTGCTGGCTGAGGCGGGCATCACTGACCGTCGTCTCTACGACGGGAGCCGTCACACGGCGGGCACCATCCTCAACGAACTGGGGGTGGACATGCCCACGATCATGGAGATCCTGCGGCACACCCAGATCAGTCAGACGCGCCGCTACGTCAAGGGCCGCTCGCACCTCTCGAAGGACGCGATGCGCCGCATGGGAGACGCCTTCCTGCCTGCCCCGGAACAGGCTCCCAGGCCCGCGACTGAGACTAGAACTGAGACTGAGGACCGCCGCGCGGCCCGCGCCCGCCTCCGCCGCCGCATCCGCTGAACAAAAAAACCCCAGCTCAGAGCCATCTGAGCCGGGGTTTCAAGGGAGCCCCCTGTCGGATTCGAACCGACGACCTACGCATTACAAGTGCGTTGCTCTGGCCATCTGAGCTAAGGAGGCAAACGTCCCGCGAGCGCCGGACGTGCCCGAGCAGTGTAACCAACACCGCCCGTACCCCCATCGAAAATTTCCTCGAAGGTCACAGCACTCCGACTACTGACAGACCGCTGACCCCCGGGGTACGGTCACGAGCAGTTCACTCAGGTGGACTACACCACTCCCTCTACTCGGATCGTCCGGCACGTTCCTGCCGGTGAAGGGGGCCCTCACCATGGCCACTGTTTCGTTCGACAAGGCGACCCGCATCTACCCGGGTGGCGACAAGCCCGCCGTGGACGGTCTCGACATCGAGATCGAGGACGGCGAGTTCCTCGTACTCGTCGGCCCGTCCGGCTGCGGCAAGTCCACCTCGCTCCGCATGCTCGCGGGGCTCGAGGACGTGAACGCCGGCGCCATCCGCATCGGTGACCGCGACGTCACGCACCTGCCGCCGAAGGACCGGGACATCGCCATGGTGTTCCAGAACTACGCGCTCTACCCGCACATGACCGTCGCCGACAACATGGGCTTCGCGCTCAAGATCGCCGGGGTCAACAAGGCCGAGATCCGCCAGAAGGTCGAGGACGCGGCGAAGATCCTGGACCTCACCGAGTACCTGGGCCGCAAGCCCAAGGCGCTCTCCGGTGGTCAGCGCCAGCGTGTCGCCATGGGTCGCGCCATCGTGCGTGAGCCGCAGGTCTTCCTCATGGATGAGCCGCTGTCGAACCTCGACGCCAAGCTGCGCGTGTCCACGCGTACGCAGATCGCGAGCCTCCAGCGCCGCCTCGGCATCACCACCGTGTACGTCACCCACGACCAGGTCGAGGCCATGACCATGGGTGACCGTGTGGCCGTCCTGAAGGACGGGCTGCTGCAGCAGGTGGACTCGCCGCGGAACATGTACGACCGGCCCGCCAACCTCTTCGTCGCGGGCTTCATCGGCTCCCCCGCCATGAACCTCGTCGAGGTCCCGATCACCGACGGCGGCGTGAAGTTCGGCAACTCGGTCGTGCCGGTGAACCGCGAGGCGCTGACCGCCGCCGCCGACCGCGGCGACCGCACGGTCACCGTCGGCGTCCGCCCGGAGCACTTCGACGTCGTCGAGCAGGACGGCGCCGCCGCGAAGAGCCTCTCCAAGGAGACCGAGGACGCCCCGGCGGGCCTCGCCGTCTCCGTGAACGTCGTCGAGGAGCTCGGCGCCGACGGCTACGTCTACGGCACCGCCGAGGTCAACGGCGAGCCGAAGGACCTCGTCGTCCGGGTCAACGGCCGCCAGGTCCCGGACAAGGGCGCGCAGCTGCACGTCGTGCCCCGTCCGGGTGAGACCCACGTGTTCTCCACCTCGACGGGTGAGCGCCTCAGCGACTGACGTCGGCCGAACGCGGCTCATGACGCCGCCAAGTCTCCGAAGGGCCCCGCACCATGGCTGGTGCGGGGCCCTTCGCGTACGCCCGACCGGCCCGCCGGGCCCACCGCCCCGTTGTCGACAAATACCCCGGCACATCGGTCATTTCGCCGCGGCGGCGTCAACACCGCTCCAGAGAAACCTTCTTCTCTGTAGCTCGACCGAGTGACTAAATGTCGCCAAATCATCACCTAGCGCTACGCTCCTCGCGTGACGCACTCCGCCAACTACACCCAGAAGCCGCGCCGAGCGCACCGGGGCCCCGCCCGCCGCATCGGCCGCACGCTTGCCCTCGTCCTGCCCGTGATGCTGGTGCTTTCCGGGACCCTCGCGGTCACCAGCGTCAACTGGTCGGGAAACGCCTCGGACTCGATGCTCACCGCATCCGCCGACAACCTCTCCAAGCCCGCCAAGTCCCGCGCCGCGCACGACGTCCTGCGCGACCGGCTCCTCCTGGAACTCCAGGAGAAGAACCCGGGCGTGGCGCTCACGCATCTCCAGCAGGAGGTGAACCGTCATCCTTCGCTCGCCCGGCACTGTGTCGCGCTGGCCCGTGCGCTCGGCCGCGCCGCCGTCCGGGTCTACGGCCCGTCGCGCGCCCAGTCGTACGCCAGGCCCGTCTGCGACACCTCCTTCGCGACGGGCGTGGCCGCGGCCCATCAGAAGGGCTGAGCGGACCGCCGCGCAGCGCCGCGTAGGGTTTCCGGCATGACCACGCTGAAGCCCACGCAGGCTGTCGTCCTGGCCGGTGGCCAGGGCTCCCGGCTCCGCCCGTACACCGACGACCGGCCCAAGCCGATGGTCGAGATCCCCGGCACGGGGACCCCGATCATCGGCCATCAACTGGCCTGGCTCGCCGAAGAAGGCGTGACGGACGCCGTCGTCTCCTGCGGGCACCTCGCCGAGGTACTCCAGGAGTGGCTGGACTCCGCCGACCTGCCGCTGAACGTCAGCACGGTCGTCGAGAAGGAGCCCCTGGGCCGCGGCGGCGGCCTCAAGTACGCCGCCCGGCACCTGCCGCACGCGGACCGGCCCTGGTACGCGACGAACGGCGACATCTGGACCCGCTTCTCGCTGCGCGACATGGCGGCCTTCCACGCCGAGCGCGACGCCACCGCGACCCTCGCCCTGGCCCGCCCCCGCATCCCGTGGGGCGCCGTCGAGACGGACGCGTTCGGCCACATCACGGACTTCATCGAGGCCCCGCCGTCCCCGTACCTCATCAACGCGGGCGTGTACGTCTTCTCGGCCTCCTTCACCGCGCTCCTGCCGGACCTCGGCGACCACGAGCGCACCACGTTCCCCCGGCTGGCCCGTGAGAAGCGGCTGGCGGGCTTCCCGCTGCCGCAGGGCGCCTACTGGCGCGCGATCGACACCGCGAAGGACCTCACCGAGGCCGCCAAGGAGCTCGCCGCACAGGGCCGTTGACCGCCCGCGCCGACGCCCCTCTCGTACGTACGCCGATGGGGCCCCGCACCGTGCGTGTGCGGGGCCCCATCGGCGTACCCGGGGCAGCGGGGTCAAGAGGTCCTCAGCGGCCGAGCACACCGCCCAGCAGACCGCCGGGCTCCTCGCCGCCGGTGCCGCCCGAGCCGCCGGACGAACCGGCGCCGCCCGAACCGCCGCCCGAGCCACCGCTGGACGAGGGCCCCGCGGTGGTGCCCGCGGCCGGCTGCTGCGGCGCCGACTGCTGCGGCGGGGCCTGCCCCGCCGTGCTGCTGCCCTGCGTCTGGCTGGGCTGTCCCGAACCCGCCGTGCCCGTCTCGCGGGCCGCGCCCGGCGCCGTGGCGCCCTGCGTGGGGCTCGCGGAGCCGCGGCTGCCCTGCGTCGGCGAACTCGACGAGGCGGACGGGCTCTGCGACTGCCGCCCCTGCCGCTTCTTCGCGGGGTCCTGGGGAAGCGCGGAGCCCGGCAGTTCGTTGCGGGGCGCCTCGCCGGGTCCCGGCACGGTGACCCGGTCCGCGTCGCGCACCGCGCCGCCCAGCATCGAGCCGATGAGCAGCGTCAGGCCGACCACGACCGACCCGATCAGACCGCCCCGCCGCAGCACGCGCCGCCGCAGGTCCCAGATGTCGGAGCGCGGGCCGAGCGTGCGCCACGCCTCACCGGCGAGCCGTCCGTCGATGGAGTAGACGGGCGCGCCCGCGATGATCAGCGGCGACCAGGCGGCCAGGTAGATGATGTCGGGCGCGTCGTAGGCGGGCACGGTCTTCCAGCTCACGGTGACGATGAGCGCCGCCGAAAGCAGCACGCCGATCGACGCGGCGACCCGCTGCCAGAGCCCGAGGACCGTCAGGACGCCGACGACGACCTGGAGGAAGGCGATGCACAGACCGGCGCCCACGGGGTGCTGGAGGGCGAAGTCGCGCAGTGGCTCGGCGAGCGCCCAGGGGTGCAGCGAGTTCAGCCACTTGACCATGGAGCCGCGTTCGCCGCCGTCGAAGTAGACGGGGTCGCAGAGCTTGCCCATGCCTGCGTAGATGGAGATGAACCCGAGGAAGACGCGCATCGGGAGCAGGACGACGCCGAGGTTCATGCGGCGGCCCGGGTAGTAGGCGTGCCGGACCGGGTCCGAGCCGTGCCTGCGCGCCCTCTCCCCGCTGCCGTCGTCGTAGCCGTCGGGGTCGTCCGAGTCGTCGCGGTCGGCGTACTCCTGCTCGAACCGCTCGTCGTAGTCACTGCCGGGCAGCCGCATCTGCGGCAGCATCCGGGTCTGGGATTCGGGGGCGCGCGGGCCGATCACGGCGGGCGTCTCGACGGTCGCGGGGCCGTCGTCGATGTCGACGCGCGGGATGACCTGGGTGGCGCCGCTGTCGTCGTAGGGCCCGGCCTCTTCGGCCGAACGGCGCACGCCGCCGCCGCGCACGGCCTGCAGCAGTCTGATGGCGCCCGTGTCGTCCGGATCGGACTTCCCGCTCCAGACGACGGGAGCGCGGCGCTTGGCCGTCGCGCCGCCGGCGGGGACGCGCACCGTCGCTTCGGGCATGCCCAAGTGCCGGGAGATACGCGGGGATTGAGTGCGCCCAGCGGCGGGAAGCTGCACGCGGAAACTCGCGTGATTGACGATGACCTGCGCCGGGTCGCTCGGCACCTTCACCATGCTCAGCGCGGGAGCATCGTCGAAACCTGACGAGCTTCCCCCAGTGGGAGTGCGGGGTGTTCTGGTGTCCACACTCATCTAACCGAGTGATGTGTGTTTAGGACACTGCCTTGACCATGGAGAAATGTCCGGACCGCGTCAAGAGATCACCGCGGCCCGGACATCTACGGGGTACCGAGCACCTGCTAGGCGCGGCGCCGCGCCGCCTCGTACAGCACGACGCCCGCGGCGACGCCCGCGTTCAGGGACTCCGCGCCACCGGGCATCGGAATCCGCACGCGGTAGTCGCAGGTCTCGCCGACGAGCCGCGAGAGGCCCTTGCCCTCGCTGCCGACGACGATGACGACCGGGCCGCCGAGCGCCTCCAGGTCACCGACCTCGTGCTCGCCGTCGGCGGCCAGGCCGACCACGGCGACGCCCGCCTTCTTGTACTGCTCAAGGGCGCGCGTCAGGTTCGTGGCGCGGGCGACCGGCGTGCGCGCGGCGGTACCGGCCGACGTCTTCCAGGCACCGGCCGTCATACCGGCGGCGCGCCGCTCGGGCACGAGCACGCCGTGCCCGCCGAACGCGCAGACGGAACGGACGACGGCACCGAGGTTGCGCGGGTCCGTCACGCCGTCGAGGGCGACGATCAGCGGGTCCTTGCCCTCGTCGAACGCGGCGGCGACGAGGTCCTCCGGGTGCGCGTACTCGTACGGCGGCACCTGGAGCACGAGGCCCTGGTGGTTGAGGCCGTTCGTCATGCGGTCCAGCTCGGGGCGCGGTGCCTCCATCAGGTGGATGCCGCCGCGCTCGGCCGCGAGCTGCAGCGCCTCGCGCACCCGCTCGTCGTTGTCGATGAACTGCTGGACGTAGAGCATCGAGGCGGGCACGCCGTCGCGCAGCGCCTCGAAGACCGGGTTGCGGCCGACGACCATCTCGGAGGTCCCCTTGCCGCCGCGCCCCTTCGGTGCGGGGCGGCGGCCGCCCGGAGCACCGGCGGCCTTCTTGGCCTTGGCGTTGGCGATGCGGTTCTTCACATGCCCCTTGCGCGCCTCGGCGGGCGGCGTCGGGCCCTTGCCCTCGAGGCCGCGGCGCCGATTGCCGCCGCTGCCGACCTGCGCGCCCTTCTTGCCGGACATGCGGCGGTTGTTAGCGGCCATGACCTACCTGTCTGTCGTGATGCGTGGGCGCGTACGAAGGTACGCGCACGGGTGTACGTCTATGAAGTGTGCCGCCCGGAAGCCCGAGCGGCACATCAGCGGGTGCCTAGCGCGGGCCGAGCGTCCAGCGCGGGCCGGTCGGGCCGTCCTCGATGACGAGGCCCGACTGGTTGAGCTGGTCGCGGATCGCGTCGGCGGTGCCCCAGTCCTTGCGGCCGCGGGCGGCCTCGCGCTGGTCCAGGACCAGCCGGACGAGGGTGTCCACGACGCCGTGCAGGTCCTCGCCGCGGTCGCTCTCGCCACCGGCCCAGTGCGGGTCGAGCGGGTCGAGGCCGAGGACGCCGAGCATGGCCCGCACCTCGGCGAGGCGCGCCACGGCGGCTTCCTTGTCGTCGGCGGCCAGCGCGGAGTTCCCCTGCCGGACCGTGGTGTGCACGATGGCGAGCGCCTGCGGGACGCCCATGTCGTCGTCCATGGCGTCGGCGAACGCGGGCGGGACCTGGACGGCGGGCTCGACGACGCCCCCGGCCTTCTCCACCACGCGCTGCACGAAGCCCTCGATGCGGGCGAACGCGGACTCGGCCTCGCGCAGGGCTTCCTCGCTGTACTCGATCATCGAGCGGTAGTGCGGGGTGCCCAGGTAGTAGCGCAGGACGATCGGCCGCCACTGCTTGACCATTTCACTCACGAGGACCGAATTCCCGAGGGACTTCGACATCTTCTCGCCGCTCATGGTGACCCAGCCGTTGTGCACCCAGTAGCGCGCGAACGTGTCGCCGAAGGCCTTGGCCTGCGCGATCTCGTTCTCGTGGTGCGGGAAGATCAGGTCGATCCCGCCACCGTGGATGTCGAACTCGGTGCCCAGGTACTTGTGGGCCATCGCCGAGCACTCCAGGTGCCACCCGGGACGGCCGCGCCCCCAGGGCGTCTCCCAGCTGGGCTCGCCGGGCTTCGTCGCCTTCCACATGGCGAAGTCCCGCGGGTCGCGCTTCCCGGTCTCGCCCTCGCCCTCGGGCTGGAGCAGATTGTCGAGCTCCTGGTTGGAGAGCTCCAGGTAGCCGGGGAAGGACCGCACGTCGAAGTAGACGTTGCCGTCGGACTCGTAGGCGTGGCCGCGCTCGATGAGGCCGCGCATCATCTCGACCATCTCGGTGATGTGGCCGGTGGCGCGCGGTTCGTAGGTGGGCGGCAGGCAGCCGAGCGCGTCGTACCCGCTGTTGAACGCGCGCTCGTTCTCGTACCCGATGGCCCACCAGGGCCGGCCCTGCTCCGCCGACTTCCGGATGATCTTGTCGTCGATGTCGGTCACGTTGCGCACGAACGTCACGTCGTAGCCGCGGTAGGCGAACCAGCGGCGCATGATGTCGAAGTTCAGGCCCGACCTGATGTGCCCGATGTGCGGGGCCGCCTGCACCGTGGCACCACAGAGGTAGATCGAGACGCAGCCGCTGTTGAGCGGGCTGAAGTCACGGATCTGCCGGGCGCTGGTGTCGTACAGGCGAATCGTCACCACTCCAGGGTAGTGGGCGCAGGACAGTGCCCTACGCCCCCTTGGCCCACCGCACACGGAACTGTGACGTGAGGCGCGCCCTGGGATCCCCCGTCAGATGCTGCCGACGACCTTCCGCGCACTCACCCGGACGACGACCCGCTGGGTGTCGTCCTTGGAGCCCGGATTGAAGTCCGCGTAGTCCTTGCCGGTGTACTTGCGCGACAGCTCGTCGATGAGTTCCTGGCCGCCCTCCGTCGTCATCTCCGCGGTGCCGCGGATCTCCGCGTACGTGTACGGCGCGTCGAAGGGCTGCACCAGCACCGTCACCCGCGGATCGCGCCGCAGGTTCTTCTCCTTGCGGCGACCGATCGTGGTCGAGAACAGCACGTCGTCGCCGTCCCGCTTCACCCAGACCGGGGAGACCTGGGGGCTGCCGTCGGGCTGGATCGTCGCCACGGTGATGAAGACAGGGGTGTCGAGCAGGGACTTGAGCTGGTCGGACAGTGCGGCGGACATGTGGGTCACTCCTTCGTGGACCGGGCGTACGGCGCTTTCGCCTGTACGAGGCATACGACTACCCCATCCGCCGCCTCACGACGACGAACGTACGACCAACGCGGTGGCGATCGCCGCGAGACCGTCGCCGCGGCCCGGGAATCCGAGGCCGTCCGTGGTGGCCCCGGAGACGGAGACGGGCGCGCCCGCGGCCTCGGAGAGCACCTTCTGGGCCTCGTCGCGACGCTTGCCGATCTTCGGGCGGTCGCCGATGACCTGGACGGCGACGTTGCCGATGGTGAAACCGGCGTCCCGGACGATGCGGGCCGCCTCGGTGAGCAGGGTCAGCCCGGAGGCGCCCGACCACTCCGGGCGGCCGGTGCCGAAGTGGGCGCCGAGGTCGCCGAGGCCCGCCGCGGAGAACAGCGCGTTGCACGCGGCGTGCGCGACGACGTCGGCGTCGGAGTGCCCGGCGAGTCCGGGGCCCTGGTCCTCCCACTTCAGGCCCGCGCACCACAGCTCGCGGCCCTCTTCGAAGGCGTGGATGTCCGTGCCGATGCCGACCTGCGGGAGCACGACCGGGGCCTGGGGGGTCTCAGAAGCCATCGTTGGCCCTCCTGCGGGCGAGGACGGCCTCGGCGAGCACGAGGTCGAGGGGGCGCGTCACCTTGAAGGCCTCCTCGTGGCCCGGCACGCACACGACGGGCAGCCCCAGCTGCTCGACCATGCCCGCGTCGTCCGTCACCGGTCCCGTGACGGTCTCGTGGGCGCGTACGAGCGTCGCGCGGTCGAATCCCTGCGGGGTCTGCACCGCACGCAACCGCGCGCGCTCGGGCGTGGCGACGACGGGCTCGGGCCCGCCCGGCTCCGCCGCGGGCTCGACCTCCTTGACGGTGTCGGCCAGGGGCAGCGCGGGGACCACGGCGGGCGCCCCTTCGCGTACGGCCTCGATGACGCCGTCGACCGTGTCGACGGGCACCAGCGGGCGCGCCGCGTCGTGCACGAGCACGATGTCGAAGCCGGGCGGCAGCGCGTCGAGACCGGCCCGCACGGACTCCTGGCGGCTCTCCCCGCCGGGCACGACGAGGAAGTCGGTCCGCTCGGGCAGCGCGTGGTCGTCGAAGAGGGTCTTGACCCCGGGGGCGCCGTCCGGCGGTGCCACCACGACGACGAGGGAGACGGCACGGGACTCCGCCATGGCGCGCACGGCGTGAATCAGCATCGGGGTGCCGTTCAGCGCACGGAGCGCCTTGGGGGCGCCAGGGCCGAGGCGCACGCCCCGCCCAGCCGCGGGAATGACCACCGCGGTACGGGATTCGCTAGACATCGGTTCCGTTCAGGTTTGTGTGCTCGGCCGACGTGGGTATGGCCACACCGTGCCGGGCGGGACGGACGCCTTGACCGGACCCTTCCGTGACATTCGGTCGAGTCAGCCGCAAGAGCCCGGCACGCCAGAACATGGCCCTTCGGGGTCGTCCCACGGGTGCGGGGTGCTGCGCGCGAGGTTCCGAAAGGTTCCGGGTACGAACATGCCGCAGCGCCCGGCGACTCCATTAAGGGTCAGCGGGCACCGCGGCATTGCTGCGCCTGGTCGACGCGGGAGAGCCGAGAGCGTTCATGCGCCTCGAACCGTCCGCGTCAGGACGCGAGGACCTCGTCCAGCAGGGCCTCGGCCTTGTCCTCGTTCGTGTTCTCCGCGAGGGCGAGCTCGCTCACCAGGATCTGGCGGGCCTTGGCGAGCATGCGCTTCTCGCCGGCCGACAGTCCACGCTCGCGCTCCCGACGCCACAGGTCACGGACGACTTCCGCGACCTTGATGACATCGCCGGAGGCGAGCTTCTCGAGGTTTGCCTTGTAGCGGCGCGACCAGTTCGTGGGCTCTTCGGCGTACGGCGCGCGCAGTACTTCGAAGACCCGGTCGAGGCCGTCCTGCCCGACCACATCACGCACGCCGACGAACTCCGCATTGTCCGCTGGCACACGCACCGTCAGGTCGCCCTGGGCGACCTTCAGCACCAAGTAGGTCTTGTCCACGCCTTTGATCTGGCGAGTTTCGATGGCCTCGATCAGCGCGGCCCCGTGATGGGGATAGACCACGGTGTCGCCAACCTTGAACGTCATGTGACAGGTACCCCTTCCGTGGCTATCCATCCTAACACGAGAATCGCCTCTTCTGAATGGCGTTTTCGCAGGTCAGGGCATATCTCGGGGCTTGACAACAGCAACAAGAACGTGCTGCGGAGGGCCTGCGGAACGGGGTATTCGCAGGTCGGAGCGGCTCTCCGGGGAGCCGGAAACGCCCCCGTCACACGCCCCCCGAGAGCGCTCCGAGCGGCTGAACGTCCCGGTTTGCGCGGTTCCAAGCGGTGAACTTTCGATACTCCGTTCGGTGACCGAAGAGGTGTGCCAAGTGGCGTCCGGCGCGATTCCTGAATTGATCAAGCGGCGCGATGATCAATTCTCCGGACCCCCATGCATTCCTTACGGGAAATCCGCAAGGCGTGACACCCGGGCTCTTGACGACGCTTTTGCGAAAGGTGGCCGAGGGGGCAATGAGGCGGATGGGCCTGAGAACCGTCGGCGAGGCTCGCGGGACGCGGGGCGTGCCGGGTTCGCTGCCGGGTCCACCGGTGCGTGCGCGGTCGGCTGTGCTGTCCCGTGCGCTAAGGGGCGGGTCGGGTGCGGCGGCGTGGGAACGGCTCGGTAATGTAAGCGTGCTGACACATCCTTAGGACGGCTTTACGGCCGCCCGCCCGTCCTGTACCGCCCACGTTCAAGGAGATGCCGCCGCCGTGAGCCGCAGCCTTCGACGCGGCGCCCTCGCCGCCACCGCCCTCGCGTTCTCGCTTGCCTCGCTCACTGCGTGCGCCGCAGGCAACAACGCACAGACGATGGAGGTCAAGCCGGACAACGCCGCGACCTCCGTCGGCGACATCAAGATCCAGAACGCCATGGTCATCACGCAGCCGGACCTGGAGTCGACGGGCCCGGCCGTGGTCGCCGCGACGATCTTCAACTCCGGTGACAAGGCCCAGACCCTGAACTCCATCACGGTCGACGGCACCGACAAGAAGGCCAAGCTCACGCGCGGCAAGGACGACAAGGACTCCAAGCCGAACGGTCCGCTGACCATTCCGGCCGGCGGCTCCATCGTCATCGGCGGCAAGGACAACGCCTCGGCGGTCCTCTCCGGCAGCCGCGAGGCGGTCAAGGACGGCAACGCGCAGCCCGTCACCTTCGCCTTCAGCACGACCGGCGACGTGAAGATGGAAGCGTTCGTCGTACCGGCGGGCAGCTACTTCTCCAAGTGGGGCCCGAGCCAGCTGCCGGAGTCCCCGGACGGGAAGCCGGCCAAGCCGGGCAAGTCCGGAAAGCCGCAGGAGCCCGGCACGGGCACCTCCGGCAAGCCGTCGGGCAACCCCTCTGGAAAGCCCTCCGGGAACCCCTCCGGAAAGCCGTCCGGCGACGCGGACGAGAACTCGGGCATCGCCGCCGACCCGTCGGACACCGCGGACGCCGGGACCGGCGTCCGGCACTGATCGGCGTAGAAACCACGAAGAAGGGCGGGACCCCGGTGGGGTCCCGCCCTTCTTCGTACGCATGCGTACCAGCTGTACCAGCTGTACCGGCTGTACCGGCTGTTTACGGCTCGAACTTGTAGCCCAGGCCGCGGACCGTCACCAGGTAGCGCGGGGCCCCCGGGTCCGGCTCGATCTTGGCGCGCAGGCGCTTCACGTGGACGTCGAGGGTCTTGGTGTCCCCCACGTAGTCCGCGCCCCAGACGCGGTCGATGAGCTGCATGCGGGTCAGGACGCGGCCCGCGTTGCGCAGCAGCATCTCCAGCAGGTCGAACTCCTTCAGGGGCAGGTCGACCTTGGAGCCGGAGACCGTGACCACGTGGCGGTCGACGTCCATCCGGACCGGACCGGCCTCCAGGGCCTGCGGGGTGACCTCCTCCGGCTCGCCGCGGCGGCGCAGCACCGCGCGGATGCGGGCGACCAGTTCGCGCGAGGAGAAGGGCTTGGTGACGTAGTCATCTGCTCCTATCTCCAGGCCGACGACCTTGTCGATCTCGCTGTCCTTGGCGGTGACCATGATCACCGGAACGTTGGAGCGGCTGCGCAGCTGGCGGCAGACCTCGGTGCCGGGCAGGCCCGGCAGCATGAGGTCGAGCAGGACGAGGTCGGCGCCGTTGCGCTCGAATTCGTCGAGTCCGTCCGGGCCCGTTGCCGCGATGGCGACTTCGAAGCCCTCCTTGCGGAGCATGTAGGACAGAACGTCGCTGAAGGATTCCTCGTCCTCGACGACGAGCACTCGGGTCACGGAAGGACCTCCGGGGCAGGAATGGGTTCGTACGTGGTGGTCGCGGCGGTTTCGTCGGGGATGGCCCCGTCGTCGAGTCCGCCGCCGTGACCCGGTCCGCGGTCGCGGTGGGCGGCCGCCTCGGGCAGCCGCAGGGTGAACGTGGAGCCCTGACCCTCGGAGCTCCACACGGTGACCTCCCCGCCGTGCGAGGCGGCCACGTGCTTGACGATGGCGAGACCGAGACCGGTGCCGCCGGTGGCCCGGGAGCGGGCCGGGTCGACGCGGTAGAAACGCTCGAAGATGCGCTCCTTGTCCTTGTCCGAGATGCCGATGCCCTGGTCGGTGACCGCGACCTCGATGAGGTCCCCGCCGGGAGCGGAGACCCGGCGGGCAGCGATGCCCACGCGGGTCCTGGCGGGCGAATAGTTCACGGCGTTCTCCACGAGATTGCCGAGCGCCGCCGCGAGCTGGCCGCGGTTGCCCCATATCTGCAGGTCGGCGGTGCCGCCCGCGGCCATGGTGATCTGCTTGTGGGAGGCCTGGTGGCGGCTGCGGTCGATCGCCTCCGCCACCAGTTCATCGACACGGACGGGTTCGGCGTCCTCCAAGGGGTCGTCGTTCTGCACCCGGGAGAGGTCGATGAGTTCCTGGACGAGGCTGGTCAGACGGGTCGCCTCGATCTGCATGCGGCCCGCGAAGCGCTCCACGGCCTCCGGGTCGTCCGAGGCGTCCATGACGGCTTCGGAGAGGAGCGAGAGCGCCCCCACGGGGGTCTTCAGCTCGTGGCTCACGTTCGCCACGAAGTCACGTCGTACGGCCTCGATGCGGCGGGCCTCGGTGAGGTCCTCCACGAGGAGCAGGACGAGCCGGGAGCCGAGCGGGGCCACGCGCGCGGAGACGGCCAGGGCCTCTCCGCGGCCGGTGCCGCGCCGCGGCAGGTCCAGCTCGACCTGGCGTATCTCCCCGTCGCGGCGGGTGTCGCGGGCCATCTGCAGCATCGGCTCGACGGCGAGCTTGCCGCCGCGCACGAGTCCGAGTGCGTACGCCGCCGAGCTCGCCTTGACCACGCTGTCGGCCTCGTCGAGGACGACCGCGGAGGAGCGGAGCACGGAGAGCACCGTGTCCACGCCCGGTGGCAGTACGGGGTCGGTGTGCAGGGAGGTCCGGGTGGGGCGTTTCTGGTCGCGCTCGCTCCATCGGAACGCCAGCATGGCGATGACACCGGTGCACACCCCGGCGATCGCTGCCGCTGCGGCGACCGCCGCGTTCACGTCCATGCCTCAAGGTTATGCGCCGAGTAAGCGCCGGTCACAGCCGTACGGGTGCCGGCTCGAACACTCGTCGCCCAGAGTTCACCGTGGGGACGGTGCTGGTTCACTTCTCCCGGGCGGTACGGGCTCCGGGTGATCAAGGATGTGGTCCCGCGTCGCCCACAGTTCACCTTGATGACGGTGGTGATTCATGTGGGGTGCCGGAAACGGACGCGTCGGGCCCGCACCGTGGGAGCGTAGGGGCCAGCCCCCTGAGACGTACTAGAGAGGGACAGCCACATGCGGGACGCGTACCACGAGGAACTTGACTCGATCGGCGACAGCCTGGTCGAGATGGCCCGCCTCGTCGGGTCCGCGATCGGGCGCGCCACGACGGCCATGCTCGACGCCGACCTGAAGATGGCCGAGAGCGTGATCGCCGCCGACCAGAAGGTCGACGATCTGCAGCACGACCTGGAGGCGCGCGCGATAGCCCTGCTGGCGCGCCAGCAGCCGGTCGCCACCGATCTGCGCATCGTGGTCACCTCGCTGCGCATGAGCGCCGATCTGGAGCGCTCGGGCGACCTCGCCCAGCACGTCGCGAAGCTGGCGAGGCTCCGCTTCCCGGATTCCGCGGTGCCACGGGATCTGCACGCCACGATCCTGGAGATGGGCCAGCTCGCGCAGCGCCTGATGGCGAAGGCGGCGGAGGTCATCATCACCAAGGACGTCGACCTGGCGCTCCAGTTGGAGCAGGACGACGACGAGATGGACCAGCTGCACCGCACGCTCTTCCAGCACCTGATGGACGACCGCTGGAAGCACGGCATCGAGACGGCCGTCGACGTGACGCTCCTCGGCCGCTACTACGAGCGGTTCGCGGACCACGCGGTGTCGGTGGCCAAGCGGGTCGTGTACCTGGTCACGGGCGAGCACGCGGACGAGATCCAGCCGACGGGTCAGACGCCGGTGGAAGGGGCGTAAGCCTTTTTGTGTGCCCCGCCCGACGTCAGGTGTCGCGCGGGGCACAGCTCTTTCGGTACGGCGGGTCTCGCGGGTCAGCGGGCTCGCAGGTCAGCGAGCCTCGCGGGTCAGCGGGCCTCGCAGGTCAGCCGCAACCGCCGCCGCACTGGCAGGAACCGCCCGACTGGCAACCGCAGCTGCACCCCGGGCCGCATCCGCAGGCGCCGAGCGGGACTTCGGGAACGTATTCGCGCGTGGGGGACTCGGCCATGGTCTCCTCCTCGTAGGCGTACGACGTACTGCCTGATGCCCATTGCATGCCCATGGGTACGGGGCGCATCAACGGCGCACACGCGCGCGCTGTTTCTCCGAATCGGTGTGCGACACGGTCGGCGCACGCGAACATCCACCCATGCCCAAGAAGAAACAGCGGAGCAGGAAGAGCCAGAAGGCGAGTGGCGGCAGACGCCCTGCCGCCACTCGCGAGAAGGCCGTCCTGATCTACCACGACATGGCGGTGTACGAGAACTTCGAACGCTGTGCCCGACGCCTCTTCGAGGTCCTCCGGAACGCGGAGAGCCGGATGCCCGGCAAACCCCGTCACCTCTTCCTGAGGGTCCAGGGACACCGCAACGACGTCGGCGGCTTCGACCGCGACGCCATGGAGATCATCCGGAACTTCGCCATGGAGTTCCTGCTCCCTTACCTGACCGAGCTGACCACGCCGTTCCACACGCTCGGCAACAACCACCCGCAACGGAACGACGTCCCCGACGAGCTGCACATCTCGTACCCAGAGGCCCCCGAAGACTGCACGGACTCCACCGACGGCCCCGGACCGGGCTTCTGGTACGACGTGAACCTCCTCCCGCTCCGCCCGCGCGGCGTGACGGAGAACGACAGGAAGACGGCGCCGAAGCTCGCGGCGATAGCCGACTACCTGGGGATGGACCCGGCGTGCCTGGTCTGCTGGGCCACTCCCGTGGACCGCGCGCACGCGGTGCCGTCGTCGCTCGGCGGTTCGATGGACGTCCGCAACTTCGCCCTGCTCTGCTCGGACCACCACCGTCAGGCGCCCGACATAGCCGACGCGGAGGCCTTCTGGGCCTGGGTGGACTACGCGGAGATCAGGGACTCGGGCAGCAAGTGGGACGGGGCGGCGCCCGAGGTCAAGGAGTGGGTGCGCGCGCACGGCGGCAGGACCGAGCCGAAGGACCGCGGCGAGACGGCGTTCATGGCCGCCGTACGGTTCGAGCTCCAGCACCTGTACGGCTGGGCCGACGCGGACTTCGAGAACATGTCCTGGGACCTCCTCCAGGAGTACCACCAGGTCCTGGAGGCGGCGACGGGCAGGCACTTCGGCGTGGAGAAGAAGGTCGCCACGCACGCGTGGGCGTACCACATCGCGAGGCGCCGCCTGGCGAAGCGCAAGGGCGAGACGGGCCCGCTGCCGCCGGACCACCCGTGGACGGGTACGTGGCCCGTCCCCTGACCAACGCACCGATTGAGGCTCGCCCCAGCCCTGCCTGCGGATCGCTTGAACTGCGTATTGATTCGGCCCCGAGTGAGTACATTGCTGCCAACTACAGGTAATCGGACGGACACGGGGCGGAGTTCGGGTTACACAGGAAGGCCGGGGCGTAACTCACGTACATGGGGCTGGCCGATGGTATTGACGATCAACGTTGCGGTCCTCCTGGCCGTCATCCTCTTCTTCCTGCTGCGCCGCAAGGTGCAGGCCAGAAGCCGGGGCGACCAGATGGTGACGATGGCGCTGGCGGTGGCGTTCGGCGTCGTGGTGGCCCCGACGGACTTCGGCCAGAGCATCCTGAACGCGGTGGGCCAACTCGCGGAGGGCATCACGGATTCGGGGACGCCGTAACGCCTCGGTGCCAGGGCGGGCGCGAACCGGCGGGCGCGGAACCGGCGGGCGAGCATGAAAATGCCTCCCATCCGCACTGTGTGCGCAGGTGGGAGGCATGATCAGAGGGCTACTTCTTCTTGCCCTGGTTCTTGACCGCCTCGATGGCCGCCTTCGCGGCGTCCGGGTCGAGGTAGGTGCCGCCCGGGTTCAGGGGCTTGAAGGCGGCGTCCAGCTCGTACGAGAGCGGGATGCCCGTCGGGATGTTCAGGCCCGCGATGTCCTCGTCCGAGATGCCGTCGAGGTGCTTGACCAGGGCGCGGAGCGAGTTGCCGTGGGCCGCGACCAGGACCGTCCTGCCGGTCAGGAGGTCGGGGACGATGCCGTCGAACCAGTACGGGAGCATGCGGACGACGACGTCCTTCAGGCACTCCGTCTGGGGGCGCAGCTCCGGGGGGAGCGTGGCGTAGCGCGGGTCGGAGAACTGCGAGTACTCCGCGTCGCGGTCGAGGGCCGGGGGCGGGGTGTCGTACGAGCGGCGCCACAGCATGAACTGCTCCTCGCCGAACTCGGCGAGCGTCTGGGCCTTGTCCTTGCCCTGGAGGGCGCCGTAGTGGCGCTCGTTCAGGCGCCAGGAGCGGTGGACCGGGATCCAGTGGCGGTCGGCGGACTCCAGGGCGAGCTGGGCGGTGCGGATCGCGCGCTTCTGGAGCGACGTGTGGACCACGTCGGGGAGCAGGTCGGCGTCCTTCAGGAGCTCGCCACCGCGGACCGCCTCCTTCTCGCCCTTCTCGTTGAGGTTGACGTCCACCCAGCCGGTGAACAGGTTCTTCGCGTTCCATTCGCTCTCGCCGTGGCGGAGGAGGATCAGCTTGTACGGTGCGTCGGCCATGCCTCTGAGCGTAATCGAACCTCAGGGCGCCCCGCGCGCGCGGACAAGGGGCGGACCGAGGGGTGGGCAAAGAGGCGGACAGTTGACTGTCGTCGTCAATTGAGTGGCGGTTCCGGAGCCGGGGCTCGTAATTTGTGCCTGCCGCACGAGCCACTTACACGTCCCGGGGGACCTCCATGCCGTACACCGCCATGAGACGCGCCGTGAGCGAGAGCGTCTCCGGTCTGCCCCGCGCCTTCTGGTGGCTGTGGACGAGCACCCTGGTCAACCGGCTCGGGGCCTTCGTCGCCACCTTCATGGCGCTGTACCTGACGCTGGAGCGGGGCTATTCGGCCTCGTACGCGGGGCTGGTGGCCGCGCTGCACGGGCTCGGCGGGGTCGTCTCGTCGCTCGGTGCGGGCGTGATGACCGACCGGCTCGGGCGGCGGCCGACGCTGCTGATCGCGCAGGCCTCGACGGCCGTGTCGGTGGCGGTCCTCGGCTTCATGGAGCACCCCGTCGCCATCGCGGGCGTCGCCTTCGTGGTCGGCATGGCGAGCAACGCGTCCCGGCCCGCCGTGCAGGCGATGATGGCGGACATCGTGCGCCCTGAGGACCGGGTGCGGGCCTTCTCGCTGAACTACTGGGCGATCAACCTCGGGTTCGCGATCTCTTCCGCAGGTGCCGGGTTCATCGCCTCGTACAGCTATCGGGCCGGGTTCCTCATCGAGGCCGCCATGACGATGGTCTGCGCGATCGTCGTCTTCGCGAAGCTGCCGGAGTCGCGGCCCGTGCGGACGGAGGTGGAGAAGGCCGCCGAGCCGGAGGTGGGGCTCGGGACCGTGCTGCGGGACGGGCGGTTCATGGGGGTCGTCGGGCTCTCCTTCCTCGTCGCGCTGATCTTCATGCAAGGGTCCGTGGGGCTCCCCGTCGCGATGGGCGAGGCGGGGTTCACACCGGCCGACTACGGGCTCGCCATCGCCGTGAACGGCGTACTCATCGTCGTCATGCAGATCCCCGTCACCCGCTTCATCGAGCACCGCGACCCGCGGCGGCTGCTCGTGATCTCCTCGGTCGTCGCCGGGTACGGCTTCGGGCTGACCGCGTTCGCCGGGTCGATCGGGATCTTCGCGCTGACGGTGTGCGTGTGGACGCTCGCCGAGATCGTCAACGCGCCGACCCAGACCGGCCTGGTCGTGCGCCTCTCCCCCGTCCACGGACGCGGGCGCTACCAGGGCATGTACACGATGTCCTGGTCCGTGGCCGCGCTGGTCGCCCCGCTGATGTCCGGCTTCATGATCGACCGGTTCGGGGCGGAGTGGCTGTGGGGGACGTGCGCGGTGCTCGGGACGGTGGCTGCGCTCGGGTACTGGGGGTTGATGCGGGGGCTGCCCAAGGAGGCTCCCGGGGAGGTCGCTCCGGGGAAGGTCGCTCCCGGTACGGCGGGCCCCGGTGCGGTGGCCGACGCTCCCGCCGCCGTCGAGGTCAGCGCCGCAGCGCCCGTTGCGCCTCGTACAGATTCCGTGGCCGCACCTCTCCCGTAGTGCCGTACAGCTCCAGGCGCGTGTGCAGGTCGCCGGTGAAGTCCGGGACGTCGGTCTGGTCGAACTCGCGGACCGTGTTGAGGCCGACCGTCGCGCTGTAGGGGGCGAGTCCGTCGATCTTCATCAGGCCCGCGCGCTCGTTGGTGACGCGGATGTTCCAGTGCGTGAAGCGGGCTCCGAAGAGGGGCCCCGCGCTCGCGTCGCCGCCGTGCCTGCCGTTGTTCTCGACGGTGATGTCCGTACGTACGTTCGCGAACGGCATCCCGCGGTGGCTGTCGAACGTGCCCATCTCCATGTGGCCGCGCGACCAGACGTTGTAGGAGGACAGCCCCTCGACGTTGATGCCGTGCAGTTGGGTGCCGGGCGGCGCGGGGACCGTACGGGCGTCGATGCGGAAGTCGTCGATGAGGTTGTCGTGCGAACCCTCGCGGCAGAAGTACGGGTGGTGGGACCCGCGGCCCGCCACGCGTGTGCGGCGCAGGGTGCAGGCGGAGGCGGCGACGAGCCCGAAGCCGTTGTCGACGTGGCGCACGACGACGTCGTCGGCCCAGCAGTCGTACGCGCACTGGAACGTGACGCCGTTGTAGCCCTTGTCGAGGAGGTGCGGGGACTGCGCCGTCTCGACGGCCTCCAGGGTGAGCCCCTCGACGCCGGAGCCGGTCAGCGCCATGACGTGGGTGGTCAGGCGGGGATCCCACTCCGGGCGTACGTCGAGGGGGAGTGGCCGCTCGAAGGTGACCCGGCGCTTTCCGGGGTCGACGGCGGCGATCCGTACGGGCCACTCGTAGGGGACGTACGAGGTGAGCTTCGTCTTGTCGTCCCAGGTGTACGCCTCGGGGCCCGAGCCGCCGCCCGCCATGTGCTCCAGGAGGGTGTGGCCGGGGTCGTCCGAGAGGCGGAGGAGCACGAGGTCGCCCTTGTGGACGCGGGAGGCGTCGGCGACGGTCACGGACCAGGATCCGCGGTGGGCGGGGCGGACGGTGGTGAGGGTCTCCCATGCGTCGCGCTTGTTGCCGGTCCAGCCCTCGAAGGGCCACTCCTTGGCCTTGACGGCGTCGGTGAGCGCGTCCCAACGGGCCTTCGGGCAGAGCCAGATGAGGCCGCCCGCCCAGGACCAGCTGGACTTGTCGCCGCCGTAGCGAGAGCCGTAGGGGCCGATCAGCTCGGTGAGGCTCTTCGTGGCGAGGAGGGTGGTGCGGGTGCTGCCCGCGCCGCGGAGGGTGACGTTGTCGTGGGCGATGTGGATGAGGCCGTCGAGCCGGTAGGTGCCGGGGCGGAGCACCACGGTGCCGCCCCCTTGCCGCCCCGCCTCGGCCAGGGCGCGGTTGATCGCGGGGGCGGCGTCGGACGTGCCGTCCGGGTGGGCGCCGAAGTGGCGGGCGTCGATGAGCCGGTGACTGTCCCGGGGAGGGAAGGCGTGCTTTCCCGTACGGAATCCGGCTCGGCCGATGTAGGGGATCTGGGGGTGCGTGTACGGGGCGGCCGTGAACTCGGCCCAGATGGGCGGGGTTTGCCCCCTACGGGCGGTGGATGCCGCGTGTGCCGTGCCGCCGCCGGTGGCCGCGGCCGCGGCGACGGCCATCGCGCCGCTCAGCAGACCTCGCCTGCCGAGGCGGGCGCGCCCGGACCCGGACTCGTGCCCGGGTCCGGACCCGGACCCGGACCCGGACCCGCGCTCGCCCTCGTACCCCTGCTCCATGCCCCGCCGCCTTCCATCGTTCATGGATATGAAAGGAGTTCATGTCTGCGATGGCCGGGAGCATGCCACGGAGCCGCGCCGGACGGAAGGGGGCTGGAGCCAGAGCCGGGGAAAGACCGGCGCTCAGCCGCGCGGCTGAGTCAGATGCGTGAACGCGTCGAGGTTCCGCGTGGACTCCCCCCGCGAGACCCGCCACTCGTACTCCTTGCGGATCGCCGACGCGAAGCCCAGCTCCAGGAGCGTGTTGAAGGAGTCGTCCGAGGCGGAGAGGACCGATCCGAGGAGGCGGTCCAGTTCGGCGGGGGTGACGGCGGAGAGCGGCAGCTTGCCCGCGAGGTAGACGTCGCCGAGCGAGTCGATCGCGTAACTCACGCCGTAGAGGCGGAGGTTCCGCTCCAGGAGCCAGCGGTGCACCGCTTCGTGGTTCTCGTCGGGATGGCGGATCACGAAGGCGTTCAGGGAGAGGGAGTGGTTGCCGACGCGGAGCGAGAGCGTCGTGGAGAGCTTCCGGGTGCCCGGCAGCTTCACCACGTACGAACCGGGCTCGGGGGTCTCCCATTCGAGCTCGGCGTCGTTCAGCGTCCCTTCGATGACCGACGCGGCATCCGTATCCGCATCCGCATCTGCATCCGTCGCCCGCGTCTGCTCAGCCCGCTCAACCATGGTGCGAGCGTACGTGACGGCGAGAAGCGCGGAAGTCGTGCATCGCCGCGGTGTAGACGTCGGCCGTGGCGGACGCCGCCGTGTCCCAGCCGAAGGACTGCGCGTGCCGGGCGGCGGCCGCCCCCATGCGGTCCACAAGCTGTGGATGATCGGCGAAATCGCGCAGCACGCGCGCGTAGTGGGCCGGTTCGTGGCCGGGGATCAGGAATCCGGTGACCTCGTCGCGCACCGCGACGGGCAGGCCGCCCACCGCTGCGGCGAGGACCGGCGTGCCCGCGGCCTGCGCCTCGATGGCGACGAGGCCGAAGGACTCGCTGTAGGAGGGCATCACCAGGACCGAAGCCGCCCTGAACCAGTCCGCCAGCTGCTCCTGGCCGACCGGCGGCTGGAAGCGGACGACGTCCGCGATCCCCAGCTTCGCGGCCAGCTTCTGCAGCCCCTCGGGCTTCGCGAGGCCGCTGCCGCTCGGGCCGCCGACTATGGGGACGACGATGTTCGAGCGCAGCGCGGGACGCTCGTCCAGCAGGACGGCGACGGCGCGGAGCAGCAGGTCAGGGGCCTTCAGGGGCTGGATGCGGCCCGCGAAGAGCGGCACGAGGGCGTCCTGCGGCAGGCCGAGGCGGTGCCGGGCGGCGGCGCGCCCGTCGGCGGGGCGGAACCGTTCGAGGTTCACGCCGGGGTGGACGACGGCGACCTTGCCGGGGTCGGCTTCGTAGTGGCGTACGAGCTCGTCGGCCTCTTCGGAGGTGTTGGCGATGAGGCGGTCGGCGGCCCGGACGATCTGGGTCTCGCCGATGACGCGGGCGGCGGGCTCGGGGGCGTCGCCGGTGGCGAGCGACGCGTTCTTGACCTTCGCCATGGTGTGCATGGCGTGGACGAGCGGCACGCCCCAGCGTTCGGCCGCGAGCCAGCCGACGTGGCCGGAGAGCCAGTAGTGGGAGTGGACCAGGTCGTAGTAGCCGGGCCGGTGGCCCGCCCAGGCCTGCATCACGCCGTGGGTGAAGGCGCAGAGCTGGGCCGGGAGCTCTTCCTTGGCGAGTCCTTCGTAGGGACCCGCGTCGACGTGGCGCACGAGGATGCCGGGCGCCAGTTCCACGGCGGACGGGAGCCCGCCGGTGGTGGCGCGCGTGAAGATCTCCACCTCGATGTTGATCGCGGCGAGGCGCTTGGCGAGCTCGACGATGTAGACGTTCATGCCGCCCGCGTCGCCCGTGCCGGGCTGGTGCAGCGGCGAGGTGTGCACGCTCAGCATCGCCACGCGGCGCGGACGCCGCTGCGAGCCGGGAATGCCGGGCATGCGGAGTCTTGGGGGTGCCGCCGGGGAGCGACGCCCGAGCCTGGACACGTACTGGCTCACCTGGCGGTCCTCCTTGCGTACGTGCATGGGTACGGGCATGGCTCGGAGGAGGCCGTACGTTCCTCCAGAGGGAGAACACCGGAGCCCGCTGCTCCATTTCCAACCTGTCCGTTTTTACCAAAGCATTACGTGGCGTCCCTCAACTGCCATCCCCGCATACCCTTCCCCTATGGCCCCACGCACCTCTTCCCGCCCCGTGGGAACGGTGACGCGCGGGACCACGAACCCGAACCGGCTGCGCCGCATGGACCGCTGGATCGCGGCCGTCCACGGCGCCGCGCTGCGCCGCGCCGCGGACCCTGTCGCCGTCGACCTCGGATACGGCGCCTCCCCCTGGACCGCCGTCGAGCTGCTCCTCAGGCTGCGTACCGTCGCCCCACGCGCGCGTGTCGTCGGCATCGAGATCGATCCGGCGCGCGTCGCGGCCGCCGCGCCCTACGAGCGCGAGGGGCTCTCCTTCCGGCACGGCGGCTTCGAGGTTCCGCTGACGGGGCCGTCGGGCACGGGGTCGTCGGGCACGGGGTCGTCGGGCACGGGGTCGTCGGGCACGGGGTCGTCGGGCGCGGGGTCGTCCGGCACGAGGCCGGTCCTGATCCGTGCCGCGAACGTCCTGCGGCAGTACGACGAGGAGCAGGTCGCCGCCGTCTGGGAGCGGCTCCGCGCCCGCCTCTCCCCCGGCGGGCTGCTCGTCGAGGGCACCTGCGACGAGATCGGGCGGCGGCACGTGTGGGTCGCGCTCGGGCCCGAGGGGCCGCGCACGGTGACCTTCGCGACGCGGCTCGGCTCCCTGGAGCAGCCCTCCGACCTCGCCGAGCGGCTGCCGAAGGCACTGATCCACCGGAACGTGCCGGGCGAGCCCGTGCACGCGTTCCTGCGCGACTTCGACCGGGCCTGGGCGGCCGCGGCGCCCTATGCCTCGTACGGGGCGCGCCAGCGGTGGATCAGGACGGTGCGGGATCTGACCGCCGACTGGCCGGTCCTTGACGGGGTGTCACGGTGGCGGCAGGGCGAAGTGACGGTGCGCTGGGAGGCGTTGGCGCCGCGGTCGGGGTGACCCCCGGCCGAGGCGGCCCCCGGTCGGGGTGAACCCCTAGGCCACTTCGGGGTCACCCGGACGCCACCCGGAGATGGTCGGGTGACCGTGGCCGAAGGGAACGAACTCCGCGTGCCGTACGTCACATGGGGCGGGTGGGAGATCCGGGCTGTTGGGCCGGAGTTGGTGTCGGGCTCTGTCCTATCGAGCGCTGACGTGGCACGATCCCGATGACGACCGGAAGTTACTGACGGTAAATCAGGTTTTGGGGGTGGCGGAGCGTGACTGGCAAGCGATACTCGACGGCGACGGCCGTGGCGCTGATCTGCGCGGCGACGGTGCTGGCCGCACCGGGGACGGCCTTTGCGAGCCCGGCGAGTGCCCCCGCGACTCCGGCGCAGCCGCCCGCCGACCCGACGCCCCGCACGGACAAGTCCCTGGAGCAGGTCCGCAAGGAGATCGACGATCTCTACCACGACGCGGGCGTGGCCACGGATGCGTACAACGCGGCCGAGGAGAAGGCCGACAAGCAGTCCAAGCAGATCGTGCAGCTGGCCAGGGACATCGCCAAGGGCCAGGCGAAGCTCAAGAAGCTGAAGGCCCGCGCGGGCGCCGCGGCCCGCGCGCAGTACCGGGGCGGTGGCATGCCCTCCGAGGCCCAGCTGATGCTCAGCGACGACCCGGGCCAGTTCCTGGACGGCGCGCGGCGCATGCGGCAGGGCGAGAAGGCCACCAAGGGCATGCTGACCGAGCTGGAGAGAACCCAGGACGACCTGCGGGTCTATGCCGAGGACGCCACCGCACGCTGGACGAAGCTGGAAGCCAACCGCAAGTCCAAGGCCGCCGCGAAGAAGAAGATCAAGAAGAAGATCGCGGCCGCCGAGAAGATCGAGTCGACGCTGGAGAAGAAGGAGCAGGAGCGGCTGCGCAAGCTGGAGGAGGCGGCCGCCCTCAAGAAGCAGTCGGCATGGGTGAGTTCGGGCGTCCTGAAGGACATCGGCGGCAAGGCGTCGGCCCGGGGCAAGAAAGCCATCGAGTTCGCCACCGCCCAGATCGGCAAGCCGTACGTATGGGGCGCCGAGGGCCCGGGTTCGTACGACTGCTCGGGGCTCACCTCCAAGGCCTGGGCCTCCGCGGGGCGGGGCATTCCGCGCACGTCGCAGGAGCAGTGGAAGCAGCTGCCGCGCGTCGACGTGAAGAACATGCGCCCCGGCGACCTGATCATCTACCACTCGGACGCGAGCCACGTCGGGATGTATCTGGGCGACGGCGCGATCGTGCACGCACCGCGTCCGGGCCGGGACGTGACGATCACGGGTGCGGGTTCGATGCAGATACTCGGCGTCGTACGCCCCGACAAGTAGCCGCCACCCCCTCCCCCGACCGGCGCACCGGGCCGCCCGGTGGTCCGGGTGCCCGGCGGACGGGTCGCCCATGTGACCCAGCGCACGCCGCGGCGCCCCGCTCAACCCTCGCGGCGTGATGTTCGTCATCCCCTGCGGGACCCTGCCGTGCCCAATTGCGTTCCTGGATGCGGCATATGACGGTGGCCGTTTGCCGCGCGCCATTCCAATGGAGGCGCGGCTACCGCTATGGTCCCCGTCGGTGCCGCGTCGACCTGCGCGGCGCCATGCCCTCGGGGGGAGGGAAGGAACCAAGCGATGCCCGTACCCATACCGCGGCAGAGAGCTATTCCGGCCGCGGAAGGCGGTCAGGCTCATGCGGCGCCCCCGCACGACACGACGGCGCCCGCCCACGAAGGCAACAGCACCACCGGCTACAACAGCACCACCAGCGCCACCGGCTACAACAACAGCAGCAACGGCAGCAGCAACGGCTCCGGCCTCAGCCTGCTGGTGATCGAGGACGACCCGGCAGGGTCGCTCAGCGTTCCCGAGCTCCTGGACTCCGCGGGCAAGCCCATCCGCATCCGCACCGCCCGCAACCTCACCGAGGCCGAGCGGCTGCTCACGGACGACGTGCACTGCATCCTGCTCGACCTCGCCCTGCCCGCCCCCGGCACCGCCGAGGGCGACGAGGACGAGCTCGTCGCCCTCAAGCACGTGCTGCGCCTCGCGCCCCGGCACGCCGTCCTCGCCCTCACCGCGAACGACGACTCCGAGCAGGGCGCCGAGGCCGTGCGCGTCGGCGCCCAGGACTACCTCTTCCGGGACGAGCTGGACGCCCGGCTGCTGAGCCGCGCCATCCGGTACGCGGTCGAGCGCAAGCGCGCCGACGCCGCCCAGCGCCAGCTGACCGAGTCGCGTCTGCGCGCCCAGGAGAACGCCCGCCTGGAGCGCGGCCTGCTGCCGACACCGCTCCTGGAGGGCTCACCGCTGCGCTTCGCCGCCCGCTACCGGCCCGGCCGGTCCCGCGCGCTGCTCGGCGGCGACTTCTACGACACCGTGCGCACGCCCGACGGCTCCGTGCACGTCATGATCGGCGACGTCTGCGGCCACGGTCCCGACGAGGCGGCGCTCGGCGTGGAGCTGCGCATCGCCTGGCGCGCGCTGACCTTCGCGGGCCTGTGCGGCGACGAGCTGCTCTCCACGCTGCAGAAGGTCCTGGAGCACGAGCGCGCGGACGACGAGATCTTCGCGACGCTCTGCACGGTCGACATCGCCCCGGACGGCCGCAGGGCCGGTCTCTGCCTCGCCGGGCACCCGTCGCCGCTGATCGCGCGCGAGGGGCGGCTCGCCGAGCTGCTTCCGTACGAGGACGGCGGCCCCGCGCTCGGTCTCCTGCCCCGCGCCCGCTGGCCGCGCCGCCAGGTGGAGCTGGGCGGCAAGTGGAGCCTGATGCTCTACACGGACGGCCTGATCGAGGGCCGCGTCGGCCAGGGCACTCAGCGCCTGGGCCAGGAGGGCATGGTGGACATGGTCCGCCGCCAGATCGCCGCGGGGCTGCAGGGGGACGAGCTGCTGGAGGCGGCGATGAACGAGGTGCGCGACCTCAACGGCGGGGATCTCACGGACGACGTGGCGGTACTGCTCCTGGACCGGGCGCCCGGGTCCCGCTGAGTTCCCGCTGCGTCGCGGTCGGGCTACCGGCCGCCGTTGTACGGCCCGTACGGACCGTCGCTGCTGGAGCCGCCGCGGCGGCCGCCGCCGCCCGTGATCTGCCGGATCGCGGGGCGCACGTCGACCATGTACACGATGGTGGCGACGAGGCCGATGATCGGCAGGAACGACAGGATCGGGAAGAGCAGGTTCACCACGAAGGCGATGCCGAGGATGATCAGCCAGAACGGCTTGGTCTTCTTGTCCGCCGCGCGATAGGCATCCTCACGCCGGACGGCGGCGTCGATGAGCGCGAATCCGCTGAAGACGATCAGGGCCAGCGACAGCAGCCACATGAAGTTCGCGAACCCTTGCATCAGCACAACGTCCACCACCAGTCTCGGCTCATCGATTACGCGGCCACGGTACCCGCTACCCGGTCAACGGGGCGGACACTCCGTGAGTGCCCGCCCCCGCACATCGCGCCCTACTTGGCGGGCGGCGTGGTCTTCTTCGCGGTCGTCTTCTTGGCCGGGGCCTTCTTGGCGGCAGGCTTCTTCGCCGGGGCGGCGGCCGCGCTCTTGGGCGCGGCGGTCTGCGCCGCCTTGGGCTGCGCGGGCTCCTCGTCGGGCTCGACCGACTCGGCCAGGTCGAGGATCTCCTCGGCGGCCTCGCCGCGCCACGACTTCACGGCCTGCTCACCGTGCTCGGCGACCTCGTCGTACTTCTCGCGCGCCTTGACCGCGAACTCGGCGGCCACGCCGACACCGCGCAGCGCGAGGTCCTGGGCGCTCTCGCCGAGCTTCTTCAGGTCGGTGTCGAGCGAGCCGAACACCTCGGTGACCTTGGCCTGGATGGTCTCCTGCGCCTCCTTGGCGCGGGCACTGGCCTTGTCCTGCACGACCTTCGGGTCGGTGTTGCGCACCGCGTCGATGCGGGACGGCGCCTCGGCGATCAGCTGCTCGACGAGGCCAGGAACCTTCTTCGCCTGCTGGAAGGCGAGGTCCGCGGACCCGGCGACGAAGTACGCGGGGGTGGGGTTGCTCAGGGTCTTGCGCAGGTCATCGGTGATGGCCATGACGAGGGTCCTCCCGGATTCGCGTCGGCTTGTTCAGCGCGTTCGGCTTGCTTGAGGGTGATGTCAGCAGCTGCACTGATTACTGATTACTGATTACGGTGATTGCTTCGGGTCGGCATCAGGACCGTCGGCCAGATCGGCGCTCTCCGCGCTCGCAGCGAGGTCCCCGTACGACGACGTCTCGAAGCCGTTCTCCTTGCGGAACGACTCGTAGATCTGCAACAGCACCTGCTTCTGGCGCTCGTTGATGGAGGGGTCGGCGAGGATGACGGCGCGCGTCTCCAGCTCGTCCCGCTCCTTCTCGTCGAGGATCCCGGCCCGCACGTACAGCGTCTCGGCGGAGATCCGCAGGGCCTTGGCGACCTGCTGCAGAACCTCGGCGCTCGGCTTGCGCAGGCCGCGCTCGATCTGGCTCAGATACGGATTGGACACCCCGGCGGCATCGGCGAGCTGCCGCAGCGAGAGCTGCGCACTGCGCCGCTGCTCGCGCAGGTACTCACCGAGGTTGCCGACGTGGAGTGATGCCATGCCTCGATGGTGCAGCACCCTTGCTAACTATTGCAAGCAGGTGCTTGCAAAAGTGCGCTACGCCACTTCGTCCGAGGACGGCTGGACCTCATCGAAGAGGGCGAGGGCCTGGGAGGGGTCCTGGCTCACGAGGCGTTCCAGGCCGGTCGTCGTGATCTCCGCCCACCTGCTGGCCCTTGCCCACATCTGCTCCTCGAAGGTGCGGACGGTCTCGTCCAGGTCTCCGGGGGCGGGGCCGGGGCCGGTGGCGGTGGCGATGGCTTCGGCTAGTTCGGCGCCCTCCAGCATCGCGAGGTTCGCACCCGCTCCCAAAGGGGGCATCAGGTGGGCTGCGTCGCCCAGCAGCGTCACCCCGGGGACCTGGGGCCAGGTGTGGGAGACGGGCAGGACGTAGAGGGGGCGGTGGGCGAAAGCGGTGCCGTGGCGGAGGAGGTCGAGGACGGGAGTGGCCCAGCCGTCGAACAGGGCCAGCAGGCTCGACCGCACGGCCTCGGCGTCGGCGTCGGCGTCGGCGTCGACCGGGTCCCGGTTCGGGTTCGGGTCCGGGGTCAGGGTCGCGTGCCGGTCCAGCGGCGTGCGGAACTGGGCGTACACCTTGACGTGGCCGCCGCCGTTGCGCTGGGCGACGAGCGCCCGGTTCACGCCGTACACCGCGACGGAACCGTCGCCGATCAGTCGGGCGAGGTCGGGGTGGCGGGCGTCGACGTCGTCGAGGGAGGTCTCGACCATCGTGACGCCGGTGTAGTGCGGCGTCGCCGACGAGACGGCCTGGCGGGTCCGGGACCAGGCGCCGTCCGCGCCGACCACGAGGTCGAACGCCTCCTGCCGCCCGTCCGCGAAATGGACCAGCACGCCGTCCCGGGTCCCCGGCTCCACCCGCGTCACGCCCCGGCCCCACTGGACGTCGAGGGGGCCGAGCAGCAGGTCACGGAGTTGCCCCCGGTCGATCTCGGGATTGGCCCGGTCGTCCGGACGGGGCCGCCAGTCGCGCAGGACCGTCCCGTCCGTGTCCAGGATGCGCATGGCCTGCCCCTCGGGACGGGACAGCGCCCGGAACCCGGCCAGCAGCCCCGCCTTGTCCAGCGCGAGCTGGCCCAGTCCTTCGTGCAGGTCCAGCGTGCCGCCCGGCGGACGGGCGTCGGGGGCGGGATCGCGTTCGAGGACGGTCACGGGGTGGCCGTGGCGGTGCAGGGTGCGGGCGAAGGTCAGGCCCGCAGGGCCGCTCCCGACCACGGCGATACGACGGTCGATACGACGGGGGGCACGAGGGGCGGTACGAGGGGTGACACGAGCAGTGATACGGCGTCTCATGTCGATACACTGTATTTTCTCGATACGGCGTATCGCAACAGTACGATGTGTCCATGACTGTGTGGGACCGGCCGGAGCCGCCGACTCGACCCGTGCCGCTCGACCGGGAGCGGATCGTCGCCGCGGCTGTCGCGCTGGCCGACGAGGGCGGGCTCGAGGCTGTTTCCTTGCGCAAGGTCGCCGCCCGCCTGGACGCCGGGCCGATGCGGCTGTACCGATACATCTCCTCCAAGGAGGAGCTGTTCGACCTCATGGTGGACGAGGTGTACGCCGAGATCCGCCCCGAGGAGCAGCCCGGTGACTGGCGGGAGGCGTTGCGCGGCCTCGCCCGGCGGACCCGGCAGGCCGCCCTCCGTCACGAATGGCTGGCCGACCTGCTCGGCGGTCGCCCGGCCCTCGGTCCGAACGGCCTCGTCGTGGCCGAGACCACGCTGGCCTCCTTCGACGGCCTCGCCGATGTCGACACCGTCATGCGTGCCGTGGAGACCGTCAGCGCCTACTTCATCGGCGCGATCAGGCGCGAGATCACGAACCTGCGGGCCGAGCGCGCCACGGGCCTCTCCAAGCACGACTGGCAGCGGGCCGCCGGGCCGCATCTGACGAAGATGCTGGCCACCGGCAGCTTCCCGGCGCTGGCCAGGGCCGTGCACGACGGCACGGACGTGGACGCCGAGGCGTCCTTCACGACCGGCCTGGACTGGGTCCTCGACGCCGTGGCCGCCAAACTCGCCCGGCCCTCGGCGTGACAGCGCTCAGAGCCTGTCTTTGAACCCTTAGAGGATCCCGGTTCAAGAACCGGCAGGACCCCGGCAGCGGTCCCGGACCTCCGGGCGCCGCTCGAAACCGGCCGACTCGTACGTGGCGACGGCGGCCTCGTTGGTGCTCGGGGTGACGACGAGTGCGCTCGACGAGCCCAGCTCCCGGAGCGCGGCCGCAGCGGCGAGGGTGATCCGCTCGCCGTGGCCGCGACGGCGGTGGTCCCGGTGCACGCCCATCGGTTCGAGCACCCCGGGCCTGCCAGGACCGGCCGACCACACGGTCACCGCCGCCACCGCGCTGTCCCCGTCGTCGTACGCGATCAGGGACCGGGCGTCGGCGTACGGCGATCCCTTCGCCAGCCGCTGCCAGTGCTCGGCCGTGAACTTCGCCCCGTCGAAGGACGCCCGGAGCACGGCGGCGAACACGTCTGCCTGCTCCGGGCCCACCGTCTCGATCCGCAGGCCCGAATCCTCCACCGGGGCGGTGAGGTCGCGGCGCAGTGGCGTCCACGGGTCGTCGGTGGGCCAGCCGTCCTCGCCCAGCAGGTCGTGGACCAGCGCGTCCATGGGCGCCTCGATGCTCGCCTGCCCCTCGGGCAGCACCCCGCGCTCCGGCGCGGTCACGTCGGCGACCAGGTGCCGCGCGAGCTCCTCGTCCCGCCGGGCGTCCGGCGCGACCGTCAGCCGCAGCAGGTCGGGACCGTCCAGCAGCCCGACGGCGAGGATCCGTCCGTCCCGGCTCCACGTCCTGACCGCCGCCGCGGTCGTCTCCGCGCCCCCGCGCCAGAACCAGCCCAGGTCCCCCGGGTGCAGCTGCATCGGCGCCCCCTCGTGCTGCCACTCCCGCAGCACGCCCACCGCCTCGTCCAGCCCGTCGGTCCCTGGTGTGCCCAACGTGATCGTCATGGGTCCGATCACACACCACCGCGCCGACCGCCCGCATCCGAATATCCGGTGGGCCGGAGCGAGTTGCTCTCCAGAGCCCCTCCCGAGCCTCTCCTGTGCCATGGATCTATGGATCTTTGGTGGTGGCGTGCATATCGTCACCAGCATGGCTCTGCGACCGGTGAACGTGAACATGAAGGCCCTGGACAACGAGGCCGTCGGCGATTTCTGGGCCGCGGCGCTCGGCTGGGGTGTCTCCAGTGAGGCGCCCGGCGTGACCAACGTCGAGCCCGGCGGCGACTTCGTCTGGCCGGACGCGTCCGCCGTCTGCGTCGACGTGGTCATCGTCCCGGAAGGGAAGACCGGGACGAAGAACCGGGTGCACCTCGACCTCGCCACCACGTCCACGGCCCATCAGGCGGAGCTGGTCGCGCGCCTGAAGGGGCTCGGTGCGACGCCCGTGGACGTGGGCCAGGGCGACGTGCCGTGGACGGTACTCGCCGACCCGGAGGGCAACGAGTTCTGCGTGCTGGAGCCCCGGGAGATGTACCGGGACACCGGGCCGGTCGCCGCCATCGTGGTCGACTGCGTGGATCCGCGGGCCATGGCGCGGTTCTGGGGCGGGGCGACGGACTGGACCGTGCACGAGGTGACCGACGACCAGGCGGTGCTGCGGTCCGCCAAGGGCGTCGGCCCGTACATCGAGTTCCTCCGCACGCCCGGCGGGAAGACCGTGCCGGACCGGGTCCACATCGACCTCCTGCCGTACCCCGGTGACGATCAGGAGGCGGAGGTGGCCCGGCTGCGCGCCCTCGGCGCCGCCGACCTCGACCTCGGCCAGGGCGACGTCCCGTGGAAGTGCCTGACCGACCCGGAGGACCACGAGTTCTGCGTCCTCGCGGCGCGTCCAGCACCCTGACGCGGCGGGGCCCGGCGGGGGTCGGAGGGGCTCGGGGCTCCTCAGCCGGTGGCGTTGCCGAACCACTGAGGCAGCTGCCCGAGCAGCTCCTGCTGGTCGTCGCCGACCCACGCGACGTGCCCGTCCGGACGCAGCAGCACCGCGGGCACGTCCAGCTCCTCGCTGACGTCGATGACGTCGACGACATGGTCGACCCGGCCCTCCCAGCCCGCGACCGAGAGTCGGCCGGTCTGGTCGAGCAGCAGCCCGCGGCCGCCGTGCAGCAGCCCGAAGAGGCGGCCCCGCTTCAGCTCCACGTCCCGCATCCGGCGACCGAGCAGCTCGTGGCCCTCGCCGAAGTCGTAGCGGACCCCGATCCCGGTGATCTTCTCGATCAGGTGCCGGTTCACGTCATCGAAGTCGATCAGCTCCGACATCAGCCGGCGCACCGCCTGCGCCCCCGGCTCCACGGACATCAGCTGCATCTGCGCGCGGGTGTTGTCCAGCACCTCGGCGGCCACCGCGTGCCGCTCCGCCTGGTAGCTGTCGAGGAGGCCGTCCGGCGCCCACCCGTGCACCGCGGCGGCCAGCTTCCAGCCGAGGTTGAACGCGTCCTGGAGCCCGAGGTTGAGCCCCTGCCCGCCGGTCGGCGGGTGGATGTGCGCCGCGTCCCCGGCCAGCAGCACCCGGCCGACCCGGTAGCGCTCGGCGAGCCGGGTGGCGTCGCCGAAGCGGGAGAGCCAGCGCGGCGAGTGCACACCGAAGTCGGTGCCCGCGAACGCCCGCAGCTGCTGCTGGAAGTCCGCGAGGACCGGCGGGGCCGCCCGGTCCTCCGCGACGCCGTCCGCGGGCACGATGACGCGGAACACCCCGTCGCCGAGCGGCATCGCGCCGAACCGCAACTGCGTCTTGCGGACCTCGGCGACCACCTCGGCGAGCTCCTCCGGAGACACGGTCATCTCCATCTCGCCCAGCAGCGTCTCGACCCGGCTGGGCTCCCCCGGGAAGCCGACGCCGAGCAGCTTGCGCACCGCGCTGCGGCCGCCGTCGCAGCCGACGAGGTAGCGCGAGCGCAGCCGCGTGCCGTCGGCCAGTCCGACCGTCACCCCGTCGTCGTCCTGATCGAGACCGACCACTTCGCAGCCGCGCCGGACCTCGACGCCGAGTCCGGCGGCGTGCTCGGCCAGCAGCCGCTCGGTGACCTGCTGCGGAATGGCGAGTACGTACGAATGCGCGGTGTCCATCCGCTCCGGCCACGCCTTGGCCAGGCCCGCGAAGAAGCCGCCCGCCCTGATCTCCTTGCCCTCCGCCTGGAAGCGCTCCAGCAGACCGCGCTGGTCCATCACCTCGATGCTGCGCACGTGCAGGCCCTGCGCACGAGACTGCTTGGTCGGCTCCGTCTCCTTCTCCAGGATGAGGACGTCCACGCCCTGGAGCCGCAGTTCGGCGGCCATCATCAAGCCGGTCGGTCCGCCACCGGCGATGATTACGTCAGCCACTGCGTCAGCCATTGCGTCAGCCATGAAAATCCCCTGTTCGACGAGCTCGGAGGGGAGATTGTGCGGGGTGACCGGGGCCTTGCCGCAAGGCCCCCTGTGCGCTATAAGTTGAGAGTGGCAAGGAGTGAGTTTCCCTCCTTGCCTTTTGTGTTTCCCGCTCCTTTCCCGCTCCTTTCTCCCTCCCGCCCCTCCCCCTTCCCCCTCGGGCCTGCGTCGGGACGCGGTTGTCAGACCCCCCGGCTAGCGTGACCAAGAGCACTGCTTTCACGCCAACTCCCTCCCGTACGACACCACGTACGGGACTCGCTGCCCCGCGGAGACAACGATGAGCAAGCCCAGGACGCACGCCGCCGACAGCCACGACCTGATCCGCGTGCACGGCGCCCGCGAGAACAACCTCAAGGACGTCAGCATCGAGATCCCGAAGCGCCGTCTGACGGTGTTCACCGGCGTCTCCGGCTCGGGCAAGAGCTCACTGGTGTTCGACACGATCGCCGCGGAGTCGCAGCGGCTCATCAACGAGACGTACAGCGCCTTCGTGCAGGGCTTCATGCCGAACCAGGCGCGCCCCGAGGTCGACGTGCTCGACGGCCTCACCACCGCGATCACCGTCGGCCAGCAGCGGATGGGCGGCGACCCCCGCTCCACGGTCGGCACCGCCACCGACGCCAACGCGATGCTGCGCATCCTCTTCAGCCGCCTCGGCAAGCCGCACATCGGCCCGCCGGGCGCGTATTCGTTCAACACCGCGTCGGTCCGGGCGAGCGGCGCGATCACCGTGGAGCGCGGCAACAAGACCGAGGCGCAGAAGGCGACGTACCAGCGCACCGGCGGCATGTGCACGCACTGCGAGGGCCGGGGCAGCGTCTCCGACATCGACCTCACGCAGCTGTACGACGACTCCAAGTCGCTCGCCGAGGGCGCGTTCACCATCCCCGGCTGGAAGTCGGACAGCCAGTGGACCGTGCAGGTGTACGCCCAGTCAGGCTTCGTCGACCCGGACAAGCCGATCCGTGAGTACTCGAAGAAGGAGCTGAGGGACTTCCTCTACGGGGACGCGGTCAAGGTGAAGGTCAACGGCGTGAACCTCACCTACGAAGGGCTGATCCCCAAGATCCAGAAGTCGTTCCTGGCCAAGGACAAGGAGTCGATGCAGCCGCACATCCGGGCCTTCGTGGAGCGCGCGGTCACCTTCACCACCTGCCCCGAGTGCGACGGCACCCGCCTCAGCGAGGGGGCCCGCTCCTCGAAGATCAAGCGGAAGAGCATCGCCGACGTCTGCGCGATGGAGATCAGGGACCTGGCCGAGTGGACCCGCGGCCTGCGCGAGGCGCCGCCGGGCTCGGCGAAGAGCGCGTACGACTCGGTGGCGCCGCTGCTCACCGCGTTGCAGCAGACCCTCGACTCGTTCGTGGAGATCGGCCTCGGCTATCTCGCACTCGACCGGCCCGCGGCCACCCTGTCGGGCGGCGAGGCGCAGCGCGTCAAGATGATCCGCCACCTCGGCTCCTCGCTCACCGACGTCACGTACGTCTTCGACGAGCCCACCATCGGTCTGCACCCGCACGACATCCGGCGGATGAACGACCTGCTGCTGCGCCTGCGGGACAAGGGCAACACCGTGCTCGTCGTGGAGCACAAGCCGGAGACGATCGTGATCGGCGACCACGTCGTCGACCTCGGCCCCGGCGCCGGGACGGCGGGCGGCACCGTCTGCTTCGAGGGCACCGTGGAGGGGCTGCGGGCCTCCGGCACCGTCACCGGCCGCCACTTCGACGACCGGGCCGCGCTCAAGGAGACCGTGCGCAAGCCCACCGGCGCGCTGGAGATCCGCGGCGCGAGCGCGCACAACCTGCGCGGGGTCGACGTCGACATCCCGCTCGGGGTGCTCACCGTCGTCACGGGGGTCGCCGGGTCCGGCAAGAGCTCGCTCGTGCACAAGTCGATGCCCGCCGACGCGGGCGTGGTGGCGGTCGACCAGACCCCGATCCGCGGCTCGCGGCGGAGCAACCCCGCGACGTACACCGGGCTGCTCGACCCGATCCGCAAGGCCTTCGCCAAGGCCAACGGCGTGAAGCCCGCGCTGTTCAGCGCCAACTCCGAGGGCGCCTGCCCGACCTGCAACGGCGCCGGGGTCATCTACACCGACCTGGGCATGATGGCGAGCGTCGCCACACCATGCGAGGACTGCGAGGGCAGGCGGTTCCAGGCGTCGGTCCTGGAGTACCACCTCGGCGGCCGCGACATCAGCGAGGTCCTCGCGATGTCCGTGGACGAGGCCGAGGAGTTCTTCGGCGGCGGCGCGGCCCAGACGCCCGCGGCCCACCGCATCCTGCGCCGCCTGGCCGACGTCGGCCTCGGCTACCTCAGCCTCGGCCAGCCGCTCACCACGCTCTCCGGAGGCGAGCGGCAGCGGCTCAAGCTGGCCACGCACATGGCCGACAAGGGCGGTGTCTACGTACTGGACGAGCCGACCACCGGCCTCCACCTCGCCGACGTCGAGCAGCTCCTCGGCCTCCTCGACCGGCTCGTCGACGCGGGCAAGTCGGTCATCGTCATCGAGCACCACCAGTCGGTGATGGCGCACGCCGACTGGATCATCGACCTCGGCCCCGGGGCGGGCCACGACGGCGGCAAGATCGTCTTCGAGGGCACGCCCGCGGATCTGGTCGCGGCGCGCTCGACGCTCACGGGTGAGCATCTTGCGGAGTACGTGGGCGCCTGAACACTCCCTGGAATCTGTAAGCCCCGGACGGCATGCGTGTCGCGCTGTCCGGGGCTTCGTCGTCTCCGTGTCTCCGTGTCTCCGTGTCTCCGTCCGCACCCGCCGATAGCCACTTTTAAGTGGGTACTTGGCTGCGGACCGCCCGGTGGAGAAGCTGGTGGGGCAGCGGGGCGCAGGGCACCGCGGGGCCGGGGAGGGAGGCTGGATGACGACGTCGCGTCAAGACGCTCTGCGTGACGAAGGCTCGTCCCGGTCCTCCGCCATCCTGTCCAGGCGCCGGTGGCCCCAGTCCGACAACGGGGCCAGTGCCTCGCAGAGGTCGCGGCCGAAGTCCGTGAGGGAGTAGACGGTCTTCAACGGCCGTACGTCGTGCACCTCCCGGTGCACGAGGCCGTCCGCCTCCATCTCGCGCAGCGCCTGAGTCAGCACCTTCTCCGTCAGCCCCGGCAGGAGCCGGAGCATCTCGCCGGGGCGGCACGGGCCGCTCTCCAGCGGCCAGAGCAGCGCCGTCTTCCACTTGCCGTCGATCACGGCGATCGCGGCGGTCACACCGCACACGTTCGGGTCCTGCGCACGACTGCGCGTCATGTCCGCCCCTCCACTGCCGCTCACCGCACCCCATCCGCACACAGACGCATACATACGCACGTACGTAAGGGAGTTGCATCATGCCCACTCACACCGAACAGTCTGCCGCGACCGCAACCGTCACCGTCCTCGGGCTCGGTCCCATGGGCCGGGCCCTCGCCGCCGCGTTCCTGGCCGCCGGGGTGCGGACCACCGTGTGGAACCGGACGCCCGGGCGGGACGGCGAGCTGGTCGAACGCGGTGCGCTGAGCGCCCGCACGGCCGAAGAGGCGGTATCCGCAAGCCCGTTGACCGTGGTCTGCGTCGTCAATTACGACGCCTCGGACGCCGTCCTGCGCGACACCGCCGTCACCCGTGCGCTCAAGGGCCGCACCGTCGTGAACCTCAGCGCCGACACTCCGGACCGCGCCAGGTCGGCCGCGGACTGGGCGGCCGCGCACGGGGTGCGGTACCTGGACGGCGCGATCATGACGCCGACCACGACCATCGGGACGCCGCACGGGGTCTTCATCCACAGCGGTGAGGCCGCGCTCTACGAGGAGCACCGCCCCGCCCTCGAAGCGCTGGGCGGCACGCACACCCACCTCGGTGAGGACATCGGGAGAGCGGCGGCGTACGACGTGGCGCTGCTCGACATCTTCTGGACGTCGATGACCGGGTACATGCACGCCCTGGCGGTGGCGAAGGCCGAGGGCATCTCGGCCCAGGAGCTGGCCCCGTTCGCGGTGGGCATCGGCGCGATCCTCCCGGAGGCCTTCCAGGAATCCGCGGTGGAGGTGGACAACGGCACGTACTCCGGGGCCGACAACCCCATCACGTCGGCCGCGTCGACCATGGCCCACGTGATCCACACCTCCGAGGGCCACGGCATCGAAGCGGGCGTCATGCGGGCCGCCGAGGGCCTGGTCCGCCGGGTCATCGGCGAGGGCCACGGTGCCGACGGGCCGACCCGGATCACCGAGCTGCTCGGCCGCCGCTGAGGGTCGGGTAGTCGGTGTATCCGGCCGCCCCGCCCTCGTACATCAGGCCCTTGTCCCGCGGGGAGTTGAGGGGCGCGCCGAGGCGCATCCGCTCGACCAGGTCGGGGTTGGCGAGGAACGCGCGGCCCAGCGAGACGAGGTCCGCCCTCGCGGCAAGCAGTCGCTCGCCCGCGCCCCGGCCGCCGTCGGCGGGCAGCGGGCCGCCCCAGCCGAGGACCGGGTTGGCGATGAGCGTGCCGGGCCAGCTCGCGCGGAGCTGCCGGAAGAGGTCGCTGTCGGGGTCGGCGAAGACGACGTGGAGGTAGGCGAGGTCACCGATGCCCTTGAGCGCGTCGACGAGCTGGGGATAGATGTCCTCGGTGTCGCCCTCCTCGATGCCGTTGACGGTGATGCCGGGCGCGATGCGCACGCCGACGCGTTCGGCGCCGATCTCGTCGGCGACGGCACGGACGACCTCGACGACGAAGCGGATGCGGTGGGCGACGGGGCCGCCGTAGGCGTCGGTGCGGTGGTTGGTGTTCTGCGCGAGGAACTGCTGGAGGAGGTAGCCGTTCGCCGCGTGGACCTCGACCCCGGCGAAGCCCGCGTCGACGGCGCGGCGGGCGGCGGCCGCGAAGTCGGCGACGGTGTTGTGGATCTCGTCGGACGTCATCTCTCTTGGGGTGACGGCCGGTTGGTGGCCGGTCGGGGTGTGGATGGTGTCCGGGAGCGGGACCGGGGAGGGCGCGACCGGTGTGAGTCCGCTGTTGTCCGGGTGCCCGACGCGGCCGCCGTGCTGGATCTGCAGGAACATCCGCCCGCCCGCGTCGCGCACGGCATCGGTCACCCGCCGCCAGCCCGCGACGTGCGCGTCGTTGTGGATCGCGGTGATGTTGGCGTACGTCTGCCCGACCGCGTTGGGCGTGGACGCCTCGGCGATGATCAGCCCCGCGGAGGCCCGCTGGGCGTAGTAGGTGGCCATGACCGGCTCCGGGACACCGTCGGCGGAGGCCCGGTTGCGGGTCATGGGGGCCATGACGAGACGGTTGGGGAGGGGGAGGGCGCCTAGGTGGGTGGGGGTGAGGAGGGGGGAGGGGGAGGAGGGGGAGAGGGAGGGCGCGGGGGATGCGGTGGGGGTGGCGTCCGTGATCGTGGCGAGGGCGTCCGTCGTCGCGGAGGCGGCCATCGTCGCGGAGGCGGCCATCGTGGCGAGGGCGTCCGTGGCGGTCCCGGCCGCTGCGGCGGTGGGGGCGGTCGCGGCGGTGGCGTCCATCGAGGTCGTGACGCCCGTGGCGGTCGTGGCAGGCACGGCAGTCGTGACGGCGGCGTCCGTCGCGAGCACGGCGGCGGTCGTGGCAGTGGCGTCCGTGGCGGTCCCGGCCGCTGTGGCGGTGGGGGCGGTCGCGGCGGTGGCGTCCATCGAGGCCGTGACGCCCGTGACGGTCGTGGCAGGCACGGCAGTCGTGACGGCGGCGTCCGTCGCGAGCACGGCGGCGGTCGTAGCGAGGGCATCCGTGGCGATCCCGGCCGCTGCGGCAGTGTCCCTCGCGAGCACGGCGGCCGTCGAGGCGGAGTCCGTCGCCAGCACGGCGGCCGTCGAGGCGGAGTCCGTCGCCAGCACGGTGGCCGTCGAGGCGGTGGCAGTGGCGAGCGCGGCGGCGGTCGAGGCGGTGGCTGTGGCGGTCGTCATGGTGGGCTCCCCCTGGGCGGTGCCGTGCGGTGCAGCACGGTGGGTTGTGGTGCGGCTGGGTCGGTCGGCGTGTCTGGGCCGGTCGGCTCGTTGCCTGGTGACAAGGACGACTCTGCTCCGGACCGCTTCGGGGTCGCTGATGGTCCGCTGACGCTCCCGTCGCGGGGAGGCCCGATCAGCCTGATGGCCCGGGGCCACACCACGCCCCCCGCCGCCCGCCGCCCGCCGCTCCGGCCAGCCCGATGGCACAGGCCCCACACCCCGCCCCCGCCGACCACCGCCCCGCCGAACCCGATGGCCCGGAGCCACACCCCGCCCCCGCCGACTGTGGCCCCCACCCACCTCGTCGCCCCCTCCGGGCGCCGCCCAGGATGACGGCCCCCACACCGCCCGGACCCCGGAGGTACGCATGGCCCGCGGAAAGACCCCCCTCGCCCTGGCCGCCACCGTCACGCTCTCCCTCACTCTCACCCTCGCCCTCGCCCTCGCCCTCGCCCTCGGCGGCACGACCGGCGCCGCCGCGGCCGTCCCCACTCCCACCCCCGGTGAACTGCGCCCGTACGACATCGAGTCGACGTACGTCTCCGGCGTCTCCTCCGGCGGATATCTCGCCGACCAGCTGCACGTGGCCCACTCCGCCGTCTTCAAAGGCGCGGGCTCTTCAGCGCGGGGGCGTACGACTGTGCGCAGGGCAGCGTCAACACCGCGCTCTACGCCTGCATGGACACGTACATGCCGCGCAAGACCCCGGCGCAGCTGGAGCAGCTGACCAGAGAGCGTGCGGCGGCAGGCCGCGTCGACCCCGTGGCGAACCTGTCCGGCGACCCGGTCTGGCTGTACCACGGCGGGAACGACAAGACCGTCGACCGCCCGGTCAACGACGACCTGGCCGCCTACCACCGGGACTTCGGCGCGAACGTCTCCTACGACACGTCATCCGCCGCGGGCCACGCCTGGGTCTCCCCGCTCGGCAAGGTGCCCTGCGCGACCACCGCCTCGCCGTACGTCAACACCTGCGGCACCGACCCCGAACGGGACATGCTCACGCACCTCTTCGGCGCGCCCGTGCACCCCGCCACCACCGCCCCGCTGGACGGCACCCTCGTCCGCTTCGACCAGAACCGCCACGTCCCGGGCGGCAACGCGGCCGCCGTCAGCATGGGCAAGGACGGCTTCGCGTACGTCCCGAAGGCCTGCGCGGAGGGGTCGGGCGGGGCGTGTCGGCTGATGGTGGCGCTGCACGGCTGCCAGCAGACGTACGGCCAGATCGGCGACACGTTCATGTCCCAGGCCTACTTGAACGAGTACGCCGACACGAACCGCATGATCGTCCTGTACCCGCAGGCCACCACCGCCCTCGACAACCCGCGCGGCTGCTGGAACTGGTGGGGGTACGGCGGCGACACCCACTACGCCGACAAGAGCGGCAAGCAGATCACCGCAATCATGAGCATGGTCAAGCAGCTGGGCGGGTGATCAAGCAGCTGGGCGGGTGATCAGGCGGCCGGGCGGGTGAAGAAGGAGCGCCGGTAGTCGCCGGGTGACACCCCGACCTGCTTGAGGAAGTGGTGACGGAGGTTGTTGGCCGTGCCGAGGCCGCTCAGCTCGCCCACCCGCTCGACCGGCAGATCCGTCGTCTCCAGCAGGCTCTGGGCCCGCGCGATCCGCTGGTTGAGCAGCCACCGCAGCGGAGTCGTGCCGGTCGCCTCGTGGAGGCGCCGGTAGAAGGTGCGCGGGCTCATCGCCGCCCGGCGTGCCAGGTCGTCGACGGTCAGCGGCCGGTCGAGGCGCGCACGGGCCCACTCCAGTACGGGGCCGAGGCCCGCGTCGTCCGACTCGGGCACGGAGAGGTCGATGAACTGGGCCTGCCCGCCGGGGCGGTGGGCGGGCACGACCATGCGGCGCGCCAGCTGGTTGGCGACGTGCGCGCCGAGGTCGCGGCGGACCAGGTGCAGACAGAGGTCGAGGCCCGCGGTCAGTCCGGCGCTGGTCAGGACGTCACCATCGTCCACATAGAGGACGGAGTCGTCGACGGTGACGTCCGGGTAGCGGGCGGCGAGTTGGGCGGTGTGCATCCAGTGGGCGGTGGCCCTGCGGCCGTCGAGGAGGCCCGCCTCGGCGAGCGCGAAGGCGCCGGTGCAGAGCGAGACCATCCGGGCGCCCGAGGCGTGGGCGGCACGCAGCGCGTCGGCGAGGCCCGCGGGCAGCGGCGCGTCCTCCTCGATACAGGCGTCCGGCACCGAAGTGACGACGACGGTGTCGGCGCCGGTCAGCCCCTCCAGCCCGTACGGCGTACGCAGCGTGATCCCGAACTCGCCCGCTCCCTGCCCTGCCTCCCGCCCCGTCTCGTGCCCCGCCTCCCTCGTGGAGCACAGCCGCAGGTCGTACCAGTGGTCGGACAGGTCGGGCTGCGGCTTGCCGAACACCGTGAAGGGGATGCTCAGTTCATACAGATCCCAGGAAGGGATCCCGATCTCGTCGGCCACGACGACCGCGACGGAACCAGCGCTCATGCCGGGAGCGTACGACGGTCCGGGCCTCCGGCGACGGCTGGCAGGAATTTGGTGATCACCGTCACCACTGTCACTGTCGACGGCGGCCGCGCGCTGCGAACGTGATCCCCATGAACGCCACCACCACTTCCACTTCCGCTCCCGCTCCCGCTCCCGTAACCGTCATCGGCCTGGGCCTCATGGGCTCCGCCCTCGCCGCCGCCCTCCTCGACGCCGGTCACCCCACCACCGTCTGGAACCGCTCCCCGGAGAAGGCGAAGCCCCTCGCCGACCGGGGCGCGCAGGTGGCCGCCACCCCGGCCGAGGCCGTCGCGGCGAGCGGCCTCGTCATCGCCTGCGTACTCGACTACGACGCCCTGCACACCGTCCTCGACCCCCTGGCCGCGACCGGCGCGCTCGCCGGGAAGTCCCTGGTCAACCTCACCTCGGGAGCGCCGGAGCAGGCCGAGGAGATGGCGCGGTGGGCGGCTTCGCACGGGGCCGGGTATCTCGACGGCGGCATCATGACGACCCCGCCGGGCGTCGGAAGCCCCGAGATGATGTTCCTCTACAGCGGCTCGGAGGCGGTCTTCAAGGCCCACCGCGCCACCCTCGCCGCCCTCGGCGACCCGCTCCACCTCGGCACGGAGCCGGGCCTCGCCTCGCTCCACGACGCCGCGCTGCTCGGTCTGATGTGGGCGTCGTTCACCGGCTGGCTGCACGGCACCGCGCTGGTCACCTCACAGGGGACGTCGGCCGAGGCCTTCACGCGGATCGCGCTGCGCTGGCTGAACGGCGCGGTCTCCGGGTTCCTCACGACGTACGCGCCGCAGGTGGACGCCGCGCGCTATCCGGGGGACGACGCCACCGTCGACGTACAGATCGCCGCGATCGACCATCTGATCCACGCGGCGGAGGCGCGCGGCATCGACAACACCCTGCCCGAGCTGCTGAAGTCGACGATGGAGCGCACCGCCGCCGCGGGCCACGGCGGCGACAGCTACGCGAGCGTGATCGAGGTGCTGCGCGACACGCGGCGATAGAACACCCGTTTCTTCCCCCGTTTCACCGCCGCAGCGGCAAGGATGGGCGGGAACGATTCTTCGGCACCGGGGGGAGCCACCCATGAACCGTCCGCTGCGGCACATAGCCGTCTTCTGCGGAATCCTCACTCTCGCCCTGCTCCTGCGGGCGACATGGGTGCAGTTCGCGGAGAACGACGAGCTGGCGAACCACAAGAAGAACCGCCGCGTGCAGATCGAGGCGTTCTCCCACCCCCGCGGCGACATCATCGTCGGCGGCAAGTCCGTCACCGGCTCGAAGGAAACCTCCGGGTCCGACTTCAAGTACAAGCGGGTCTTCAAGGAGGGCCCGATGTACGCGCCGGTGACGGGCTACTTCTCGCAGGCCCAGGGCGCCACCTTCCTGGAGGGCGTCCACAACGGCATCCTCAGCGGCAACGACGACCGGCTCTTCATCAAGCGCACCCTCGACATGCTGACCGGCGAGAAGCAGCAGGGCGGCGACGTCGTCACGACCATCGACCCCAAGGCGCAGAAGGCGGCCTACCAGGGCCTGGTGGACCTGAACGCCAAGGGTGCGGTGGTCGCCCTCGACCCCCGCACCGGCAAGGTGCTCGCCATGGCAAGCACTCCCTCGTACGACCCCTCGGTCTTCGCGGGCATCTCGCTCGCCGAGGGCAAGAAGTTCAAGGAGCTCGGCGACCGCAAGGACAAGCCGCTGAGCAACCGCGCGCTGCGCGAGATCTACCCGCCGGGCTCCACCTTCAAGATCCTCACCGCTGCCGCCGCCCTTGAGCACGGTGTCGTGACGGACATCGACAAGCCGACGGGCGCGAAGACCCCGTACAAACTCCCCCTCAGCTCCACCCGCATCGGCAACGACGTGCCCGACGCCAACTGCGACAAGGTGTCCGTGAAGACCGGCATGCAGTGGTCCTGCAACAACGTCTTCCTCGACCTCGCGGACAAGCTCGGCAAGGACAAGATGCGCGAGACGGCGGAGAAGTTCGGGTTCAACGAAGAGCAGTTCATTCCCGTGCGTGCCGTCGCCAGCAGCTATCCGGAGAAGCTCGACAAGCCGCAGACCGCGCTGACCGGCATGGGCCAGGGCAGCCTGACCAGCACCCCGCTGCAGATGGCGATGGTCACAGCGGGGCTCGCCAACGACGGCAAGGTCATGAAGCCGTACCTGGTCGAGGAGTTGCGCGGCCCCGACCTCTCGGCGATCGAGAAGGGCGAGCCGCACGAGCTGAACCAGGCCGTCTCCGAGAAGACCGCGAAGACCGTCCAGGAAATGATGGAGAACACCGTCGAGAACGGCACGGCGAACAAGGCGAAGATCGACGGCGTCACGGTGGGCGGCAAGACCGGCACGGCCCAGCACGGCGCGGACGTCAACGACGAGCGGCCGTTCGCGTGGTTCGTCTCGTACGCCAAGAACAGCAAGGGCGAGTCCCCCGTTGCCGTCGCCGTGTTCGTCGACCCGTCCAACATGGACATCCCGCGCTCGGAGATCGCGGGCGGCAAGCTGGGCGCGCCGATCGCGAAGGCGGTCATGGAGGCGGTCCTGGAGCGCTGAGGTTTTCCAGGGCCTGTCTTCAAACTGACAGGCCCTAGGCGCACCACGGCAGCGGCCTGCTGTGCAGTACGTCGAGACGGGACACGGCGCGGGTCAGCACCACGTACAGCCGGTGCAGCCCGCGCGCCTCGGCCTCCGCGACGGCCGCCGGTTCGGCGGCGACGACGTGGTCGTACTCAAGGCCCTTGGCGAGGGACGCCGGGCACACGGTCACGCGTGCGCCGAGCTCGTCGGGCCCCGCGCTCGGGATGCCCGCAGCGTCCAGCGCCGCACGCAGCCGCTCGACGTCGTGGTCGGCGGCGATGACCCCGATGGACCCCTCCTGCCCGAGCGCGTCCCGCACCGCCCCCACCACACCGGCCGCCACGTCCGCCACCTCCCGCACCCGCAACTCCCCGTCCCCGCGCATCGAACGGGCGGGCGGTACGTCCACGTCGAGCCGCCCAAGGAGCTCGTTGGCGAGCCCGACGACGGCACGCGGCACCCGGAAGCCGGTGGTCAGCGGCGTCACCGTGGCGTCCGGCTTGCCCAGGTGGCCGAGCACCTCCGCCCAACTGCGCGCGGCCCAGGGCGTGGTGGCCTGCGCGAGATCGCCGAGCACCGTCAACGAGCCGAAGTCCGAGCGGCGCGCGATGACGCGGCACTCCATGGGTGAGAGGTCCTGCGCCTCGTCGACGACGATGTGCCCGTACCCGGCGGGCCGCTCCAGGAGCCCCTCGATCTCATCCATCAGGACGAGATCGGCGGCGCTCCACTTCGCGGACTTGTACGAGCGCGGAAGCCTGGCCCACAGGATCGCCCGCTGCTCCGCTTCCCCGAGGATCCCCGCGGCCGCCCCGGCGAGCGCGGCCGCGTCCCCCAACACCTCCGCGAGCACCTCGTCCGCCCGCACCCGGGGCCAGGCCGCGTCCACGAAGGCACTGACGGACCTGGCACGCCCGACCTTCTGCACCCACTTGTTGTTCTGCGGCCCCGCCCGGCGCTCGGCCTGCTCCTGGATGATCCGTACGACCCGGCTGCGCACGCGCTCGCGCCCGACGGCGTACGGCGGCTCCTCCCGTCGCACGTCCTCGACGATCCGCTCCAGCTCACCGAGCGAGACGCGCCAGCGGTACGACCCGTCGGGCACCGCGACCGACTCGACGGGCGGCGCGACGCGCACGTACAGCGCCCGCCGCAGCACCTCGGCCATCCGGGCGTCGTGCTTGACGACGGCGGCCGCCTCGTCGTCGTGGGCGCGCACGGGGTGCCGCCCGATCTCGTCCTGCACGGTGGACTGCCGCACGCCGGTCTCCCCGAGTGAGGGCAGCACCTCGGCGATGTACCGCAGGAAGGTCCGGTTGGGCCCGAGGATCAGCAGCCCCGAGCGCTGGACGCGCTGCGGGTGCGTATAGAGGAGATAGGCGGCGCGGTGCAGTCCCACGGCGGTCTTGCCGGTGCCGGGCGCGCCCTGCACGCAGACGGAGGCGGCGAGCTCGCCGCGGACCAGGTCGTCCTGTTCGGGCTGGATGGTGGCGGCGATGTCGCGCATGGGGCCGACGCGGGGCCGCTCGATCTCCCCGGCAAGAATGCGACTCTGCTGGACCTGCTGGGCCTGCTGGGCCTCCCGCCCCTCCGCGCCTTCGCTCAGTGACTCGTCCTCCATCCCGGTGAGGTCGCTCGACTCCCCCTTGCTGCCGGGCGCCCAGCCGAACCGCCGCCGGACGGCGACGCCCTGCGGGTCCCGGGCGCCCGCCTGGTAGAAGGCGCGGGAGACGGGGGCGCGCCAGTCGACGACGAGGGGCGGCGCGGAGGGATGCTCGCTGATGCGCAGCCGCCCGACGTAGTACCGCTGCCCCCGATGATCACCAGCACCGGCACCGCCCTCCTCCCCCTGGGCGAAGTCAAGCCGCCCGAAGAACAGCGGCGCCTCCGGCAGCTCGCGCATGGCTTTGGCGTGGCTCCGGAACTGGTACCCGAGCACCTCGGCATCGGCACCGGACGCGGACACGTCGGCCCCGCCGACCACCCGCTCCTCGGCGCCTTCGACCATGCGGGCCAGGGCGGCGCGGCAGGCGTCGTGGTAGCTGCGTTCCTGGGCGAGGGCGTCGGGTGTCGTCGTCATGCGCCCAGAATAATGTAACCGAGTTAAATTTGTAACCGAGTTCCGAAGCCCCGCTACACTCCCCCCATGAGCCCTGCCGAGGAGACCACCGCGAGCCCGACGGGGCTGCGCGCCCGCAAGAAGCAGCGCAGATACGAGGCGATCTCGGAGACGGCGATCGCCCTGTTCCTGGAGAAGGGCTTCGAGAAGGTGTCCGTGGCTGAGGTGGCGGCGGCGGCCGAGATCTCCAAGCCGACCCTGTTCCGCTACTTCGCGTCCAAGGAGGACCTGGTCCTCCACCGCTTCGCCGACCACGAGGACGAAGCGGCCCGCACGGTGGCCGACCGCCCCGCCGGACTCACCGCACTCGACGCCCTCCACCACCACTTCCTGGACGGCCTGGAGCGCCACGACCCGGTCACGGGCCTCAACGACGCCGAAGGCGTCCTGGCCTTCCACCGCCTCCTCTACGGAACCCCGTCCCTGGTGGCCCGCCTCTACGGCTACCAGGACCGCTCCGAACAGGCCCTGGCCACCGCCCTGCTGGACGCCCACGGCGGCAACCCCCTGGAGGCCCGCCTGGCCGCGGCCCAGATCGTGGCCGTCCACCGCATCCTCGCGGAGGAGACCTGGCGCCGCGTCTCGGCGGGCGAGCCCGTGGACGAGGTCGGGCGGGCGGCGGTGACGGCGGCGAACAGGGCGTTCGACCAACTCCGCACGGGCCTCACGCGCTACGCGTGACCGACCCGGCTGCCGGTGAGCGGCTCCTCAGGAAGCCCTCGCGTCGGGCAGCGGCGAGGACAGACGCCACAGCGTGTCGAAGAGATCCTGCCGCTGAGCGACCTTCTCGCGCCCCGCGGCCCCCGACTCGGAGCGCCAGTGGGTCAGGACCGCCTGATAGCCCTTGAGGTCGAGGATCTGCCGCTCCGGCGGTATCGGGGCGGGCTCCTGCACCACCTTGTCGTAGATGCCGTCGAACAGTTCTTCACCGTTGATCAGGCAGAACTTCAGAAGGGGCGTGATGCGCAGCATGCGGAACTGCACGTCCATCTCGGCCCTGCGGGACCCCCTGAGGCTCCGGGCCGCTCCCCCGAACTCACGGATGTTCCACCGCACCCGGTCCAGTTGGTACGCGCGGTACGCGGGATCGTCCACCGCTCTGCCGTCCGCGTCCAGCGTCCCCGGTATCGCCATCGGCGCGGTGAAGTCCGGCACAAGGATGCGAACCCGCACGTTCCGTCGCGCGCCCTCTTCCAGGGCCTCCAGGCTCCGGCTGACCGGCGCCTGGACGGTCTCTCCCGTGTAGCCGATGGCGTCGATGCGGATCCGCCTGGTCCGCCTGTTTCCCAGCACCCGCTCGATGTGCTCGTTCAGTTCAGCCGTGCGGATCTCGGAACCGGACTCGGGAAGCGTCCGTTGGTTCAGGTCGGACATCGCGTCGTAGAGCACGTAACCCACCAGGCTGAGGATCGCACCGCCCGCATAGACCTTGCCCTCCAGCGCGTCCCCCACCGGCTGCACGAACTGGGCGAGCATGCCCAGGAGGAACACGCCGAGCAACAGCGCCTTGGTCACGACGCGCTCCGCCCTCGCCCAGCGTTCCCGTCCCGCACGTCCCGCACGACGACCTCTCCCAGCCACCGGGCCCCCCTGCATCACGGTTGTTGAGCGGAGTGCTCAACGGTGAAGCCATGGTGCCCGCGCCCGGAGTGGTCAGGAAGGGCTCAGGAACGGCCGAACGGCCCCGCGAACCACTCCCTAAGAGCGCTCTCGGCGACCGCCTCGTCCGGCACCGAATCCAGCTTCAGCGGCTCCGCCGCCCGCCGTACCGCCCGGCAGACCCGCACCGCCGCGCCCGCGAAGTCGGCGGGTCCCGGCTCGTCCGGGAGTGCGACCAGGTCGAGGGCGGCCCGCATGATGTCGGGGAAGACGGACTGGGCGTACTCGAAGTCGAGGTAGACGGGCAGGTCCGTTGCCATGCCCTCCGTCATGGCGGCGTGGCCCGCCCGCTCCATGCCCTCGGCCCACAGTTCCTTGACGCGGGTCTGCTCGTCCTTCTCGTAGTCCATCCGGACGACGTGGATGGCGAGGTCGTGCAGGGGGTCGCCGTACATGGCCAACTCCCAGTCGATGACGGCCAATTGCTTGCGGTCGACGACGACGTTCGCGCGGTGGACGTCGGTGTGCAGCAGGCAGAAGGGCCTCGGCGTCAGCCGTGGGCGTTCGGGGGCGTCGCGGAAGGCGGCCATGGCGTCGCGGCGCACCCCGACCGCCGAGAAGAGCGCGTCGAACCGCTCCCGGTTGGGCTCGTGCACCCGCTTCTCGGTGAAGTCGACGAGCCACCGGAGGAACTCCTCGCTCTGCCCGGACTCCGGCCAGCCGGCGGGCCTGGGCGGCAGGTCCTCCTCGGGCACGGCCGCGGCCCGGGCGAAGAACTCGGCGAAGGAGCGCATCATCGCCTCCCCGACGGGACCTTCGGGCTGCACCTCGGAGAGCGCGCGCCCGGCCCGGTAGGAGTGCAGCGACCAGTCGCCGAAGTCCCGGAAGCAGCGCGGCACTTCCTTCAGGTGCCTGCTGACCACCGCGAGCAGTTCGGGCTCGCTCGGCCAGATGCGGGGCACCACCTCCACCGCGGCACGCGGCATCCGGCACTTGACCCGGGCCCTGAAGGGCATCGTGCGCAGCAGCAGGGCGAGGGACCAGCCGAGCGGCACGACGTAGTTGATGTTGTGGTGACCGGTCACGACCTGGCGGTCCGGGCGGTCCCGGTGCAGATCTGCGAGGTGTCGGATCCACGCCTCGCGACGCCCGGTCTTCGGCGCCTCGTGGGGGGTGCGAGGCGGAGGTGGCGGCATGAGCGCAGAGGGTATCCGCTGCACGGAACCGTTCCTGCCACATGCCACATAGTGGACGTCGGCGTGGCGCTAGCCTGCTCTCACCTGCTCCTTTAGGGCGCCTTCGTGCGCCCGATGGCGTATACAACCCTGGAGAGTTGTTCGAGAGAGTCGACCAGGTGTTCCGCGCCCGCCTCCCGCAGCAGCTTCGCCTTGTTCTCGTTACGCGCGTAGCCGAGGAAGTGCACGCCCGCCCGCTTCGCCGCCACGTAGTCGGACGGTGCGTCACCGATCATCAGGGCGGCCCCCCGCTCCGCCCCCATGGCGTGCAGCGCCCGCTCGACGCAGTACGGATCGGGCTTGAGTCGGCTCAGGTCCTGGGTGCGGCCGTATATGTGGGGGGCGAAGCAGTCCAGGGTGCCGCGCTTCTCCAGGTAGCTGCCCACCGCGCACGGCGCGTTGTTGGTCGTCACCGCGAGCCGGACGCCGAGCGCCGTCCAGGTGCGGATCAGCGGGTCGACGTACGCGGTCGGCATGGCCGTCGCCACGGCCGCAAGCTCCTGCCGGGTGAGCCACTGCTCCAGCTCGACGACCAGGTCGCTGCGGGGATGACGGCGGTCGACGGCGCGCAGCACGACGTAGGGATCGGGCTGCTTCTTCTCCTCGGCGGTGAGCAGCCCGCGCAGCCCGCGCTCCTTCAGCCACTGGACCAGGTCCCGCGCCACCGCGGCCGCGGGACGCCCGGCGAAGAGGCGGCAGATGGGCCCGTCGAAGTCGAAGAGGACGAAGTGGACGGGCGTGACCATCTTCCGCAGCAACTCGGTTTCATCCACGGACGGTTCGGGCTGCGTCGCTTCGGATCGCGTCGAATCTGATGTCATTTAAGAGAGTGTCAGGTCAGTGGTGATGGTTTCCCAGAGGGCGTCGAACCAGTTCTGCGACTCGTCGACGAATACGGTGTCGCGAGAGGTGTCGCCGGTCTTCTCGAAGGAGAAGACGGGAGCCTTGATGCCCCCCGCGTCCCAGATGTCCATCGTCTCGGTCGCCCCGTCGGGCACTTCCAGCTCCACCGACATGGTCGCCAGCGTGTAGTACGCAAGCAACGCCTCCCGCCCGTTCAGCAGATACAGCTTCACCGGCGTGGTGAACGGCAGCGCGCGGAACGTGACCTCCACGTCGATTCCGTGGGAGGCCCGCAGCGCGCGCAGGTTGTGCCGAAGCACCTGGCCCTGCGCGTTGCGCTGGGCGTGCCAGCGCTGGTGGAGCCGCTCCCTGCCGCCCTCGCCGCCCTCCACCGGCACGGGGAAGGCCAGCTCGATGTCGCTGCTCGGCAGCAGGATCCGCGCCTTGATCGACTCGGGGCGGAGGCTGCCCTCGTGGATGAGCCGGACCGACTCGCCGAGAGCCATCATCAGGGTCTCCGCGGTGTACGAGACCACGTCGATGCGCACATGCGGCTCCGCGAAGGCCGCCGCGAGGCGCGGGGCCAGCGCGACCATGGACGGCTGGGGGTCCTTGCCCGCGGGGAGCGCGGTCGACTCCGCCACCCGTGGCGGACTCCCCTTGCTCACGTTGGACAGCAGGCCCTCGGCCTGGAGCTTCTTCATGGCCTGGCGTACGGCGCCGCGTTCGACGCCGAACTCCTCGGCCAGCTCCGCCTGGGTCGGCAGGCGTGCTCCCGGCCTGAGTTCGCCCGCGCGGATGCGTTCGCGGAGGGTGTCGGCGATGTCCTGGGGACTGAGTCTTCTTCTGCTGCTGCCGTTCACTGCCACGTTCTCCTGGGTCACGACCAGACGATACAACTGACCGCCATCTCTGGGGAGTTGCGGCCAAGTTGTTTATGGACTCTCACCAAGTGGGGACAACTTCAACAGAGTTGGTTGCCAACTGACTCAAGATGGCAGAAGGAGGAACCACCATGCCCGCCATAGCCCTCCTCGCAGCCGTGGTCGCTGTAGCCCTGGAACAGCTCGTGCAGTGGAAGTACGGCCCGATGGGCATCGTCGGCCTCCTTCTGCTGACCGTGGGCGTCAAGGCGAAGAATCCCACGTGCAGTTCCATCGGAGCCGTCGTCCTCGCCCTGATGGTGACGGGTCCGGCCGGCTGATCCGGCGGGGCAGGCGGCCGGTCGGACCTCGGCGGGGACCAACTCCGGGGTGCTCAGCCCGCCGCCAGCTCCAGGTCCTGACTGATCGTGTTCCAGAGAGCGTTGAACCACAGATGGGACTGTTCCACGAACGTCGTGTCCCGCAGCCCGTCCCCCTCCTTGAACGGAAAGAGCATCGACTGCGTGCCCTGCGCGTCGTACATCTCCAGGGACTCCTGGCCGATCTCCTCGTCCCGCTTGGTGAGCGTGTAGTAGGCGAAGAGCGCCTCCGCGCCGTTGATCAGGTACAGCTTCACGGGCGGTGTGAACGGCAGCGCGCGGAACTGCACCGATACGTCGATCCCGTGCGAGGACCGCAGCGCGAGCAGGTTGTGGCGCAGCACCTGCCCCTGTGCGTTGCGCTGGTCCAGCCAGCGCCGGTGGACCCGGTCGCCCTGGTGGTCTCCCCCGTCGACCGGCGCCGGGAAGGCGAGGTCGATGTCACGGCTCGGCAGCAGCACCCGGACGTCGACCTTGGCCGGTTTCCGCCGTCCGGCGTGGATCTGCCGCAGCGGTTCGCCGATGGCCATGGTGAGGGAGATGGACGTGAGGCAGAGGGCGTCTATCTCGACGTGCGGTGCGTCGAACGCGGCTGCGATCCGTGGGGCCAGACCGACCATTGTGGGCTGCGGTCGCACCTCGCCGGAACCGGCGGAAGCACGCTCCGCGGCGTCCGCGACCGTGGCAGGACTGCCCTTGGAGACATTGGACAGGAGATGCTCACGGTGCAGGATGCGCAGCGCCTCACGCACCGCTCCACGCTCCACACCGAACTCGTCGGCCAGCTCGGCCTGTGTGGGCATGCGCTGACCGGGCCTCAGCGACCCGGTCCTGATCCGGTCGCGCAGCACGTCGGCAACCTCTCGGTGGCTCCGCTGCGCTCGCTTGCGCCCATTGACGGCGGCGGGTTCGGTGCTCACAACCAAACCGTACAACTTCGCGCCATCTTAGGGGAGTTGCAGGAAAGGTGGTTATGAGTCGACTCCTAGCGGAGATAAGTCAGTTGAAGTTGGTAGCCAACTTCGGCGACATGGTCAGACCCTCCCGGGGTTGGCCACCAGCCGTCGCAGCCGCCCGCAAGCACTGCATACCGCGCACCGGCAGCCAGTTGGCCATCGACTAACGGGGTCCGCTGCCCCGATCCCGAAGGAGGGAACGTCATGCCGCTCATCGCCATCGTCGTCGCCGCCCTCGCCATTGGATTCGAGCAACTCGTCCAGTGGAAGTACGGACCGCTGGGCATCGTCGCCTTCGTCCTGCTGACCGTCGGAATCAAGGCCAAGAACGTCAAGCTCAGCGGCGTCGGAGCCGGACTCCTCGTCCTGCTCCTCGCCCAGTCGGGCTGAACCGCCCGGCCCACCAGGTTCGGCTGACCGGGCTCCCATCCGGAGGGGAGCCGGGAGTCCGGTCAGCCGTAAGGGGGGCTGAGCCCCGGTCCATCGCTACGGACGGGCCGGGGCTCAGAACATGTCCGGGCACCATGGCCGCCCGGACGTGCGGAACAGGGCGTCGGCCAGCACGGCGACGCCCTTCCGCTCCTCCTCCATCACCACCCGCTCGCGCCGACCCGCGGGGCTCACAGCAACAGGTCGTCGACCTGTGCCTCGCCCACCCGGTACCGCCGGGCGATCTCCGCCGAGCAGTCGTCCGCCGTGCGCTGCAGCACCTGCCTGCGCCGCGAGACCTGCTGTTCGTACCGGACGAGGCGGCCCATGGCCGTGTCCAGTTCGTCGTCCGTGCGCGCCGCCAGGTCGGAGAGCTCGACCTCGGCGAGCATCTCCGTGGCCAGCAGCCTGGACTCCTCGCCGAGCGGGATGCCGAGCGTGACGTGCCGGGCCGAGGAGCGGTGGCGGGCCGGGGCGTCCCTGAGGATCTCCGAGAGCCGGTCCACGACCGTCGCCTCCGGCTCGGGCTCCGGCCGGTCGGGCGCCCTGCGGCGCGCGGTCTCGGCCCGCAGGATGTCGATGCGGCCCTGCAGCAGCCGCCGCACATAGCTGAGGTCGGCCTCGTCCTGCTGTGCCCCCCTGCGCAGCTCGCGGAGCTCCGGCAGCCGCAGCACGGTCAGGTCGTGCTCGGGCACGTCGGGCAGCAGCCGTCCGCCGGTGCGCTGGGCGGGCGGGCGTGCGGCCTGCGTGCGCATCAGCGAGACGCGGCCCGGTGACTGCCCGGTACTTGAAGTGCTCACCATCTGGCTCTACCCGTCCCCTCGACCGGCCGACGCGGTGCACCGCGTGTATGCATGGTGCCACCCCGAGTGGCCGCTATGGGGCCGAGTGCCCGGAATCGGCCCCGGATGGGGGGATCGAGAGGCCGTCTTCAGCACCTCCTGCGACACGGCATGATGAACGTATGCGAGCAGTTGTGCAGAGGGTCGACGGAGCGAGCGTCGTCGTGGCGGGCGAGGACGGCCCCGAGACGGTGGGCGAGATCAGCGGCGAGGGCCTGTGCGTCCTGGTGGGCGTCACGCACGACGACACCAAGGAGAAGGCCGCCCAGCTGGCCCGCAAGCTGTGGTCGGTGCGCATGCTGGCCGACGAGAAGTCGTGCAGCGACATCGACGCACCGCTGCTGGTCATCAGCCAGTTCACCCTCTACGGAGACGCCCGCAAGGGCCGCCGCCCCACGTGGAACGCGGCGGCCCCCGGTGATGTGGCCGAGCCCCTGGTCGACGAGGTGGTGTCGCAACTGCGCGCCCTGGGCGCGACGGTGGCGACGGGCCGCTTCGGGGCGCAGATGCGGGTGGGCCTGACGAACGACGGCCCGTTCACGGTGCTGCTGGAGATGTGACGGTGACGGTCCCCGGCAGTCGGGGACCGTCCCATCGGGTCAGGGCTCGACGACGACTTCCTGCGCCGCGGCCGTGTCTCCCGCGATCAGCTCCGCGTCCAGCGGCACATTGCGCTTGACCAGGGCCAGCGCGATCGGCCCGAGCTCGTGGTGGCGGACGGCCGTGGTGATGAACCCCAGCTTCCGCCCCTCGACGCCCTCGCTCGCCAGATGCAGCGGCGTCCCGGCCGCGGGCAGGTGCACCTCGCTGCCGTCCAGGTGCAGGAAGACCAGGCGGCGCGGCGGCTTCCCCAGGTTCTGGACGCGGGCGACCGTCTCCTGGCCGCGGTAGCAGCCCTTCTGCAGGTGCACCGCCGAGCCGATCCAGCCCAGCTCGTGCGGGATGGTGCGGTGGTCGGTCTCGAAGCCGAGGCGCGGCCGGTGGGTCTCGACCCGCAGCGCCTCGTACGCGAGGAGACCGGCCGCGGGGCCGTTCCCTTCGGCGTACGCCTCCAGGTCCGCACGGGGCAGGAACAGGTCGCGTCCGTGCGCGGTCTCGCGTACGGCGACGCCGTCCGGGACCGGGGCGATCGAACCGGCGGGCAGGTGGACGACGGCGGTGTCCGCCGTGCGGTCGGCGACCTCGACGCGGTAGAAGAACTTCATGCTCTCCAGGTACGCGATGAGCGCGTCCTGCGTGCCTGGCTCGACGTGCGCCCAGGTGGTCTCGCCGTCGTCGACGAGGGAGAGGTGGTGCTCGATGTGGCCGTTGGCGGAGAGGATCAGCGCTTCGGTGGCCCGGCCCGCCGGAAGTTCGCTGACGTGCTGGGTGACCAGCAGATGCAGCCAGCTCAGCCGGTCGGAACCGGTAACGGCGAGCACGCCGCGGTGGGAGAGGTCGACGAAACCGGTGCCGTCGGCGAGGGCGCGCTGCTCTCGGAACAGTTCGCCGTAGTGGGCGGCGACGCCTTCGTCCACGCCCTCGGCGGGAACGGCGCCGGGCAGGGACAACAGGGGGCTCTTCATGTTCACAAAGACTACGACCAGCCCGCGGGCGCGCTTATTCCGCGTCCCCGCTCTTCACTCCGCGTCCCCGCACTTCACTCCGCGTTCCGGCACTTCCCGCACTGACCGAAGATCGCGAAGTGCTTCAGATCGGTGTCGAAGCCGAAGGTCTCGCGCAGCTTGTCGGTGAACTCCGTCGCGATCCCGGTGTCGGCCTCGATGACGTCCGTGCAGTCCCGGCAGACCAGGTGGATGTGGTGGTGCCGGTCCGCCAGGTGGTACGTCGGCGCGCCGTGCCCGAGGTGGGCATGGCTGACCAGGCCCAGCTCCTCCAGGAGCTCCAGGGTGCGGTAGACCGTGGAGATGTTGACCCCCGACGCCGTCCTGCGCACTTCGCAGAGGATGTCGTCGGGGGTCGCGTGTTCGAGGGTGTCGACGGCTTCGAGGACAAGCTGTCGCTGCGGCGTCAGCCGGTAGCCGCGCTGACGCAGGTCGCTCTTCCAGTCGGAGTCGGTGCTCGCCACACCCGGAAGTCTAGTTCTACTTGAAGAAAGCGATGCCGTCGTCGGGCAGATCGCCGAGGTTGCGGGCCATGTCGGCGACGTCCTCTGGGGTGACGACCTTCTTCAGCTGGGCCGACATGTAGGGACGCAGCGGGACCTCGGGGGTCTGCTTCTCGCCGACCCACATCAGGTCGCCCTTCACATAGCCGTAGAGGCGCTTGCCACCGGAGTAGGGGCCGGAGGCCGCGGTGCGCGCGACGGCGTCGGTGGCCAGCTCGATCTGCGGCTTCTTGTCCGCCAGCTCGCCGTACCAGACCTCGACGACGCCGTCGTCCCTGACCATGACGACCTCGACCTTGCGGTTCTTGTCGATGCGCCAGAAGCCGGACTCGGACTCCAGGGGCTTCACCTTGTTGCCCTCGGCGTCGAGCACCCAGGTGTACGAGCGGTACTCGATGAAGTCCCGCCCGTCATGGGTGAAGGTGACCTCCTGGCCGAAATTCGCCTTCTCGGCGCCGGGGAAGTCGGTGACGCCCGCGCCCGCCCAGTTGCCGAGGAGCCAGGCGAGGGGAAGGAGGTCGGGGTTCAGGTCGGACGGAATCTCGATCATGGGAAGCTCAGGCGATCTGTGGAGGTGGCGGTGGTCAGCGCTGGCCCTGGTACAGCTTCTTCACGGTGAGCCCGGCGAAGGCGAGAACGCCGACGCAGACAAGAACCAGCAGGGCGGAGAAGAAGGCCTCAAGCACGGGGTGCTCCTCGGTGAGCGGTTGGGGCAGGTATTCAGAGCCGGTCCCACTGTAGTCGGGCGGCGCCCGTCCCTCTCTGTGAGGGCCCTCGGGACGTACGCTGGATGTATGTACGCGCGAAGGCGCCATGTGTACTTCGCCATGATGGGGACCTGCATCGGTCTCTTCGTCCTGGCCTGGGGCGTCGTGCGGCTCTGGTCGATCCCCGTCGCCGTCGGGATGTGCGTCGTGGCGATGGTGATCCCGCCGCTCGCGGCCATGGCGGCGAACCGGCGCGGCCCCGACGACCGCTGGTGGGACGACCCCAGCGGGGACGAGAAGTCCGACGAATGGTGGGACGAGCTCGACGGCAGGCACAAGCGGTAGCCGAAGGGCCGCACCCCGTTCCAGTGGCGTCCAACCCCCTGGGGTGCGGCCCTTCAGCCGTTCTCGGTGCGGTGAGTGATCAGACCGCGATCGCGACCTCCGCGAGGCCGCCCGTCTGCGCGACGACCGTGCGGTCGGCGGTGCCGCCGGGGATCAGCGCCCGGAGGGTCCACGTGCCCTCGGCCGCGTAGAAGCGGAACTGTCCGGTGGCCGAGGTCGGGACCTCGGCGGTGAACTCGCCGGTCGAGTCGAGCAGGCGCACGTAACCGGTGACGGGCTCGCCGTCGCGGGTCACCTGGCCCTGGATCGTCGTCTCACCGGGCTTGATCGTCGAAGCGTCGGGGCCGCCGGCCTTTGCTCCACACATGGGTACTCCTGAGGGGGAAGGAAGGTCGGATGACTTACTTGTTGGCGCCGAGCTCGATCGGCACGCCGACGAGGGAGCCGTACTCGGTCCACGAGCCGTCGTAGTTCTTGACGTTGGTCTGGCCGAGCAGCTCGTGCAGGACGAACCAGGTCAGGGCCGAACGCTCACCGATGCGGCAGTAGGCGATGGTGTCCTTGGCGAGGTCGACCTGCTCGTCCTCGTAGAGGGCCTTGAGCTCGTCGTCCGACTTGAAGGTGCCGTCGTCGTTGGCGTTCTTCGACCACGGGATGTTGCGGGCGGACGGGACGTGGCCCGGACGCTGCGACTGCTCCTGCGGGAGGTGGGCCGGGGCGAGCAGCTTGCCGCTGAACTCGTCGGGCGAGCGCACGTCGACCAGGTTCTGCGCGCCGATGGCCGCCACGACGTCGTCGCGGAAGGCACGGATCGAGGTGTCCTGGGCCTTGGCCTTGTAGTCGGTGGCGGGGCGGTTCGGGACCACGTCGCCGTCGACCAGATCGCGGGAGTCGAGCTCCCACTTCTTGCGGCCGCCGTCGAGGAGCTTCACGTCCTGGTGGCCGTAGAGCTTGAAGTACCAGAAGGCGTACGACGCGAACCAGTTGTTGTTGCCGCCGTAGAGGACGACGGTGGTGTCGTTCGCGATGCCCTTGGCCGAGAGGAGCTTCTCGAAGCCCTCCTGGTCCACGAAGTCGCGGCGGACCGGGTCCTGGAGGTCGTCGGTCCAGTCGATGCGGATCGCGTTCTTGATGTGGTTCTTGTCGTACGCGGAGGTGTCCTCGTCGACCTCGACGATGGCGACCTTCGGGTCCTCGATGTGGGCCTCGACCCAGTCGGCGTCTACCAGGACGTCGCTGCGGCTCATGCTTCTCTCCTCCGGGGCAGTTACGGCGGTGCAAAGGGGCGTGCGCGGCACGGGCGGTGCGGGGAGGCACGGCGTGCGTACACACGGGGGAGGCCCTGACGAATGGCGTCAACAGGCCGGGGGAATGCGGGGATGGGGCGTCCCGCTAGAAGGTGCGACAGAGCATGGCGGCGACGCGGCACAGGTCCACTGCCCGCCGCTTCGTGAGGTCCGCCTGTCGGTGCATGCGTCCGATCGTAGGGACGGAGGGGTGGCCGTGTCACCGGCGCTCCGCATGCTGAGACACGATCGTCCACGATGTGGGAATCGTTGAAGCCCGCGGCCGCCCCGGTGGCCCCGCGGGCAGGCTGTCGCCCCGGTCACATCCGCCCGCCGGACGCCTCCGTCTCGCACTGCGGACGGATCGCCGTCGGAGCGGGTCTCCGGTGACTCCCTTGGCGGGTCTCAGCCCGCCAGGCGCACGTTGGAGCCGGTCACCGACATGTCGACGCCGTCCGCTGCCGCCTCGACCTTCTCCAGCTTGATGCCGGCCGGCAGGTCGTCGATCTTCTGGTCGAAGTCGGTGACGTTGCGGGCCGTGCCCTCGGGGAGCGGGATGGAGACGCCGAGGACGTCGATGCTCTTCGGGATCTGGTCGGCGTGGACCTTGATGTTGTCGCCCTCGACGCGGACCGAGCTGAGCACGTAGACGGGCTTCGGGAGCTTCACGCCGCCCTTGCTGACCTCGACCGCGACCTTGATCTTGCCGTTGCCGCCGTCGGAGAGGCCGATGACCTTGCCGGTCGCGCCGAGCGGCAGCTCGACGGGCTCGGACCTGCTGGCCTTCAGGAGCTCGTCGTACGAGACGCGGGCGGTGCCCGTGGCCGTCGCGGCGGTCGCCGAGCTGTAGTCGCCGGAGAACTCGACGCCCTTCATGTGGGCGGTGAGGTCGGCGATGCGGATGGAGTCGGACCCGGATTTGGCGTCGTAGTTCTTGATGCCGACCTCCACGTCGTCGAGCTCACCGCCCATGACCTGGGTGAGGAAGGGGAAGCCCTTGATGGAGATGTCGGGCGTCTCGCTCAGCCCTTCGCTGGTCCGCATCTTGTCCGCCGCCTCGCCCTCGGCGAAGTTCACGGCAAGCCGGTCCGCCGCGACGAAGAGACCCCCGAGGATCACGACGACGATCAGAAGTATGCGTATGGCGCGCTTGCTCATGTCCGGTGTTCCCCCACCTGGTCCCCCGAGTCAACTGTTTCCGCGAGCCTAAAGGACAGGTCCCCGGCCGGAGAGCCCGGCGGGGGACCTGTCGATCAGCTGTGACGATCAGCCAGCGGCTGCGAGCCGTGGTGGTCAGGCGTGGTGGTCAGCCGATGGCGCGGCCGAGCACGTAGACGGCCGGGGCGGCGGCCGCCAGGGGCAGCGCGACGCCCGCCGTCATGTGTACGAAGCGCGACGGGTAGTCGTAGCTGGCGACGCGGTGCCCGATCAGCGCGCAGACCCCGGCGCCGAGGCCGAGCAGCGCCCCCTCGCTGCCGTAGTCCGTCGTCCCGCCGACCGCGATCCCGGCACCGGCGGCCGCGAGCAGCGCGACGACCACGGATGCGGGGGTGGGCAGCGGGAGCGCACGGGCGAGGATCGCGGCGGCGACGGCGATGCCGCCCACCGTCACGGCGTCGGACGCGGCCGCGAGGTGCCCGGCCGCGACGATCGCGAGCGCGGCCGAGGCGACGGTGGCCATCAGCCCGTACATCCGCTCGTCGGCACCGGCACGGCTGCGCAGCTGCAGCACGAGGACGAGCAGCACCCACACGCCGAGGGTGCCGAGGATGGCGGCCGGTGCGTTCTCCTTGCCGACGGCCAGCAGCGCCACGTCCGCGGCGACACCGCCGAGGAAGGCGAGCGCGATGCCCTGCCGCGCGGGCCACATGCCGTTGAGCCGGAACCATCCGGCGGCGGTCACGGCCTGCAGCAGCACGAGCGGCACGAGCAGTGCGTACTGCCCGACTGCGGCGCCCGCGGCGAGCAGCAGCCCGAGCACGGCGGTCAGCGCGGCGGGCTGCATCCCCGGCTCGATGACCGGCGAGCGCCCCTCGGCCCTGGCCCGCTGGGCGTCGGTGACGCGGGGGTTGCCCGTGGTGGTGGCGGGACCGTACGAGGACGAGTCCTCGGCGGCGGAACCGGGCTCCGCGGCCTCCTCGGGTTCTTCCGGCATGGCTGCCTCCGGCACGGGGGCGGGGGCGGCACTCTGCGGCGGCAGGTATGCCGTCGCCGTCACGTCCACCGCGGCGGCGGGCTGCCCCGCCTGCGTCTCCCAGGTCTGCCCCGCCCACTGCTGGGTGTGCTGCTCCTGGCCGTACTGCTGCTGGGGGGCGGCGTAGTACTGCTGGGGCTGGGCGGGCTGGGCGTACGGCTGGCCGTACTGGTCCTGGCTCTGGCTGTACTGGTTCTGGCCGTATTGATCCTGGCCGTACTGCTGTTGCTGCTGTTGCTGCTGTTGCTGTTGTTGTTGCGCGTAGTACTGCTGCTGGTCCGGATACTGCTGCTGCGCGGGGTAGGCCTGCTGGCCCTGGTACGCCTGCTGATCCGGGTACGGCTGCTGCTGCGCCTGTGGCGGCTGTTGCTGCGGGTGCTGCTGCTGTTCCGGATACGGCTGCTGCTGTCCGGGGTACTGCTGCGGATACGGCTCGTACCCGTCGTACCCCTCGTACCCGTCATAGGGCTGATTGGACATGGCGCTCATCCTCCTGCGAACGGCGGGAGCACCTCGACCGTGCCGCCCTCGGCCAGCCGTACGGTCTCATGCCTCCGGGTCCCGACGGGGGCTCCGTCGACCAGGAAGGAGCAGCGCTGCAGGACCCGGACGAGTTCACCGGGATGCCGCTCGCGGGCGGCCTCCAGCGCGTCGGCGAGCGTCACCGCTTCGTACGGCTCCTCGGCGACGCCCGCGGCCGCCTTGGCAGCGGCCCAGTAACGAATGGTGCCGTTCACCATGCGACTCCCCTTCCCTTCAGTCGGCGGTTGCCGACGTCCATGATGCCGTGGCCCACGAGGCGATCCGCCCGACGAGCCCGTCCGTCGCCGCGTGCTCCGCGTGTCCCATGCCCTCTTCCAGCCACAGCTCCGCCCCGCCGTCGGCCGCCGCGGCGAGCATCCGCGGATGGTCGAGCGGAAAGTACGGGTCGCGGTCGCCGTGGACGATGAGCAGCGGCGTCGGAGCGATGAGGGGGACGGACTCGACGGGCGAAAGGGGGACGGGGTCCCACTCGTGCGGGTGGATTCTCGTCCGCAGCCCGAAGCGGCCGACCGCGCGCCCCGCGGGCCGCGTGACCACCCAGTGCAGCCGCCGCATCGGCGCCGTCCCCCGGTAGAACCACCGCGCGGGAGCACTCACCGCGGCCACCGCGTCGGTTCGCGCTTCCGTGCGCCCCCTGTGCAACGCGGCGTGACGGAGGACGACCGAGCCGCCCATCGAGAAACCGACGGTCACCACGCGCGGGTGCCCGAGGGACCGCGCCCACTCCACCGCCGCCGCCAGGTCGAGCACCTCGCGGTCGCCGACCGTGGAGTGCCCGCCGGAGCCGCCGTGCCCCCGGAAGGAGAACGTGATCACAGCCGCACGCTGGGCGAAGACACCCGCGATACGGCGCACGTGCGGCCGGGACAAGTCACCCGAAAAGCCGTGCGCAACGACGATCGCGAGCTCTCCCGCGGGGGCGGGCCCGGGGTCGTAGGCGGCCTCGATGGCCACTCCGTCGCGTGTACGCAGCGTGGCGCTCTGCTGAACGCCGCGCTGACCGCGAGTGAGCGGAGGCACAGAAGATCGTGCCGCTTGACCTGCCGGACCGGAGTTCATGTGGGCTATTCTGCTGGGCAGAGGATCCGGGCAGCGCAGCCCCCGGGTCCTTTCGTGCTTTCCGGGGCCCCGGGCGCGGGCCCTTCGGAGAACACAGCAGAGCAGTACGAAGCAGTGCCGTAAACGTCCTCGCAGGGACCGAGGAGGAACCAGACGTTATGGGCGAGCGAAACGTGCACGACAGTCAGACGACCCGGGCAGGTGGTCGGCGGTGAGTTCGCTGCTGCTCCTGACCAATGCCCTCCAGCCGTCGACGGAGGTGCTCCCCGCCCTCGGCCTGCTCCTTCACAACGTGCGCGTCGCCCCCGCGGAGGGGCCCGCTCTCGTCGACACCCCCGGTGCCGACGTCATCCTCATCGACGGGCGCCGCGACCTCCCCCAGGTCCGCAGCCTCTGCCAGCTGCTCCGCTCCACGGGCCCCGGCTGTCCGCTGGTCCTCGTCGTGACGGAGGGCGGCCTCGCGGCCGTCACCGCGGACTGGGGCATCGACGACGTGCTCCTCGACACGGCGGGCCCCGCCGAGGTCGAGGCGCGGCTGCGGCTCGCGATGGGCCGCCAGCAGATCACCTGCGACGACTCCCCGATGGAGATCCGCAACGGCGATCTCTCCGTGGACGAGGCGACGTACAGCGCGAAGCTGAAGGGGCGGGTCCTCGACCTGACCTTCAAGGAGTTCGAGCTGATCAAGTATCTGGCGCAGCACCCGGGGCGGGTCTTCACCCGTGCCCAGCTGCTCCAGGAGGTGTGGGGCTACGACTACTTCGGCGGCACGCGCACGGTCGACGTACACGTGCGGCGGCTGCGGGCGAAGCTCGGCGTCGAGCACGAGTCGCTGATCGGCACCGTCCGCAATGTCGGCTATCGGTTCGTCACACCGGAGAAGGTGGAGCGCGCCGCCGACGGCGAGAAGGCGAAGGCCGCCACCCCGCGGGCGCAGGAGAACGGCAGGGGCCCGGTGCCCGCTCCGAAGGAAGCTGCCGTACGCCCTGCCCAGCGGTAGTTCCATCCGCGTAGACTCCGCGCGTGGCCAAGGTGACTCGGGATGACGTGGCAAGACTTGCGGGTACTTCGACCGCGGTCGTCAGTTACGTCATCAACAACGGACCCAGGCCGGTCGCCCCGGCCACGCGCGAGCGGGTACTCGCCGCGATCAAAGAGCTGGGCTACCGGCCCGACCGTGTTGCCCAGGCCATGGCCTCGCGGCGCACGGACCTCATAGGCATGATCGTGCCGGACGCGCGCCAGCCGTTCTTCGCGGAGATGACGCACGCCGTGGAACAGGCGGCGTCCGAGCGCGGAAAGATGGTCCTCGTCGGGAACTCCGACTACGTGGAGGAGCGCGAGACGCACTACCTCCGCGCCTTCCTCGGCATGCGGGTCTCCGGCCTCATCCTCGTCAGCCACGGTCTGACGGACCAGGCCGCCGCCGAGATCGACGCGTGGGACGCCCGCGTGGTGCTGCTCCACGAGCGGCCCGAGGCCATCGACGACGTCGCGGTCGTCACGGACGACGTCGGCGGCGCGCAGCTCGCCACCCGGCACCTCCTGGAGCACGGCCACGCGTACGTCGCCTGCGTCGGCGGCACGGCCGACACCCCGACCGTCGGCGACCCCGTCTCCGACCACGTCGAGGGCTGGCGGCGCGCGATGCGGGAGGCCGGGCACTCGGTGGAGGGGCGGCTCTTCGAAGCCCCGTACAACCGTTACGACGCCTATCAGGTGGGCCTCGAGCTCCTCGCCCGCCCCGACCGGCCCACCGCGATCTTCTGCTCCACGGACGACCAGGCGATCGGCATCCTGCGGGCGGCGCGCGAGCTGCGCATCGACGTGCCGGGGGAGCTCGCCGTGGCGGGCTTCGACGACGTCAAGGAGGCGGGCCTCACGGACCCGCCGCTGACGACGGTCGCCTCCGACCGGCCCGCGATGGCGCGGGCGGCGGTGGATCTGGTCCTTGACGACGGGCTGCGGGTCGCCGGGTCGCGCCGGGAGCGGCTGAAGCTGTTCCCGTCCCGGCTGGTGGTCCGCCAGTCCTGCGGCTGCGCGTAGCCTCTGCCCCGGCCACCCGGGCCTTTATGCCACCCGGGCCTTTATATCGGGCATACGCACTTCTGCCGGGCTTCTCAGGACGTACTCAGGCAGCTCTCATGTACGCCGGACAGTCTCGTAGTCATGACCGAGACCTTCCGCCACAGCGGCGAGTACCACCAGCAGCAGTCGTCAGCGCCTGTGCCGCCCGGCGGTACGCAGGGCGCCTACCCGCCCCCGCCCGCCTTCGCGCCGGAAGCACCTCAGGCACCCGCCCCCGCAAGGCGCCGCCGCGCCAAGGGCCCCGTGGCCCTGCTCGCCGCCGTCGCCATCGCGGCGGCAGCGGTCGGCGGCGGCACCGCGTACGCCGTGCAGACGCTGACCGGCAAGGACGGCGGCTCCTCCGCCACCAGCACCGACGTCGTGCCGACGAGCAAGAAGGGCACCGTCGCCGGAGTCGCGGAGGCGGTCAGCCCCAGCATCGTCGAGATCAGCGCCACCACCGGCGAGGGCAAGTCGACCGGCTCCGGTGTCATCACCAAGAGCAACGGCGAGATCGTCACCAACAACCACGTCATCGCCGGTGCCACCTCGATCAAGGTGCGGACGAACGACGGCAAGACGTACGACGCCGAGGTCGTCGGCACCGACAGCAAGAAGGACCTCGCGCTCATCCAGCTGAAGGACGCCTCCGGGCTCAAGCCCGCCACCTTCGGCAACTCCGGCAACGTCAAGGTCGGCGACGAGGTCGTCGCCATCGGCTCCCCCGAGGGCCTGACCGGCACCGTCACCAGCGGCATCGTCTCCGCGCTCGAACGCGACGTCACCGTCGCCACGGGCGACGAGCCGCAACAACAGCAGAACCCCGAGGGCGGCTGGCCGTTCGAGTTCGGCGGGCAGCAGTTCAACGGCGACACCGGCTCGTCGAAGACCACGTACAAAGCGCTGCAGACCGACGCCTCGCTCAACCCCGGCAACTCCGGCGGCGCCCTCATCGACATGAACGGCAACATCATCGGCATCAACTCGGCGATGTACTCGCCCAGTTCGTCCGGCCAGGGCTCCGGCCAGACCGCCTCCGGCAGCATCGGCCTCGGCTTCGCCATCCCGGTCGACACGGTCAAGGACGACCTCGGCAAGCTCCGCTCGGGCTCGAAGACCTGACCCCAAAGTACGACCGTACGACCTCCAGGAGGCCGCCATGTCCGGCAGCACCCTCACCTCCGCCACCTCCGTCACCGTCAACCGCGCCCGGCACGCCCTCGCCGTCACCGTCGGCTGGGGCCGCCCCGCCACCGATCCGGCCGGGGTCGGCCTCCCCCTCGCCGTGGCACGGGAAGTGCACGCCGGTCGGCAGGACCGCACCGACCGCCCCCGCGTGCGAGGCTGATACCGGCCCCGTTCCGCCCCCCGACCCGAGGAAGTCCGAAGCCCATGAGCCCCGCCGAAGGCGACCGCACCGGTGACCGCGAGCAGCTGCGCATCCTGATCGTGGACGACGAACCCGCCGTGCGGGAGGCGCTGCAGCGCAGCCTCGCCTTCGAGGGGTACGGCACGGAGGTCGCCGTCGACGGCGCGGACGCGCTGGAGAAGGCCGCGGCGTACCACCCCGATCTGGTCGTCCTGGACATCCAGATGCCCCGCATGGACGGCCTCACCGCCGCGCGCAGGCTCCGCGCCACGGGATCGACCACCCCGATCCTGATGCTGACCGCGCGCGACACCGTCGGCGACCGCGTCACGGGACTCGACGCGGGCGCCGACGACTACCTGGTCAAGCCCTTCGAGCTGGACGAGCTGTTCGCCCGCATCCGCGCCCTGCTGCGCCGCAGTTCGTACGCCCCGGGCGCCGGGCAGGCCGAGGAGGGCGACACCCTCGCCTTCGCCGACCTGCGGATGGACCTGGCGACGCGCGAGGTCACGCGGGGCCCGCGGACCGTGGAGCTGACCCGCACGGAGTTCACCCTCCTGGAGATGTTCCTCGCGCACCCGCGCCAGGTCCTGACCCGCGAACAGATCCTCAAGGCGGTCTGGGGCTTTGACTTCGAGCCGACGTCCAACTCCCTCGACGTGTACGTCATGTACCTGCGCCGCAAGACGGAGGCGGGCGGCGAGCCGCGCCTCGTGCACACGGTGCGGGGCGTGGGGTACGTGCTGCGGGGCGGCGAGTGAACAGGGTGCTGCGGCGCTTCCACGGGCTGCCGCTGCGGTCGCGGCTTGCGCTGCTGGTGGCCACGGCGGTGGCGCTCGCCGTCGCGGCGGCGGCGGTGACCTGCTGGTTCGTGGTGCGCAACGCGCTGCTCGACTCGCTGGACGATGCGCTGAGCAGCAATCGGCCGAAGGCCGAGGACGTGATCCAGCGGATCGACATCGACGCGGTGGGCGGCCAGGCGCGGTGCCTGCGCGAGGTCCCCGGGCGCGACAATCCCGACCTGTTCAAGCAGACCATCCAGGTCGTGGCCAAGAACGGCACGAACTGCGCGATCCTCGGCCGCCAGACGGTCGACGTCGACGCCGCGGACATCGCCGTCGCCGAGCGCCAGAAGACGGAGACCTTCCACAACGCCACCGCGTCCAACGGCGAGCGGTACCGGGTCTACACCTATCCGCTGGAGGACCCCCAGCTCCCGCTGGCCGTCTCCGTGGCCCGCCCGCTCAGCGAGATGGACGACACGCTCGACAACCTCGCCCTGATCCTCGTCGTCGTCGCCGGAATCGGCGTGCTCGGCGCGGGGGCCGCGGGGCTCTGGGTGGCCCGGACCGGACTGCGGCCCGTGGACCGGCTCACCGACGCCGTCGAACACGTCGCCCGCACCGAGGACCTGAACCTCCGCATCCCCGTCGAGGGCGACGACGAGATCGCCCGCCTGTCCGAGTCCTTCAACTCCATGACCGCCTCGCTGGCCTCGTCCCGCGACCTCCAGCAGCAGCTGATCGCCGACGCGGGCCACGAGCTGCGCACCCCGCTCACCTCCCTGCGCACGAACATCGAGCTGCTCGCCCGCAGCGAGGAGACGGGCCGGGCCATCCCGCCCGACGACCGCAAGGCACTCCTCGCCTCGGTCACCGCCCAGATGACCGAACTGGCCGTGCTCATCGGCGACCTTCAGGAGCTCTCCCGCCCCGACACCGCCGCCGGTCCCGGGGCCGGGGACGGGGACGGCGGCGGCAAGATCCAGGTGGTCGCCCTGCACGACCTCACGAGGGCCGCCATCGACCGGGCGAGGCTGCGCGGCCCCGAGCTGACGATCACCGCGGAACTCGCTCCCTGGTACGTGCGCGCGGAGCCGCCCTCCCTGGAGCGGGCCATCGTCAACATCCTCGACAACGCGGTGAAGTTCAGCCCGCCGCGCGGCACGGTGGAGGTCACACTCGACCGCGGCCGCCTGACGGTCCGCGACCACGGCCCCGGCATCCCCGCCGACGAACTCCCCCACGTCTTCGACCGCTTCTGGCGCTCCCCGTCCGCCCGCGCCCTGCCCGGCTCGGGCCTGGGCCTGTCGATCGTGGCCCGGACGGTGCGCCAGGCGGGCGGCGAGGTGACGCTGGAGGCGGCGGAGGGCGGCGGGACGGTGGCGACGATGCGGTTGCCGGGGGCGGCTACGCCGCCCCCGGACTGGCCCTAGCTAGCGTCCGATCCCGATCCCGGAGCCCGCGATCCGTACCCGGATGCCCTCCTTCTCCACCGTCACGTCCTGCAGCGCCATCGTCCCGGCGCCCGGCAGCTTCGGCAGCTGGAAGGCGAGGGTGAGGCGGTCGGCGAGGACGGGGCGGGTGAGCTGGGAGAGGCCGTTCAGGAGGGCGGGGTCGAGGCCGAGCTTCTTGAGGAGCTCGGGGTGGCCCATCGCGACGTCGATGAGGTTCAGGCCCATGACGTCGTTCACGAAGCGCGGCGAGCCGGTGAGCTCGTTGAGCTTGGCGTCGCTCTTCAGGGCTCCGCTGACCACGTCCCGCGGGACGCCGAGCCGCTCGACGATCGCCGGGACGGACAGCAGCGCCTTCGCCTTCGACGTCTCGTCGGCGACGCGGTCGGCGGACTTCTGCGACAGGTGCAGGCCCTCCTTCTCGCGCGTACCCGGACGGTACGTCGCCAGGTCGCCGAGTTGCAGGCTCATGCCGCCGATGTCGGTGGAGATGCCGCGGTCGCCGTTGCGCTCGATGCGGGCGTCGGCGCGGACCTTCAGGTCGTGTCCCGCGACGGGCAGCGTGCCGCGCGCGAGGACCTGGTCGTGGCCGTGGCCGGTGAACGTGACCTGGGAGGCGCCCAGTTCACGGTTGAGGTCCTCGAAGGAGAGCAGCACCTCACCCTTCATCTCGCCGATGCTGGCGCCCTTGATCGAGGTGGGCCCGTCGCCGTCGATCGTGACGTTCGTGGCGGTCGCGGAGACCTTGGCGAGCGAGATCCGGTCGGCCGCGACATCGGGGACCGTGACCTTCACCTTGTCGACGCGCTTGTCGAAGACCTGCGTGAGGAAGGGGAACCCTTCGATGTCGACCTCGGGCGCCGCGCTCAGGTTCATCTGGTCCTTGAGCTTCTCCGCGGCCTCGTGCTCGGCGTAGAGCAGGGCCCAGCGGTCGCCGAGCGCGAGGAACGCGGTGGCGACCAGGACGGCCACCAGGGCCTTCGCGGCGAGCGGCAGACCTGCGAAGCGGTTCCGGCGGCGGCTGCCGCGCCGGTGGTTGGGCGGCGTCCAGGGCTTCTCCGCCTCGGCCGTCCCACCCTCGCCCTTGTCCTCGTGGAGGAACTCCTCCAGCGGGTTCGGCGCGAGCGCGGCGAGCTCGTCGTACGGATTGCTGTACGAGGAGACCGGCAGCTGAGCGGTGTCGTTCTCAGGATGGTCGTGGTCGTCGAGCGGGGCAGCGTCCGAAGGACGCGTGGCTATGCGGTGGGGGGAACGCATCAGAGGATCTCACCATACGTTCACACCCCACCCCAAGCCTTACACCCGGTAACACCCGTTTTCGGCCGCTTCTTTAACGCGCTGTTTTCATCACAGGCCACCTGCGGGCCACCGCAAGGCAACCTGCGTCACGACCTACTTCACGATGGTGATCCGGTCGGCCTTCGGCGGCGCGATCGGCTTGTCCGCCGAGGAGTTGGCGGTCAGGTAGTCGTTGAACGCCTTCAGGTCGTCGCTGCCGACCAGCGGCTTCGTCCCCTTGCCGAGCTCGGCGAAGCCGTCGCCGCCGCCCGCGAGGAAGGAGTTCATCGCGACGCGGTAGGTGGCCGCGGGGTCGATCGCCTTGCCGTTCAGCTTGATCGAGTCGGCGACGACACGGTCCGCGCCGGTCTTGGTCATGTCCAGCGTGTACGTCAGCCCGTCCGAGACCTGCAGGACCTTCGGCGAGGCCTCATTGGACCCGCTGACCTGCTGCTTCAGCCCGGTCACGAGCTGCGCGCCGGTCAGGTCGACCAGATTGACGGTGTTGCTGAACGGCTGCACGGTGAACGCCTCGCCGTAGGTGACGACGCCGTCACCCTCGCTGCCGCTCGCCTTGAAGACGATGTCGGAGCGGATGCCGCCCGGGTTCATCAGGGCCAGGTCGGCTTCCGGGTCGAGGGACTTGGCGTGCGCGAGCTGCGCGTCCGCGATGAGGTCGCCGAGCGGGGACTCGGGGACACCGGCGCCGCGGCCCGGGATGTCCGCCGAGATGTGGCCGACGGCCTTGTTGGCGACGGGCGCGGCCAGCTTGTCCCAGCGCGAGATCAGCGAGGTCATGTCGGGGGCCTTGGCCTGCTCACGGCTGACGACGTGGTTGGCCGACTTCACGCTCGTCCGCACGATGTCCTTGGTCTTGCGGTCGTACGTGAGCGTGGTGTCGGTGTAGAGCTTCCCGAAGGAGGAGGCGGAGGTCACCATGCGCGGCTTGCCCGCGGGGTCGGGGATCGTGCAGACGTACGCGTTGTGGGTGTGCCCGGTGACGAGGGCGTCGACCTTGGGCGTGATCCCCTTGGCGATGGTGGTGATCGGCCCCGAGATCCCGTCGCCCGCGCCGGGCGAGTCGCAGTCGTAGTTGTACGTCTGGCTCTTCGGCACGCCGCCCTCGTGGATGAGGGTGACGATGGACTTCACGCCCTGCTTGTCGAGGATCTTCGCGTACTTGTTGACGGTCTCGATCTCGTCGTGGAACTTCAGCCCCTTGACTCCGTCGGCGGAGACGATGTCCGGGGTGCCCTCCAGGGTCACGCCGATGAAGCCGACCTTGACGCCCTTGTGCTTCCACACCCAGTAGGGCTTGAGGATGGGCTTGCCGGTCTTTTCGTCGGTGACGTTGGCGGCGAGATAGGGATAATCGGCCCCCTTGAACTTCTTCCCCTTGCCGTGACCGTCCTTCTCGAAGCACCCGTCCTTGGGGTGACAGCCACCGTTCTGCATACGGGCCAGTTCCTTGGCCCCCTCGTCGAACTCGTGGTTGCCGACGCTGGTGACGTCCAGGTCGAGCTTGTTCATCGCCTCGACGGTGGGCTCGTCGTGAAAGAGCCCGGAGAGCAGCGGACTGGCACCGATCAGGTCACCCGCGGCGGCGGTGACGCTGTACGGATTCCCCTTGCGGGCGGCGCGCAGCGAGGTCGCAAGATACTCGGCGCCACCGGCGTCGATCTTCTTCTCGCTCCCGTCGGCCTGCTTCTCCGTCACCTGACCCGACGACCCGGCGGGCGGCTGCAGATTCCCGTGGAAGTCGTTGAAGGACAACAACTGCACATCAACGGTGCGCTTCTTCCCTCCCTTGCCCCCGCCCGCCCCGTCCTGCCCCGCACTGGCAGGCAACGAGACAACCAACGCCCCCACGGTGGCGAGCCCCGCCGCCACGGCAAGAACACGAGTGGCCCGCCGCTTGGGCCGTCGATGCTTAGGTATGGCGGACACGCGTTCCCCCGGGATTAGGTGTGAGAAGACTGGAACCGTCGGCAGCCTAGAGTCAACGCGCGTAGCGGAACAGAGGGTTGCTGGTTACAGCCTGGTTGCCCTTGGGAGACGGAGGGGCGAAGTGGGGGGGGACGCATTTCAGGGGGGCCACATTTCAACCCGTCCGGCACCTGGGGGACACATTTCAGCCCGTCCGGCGTTTGAGGACGAGCGCACAGCGCGATAAACCACCCCCGGCGGGAAGCCGAAGAACCACGGCAGGCCCGACGGAGCCCGTCCGGCACCTGAGGACAAGGCGAGTACCACGAAGCCCCCACCCCCAAAGGCGCCCCCGCCAGAATACGCTCGGGGACATGACTGACGACCGCCCCGCCGACACCCCCACCCCCCTCCGAAAGATCGACGCCCTCGCCGAACTCACCTCCGCGCAGGCCGAAGCCGTCCTCGCGCTGCTCGCCGAGGCTGCCCGTACGGACGGTCAGCAGGCGGTGTCCGAGCAGGGCCGGCTGCAGCTCCGCGGCGGCGCCCGCGACGGCGTCCGGCACCTGCTGCTCACCGTCGAAGACCAGCTCGTCGGGTACGCGCAGCTGGAGGACACCGACCCCGTCGAGGCCCCCGCAGCGGAGCTCGTCGTGCACCCCTCGCGCCGCGGGCACGGGCACGGCAGGGCGCTCGGCACCGCGCTGCTCGCGGAGTCGGGCCGCCGTCTGCGCGTGTGGGCGCACGGCGGCCACTCCGCGGCCCGTCACCTGGCCCAGGTGCTCGGCCTCGCCCTCTTCCGCGAACTGCGTCAGATGCGCCGCCCGTTGGCCGACCTCGACCTGCCGGACCCGGCGCTCCCCGAGGGCGTCTCCGTACGTACCTTCGTCCCCGGACAGGACGACGCGGCCTGGCTCGCGGTGAACGCGGAGGCCTTCGCCCACCACCCCGAGCAGGGCGCCCTCACCCAGCGCGACCTGGACGACCGCAAGGCGGAGCCGTGGTTCGACCCGGCGGGCTTCTTCCTCGCCGAGCGCAAGAGCGACGGCGAACTGGTCGGCTTCCACTGGACGAAGGTGCACGCCGCCGAGCGCCTCGGAGAGGTGTACGTGGTGGGCGTACGGCCGGGAGCCCAGGGCGGCGGCCTCGGCAAGGCGCTGACGACGACCGGCCTGCGCCACCTCGCGCAGGCGGGCCTGCCGACCGCGATGCTGTACGTGGACGCGGACAACAAGGCGGCCGTGAGCGTCTACGAGCGCCTCGGCTTCGTCACGCACGAGACGGACCTGATGTACCGCACGGAGTCTTAACCCTCCCGCCAGCACACCCCCTGCCCCCTCCCTCCTCCCCCCTCCCCCAGCACACACGAAGGGCGCGGCCCTCCTCCCAAGAGAGGGGAGCCGCGCCCTTCGTACCGCCGGACCTCCCGGCTACTTCGCCCCGGCCTTCGTCAGACACATCGAGAACTGCACCCGGCCCCGCCGGGTCTGCTCGTACCGGCTCTGCCCCGGCTCGCACTCGTTCTCGAACTTGCTCGCGACCTCGTACTCCGCCTTCGGGTCCGAGCAGTCGATGACCTCCATGTCGGGAGTGCCGTCGGAACCCTTGTTCTGCACGCAGTCACCGACCTCCGCGACCGCGGGCTCCTTCGCGCTCTCGCTGTCGGGGCCGGTGGTGTTGCCGCGGCTCGTGTACATCCAGACGCCCGCGATGACCGCCGCGATGACCACGACCGCCACCTTCATGAGGGGCGAAAGGCGCTGCTGGGACATGGTGGAACCCCCGTTTGTCGTGCGTGTTCACGTCAACTCTGAGCGGCAGACGTTACAAGATCGCGGGTGCCTCCCCGAAACCCCCGGAGCACCTCCCTCGAAACCTCCGAGAAGACGTCTCAAAACTTCCACTTGACCGGAGGCCCGATCTTGCACCACCCTTTCACTACTCAATTAGTGAAAGGGTGGTGCAAGGCAGTGGTCGAGTACCGCATCGACCGGCGCAGCGGCGTCGCCACCTATCTCCAGATCGTCCAGCAGACCCACCAGGCGCTGCGCCTCGGCCTGCTGGAGCCCGGGGACAAGCTGCCGACGGCCCGTGAGGTCGTCGAAGCCACGGCCATCAACCCGAACACCGTGCTGAAGGCCTACCGCGAGCTGGAGCGCGAGGGACTGGTCGAGGCCCGCCGCGGCCTCGGCACGTTCGTCCGCCGGACGCTCGGCAGCGCGGCCACCGACTCGCCGCTGCGGGGGGAACTCGCCGACTGGGCCGCCAGGGCCCGGCAGTCGGGGCTCGACAGGGACGACGTGGCGGCGCTGTTCACGGCCGTACTGGAAGAACAGTTCGGCGATTCGCAGACCCAGGAGCTGGAAACCAGGGGGGACCCCGCATGACCGACACCGCCATCGAGGCGACAGCACTGACCAAACGCTTCGGACGGAGCCGTTACGCCCTGCGGGACTGCGCCTTCCGCCTGCCCACCGGCCGCGTCTGCGCGGTCGTCGGCCCCAACGGCGCGGGCAAGTCGACCCTGCTCACCCTGGCCGCGGGCCTCGCCCGCCCCACCTCGGGCACGCTCACCGTCCTCGGCACCACACCCGGCGAGGCCCGCGCCCGCGTCGCGTACGTCGCCCAGGACAAGCCGCTCCATCCGCGGCTGACCATCGCGGACACCCTGCGCCTGGGCGCCGAGCTCAACCCGGGCCGCTGGGATGCGGCCACCGCCGAACGCGTCGCGAGCGGCGGCGGGCTCGACCCGGGCGCCCGCATCCGTACGCTCTCCGGCGGCCAGCGCACCCGCGTCGCGCTCGCCCTCGCACTCGGCAAGCGCGCCGAACTCCTGCTCCTCGACGAGCCGATGGCCGACCTCGACCCGCTCGCCCGGCATGAACTCATGGGCACGATCATGGCCTCGGCCACCGAACACGGCACCACCGTCGTGATGTCCTCGCACATCGTCGGCGAACTCGCCGACGCCTGCGACCACTTGCTCCTCGTCTCCGGGGGCCTGGTCCGGCTCGGCGGCGGCATCGACGACCTGATCGGCGCGCACCGCCTGGTCACCGGCCGCGGCCCGGCCGACCGCCTGCACCCGCACACCGTCGTCGAGTCCCGCGCCACGGGCCGCGGCCTCACCGCTCTGATCCGCCCCGAGGCCCCGCTCGGCGACGACTGGGAGGTCGAAGAACCCTCCCTGGAAGAGCTGTTGCTCGCCCACCTCCGCTCGCCCGACGCGCCCCCGCTGCTCACTCCGGGCACGACGGCCCGCTCCCAGGAAGGGGCCACGGCATGAGCCTGCCCACCTTGCGCGGCCCCCGCTGGGTCGACCTGCGCCTGCACCGCACCGCCCTGCTGACCGGCGGAGCCCTCCTCCTCGCCGCGCTCGCCTTCACCGGCTGGCTGCGCTGGGCCGCCCGCGCCTACCCCGAACCCATGGGCCGCTGCGTCTCCGACGGAACCTGCGACACCTTCTTCGGCTTCGCCAGCGCCCGCGACATGCTCTACTCCAGCATGGAGAACGGCTCCGTCGGCCTGCTGGTGCTCCCCGCGCTCATCGGCGCCTTCGTCGCGGGCCCGCTGATCGGGCGCGAGCTGGAATCCGGGCTGTACAAGCTCTCCTGGACCCAGTCGGTCTCCCCCGCGCGCTGGCTCACCTCGAAGCTGACCATCGCCGCCGCGCTCGCCGTGGGCGGGACGCTCTTCCTGATGGCCGTCCTCCAACTCGGCGCGGGCTACGCGATCGGCCGCCGCTCGGACGTGCACTGGGACTACCAAGGCGTCTACGAGGCCACGGGCCCCGTCCTCGTCGCGTACGGCCTGCTGGGCGTGGCCGTGGGTGCCGCCGTCGGCCTCCTCGTGCGCCGCACGCTGCTCGCCGTTTCCCTCACCGCGGTGGTCACCGGGGGCGTGCTGCTGCTCTTCGGCAGTCTCCGCTGGGACCTCTTCCCGACCCGTACGCTCACCGAGACCTCGCGCGTCGGGGGTAGTTGGTACATCTCCGAGCCCTACGACTCCTTCGCCGTGGACCAGGGCGTCACCAACGCCGCCGGAGAACGCTTCATCGAGGGACTGTGCCACCCGAAGCCGACGCCCGGCTACTTCTGCCCCACCGACACCAAGATCACCAGCGCGTACCTGGACTACCACCCCCGATCCCACTTCTGGTACCTCCAGTTGATCGAGACGGGGATCGTCCTCGCGCTCGCGGCCGCCGCGACGTACGCCGCCTTCCGCCTCTTGCGCCGCCGCGCGGCCTGAACCGTACGATCGGCTTGTTTCGTATGCTCGACCGACGGCCCGCCGCCGTGTAGACGCCCGGGGGTCGTCGGCCGATGTCCCGCACGTCATGTCGCCGTAACCAGCGATTCAGACAGGCTTGCGACGCTCACTCAATGCAGCCTGCCGTGCCCGACCCTTCCCCCGTGAACGGGAAGCTCCGCCTCACTCCCGCGCTCTCCGACGCGCCCATCGGCGTGCCCACGCGGAAGAATGGGTCCATGAGCCAGCCGAGCACACAAGGTCAGGTCCAGCACGCCCAGCCCTCCGTCGGCTCGATCGCCGCCCACAGGCCCCACACCATCGCCGCCACGGTCTCCGACCTGGACCCTGACATCGATGCCGACCTCGACGCGTACGACGAGGACGCCCAGATAGGGCACGACGGCGCGGAACTGCCCCAGGGCCGGTTCCTCGACCGGGAGCGCAGCTGGCTCGCCTTCAACGAGCGGGTTCTCGAACTGGCCGAGGACCCGCACACACCCCTCCTCGAACGGGCTAATTTCCTGGCGATCTTCGCCTCGAACCTGGACGAGTTCTTCATGGTCCGGGTGGCCGGGCTCAAGCGCCGCATCGCGACCGGCGTCGCCACCCGTTCGGCCTCCGGCCTGCAGCCCCGCGAGGTCCTGGAGCTCATCTGGAACCGCTCCCGCGAGCTCATGGCCCGGCACGCCGCCTGCTACCAGGACGACGTCGCGCCCGGCCTCGCCGACGAGGGCATCCACCTGGTGCGCTGGCACGAGCTGACCGAGAAGGAGCAGTCCCGGCTCTTCACGCTCTTCCGGCAGCAGATCTTCCCCGTCCTGACCCCGCTGGCCGTCGATCCCGCGCACCCCTTCCCGTACATCTCGGGGCTCTCGCTCAACCTCGCCGTGGTCGTGCGCAACCCGGTCTCCGGCCATCAGCACTTCGCACGGGTGAAGGTCCCTCCGCTGCTCTCCCGCTTCCTGGAGGCCTCCCCGCAGCGGTACGTCCCCATCGAGGACGTCATCGCCGCGCCCGCGCATCTCCAGGAGCTCTTCCCCGGCATGGAGATCCAGGAGCACCACATGTTCCGGCTCACCAGGAACGAGGACCTGGAGGTCGAGGAGGACGACGCCGAGAACCTGCTGCAGGCCCTGGAGAAGGAGCTGATGCGGCGCCGCTTCGGGCCGCCCGTGCGCCTGGAGGTCGAGGAGTCCATCGACCCGAACATCCTCAGCCTGCTGGTGCGGGAACTGAAGATCAGCGAGTCCGAGGTGTACCCGCTGCCGGGACCGCTCGACCTCACCGGCCTCTTCAGCATCGCCAAGCTGGACCGGCCCGAGCTGAAGTACCCCAAATTCGTGGCGGGCACCCACCGCGACCTCGCCGAGGTCGAGTCGGCGTCCGCGCCCGACATCTTCGCCGCCCTTCGCGAACGCGACGTACTCCTGCACCACCCGTACGACTCGTTCTCCACCTCCGTGCAGGCGTTCCTTGAGCAGGCGGCCGCCGACCCGGACGTGCTCGCCATCAAGCAGACGCTGTACCGCACCTCGGGCGACTCCCCCATAGTCGACGCGTTGATCGACGCGGCCGAGTCCGGCAAGCAGGTCCTCGTCCTGGTCGAGATCAAGGCCCGCTTCGACGAGCAGGCCAACATCAAGTGGGCGCGGAAGCTGGAGGAGTCCGGCTGCCACGTGGTCTACGGCCTGGTCGGCCTGAAGACGCACTGCAAGCTCTCCCTCGTCGTGCGCCAGGAGGGCGAGTCCCTCGTCCGCTACTCGCACGTGGGCACCGGCAACTACCACCCCAAGACCGCCCGCCTCTACGAGGACCTGGGCCTGCTCACCTCCAACCAGGAGGTCGGCGCGGACCTCTCCGACCTCTTCAACCGGCTCTCCGGCTACTCCCGCAGGGAGACCTACCGCCGCCTCCTCGTGGCCCCCAAGTCCCTGCGCGACGGCCTCGTCTCCCGCATCAACAAGGAGATGCAGCACCACCGCGCGGGCCGCCCCGCCTACGTCCGCATCAAGGTCAACTCGATGGTCGACGAGGCGGTCGTCGACGCGCTGTACCGCGCGTCGCAGGCAGGCGTCGAGGTGGACGTGTGGGTGCGCGGCATCTGTGCGGTGCGCCCGGGAGTGGCGGGGCTCTCGGAGAACATCCGGGTACGTTCCGTCCTCGGCCGCTTCCTCGAACACTCCCGGGTCTTCGCCTTCGGCAACGGCGGCGAACCGGAGGTGTGGATCGGCAGCGCCGACATGATGCACCGCAACCTCGACCGCCGTATCGAGGCGCTGGTCAGGGTCCAGGACCCGGCGCACCGGGCGGCCCTCAGCCGGCTCCTGGAGACCGGCATGTCGGACACCACCGCCTCCTGGCACCTGGGCGCGGACGGCAACTGGACCCGCCACTCGGTGGACCCGGAAGGCCAGCCCCTGCGCAACGTGCAGGAGATGCTCATAGACGCCCGGAGGCGCCGGCGTGGCACAGCAACACCATGAGATGACGGGTGCGGGCCCGGTCACGGGCACCGCCGGTGAGGCACTCACGGCCTATCTGCAGGACCAGGCCACGGAGTTCCTCCGCTCGCTGCGGCTGCACCGCGAGTCCAGCACGGACGCGCAGGGCGCGGAGGAGTCCCTGGAGGCGTCCATCTCCCTGCGCCGCGCGGCCCGCCGCATCGGCGGCACCCTCCACACGTTCCGCCCGCTCCTCGACGCCGACTGGGCGTCGGCACTCCGCCCCGAACTGGCCTGGCTCTCCGGCACACTGGCCCAGGAGCACGCGTACGCCACCCGCCTGGACCGCCTCCTGGAGGCCCTGCACCGCCTGTCGGGCCCCGCCCCGGTACCGGGGCCGACCGGCCAGGCCGGGACCCTGCACGCCGCCGCGGCCCTGGCCGCACCCGCCGCGGGCAGGCGTTCCGCGGCCCAGCGGAACGGGTGGGCGCAGCCCCGGCCCGCGGTGCCGAGTGCCGCCGACGGGGGCAGTACCCCGCGCGGGCTTGCCGTCGGCGCGGCCAAGGCCGCCGCCCTCCTGGAGCGGCAGCTCACGCTCGCCAGGACCCGGGCGCACTCCACCGCCCTCCAGGCCTTCGGCTCCTCCCGCTTCCACGCGGTGGCGGACAACGTGGCCGTGCTGGCCAGCGAGGTCCCCCTGAAGGGCGCGGAGAAGGACGCGGAGAGAGATCTGGCGGACCAGGCCGAGCAGGCGCGGGCCGACCTCGACGAAGCCGTCGCCGCCCTCCCCCTCGGCCAGGCGGGCCACCCGTACAACGCCGGTGCCCTCGCCCACGGCCTGGCCCCCACGGACACCGCCCCGGACGCCCAGGACGCCCCCTGGCTGCAGGTCCGCTCGCTGCTGCGCCTGCACAGGTACGCGCAGGAGGTCCTCCTGGGCCACGCCCGCCCGGACCCGCGCATCGCGGACGCGAGCCACGCCCTGAACGTGCACCGCGAGGCGGCGTCGGCGGCGGGCGCGGCAGCCCAGGCGGCCAGGACGCCACGGATCGCCCCGGCCACGGCGTACGCGCTGGGGGTGCTCCATGCCGACCAGCGCCATGAGGTCGAGGCGGCCAGGTTCGTCTTCCAGCGGGCCTGGCTGCGCGAGGAGGCGAGGACACGGTGAGGTACCGGGAAGAAGAGACGTACAGGGGAGAAGAGACGTACGGGGGAGATGACAGGCCCGGCGGGGAGAGCACGGTCCTGGCGGCCGGCTGCGTGCTGTGGCGCCCCGCGCCCGCCGCGGGCCACGGGACCGGGTCCGCGCACGGCATCGAGCTCGCCCTGGTCCACCGCCCCAAGTGGGCGGACTGGTCCCACCCGAAGGGCAAGCTCAAGCGCGGGGAGACGTTCGAGGAGGCGGCCCTGCGCGAAGTGCTCGAAGAGACCGGCATGACGTGCGAGCTCGGCGCCGAGCTCACCACCGCCCACTACAGGGACTCCCAGGGCCGCCCCAAGGAGGTCCGCTACTGGGCCGCCGAGGCGCTCTCCGGCGCCTTCGCCCCCAACTCCGAGGTCTCGCACCTGCGGTGGCTCTCGCCCGACGCGGCCCGCCGCCACCTGACGCACCGCAGGGACGTCGGACTCGTCGCCGACCTGCTGGCCGCGCTGGCCTCTTCCGGGGGCGGGCGCTAGCCCTCTCCCCTAGGGCCTGTCTTAGGCCGCCGTGTTCCTCCGCGCGCGGCACTCCGCGCGGAACTCCAGGCCCACCCGGACGGCCAGGACGGCGACGGCGAGCAGGACGGTGACGCCGACGAGGAACGGAATGATCATGCGCTGATCGTATTCGGACCCGTCGGACCAGCATCCATGACGCTATGTAGTAGAAGCGCTACTTTTCGTAGTGATTCGCCTAACCAGGCCGACCGCCGAGGTTCACCCTCCGTTCACTCATGCCCATCGGCCGCTTCACCTGCCCTGCCTAATTTCGGCCTTACAACACGACGTAAGACCTCTACACGCAACACATCGCACGCCGCCAGCATGGGTCGGCGGCTCCCGGAAGGAAGACCCGAAGTGAAGCTTCAGCGCAAGAACCGGCTCCGCGCCCTCTCCCTCGGCGCCATCGCCGTCTCCGGCGCCCTGGCCCTCACGGCGTGCGGCTCCGACGACACGAGCTCGGGCGATGGCGGCAAGGAGACCAACGCCAACGCCAACATCAAGTGCGACGACGCCAAGGGCCAGCTCGCGGCCTCCGGCTCGTCCGCGCAGAAGAACGCGATCGACGCCTGGCGGAAGGTCTACACGACCAACTGCAAGGACGTGCAGCTGAACTACAACCCGACGGGCTCGGGCGCCGGCATCACCGCGTTCCTCCAGGGCCAGACCGCGTTCGCCGGTTCGGACTCGGCGCTGAAGCCCGAGGAGATCGAGAAGTCGAAGAAGGTCTGCAAGAGCAGCCAGGCCATCGACCTGCCCATGGTGGGCGGCCCGATCGCCATCGGCTTCAACGTCCCCGGCGTCGACAAGCTGACCCTGGACGCCGCGACCCTGGCCGACATCTTCAACGACAAGATCAAGACCTGGGACGACAAGGCGATCGAGAAGCTCAACCCCGGCGTCAAGCTCCCCAGCACCAAGGTCCAGGCGTTCCACCGCTCCGACGAGTCCGGCACCACGGACAACTTCACCAAGTACCTGAAGGGCGCCGCCCCGAAGGCCTGGCCCTACGAGCCGGGCAAGTCGTGGGAGCCCAAGGGCGGCCAGTCCGCGAACGGTTCGTCCGGTGTCGCGAGCCAGGTCAAGCAGACCGCGGGCGCCATCTCGTACTTCGAGCTCTCCTACGCCGGTGAGGGCGTCAAGACCGTCGACCTGAAGACCGAGGCCAAGGAGCCGGTGAAGGCCACCGTCGACAACGCCTCCAAGGCCATCTCCGAGGCCAAGGTCGTCGGCAAGGGCAAGGACCTCGCCCTGGAGCTGAACTACAAGCCGACCGCCGAGGGCGCCTACCCGATCACCCTGGTGACGTACGAGGTCGTCTGCGAGAAGGGCAACAAGGCCGACTCGCTCGCCGCCACCAAGTCCTTCCTGACCTACATCGCCAGCGAGGACGGCCAGAACGTCCTCAAGGACAACGACTACGCGCCGATCCCGGCCGAGATCATCACCAAGGTCCGCTCCACCGTCGCGAGCCTGAGCTAGCTGAACCGAGTGCGGCCGGCCCCGCAGTACCGGGCCGGCCGCACCGTCCGGTGCACCGCCGCCACGGAGCGCCTGCGTCACCCGCACGGCGCCTCCGCAGACCGGAGAACCCCATGGACATACCAAGCAATACGACCGCTCCTCCCCCCGTCGACGACGCCGAGCCGACGGCCCCGGTGAGCAAGGCAGCCACCCGCGGCTCCACCCGCCCCGGCGACCGGATCTTCCTCGGCCTCTCCCGGGGCTCCGGGATCGTGCTCCTCCTCATCATGGCGGCCATCGCCGCGTTCCTGACGTACCGCACGACCCTCGCCCTCGCCGACAACACGGGCAACTTCCTCACCACCTTCGAATGGGACCCGGCCGGTGCGAGCACCGGCGGCAAGCCGTACTTCGGCATCGCCGTCCTCGTCTTCGGCACCGTGGTGAGCTCGATCATCGCCCTCGCGATCGCGGTCCCCGTCGCCATCGGCATCGCGCTCTTCATCTCGCACTACGCGCCGCGCAAGCTGGCCGCCCCCATCGCCTACGTGATCGACCTGCTGGCCGCCGTGCCCTCGATCGTGTACGGCCTGTGGGGCGCCCTCGTGGTCGCGCCCAACCTCACCGGGCTCTACAGCTGGCTCGACGACTACTTCGGCTGGACCGGCATCTTCGAGTACCAGGGCGGCGCCCCGCGCTCCCTGATGACCGTCGGCATCCTCCTCGCGATCATGATCCTGCCGATCATCACGAACGTGAGCCGCGAGGTCTTCCTCCAGGTCCCGAAGATGCACGAGGAGGCCGCGCTGGCCCTCGGCGCCACGCGCTGGGAGGTCATCCGCATGTCGGTGCTCCCCTTCGGCCGCTCCGGCATCATCTCCGCCTCGATGCTGGGCCTCGGCCGCGCGCTCGGCGAGACGATCGCCGTCGCCACCGTGCTCTCCCCGACCTTCGTGATCCAGGCCTCCGTCCTCGACTACGGCGGCGGCACGTTCGCGCAGAACATCGCCAGCAAGTTCAACGAGGCCACGGAGTACGGCCAGGACGCACTCATCGCCTCCGGCCTGGTCCTGTTCATCATCACGCTGCTGGTCAACGGCGCCGCCCGCCTGATCATCGCGCGCCGCAAGGAGTACTCGGGGGCCAACGCATGAGCACCACGACACCCACCCCGCCCAACCCCCTCGTCAAGCGTCCCTCGACGCTGAAGGCCGCGAGCCTGCCGCGCTGGTCGCCGCTTGCCGTCGCCGCCGGATCGGCCGCCGTCGCGGTCGGCATCGGCGCCGGGGCGGGCCTGGACAGCCGCATCCAGTGGGGCCTGATCGCCGCCGTCCTCTTCCTCGTCGGGTCGTACGCCCTCGCGGTGACCGTCGAGGGCGCCCGGCAGGCCAGGGACCGCCTCGCCACCTCGCTGGTGTGGGTCATGTTCCTGCTCGCCGTCGTCCCGCTGGCCTCGCTGATCTACGAGACCGTCAAGCGCGGCGCCGAGGTCTTCGACGGATACTTCCTCACCCACTCGATGGGCCTGCTCTCCGACGAGGAGACCGGCGGCGGCATCTACCACGCGATCATCGGCACCCTGGAGCAGGTGCTCCTGGCCTCCGTGATCGCCGTGCCGATCGGCCTGCTCACCGCGGTCTACCTCGTCGAGTACGGACGCGGGAAGCTCGCCAAGACCGTCACGTTCTTCGTCGACGTCATGACCGGCATCCCCTCGATCGTCGCGGGTCTGTTCGTCCTCAGCTTCTGGATCCTGATCCTCGGCTTCGGCTACTCCGGCTGGGCCGGCGCCATGGCGCTCGCCATCCTGATGATGCCGGTGATCGTGCGCTCCACCGAGGAGATGCTGAAGCTCGTCCCGAACGAGCTGCGCGAGGCGTCCCTCGCCCTCGGCGTCCCGAAGTGGCGGACCATCCTCAAGGTCGTCCTGCCCACCGCGATCGGCGGCATCACCACGGGCGTCATGCTCTCGGTCGCCCGCATCGCCGGTGAGACCGCGCCGGTCCTGCTGCTTGTCTGGGTGAACCCCGTGATCAACACGAACCCGTTCGACGGCTCGCAGGGCTCGCTGCCGCTGTACATCTACCAGCAGTACGCGGCGGGCACCGACGCCTCGATCGACCGCGCCTGGGCCGCGGCCCTCGCCCTCATCGGCTTCATCATGATCCTCAACCTGGCGGCCCGCGGCGTAGCCCGCTGGAAGGCCCCCAAGACGGGCCGCTGACGCGGCCACATCAGCGACCCTCTGCACCTCCCTTTTCGAAAGCAGTGATCCCCATGGCCAAGCGAATCGACGTATCGGGCCTGACCGCCTTCTACGGTTCCCACAAGGCGATCGACGACATCTCCATGACCGTGGAGCCCCGCTCCGTGACGGCCTTCATCGGCCCGTCCGGCTGCGGCAAGTCCACGTTCCTGCGCACCCTGAACCGCATGCACGAGGTCACCTCCGGCGGCCGCGTCGAGGGCAAGGTCCTGCTGGACGACGAGGACCTCTACGGCCACGGCGTCGACCCGGTGGCCGTCCGCCGCACGATCGGCATGGTCTTCCAGCGCCCGAACCCCTTCCCCACGATGTCGATCTTCGACAACGTCGCGGCGGGCCTGAAGCTCAACGGCTCGTACAAGAAGTCCGAGCTCAACGACGTCGTCGAGAAGTCCCTCAAGGGCGCGAACCTCTGGAACGAGGTCAAAGACCGCCTCAACAAGCCCGGCTCCGGCCTCTCCGGCGGCCAGCAGCAGCGGCTGTGCATCGCGCGGGCGATCGCGGTGGAGCCGCAGGTGCTCCTCATGGACGAGCCGTGCTCGGCCCTCGACCCGATCTCGACCCTCGCGATCGAGGACCTGATCGGCGAGCTGAAGGAGCGCTTCACGATCGTCATCGTGACGCACAACATGCAGCAGGCGGCCCGCGTCTCGGACCGCACCGCCTTCTTCAACCTCGCCGCCGTCGGCCAGCCCGGCAAGCTCGTCGAGATCGACGACACCGAGCGGATCTTCTCCAACCCGTCGGTGCAGGCCACCGAGGACTACATCTCGGGCCGCTTCGGCTGAGCCGTCCGCCAGACTCCCCGCGGTGCTGCATGGCGGTGCCACCGCAGGGACACCAAGAAGGGCCCGCCCCTGGCTCCCGGGGGCGGGCCCTTCCATGTGCGTGCGCGGTTGCTCACGCCTTACAAGAACGCGAGGTTCACGATCCAGAAGCTGACCGCGGCCACGATCGCGGCCGCCGGCATCGTGATGAACCAGCCCAGAATGATGTTCTTGGCCACGCCCCACCGGACCGCGTTGACCCGCTTGGTCGCGCCCACGCCCATGATCGCGGACGTGATGACGTGGGTCGTCGAGATCGGCGCGTGGAACATGAACGCCGTGGTGAACATGATGCCCGCGCCGGTCGTCTCGGCCGCGAAGCCCTGCGGCGGGTCCAGCTCGATGATCTTGCGGCCGAGGGTCCGCATGATGCGCCAGCCGCCCGCGTACGTACCGGCCGAGAGCATCAGCGCACAGGCGATCTTGACCCAGATCGGAATGGGCGCGTCGGCGCTCTGCACGTCGGAGATGACGAGCGCCATCACCACGATGCCCATCGTCTTCTGCGCGTCCTGCAGACCGTGACCGAGGGCCATACCGGCCGCCGACACCGTCTGCGCGATGCGGAAGCCCCGCTTGGCCTTGTGCGGGTTGGACTTGCGGAACATCCACATGATCGCGCACATCACCAGATAACCGGCGACGAGGCCGATCACCGGCGACAGGAACATCGGGATGACGATCTTGTCGATGACGCCGGACCAGATGACCCCGATGCCACCGGCGAGCGCCGCGCCGACCATGCCGCCGAACAGTGCGTGCGACGAGGACGAGGGCAGCCCGAAGTACCAGGTGATGAGGTTCCACACGATGGCGCCGATGAGCGCCGCGAAGAGGATCCACATCCCCTTGTCGCCGTGCGGGGTCTCGATGATCCCCTCGCTCACGGTCTTGGCGACCCCGCTGCCCATGAAGGCACCGGCGAGGTTCATCACCGCGGCCATCGCGAGCGCCGCGCGAGGCGTCAGCGCACGCGTGGAGACGGAGGTGGCGATGGCGTTCGCGGAGTCGTGAAAGCCGTTCGTATACGTAAATCCGAGCGCGACGCCGATCGTCACGATCAAAGCAAAGGTGTCCATGGCGAGGCCTCAGGACTCCTTGACCGCGATGGTCTCCACAGTGTTCGCCACGTGCTCGAAGGCGTCGGCGGCCTCTTCCAGCACATCCACGATCTGCTTGAGCTTCAGCACCTCGATGGCGTCGTACTTGCCGTTGAAGAGCTGGGCCAGGAGCTTGCGGTGGATCTGGTCGGCCTGGTTCTCCAGACGGTTGACCTCGATCCAGTACTCGGTGAGGTTGGCCATCGTCCGCAGATTGGGCATGGCCTCCGCGGTGAGCTCGGCGGCTCGCGCGAGGACCTCGATCTGCTGCTCGACGCCCTTGGGGAGTTCCTCGACCTGGTAGAGGACGACCAGGTCGACGGCCTCCTCCATGAAGTCCATGATGTCGTCGAGGGACGACGCGAGGTTGTAGATGTCCTCGCGGTCGAACGGCGTGATGAACGAGGAGTTCAGCTGGTGGAAGATCGCATGCGTCGCGTCGTCTCCCGCGTGTTCCGCGGCCCGCATACGCTCTGCGATCTCGGCCCGTGCGGAGGAGTCCGCTCCGAGCAGTTCCATCAGGAGCTTCGAGCCCGTGACGATGTTGTCCGCGGATGCGGCGAACATGTCGTAGAAGCTCGTCTCCCTGGGGGTCAGACGAAAGCGCACGTGGGGTCCTCGGGGTGCTTTGGATGCGGTCAGGCTGATGCTAGGCGCATCATCCGGCCACGGCTAACCGGCCGCCCCCCAGTGTCGCCCATCAGGCACAGTGATCAGCACACCCCCCGAGAAATCGGCTATCATATACCCACCGGGGGTATATAGATCTGCAGAAACACAGAAGAAGCCCGGAAGTCCAGGAAGTCCAGGAGGAGGACGTCATGACGACCACCGAGGCGGCCGACGCGGCCGTGCCGACCCCGGGGGCGCCCGAAGCGCCCTCCGACCACGACCGCGGAGTGCACGGCTACCACAAGCAGAAGGACGAGCACCTCAAGCGTCTGCGCCGCATCGAGGGCCAGATCCGCGGCCTGCAGCGCATGGTCGAGGAGGACGTCTACTGCATCGACATACTCACGCAGGTCTCGGCCAGCACGAAGGCCCTCCAGTCCTTCGCCCTCCAGCTCCTGGAGGAGCACCTGCGGCACTGCGTGGCCGACGCGGCGGTGAAGGGCGGCACGGAGATCGACGCGAAGGTCGAGGAGGCGACGAAGGCGATCGCACGCATGATGCGCACGTGACGCTCCCGTCAGGGGGAGACGGCTCCCGGGATGCCCCGCGCGTCACGCCGGGACGCCGGGACGCTGGGACGCCGGGACGCCGTCACCGCAAGTCGTCGCCGGGGTCCCGCTCGTCGGCGACCTGGAGGACCTCGTCGATGCGGTCGAAGCTCAACCGCTCGGCCGCCGCACTCGCCGCAATGATGAGCTCGCCGCACAGTTCGATCTCGGCGAGGGCGACGTGGTCCTGAACCGCCGTACCGCCACGCATCGGAGCCACGTTCATCACCTCTTCCTGATGCCGACTTCCTAGGGTAGGGAGCGGTCTACGCACCGCGCATGGCACGGACGGACCATTTCCACCAGTCGTACGCGACTACTGCCCGGCAATCTTCCCGGCAAAGATGTCCTTCTCGGCCGGAAGTCGTACCTTCGCCGGCACCCCGAAGTCATAGAGCAACGTGGTCGACGCCACGTTCGCGTCGGCCACGGCGAACCGCTGCCGCAGCTTCCGCACCCGCCCCCGCTCGTCGAGGAAGACGTCGAAGGGCACGCGGCCCCTGCTGAACCCTTTCGCCGCCGCCACCCCGAGCGCACCACGCTGACCTGCGGAAGCCGCCCGGGCCGCGGCACGCAGGTCCACGACACCGCGATAGTGCCGCACCTCCACCCCACCGACCCGCTCCTCTCCCACGTACCCCACCTTCCTCGCCCCGCGCAGCAGCTCCGCCGCAGCGAGGGGATCCGTGGCGCCGCCGGTGACGAGGTTGCCGTCGGAGAGCGAACGTGTCTCGATCCGCACCCACTTGTCGGCGGGCACCCCGGCCCCCCGGTTCTTCATGTACAGCGCTCCCGCGGTCATCAGCTCGGTGATGGGCCGGTGCTCGTCGGCGCCCGCGGGGTCCGGCGGCAGCATCACCTCGAACCGTCCCCGCTGCCGCCCGAAGTCGTAGACACCCTTGCCGCGGATGGTCACGCGCGTACCGCCGCTGGCCATCTCCATGGAGGTCGACGCCTGCGAACTGCCCGACCCGACCAGGGAGTCCGCGGCCTTGCGCACGACGTCGGCGGGGTCGCCCGCGCCATTGCCGTCGGCGGCGGCGCCGGTGTGCGAACACCCGGAGGTGACGGCCATCAGTCCGACCGCCGCGGCCGCGACGACCGCTCCGCCCGTGCGCCTGTGCCGATGCACCATCGCCCGTCTACCCCCAAGCGTTTCCCGCGCCTGCGCCGTCCCCCGTCGTTCCCCTAACGACCGGTACGTTGACCCGTCACGCGCACGGCCGTTCACCCGGGGTCGGTACGGTGACCGCGTGGCCGATCAGCAAGTCCCCTCAGCCCATCGCACGACGACGGTAGAGAAGGGCCGCTTCACCACGGCCCACTGCACCTGCGGGTGGCGCGGCCCGGCCAGACGGGCCCGCAGCAAGGCCCGTACGGACGCGACAGAACACGAAGCGTCCCCTTAAGCGCCTCCTCCGACCCCCGCCCCTAAGGAACCCCGGCGCCCCCCACACCGTCTCGTTCTCGGGAAGCAACGGGAGGCGTCATGGAACGACGTACGTTCATCGGCACAACGGCGGCCACGCTGGCCGCGGCGACGGTCGCGGGCTGCACCAGCGGCGGTCCGGGCGGCAGCGGCACCAGTACGAGCACCGGCTCCGGCACGGGAAGCAGCACCGGCACCACCGCGTCCCGCGGCGGCGGCACCCCGATCAGGAGCTCCAGTGCCGCGTCCTCCTCCCCCGCCAACCTCAAGGCCCTCGCCCGTGACCTGGACGGCACCCTCGTCCAGCCGGGACAGGCCAAGTGGGCGGCGGCCCGCCAGCTGTACAACACGCGCTACGACGACCTGAAGCCCACGGCCGTCGCCTACGTCGCGCACCCGGACGACATCCGCACCGCCCTCGCGTACGCCCGCGCCCACCGCACCCAGGTCGCGATCCGCAACGGCGGTCATTCCTACGCGGGTTGGTCCTCCGGCAACGGTCGGCTGATCATCGACGTGTCGAAGCTGAGCAAAATACGTTCGAGCGGCAGCTCCGCCACCATCGGCGGCGGCGCCAAGCTCATCGACGTCTACCGCTCGCTCGCGGCGAAGGGCGTCACCATCCCCGCGGGATCGTGCCCGACCGTCGGCATATCCGGCCTGACCCTCGGCGGCGGCCACGGCGTGGTCTCCCGGGCGTACGGCCTGACCTGCGACAGCCTCACCTCCGCCACGCTCATCACGGCGGACGGCAAGCAGCTCACCGCCTCCAAGTCCGAGAACAAGGACCTGTTCTGGGCGCTGCGCGGCGCGGGCAACGGCAACTTCGGCATCGTCACCGAGCTCACCTACCGCACGCACGCCGCACCGCAGGGCGTCTCCGCCTACATGACCTGGCCCTGGTCGAAGGCGGCCGCGGTCGTCAAGGCGTGGCAGACGTGGGGCCCTGACCAGCCCGACGAGATCTGGTCGTCCCTCCACCTGGCGAACACCCCCGGCGGCACCCCCACCGTCTCCATCGCCTGCTTCTCGCTCGGCACGTACGGCGAGCTGCAGAACGCCGTCGACCGCCTCGCCGACAAGATCGGCGCACCGGCCCGCAGCGTCTCCTTGAAGCGGCGTACGTACGAGGAGTCGATGGAGGTGTACGCGGGCTGCTCGTCCTTCTCCTCCGACGCCCAGTGCCACCTGCCCGGCGCGACGCCGGGCCGCAGCCCGCAGGGCGCCCTCAAGCGCGAGACGTACGCGGCGAGTTCGGACTTCTTCGACCGTTCGCTCTCGGCGGCGGGCATCCGCACGCTGCTGTCGCAGATCGAGAACGTGACGGGCGCGAGCGGGGGCAGCATCGCGCTCACCGCGCTCGGCGGCGCGATCAACCGCGTCGACCCGACGGCGACGGCCTTCGTGCACCGCCGCTCGCGGATGCTGGCGCAGTACATCGCGTCGTGGCGCGCGGGCACGTCGGGCTCGGGCGCCCGGGCGTGGCTGAAGAAGGCGCACGGGTCCATGGGCCGTTACGCGTCCGGCGCCGCCTACCAGAACTACGCCGACTCGACGCTGACGAACTGGCGCGAGGCGTACTACGGGGCTGCGGCGCCGCGGCTGAAGAAGCTCAAGAAGCAGTACGACCCGACCCGCTTCTTCGACTTCCCGCAGGCACTCTGAGCCGGTTCTGAGCCCGCAGCGCTGTCATGGCGGGCCCGTCACCCGCCCGGCGGGCACCGCAACCCGTTCGGCCCCGCCCGACACGCCCCCAGGTGGCCCACCCCGCTGGACACGGGTGGCCTGAGGGCATGACCCCACGCCGCAGTACGCCGCGCAGTACGTCTCGCAGGACGCCTCGCAGTACGCCTCGAATAGCCGCCGTCACGGCGACGGCGGCCGCAGCTGCCGTCCTCGCCCTGGCGGGTCCGGCCGTCGCCTTGGACAAGCCCACCGAGCCGGGCGAGCTGACCCTCGTCGACACCCCGAAGGGCAAGGCCCTCGCCGACAAGGAGGGCAACCCGCTCTACACGCGCGACGCCGACGAGGCCGACACCCCCGGCTGCACCGGGGAGTGCGCCACCGAGTGGCCCGCCGCGATCGGCTATCCGACCAAGGCGGACGGGGTCACGGGCCAGACCGCCCAGGCCTCCCGGAGCGCCCAGAGCGGGGCCAACGCGCCGGACGCGGACATGCCCCAGGTCATCTACGAGACCCGCCCCCTCTACTACTTCAAGGACGACGAGAAGGGGCAGGACCCGAAGGGCCAGGACGTCGAGGGCTGGAGCCTGCTGGGTGCGGACGGAAAGAGCCTGGGCGCGGGCACCGACTCCACGGACCCGTCGGCGTCCCCCGAGACCTCGTCCACATCCGCGTCCGCATCCGCATCCACATCCGCATCCACATCCGCATCCGCGGAGAAGTCCGAGTCCCCGCACTCGAACATGTCCGCCAACGCCTCGGCCACCGCGTCCCCCATGCCGAGCACACCCGCCACCAAGGCGTCCCCGAGCACGAGCACCGGCACGAACACCGGCGCCCTGGAAGCCACACCCTCCGGCGCGGCCAGAGGCGGTGCCACGCACGTCACGGCCGAGGCCGAGCACCCCGCGGCGGGCCCCCTGACGTTCGCCTCGGCGACGGTCACCGGCGCCGCGGCCGGTATCGGCGTCTGGCTGCTGCGCCGCCGCAAGACACACGGCTCCAGCACAGGCACAGGCACCGGCACCAGCACCCGCTCCGGCACGGACCACCACTGAACCGCTCCCTGCGCCGCACGGCGGCCCCTCTCCTGCTCGCCGCGGCCGCGCTCCTCGCCACCGCACCCCCGGTGGGTGACGGGCCGCCCTCAGGACGGGTCCTGGAGGGCCGCATCCGGATCGCCGCGATCGGCGTGGACGCGGATCTCCTGCCGGTCGGCCTGGACCGGCAGGGCGCCCTGGAGGTGCCGTCGTTCCGGGACGCCATGAAGGTCGGCTGGTACACCCGGGGCCCCCGCCCGGGAGCCCGGGGCCCCGCGGTCCTGGTGGGCCACCGCGACGCACCCGCCGTGCGGGACGACCGGTACGACAGGGCCTCCACCAGCTACCGGGACGCCGTCTTCGCCCACCTCGACCGGCTGCGCCCCGGCGACCGGATCGAGACGACGACGGCGGCAGGGCGACGTACGACGTTCAATGTCACGGCGGTCGCCACGTACCGCACGGCGGACTTCCCCACCGGCACGGTCTACGCGCCCGCGATCGGCTCCCAGCTGCGCCTGCTCACCTGCGGCGGCCGCATCGGCAGGGACGGCCACTGGGACTCGAACGTGGTCGTGAGCGCCGCGCGCGTGGCCGTGGCCGGAAATGGCGTTACGCGGCGAGGTCCCGCTCGTCCGGATCTGCCGACGCCGCACCCGACTGCGTCGCCGTCCCGGTCAGCGGCGCCGCGACAGGACCGACTTTCCGGTCCCACACCAGCCACCCCGCGCGACCGGAGCGCCCGATCATCTTGGTGAGCGGCGTGAGCAGGGCCATGGCGAGCGGCGACAGGAGCAGGGCGACGGCGGTGCCGAGCGCGAAGCCGCCGACGACGTCCGTCGGATAGTGCACGCCCATGAAGACGCGGCAGAAGCCTTCGAGGACGGCGAGGCCGAGGCCGACGAGCCCGAACTTCCGGTTGGCGACGAAGAGTCCGGCGCCGATGGCCATGGCGAGGGTCGCGTGGTCGCTGACGAACGAGTAGTCGTTCTTGCCGTCCACGAGGAGCTCGACGCCGCGGTGGACGCGGAACGGGCGCGGCCGTTCGACGAAGCTGCGGATGGGGACGTTGACCAGGACGGCGATGCCCGCGGCGAGCGGTGCCCAGACGACGGCGGCGACCGACGAGGCGGCGTCGTCGAGGGTGCCGCGCTTGCGCTGGCCCCACCAGCACCACACGACGAGGAGCACGAGGGCGAGCAACAGGCCGTACTCCCCGACGAACGCCATGGCGCTGTCGAACCAGGACGGGGAGTCCTTCGCCAGGCCGTTGATGTCGTAGAGCAGGCCGACGTCGGGGTTCGACCCGGATTCATCGAGTCCAGCCATGGCGCTGCGGCCCCTTGTCTCCTAGCCCAGGGGCGCACTGTGCGGTGCGCCCGTTCCATCAACCCCCGTGGTCGGTCCAGTCAAGGGAACGCCCTGTCCCCCGTCATACGTTCCACCCTCCACCGAAAGATCACTCAGACGTTATCGAAGAGAGATACATCGCTGCAGCTCAGAGGAGTGTCCTAACGGAGAGTTCAAGCCACATCACACCACGCACGCCCCGCGGACCCCACCCGCACCGACGGCCCTCAGACCGCTGTCGGCTTGGCGGGCAGGGCCTTGGCCCCGTCCTCGGTGACACGAGTCGCGCCAAAATAGTCAGGAGTGTCGATCGGGTCGAACCGGATCACGGCGCCGGTCCGCGGGGCGTCGATCATGTAGCCCCCGCCGACGTAGATCCCGACGTGCCGGATGGTGCGGGAATTGGTCAGGTCGTCCGAGAAGAAGACCAGGTCGCCCGGGAGGAGTTCGTCCCTCTTGGGGTGCGGTCCCGCGTTGTACTGGTCGTTGGCGACACGCGGCAGCGTGATGCCGACGGAGCGGTACGCGGCGAGGGTGAGCCCGGAACAGTCGAAGCGGCCGCCCTGGTCCGCGGTGCCGTTGCCGCCCCACAGGTAGGGAGTGCCGAGCTTCTTCTGCGAGAAGTAGATGGCCCCGGCAGCCTGCTGCGAGGGCGCCACGCGGCCGACGGGCCGGGCGAAGCTCTTCGACAGGTCGGTGATGGTCTTCACGTAGTTCTGCGTCTCGCTGTAGGGCGGCACGCCGCCGTACTTGATGACGGCGTACGCCCCCGCGTTGTACGCGGCGAGCATGTTCTTCGTCGGATTGCCGGGCGCGTCCTTCACGTACCCGGCGAGCTTGCAGTCGTACGAGGCAGCCGACGGAATGGCATCCTCCGGGTCCCACACGTCCCGGTCCCCGTCACCGTCCCCGTCCACCCCATGAGCCGCCCAGGTCCCCGGAATGAACTGCGCTATGCCCAGCGCCTTGGCCGGACTCTTGGCCCGCGGATTGAACCCGCTCTCCTGGTAGAGCTGGGCGGCGAGCAGCGCGGGGTTGATGGCCTTGCAGAGGTTGCCCCACTTCTGCACGAGGGGCTGATAGGTGGCCGGCACGGCCCCCTTGGCGAGCCCCACGGACCCGCCCCCCACCCCGTTGGCAAGACTTCCCGCGGCCATGTACGTCCCGACGACGAGCAGCGCGATGAAGCTGAGCGCACCACCGATCCCCACGGCAGCGACCAGCCACGCCTTACGCACCGTCAACCACCCCTCACCCGCCGGTAGTCCACCGGCGCTCAGTGTAGAGGTCACGTCCGACGATGACAGGTGCCCTTGCCCGAGAAAGGTCAGGAACCTCGGGAACCAGGACGCGCCGGGGAGCGATCAGAAACATCCCGCATGGCCAGCACGGGTGGCAAGTACTGCGCCAAGGCCCCCTGGGCGGGCATTCCCGGCAGCCGGGCCTACGGTTACGTGAACGCCCAGAACTGATTCGGATTCAGGACTCAGAACTCAGGAATCACGTGCGTACTTCCCACTGCGCCGCCGCGACCGGCTCCCCGCCGGTCGCGGCGGTCGCAGGCGTCACCGTCCAGTACGGCTCGACGACCGCCCTCGACGACGTCACCCTCACCTTCCCCGCCGGGGTCACCGGCCTCCTGGGGCCCAACGGAGCGGGTAAAAGCACCCTGTTGTCCCTGCTGAGCACCGCCCGCAGGCCGAAGACCGGCGACGTCACCCTCCTGGGAGAGACCCCGGGGCGGGCCCGCGTGCAGCGGCTGCGGAAGCAGATCGGGGTGCTGCCGCAGTCCTTCGGCTTCTACCCCCGCTTCACCGTCCTGGAATTCACCGAGTACGCGGCCTGGCTGCGCAAGGTCCCCGCGGCCCAGCGGCGCGACCGGGCCCGCGAGGCGCTGCGCCTGGTCCAGATGGAGAAGCACGCCCACACCAAGATGGGCGCCCTCTCCGGCGGCATGCTGCGCCGCGTCGGCATCGCCCAGGCCATGGTCAACAAGCCCTCCCTGGTCCTCCTCGACGAACCGACGGTCGGCCTCGACCCGGCCCAGCGCGTCGGATTCCGCAGCCTGATCAAGGAGTTGGGCGACCGGTGCGCGGTGGTGATGAGCACCCACCTCGCCGAGGACGTCGCCCACGTGTGCGACCGGGTCGCCGTCCTCCTGGAGGGAACGGTCCGCTTCACGGGCACGGTCGCCGAGCTGTGCGCCCTGCCGACCTCAGGTGATGGCACAGACGGCACCGTCGCGAAGGAAGTCGACGGGGGCGCCGTGGAAGCCGGGTATCTGCATCTCGCCGGTACGGAAGCGGTGGCCGGGTGATGCGCGTACTGCTGACCGAGATGCGCCGCGGCGAGGCCAAGTGGGGCGCCGCCCTCATGGGCGCCATCGGCATCTACTACTTCACCGCCGAGAGCCCCGGCGAGAGCGACTGGATCGGCTGGTGGAACCAGACCAGCCTCCAGGTCCAGCTCTTCTCGGTGATCGTGATGGGCTCCGTGATGAGCGCCGCGGCCGCCTGGAGCGCGGGCCGCGCCTTCCGCCACCGCACCCGGGTCTGGGCCGACACCGCAGCCCGCGGCGGCTGGGCCCAGGCCCTGCTGCTCTGGCTCGCGGCCTGGCTGTGGGCCCTGCTGGCCTACGCCGTACTGATCGCCGTCGCGTTCTCGCGGACCGCGTCCGTCAGCGAGGTCAGCGACCCCGCGTGGGCGCCGCTGCTGCTCGGCGCGGGCATGATGGGCCTGGAGATCGCCGCCGGCGTCGCCATCGGCTCCGCGCTGCCCTCCCGCGTGGTCGCGCCCTTCGCGGGGATCTTCTGGTACAGCCTCTTCGTCGTCGTCGCGTTCGCCCCCGACACCCCGCTCGACAAGCTGTTCCCGGCGATAGACGAGTTCTGGAGCTCGGAGTTCGAGCCCGACTCGACCCGCATGCTGGTCGCCGTCGCCTGGTGTCTGGCGTTCGGCCTCGCCCTGACCGCGCTCCCCGCCCTCTGGCGCCGCGCCTCCCTCGCACCCCGCCCGGTCGCGCTCGGCGCGCTCACGGTGGTCGCACTCGTCGCGGGCGGCACCCTCGTCGCCTTCCGCACGCCGGTGCCCGACTCGTACTGGGCGGTGCGCAAGGAGCAGCCCGCGCAGCCGCTCTGCGTCACCAGTGGCGGCACGAAGGCGTGCCTGTGGCCGGAGGACCGCCATCTGCTGCCGCAGACCCGCGCCGCCCTGCGGACCGTCGACTCCGGGCTCGGCTCCCTGTCCGGACTCAACCGCGCCTTCTACGCCGACGGCCTCCTCCGCCCGTCCGGCGCCACCGCCGAACTGCCCCTCATGTCACCGGCGGCGACGCAGGACGACCTGACGGACGCGATGTTCTCGGCGGCGCTCCCCCAGCCGACGTCGTCCAAGTGCGGACCGCACCTCCTCAAGTCGGCGGGCGGCTACCCCGACACGTTCCTGTTCGAAGCGGCCGTACGCGCCCGCATCGGGGCGCCCGGCGAGTACTACGGGGAGGAGTTCGGCCGCGCCCTCGAGCGCGTCACCGGCGCGCCTGGCGCGCGGCAGGACCAGTGGATCGAGGCGGCGGCCGCCGACATCCGCGCGTGCAGGCCCGTCCCCAAGCTTCCCTAGCGCCCCCCTTCAGCGTCCTCTCTGAGCGAATCGACCGTGCCGCCATGACCTCTGCGAACCCCACGTCGAACACGTCGGCGCAGCCCGAGGAGTCCCCTCGCGCGAGCCTGCTGCGCGACCCCCGGCTGCGCGCCGTCCTCGCCTTCGTACGCTGCCGGGGCCTGCCCCGCGCCGCGGCCGTCGCCCTGCTCGTGGCCCTGGCGGCGACCGCCTTCGCGGGGCAGCGCGTGGCGGTGCCCGAGTTCCGCTACCTGGTCGACTTCAGCGTGCCGGTCGCCGAAATCGTGCCGCTCGCCCACGCGATGGTCCTCGCCACCACGCTGTTCTCCCCTATGGCCGACCTGGAACAGACCTCGGCCCAGCCGATGAGCCGCCACCGGGCGCTGTACCTGGTGGCCCTCCTCGCCCTGGCCCTGGGCCTGACCGCACTGCCGCTGCTGGCCGGTGCCACGGCCGAGGTCTACGTCTCGGCGGCCCGCAACGTCATCGGCTACCTCGGCCTCGGCATGCTCAGCGCCCGCCTCTTCGGCAGCGGCCTCGCCTGGCTGCTGCCCCTCGCCATGTTCGGCCCCACGCTGCTCCTCGGGGTCGGCAGCGACAACACACCCGAGCCCTGGGCCTGGTCCCTGCACCCGTCGTCCGACGCCGCGGCCGCGATCGTGGCCGTGACGCTGTGGGTGGTCGGCGCGTGCGCCGCCGCCACGGCGGGGCCACGGCAGGCGGAGCGGGCCGAGCAGAACTGAGGGCCGTTCTTGATCGGAGGGTTCCGCTTCCGGGCCCCGTGTCCCATCAGGGCGTTCCAGGGTACGACCGTTTCCCCAGGTCAGAACCCCTTTTGGCATTCCAGCGTTCCTGATCTTCCGGCACTCCTTGCCCCGCCCCGGCGCCACCCGCTTCGCTGTTCACCAGGCCGAACAGCACAGCCTCACGGCGCGGCCTCACCGCACGGCCCATCACTCACTACCTCACGGGGACCCCCATGAAGCACGCCCACGCCACCAAGACCCTCCTCGCCGGCCTGGCGCTGATCAGCACCCTCGGCCTGACCGCCTGCAACGGTGACGACGACGGCAGCGCCGGTGCGGCCCCCGACTCCGCGTCCAGCGCCTCGACCGGTGGCAGCGGTGGCTCGGACCAGGGGACCGGTGGCGGCTCCTCCGGCAGCAGCGGCAGCAGCGGTGGCAGCGAGGGCAAGAGCGGCGGCAACGACAGCGGTCAGGGCACCGACGCAGGCACCGGTTCCAACGAGAACGGCAAGGTCGGCATCTGCCGCAGCGACGAGCTGGAAGTGAGCGCAGTCGACAACTCCACCGACAAGACGGAGGGTGTCGTCACCGTCCAGTTCAAGAACGGCGGCGGCCGCGACTGCACGATCAACGGCTATGCGGGCGTCGACCTGAAGACCGCCGCGGGCGACACCCTGTCCGTGAACCGCAACGGCGAGAAGGCCACCCCCGGAGTCATCAAGGACGGCGAATCCGCGGCCTTCAACATCACCTTCCCGATCAACAACAGCGGTGGCTCCGGTGTGCGCGTCACCAAGATCCTGGTGACCCCGCCGAACGAGACGAAGACCGTCACCATCGCCTGGCCCGCCGGTTCCCTCCCCGTGGACAACCCCGACGCCCCCTCGGACGGCCCGAAGCTGTCGATCAGCCCGGTCGGCATCGTGAGCGACTCCCCCGCGGGCTGACCCACGGCAGAGGTGCCCGAGTGACCCCTGTGGCCAGGCAGAACGCCCTGGTCACAGGGGTTCACACGCTCCCTCCGCACCCGATTGACGTGCCCTCAACGAACCCCGATGGTGGGTGAATTGGGCGTCATGCGGCCTCTGTGTGCGGCGGCCGTCCAGGGCGCGGCGTCACGGCCGGGGGGAGCCGCCGATGAATGCACCGGACCGGGGCCCGGAGGACCGCCGCCCAGGAGAGTTCGGAGAGCCCGGAGAGTTCGGCCCACCGATGCCACCGCTCCCACCAGTTCCTCCAGTTCCGCCGCCACCACCGCCACTGCCACCGCCACCATCACCCAACAGCCCCAACCCCCACCCCCTCACCACCGCCCTCCTCAACCTCAACGGCCTCGGCCTCGGCTACCTCCTCCTCCGGCAACGGCTCCTCGCCCTCCTCTGCTGTGCCGCCACCGCCGCCCTGCTCCTCATCGCGCTGCCCGCCGACGTCGACGGCGTCCCCGGCGGCGTACTCATCGGATACGCCGCCCTGCTGCTCCTCGCCGCGGCCCACGGCGCGTACCGGGCCGCCCAGGCCCGCACCCCCCGGCCGCTCCGGACGACGCCCCTCGCCATCGGCCTCGGCGTCGTCCTCCTGGCCGTGCCGACCGGCGCATCGCTCGCGTACGAGTCCGCGCGCGACGAGGCGATCGAGCGGATGCTCCTCGGCCGACTCGACGAGGCCGACCGCATCGTCGAGGGACTGGACGGGCAGGCCTTCGGCGGCACGGCGGAGCGGCAGTACGAGAAGGCGCTCGGCCTCTATCGGGGGCTGGCCGAGGACCACGCGGGGTCGAAGGCCGCGGACCGGCTGCCCGGCAGCCTCGACGCGTACTACAAGTCCGTCGCCGCCCCGTACGCCGCCGGGCGGTACTGCGACGCCGTCGTCCCGCTCGAACACCTGCGGACCGTCCCCGACACCGTCCCGGCCTTCGGCAGGGGCCGCCTCGGCGCGCTCGCCGCCTGGCCCGACGCACGCCTGGCCACTTCCCTCTACGAGTGCGGGTCCGCCGCCCTCGGCAGGGCCGACGCGAACGAACCGCTGCGCGAACTCCTCCGCACCTTCCCCGAGTCGGACCAGGCCGCGAAGGTCGGGCCCGCCCTGCGCGCCGCCATCGACACCCGTTCGGCCGCGCTCAAGGGCTCCGACCCCTGCACCGGCGTCGACGAGCTGCGCACCCTCAGCCGGACCGCCGAAGCGCTGCCCGGCGGCCGGGTCGACACCGAGGCGCTGCGCGACACCACCGACCGCGCGGTGGAACGCGGCGTCTACGCCTGCGGAGTGGACGAGTTCAAGGACAGCGCCTTCGCCGAGGCCGCCGCGACGCTGACGGGCTTCGCCAGGCAGTACCCGGGGAGCGCGAAGCGCGACCGCGCCGAGGACATCGCCGTCGCCGCGGAGATCGCGGCCGAACGCCCCGCCGCGGGCCGCCGCCTGCCCCCGACCCGCGCCTCAGGGGGCAGCGGCACGGTCGAGTTCGTCGTCGCCAACCTCGGCCCCGGCGCGCTCGAGGTCCTCTACACCGGCCCCACCACCGGCACCGTCAAGCTCGATGACTGCACGTCATGCCACATTTACGCCACCAGGTCCCGGGGCGACGCCGCCTGCCGGGCCGGGGTCAAGCAGTACCCGAGGACCACGCTCCGGCTGCCCGCGGGCGACTACCACTTCCTCTACAAGCGGGCGACCGTACGCAATCGAGCCGACGGCGCGAAGCTCAGCACCTCGTACCGTTACACCGACTGCTCCTTCGTGACCCGCGGCACCGCCGGGCTCGGGCCCACTTAACACCTGGTCAGGGGCACGCCGGGCCGTCATTGCCCGGCGTCGTACCGCGTGATACACAGAGTCACCGGACCTCGCGTACGAGGAAACGTACGAAGTCAGCCAACGAATGGCGCCAAGGCGACATGCGCGGGCCCGATTGTCGGCGACAATGAGCTGTCCTCTGCACCGAGTGGGCAGAGGTGGCAGAACAACCCACTAGGGGCGGTGAGTTACACATGCTTATGGCAGCCGAAAAGGGCGACATCACCACCATCATCGGCGGGATCGCCCCCGACTGGGGTCCCTTCGGGAGTCTGGGCAACGAGGCACGCGTGATGATCGAGGTCGTGATGGCGATCGCCATCCTCCTCTGTCTCGGCATTGCGATCTGGGGCGCGGCGAAGCAGCGCATCGGTGCGACGGCGCTGCGTGACACGTTCAGTGCGGAGCAGGGCAAGGGACTGATCATCGCGGGCCTGACCGGCGTCTTCATCATCGGATCGCTGGGCACACTGTTCACCATCGTCTACGGCATGGCGGTCTAGCGGTCCCACGCTGACCTCCGCCGTTCCTCCCCCACGTCCCCTCTCCTCCTGTCCCCCCTCTCCCTGTCCCCCCTCTCCCTGTCCCCCTCTCCCCCACCCGTCCGTCGTGCCCACCGGCTGAGGTTGCAACTCCCTGATGTCGAGTCACCACACCGCGCCCGCGCGGGAACCAGCAGGGCTACCGTCATACGTGTCCTACGAGACGGTCCAGCGAGAGGTTGAGGGGGCGTGCGCGGCATGAGTCCCGACGACGACCGGAACGACGGCCTCTTCGGCGGCTCGGGGGAGACCCGGACGCGCCTTCCCGAGGGGGAGGGCGGTGACGACGTCTACGGCACCCGCAGATCCGCCCGCCCCGCCCGCGGATCCTCCCGCAGCCTCGTCACGGTCGTGGGCGTCGTGGTCCTCCTGATCGCGGCGATCGCGTTCGCGAACCGCGGAGGGGACGATTCCTCTTCGGGCGGCGGCGACGCCAAGAAGCCGGACGCGTCGTCGACGGCGGCGACGGGGGAGAAGCCTGTCGGGGGCAAGAACGGGGGGATCCCCTCCGGGTACGCGCATGACGAGCAGGGGGCGCAGAGTGCGGCGTCCAACTATGCGGTGGCTCTCGGTGGTACGGGCATGTTCAAGGTCGACAGTCGCCACGGCATCGTCGACACCATCTACACGCCTGCCGCATCCGCCAAGCTCAAGGCGCCCATGGACAAGGCGTACTCGACGAAGTTCCTCGAAACGCTGGGCCTCGACGCGAAGGGCAACCCTCCGCAGGGGAGCACGTTCGTCTCACGCACCGTCCCTGTGGGTACGAAGGTCTTGAAGTACAGCAATGACGAGGCCGAGATCTCCGTCTGGTACATGGGGCTTCTCGGAATGTCCGGGCAGCGCTCGACCAACCCGGTCAGCTCGACCTGGCAGACGTGGACGTTCACCCTCCGGTGGGCCGACGGCGACTGGAAGATCACGGCGGATTCGCAGAAGAGCGGGCCCACTCCCGTGCCGGGCGACGAGCGGGCATCGGCCTCGGACGACATCAGCAAGGCCATCGAGGAGTACGGAGGGTTCACGTATGCCCGGTAGCCCACGTCGCGTGCTCAAGGTCACCGCCGCCGTCGCTGCCGTGCAGGCCACGGCGGTCCTGCTGGCCACGCGTGCCTTCGCAGCCCCGGACCCCAAGCCATCGGACGACTCCTGCGACCTTCTGATCGGCCCCGCCAAGAAGTACTGCGAAAAAGGCGAGGACGGCGGCAGCGGCGGCAGCGGCAAATACCCCACCGAGCCCCCCCTCGGCGACACCCTCGACCCCCTCAGCTCCCTCGCAAAAGGCTGCGCCGACGCCGCCTCCTGGACCGTCGACAAGCTCTCCGACGCCGTGAAGGAGACCGCGAACGTCGACTTCACGAACCCCCAGTTCCTGCAGCAGTACGCCGTCGTCTTCGCCGCGTCGACCGTCCTGACGCTGCTCCTGTGGCTGCTGGCCGTCGCGAAGAGGGCGGTGCGGGGTGTCCCGCTCACCACCGCCCTGTCCGAAGCCATCGGCTTCCTCTGGCTCACCGTCATCGCCTCCGCCTTCACCCCCCTGATCCTGTACACCGTCGTCTCCGCGACGGACGGCGTCACGGACGTCATCGCGAAGGCGACGGGCGGTCAGACGGACACGTTCTTCGGGACGTTCTCGGGCGCGCTGAAGAAGGGCGAGGACATCGGGGGCGGGCCGATCATGCTGATCGTCGTCTCGCTCGTGTCGATCCTCGCCGCGGGCGTGCTCTGGCTGGAGCTCGTGATCAGGGCCGCGCTCCTCTACGTAGGAGCGCTCCTCGGCACCGTCGTCTACGCAGGTCTCGTCGACAAGAACCTGTGGACGCACGTCCGCCGCTGGGCGGGGATCATGATCGCCGTCATCCTCGTCAAACCGATCATCGTCATCGTGCTCGGTCTCGCCGGAGCGCTCTCCGCCGACGACGGCCCCGACTCCTTCTCCGCGGTCGTCTCCGGGCTCTCGATCATTCTGCTCGCCATCTTCGCGAGCGCGATGATCTACCGCTTCGTGCCGGGCTTCGGCGACGAGATCGCGAACTCCCGCAACAACCGCATCATGCGCGGCGCCGAGAACAAGGCCGCCGCCGTGATCAGCTCCCCCGCCTCCCTCGTCTCGCAGGGCATCAAGACCCACAGTGCCCGCGGCAACGGAAACAGCGGCGGAGGGGGAGGTGGCGGGAACAACCAAGGCAGGCCCGCCAATCCCGTCAGCGGCGGCGTCGCCGCACACAGCAGCCGCGGATCCTCCGGCGGCGGCTCCTCCAACGGCGGCGGATCTGTCCCCTCCGCCGCACCCCCGCCGCGCAGCGGCGCGACGAACACCCCGCACGCGGGCCCACGCGGCGGTTCAGGCAAGAGCAGTAACAACCGCACGGGAGGTGAAGGGCGTTGACGACCCAGTCCCACGTGTCCCAGCCGGTCGCGCCCCGCCGCACATATCTGATCGGCCGCGCCCGGCCGAACGCGATCGTCGGCAAGAACCGCGAGACCGGGGAAATCGCCCTGATCATCGTGGGCGCCTTCCTCGGCATGATGTGCGGGCTCCTCGTCCCCGTCCTCTCCCTGCGCATCGTGCTGCTCACCGGCCTCCCGATGCTCGCCATCGCGGCCGTCTACGTCCCGTACAAGGGCCGCACCTTCTTCAAGTGGTTCGAGATCAACCGGAGTTACAAGCGCTCCCTGAAGCGCGGCACCGCCTACCGCTCCGCCGCGCCCGAGTCGGGCATCCGGCTCGACGGCCGCGAGGTCGAGATCGGCCCGCCGCCCGGCATCGGCCGCATCAGCTGGCTGGCCGCGCCCTTCGGCCCGGACGAGATCGCCGTGCTGCTCCACGCCGACCGGCGAACCGTCACGGCAGCGATCGAGATCGAGGGCCCCGGCGTCGGGCTGCGCGACAGCGAGGACCAGGAAGCCCTCGTCGACCGCTTCGGGACGCTCCTCAAGCACGTCGCCAACGGGGACGGGTTCGTCACCCGCCTCCAGATGCTCGCCCGTACGCTCCCCGCCGACCCGGACGCGCACGCCAAGGACGTCAGCGTGCGCGGGGACACCCGGGCCCTGCCCTGGCTCCAGCAGTCGTACGACCAGCTGCAGTCCATGGTGTCGACCAGCAGCGAGCAGCACCGCGCCTACCTCGTCGCCTGCATGCACTACTCCCGCGACCTGGCCGCCGAGGCCCAGGCGATGGCCCGCGCGGCCCGCCCGGCGGGCGGCAGGAAGCTCGACAAGGACGCCGGGCTCGCCGTCGTCATGGCGCGCGAGCTCACCGACATCTGCTCGCGGCTGCAGGAGGCCGACATCCGGGTCCGGCAGCCGCTCGGTCAGGGGCGGCTCTCCTCGCTGGTGCACTCCATGTACGACCCGGACCACCCCATCGACCACATCCAGGCGATGACGAAGCGCAACGCCTGGCCCGCCGAGCTCGACGCCATGGAGCCCACCTACCTCCAGGCGAAGACCCGCGAGTCCTCCACCCGCGCCCCGTGGTGCCACTCGACGGCCTGGGTGAAGGAGTGGCCGATGACGCCCGTCGGCGTCAACTTCCTCGCGCCGCTGCTCGTCCACACCCCGGACGTCATCAGGACGGTGGCCGTGACGATGGACCTCGAACCCACCGAGGTCGCCATCGAGCGGATGCTGACCGAGAAGACCAACGACGAGGCGGAAGCCAGCCGCCAGGCCAAGATGAACCGCACGGTCGACCCCCGCGACATCGCCTCGCACTCCCGCCTCGACCAGCGCGGCGAGGACCTGGCGAGCGGCGCGGCGGGGGTGAACCTCGTCGGGTACATCACGGTCTCGTCCCGTTCCCCGGAGGCGCTCGCGCGCGACAAGCGCACGATCCGCGCCTCCGCCGGCAAGTCGTATCTGAAGCTGGAGTGGTGCGACCGCGAGCACCACAGGGCCTTCGTCAACACGCTGCCGTTCGCGACCGGCATCCGACGCTAGAGCGCGTGAGCGCTAGACGGTATCGACGTAGAGGCAGGCTGTTGAGATGCGGGATCCGCTGACCGTCCTCACGGACGCCTTCACCGCCTTCCTGTTCGGGAAGGTCGAGACGACGAGGCTTCCGGTGCGTACGTCGACGGGGCAGGCCCAGGCGGTCTACCTCCCGACGGCCGCGCCAGGACTCGGCGACTCGGGCGTGATCATCGGGCGTGAGGTGTACTCCGGCAAGGGGTACATCTACGACCCCTTCCAGCTGTACGGGCAGCAGTTGCCCGCACCGCACTGGCTGGTGCTCGGCGAGTCCGGCAACGGCAAGTCGGCGCTGGAGAAGACGTACGTGCTGCGCCAGCTGCGCTTCAAGGACCGGCAGGTCGTCGTCCTCGACGCACAGGGCGAGGACGGCGTCGGCGAGTGGAACCTCATCGCCGAGGAGCTGGGGATAACTCCCATCCGGCTCGACCCGACGGCCGCCCTGGACATGGGGATCCGGCTCAATCCGCTGGACCCGGCGATCACTACGACCGGCCAGCTCGCGCTCTTGAGGACCATCATCGAGGTCGCGATGGGGCACGGGCTGGACGAGCGGTCGGGCTTCGCGCTGAAGGTCGCGCACGCGTACGTGAACGAGACCATCGTGGAGCGGCAGCCGGTCCTGACCGACATCGTCGAGCAGCTGCGCCACCCCGAGCCCGAGTCGGCCGAGGCCATGAACGTGGCCATAGACGACGTACGGGCGTGGGGTCTGGACGTGGCGCTGGTCATCGACCGTCTCGTCGACGGTGACCTGCGGGGCATGTTCGACGGGCCCACGACGGTGGGCATCGACCTCGACGCCCCGCTGATCGTCTTCGACCTCTCCCACATCGACCGCAACTCCATCGCCATGCCGATCCTGATGGCGATCGTGGGCGTGTGGCTGGAGCACACCTGGATCCGCCCGGACCGCAAGAAGCGCATCTTCCTGGTGGAGGAGGCGTGGCACATCATCAACTCGCCCTTCGTGGCGCAGCTGTTCCAGCGGCTCCTGAAGTTCGGGCGGCGGCTCGGCCTGTCCTTCGTGGCGGTGGTCCACCACCTGAGCGACGTCGTGGACGGGGCGGCGGCCAAGGAGGCGGCCGCGATCCTGAAGATGGCGTCCACCCGGACCATCTATGCCCAGAAGGCCGACGAGGCACGGGCCACGGGACGGGTCCTCGGGCTACCGAGGTGGGCGGTCGAGATCATCCCGACGCTCACACCGGGCATCGCGGTCTGGGACGTGAACGGCAACGTACAGGTGGTCAAGCACCTGATCACCGAGACCGAACGGCCACTGGTCTTCACCGACCGCGCCATGACCGAGTCGTCGGCCGACCTCGCCGGCGACACTCCGTCCGACGAGGCGCTGCGGGCGGCGGAGCTGGAGGCCGAGGAGCGGGCGGCTTACATGGAGCAGCATGCGGGATGAGTGGGAGCGGGACCGGCCTCCTCGCGGACGCGGTCCCGACCGGGGCGCACGCCCCGAACGCGGCGTTCCTGACGGGCTCCTGGTCGGTTTCCTGGGCTTCCTGATCGGAGCCACGGTCCTCGTCTGGTCGGCGACGAACCTCGCGGGCCGGTTCGCGCAGGGGGCCTGGCCGGAGAAGGTGTCGTTCGGTCATACGCCGCCCGCGGTGCGCCACCTGGTGGGCAATCCGCAGGACGTGGCGGGCGCGTGGCCCGAGACCCCGGCGGACCAGCTCTCGGGGTACGGGCTGTTCTGGGGCCTGTTCATCGGCCAGCTGCTGGTCCTGGTCGTGTTCACGGTCTTCATCATGGGGACGGTGACGCGGTGGCGGGCGGTGCGGAGGGCTCGGCGGGCGGGGGTGGCAGGGGCGGCAGGGGCTGGAGCAGCCGATGCTGCTGGGCCTGTTGAGACCTCGGCTCCTCGTGACCCTCGTGAGGCTTCGGCTTCCTTCGAGGCGGGTGCACCCGCCGCGTCTCCCGCGTCCACCGCGCCCCCCGCATCCACCGCACCCCCCACGCCGGTCGAGTACACCGCCCCTCCCGTCCCCCAACCGGCAGCCGCCGAGCCCCCGAACCCCGCCCCCATGCCCCCCGTGGTCCCCGTGGTCCCGGCCGTCGTCCCCACCCCCCGCGCCCCCCTGGTCCTCGGCGACCCCACGACCCGCCGCCCCCTCGCCGTGCAGGCCGTCCAAGACGCCGAGGGCGCCGCCCTCGTCCTGACCTCCGACCCCACCCTGTGGGCGGAGACGAAGGACGCCCGCGCCAAGCTCGGACCCGTCCTCCTCTACGACCCGTCCCACCTGTGCGACACCCCGGCCCGCCTTCACTGGTCCCCCACCACCGGCTGCGGTGACAGGGCGACGGCGGACACCCGTGCCGCCGCCCTCCTCGCCCCGATAAGACCGGCCGCGAAGCTGGACGTCGCCGTGGCCGACACGGCACAGATCCTGCTGCGCAGCTTCCTGCACGCCGCCGCGGTGGCCGACAAGCCGATGAAGATCGTGCACCGCTGGTCGCAGGGCAACCAGGTGCAGGAGGCGGTACGCATCCTCCGTACGCATCCCAAGGCCGCGTCCGGCGCCGCGGGCGAGCTGGAGGCGACGCTCACCGGGCACCCGGAACGGCGCGACATAGCGCAGGAGTTGACCGCCCGCGCCCTCTCCGCGCTCTTCACGGTCCACGTACGCGAGTCCTGCACGCCGAACCGAACCGATGCGCTCTCCCTGGATTCCTTCGTCGATGAAGGGGGCACGCTTTTTGTGGTGGGTGAGGCGATCGAGGATCCCAAGTCCCGCCAGGGCCCGGGTGCCATGCCCCTTCTGACGGCACTCGCCTCAAGCGTGGTCGAGCACGGCCGGCGCATGGCCGCACGGTCATCCTCCGGTCGGCTCGACCCACCAATGACGCTCGTCCTGGACGACGTCGCCGCGGTGGCTCCGCTGCCCCAGCTTCCGGAGCTGCTCTCCACCGGGGCGGACCGGGGTCTGCCGACCCTGGCCCTGCTCCGGTCGCGAGAACAGGGCAGATCCCGCTGGCCGGACAGCGAACTGCCGGTGCCGTAGACGCATCCGCGGAGGGTGGGCGTGGACGTACGTCGTCAGCGCAGCTCGGCTACCTGATCGCCCGCTCAGAACCGGAGCTCCAGCCCCACCCCTTCAACTTCAACGTTCTCTGAATTCAAGGCCTCTTCAGCACGAGCTCGAACTCCCGCGAGGACGAGTCGCCCGGCACCGGGACGACCTCCCCGCTGCGTACGAACCCGAACCGCCGGTAGAACGCCTGCGCCCGCGGATTGTTCTCGTGGACGTACAGCCGCACCCGCTCAAGCCCCGCCAAGGACCACGCCCACCCGACGACCGCCTCGAACAGCGCGTCCGTCGCGCCGTCGCCCCGGTGCTCGGGCCGCACGAAGACCCCCACGAGATGCGCCTGCCGCTCCTCGACCACCCCGCCGAAGACGTCGGCCGCCCCCGCCTCCTCGACCAGCGCGGTCACCGAACCGACCCACGTGCCGTGCGGGCCCACCGCCACGAACTGCCGGGCCGACAGCCCGCGTGAGGCCCCCGCGGCACGCTCCTGCCAGTACGAGTCGGGCTTCGCCGCGGCCTCCTCGTACGTCTCCAGGAAGGCGACCGGCGCCGCCGGGTCCCGCAGCGCGGCCAGCCGAAGCTCCCTGACCTGCGGCCACTCGTCGGCGCGAACGGTTCGTACGACGTACTCGTGTTCCATGCCGTGATCCTAGGTTCCGCCGTCAAGGGGCACCTCGGGGTCGCCGTCGTACCCGAGTACTATCGCCCGCTCCCACTGCCCGCCCCCGGTCCGACGATCCGCGCCCCCGCGCACGCCACCATCGAAAACATGATTAGGGCATACGGACTGACCAAGCACTACGGCGGCAAGTCCGCCAAGAAGGCCGTCGACGACCTCAGCTTCGAGGTGCTCCCCGGCACCGTCACCGGCTTCCTCGGCCCCAACGGCGCGGGGAAGTCCACCACCATGCGGATGCTCGTCGGCCTCGACGCCCCCACCAGCGGCCGCGCCACCATCGGCGACCGCGCCTACGCGGCCCACCCCGCGCCCCTGCACGAGGTCGGCGCCCTCCTGGAGGCCCGCTCGGTCCACCCGGGCCGCTCCGCGTACCACCACCTGATGGCGCTCGCCCACACCCACTCCATCCCGAAGAGCCGCGTCGACGCGGTCCTGGACCTGGCGGGCATCCACGAGGTCGCCCGCAAGCGCGTCAAGGGCTTCTCCCTCGGCATGGGACAGCGCCTGGGCATCGCGGCCGCCCTGCTCGGCGACCCCTCCACGGTGATCCTCGACGAGCCGGTCAACGGCCTCGACCCCGAGGGCGTCCTGTGGATCCGCAACCTCCTCAAGTCCCTTGCCGCGGAGGGCCGTACGGTCCTCGTCTCCTCACACCTCATGAGCGAGATGGCGCTCACCGCCGAGCACCTGATCATCATCGGCCGCGGCAAACTCCTCGCGGACACCACCGTCGAACGCTTCGTACGCGAGTCGGGCACCGGCGCGGTCAAGGTCGTGACCCCCGAGGCGGGCCACCTGACCGAGCTGCTCGCGGCACCGGGCGTGCGGATCTCCGGCGACACCCCGGGCGTCCTCGACGTGCGCGGCACCGACGCCGAGCACATCGGCCGCACCGCGGCCGCCCACGGCATCCCCCTCTTCGAACTGACCCCTCACACGGCGTCGTTGGAGCAGGCGTTCATGGACCTCACCCGCGACTCGGTCGAGTACGTGTCCACCAACGCCCCCAGCGCCCCTGCCACCACCCCTCGTCCGGAAGGAGTCGCGGCATGAGCGCCACCCTCACCGCCGACCGCTCGGCACCCGCCCGCAACTCGGCCACCGCCTACCGCCTCAGCACCAAGGGCATCGTCCGCTCCGAGTGGCACAAGCTGTGGACGCTCCGCTCGACGTGGATCACCCTGATCACCGCGAGCTTCCTGGTCATCGCGGTCGGCATCACCATGGGCGTCACCTACGACGGTGACGACTCAGAGGTCGACACCATCGTCTTCACCCTCTTCGGCACCCAGCTCTCCCAGATCTGCCTCGCCGTCCTCGGCATCCTCGTCACCGCGGGCGAGTACTCGACGGGCATGATCCGTTCCTCCCTCGCCGCGGTCCCGCGCCGCCTGCCCGTCCTGTGGTCCAAGGCCGGTGTCTTCGCGGCGGTCGCCTTCACCCTGTGCCTCGCGACGAACGTCGTCACGTTCCTCCTCGCCCAGATCTGGCTCGCGGACAGCGACAAGAAGCTCTCCCTCACCGACTCCGGAGTGTTCGGCGCCCTCACGACAAGCGCCACGTCCATCACCCTGCTCAGCCTCATCGCACTCGGCCTCGGAGCGCTGCTCCGCTCGGTGCCCGGCGCCATCGGCGCCTTCGTCGGCTCCGTCCTGATCCTGCCCGAGGTCCTGGCGATGCTGCCCTTCGACGCCGTCGAGACCGCCATGAAGTACTTCCCGGCCCAGGCGGCGAGCTCGCTCGGCTCGGTGGCCCGGGTGGAGAACACCATCGCGCCGGGCACCGCCGTCTGCACGCTCGCCCTGTGGGCGGCGGCCATCCTGGCGGCGGCGACGATGCTGCTCAAGCGACGTGACGTATGAGGCCACAAGAAGTTCGTGGTGTACGAGGATGAGGCCGTGACCGAGCCACACCCCCTCACCCAGCTCCTCCAGCGACTGACCCAGCGGGTGCGCGCCTTCGACAGGCGCCGCCCGCTCGTCTGGGATCTGCTGGTCACCGCCTTCTTCGTGGGCGCCGCGCTCGTCGACGCGAGCGGCGGCTGGCGCAACGTCGCGCCGAACACGGACGTCCCGGGATGGCTGATCTTCCTGATGACCGTGGGGCTCTCGCTGCCCGTGCTGTGGCGCAGGCGGCACCCGATGGCGGTCCTCACCGTCATGGTGGTGACGGGCCTGGTCAACAGCTGGAGCGGGGCCATGCTGCAGGCCGCCCTGATCCAGATGCTCGTGCTCTTCAGCATCGCGATGCGGCTGCCCCTCAGGACGCTCGGCTGGGCGGGCCTGATGATGACGACCCCGCTGGTCGTGGGGGCGATCCGCTATCCCGAGGACAGTTGGGACCAGCAGATCATCCCGAACATGTGGGCGTACGCCCTGGTCGCCCTGCTCGGCATCGCGGTGCGCTCCCGCCAGGACTACACCGAGGCGCTCGTGGAGCGCGCCCGGCAGCTGGAGGTCGAGCGCGACCAGCAGGCCCAGCTCGCCGCCGCCGCCGAACGCACCCGCATAGCCCGCGAGATGCACGACATCATCGGACACAACCTGTCGGTCATCACGGGCCTCGCGGACGGCGGTTCGTACGCGGCCGCCAAGTCCCCCGAGCGTGCGGGCCAGGCCCTGGAGGCGATCGGCACCACCAGCCGCCAGGCCCTCGGCGAACTCCGCCGCCTCCTGGACGTCCTGCGCGACGGCGCCCCGGCCCCCGCCGAGCTCGCCCCGCAACCGGCCCTCACCGACCTGAGCCAACTCATCGACGGCGTACGGGCCGCGGGCCTCCCCGTACACACCACGGTCCAGGGCAGCCCCGACACCGTCCCCGCGGGCCGCCAGCTCACCGTCTACCGCGTCGTCCAGGAAGCCCTCACGAACACCCTCAAGCACGGCGGCCCCGACGCCACGGCGACGGTCGACGTGACGTACGCGGCGGACGGAGTCACCGTGGAGGTCACGGACACGGGCACGGACTCGCGCACGGACTCGGGCACAGCAGCCGCCCCGTCCCCCTCCCCGGGCCGCGGTCTCACGGGAATGCGCGAGCGAACTGCCCTGTACAACGGCACACTTGAGGCCGGACCGCTTCCCCGCCCGACCGGCGGATGGCGGGTCCACCTCCATCTCCCGAAGGACAGCGAGACGACAACGTGACGACCGTGCTCATCGTCGACGACCAGCCCATGCAACGCTTCGGTTTCCGCATGCTCCTGGAGAGCCAGGACGACATGGCAGTGGTGGGCGAGGCCGGGAACGGCAGCGAGGCCATCCGCATGACGGCCGAACTCCACCCGGACGTCGTCCTGATGGACATCCGCATGCCCGGACTCGACGGCATCGAGGCCACCCGCCGCATCATCGCGTCGGGCGACCGCACCCGCGTACTCATCCTCACGACGTTCGACCTCGACGAGTACGCGTACGCGGGGCTCCGCGCCGGAGCCTCCGGCTTCCTCATCAAGGACGCACTCCCCGAGGAACTCCTCTCCGGAATCCGCGCGGTCGCCTCGGGCGACGCGGTGGTGGCCCCGAGCCTGACCCGTCGACTCCTCGACGCGTACGCGGATCAGCTGCCGTCGGCCGGTGCCGCTTCCTCCGACCCGGCGGAACACCCGCGCCTGTCTTCTCTCACGCACCGGGAACGCGAAATCCTGACGGTCATCGGCCAGGGCTGGACGAACGCGGAGATCGCCTCTCGTCTGCACCTCGCGGAATCGACGGTGAAGACGCACGTGGGCCGCATTCTGGCGAAGACGGAGACGAGGGACAGGGTCCAGGCGGTGATTCTGGCGTACGACACGAAGTTGGTGAGCCCTTCATAGAAGGGGCCTGGAACGCAGAAAACCCCCGCACCAAAGGTGCGGGGGTTTTCTCTACAATGAGTTCGGCGGCGTCCTACTCTCCCACAGGGTCCCCCCTGCAGTACCATCGGCGCTGTGAGGCTTAGCTTCC